>JAEXAW010000078.1 GCA_023458055.1 Pseudomonadota bacterium
CCGGCGTGTGGCGCGCCGACGGGGCGACGACGCGCGCCCCCGGCGGCGCGGGTCAGGGTGGCAGGCGCGATCACCCGATAGGTCGGCTCCGTACGCGGCCCCAGCGTATCGGCAGGCACATAGCCGACATAATGATCGTGCAGACTATAACCCCATGCCCAGCCGCCGGTCACGTCAAGCAGTGCAAAGCCTTCGCCAAACAGCAGTTCGCTGATCATCTCGGAGTCGGCATCGGGCTTTACGCGAACCGGGGTGCGCGCGACGACGCAATCGCGCGGCAATGCGGCCGCATAATGCGGCGCAAAATGGCGGCTGGCGAGCTCGACGTCGGCGAGATCGGGGCGGATCGCATCGACGCGCGGATCAAAGCTGTGCGAACGGCCTTCGAGCCGGAAGCGTTCCGATTCGGTGCCGGTCACCGGGCGGCTCGGCTTCCCCATCCGGACGCCCCCTTTTGTCTGCGTTTTAATATCGTTCAAATTCCGTTCCGTTTCCGTGACCTGCCCCGCATATCATCCCCCGCCCATAAACCAATGCGCCTTAGCGTAAGGTTACCATCGCGGGCAAGTGTTCGCACATCAGCGGTTGGGGTAACGCTCCTTGAGGAAGCTCCAGGCTGCGCGCATCCCCAGCGCATCGCCGCCTTTGGGCCGTCCGGGCTTTGCCGCCGGACGCCAGGCAAAGGTATCGAAATGCATCCATGCGACACCGTCGGCGATGAAGCGCTTGAGGAACAAAGCCGCCGTAATCGCCCCGGCAAAGCCGCCTGCCGGGCTATTGTCGAGATCGGCGATGTCGGTCTTGAGCATTTCGTCATAACCCGCCCAGAGCGGCATATGCCACACCGGGTCATCGACGCCGTGCCCCGCCTGCATCATCGCTTCGCCATGCCCTTCGCTATTGGCAAAGACCGGTGGCAAATCGGGGCCGAGCGCCACCCGCGCCGCGCCGGTGAGCGTTGCAAAATCAATCACCAGTTCGGGTTTTTCCTCGCACGCTTTTGCCAGACAGTCGCCCAGTACGAGGCGTCCTTCGGCGTCGGTGTTGTTGACTTCTACGGTGAGGCCCTTGCGGCTGGTGAGCACATCGCCGGGACGCATCGCATCGCCCGAGATGCTGTTTTCCACCGCACCGATGAGAAGGTGCAGGCGCACCGGCAGCTTCTGGCTCATGATGATATGGGCCAGCCCCAGCACATGCGCCGCGCCGCCCATATCCTTTTTCATCAGCGCCATACCGGCAGCGGGTTTGATATCGAGCCCGCCGCTGTCAAAACATACGCCCTTGCCGACCAGCGCGAGGTGCGGATGTTTGGGATTTCCCCAATGGAGTTCGATGAGGCGGGGAGCGCGGTGCTTGTCCGCAGCCTTCCCCACCGCATGGATCATCGGATAGCCTTCGCTAAGCGCATCGCCTTTGGTGATGTGGATTTTGGCATCATGGGTTTTGGCGAGCTTTTCGGCGGCATGCTGGAGGTCTGCGGGTCCCATGTCCGAAGCAGGCGTGTTGACGAGGTCGCGGACCAGCGCAGTTGCTTCTGCCGCCGCCACCGCTTCGGCAATCCGCCCAGGTTCGCCGGTCAAGAGGATGCGCGGGCCAACTGGCGTTTCTTCTTTCTTATACCGCGTGAATTTATAATGGCCCAGCATCCAGCCGAGGATGGCGGGGCCGGGTTCCTGACCCTCAAGCCGATAGGTTCCGGCGGGGAGGGACTCGGCAAGCCGCGCGAGGCACCAGCTGGATAGCTGCGCGACATTGGCGACCGCGCTCACGACCGCCCAATCCTCGTCCGTTTCGCCCGGGATGATCGCCTTTTCAAAACCCGACGCCTGATATTTCTGCGCCTCAAGGCTCGCACGCACGCGCGCCGGTTGCGCTTTCAACCAGCCTTCATAGCTGGCCTTGTCAACAAGATGGATCGCGCGGGCGGGTTGGCCCTTGTCGGGCACGATGAGTTTGGAAAAGTCGGTCATAGGGTGAGGCGGTAGCAGGTCTCACGGGGCGTCGGCAAGCCGTTGGCCTGTTGCGACCAAAGCTGCGCCATCTAAACGAATCGCTGAGAGACAGTTCTTCTGTCGCGGGTTAATTTTTTTCTCGGAGCCAAGTTTGAGGAGCTATCACCATGAGTTTGCAATCCATTGGGTCAACGATGTTGAACGTGGCTTCGTCGGCTTCGCGTAGCGCGCTTGGCGGCTCCACTGGGCCGTTGCACAGCACTGTCAAGGTTGCGGGTGTGGTCGGGGAAGCGGCGCGCAATCTGGCGGGATCTGCTTCGCGAGCCGGAACTCCAGTCGATCAGGCACTGGCGGCGGTAAAGGGAGCAGCTACGCCCGTGGCTCTCGGCACCGCGTTGCGTGCGCTGGATACGGTTGCGGGCGGACGCGAAAAGATCGCCGGACTAATGCGTAATGACAATCGCGATGGCCGGGTAAGTGATCGCCGTGATGATATTCGTAACTCGGGCCGCGACACTATCCGCCCCGGCAAAGGCGATGGCCCGGCGCTACCCGGAAAGGTGGTAGAAGGCAAGGATATGCCCGGCTATCCCACGCCTCCCGCCGCTCCCAAAAATGGAGATGGCTCTAAAGTCCACGGATCGGATAAAGCGGGTATCAAGGATCATCTGGTCGAGGATCTTTGCTATCGCATGGCCGATGCCGCCGATGCGATGGGACTTGATAATGCGGCGCGTAACCTGCGCCACTATCTCGGCAATTCGGGCGAGCCGCTCTATATTGACCCGAACAAGCTCATTAACGATGTGCCCGGCCTCAAACAACAGGTCGACCAGAGCTACAAGACTCAAGTTGAGGATGTCGCCAAGGCCAAGATCGCCGCCGACTATAATGGCAAGCCGATGCAATTTACCATCACCACGCCGTGGAACGGTGCTTATGCGACGCAGGGAGCATCGAAGGATTGGTTTTTCGCAACCGGCGGTTTCAGCTACGCCCATACCGCAACCGTGACGGTTAAACCGGGCAAGAATGGTGAGGCCGAAGTCAGCATCCAGTCTAACGTCCACACTTTTGACCGCTATAATTGGGACAAAGGCAAATCGGTGGATATCGGGCCGATCCACATCGAGGATAAGGCCATGGGCCGGTTGCATGAAGTAGGACTGGCGCAGGAATTTGAACTACGCGGGTCCGGCAAGGGACCGTCCAGCAATTTCACCATGAAACCGTGACTTGCGTGGATTGCATGACACGTTAGACTCCTACCCTGATGGACAAACCCCAAGCCCGCCCGCCTCTTGTGACGACGGTCCTTTTGGCCGTGCTGTTGACCCCGGCGATCACCGCCTGTCAGGGTGCGGCGGATCGTGCAGGGGCGAACGGTCCGCAGCAGGAGTCCGTAATGCAATTCACCCCCCCTGCCAGCGCAACGCGAATCGAACGGTACAATGAAACCGGCATTGACGCGCTGATGCTCCTCGCATTTGAAGCGCCTGCCCCGGATGCGGTGGCGTTCGCCGACAATCTTATTCCCGGAGGCGTGAGGGCCGGGCAGGATCCAGGCAACGCCTATCTCGGCGCAGGCAAGCCTTGGTGGTTCAGCACTTTTCCGGAAGGTGCAAGCGGTGGGAGTGCGGAGGCATCAGGCGTCACGACGCAAGTTGTATTGGGTCCGGAAGCGGATGGGAAACGCAAGGTTTGGGCTTCGCGCTTCACCCGCTAACCCGGGATTTCGATCCCGACCTCACACAAACTCAATCACCCCGTCATCCACCGGCTTGTAGCGCAGGATGATGCGGTCTTTGATATAATTCTGGTTGAGCTTCCACGGCTTTTTCGCGCCCTGTTTGGGAAGATAGGAAATGGCGCGGGTGACATAGCCGGAGGAAAAATCTAGCATCGGTTCTTCGCCAATATCCTCGCCCGGCTTGATCGTTGGCGTTGCAACGCGCGCACCTTTGGCGTCCATGGTGTTGAGGAGGCGGCAGATATATTCCGAGGTCAAATCCGCCTTCAGCGTCCAGCTCGCATTGGTATAGCCAAAGGTGATTGCGAAATTGGGGACGGCCGAAAACATCACGCCCTTATAATTATAGGTGCGGGCAAAATCGATGCGCTCGCCATCCTTGTAGATCGCCGCGCCGCCCGCGACCTGAAGCTTCAGCCCCGTGGCGGTGACGATCACGTCGGCGTCAATATGCTCGCCATTTTCAAGCAGGATGCCGGTCTGGTCGAACCGGTCGATATGGCCGGTCACCACGCTGGCCTTGCCCTCGCGGATGGCGGCAAACATATCGGCGTCGGGCACCGCGCAGATACGCTGGTCCCACGGATTATAGCTTGGGGTGAAATGTTTGAGGTCGGATGCGCCCTCCAGCTGCTTTTCCGCTTCGCCGATGATGCGCTTTTTGACAATCTCCGGCTTTTTGCGCGCGAGGTTGAACAGCGCCATATGCACCAGCAACTTGCGCCAGCGCGTGAGATTATAGGCAAGTTGGGCGGGCAGCACCGCACTGGTCGCCAGCGCCAGCCGGTCCTCGCCCGGCACATTGGCCATATAGGTGGGCGAGCGTTGCAGCATGGTGACGTGGGCCGCACGCTTGGCCATTTCCGGGACCACCGTGACCGCCGTCGCGCCGGAGCCGATCACCACGACCTTCTTGCCTGCATAGTCGAAATTTTCCGGCCAGAATTGCGGGTGGATGATCGTGCCGCCGAAGGTCTCGCTGTCCTTGAACTCCGCTTCCAAGCCTTCGTCATAGCTATAATAGCCCGAGCACATGAAGAGGAAGTTGCAGCGCAATTGCCGTTCGCCATCCTCGGTCGCGCAGGTAACAGTCCATTCGCTGTCCGCGCTTGACCAGTCGGCGCGGACCATCTTGTGGCCGAAGCGGATAGACTCTCGTACGCCATATTCGTCCGCCGTGTCATTGACATATTTGAGGATGGAGGGGCCGTCCGCGATGGATTTCTGCTCGGTCCAGGGTTTGAAATTATAGCCCAGCGTGTACATGTCGCTGTCCGAGCGGATGCCGGGATAGCGGAACAAATCCCACGTGCCGCCAATCGCTTCGCGCCCTTCGATGATGGCAAAGCTTTTGTCCGGACAATGTTTGCCGAGATGCACCGCCGCGCCAATCCCGGAGAGGCCAGCGCCGACAATCAGAACATCGGCATAGGGAATGGCGGAGGATGTCGCTGTAGCTTTTTTGGAAGCAGGTTTAGCCGCTTTGACAGACGACGACTTGCGGGTACGCGGCTTTTTGTCAGCGGTCGTGGGACGGGCAGTGGCCATAGAAAATCTCCTGATCGCCGAGCCTACTTACAAAGTTGTCAATTGCAACTGATTTCATTTAATCGGTAAGAATTGGTGAGTGACATACTTAGGGAAGGAACAGTTCATGCTGCGTGCGATTATCGAAGGTGGTTATTATGACAGAAATGATGTGATGCAATGGGAAGCAAAGCGTATGGCGATTGCTCGCCGAAAGTTTGGGCTGGCATCCTCTCATGCACCATTGGAAGATCAGCGGTTTGAACTGGCCGCGCACAAGATCGCATTGGGGCATGCTAAGGTAAGGAAAATTTTGGGACGTGGTCCCTGGTTGTCAAAGAAAATCACCCGGCTCACGACCAGTTTATCAGGTAAGTTTCGTCGTTTCAGTGTTTGTGAGATCGAAATCAGTGGAGGCTCCGCTCAGCATTTTGCGGAATGGTTTAAAAGTCGGAACGACTTGAATGACGAGGCAGCAATGCTTCTTGCGTGCCCAGACCACTACATCATAACCCGCGATGTCCACGGCAAGCAGTTGGTTGTTGAAACAACAGGCGGATCACCGTTGCCGGGCGAATTCACTATAGATTATGACGATATTAGCGGTTTGAAAACGCCGCCAAATCAAGACTACCCTTTCCAAATTTCTGGCGTTGCGCGATTAGCGGACGGGCTAGTTATTGGCGGCGTTCGTCATCAATTTCGACAAGAAGGGGAAGGCTTTCGCGCGCTCTTGACAGTAGAATTTCCCCGAGCGGTTCCACACTATATGATCAAACAACATTGCTGGCACCTCGCAGTTGAATTTTCGAACTGGATCGAGGCAGCGGCGCAGTGACGGCTAATTACATCGTGTCATACTTTTGATAAGAGCGTTACGCAATCACACCATAGAGGTCATGCTCGTCCGCGTCCTCGATTTCGACCTCTACAAAGTCGCCCGGCTTCACCGTGCCGCCTGCTGCCTGCACGTCGCGCAAATAAACATGGCCGTCGATTTCCGGGGCGTCGGCTTGTGAGCGGCCGGTCGCGCCATATTCGCCATCTTCATCCGGTTCGCCGACCTCGTCGATGATGACCTTGAGCGTGCGACCGATTTTGGCCTGCAATTTCGCGGCGCTGATCGCGGCGGTTTTTTCCATGATGCGCTGATAACGTTCTTCCTTGACCTCTTCGGGCACCGCGCCGTCCAGCGCATTGGCCGCAGCCCCTTCAACCGGCTCAAAACGGAACGCGCCGACGCGGTCCAATTGCGCTTCGTCGAGCCAGTCGAGCAGATATTGGAAATCCTCCTCGGTCTCCCCGGGAAAGCCCACCACGAAGGAGGAGCGGATGGTGAGGTCAGGACAGATTTGCCGCCACGACTTCACGCGTTCCAGCACCTTGGCTTCATTGGCGGGCCGCTTCATGCGCTTCAGCACCGAGGGCGCGGCGTGCTGGAACGGGATGTCGAGATAGGGCGTCAGATGCCCTTCGGCCATCAGCGGGATGACCTGATCGACATGCGGGTAGGGATAGACATAATGGAGCCGCACCCAGGGCTGCTCGCCTTCGGGGGTACGCAATTGGCCAAGCGCGCGGGCGAGGTCGGTCATATGGGTGCGGATGTCCTCACCCTTCCAGTTGCGGGTTTCGTGGCGCACATCGACCCCGTAAGCCGAGGTGTCCTGTGAGATGACCAGCAATTCCCTGGTGCCCGCCGCGACCAGCTTTTCCGCCTCGCGCAGCACCGCATCGATGCGGCGGCTCACAAGATCACCCCGGATCGAGGGGATGATGCAGAAGGAACAACGATGGTTGCAGCCTTCCGAAATCTTCAAATAGCTATAATGGCGCGGCGTCAGTTTAAGCCCCGCTTCCGGCACCAGATCGACAAACGCGTTGGGCACAGGCGGCGAGGCTTCATGCACCGCGGCGACGGTCGCTTCATAGCTTTGCGCGCCGGTGATCGCGAGCACATCGGGGAAGCGCGCGCGGATGACATCGGCCTCGCGGCCCATGCAGCCGGTCACGATGACGCGGCCATTTTCGGCAATTGCCTCGCCGATCGCTTCAAGGCTTTCTTCCTTGGCCGAATCCAGAAAGCCGCAGGTGTTGACCAGCACCACGTCCGCGCCGGCATAATCGGGGGACATTTGATAGCCGTCAGAGCGCAGCTTGGTGAGGATGCGTTCAGAATCAACGAGCGCCTTGGGACAGCCGAGGCTCACCGTGCCGACCTTGGGCGGCAGCGGGATTTTGGTAGGTTGCGATGCCATGATGGCGGCGGCCTATACGCGGAAAAATAGCGAGAGTCACGCGCGGGAAATGACCGCGGGAAATGACAAGGCTTGGCCTCCGCCTGCAACAGCGATAATCTGCGTGCCAGAAAATCGGGGAGGCCATATATGTGGAACATCAATCTATTGGCGGTCGTGCTGGCAGCGGCATCGGCCTTTCTAGTCGGCGGGCTATGGTATGGGCCGCTGTTTCTCAAAATATGGCAGCGCGAAAGCGGGGTCGATGACGCGGCGATCAAAAAGCGCCACCCGGCCAAAGTGTTCGGCCTTGCCTTTCTTCTCAACCTGTTCGCGGCCTATTTCATGGGGCATGTGCTCGCGACCTATGGCAATCCCGCCTTGTCAGTTGATGTCATGATCGCGCTGGGCCTGGCGCTCGCCTTTGTCGTCACCGCGTTCGGGATCAATTATCTGTTTGCCGGAAAATCGTTCAAATTATTCCTGATCGACGCCGGCTATTTTGTCGTGACCTACAGCCTGATGGGCGTGATCTTCGGGCTGTTTACGGGATAATTTGCTCGCTGCGCCCTGATCAGAACGGAAAGAAGAGGGGGATAACCGCCACCGCTGCCACCCAGGTGATGAGGTTGAGCGGCAAGCCGACGCGGACGAAATCCATATAATTATAGCCGCCCATCTGGAATACGAGGACGTTGGTCTGATAGCCGAAGGGCGTTGCAAAAGCGGCGCTTGCGGCGACCATCACCGCGACGATGAAGGGGCGGGGGCTGACCCCCAGCGCTTCGGCGAGCGCGACCGCGACCGGCGTCACCAGCACCGCAACCGTTGCGTTGGACAGAAGCTCGGTCAGGAACAAGACCGCGCCATAAAGCAGTGCGAGCGCAAGCAGCGGGTGGAGATCGTCGAGCGATCCGACCAGCGCCATCGTCATATTTTTGGCGAGACCCGATTCTTCCAACCCGATGCCGAGCACCACCATCCCGGCGATGAGGATAAGAATATCGGGCCGCAGCCCGCCATAAGCTTCGTCCGCGCTCACCACCTTGAGGATGATGAGCAGCACTGCGCCTGCAAAAGCACAGGCAGCAATCGGCGCGATATTGAACGCGGCGAGCACGATCACGCCAATAAAGGTGCCGATCGATGCGACCGCTTTCCAGACCACCAGCGGGCGGTCGCGGGCAAACAGTTCGGGCGATCCGATTTGCGCCGTACCGCCATCATAATCATGGATATGGCTCATCGCATCGGCATAGCTTTGCGGTGCCCGCTCATCTTCGGAAAAGCGGATCAGCCTTCCTGAAAAGAAAAAGAGATACAGCCCGCCGACAATCGCAACCGCAAGGCCTACGGGTGTTATTTCGAAAATGCCGAAACGCGGCTGCCCGGCAACCACGGCCATGTCGTTGACGAGGAGATTGGTCGATGTGCCGATAAGGGTGCAGCACCCGCCAAGCACCGCTGCATAGGATAAAGGCATGAGGAAACGCTTGGGCGACAGGTTCATCGCGTTCGCCACATCGCGCACGACCGGTGCCGTCAGCACGACAATCGGCGTATTGTTGAGAAAGGCCGACGCGGTCCCGCTTACCCCGACGACGATCCATAGCCCGAACGCGCCGACCCGCTGGCATAATGCCACGCCTTTGCGGATCGCGGCATCAAGAAGGCCGGACAATTCCATCGCATAGGCGATCACAAAGAGCCCGGCGAGCGCGACGATAGCGGGGCTGGCAAAGGCAGACTGAAGCTCGACCGGACGCACCACGCCGGTCATCAGCAGCACCGCCGCACCGCACAGCGCGACGACATCCGGGCGCATCTTGTCATGGATTAGCGCCGCGATCACCGCGACGAGCACCACCAGCGTGATGATCTGTTCGATTGTCATGATTCCGGGCTCATTGGCGCTAACCTAGCGCGACCCGTGCGAGGATGCAAAATCATGCTATGCTCGGACCCATGATGATTCGTGTTGACCCTGGTTTGAAGGCATTTGTTGGCGCGCTGGGGTGTGCTGGCGCGCTCGCTGCGTGCAAACCGGTGGTCACCCCCGCACCCGACGACATGGTTGCTCCCAAGCCCGCGCCCGTCGTCGCACCAAAGGTTGAGGACCTGGCGATTGGACGGGCCGAACTGCTGCGCGCGCTCGCTGATGCCGCCAGTGCGGCGGCGCTCGGAGATGATAATAAAGCTGCCGAAGCGCGGCTTGCGGGGCGCCAGTTCATCCTCAAAATGCCGCTGGGTTGCACGGGCGAAAGCGACGCCGCAACGGGCTGGACCTATGATAGCGCGACCCAGCGACTGACGCTCAAGGCAACGCCGGACATCAGCCTTGATGACGTGGCGCCCGCAAAGCTGGCCGAGGCCTCGCCACCACCGACCGCGACCACGGACGCAGCGGGCGGCGCGGCGGACAAGAGCGTCGCCGCCCCGTCATTGCCGCTGCCCAACCCGGTGGAAGCGGTGGACGGCTTCTGGATCGAGCGGCCCTGGATTTTTGCTGATCGCTGCCCTGTGGCAGAGGAAACCCCGGCCGCTGCGGAAAACACGCCTGATAAGGATAGCGACGCTGCGGCATCGGACGACACCGTGCCAGCGACCGCTGCACCCTCCATGGCTTCACGCTTTGGCATTGCGCAGCTTTATACGGCGCGCGATTCGCGCACCGGGCGACGCGGGGGCGAGGCGTATAGTATCACCAGGCGGGTGGTCGAGGCCGAGCGCCCCGATCCCAAATCACTGCGGCTGGTGCTGCGCGGGCGGCTCAATGTCGCGCCGGGCGGCCAGCTTATCCAGTGCAAATTCATCACCCCCGATGTGCCGCCGCGCTGTATCATTTCGGCGAGTTTCGACCGGGTCAGCTTTGAAAATGCAGATGGCTCCACGGTCTATGCGCAATGGGGCGGGAGCTGATCGCCGACTGCCGCCGCAACCTTAAGTCGCAACCTTTTACCCGGCCAGCCGTTTGTCCCCCGGATCATTTTACAAAAGCCCGGGGAAAATTTATGTCGCTTGCTCTTCGCCTCTCGCCGCTGGTTGCGCTCGGCCTGATTGTGACGCCAGCAGCGGCGCAAGAAGCGGAAGACAGTGGCAAGCCCGATGTCAACATCCTCATCGGCATCGGCCCCAAGATCAAGCCCGCCTTTCCCGGCGCGGACAAGAATAAGATCATCCCTTTACCCGTGGTCGATGTGTGGCGCGAAAATGAACGCCGTCCGGTCTCGACGCCGGATGAAAGTTTCGGCATTGCGCTCATCGGCAAGCGCGGGAAAACCGCGTTCGGGCCGACGCTCGGTTTTGCGACCCAGCGCAAGGGCAAGGATGCGGTGGCCGGATTGTCGGACGTCAAGTTCGGGGTCGAGGCGGGTGGCTTTGCGGAAACCTATCTCGCACCCGCGCTGAGGCTGCGCGGGGAGATGCGGCAGGCGATTGGCGCGCACAAGGGGATGACCGGCGAACTTGGTGCTGATCTGGTCATGCGCGGCACCGGCGATAAATGGATGGCAACGCTCGGCCCCCGGCTGCGCTGGGGCAATGCGCGCTACAACCGGGCTTATTATGGCGTCACGCCCGGCGAGGCGGCGGTGACGGGGCTTGCGCCCTATCGCCCGGGCAGCGGCATCTATGCCTATGGCGCGATGGCGGGGCTCTACCATGATTTCGGCCCCCATTGGGGCGTTTATGGTTTTGCCGGGTATGACCGGCTTACCGGCAAGGCGGCGAAAAGCCCGATTGTGACCGATATCGGCAGCCGCGACCAGTTTTCTGCGGGCGTCGCAGTGACTTACCGCTTCAAGATGCGGCGCTGACCTCGCTTTATACTGCTAGGCGCGGGCCTCGGGCTGCTGCCCCGGCACGATTTCCACCAGCATATCGCCGGGCTCGAGCTTTTGCGGTTCGCGCTCCCAGAAGCCGTAAGGTTGACCTTCGCGGTAGATGCGCACGCCTAGCCCGGTGGTGACGGCGCTCATCGGCTTGCCCACTTCGGCCGGTGTGACGCGGCGTTCCCGCAAGGCAACGCGGCCCGTCACCGATCCAAGGTCGGAGAGATAATCGGCGACATGCTCGCCTTCGACCGACCCCGCCAGCAGCAGCCCGGCAAAATTGACCGGGTTGATGACATTGGTTGCGCCTGCCTGCCGCGCTAGCAGTTCATTATCCTTTGCGCGGATGACCACGCTGATCGGCACATGCGGCGCAAGATGGCGCACGGTCAGCACGACGAGGATCGAGGTATCGTCGCGCCCGCTTGCTGCGATCACCGATTTGGCCCGCTCAATCCGCACATCTTCGAGATATTCATCGCGCGTCACATCGCCGTCCATCACGGTGCAGCCCAGATCATGCGCGCGGGCGAGCGCATCGGCATCGCGGTCGATGACGACAATGCAGCGCGGATTAACCCCGCGTGCAATCAGTTCATGCACCGCTTCCCCGCCGGTTTCGCCAAAGCCGCAGACCACGATATGATCCTGCAGCGTCTTTTGAATTTTAGCCATGCGCCACCTGTCCCATGTCCGTTTAAGGACGAAATTATAAGCTGTACCCAGAAAGATGAGCACCACGAAAATGCGGATCGGGGTTACGATCAGCGCATCGAATAATCGCGCGCGCGGGCTCACCGGCGTGATGTCGCCATAGCCCGTCGTCGTAATCGAAATCATAGTGAAATAGATGATGTCGATAAGGCTCGCTTCGCCGTCATAGCTGTCTTTCAAGCCATCCCGATCAAACCAGTGAACCGCAACCGCCAGCGCGACAAGTGCAAGCACCGCGAGCACCCGCCAGCCCAGCTGCACCCAGATCGGTGTCGTCGATTTTTGCGACAGCGTATGAAAGGCGCGCGGGGCACCGCTCTGGTCGATCCGATTATTGTCCGGCGAACGTCCCGGCATGGTTATTCCGCGACAATATGGTGATCGTCGAGCACATCATCGCGCTCGGTAATATGCCAGGCCGCGACGAAAATCGCCGCGATCAGCGGGCCGATCAGGATGCCGTTAAAGCCGAACAGGCTGATCCCGCCCAGCGTCGTCACCAACAAAAGCCAGTCGGGAAGCCCGGTATCGCGGCCCACCAGCATCGGCCGTAACACATTGTCGACCATCGAGATCACGCCGACGCCGATGATGATGAGGATGACCCCCTTGGCAACGCTGCCGGTGGCGATGAGATAGATCGCAACGGGAATCCAGATGATACCGGTGCCCACGGCGGGGATCAGCGAAAACACACCCATCAGCACGCCCCAGACCATCGCCGCCTCGATGCCGAGCAACCAGAAGGTTACGCCGCCAAGTGTTCCCTGCACCAGCGCGACAATGAGCGTGCCCTTGATGGTCGCGCGCGCCATGCCCATGAATTTGGACGCAATATGCGTTTTATGTTCATCAGCCAGCGGCACCGCGCGGCGGACTTGTGCCATCAACCGGTCGCCATCGCGCAGAAAGAAAAAGACGAGATAGAGCATCACGCTGATCTGGAGGAACATGCCGAGCGCATCCGATCCGATGGCGACAAGGCGGCCGCTGAGGGTGCGGAAACTCCCCGCGATGACATTGCCGATCTGTGCAATCACATCTTCAATCGAGGTCATGCCGTTGCTCGCCATGATCGAGCGCATCCAGTCGGGCAGGCCCGCTTCAATCGACTGGCCCATTTTGGCAAGGTCGATCTCGCCGCGCTGGAAGGAATTGACCAACCCGACGAGCTGATCGATCAGCACGCTGCCAATGCCGATGGCGGGCAAGATGATCACGCCCAATATCCCGAAGGTAAACAGGGCCGCGATAAGATTGCGCCGCTTTGGATAAGCATAGACCAGCTTGCGATAGGTCGGCATGCACACAATCGCTGCGGTCACCGCCCAGAGCACGCCCGGATAAAAGGGCCAGCAAATCCACACAAAGGCGATGGTAACAAGCGCGAGCAGCACGATCATCGACCAGCGGTCGCGCTCCTTCATTTCCACCGGATGATCTTCGCTCATGCACCCTCCCTCACTCCGGCACGCGCGCCGGTTGGTCGCTTATGTCACCGGATGGCGTCAACCACAATCGACTATGTTTCACGAATCGCGTGCACGGACCGCCTGTTGATGGCGGGCTTTCATGGCGTCATCATAAACCGTGATAAGCCGGTCGAAGCTGGCGCGGAAAGCGGACGCTTCCCGCACGAACGGGATGTCGCTGCCGTCGCAGATGCTATCGGATAACAGCCACTCCAGATGGGCGTCGGCAGCGGCCCTTCTTCCTTTGGTTCTCACGGTGTCGGCCATGTCGAGCATCGCATCTTCGACCAGCTGGAACCGCTCGCTCCAGATATCGACCCAGGCATGGCCCTGTTCACCATAGCGCCGCAGCCAGACGATCTGCGGATCATTGGCATCAATGTCAGCCTCATCGGCAAGGATAACGCGCGAGCGTTCATACATGAGTTCGTCGAACACAAGTTCGGGTTCCGTCTGCCAGCGCGTAAGTAAGGCGGCATCGGGCGATGAAAGATCGCCGCTTGGAAACAGGAAACGGTCAACGAACAACGGATGCGAAAAAGTCCGCGGGCGCAGATCGGGCAGATCAAGATAGATCGCCATTTCCGTGTAACAACTCGCTTCTCGCTCATTGTTGAAATTCTTCATTTCAAGAATGCGCGCATTGCCCCGCCGCAAATAGGGCAGGGTGGCGGCATGGTAGATTTCGTGAAGATAGCGCAGATCGCGAATGCCGGGATTGTCGTAATCGCACAACAGGATCGCGCCCCACCAGGTCGAAAAATGCGTCCATTCCAGATCATGGTCCGAGGCTTCAAAAAAGAAGCGGGGCAATCGCGCAAACCTTTCTACGATCTGCCAGATTTTGCTGCCGCTTTGGTGTGAGGCCTTGATCGGCCCATCCGACCAGAGGTTAAGAACGAAGTTATGGATATCCGTCTTTTCGACGAGCATCCGGATGCTGTCGCGTTTCATGTCCGATTGTTCGGGCTCGCCGCCTCTTGCCATTGCGCTACGGTCATCGGTGCCAAAGCAGGATCGATCAGGCTGGACATCAGCGGCGTGAGGCAGAGACGAATGCAGCGTTCATCACCGGTGCCGCGAAGCACCGAGCGCAACAGTTCATCATGCGCCGAACAAGCCGGCGCAGTAGCGAGCACCGAGACATCCGCCGGCTTGAAGCCCGCTATCCCGAGACGGTCCGCAACCCGCTCGGCTGCCGTCGCCTGGATGGCAGCATATTTGGATGGGAGCGCGAAAACATCATGCCGCGCCATCATCTCTGAGCCCCAAGCCAGCGAGAGCAGATTCTTGAACCACTTATTGCCGAATAGTGACGGGTAATCGCGGCGTGCCATCACCCCGCCGACGCGATGGTAGTAGCCGCCGAACGGTTTGCTGTGGCTGAATATGATGGCGCTTATATTGGCATGATTGACTGAAAAGCGGAACGGCGTGGCAACGCTTCCGACATAGGTGAGGTCGGGGACCAAATCGATGTCCGGACGGCGCTCGGCGAGCAAAGCTGCGAAGGCATCGAAATGCGTCCAGACCGAGCCGTCAATCGCGGATGGATGGCTGATCCAGAATTGCGCATCACGATCAATGCGGTGGGCGACGTCCGCCCATTCCTCGCGATTGTGGCGCTTTACCTCGATGCCGAGGGCCGCTGCGAAGGCAGGAAAGCCTTCATAATCGCCGTCGAATATGTGGATGGTCGGCATAGCGTCGCGCTTGCGGCAATTCACGACATATTCGGCCATGACTTTGAAAATGCCTTCGCTCGCGCCCGCAGTAGGGTAAGAATAAACAAAGTCGGCCCGGTTGACGGTAACGATAGGTGCGACCCATTCGGTCCAGCGCGCAAAAAAGGTTTCATGCGCCGCATCCTGTTTTTGTGTCCACGGTTCGCGGTAGCGGTCGAGCAATTGCTGATGGCCGCCTGCGCTATCCGGATCATCAATCACGGCCGCCAGCGCTGCCTCGCTTTCAGGCATGACGAGAGCATAGATCGTACCGGTCACACCGGCCGCCAGCAACGCATTTTTGATTGCCGGATCGGTATAGCCGGGCAGTTGCAACGAGGATTGGGTCATGCTCGCGCCTTAAAGCGCAATAAGCGGCGTTTGCCTAGCCTTTATCGAACACCGCATTGAGTGCCCCTATCGACGCATCATGCGTCAGATCAAGCATCAGCGGGGTGACTGCGATATAACCATCCGCGATGGCTTCGAGGTCGGTTTCGTGCGCGGCGGTATGTTCGACGCCGTGGAGGCCGAACCAATAATAAGGATAGCCGCGCGGATCGGTGCCCTCGACGATGGAGCCACGCGCATAGTCATGGAAGCCCTGCCGCGCGATCTTGATGCCCTTGACCGCTTCAGGATCAATGGCGGGAAAGTTGACGTTGATGAGCGTGCGGTCAGCAAACGGCATCGTCATCAACGGTTTCAGCACCTTTTCGCCCCATGCCATCGCGGCGGCGAAAGGTATATTATCGCCCTGGCCCTCGCGCGCATAAACCTGGCTCAGGGCAATCGAGCGCACGCCCGCGAGCGTTCCTTCCATCGCCGCCGACACCGTCCCCGAATAGGTGATGTCATCGCCAAGATTGGCACCGCGATTGACACCCGACAGGATAAGGTTGGGTTTTACGTCCATCACCTTGCCCATACCGAGCATGACCGCATCTGTCGGCGTTCCCGACACCGAAAAATGGCGCTCGCCCATTTCCTTGTGACGGCGCACCCGGACAGGACGGGACAGGGTGAGCGAATGGCCCGCGCCCGATTGCTCCTCGGACGGGGCGATCACCCAGATATCATCGCTTAGCGTGCGCGCAATATCTTCCAGCACGCGCAGGCCGGGGGCGTGGATGCCATCATCATTGGTGAGGAGGATACGCATATTCAAAGACTCCGAAGCCCTGAGTGTGTCGAAGGGCGTGGTTGCAATACTGAGAAACGTCCTTCGACAGGCTCAGGACTACGGGTTATTTTTCCGGTACCAACCGCTCCACCCCGCCCATATAAGGCCGCAGCGCCTCCGGCACGCGCACCGAGCCATCGGCCTCCTGATAATTTTCGAGGATCGCGACCAGCGTGCGCCCGACCGCGAGGCCGGAGCCGTTGAGGGTGTGGACGAATTGCGTCTGCTTCTCGCCTTCGGGGCGGTAGCGCGCGTTCATCCGCCGCGCCTGAAAGTCCCCGCAATTGGAGCAGGAGCTGATCTCGCGATAGGCGTCTTGGCCGGGGAGCCAGACTTCAAGGTCATAGGTTTTGCGCGCGGTAAAGCCCATGTCGCCGGCGCACAGCAGCATCTTGCGATAGGGGAGGTCCAGTTTTTGCAGAATCGCTTCGGCAGCCTGGGTCATGCGCTCATGCTCGGCGTCCGATTGGTCGGGCGCGGCGATGCTGACCAACTCGACCTTTTCAAACTGGTGCTGGCGGATAAACCCGCGCGTATCACGCCCCGCCGATCCGGCCTCGGAGCGGAAACAGGGGGTGAGTGCGGTCATGCGCATGGGGAGCGCGCCTGCATCAAGGATGCTTTCGGCGACCGAATTGGTGAGTGACACCTCTGCGGTCGGGATGAGCCAGCGGCCATCGGTGGTTTGGAATAAATCCTCGGCAAATTTCGGCAATTGCCCCGTGCCGAACGCGGCTTCATCGCGCACCATCAGCGGCGTCGCGCATTCGGTATAGCCTTGCTCGCCCGTCTGGGTGTCGAGCATGAACTGGCCGAGCGCGCGTTGCAGGCGCGCCATTTGTCCACGCAGGAAGGTGAAGCGCGCGCCGGACAGCCTGGCGCCGGTTTCAAAATCCAGCCCGAGCGCGGGGCCGATATCGGCATGTTCCTTAGGCGCAAAATCAAAGCTGCGCGGCGTGCCCCAGCGCGACAGTTCGACATTGGCGCTTTCATCCTCGCCCTCTGGCACGTCGGTGACGGGAATGTTGGGGAGGGCAGCGAGCGCGGCTTTCAACTCTTCACCCAGGGCACGTTCCTGTTCCTCAAGCTCGCCCATGCGCTCTTTAAGGCTGGCGACCTCGGCCATCAGGGCTGCGGCGCCCGCTTCATCCTTCTGCGCCTTGGCCGCGCCAATCGCCTTGGACGCTTCGTTGCGGCGGGCCTGCGCCTGCTGGTTTTCGGTGATGACGGCGCGGTAACGCGCATCGAGCGCGACGATGGCGTCAGCGTGCGGTTCAACGCCGCGCCGGGCAAGGCCCTGGTCGAATGCAGCGGGGTTTTCGCGGATCAGTTTGATGTCATGCATGATGGGCCGCGCTATGCCTTTCCTCAGCAAAGGGTGCAAGCGTCGCTTCGATTTTTTGGGCGGTGCGCTTTTCGCATCGGCAATGGGGGGCGAAGGGGTTGTGCGGGGGGAGAGGCCTGTCTATAGGCCGCCGCAAAGCTGGGCCGGAACCGGGGCGACCGCCTTGGCGTTAGCGTCGATAGCCAGCATATTCGGGAATTGAGGATCGAGATGGTCAAGACGACGTTGGAAGCGGACAGCCTCAAGCAGGCGACCGAAGCAATGGAAGGCGATTATCGCCCGAGCGAGGATGAGGAGTTCATGAACCCCCGCCAGCTCGACTATTTCCGCAACCTCCTGCAACAATGGAAAAAATCGATCATCGAAGAGGCCGAACAGGTGCTCGCCCAGTTGCAGGATGAACCGATGCGCGAACCCGACATTGCCGACCGCGCGTCCTCGGAAACCGACTGGTCAATCGAACTCAGAACCCGCGACCGCCAGCGCAAGCTCATCTCCAAGATAGACGCGGCGCTGCGCCGCATCGACGAAGGCGAATATGGCTATTGCGAAGTGACCGGTGAGCCGATCTCGCTCGGGCGACTCCAGGCGCGCCCGATTGCGACCATGACCATTGAGGCGCAGGAACGCCACGAGCGGCAGGAACGCGTGTCGCGCGACGATTGACGGCTGCTAGTGGCGAACGGCCACTCGGCGGCCCGCGACGGCAGGTTCCGGGCCTTTTTGAGCCTTAGTTAATAAAATCTTCCCTTGATGCATTTTCGCATTTACAAATAATTGTCCTGAGTTAAGAACAGTAGTATTCGTAAACATTCTGGAGTTTAACGGATGATGGGCATGAATGATCTGGATCGCAACAATACGCCGGCGAGAGTGGTTTTGCCGGCCAAGAAAGCGGAAAACGGCGTTGTGCGTGAAACGGGGCGCGATAGCCTGTTCATGCAAGGCCAGCTCCATATTCCGGACCATGATGGCGCAATAACGGTGCGGGTTCGCAACCTGTCGGCGGGTGGCGTGATGGTCGATTTTGTTGGCGACTTTCCGGAAGGCACCCCGCTTCAAATCGAATTGCGCAATATCGGCCTCGTGACCGGCCATGTCGCCTGGTCGTCGGCCAATCACATCGGCATGGCCTTTGATGCGCCGATTGATCCGCTGTCCATCCGCCGCACGGCGAATGTGCGGCACGATGATCTGTTTCGCCCGGTGACGCTGGGCAAATATGATAATTACAAGCGCAGTCTCTGAATAATTGAGCCTTCGGGAGCGGAGCCGGGATTAAAGCTTCGCCCGGGGCGCTTTACGCCGCTTCGCGTTGTCGGCCTTGAGTATTTCCAGCCAAATTTCCAACTAAAATGCCGCCGGACTTTGCTGGTCGGGCGGCATGGCTGGTCGGGCGGCATGGCGGGGTCCGGTTAGCGCAGACCCCTTTATGCAAAAATTGAAGAAATCAGTTTACAGCGGCCATTTCTTCCTTGAGCCGCAGTTTGCGCTTTTTGAGCTCGTGGAGAAGCGTCGTATCTGGAGACGGACGGCGTTCTTCTTCGGTGATGCGGGCCTCGAGCCCGGCATGTTTGGCCTGAAGAGCGACGTAGTGCGTATTTTCCATCTGCGAATACTCCTTTACTGCAACAACAAATCCCTTTTTCGGACCTTGCATGTCCGTTGACCCTGAACTTGCACTTGCCCCGGCGGACCGGACCAAAGTTCCGGAATGCCAATCGAAGCGCGCTAGAAAATATTTTCGTTTCAGCAGCTTACCCTGCCGTCATGATTCGGTAATAAATGCCAGCCGGACGAGTGAACCATAAATTCTTGTGCCTGTCTCCACCTATTATTGACCATTTCGACGAACGGATGGGGAAGGGCGATGAGGGGGGTGGGGCGGCAGGCCATGACGAGGCTGATCTGCTTGCCATGGCGCGGGTCTTTGTGGTTAGTATGGGGGGCGGGTGCGCAGGCTGTTGCGCGCCCGGTCAAGGGGCGGGATATGACACAGGATGAAATTCTTCACCGGCTGGAAAATCTGCGGATCGAGCATCGTGACCTCGATCATGCGATCCATGTGCTCATCGAAGCGTCCATCCCCGACCAGCTGCGCATCGCCCGGCTGAAAAAGCGCAAGCTCCTCCTCAAAGACGAGATCAGTTGGCTCGAGGATCAACTCGTCCCCGACATTATTGCCTGAAGACTCCGCGAGTCGCCCCTACGGACTCGTGGACGTTAGAAGTTTCTTAGATTTTCCGGCGGATTTTTGATTAACCATTTTTATTTACCTTCTGTTTGCTTGCTCGCTGAGTCCTGATCGTGCACAAAGCGGGATTATGAAGAACGAAACGCCCAGCGATGCGCAGAAAACCGTCGGAAACGGCGTTCCGCATGGTGCGGTCGCGGCGCCGACGCTGCTGCGCCGCTCGCTGGTTGAAAGCCTTTATGCCGAAGCGATGATGCTCGCGGACGATGCGCGGGATTATTTTGAGAGCGCGGGGATGGAACATCGTCCGCGGCTCGATCCGCTCGTCCGCATTGGCTATAGCTGTGAATCCCTCAAAACCACTACGCGGCTGATGCATGTGATCGCCTGGCTCCTCACGCAGCGCGCGATCAGTGCAGGCGAAATCACCGAGGAAGAGGCCGGAAGCCATGATCGCCTGCTGGGGGATGCGGTGCCGAGCGATCCCGCGATTTGCGCGGAACTTCCCGATCCCGCGCGGCTTTTGATTGCGTCGAGCGAGCAACTCTACAAGCGCACCTTGCGGCTGCAGGAGCAATTTCTCGAAGGCCGCCCGCCGGTCGGCAGTCCGGTGCATCAGATGTTCGAGCGGCTGCAAACCGTTTATTGAATGGTGGCGCGCGTCGCCACCGGTCGCCGCAATGGCAACACAGATTAATGTAAAGCGGGTTTGCCTTAGGGGAATCCTCTGTATAGAAGCCTTTGACGGGTAAAGAGGATCGTCCGCGGTGACCCGGCCGTTGGCAGGACAAGAGGCACAGGATCGCGTGAACTCAAGGCGGACGGATCAAGGCGCGCGGGCAACGGTTCGCTGCTTGCGGACCGCCCTGATGGCCGGTGCCGCGCTTTCCGCTGCTATGCTGCCGGTTGCGGCGGCGGCGCAGACCCAAGCCCAACAAACCTCGCAGCAAACCACGTCGACCGCGCAGGACGATGGGCAGACCAGCCCGGATAACGTCTTTACGATTCCGCCGCCGACCTTCAACGACCTTTCGACCATCGATCCCCAAGCCCCGCTTGATCCGATGCCGGAAGTGCCCGTCGCCTGGCCCGATATGGCAAAACCGATGGTCGCGCTGCCGCCCAGTCTCAGCGACGAAGCGTTGGCGGCAGCTGCCTCGCGCGCGACTATCCCCGGCCTGCCCCCGATTGAAATGGCCAAGCCGGGCGAAAATCCCGCTGCCGGTGTCGCGGCACCTCCGGTCGAAATGGCCGAAACGCCAAGCGAGACGACGCCCGCGCCGCTGCTTCAGGAAGGTGCGAGCGAAAGCAAATATACGGTCAAGGTCGAAGGGCCGGAACCGGCAATTGACGCGGCGTTCAAGGCCCGCTTTGCTGGCCTCTCCGAACTGGACGACAAGGACAGCAAGGCCGCGAATATCGCGCAGATCAACCGCCGCGCGCGCGCCGACCATGATATGCTGGAACAGATGCTGCGCACCGACGGCTATTATGGCGGCAAGGTTGATGTGACCATCGAACGCCCGCCGGGGTCGGACAAGATTGCGGTCACCATCAACGCAACGCCGGGCGAGCGCTTCAAATATAATGAGGTTAACGTCACCGGACTTGAAACGACCGGCGGCGATGCGCCCCGTTTCCGCGAAGCGTTCGACATCCATGTCGGTGATCCGGTCGATGCCGATGATCTCAAGCTTGCACAGACGGCGCTGGCGACCGAAATGGTCGAAAATGGCTATCCGTTCAGCGCCGTAGGCAAGGAAAGCGTGGTCGTCGATCATAGCAATGCGAGCGGCCAGTTGGACCAGCCGGTTGAACCCGGCGGCAAGCGCAATTTCGGCGCGATTGTTTCGGAGGGCACCAAGCCGTTCGGCGCGAACCATATGGAAACCATCGCCCGGTTTGACACCGGCGACCTCTACAAGGCATCGATGGTCGAGGATTTGCGCCGCGCGCTGATCGCGACCGGCCTTGCCTCGTCGGTGCAGGTGAAACCGGTGCAGGCCGAAAATCCCGAACAGGTCAATATCGAGGTCGCGATGACCCCGGCGCCGCCGCGCACCATTTCGGGCCAGCTTGGCTATGGCACCGGCGAAGGCTTCCGCGCCGAAATCGGTTGGGAGCATCGCAACCTCTTCCCGCCCGAAGGCGCCTTGCTGCTCCGCGGCGTCGCGGGGACGCGCGAGCAATTGGGCTCGATCCGCTTCCGCCGCAATAATTTCATGCAGCGCGACCGCGTGCTGACCATTCAGGCGCTCGCCAGCCATTTGAACCGCGATGCCTATGATGCGCGCACCGTATCGGTGAGCGGGACGCTCGAGCGGCAATCCAACCTTATCTTCCAGAAAGAATGGACCTGGTCGATTGGCGCAGAACTGGTCGCGACCGACGAACGCTCGTTCATCGACACGCTCGGGACCGAACTCCGGCGCACTTATATGTTCGCGGCGATCCCGGGCACGCTTTATTATGACAGCACCGATGACTGGCTCGATCCGACCAACGGCTTCCGCGCCGGTATCCGCCTGTCGCCCGAATATTCCTTTAAGCCTCAGCAATTCGCCTATATCCGCGCGCAACTCGACGGCAGCTATTATTATCCGGTGAACGACAACATCGTGATTGCGGGCCGTGCGCGCTACGCGACGATGGTGGGGTCCGACATTGGCGATATCGCGCCTTCGCGGCGTTATTATGCCGGCGGCGGCGGATCGGTGCGCGGCTATGGCTATCAGAGCATCGGGCAGACCGACATTGACGGCAAGCCGCTCGGCGGCAAGGGTCTTGCGGAACTTTCGCTTGAAGCGCGTATCCGGCTGCGCGGTATTCTCGGCGGCAATTTGGGCGTCGTGCCGTTCATTGATGCGGGCAATGTCTATCGCAACCCCTATCCCGACCTTTCGGGATTCCAGTTCGGCGCAGGAATTGGCGTGCGTTACTACAGCCTGTTCGGGCCGGTGCGCGTCGATCTTGCGACGCCGATCAATCGCCGTCTGGGTGACCCGTGGGTCGCGGTTTATGTATCGCTGGGGCAAGCCTTTTGACCGACATCACCGAAGATATCGGCAAGGCAATCGACGAGGTGATCCCGCCCGATCCGCCGGAGACCCCGCGCAAGCGTCGCTGGCGCAAAAAAGTCGCCAAATGGATGCTGTTCTTCGGACTGCTGCCGTTGCTGCTGATCGCTGGCCTCGCCTTCATGCTCGATACGCAGCCCGGACACCGTTTCCTGATCGACCGGATCGAAGGGCAATCGCCAAATTCGGGCCTGCGTATCCGCATCGGGCGGATTGATGGCTCGATCTATGGCAAGGCGACGATCAAGGATTTGCAGCTGGCCGACCCCAAAGGTGTGTTCTTCACCGCCGACGAGGCGAAGCTCGACTGGAATCCGGTCAAATTTGCGCTGCAAAATACGCTGGATATGGATGATTTGTGGATCGCCAAGGCCGATTTGCTGCGTATGCCCTCGCTCATTCCGGACAAGGAAAAGCAACCGATCCTCCCCAGTTTCAACATTCGCCTCGGTCATTTGAAGGTCGAGCGGCTGGTGCTTAATGAAGCGGTCGCGGGCCGCTTTTATGCGGTTGATCTCGAAGGCAAGGCGGACGTCCGCGGTGGCCGCGCTGACGTTAATTTCACCACCAACTCGCTCGATACCAAGGATCGCGCGCGGGTCGCGCTGATCGCGGTGCCGGAGCAGAATATCTTTGATCTTGATGCGGAAGTATCCGCGCCCGCCAATGGCATTGTTGCGGGGATGACGGGGATCAAGAAGCCGCTCGGCCTTGCGATCAAGGGCAATGGCAGCTGGGCCAAATGGACCGGCGCGCTGTCGGCCAAGACCGATAAGACCGACCTTGCCTCGCTTTATCTGACCGCGACCGATGGTCGCTATACCGCGCTTGGCAAAGTCTATCCCGATCGCGTGCTTGGCCCCGGCGTGGTGCAGCGCCTGTCGCGTGGCGGGGTCGATGTTGACGTCAAGACGACCTATAAAAACCAACAGCTTGATGGCGAATATAAGCTGCGCTCTGCGGCGCTTAATGCGACCGCAACCGGCCTCGCCGATTTCGATAATCAGCGCCTGACCGGCATGATGGTTGATGCGCGCATCTTGCAGCCCAAGGCGCTGATGAATTCCATGAATGCGCGGGACCTGAGGATTGCCGCGCGGCTTGACGGTGCGTTCAAGGCTCCCCGCTATGATTACCGGCTGACCTCGCCGCGCATGCAATTTGGCCGCAATATCCTCAACAGCGTCACTGTGCGCGGGGTCGGCAACTGGTCGGCAGGCGTCGTCCAGACCATCCCGGTCAACGCCACCGTTGCGAGCATTACGGGAAATGGCGAGCTGGCCGATGACCTCACCCGCAATGTGCGGGTCGCGGGCAATTTAATCCTGCGGGGGACTGCGCTTAGCAGCAATATGCTGCGCCTCCAGACCAACCGCATTGACGGACGGCTGGCCGTGCTCGCCAACTTGTCGAACGGCACTTATAATGTCGGCTTTGACGGGCGGCTGCCGGGTTATGAAATTCCGGGGCTGGGGCGGGTTGATCTGGTCAGCAATCTCAAGGTCCGGCCACAAGGGAGCGGGGTCAACGTCACGGGTAACGCCACTGCACAAGTGACGCGGCTCGACAACGCCTTCTTCAAGACACTGGCGGGCGGTAATCCGCGCCTCGTCACCGATATCGTGATGACGCCCGACGGGCGCACCGCGTTCAACAATCTGCGCATTGTCGCGCGCGATATGACGGCGGTTGCCAATGGCTATCGCCGCCCGGATGGCACTTTCTATTTCACCGGCACCGGACGGCATCGGCAATATGGCCCGGTCAAGATCGCGCTTGATGGCCCGATCAACCGGCCCAAGGTCGACCTGTTGCTCGCGCGCCCGATGGATTCCGCAGGCCTCGCCAATGTCGCGGTCAAGCTGCTCCCCACGGCCCAAGGCTATCGCTACACCGCGAACGGCCAATCGCGGCTCGGCCCCTTTACCAGCAATGGTGCGATCCTGATGCCGCCCAAGGGCTCGACGGTGATCGATATCGCCGCGCTCAACGTCTCGGGTACAACCGCGAGCGGCAAATTGCGCCCGGTCACTGGCGGGATGGCAGGCAAGCTCGCGATTGCGGGCGGCGGGCTTGATGGTGCGATTGATCTTGGCGTGCAGGGCGGGGTGCAGGAAGTCTATGTCGACCTCGCTGCGAATAATGCGGACTTCCCCGGACCGCCGCCGCTCCGGATCGGCCAGGGCACGATCAAAGGAACGGCGCGTCTGCTCGCCAGCGGGCCAGTGATCGTCGGACAGATTGACGCGACCGATGCCGAAGGGTTCGGCTATAAGGCGCGGCGGATCAAGGCCGATATTCGCGACCTGCGCAACCTTGGCGACATGAACCACCTCACGATGGACGCGACCATTGAAGGCGAGGGCATCCGTGGCGGCGGCTTCCAGTTCGCAACGGTCAATGGCGATGTGCGGATCATCAACGGCGTCGGCGGGGCGACCGGCAAATTTGTCGGCACCGGTCCGCGCGGGATCAGCTTCAACGGCAATGCGCAGTTCAGCCAGAACAGCATCCGCTTCATCGGTGATGGCACGCTGGCGGGCAAGCCGGTGACCTTCCGCTATCCGGTGGTGCTGGAACGCGAAGCGGGCGGCTGGCGCCTCGCCGCGACCGAAATTCTCTATGGCGGCGGTTCGATGCGCATAGCGGGGCTGTTCGGTGGCCCTTCGATGGAGGTCGATGCGGCGATCAAGGATATGCCGCTGACGCTGCTTGATGCGTTTAATCCGACCCTCCAACTGGGCGGCATTGCCAATGGCGTGGTGCAATATCGTGACCCCAAAAATGGCGTGCCGACGGGACAGGTAGAATTGCGTGTGGCGGGGCTTTCGCGTGCGGGCCTCGCGCTCGCATCGAAGCCGGTGGATGCGGCGATCAATGCCGTCCTCGACCGGGATAGCGCATCGATGCGCGGCGTCATCGTCAATGACGGGCAGGTCATCGGGCGCGTTCAAGCCAAGGTCAACCCGCTGACCGCCAGTGGCGGGATCGTCGAGCGGATCATGCAGGCGCCGCTGTTCGCGCAAGCCCGCTATAATGGCGCGGTCGATACGCTGTGGCGTCTGACCGGCGTCGAGGCGGTCGATCTTTCGGGGCCGGTCGCGATGGCCGCCGATGTCACCGGCACGCTCGGCGATCCGGCGATTGAAGGCGCGATCAAGGCCGACAAGGCGCGGCTCGAAAATGCGGTGACCGGCACCGTCGTCACCAATGTCGCTGCGGTCGGCCGCTTCGATGGTTCCAAATTCGAACTACGCCAGTTCAGCGGCGAAACCAAGGATGGCGGCACGGTCAAGGGCAGCGGCCTGTTCGAACTGTCGCGCGACCGCGGCTTTGCGATGGACATCAAGCTCGATGCCAATAAGGCGCTGTTGCTTGACCGCGATGATCTCTCCGCAGTGGTGACGGGTCCCCTCCGGATGCAGAGCGACAATAAGGGCGGCATTATCGAGGGCAATCTCATTCTCAACGAGGGCAGCTTCGTCCTCGGACAGGCAACCGCCGCCGAGGCGCTGCCGGTCATCAATGTGCGCGAAATCAACAAGCCGGGCGATGTGGGCGGGCTTGATGAGCAGCAACTGGCGCTGTCGCCGACGCTGCCCTGGCGTTTCGACATCACCGCCAAGGCGCCCGATGATCTCAAGGTCACCGGCATGGGACTTAACAGCATCTGGTCGGCCGACCTGCTCATCAGCGGCACGGTAACCGAACCGCGCATTTTGGGCTCAGCAGAACTCATCCGCGGCGACTATCAATTTGCCGGACGATTGTTTGAACTGGAAAAAGGCGACATTACCTTTACCGGCTCGGTTCCGGCCGATCCCATTCTTGATATTACAGCGGTCAGCGACGTGAGCGGGCTTGATGCGACGATCAAGATTGCGGGCACGGGGCAGAAGCCGGAAATCACCTTCTCGAGCGTGCCGGCGCTCCCCGAAGACGAACTGCTCTCGCGCATCCTGTTCGGCGAATCGGTGACCGATATTTCGGTGGCGGAAGCGGCGCAACTGGGTGTGGCGCTGGCAAGCCTCAGAGGCGGCGGCGGCGGCCTTGATCCGATCAATGCGCTGCGCGAAGCCGCAGGTCTCGACCGCCTGCGGATCCTCTCGCCGGATGAACTGACGGGCCGCAAAACTGCAATTGCGGCGGGCAAATATATCACCCGCAAACTCTATGTCGAAGTGGTGACCGACGGGCAGGGCTATAGCGCAACCCAGGTTGAATTCGCGATCACCCGCTGGCTCTCGATTCTCGGCTCGGTCTCGACCATGGGCCGCCATTCGATCAACCTTAAAGCCGAAAAAGATTATTGAGGCGAAGGGGCAAGCAGCCCTCCGTTCCAATTTTTCGCCGCGATATTGTAATTCCATCACATTTTAACAAACTCTGCTTTCTAACCAGTTGTTTACCATCGGTCGTTTATTTGCTCGGCAACCTTTGGGGTGGAAGGGCATAAAGAGCATGGCGAACTTGCACGCGTTCACGATTCCGGCGCAGGAATTTAACCGGCAGATGGGGCGGATTTTCGATTTGTCGGTGCCGGTCGATCCGGTGGACCGCAGCGCGCTCGCGATGCGCTTCAACGTGATTTCGGCCAATATGCGCGGATCGGTGCTCGCGGGCGTATTCATCGTGCCGCTTCTATGCTGGCATTTCTGGGATGTCGGCAATCGTCCGATGATGCTGCTCAGCGCCGCCGTGGTCATCTTCTTCTCGTTTCTCGCGCGCAAGCTGCTGTTGGTCGAGGCGCTCGCCGAAAAGCCCGAAACCTTGCACCAGATCAGCCGCATCCACCTCATTCTCGCGGCCGGGATTGCGGCAGGCTGGACGGGTCTATGTCTCGCGGTCGTCTTTCATACCGACGCTTCGGCGCAATATGTTGCGGGCGGCATCCAGATCGCGCTGCTCGGCATCGGCATTGCGCGCTATATTTATTTTCCGCTCGCCTTCGTCCTTTATTCGACCATTTTGATGGGGGGCTTCATCGCCTCGGTCCTGTTTGCCAACCAGTTTGGCGGCGACTGGCTGCTGTGGGTGCTGACGCTATTTTTCTGCCTATTTATGACCATGACTGCGGTCGCCCAGACCTTCTGGTTTGACCAGGGCCACCGGCTGTCGCAGCAATTATTGCTCGCCGAGGAAGAACGGCGCAACAAGGAAGCGGTCGAGGCGGAGATCCGCCGCGTCGAAGAACAACAGGCAAGCCAGCAATTGCTCGCGACCGAACGCGAACGCTCGACAGAAGCAGAACAGCGCAAGGCCCAGGCCGAACAGCATAAAGCCGACGCCGACCGGCGCACCGGAGAGATGGTCGCGCTTGCCAACCAATATGAAAAGCAGGTCATGATGCTGGTGAGCGAAGTCGCCAAGGTTGTCGGCCAGGTCGCGGATTCGACTAAGCATCTCAGCCGCTTTTCCTCGGACATTATTGCACAGTCCGATCAGGTGATGCGCTCCAGCACCGCCGCGTGCGAAGCCAGCCTGTCGATTGCGACCTCGGTCGATGAAATGTCGATGTCCTTCCGCGAGATCGCCGATCAGGTCGGCCAACAGGCCAGCGCCAGCGAAGAAGCGCATCAATTGTCGCGCGAAAGCCGTGAACAGGTTGCCGCTCTGTCGCGCGATACCGCCGATATTGATACGGTGGTGCAACTGGTCAACAGCGTGTCGGGGCAGACCAATTTGCTCGCGCTCAACGCGTCGATCGAAGCCTCGCGTGCGGGCGAAGCGGGGCGCGGTTTTGCCGTGGTGGCGGAAGAGGTCAAATCACTCGCCAAACAGTCGCACAGTTCGGCAACCACGATCAGCAAGCAGATCGGCGCGATCCAAAATTCGCTGGACGATGTGGTGGCGACGATCTCCGATACGGGCGACCGCATCGAAGGGATGGCGCGGATTGCGACGAATATTGCGGTGGTGATGGAGCAGCAGCGCGATACGACGCAGGGCATCAGCCATAACGCAGCGCAGGCGGCCAATGGCAGCGACGAGGCGCGCAACGCAACCGAGCGACTGGGTAACCGGCTGCGCGAGGCAGGGGGGCTCATCGAAACCCTGCTCAACACCAGCACCGAACTGGATGGCCTCGCCAATCATCTGCACAGCCAGACGGGGCTATTCCTCGACCGGCTGCGCACTACTTAAGAGCAAGACTCCTATCTGGCCTTTTCGCGGCTAAGGCGGGTCATCAGGATTGCCGCGCGCTTGGCCTGGCGTTTGATGCTGTCGAGGTCGACCGTCTCGCCGGGCGCATGGTCGCCGCTGGAATCGGTACCGAGCCCGACGAGGCCGTCGACATCCTGCGCGACAAAGCTGATATCGCCCGCGCCGCGCTTCAGCGGATCGAGCGCGCCCATTTGGGGGAGGCCCAGGTCGGTGTTGACGCCATTTAATTTGGCGAGCAGCGCCTTGTTGCCTGCGGTCGGGGCCATCGCCGGATAAGCGCCGGCATCAAAGCTAATTTCCGCGCTGGTGAGCGGCAGATGCTCCGCGACAATCGCCTTCATCTTGGTGCGCACGCGTTCGGATTGTTCTTCCGAAAGCGTGCGGAAATCGCCGCGCGCCATCGCAATGGCCGGGATGATATTGGTCTTGCCCTTGGCCTCCATACGCACGCCATCCTTGTCGAGCGTGGCTTCCTGCCCGCCGCCGATAATGCCGACATTGAAGGTCAGATTGGGTTCGGGAAGCTCGGTGCGGAAACGGCTGAGGATACGGGTCATTTCATAGATCGCCCCATCACCCGATGACGCGCTGAAAATCCCCGAGCTATGCCCGGTCTTGCCGGTGGTGGTAAGCCGCCAACTGTTCGACGAGCGCCGCGCGATGCTCCCCATATCCTTGCCATCCTCAACCGACAGCCCTTCAAAATCGAGCGCGACATCGGCCCGCTTGCCAGCCGCGATCAGGCTGGCGCGCGCGGTCTCAATCGGGTCGCCGGAATCTTCTTCATCGCCGGTCATGACGATTTCGATATTGGCATCCTTGAGCGTGCCCGCCGCCTTCATTGCGCGCAGCGCCGATACGATGACGACGAGGCCGCCCTTGTCATCCCCCGCGCCGGGGCCTTCGCCCAAATCCTTGCCGCCGTCCCTTTTGCGGGTGAATGTCTGAAACGGAGAATCGGGTTCAAACACCGTGTCGAGATGCGCGACGAGGAGCAATTTTTTGGTCCCCGCCTTGCCCTTTTTGGTGGCAATGAGGTGGCCCGCCCGCTTGGTCGCGGTCATATCCTCCCATTGGAGGGTGAAGCCGAGCGGTTCCAACTCGGCGCGCATCATCTCGGACACCTTCTTGACGCCCTCGATATTCATGCTCCCGCTATTCTGGTTGACCAGCTTTTCTAGGAGAGAGACGGTGCGCTCATATTCGGCGTCCACGGTCGCGGTCATCTTGGTCTCGGCAGGCGAGAGTTGGGCGAGGGCTGGGGTGGAGGTGAGGAGCAGGGCGAGGATGGAGGCTTTGGCCAGATGGTTGGCGCGCATGGAGGTCTCCCGGATGATTGATTTGCGGCACCTTAGCGGTAAAATCGGGCAAGGCAAAAATCAATTCCTCCCCGGAACGGGGAGGGGGACCATTGCGAAGCAATGGTGGAGGGGTCCCACCTCACCGCCAGCGTTGCGTCTAAAGGAGAGGTGGGACCCCTCCGTCAGCACTGCGTGCTGCCACCTCCCCGTTCCGGGGAGGATTTGGATAAAAAAAGCCCGGAACGTCCCCGTCCCGGGCCTTTTCTTTCGCGTAAAGGTGTAAACCCTTACCCGCTATAATACATATCGAATTCGACCGGGCTCGGGGTCATGTCGAAGCGGTGGACTTCGTCCCATTTGATCGCGATGTACGCCTCGATCTGGTCCTTCGAGAAGACGTCGCCCTTGAGCAAGAAGTCATGGTCGGCCTGGAGGCTCTCCAAGGCTTCGCGCAGGCTCGCGCACACGGTCGGGACTTGCTCCAGCTCTGCAGGCGGCAGGTCATAAAGGTTTTTGTCCATCGCATCGCCGGGGTGGATCTTGTTCTGGATGCCATCAAGCCCCGCCATCAGCATCGAGGCATAGCACAGATAGGGGTTGGCCATCGCGTCGGGGAAACGGAACTCGACGCGCTTTGCCTTCGCGCCCGCGCCGTACGGGATGCGGCACGAGGCTGAACGGTTGCGGCTCGAATAAGCGAGCAGCACCGGCGCTTCAAAGCCCGGCACCAGCCGCTTGTAGCTGTTGGTCGTCGGGTTGGTGAAGGCGTTGAGCGCCTTGGCGTGCTTGATCACGCCGCCGATGAAATAAAGCGCCATGTCGGAAAGGCCCGCATAGCCATTGCCGGCAAACAGCGGATCCTTGCCCTGCCAGATCGAGATGTGCGTGTGCATCCCCGAACCGTTATCGTCCTTGATCGGCTTCGGCATGAACGTCGCGGACTTGCCATAAGCATGCGCGACCTGATGGACGACATATTTATAGACCTGCATCCGATCCGCGGTTTGCGTGAGCGTGCCGAAAGTGAGGCCAAGTTCATGCTGGGCGGCGGCAACTTCATGGTGATGCTTGTCACACGGCAGGCCCATTTCGAGCATCGTCGCGACCATCTCGCCGCGAATATCGACGGCGCTGTCCACGGGCGCTACGGGGAAGTATCCGCCCTTGGCGCGCGGCCGGTGACCCATATTGCCGCCTTCATATTCGCGGCCCGTATTGGTCGGGAGTTCGATGTCATCGAGCTTGTAGAAGCTGTGATTATAGCCGGTCGAAAACTGGACGTCGTCGAACATGAAAAATTCAGCTTCCGGGCCGACATAAACGGTATCGCCAATGCCGGTCGATTTCACGAAGGCTTCGGCGCGCTTGGCGGTCGAGCGCGGATCGCGATTGTAAAGCTCGCCGCTGCTGGGGTCGACGATATCGCAAATCACGATCAGCATCGGGGTCGCGCTGAACGGATCGACATAGACCGCTTCCAAATCGGGCATCAGCACCATGTCGGATTCGTTGATCGCCTTCCAGCCCTCGATCGACGAGCCATCGAACATCAGGCCATCGGTGAACATATCTTCGTCCATGAGGCTCGCGACCATGGTCAAGTGCTGCCACTTGCCCTTGGGGTCGGTGAAGCGGAGATCGACCCATTCGATTTCCTCATCCTTGATGCGCTTGACGATGTCTGCGGGTTTGGTTTTAGCCATGAGAATTAAGCCTTCCTGCTGAATATTTGTTTTTTGGGTTTGGTTGGGTTTGGAAAATTAGGTCTGATCTATATCCGTAGTCCTGAGCCTGTCGAAGGACGTGTCAAAGGACCGCGCAAGGCTGAAAGACGCCCTTCGACAAGCTCAGGGCTTCGGTGTTGGGGGGCTAAATCGCGTCGCTGTCGCGTTCCCCGGTACGGATGCGCAGTGCGCTCTCGACCGGAATGACGAAAATTTTGCCATCGCCGATGCGGCCGGTTTGCGCGGCTTGGGCGATGGCCTCGACCACGCGCGGGGCGAGGTCATCATCGACCACGACTTCGAGTTTCACCTTGGGGAGAAAATCGACCACATATTCGGCTCCGCGATAAAGCTCGGTATGACCCTTTTGGCGTCCGAAACCTTTGGCCTCGGTCACGGTGATGCCGGAAACGCCGACTTCATGGAGTGCCTCCTTGACCTCGTCCAGTTTGAACGGCTTGATGATCGCCTCGATCTTTTTCATGGTTTTCCCCTTTAGGCGCGCCGCCCAAGGGGAGGGGCAGCGCGCAATTCATGCTGCGCTGCAATATGCCAGAAGCGTGCCAAATGGTGAATCGTGGGGGGAGGCGGGGACGGTGAGGTGTGGATAAGGGGGTTTGCCTATTTTTTAGGCAGGTTGGGTGCAGGAATGCCTAAATTGAGTGCATACTGTCCACCCTCCCTAGCAAGGGAGGGTGAAGACGCCCTCAATAAGGCGGCTTATTCCGTCCCGTCGGGCTCGCCGTGAAAATCTCGTTGCCGGTTTCGGTAATTCCGATGCTGTGCTCAAACTGCGCCGATAGGGACCGGTCGCGGGTCACCGCCGTCCAGCCGTCGTCCAAGATTTTCACCCCATCCTTGCCGATATTGATCATCGGTTCGATGGTGAAGAACATGCCGGGTTTGAGTTCCGGCCCCGTGCCAGCGCGCGCTGCGTGGACGACCTCGGGCGCATCATGGAATAACCGCCCGATGCCATGGCCGCAAAAATCGCGCACCACGCCGTAGCGATATTTCGACGCATGAGCGTAAATCGCCGCGCCAATATCGCCCAGCCTCGCGCCGGGTTGCGCGGCTTCAATGCCGGCCATCAGGCATTCGTAAGTGGCCTCGACCAGCCGTTTGGCCTTGATCGACACATCACCGACCAGATAGGTGCGGTTCGTGTCGCCATGCCAGCCATCGACAATGGGGGTCACGTCGACATTGACGATATCGCCATCCTTCAAGGGCTTGTCGTTAGGGATACCGTGGCACACCACATTGTTGATCGAGGTGCACGAACTATGCGCATAGCCGCGATAGCCGAGCGTTGCGGGAATCCCGCCGCCCGCGAGCGTCATCTCGCGCACCTTGTCGTCAATCTCGGTCGTGGTTACCCCCGGCACGATGAAGTCGGCGAGCGCATCCAATATTTGCGCGGCGAGCAGCCCCGCCTTGCGCATGCCGGCAAAGCCTTCGGGGCCGTGGAGTTTGATGGTGCCATCGCGGTGCGGCACGCTTGCGTCTGTCATAATCTGATATTCAACCATGGAAACGCATATAGCGGCAAAGGACGCACTTTGCGAGGGGGGAGAAAAGGGCTAAGCCTTCGCGCATGACAACAGACCGTATCTGGACCGCAGGGATCGTCATCATTGGTGACGAGATTTTATCGGGGCGCACCGAGGACAAGAATATCAGCCAGATTGCAAGCTGGCTCAATGTGCAGGGCATTCGCCTGCGCGAGGTGCGCGTGGTGCCGGACGTCGAGGACGAAATTGTCGCGGCGGTCAATGCGTTGCGCGCCCGCTATGATTATCTGTTCACCACCGGCGGGATCGGGCCGACGCATGATGATATTACGGTCGATGCGATTGCCAAGGCATTGGGCGTACCGGTGGTGATCCACCCCGAAGCGCGGGCGGTGCTCGATCGTTATTATGAAACGCGCGGCGGACTCAACGAAGGACGCTTGCGCATGGCGCGGGTGCCGGATGGCGCAGAGCTCATCCCCAATCCGATGTCGGGCGCGCCGGGCATCCGCATCGGCAATATGTTCATCATGGCGGGGGTGCCGCATATTACGGCGGGGATGCTGGCGGGGCTGGATGGCAAGCTGGAAGGCGGCGCGCCTTTGGTGTCGGTCACGCTCGGAGCGTATGCGCCCGAAAGCGAGATTGCCGAAATGCTGCAGGCCGCCGAACATCATCATCCCGGCTGCCAGGTCGGGAGCTATCCTTTTTATCGGCAAGGACGCGTCGGCGGCAATTTTGTCGTGCGCTCGACCAGTCGCGCCGATGCCGAGGCGTGTGCCGCCGAGATAGCCGAAGGCCTTAAGGCCAAGGGCTATGAGCCGGTTGCTGGAGGAATCGAATGAACAAGCTATTGATCGCGGGACTCGCCGCCGCCCTCAGCCTGTCGCTCGCCGCCTGCGCCACGCCGGAAATGCAGCTGCGCGACGGCCTCCACCGCGCGGGCCTCTCCAAACCAGTCTCTGCCTGCATGGCCGACCGCATGGTGGATCGCCTGTCGCTGTTGCAATTGCGCCGCCTGTCCTCGCTGCAAGGGTTGAAAGGCAAGCGCCTCACCGACATGCCGATGGCCGAATTTCTCCACAAGGTCCGCGCGCTCAAGGATCCCGAAATATTGGGCGTGACCACCAGTTCGGCGGCGGTCTGCGCGGTGAAGCAGATTTAATGGGTCCTGGCCCTAAGTACCGGGCCAATCTCCCCTGCTGAACCTTCCCGTACGCGCATTGGCCTTTTGACAATGTTCACTATATGTTCTATGCGGGGTGATGGAGCTTACACCCCGTTCCTATGCCTATTACCTCATGGCCAAGCCGCCGCCCGATGTGGCGGCTGCTTTATATGGTTGTGGTACCGGAGTTTTGCGGAACGGAGGAGAGCGGGTTCGTCTCGACCGGTTGCATTTCACTATGCTCGAATTGGGTAGACGGGTGGTTCCTGACCCGACGCTCATTGAAACGGTAAAGGAGATGCTCGAAGGGTTTGATTGCACGCCGATGCGGCTGGTAGTCGAAGAGATTGTCGGAGGAAAACGGGGAAATCTGTTTCTGCAACCGTCAGAACCATTGCGCGGCTTCGCGAGGGTGCGGGAGGCGTTGGTTCGGCAGTCATCTGGCACCTTGGCAATCTATGCGAAGCCGAAGCCGCATGTGACCCTCGGTTATGATATACGGCCTTTTGCGGCGCTTCCCATTAATCCGGTTAGCTGGGTGCAGGAGGAAATCCTGTTGATCGAAAGCCATGTCGGCGCATCCCGCCATTTTGTGCACGGTCGCTGGCGGTTGAGCGCTGGCGACAGCCGGTGCAGGGCGGCCTGATTTTATTAATGGCTGGGCAACCAAGGTGACAGGCTATAATCGGATACAATGTCCCGTCTTGCTCACATCGCCCTCGTCGTTCGTGATTATGACGAAGCACTCGCCTTCTATGTGGGCAAGCTGGGTTTCACCTTGGTCGAGGATACGCCGCAGCCCGAGCAGAACAAGCGATGGGTGGTGGTTCGGCCACCGGGCGCGGCAGTGGATGCGACCAATATTCTCCTCGCCCGCGCGGCAACGCCGGAACAGGAAGCCTTTATCGGCGATCAGGCGGGTGGCCGCGTGTTCCTGTTCCTCGCAACCGATGATTTTGCGCGGGACTTTGCGGCTTACAGCGCCGCCGGAGTGCGGTGGGTGCGACCGCCGGTGGATCAACCCTATGGCCGGGTTGCGGTATTTGCCGATCTTTACGGTAATCTCTGGGATCTGGTCGAGTTTCGGTAACCCACGGGCGAAATCGTAAAAATTCATCACAGGCCGCTTTCCGCTATGATAGCGCAATCGAGCAAGATATAAGGCGCGCAACCGTCAGGGTCTTTTCCGTTCGGGGAACCCTTGCGGCCTCACAGTTTAAGGGAGTTCCCAACTTATGCGTATGCTTATTCTTCCGGTCGTTGCCGCGCTTGCTCTTACCGCTTGCGGCAAAAAGGCTGAAGCGCCGGTTGACACGACGACCACCACGGTTCCGGCCAATGAAAATGCCACCGGTCCGGTTGCAACGCCGGCTGCCACTGGCACGCCGACCGTCGCTGCCTGGTCGGGCCGTTATGTCGGTAAGATGCCGGGCGCGGATGGCAAGGCTGCCGATGCGACCCTCACGCTCAAGGAAGATGGTAGCTATGAACTGACCACCGTTGCTGCGGGCGCTGCCGGCTCGGCTGCCAAGAAGGTTACCGGCAAGATCGGCTGGGGCGTCGATGGCAAGACCGTCATTCTTGATGCGGCCGGCGGTAACGCACAGGTGCAGATTGCGGAAGGCGGTGCGCATGTTCTCGACGCAACCGGCAAGCCTTACACCGGCGCTGATGCGACCGTTTACGTGCTGCGCAAGCGCTAAGTTTACGGCTTAAACGCCATAAAGAAGGGCGGCGGCTCCATCGGGAAGCGCCGCCCTTTATTTTATTTCGGTAACCAGCCGTCAGGTGCTGGTTTTAGTCCGCCGTTTCCGGGTTCGACGCTTCCGCATCGCCCGACTTATCCTTCTTGGCGGTCTTCTTAGGTGCCACCGGCTTGGGCGGAGCGGCGGTCATTTCGAACGCCAACTCCTTGCCATTCTCGCCATCCTTGAGGAAGACGCGCACCTCGCCGCCATTGACCAGCTTGCCGAACAGCAGTTCTTCCGCCAGCGGCTGCTTGATCTTCTCCTGGATGAGGCGACCCATCGGGCGCGCACCATAGAGTTTGTCATAGCCCTTGTCGGTGAGCCATTCGCGGGCGTCATCATCAAGCTTGATGTGGACGTTGCGGTCGGCCAGCTGCAATTCCAGTTGCAGGATGAACTTGTCGACCACGCGCGCGACGACTTCGGGCGGCAGATAGCCGAACGGTACGATTGCATCGAGGCGGTTGCGGAATTCCGGCGTGAAGAGTTTCTTCACCGCATCTTCCTGTACATCCTCGCGGCTCATCGTGCCGAAGCCGATGCTTTCGCGCGCCATGTCGGACGCGCCCGCATTAGTCGTCATGATGAGGATGACATTGCGGAAATCCACCGTCTTGCCGTGATGGTCGGTGAGCTTGCCATTATCCATCACCTGCAACAGGATGTTGAAGAGGTCGGGATGCGCCTTTTCGATTTCGTCGAGCAACAGCACCGCGTGCGGGTTCTGGTCGACGGCATCGGTCAAAAGCCCGCCCTGATCATAGCCGACATAGCCCGGAGGCGCGCCGATCAGGCGGCTCACCGAATGGCGTTCCATATATTCCGACATGTCGAAGCGCTGCATCGGGATGCCGAGGATTGAGGCGAGCTGCTTTGCGACCTCGGTCTTGCCGACGCCGGTAGGGCCGGAGAAGAGATAGTTGCCAATCGGCTTGTCCGGATCGCGCAGGCCCGCACGGGAAAGCTTGATCGCGCTGGCGAGCTTTTCGATGGCCGCATTCTGTCCGAACACGACGCGCTTCAGGTCGCGCTCGAGATGTTCAAGCACTGCCTTGTCGTCGCTCGATACGGTTTTGGGCGGGATGCGCGCCATGGTCGCGATCACCTGTTCGATCTCCTTCGGGGTGATCGTTTTCTTGCGGCGCGAAGGCGGCACCAGCATCTGCATTGCGCCGACCTCGTCGATCACGTCAATCGCCTTGTCGGGAAGCTTGCGATCGTTGATGTAGCGCGAAGACAGCTCGACCGCCGCCTTGATCGCGTCGGGCGTATATTTGACGTTGTGATGCGCTTCAAAGGCCGAACGCAGGCCCTTGATGATGCGGATACTGTCTTCGATATTCGGCTCGATCACGTCGATCTTCTGGAAACGACGCAGCAGTGCGCGATCCTTTTCGAAATGATTGCGGAACTCCTTGTAAGTGGTCGAACCGATGCAGCGGATGGTGCCACCCGAAAGCGCGGGCTTCAACAGGTTCGAGGCATCCATCGCCCCGCCCGAGGTCGCGCCCGCACCAATGACGGTGTGAATTTCATCGATGAACAGGATCGCATCGGGCATTTTTTCAAGCTCGTTGACGACCGCTTTCAACCGTTCTTCAAAATCGCCGCGATAGCGGGTGCCCGCGAGCAGCGCGCCCATATCGAGCGAATAGATGACCGCCGGTTTCAGCACTTCGGGCACATCGCCTTCGATGATCTTGCGTGCGAGGCCTTCCGCAATCGCGGTTTTCCCTACGCCGGGATCGCCGACATAGAGCGGGTTGTTCTTGGAACGGCGGCAGAGGATCTGCACGGTGCGATCAACTTCAGCCGAACGACCGATCAGCGGATCAACCTTGCCGTTCGCCGCCTTTTCATTGAGGTTGACGGTGTAGAGGTCGAGCGCGGATTCCTTCTTGGATTTGCCTTCACCCTTGGGTTCGGGATTTTCGCTTGAGGCTTCCTCGTCCGAGGCTTGCGGGTTGATCGCGCCCTTACCGACGCCGTGCGAGAGATAGCTCACGGCATCAAGGCGGCTCATATCCTGCTGCTGGAGGAAATAGACCGCATGGCTTTCCTTCTCACTGAACAGGGCGACCAGCACATTGGCCCCGGTCACTTCATCGCGGCCGGACGATTGCACGTGAAGGATCGCGCGCTGAACGACGCGCTGGAGACCAAGGCCGGGCATCGGGTCTTCGTTGCCGGCGACCCGCATCGAATCAAGTTCGGTATCGAGATAATGGGTCACGGTATCGCGCAGTTCATCAAGTTCGACCCCGCACGCCTGCATCACTTCGGCGGCGTCATCATCGTCGATCAGCGCAAGCAGCAAATGTTCCAGCGTCGCATATTCATGGCGACGGCTGGACGCGAATTGCAGCGCGTTATGCAAGGTTTTATCGAGGCTTTCCGAAAAGGACGGCATATATATTCTACTCCATTTGCCGGATGGCCCTCGAAATATCGGCTATCCGGCGTCCATCTCTATGTCGTAATTGACGTGGCTGTGATCAAGGGGGCGCCATCGCCGATGTTGATTAAGGTCGGGGCGCGGCATCTCGTCAGTCGCCTTTTTTGAACAACGCATCGGCGGAAGCCTTGTGGCTGGCGGCAAAAGCGATGCGGGCTTCGGCGCGGCTAATCTCCGCTTTCAGGATTTCGATGCGTGCGTGCAATTCGTCAATCGACAGCGGATCAAGGTCTTCGTGCGGGAGTCCCGACGCCAGATCGCCCTTACGGCGCGGCAAATTCTCGTCAAAGTCCATAAGGACAATGTTGACCCGTTGGCCTGCACTGTCAATAAGGCGCGGGCACGAACATGGTTAAGATAACCAAAAGATACAACCAAAAGATAAAATGGAGAGGGGAAGGTATGGCGATACCGCAGACAATGCGCGCGATTGGGATCAGCGAGCCGGGCGGACCGGAGGTACTCGTGCCCGTCGATATGCCCGTCCCCGTTCCGCAAGATAGCGAGGTTCTGATCAAGGTCGCAGCGGCGGGCGTCAACCGGCCGGACATAATGCAACGGCGCGGACTTTATCCTGCGCCGCCGGGCGCATCGCCGCTACCGGGCCTTGAAATCGCCGGGGAGGTGGTGGCAATCGGCCCCGGCGTCCCTGACACCTTGTTGGGGCAAAAGATGTGCGCGCTGGTGACCGGCGGCGGCTATGCACAATATTGCACTGCGCCGGCGGTTCAATGCCTGCCCGTACCATCGGCGCTGAGCATGGTCGAAGCGGCGGCCTTGCCTGAAACCTTGTTCACCGTGTGGACCAATATGTTCGAGCGTGCCTATGCGGTCGAAGGCGACACGGTGTTGGTGCATGGCGGCACCAGCGGCATCGGCACGATGACGATTGCGCTCGGCAAGCTGTTTGGCTTGGTGGTGATCGTCACCTGTGGATCGGATGAAAAATGCGCGCGGGCTCTTGAACTGGGCGCTGCCCATGCAATCAATTACCAGACGCAGGATTTTGTGGCGGAAGTGGGCAGGCTCACCGAAGGCAAGGGCTGTCAGGTGGTGCTGGATATGATTGGCGGCGATTATGTGCCGCGCAATCTTGCCTGCCTTGCCGATGATGGTCGCCATGTCACGATTGCGGTTCAGCGGGGGCTGGTGACCGAGGTCAGCCTGGTCGATATCATGCGGCGGCGGCTCACGCTCACCGGATCAACGCTACGCGCCCGTCCGGTCGCGTTCAAAGGCATGGTCGCCGATGAAATCAACGCGACGGTGTGGCCGCATGTTGAAGCGGGCGAGTTGCGCCCCGTCATCGACAGCATCTACCCCCTCGACCAAGCCGCCGAAGCGCATGCCCGTATGGAATCGAGCGCGCATGTCGGCAAGATCATCCTCACCACGGAGGGTGCCGCGTGAGCCGGGATACGATCCTCAAATGGTTTGCGATCCTCCTGTTCGTCGGGGTCAATCTTACCATCACGCTGGCGATGGTAATCGCGCCCGCAGGCAGCAATGCCGGACCCAATGCCACGCTGTACAAAGGCGCCAGCCTGCTTCTCGGCTTGCTCGTTCTGTGGCTGGCGCTGCGCCAGCAACGCTATGCGCTGCTGGCAGGCTTTTCAATGCTGCAACTTTTCGCCTTCACGCGTTTTGCTGCAGCATTGAATACCGGCACCTTCGGCTGATCAGAAGCTGACCCCGACGGTACCAATCAGGCCCGCTTTGGAAATATTCTTGCCGGAATAGCTATAAAGCGACTTGTTGGTATCGACATAAGTCACACCGACGCTGAGATTTTTCCACACATAGGACGCGCCGACGCTCCAGTCGGTATAGCCCTTGCCGATGGTGAGATAGGACGGGCCAAAGCTGTGGCCGAGATGCGCGGACACGGTGACGGGCGTAGTCGGAATACCAGCCGACAGGTCGCCCGCAAGATAGAGATTATCTTCCTTGCCCGCTCCGACCGAAAGCGCGCTCTGTTTGGGCGCGTAAGCGACGGTGGCTTTGGCGGTAGCCGGACCCAGCGTGTGCGACAACGCAACATAGGTTTCGACAAAATCGCTATTATAGCCGGGGATCACCTTCTCGGCGCCGGGGTAATAATAATAGGTCGCGCCGACATCGAGCGTGGTGCCGCCGAATGTCTTTTTGAACCCGGCGTTGAGGTCGATTTCCTGATCCGACCCGGCCGCGACATAATCGTCGATCGAAGAACCCCAAACGCCCGCATAAATGCCCGATTGATGCGAAACGCTGATCCCGCCCTGAACCGCAAAATCTTTATCCGTCTGGGAAATGCCGCGGAAGCGGTAGTCGGATGCGATCGTCGCGCTGCCGGAAATGGTGACGGGGGGAGGCGGGTCGGTCTGGTCCTGCGCGATAGCGGGCGCGGCGCACAAAAACGGGGCCACGGACAGAAGGAGATAAGAGATGGAACGCATGGGTAACCCCTTTTCATTATTGCTTGATCACGTTCCGCCTGCATGGCCGGGTGGTGCGGTCGCGTGGCCGAACCTTGCCGAGCATGGATGGATAGTTTCACATAATGCTGCGCTGCACAATAGCTTTGCGACGGAGAGGTGTAAAAAAGCGGTCATATTTCCAAACTCAAACTGTAACATTTTCCTGCCATAGCCCGCTCGAAGGCCAAGATTTCGGGGGTTTTATGGATAATCTCTTTCGCCTGTCCTTTGACCAGATCGGGGGCGTGGCCGGTCCGGACGGACTTGACGCCCCGGCGCTATCCATTCCGGAACAGCATCATGGCGAACGGCGACGCTATCGCAGCGTATGGATTTCCGACATCCACCTCGGCACGCGCGGCTGTAATGCTGAAATGCTGATCGACTTTCTCGACCATGTTGATTGCGACACGCTCTATCTCACCGGCGACATTATTGATGGCTGGCGGCTCAAGAAGCGGCATTATTGGCCCGCGTCGCACAATGACGTGGTCTGGCGCATCCTGAAGCGGGCGAAGCGCGGCGAACGGGTCATCTACATTCCCGGCAACCATGACGAAATGATCCGACCCTTTTGCGGGATGGATTTCGGCGGTGTGGAAATCCGCCGCCATGCGATCCATCGCACGGCGGATGGGCGCGAACTGCTGGTGCTTCACGGCGATGAATTTGACGCGGTGATGCTCGCGCATCGCTGGCTCGCCTTTGTCGGCGATGCCGCCTACACCGCGCTGATGCGGATTAATGTTGCGGTGAACGCGGTCCGCCGGCGTATGGGGCTGCCCTATTGGTCGCTTTCAAAGATCGCCAAACATAAGGTCAAAAATGCGGTCGAATTCATTGGCCGGTTTGAAGAGCTGGTCGCCAAGGCGGCCGGGCAGCGCGGGGTTGATGGCGTGGTCTGCGGCCATATCCATACCGCCGAGATGCGCGATATTGCCGGCATCGCTTATTATAATGATGGCGATTGGGTCGAAGGCTGCACCGCGCTGGTCGAACATGATGACGGGCGGATGGAAATTCTCCATTGGCTCGACGAAATGGCGCAGCGCAAAGCCGCTCCGGTCATTGTCGTGAACAGCCTCGAGCCGCCTGAAGCGATTGCGGCCTGATGCGTATACTCATCATTTCCGACGCTTGGGAGCCGCAGGTCAATGGCGTGGTCCGCACGTTGCAATCGGTGGCGCGTGAGCTGGAACAGATGGGCCGTCAGGTCGGCTTCATCACGCCCGATCAATATCGTTCGGTCCCATGTCCGACCTATCCCGAAATCCGCCTGGCGATGACGCGCGCCAAGACCGTCGGCGAACGGATTGCCTGCTTCGCGCCCGATGCGATCCATCTGTCGACCGAAGGGCCGCTCTGTCTTGCCGCGCGGCGCTGGTGTCTTGACCGCGGTGTACCCTTTACGACCGCCTATCATACGCAATTTCCCGATTATGTCGCCAAGCGCACCGGCTTGCCTGCCGCAGCGATCTGGCCGTACATCCGCTGGTTTCACGCGCCCGCGAGCGCGGTTTTGGCATCGACTCCGCAGATCAGGGAAGAACTCGCGGCGCAGGGTATCACCCAACTCGCGCATTGGGGGCGGGGCGTTGACCTTGGGCTATTCCGTCCCGATGGTCCGCGCCATCCCGGGATGCAGGACTTGGCAGGCCCGATCCAACTCTATGTCGGGCGCGTCGCGGTGGAAAAAAATATCGAAGCTTTCCTTGCGCTCAATACGTCCGGAACCAAGGTGATCGTCGGCGAAGGCCCAGCCCTTGCCGATCTCAAGCGTCGCTACCCGACCGTCCGGTTCCTCGGCAAACTCGTGGGCGAAGAGCTTGCGGCGGCGTATCGCAGCGCGGACGTGTTCGTGTTCCCCAGCCTGACCGATACGTTCGGCCTGGTGATGATCGAAGCACTGGCAAGCGGCGTTCCGATTGCTGCGTTCCCGGTGACCGGGCCGATTGATATCGTCACACCAAAAAGCGGCGCGCTCAACCCGGATCTGGCGATGGCGATCAAACAGGCTCTCTTATGCGATGCGGACGCGTGCATCGCCCATGCGCAGGGCTTCAGCTGGCGTCGCAGCGCGGAGCAATTTATGTCCGCGCTCGCGCCGGTGCCCAGCCTTTCTCTTGCCTAAGCGTCAAAGCCGCGTTACAGAGATCGTCGGAACAGGCCGCTCCCGCGTGGGGGCGGCCCTTTTATTTTGATTTTTACGGAGAAGAGACCATGTCTCAACCGCTCATGCCGCATGCGACCGCAACCTGGCTGGTCGACAATACCGCGCTGACTTTTGAACAGATCGCCGAATTTTGCGGCCTGCATATCCTCGAAGTGCAGGCGATTGCAGACGAAACCGCTGGTACCAAGCATACCGGTCGCGATCCGGTCCGCGCGCACGAGTTGACCATGGAAGAAATCGAAAAGGGTCAGAATGACCCCGATTATCGGCTCAAAATGTCGAAGGGTCCGGAACAGGTCCGCCGCACCAAAGGTCCGCGCTATACGCCGGTGTCCAAACGTCAGGACAAGCCCGATGGCATCGCCTGGTTGATCCGCAACCACCCCGAAATTTCGGATGGCGCGATCGGCAAGCTGATTGGCACGACGCGCAACACGATTACGGCGATCCGCGAGCGCAGCCACTGGAACATCGCCAACATCGTTCCCAAGGATCCGGTGACGCTCGGCCTCACCTCGCAGCGCGAGCTTGACGCGGTGGTTGCCAAGGCCGCCAAGAAGGCAGGGCTCGAAGCCCCCACCGACGCACGCCTTGCTGGTGACCGTGAAGCCTTGATCGAGGAATTGCGTGCGGAACGCGAAGCCGCGCATAAGGCCGCAGACGAAGCGCTTGCGGCTGCCGAACGCGACTTCGAAGGATAAGGCTCAATGTCGTCCTCGCCCGATGCCTCGTTGACGCAGGACGACAGCTTTACGGCGACCAGCCATCGCGGGCTGACCTATCCATGGGGCGATCACGCGCCCGGTCTGGGCGAGATGACGCCCGTCGCCGATGGCGTTTACTGGGTGCGTATCCCGATGCCGGGCGGGCTCGATCACATTAATTGCTGGGTGATCGATGCGGGCGACAATGCGATTGCAACCGTCGATAGCGGGATGCGTATCGCCGAGTGCCGCGATGCTTGGACCGCGCTGTTCGATGGACCGCTTGCGGGCAAGACGCTGCCCACCGTGATCGCAACCCATCTCCACCCGGACCATATTGGTCTCGTCGGCTGGTTATGCGAGCGCGACGGTGGCATGCTCCACATGACCCGGACCGAATGGCTGACGGCGCAATATGGCATGGCCGATGCGCAGGACGAGGTGCCCGAAGCGGTCTCGGCGCTGCGCCGCGCGACCGGCTGGACCGAAGAGCAGATCGAAACCAGCCGCAAGGATGGCTGGGGCTGGATGCGCCGCTATGTCCACCGCTTTCCTCATAATTATCGTCGCCTGCGCGATGGTGACCACCTCCGCATCGGTGCAACCGAATGGGAAGTGATTGTGGGCAACGGCCACAGCCCGGAACATGCGTGTCTCTATAATCGCGCGGCCAATGTGCTGATTGCCGGGGACCAGTTGCTGCCGCGCATCAGTTCGAATGTGTCGGTTCAGGCGAACGAACCGATGGCCAATCCGCTTGCCGACTGGATTGCCTCGATTGACAAGCTGCGCGCCGCGCTTCCCGAAGATGTGCTGGTGTTGCCAGCCCATGGCGAGCCGTTCCGCGGGGCGCATGCGCGCCTTGATGCGATCCGCTCAGAGCATATGGAACGGCTTGAGGCGCTGGCGCTATGGTGCGCAGAAGCGCCGCGCAGCACGGTCGATTGCTTCCCCAAATTGTTCAACCGCGAGATCGGCGACCGCCATCGCGGCCTTGCAACCGGCGAAGCGCTTGCGCATCTGCGCTGGCTTGAGGATGCAGGCCGGGTGACCCGCGATATGCAAGGCGACGTGTGGATGTGGCGCGGCGTTTAAGCCGCACTGTCTTCCTTTACCCACAGCATTGAAACTGCGCCCGCGACCATCACGGCGGCGGCAATCAACATGGTCCAGATCGGCTGGCCGGGGAAGAAACTCTTCATCACGCCGCCCATGATCGTCGCAACGATGAGTTGCGGCAGCACGATGAAGAAATTGAAAATCCCCATATAAATGCCGAGTTTGTCCTGCGGCAGCGTGTTCGACAGGATGACATAGGGCATGGTCAGGATCGACGCCCAAGCGATACCGATGCCGATCATCGGCAATACCAGCATATTCGCATCGCGGATGAGAAACAGCCCGAGGAAGCCCAACGCGCCTGCCAGCAAACCGATCATATGTGTCTTGGACGCGCCCAAGCGCCTCGCCAGCGATGGCAACATGAACGCGGCTATCGCGGCAACCCCATTGTAGATGGAAAACAGCACCCCGACCCAGTCTGAGCCCGTGCCGAAGGCTTGGCTGGTCGGATCGGTCGTGCCGTAAACATATTGGGTGACCACAGGGGTTGTGTTGATCCACATGATGAAAAGCGCAAACCAGCTGAAAAACTGCGCGACCGCGAGCCGCTTCATCTGGGTTGGCATTTGCGCGAGGTCCGAGAAGATATGGCTTAGCACATTGCCATCGCGGGCACCTTCGCGCACCATCATGCGGTTGATGATCTGCGCGATCCCGAACAGCGCCAGCCCGCCGCCCAGAATATAAAGCTGCTTGTCGAGTCCCATGGCATAAACCAGCGCTAATATGATCGCGCCCGCGCCCGCCCATAACGCGCCCTTGTTCGGGGCAACCAGCGGGGGCGGCTCGTGACGCAGTTCCGGTTCGCCATCAAAGGCGCGCAGTTCCTCGGGCGAATATTCCTTGGTGCTCAACACGGTCCATAACACGGCCAACAATATCGCAACCGCGCCAATGTAGAAGCTGTAGCGAACCGCATCGGGGATCACCCCCTTGGGCGCGGTGTTGGCGACGCCATAATGCGACAGCACATAAGGCGCGAGCGAACCGATGACGGCCCCGGCTCCAATGAACGCGGTCTGGAAGGCATAGCCCGATGCGCGCTGCTGGCGGTTGACCATATCGCCGACAAAGGCGCGGAACGGCTCCATCGAGATATTGAGCGAGGCATCGAGCATCCAGAGAAAGATCGCCGCGACCAGCAACAGATGCGCATGTGGAAATCCGAACAAGGCGAGCGCCGCCAAAATGGCACCGGCCAGAAAATAAGGCCGCCGCCGCCCGAACTTGCCCCAGGTCCGATCACTATAATGGCCAATCAGCGGCTGGACGAGGAGGCCGGTAACCGGGCCTGCGATCCACAATAAGGGCAGCGATTCTACGTCCGCCCCCAATGTCTGAAAAATCCGGCTGACGTTGGAATTTTGTAGCGCGAAGGCGATCTGGATGCCGAAGAAGCCGAAGCTGATATTCCACAGTTCGGCAAAACTGCGCGTCGGTTTATCCATGCTGCCTGCCGTTGCCTTGTCCAGCACGGGCGCTCCGCCTGCCATTATCGCTCTCCCTCATATATCATTGTCGGGCGCGATAAGGCCGCAAGCCGTGACCCATTGCAAGCGCAATCGGCCACGGCTGGGCGGCTGCATAGCTATTCATTGGGCGGTAGAAGAAGCTTCGCCCGCTCTTATTTCACCGGGCGGCAGTCTCCGAACCACATCACATCGACGCGGTCGCTATAATCAAGGACTGTTCCGGAGAACTTGACCCGGCTGCCCGGTTTCAAGGTCAGCGCATAGCCCTGTTGCCCTCGGGCCATCATGCAACCCATCTGGATGAGGTTGCGGTGCTTGCCGACATAGACCGGAAGCTCGGTGGTCGAGCGGGGAATTTTGAACGCGACGCGGTAGGTTCCGCTGTCCGGCCGGATATAATCAACCGTGCCTTTGAGGATGAAGGGACGACCACGATAACGGGTGTTGATGATCGCGCTGTTATTTTCAGCCTCGGCGGAAATCTGTTGCGACAGCGTCAGCACATCCATTTCCACGACCGATGCGACATTGGTTGCGGTGCCGCCCTTTTTGGCTGCAGCAAGCCCTGCCTTGCCGCCGACGACGCCCGCGAACAGGCCGCAAAGTTCCGTTCTTGAGCCTTCTTCGCCTGCGAACATGCCACCGCTCAGCTTGACATCGACCTGCATCAACGCCGCTTTACCTTGGGGCTGGGCGGTGAAGAGCAACTGGATGGTGCGGGTTTTACCGGAACTCGGCTGTTCCAGGAGAAGACTGCCGTCCGCCGATTCGTCAGAGATGACCTGATAGCCCTTGCTCGTCGCAATACCGCGCAACTGCTGGAGCGCCGCTTGCGGGGTTATGTCATTGACCAGATGTTGCGCGGAAAATTTCAGCCCGGTCAACGGGTTGCCCTTTTTGGTGAAGCTAGTGGTGCACGTTTGTGCCTGTGCAGCGACCGGAAGCGCGAATGCGGCGAGCAGCACGGCAAGCGATATTATACGCATGATTTGATCCCCCTTGTGGATTCGATTGATCCATATGGTAATCAAACGCGCCGTCACCGCAACGATTTTAGGAAATCAAAGGTCGTTGGCTGCATTGGCTGCATTGGCTGCGCTTGTCGTTGCATCTTTTACTGTCGCACGCCAATCGGCAGGTCGCTGGAAATGCCCGCGCCATAAACCGCGCTTGGCCTCTTCCGCTTCGGCTTCTTCATTGAGGTAAGGCCCGCCATCATTGAAGCGGCTGGCTGTAACCTCCGCACCCGAAACCGCCATGCCGCGCCGCACCATCTCGCGACCGATATCGGGTACGCCACGCACCGAACATGTACCGATCGTGCGATGATAGCGATCCGTTGCAGCGACCGCGCATTCCAACCCGCCAGCTTTAACAATGGACTCCAGGGCATTGCGCGCCTCTTTGCCGCAAAGCCATTCCATACCGCGTTCATCGCGGCACGTCTGGCGATATTCGGGCGCATCAATTCCCTGAATGCGGATGGTACGCAGCGCCTGGCCTTGCCCAATCGTGACACTGTCGCCATCGAGCACATGAACCACGTCGCCTTCCTTCGAGGTGATCCGCTCGACCGTGCGATCCTGCCATTGCCAAGCGAGCAGTAACGCACCAAGCAGCAACCCAATTAATAGGATCTGGCGTACCCAATACCAGAGCCGGCTCATCAGCCTCCGCAACTTATATTTGATGACATAGGCTTCCATATGCGCCTGCCTTATTCGGCAAAGACAAACTTGCCAACTCCCGGCTTGGACTGGCGCACAAAGGGCGATTTCCGGATAGTCATCAGGTAGCGCTGATTACCCTTGATCAGAAAAAGACTCCATTTCGGATTAAATATGAAAACCCCGTTCAAAGTCTTGCATTTGACAGTCCTATCTTTAGCATTGCGGACCTGAAACCGGCTCAACCAACGTCAAAAAGGTGCGTTTCGGCGCGATTGCCTCCGAAATGGATACAGCGGCTTTTCGGTTTCATCCGCATTGGTCGTAAATCGTAACGGGACGGACCGAAGGTGAGGGTGATGGATCAACGGGCAAAGAAAACGGGGCATGATCGCGATTGGGGCGATATTGGCAAAATGGTGAGCAGCGGTGATTTCGGATCGCACGAACAGGACGCGCTTGATTTTCAATATGCGAATGCATTGCGGGCGTTCGTAATTGCACATGACGACCTTACCACCGGGGCTTGGTACCGTTTGCTCGAGACGCACCAGGTTCAACTGCTCGAGGTTGTCGCGCCCGATAATGCGGCGGACCGGCTCGACTGCTTGATTGCAATCGATCTGATATGGGTTGAAGTCGGCGATATGCCCGTTCCGGATGGTTTACTGGCGCGTTTGCAGATGATGGTGCGACGGGGGGATATTCAACTTGTCTGGTCAGCATCCGGGGATGCATTGGAACAGGGCTATGGCGCGCTTTACACGCCTTCTACGGTATTCCTGTCCAATCCCAGCGAAGCCGAGCGCATTGCTTCTGCCGCGATCATGGCAAGCCAGCCTCGGTATCGACTGAATGACATTGGGGGAGAGCCCGATCCGGTGCAAATCCAGAAGTTGACCGAAGAGGTTAATCGGATTGCGCGGTTGCTCGCTGATCTTTCCGGCAACCGCATCCAATTGCCCGAACGCGATGCTTCCGGTTCCGGTAATCAGGTTCGCTCGCCATCGACGGGCTATGCTGCCGAGCCGCCATTTGTTGATCCCTTGTGTGCCGGCAATGATCAGAATGGCACGATATCTGTGGCTGATGTGCGCAATCTTATCCGGGTGCGCCGCATGCGCGATCATTTTTTCCCGTCTGAAATTTTCGCTGATCCTGCGTGGGACATGCTCCTTGATCTCATTGCGGCACGTCTAGCGGGTGATTCGGTGTCGGTTTCGAGCCTGTGTATTGCAGCGGCGGTACCGGCGACCACGGCTCTTCGCTGGATTCGCACGATGACAGAGGCGGGTCTGTTTGTGCGACATGCCGATCCGCAAGATGGGCGTCGTGTCTTCATCGGCCTCTCGGACGAGGCAGCGGACGGGATGATACGCTATTTTTCTGCCGTAAAAGCGCAGAGCGGGACTATTTTTTGACAAGCGCCGACGGTTGGGTCCGATAGACTCGCTTGGGGCTTGTCAAGCGCATCGGCTTCTGGCAAAGGCGCGCTTCCCGAAGGAAATGGGCGCTTAGCTCAGTTGGTAGAGCATCTCGTTTACACCGAGAGGGTCAGCGGTTCGAGCCCGTTAGCGCCCACCATTTCCGCTTTTCCCGATATCTTCGCCATTCTGATGCCCCAGTCGCACTATCGACGGGTTTACGGCCTCGGTCCAAATTCTGTTGTTGATGCTGGTCAATGCGGCGTCCCGTCTCCCACGCTAATGTGCGGGGACAGGAGAAAATATATGTTCAGAACCAATGTTGGAAATGCTGATCGGATTTTGCGTATTTTGGTCGGGATTATATTGATCGGATTTGCAGTGACGGGCAAGATCGGGGTGTGGGGTTATATCGGAATTGTGCCGCTGTTAACCGGTCTATTGCGTACTTGCCCGGCTTATTCGTTGCTGGGGCTGAGTACATGTCCGCGTAACAATAACTGATCGGCGAACCGCGAGCGGCCCTTGTGATTGGCGCGCGAGCGCGTTAGCTTCCCGCCCGTTTACAGAAAAGGGAGCAGGCTTGCGGCCATGATCGACAGTGAAACGGCGGCGGCGAGTACCGAAAAGCCCGAACAAAGATTTGCCGAAATCGATAGCTGGCCGACGGCGCGTGTGGTCGCTGCGATGCTGGAGGAGCAGACCGCAGCCGTAGCTGTGCTCGCCCGCGCGCAGGACGCGATTGTTGTAGCGGTTGAGGCTGCGGCCGACAGGCTCAAAACTGGTGGCCGCCTAATCTATGCTGGAGCCGGGGCCTCGGGACGGCTGGCGGTGCAGGATGGGGTTGAACTGCGCCCGACCTTCAACTGGCCCGACGAACGCTTGCTATATTTTCTGGCAGGCGGTGAAGGCGCGCTGATCCGCAGCGTTGAAGGTGCGGAAGATGATGCAGATGCCGCCCGCGCGCTGGTGGCCGAACGTGGGATCGGACCTGCCGATGTGGTCATCGGTGTTGCGGCGAGCGGGCGGACGCCGTTCACGGTAGCGATCATCGAAACATCGCGCGAGGCCGGCGCGCTGACCATCGGCATCGCTAATAATGCAAAGACACCGCTGTTGGCGGGCGCGGACTATCCGATCTTCGCGCAAACCGGTAGCGAGCTTGTCGCAGGCTCGACCCGGATGAAGGCGGGAACCGCGCAGAAGGTCATCCTCAATACCATCTCCACCGGCATCATGCTGCGGCTCGGGAAAGTTTATCGCGGCCTGATGGTCGATATGCTGATCTCCAACGCCAAACTCAGAAAGCGCGCAGAAGCCATGGTGCAGCGGCTGGCCGGGTGCGATGAAGCCGCGGCGATCCGCGCGATTGCGGCGTCGGGCGACAATATCAAGGGCGCGGTGCTGATCGCGCTCGGCCAGACACCGGAAGGAGCCGCTTCCTTGCTGAAAACGCATGAAGGGATGTTAGGCGAGGCCATTGCGGCGCTGGGTGGTGACCAATGATCGCCGCAGACACATTGATGCATCAGGAAGCTAGTGAAGCCGCGAGCGTGGTTGCGCGCCAGTTCAAGAGCAACGAAGCTCTGCGCGATGACCTTGCGGCGCGTTTGCGGGCACTAAAGCCTGATCTGATTTTCACCTGTGCGCGGGGCAGCTCCGACCATGCCGCGACCTACGCCAAATATCTGTTCGAAACCCGGCTCGGTATTCCGACCCTGTCGCACGCGCCCTCGATAGTGTCGCTCTATGGGCGTACCCTTCTGAACATGAAGGGGCAGCTGTTCCTGCTGATTTCGCAGTCGGGGAAAAGTCCTGACCTCCTTATGTCGGCAGAGATGGCCAAAGATACTGGTGCGCTGGTTGTGGCGTTGGTCAATGATATGAGCTCGCCGCTGGCAACGATGGCGGATGTTGCAGTGCCGCTTGATGCCGGGCCTGAACGCAGTGTCGCGGCGACCAAAAGCTATATTGCCTCGCTCTTTGCCATCGTCACGCTGGTCGCGCGCTGGCAGGAGGATGGAGCGCTGGAAGCCGATTGCGGGGCGCTTCCGGTCGCATTGGAGCAGGCCTTTGCGAATGACTGGTCGCCCGCTGTCCCGGCGCTCAGGGACGCGCAGAGCCTGTTCGTGCTGGGGCGCGGCCTGACGCTCGGGATTGCGCAGGAGGCGGCGCTCAAATTCAAGGAAACTTGCGGCATCCATGCCGAAGCCTTCAGTCTGGCCGAGGTCGCACATGGGCCGATGGCGCTGGTCAAACAAGGCTTCCCGCTGCTGGTCTTTCCGCCCGGCGATGCGGCGGCAAAGGGCCTTGATGCCGCGCTCGATGGTTTTGCCGAGCGGGGTGCGCGGATTATCGAGGCGGGAGGCTCGGATGCGGACCGCATGTGTCTCCCTGTGCCTGCACTGAATCCGGCGCTCGCGCCGATAGCGATGATCCAGAGCTTCTATCGCCTGGTGAATGCGTTGGCGGTGGCGCGCGGATTTGATCCCGACCACCCGCCTTCGCTCAACAAGGTAACCCAGACGCGATGAGCATGACCGCGCTGTTCGGGGCGCCTATCCTTGCCGGTGACTGGCGCGTGGATCATGCGGTGCTGATGGATGGCGCGCATATCGTCGATGTCGTGCCGGTTGGTCAAATTCCGTCCGATGCCGAACGGGTGCAGGTCGCTGGCGGGCATCTCGTTCCAGGCTTTATCGATACGCAGGTCAATGGCGGCGGGGGCCTATTGTTCAACGATCAACCGACGGTCGAAGGCGTTCGAACCATTGCCGCTGCCCACCGGCGATTTGGCACCACCGCGCTGCTGCCGACCCTCATCAGCGATGATCTTGAGGTGGTGGCCAAGGCGATTGCTGCGGTCGATGCAGCGATTGAAGCGGGGGTCCCGGGCGTGGTCGGTATCCACCTTGAAGGCCCGTTCCTCAATCCCGGCAAACATGGCATCCATGACGAGCGCTGGTTCCGGATGCTGGATGATGACGCTGTCGCGCTGCTGGCCTCGCTTGAGCGTGGCAAGACCTTGGTGACCCTCGCCCCCGAACGCGCGCCGCCTGGTTTTATCCGCAAATTGACCGATGCCGGCGTGATCGTCGCCGCGGGCCATACGCTCGCCAGCTATGAGGATATGGCGCGCGCGGTAGAAGAAGGCCTCACCGGCATCACCCATTTATATAATGCGATGACCCAGCTTGAAAGCCGCGCGCCCGGGGTCGTCGGCGCGGCGTTTGATCTTGAGGTGATCTCCGGGCTGATTGTGGACGGGCACCATGTCCACCCCGCCTCCCTGCGTGCGGCTTATGCCGCATGCGGCCCGGAACGGCTGATGCTGGTCACCGATGCGATGCCGCCCATCGGGACGGATATGGAGAGCTTTCCTCTCGGCGAGACCGAGATTTTCGTGCGCGATGGCGCGCTGAGGTCAAAAGACGGTACGCTCGCAGGATCAGACCTCGACATGGCGCGCGCGGTGACTAACGCCGTGACGATGATGGGCGTGACGCTCGACCAAGCCGTCGCAATGGCCAGCGCAACGCCTGCGCGCTTCCTTGGGCTCAAAGACTATGGTCGGATCGCGACCGGCTATCGCGCCGATATCGTCCATCTTGATGATAGCGGTAAAGTCGCGGCCGTCTGGGTCGGCGGCGACGCTCTTTAATCCGGCAGGGGAACCGGCCGCCCCGCAAGGATCAGCGCGCCGTCGAGAGCATCACCGAGCGGCTCTTGCAACAAGGCCACCGTGCGTGCGCGCAGCCACGGTTTCATCCGCTCGGCAAGTCCGCCCATCAGCACACAGCGCGAGGCACCCTTGGCGACGATGGTCTCGATAAAGCGTTCAATATGGAGCGCCGCATCCTGCACGATGGAGCGCGCAATCTCGTCGCCCTCATCGGCATAATCCATGACCAGCGGCGCAAAGGCGGCATAATCGCCGGGCGCGGCTTCATCCATCCACGCGACAAATTGCGGGATGGCATGATCGAACTGCTTGGTGATCGCCTGACTGAACGGGGTCGGCTTGGTGCGCCCGTCCATCGCGCGCAAAGCGTGGCGCAGCGCACTGAGGCCGAGCGCCGCCCCGCTGCCTTCATCCGAAATCGGAAAGCCATAGCCGCCGATGCTGTAGCTGTCCTCACCGCGTTTGATGAGGCCAACGCTGCCGGTGCCGACGATCAGGATCGCACCGTCGCCGCCCATATGCGCGCCCAGATTGGCGATCATCGCGTCGCTTGTGAACTGCACATTGGCGAAGGGAAAATCAAGTTGCTGGAGTCGGCTCCGCATCCCCATGCGAGTGATCCCGGCAATCCCCATGCCGCAACGGATATCGCCGAGATTGTCATCGGATAGGCCCGCCGCGTGGACCGCTTGCAGGCACACATCCATCAGGCGGCCATGGAGTTCCTCGATACCGATATTGGTATTGGCCGGCCCGGCCTTGCCGATGCCAAGGACATGACCCTTTTCGTCGGTCAGGCGCGATTTGCTTGCGGTGCCGCCGGCATCGACGCCGAGATAAAGTGCCATTTGTGCCATGTTACGGGCAAATCCTGCCCGCCCTCCTGTTTATCGCGCGTCCTTAGTCCCCCTCCGCCCGGAAAAAGGCAACCCACTTTGCGCCGATTGGCCTGCAAATTTATTGGTCGTCCTGCCCTGTAACACAAATGTCATAATGCAATGACAGGAAGACCGGGTCGCGCTAAGGGCGTTGGACGATCTATAGGGGATCTCGATAATGGCCAAAGGGCCTTTCTTTATCGCAGTCGCAGCAACGGTCGGAATGATCATCGCTGGGGCGAGTATCTGGCTCGCGCTCGCGGTGCTGGCTTTATGGTGTGGCAGCTTGTGGCTGGTTAGGCCAGCGGCACCTGAAGAGGCTGCGTCCGACCGCAGGATGCTTGACCAGGATGCGCTTCTCGCCGCTTTCCTCGATCCGGTCGATGCGCCGCTTCTCCTGATTGATCGCGGACGGATCAGCTCGGCAAACCGGGCCGCGCGCGAGGCATTGGGCGGACATATTGTCGGGCAAGACGTGCGCGTTGCCCTCCGGCATCCGGCAGCGGTTGGCCTCATCAACAGCGACCAGCCGGATGCGGCCAAAATGATCACCATCGAAGGCCTGACCAGTCCACGCAGCCGGTTTGAAATGCAGCTTCATCAGATTGATGATCGCTATCGGCTGGTACAATTGACCGACCGTTCGCGCGAAGGTGATGTATCGCGGGCGCATACCGATTTCGTTGCTAATGCAAGCCACGAACTGCGTACGCCGCTCGCCTCGATCATCGGCTATAGCGAGACGCTACGCGACGACGAAGGCGCGATGGACAAGGCGACCCGCAACCGGTTTCTCGACACCATGCTGAGGGAATCCAATCGCATGCGCGCCCTGATCGATGATCTCATGTCGCTCTCGCGCATCGAGGCGGAAAAGCATCAACGCCCTTCGGAAAAGATCGATCTCGTGCCCGTGGCGCAAGCGATTGCCAAGGATGTGGCCGCGATCCACGGCGGTGAACGTATCCGTTGCAGCTTTACCGCCGATCATGCGATGATCCTTGGCGATCACGCGCAGATTGATCAGTTGATCCGTAACCTCGTCGACAATGCCCTTAAATATGGCAGTGCCATCGAGCCGGTCACGTTGGCGATTTCCAGTGACGCGCGCCATATAATATTTGTGGTGCAGGATCGTGGCCAAGGCATAGATCCCGATCAGTTACCGCACTTGACGCGTCGCTTTTATCGCACGGATCCGGGCCGCAGTCAGGCTGCGGGCGGTACCGGCCTTGGCCTCGCAATCGTCAAGCATATCGTCGAACGGCATCGCGCCACGCTCGATATTGCGAGCAAAGTGGGCGAGGGTACGACCGTGTCGGTGCGCTTCCCCCGCGCGGTCGAAAGTGTTGCTGAAACAAATTATGACAATAGTGTCACTGAACTGTCATAAAAACCTATCATGGCGCGATTATCGCAGCATGCGACCCAACAGGAGTCCCAAGATGATTCGTTTTGCCAAGCCTCTTTCAATCGCGCTCGTCGCGTCTGTTTCGCTTGCTGCCTGTGGCAGCGGCGGCGGTGGTTCGACCGCATCGCGTGACCAGATCCGCGCTGTCGGCTCGTCGACTGTTTATCCGTTCTCCAAGGCTGTCGCAGAAGCGCTCGCCAAGGCAGACCCGTCGATCAAGTCGGCGATCATCGAAGCCAACGGCACGGGCGCCGGCCTGAAGCTGTTCTGCGCTGGCGTCGGCGTCGCGCACCCGGACATCGCCAACGCATCGCGTCGCATCAAAAAGTCCGAATTTGAAGATTGCCAGAAGAATGGCGTCAAGGACATCGTTGAAATCCAGGTCGGCCTTGATGGCATTGCCTTCGCTGAAGCCAATGGCGGCCCGAACATGAAGCTTTCGGTGACCGATATTTACAAGGCGCTGGCCGCCAACCCGTTCGGCAAGCCCAACACGGCTAAGAATTGGAGCGACGTCAATCCGTCGCTGCCGAACGAGCCGATCCTTGTTTATGGCCCGCCCTCGACCTCGGGCACCCGCGATGCGCTCGCGGAGTTGATCCTGACCAAGGGCTGCGACACCGACGCTGCCACCAAGGCGCTCAAGGATAGTGACAAGGACAAGCATAAAGCCATCTGCACCGAAGTGCGCAACGATGGTGCCTATGTGGATTCGGGTGAAAACGACAATCTGATCGTGCAGAAGATTGCCGCCAATCCCAAAGCGATCGGCGTGTTCGGTTTCTCCTTCCTCGAAGCCAATGGTGACAAGATCAAGGGCGTCCCGCTTGATGGTGTCGCACCGACTTATGACAGCGTTGCAAGCTTCAAATATCCGGGTGCCCGCCCGCTCTATATCTACGTTAAAACGGCGCACCTTAATGCTATCAAGGGCCTTAAGGAATTCGCGGCTGAATATGCGAAGGCCTGGGGTCCGGACGGCTATCTGAAAAAGCAGGGCATGGTTGTTGCGCCCGATGATGTGCGCGCCAAAAATGCCGAGATCGTTTCGTCGATGAAGGTCATGGACGGCGCCGACCTTAAGTAAGAAACCCAGAACCGGGCGGCAGGCTTTGCGTGCTGCCCGGTTTTAACCATCGCTTGTCGCCAAGGTCAGGGATTACAACGTGTCACCCGCCATTCTCCTGTTGATGGTTGCAGCGCTCGCGCTGATCGCCTGGATCGCCGGGCGCGCGCGGGCGTCGTTGTTTGGCCGCACGGCCGCGGCCCAAGGCACGCGCGGGGGGCTTCATTCTCTGCCTATCTATCATGGCTGGTATGTGGCCTTGTGGGCGCTCGTTCCGGCGCTGCTATTCGCGCTGATCTGGTCGAACATTTCAAATGGGTTGGTGCTGCAACAGGTGCTTGCCTCGCCCGCCGCGCAAGGCTTGCCGCAAATGGACATGGAGCGCGGTGCGATCCTTGCCGAAGCGCGCAATGTTGCACAAAGCGGCGCCGGGGCGTTCAATCCGCTCGCCCAGCAACTGGCCGAACCTTTCCGCGCGGCGATGCGCTTTTACGGGCTGATCGGTGCTGCGATCACCATGCTTATCGGTTTTGCGGGCGGCGCGTTCGCCTATCTGCGTTTGAAGCCTGATTTCAAGGCGCGCACCCGGGTTGAGCGCGCGGTGATGGCGTTGCTGCTGCTCGCTTCGCTTGTTGCGATCCTCACTACCATCGGCATTTTTGTCTCGCTCGCGTTTGAAACCGTGCGCTTCTTCGGCATGGTCTCGCCCGTGGATTTCCTGTTCGGTACCCATTGGGGACCGGATTCGATGAGCCCGCATACGCCGGAAGCCAATAAAAATTACGGCGCGATCCCGCTCTTTTGGGGCACCATTTTTATCGGCGCGATCATTGCGATGATCGTTGCCATTCCGCTGGGATTGATGAGCGCGGTCTATCTCACCCAATATGCAGCGCCGAAGGTGCGCAAATGGATGAAGCCGCTGCTCGAAATTCTCGCCGGTATTCCGACGGTGGTTTATGGCTATTTTGCAGCGCTCACCGTCGCGCCAAAGATTCGCGACTTTGCGGTCGCCATCGGGATCAACAACCCGTCAACCGAAAGCGCGCTGGCCGCGGGCTTGGTGATGGGCATTATGATCATCCCGTTCGTTTCGTCGATGGCGGATGACAGTATCGCGGCGGTCCCGCAATCGATGCGCGATGGCTCGCTGGCGATGGGCGCGACGACCTCTGAAACCATCCGCCGCGTGCTGATCCCGGCCGCGCTCCCCGGCATTGTAGCCGGTGTGATGCTCGCCGTCAGCCGCGCCATCGGCGAAACCATGATCGTGGTGATGGCCGCGAGTACTGCTGCTAACCTTTCCGCCAATCCGTTCGCCAGCATGACCACGGTGACCGTGCAGATCGTCCAGATGCTGACCGGTGAGGGCAGTTTCGATCATCCCGCGACCTTGAGCGCCTTCGCACTCGGCATGGTGCTGTTCATTGTGACGCTGATCCTCAACATCATCGCGCTCCGCGTGGTCAAGAAGTTCCGGGAAGCTTATGACTGATAGTGCTCAGACCCCCGCACCCGCGCGCGTTCCGACCGACTGGACCTCGCCCGCGCTCGCCCAGCGCATCCGCAAACGGCACAGCGCGGAGAAGCGCTTCAAGGCGCTCGGCCTCATTTCGATCCTCGTGTCGGCGCTGTTTCTCGCGTTCCTGCTCTTCACCATGACGGCGAACGGCATTGGCGGGTTCAAGCGCGATACAATGACCGTGCCGATTGACTTCCCCGCGCTTGGCCTCACCGTGACGGCGGATCAATTGCGTGGCCCCGACGCGGCGCAGCAACTCGCCACGGGCGGGATTGAGGAAGGCGTCAACCTCGCCGCGATGCAGGCGCTTGGCCCCGATGCGGCGGCGCAACTCGCCCCCTCGGCCTGGACCGAAGTGCGCAACGCCATTGTCGAAGACCCGCTGCTTCTATCCGGCAAACAGGAGTTTCAGCTGCCGATCTCGGGTGAGCTGGCCGCGGGCGTGCGCGGAGAGGGCAAACCGGAAATGCGCGCCCTTGCAAAGACGCTGCAGGACAAGGGTGTTTTGACCTCCAGCTTCGACAGCGGCTTTCTGACCCGCTCGGACGCAACCGATCCGGGGCAGGTGGGCATCTGGGGCGCGCTCAAGGGCTCGATCCTCACCATGCTGGTGACGCTGGCGCTCGCCTTCCCGGTGGGTGTACTCGCCGCCATCTATCTTGAGGAATATGCCCCGCGCAATCGCTGGACGGACCTTATCGAGGTGTCGATCAACAATCTGGCGGCGGTGCCGTCGATCATCTTCGGCCTCCTTGGTCTGGCCGTATTCCTGGCCTTCATGGGCTTGCCGCGTTCGGCGCCTTTGGTCGGCGGGATGACGCTCGCGCTGATGACCATGCCGGTGATCGTTATCTCGGGCCGCAATGCGATCAAGGCGGTGCCCCCCTCGATCCGCGATGCTGCGCTCGCCATGGGGGCAAGCCCAGTACAAGTTGTGTTCCATCACGTGCTGCCGCTCGCGCTTCCGGGCATTTTGACCGGCACGATTATCGGTATGGCGCGCGCGCTCGGCGAAACCGCTCCGCTTTTGATGATCGGGATGCGCGCCTTCGTCGCCTCGCCGCCGGAATCGCTGACCTCGCCGTCGAGCGTGCTGCCGGTGCAGATTTACCTTTGGTCCGATGAAGTGAGCCGCGGCTTTGTTGAACGCACCTCTGCGGCGATCATAGTGCTGCTGGTATTCCTTCTCCTGATGAATGGCCTCGCCATCTATCTTCGCAACAAATTCGAACAACGCTGGTAAGGCCATGATGACCGAACTCGAAACACCCAACCCCAAAATGACCGCGCGCGATGTGTCGGTTTTTTATGGAGAGAAAAAGGCGATCGATAATGTGTCGATCGACATTCCGTCCGATTATGTGACCGCGTTCATCGGTCCGTCGGGCTGCGGCAAATCGACCTTCCTGCGCTCGCTTAACCGGATGAATGATACGGTTGCATCGGCGCGCGTCGAAGGCGAGATCAAGCTTGACGGCGAAGACATCTACAAGAGCGGCATGGACGTGGTGCAATTGCGCGCGCGCGTCGGCATGGTGTTCCAGAAGCCCAACCCGTTCCCCAAATCCATCTTCGAAAATGTTGCTTATGGCCCGAAGATTCACGGGCGGGCGGGGAGCAAGAGTGATCTTGACGGGATTGTCGAAGCCGCACTCACCAAGGCGGGGCTGTGGGAAGAGGTCAAGGACCGGCTGACCGATAGCGGCACGGCGCTGTCAGGCGGGCAGCAGCAGCGCCTCTGCATCGCGCGGGCTATTGCGGTCGATCCCGAAGTCATCCTGATGGACGAACCCTGTTCGGCGCTTGATCCGATTGCCACCGCCCGCATCGAGGAACTGATCCACGAACTGCGGGGGCGTTATGCGATCGTCATCGTGACCCACTCGATGCAGCAGGCCGCCCGCGTGTCGCAGCGCACAGCATTCTTCCACCTCGGAAAGATGGTCGAATATGGTAAGACGTCCGATATCTTCACCAATCCGCGTGAAGAGCGCACCAAAGATTATATCACCGGGCGCTACGGGTAAGGAGAGAGCAGGATGAACGATCATACCGTAAAGGCGTTCGACGAGGACATCACCAAACTGCGCGGCCTGATCGCGGAAATGGGTGGTCTTGCCGAATATGCAATCACGCGTGCGATGGATTCACTGGTCCGGCATGACCCGGCCTTGGCGGAGCAGGTGATTGCCGATGATGCAAAGCTCGACGCGCTCGACCATGCGGTAGACAAGCTTGCGGTGCGCATCCTCGCCCTTCGCGCGCCGATGGCCGACGATCTGCGCGAGGTCATTGCCGACCTCAAAATTGCGGGCATCCTCGAACGCATCGGCGATTATGCCAAAAATATCGCCAAGCGGGTGAAGGAAGTCCACGATACCGCCCGGTTTGAACCGCTGATCCTGCTTCCGGCGATGGCGGAACTTGCGGCTTCCATGGTGCATGATGTGCTGACCGCGCACGCGGCGCACGACGCCGAAGCCGCCGAGGAAATTATCGCGCGCGATGAAAAGGTCGACAATTTCTACAACAGCATCTTCCGCAATCTGGTGAGCTATATGATGGAAAACCCGTCGACCATCAGCGCGGCGGCGCATCTGTTGTTCGTCGCCCGCAACCTCGAACGGATTGGCGACCATGCCACCAATATCGCCGAACAAGTCTATTATGTCGCGACGGGCGAGTATCTCCCCGACCGCAACGATCCGGACCGTCACGAAGAAACATAAGGCAGAATGAACGATGTATAGGCCCGCTCTCCTGCTGGTAGAAGATGATGCAGCGCTTGCAGAACTGCTCGAATATCGTTTCCGCAATGAAGGCTATACGGTCCGCTCAACGCCGAGCGGTGATGAAGCGCTGCTCTTCGCGACCGAGCAATGCCCGGATCTTGTGATCCTCGACTGGATGGTTGAGGGCACGTCTGGCATTGAGGTGTGCCGCCGTTTGCGCCGCGATAAAGCAACCGCCAATGTCCCGATCATCATGCTGACCGCGCGCGACACCGAAGATGATCGGGTGCGCGGCTTGGAAACCGGCGCTGACGATTATGTCTCCAAGCCCTTCTCCACGCGCGAGTTGATGGCGCGGGTGGATTCGATCCTGCGCCGTGTCCGTCCTGCGCTGGCGGGCGAAATGCTGACGGTCAAGGATCTTACGCTGGATGCGGTGTCACACCGGGTCACGCGCGCAGGCGAGGTGATCGGCCTCGGACCCACCGAATTTCGCCTTTTGCGTCATTTCATGGAACATCCGGGTCGCGTCTTCTCGCGCGGGCAGTTGCTCGACGCGGTGTGGGGGCATGATAGCGATATCGAACTGCGGACCGTCGACGTCCATATCCGCAGGCTGAGGAAAGCGATCAACTTGTCGGGCATGGAGGACCTTGTCCGCACGGTCCGCTCGGCGGGTTATGCACTGGATGGCGGCTGATATAGGCGGCCCAGCGTGAACCGGTCTCGCCGTTAAAATTTACGCGGTAAGACCGTAAAATCGCTTTCTCGAATCCGTCATAAAAGGCTAGTAATTGCAGCAGCCTTACCCCTCGCGGCACGCAGGCCGGGAGCGGACTGGTTCACATGATGATCGTTTAAACCGGCAGCGCCGGATGGCGGTATCAAATGGTTAGAGGATGCAAGCATGCCAGTTTTTTTCAATGAGATTCATTATGATAATACCGGCACCGACATTGGTGAAGGCATCGAGATTGCGGGCACTGCAGGCACCGATCTGACCGGCTGGACCATCGTACTTTATAATGGCGCACCCGCCTCCCGATCAACCTACGCGACGATTAATTTAAGCGGCATCATCAGTGACCAGGGCAATGGTTTTGGTACGCTGAATTTTAACGGGCCAGCGGGCGGTATCCAAAATGGCGGCACGGGCGGCGTCGAACCCGACGGCTTTGCCCTGGTGAACGCGTCCGGCCAAGTCGTGCAATTTTTGTCCTATGAAGGAAGCTTTGTTGCGGCCAACGGTCCTGCTGCGGGCATGACCAGCACCAATATCGGCGTAATGGAAGACGGCCCGGTGCCAGCGGCGGGCCTGTCGCTGCAGCTTCAGGGAACGGGATCGCAATATAGCGATTTCACTTGGGTCGCGGGCACAGCCGCGAGCGCTGGCGCTATCAATGCCGGGCAAACCTTTGCGGCAGCGGCGGTGCCCGGCGTGCTTTCGATCAATAATGTAAGCGTGCTCGAAGGCAATAGCGGTACGACGGCGATGACCTTTACCATCTCACGCGCCAATGGCAGCGCAGGGGCGGTCTCGGTTGATTATGCGATTGCGCTGGGAACAGCGACTGCAGACGATCTTGCTGCGGGCACGCCCTTGTCCGGGACGGTCAACTTTACTGCCGGGCAGACCAGCGCGACGATTACGCTGCAGATTGCAGGCGATACGACGATTGAACCCAATGAATCATTGAGTGTGACGATCAGTAATCCGACTGGCGGTGCGACCATCGGTACGGCCACAGGCACTGGCACCATCACCAATGACGACAGTCCGCCGCCGACCGTTTTCATCAACGAAATCCACTATGACAATTCGGGCACGGATGTTGGCGAAGCGGTGGAAATTGCCGGAACTGCCGGGACCAGCCTCGCAGGCTGGAGCCTTGTCTTCTATAATGGCGGTAACGGCCAAAGCTATGCCACGGTCGCACTGTCGGGCGTGATCGGCGATCAGGATGACGGCTATGGCACATTGAGCTTCGCAGGCCCCGCGGGCGGTATCCAAAATGGCGCACCGGACGGTATCGCGCTGGTTAGCCCGACCGGCGTGGTTCAATTCCTCTCCTATGAAGGTGCCTTTGTCGCGACCAACGGACCTGCGCTTGGGCTGATGAGCACCGACATCGGCGTAGCCGAAGAACCGGCGCCCGGTGCCGGCTTTTCGCTGCAGCTGGTCGGAACCGGTTCAAGCTATGATGACTTTACCTGGCGCGGCGCGGCGGACGACAATTTCGGCACAGTTAATGTTGGTCAGGATTTCCTTTCGCCCAACCAGCCGGGTCAACTACGCATTCTCGATACCAGTGTCAGCGAAGGCGATAGTGGCGAGACGCTCGTCACCGTCACCGTGCGCCGCGCAGGCGGCACGACGCTAAATGCCACCGCCGATTATGCGATTGTGCTCGATGGCACGGCCAACGCTGCTGATCTCGGCGCAGGCGTCGTAATGTCGGGCTCGATCAGCTTCGCGCCGGGCGTGACACAGCAAAGCATTACCTTCACTGTTGCGGGCGATACGATCGCCGAGCGCAACGAAACTTTGTCCGTCAATTTGAGCAATGCGACCGGCGCGACCATCGTTGATGGCAGCGCAACCGTTACTATCCGTAACGATGACCCGATCAATCTCCATATTTACGAGATTCAGGGTGAGGGCCATATCTCGGAATATATAACCCAGATCGTGACGACCCAAGGTGTTGTCACCGCAATCGACACCAATGGCTATTATATTCAGGATGCGGCAGGGGACGGCAATGCGCGGACCTCCGACGCCATTTTCGTGCTGACAGGCACCGCGCCTACCGTGGCAATTGGCGATCTGGCCCAAGTGACCGGCATCGTGAATGAAGTTCGCCCCGGTAACAATGCCGACAATCTCAGCATTACGACGCTCGCCCAATCTGCGGTGAGTGTTGTTTCGAGCGGCCATGCGCTCCCTAACACGATCATTGGCACCGGTGGGATCAATCCGCCGACGCATGTTTTCGATGATGACGGCTTCACCGTCTATGACCCGCAACATGATGCGGCTGATTTTTATGAATCGCTCGAAGGGATGCGCGTTACGGTCGATGCGCCCCTCGTCGTGAGCGCAACCAACAGCTATAATGAAACATGGGTCGTCGCATCGGGCGGGGCTCATGCAACCGGCGTCAACAGTCGCGGCGGCATCACCATTTCGGATAGCGACAATGATGGTCTTTATCCGGACATGAATCCGGAGCGCATCCAGCTTGATGATGATAGCGGGATGTTCACCGGCTACGCGCCCAATTATACCCAAGGCGATATCCTCTCCAGCGTTACCGGGATCATGACCTATGATTTCCAGAGCTATCAGCTTTCGGTGACCGAGGCGGTGACAATCACGCAGGATGTCGGGCCGCTCAGCCGCGAACAGACCAGCATCACCAACAGCCCCGATACACTGACCATCGCGACCTATAATGTCGAAAATCTCGATCCCGGCGATAACAAGTTCAATATCCTCGCGGATGACATCGTCTATGGTCTCGGCGCACCGGACATTATTGGCCTTCAGGAAATCCAGGACGGCGATGGCGCTGGCACCGGCAGCAATCTGTCCGGCTATGTCACCGCGCAAGGGCTGATTGACGCTATCGCGGCGATTGGCGGCCCCAACTATGTCTATATCGAAATCACGCCGACCACCGCCAATTCAACGGGTGGCGAACCCAATGGTAATATCCGCAACGGCTTCCTCTATAATGCCGACCGCGTGCATTATGTTGACGGCAGCGCGCAGCTGATCACGGGCACGGCATTCAATGGCAGCCGCAATCCGCTGGTGGTCGGGTTCGAGTTCAACAACCAGATTGTCACCGCGATTTCGGTGCACTCGACGTCGCGCGGTGGCAGTGATCCGCTGTTCGGCGCAAACCAGCCGCCGCTCAATGCAGGCGACGGCGCACGCACCGCGCAATCACAAGCCATTTCGGCCTATGTGTTCGATCTGCTCGCGGGTGACCCGGGGCGTAACATCGCCGTGATGGGTGACTTTAACGCCTTCTATTTCGAGCACTCGCTGACCTTGCTCGAACAAGGCGGCCTCACCAACGTGCTGCGGCTTTTGCCCGAGGAAGAACGCTACACCTACCTGTTCGAAGGCAATAGCCAGAACCTTGACAATATGTTGGTGACGGGCGGCCTTTATGCAGGCGCGATGGCCGATGTCGTCCACCGTAATGCTGAACAGCCGGCCACGAGTGCGCGCGGTACCGACCATGATCCGATTGTGGCGAGCTTCATCATCCCTGTGTCAATCAACGGGACACCGGCCCCGGATGTTCTGATCGGCACGAATTACCGCGATGTCATCAATGGTCTCGATTCCGACGACTTCCTGGCCGGGCTTGCGGGCAATGATGTAATCAACGGTGGCGCCGGCAACGACATATTGATCGGTGACGCTGGCGCCGACCAGATGACCGGTGGTGCCGGAGACGACACTTATTATGTCGATCAAGCGGGCGACATCGTGATCGAAAATACCGGGGAAGGTAACGACACCGTTTATTCCTCGATCGATTATACGCTTGCGGATACACTCGAAAATCTGGCGTTGATTGGCGCGGCGGTCAGCGGGACCGGCAATATGGCGGATAACCTTCTGGTCGGTAACGATGCCAATAATGTCCTCAATGGCCTCGGAGGCAATGACACCATTTATGGTGGCGCAGGCGATGATACGCTGAATGGCGACGATGGCGGTGATATGCTCATTGGCGGCGATGGCATGGACTTCCTGTCCGGTGGTGCCGGGAATGATGCGCTCGACGGTGGCGATGGCATGGACATTCTTAACGGTGGTGACGGCGATGACGTGCTGATTGGCGGCGCAGGTGCAGACCAGATGGCAGGCGGCGCCGGCAACGACACTTATTATATTGATACATCGGGTGATTGGGTCACCGAAGGCTCTGACGGGGGGATTGACCTTGTCTATGCCAGCGACACCTACACATTAGGGAACAATATCGAAGCGTTGGCACTGACCGGGACCGCAACTACGGGAACCGGTAACGATCTCGATAATTTGCTCGTCGGCAATGGAAGCGACAATTTCCTTTATGGGCTGGGCGGAAACGATACCATTTATGGCGGCGACGGCGCGGACGCACTTTACGGCGGCGATGGCGGTGACATGCTACTTGGCAATGCGGGCAATGATCAGCTTCGCGGTGAAGCGGGTGACGACGCGCTGGACGGCGGTGATGGAAATGATGTCATCAATGGCGGTGTCGGAAATGACGTGCTTATCGGTGGTGCGGGCGCGGATCATTTCGTTTTCGCGAGTGGTGATGGTATTGATACCGTTTATGATTTCACGCGCGGGAGCGATGTTATTGATCTCAGCACGTTTGGTCTCACGTTCGAGCAACTTCAGACGCTGTTCGTCCAGACCGACAGCAACGGTCAAATCCATCTCGCCAGTGGCGACATCATTGTCCTCAATAATGTAACGATGGCCGATCTCGGCGCGAGCGATTTTGTGCTTTGATGCGTGGTCTATCCTGATTAAGGCGGTCCGGCTGTCCGGGCCGCCTTTTCATTGCGGATTTTGCCGTTAGGGTGGGGCTTCAACTGCTAGCCGGAGGCACCGCATTATGATCAGACGCAATCTGGGTTGGTTGACCATCATGATGGTAACCGGTTTGGCCGTGCCAGTCTCCGCGCAAAAGTCCGCGCAAAAGCCAAAGCCTGCCACTGTAGTAGCGCAGCCTTCCGTTACCGCAGTCGAAAGCTTGCAGGATCGCGTGGCCGCTGTCCTTGCCGAAGCGCCGACGGGCACGCGGATCGGGCTGGTTGTCACGACCGAAGACGGGCGTGAGATTATCGCGATCCGGCCCGATGACCGCTTCATTCCGGCCTCGAACACGAAAATGTTCACCACCGCCGCTGCTTATACTGTCTTGCCCGAACTGACCTCGAACGTGCCTCCGCGCGGCAATGCGGTGACCGCAGGGAAGGGTAAGCATCCCGGCATTACGCTCGTCGGTTATGGCGATGCACGCATGTCGAGCGCCCCCGAATGCACGGTGAACTGCCTCTCCACCCTCGCCGATGCGATTGCGAAATCCTACAAGAGCGTCGGCACGATTACCGGCGATGATACCTTCTTCGCTGATGAACGGTGGAGCAATGGCATGGCCTGGAACAATATTTCCGGCTGGTATGGGGCCGCCATTTCCGCGCTCACACTGGATGATAATGAGCTGGTGCTAACGATCACACCGGGCAAGATGGCGGGCGATGCGGCGACCGTTGCGAGCCTTCCCTATTTCACCATCGACAATCGGCTCCAGACCGTTGCCAGTGGCGATACCAAAATCGAATATTTCCGCATGCCGAACAGTCGTGATTTGCGCCTCACCGGGACGGTGGTCGCGGGGAAGGAAGCGTCGCGGCTGCGGCTCGGGATCGATGATCCCGCGCATTATGCGGCGTGGCGGCTCGGCGAGTTGCTGAAAGAGCGCAAGGTCAAGGTGCGCGGGACCATTACCGCGCGGCACCGTTTTGCTGATCAAGCCCCCAGCAGCTTCGCCAGTGCGCCGCTCGCGACCCTGACCCCGGGGCCGCTATCCGAAGACGTAAAGCTCACCAACAAGGTCAGCCAGAATTTGCATACCGATATGCTGCTTCGCCGGATCGGCGCGGCGCGGGGCGAGCCCACGGTTGCGGGTGGTCATAAGGCGATTGATGCGATGCTGGCATCCGCAGGGGTTCCGCGCACCGCCTATGATTTTGCCGATGGCTCGGGCATGTCGAGCTATAACCGCGTCTCGCCGCGCGCCGGGATTGGCCTGTTGCGCTGGGTCGCCAAACAGCCATGGGGTGCGGAATGGCGCGAAACACTCCCCGTTGGCGGCATCGACGGAACGCTCAAGCGTCGCTTTACCGGCACCATCCTTGAAGGCAAGGTCCATGCGAAAACGGGCACGCTCAATCAGGTCAATGCACTGTCCGGCTATATGACCACGGCGAGCGGCAAGACGCTAATCTTTTCTTCCTTCGTCAACGATACCCCAGGCGACAAATCCATGACCGGAGTGATTGACAAAGCGCTGGTGCTGATCGCGTCGGAAAACTGAGGCTAGCTTATTCGACCGGGTGGAATAGCAGCCCGGCGATCGAATTAAGCTCCCGCATCCCGTCCACGCCAAGCTTGCGCACCGCATTGTTCATATGCGTGCGCACGGTGTTATCGTTGACGTTGAGCAGCACGGAAATATCCGAATTGGAGCGGCCCCAGCCGAGGAAGCGCATCACTGCCGCTTCGGTGCGGGTGAGCGATTGCAATCCTTCGACAAAGGTCAGCGGGACACGCGCGCCTTCGACCAGAAATTCGCCGATCTGGATATCCTGTATCGCGGTTTGGCTCGCGGCTTCGGCTTGCTGCAGCAGCGCGATGAGTTTTTTGAGCTCTTCAGGATCGGTCACCCCTTCGCCTTTGCGCGGAGGCGTACGCGCGCGGCTGGCGCTCGCCTGACTGGCGATGCCGCCGTGCATCTGACCGGCGTGGCCCGGGAGGGGCGAGGGAGGTCGACGAGGGTCGGTCATGGTATTTTTCCAACAATGTCAGATTGGGTTTGGGATTTCAACGGGGGGCGTGCGACCGGCGGCTTCTCGGCAGCGCCCACGCGCTCGAGTACAGCAGAGGAGGTCGTCGCACGGCTCATCAAGTCATTGAGCAATTGCTGCATCATGAAGGGGAGAATGACGATGATCACAAAGATCGATGCCGCCGCCTTGATCGGCATGGCGAGCGCGAACACGTTAAACTGCTGCGCAAAGCGATTGAGCAGCCCGAGCCCCATATCGACGACATAAAGGATCGTCAGTACGGGCGCTGCAAAAATGAAGGCGATGGCAAAGAAGCGGCCAAATTCTTTTTCGAACAAGTCGATCGCGGCCATATCGAACCGAATGCCGCCCGAACCCAATGGCCAGATCAGATAGCTGGTCATGATCGTCCCGACGAGCAGGGTAATACCGCCCGCGCTTACAAAAGTGACGTGCGCGAAGCGGCTCAACAAAACCGCAGTCAGCGATTGTTGCAGCCCGCTCATTGGGTCGACCAGCTGGCCGACGGTTGCGCCAACCTTGGTGTCGATAATCTCGCCCGCCGCGCCCATCGCCCATAAAATTGTGCCGAAGAAAAAGCCGATCACGCTCCCAGCAATTGCTTCCTTGGCATAGAGCCACAGCCACCCGCCCGCGCTCAAGCGATTGGGGTCGATGCCGGGGTCCATGTTGAGCGCGATGAGACCGAAAGCGACGATTAAGCTGTTGCGCACGGTCGCGGGAACAATAGTCGGCGAAAAGAGCGGCACCAGCATGAAGGCAAAGGCAAAGCGCGCCGAGGCGACGCCAATCAGCAGCGCCTGGCCCGTCCATGGCGCGATATCGACCAGTGCCTGACCGACCGTGGCTTCGGCCGCAATACTCATCCGACCATCCTTGGAAATTCGGTGAAGATGGTTTTGCCGAACGAATAAAGGCTACCGCCGACCAGCGAGGCGGTCAGGAAGATCGTCAGCACAATGGCAAAAAATTTGAGCGCATATTGGAGCGTTTGCTCCTGCAACTGGGTCGCGGCCTGGATGACCGCGACGATCAGCCCGACCAACGAGGCCGCGATGATCGGCGGCGCCGACAGCATCAGCACCAACCATAAGGCCTCCATCGTGATCCCGACCATGTCGCCGCTCATTGGGCGGCTCCTTTGCGCTGAGCCTCGCTAGACATAACTGGTCACCAGCGAATGCGATAATTGCACCCACCCGTCGATCAACACGAAGAGTAATATCTTGAACGGTAGTGATATCGTGACGGGCGATAGCATCATCATCCCCATCGCCATCAATATGTTGGATATCACCATGTCGATGACGAGGAAGGGCAGGAATATAAGAAACCCGATCTGGAAGGCGACCTTCAACTCCTTGACCACAAAGGCGGGGATGAGGACGATGAAATCCTTGTCGGTCACGGTCGCGCCCCGTTGTGGCCCGCTGATCTTCTTTTGCGTTGCGAGGAAGAACTGGCGCTCGCGCGGATCGCTATGTTTGATAAGGAATTGGCGCAGCGGTTCCTTGGCGCGGTCGGCGGTCGAAAAAATCGCCTCGGTATCTTCAAGCGGACTATCGTTGATCGTCTCGTCGCCCGGCATGGCGGCCACCGGTTGCGAATATCCCGCGGCCTCCGACATTTGTTGCAACGTCGGATACATCACATAAGCCGTGAGGATCAGCGCCATGCCGTTGAGGACGACATTGGGCGGCACTTGTTGAAGCCCGAGCGCGTTGCGGAGCAGGCTCAACACCACGACGATCTTGGTGAAAGAGGTGACCATCACCGCAAAGAAAGGCGCAAGCGCCAGCAGGATGACGGTGACAAGCGCGCTACCGGGCGTGAAAGTTGAAAGATCCATATTTGCCTCCCCGCTCTATTCGCTGTCTTGAGGGTAAAATTCGTCCGCGTCGCCGGCGTCGCCGCTATGATCGGGCATAGCCATGCCTTGCGATACAACGGGAGGTGGGCCTGCATCTTGCGGGATGCGGTCGATATGGACGGCAAACTGGTCGCCCAGCCGCACCAATTCTCCGATTGCGATGGTGCGCCCCGCGACAGTCAATGCAACCTCCAGACCCGCCGCAACCGGACCAACCGGCACGGCGAGACCGGCGCGCAGCCGTCCCAATTCCTCAATCGTCAATCCCTGATCGGGGAGTTTGATCGACACCGGCACTTTGAGCGAACCAAAGCCGCCATCCCCGCTCCCCTCGACGTCGTCGCTCATCTTGTCTTGTCCTTGATTGGGGTCGCCATTGCCGACCGAAAATTGATTGGTCATCGGGTCATACTGCCCGGCGATTCCACCAAAGGGCGTCACCAGGCTGGCGACCCACGAGCCGCCACGCAGGATCAACAAATCGCCAGCACCGATGGTTGAAGCATCGTCCACATCGAGCGAGGCCACCGTGCATTCGACCGAGGCGACGACGCTCGCGCGCGTCATGTTGAGATCATTGGTCGCCGGATCAATCGGCAGTTGAAAATTGCGCGCGAAAGCAAGCAGCAATTGATGTCGCAATCCGCCATTATCGTAGAAATCGAGCGCCAGCACGGCGCAGCCTTGCGGCGCTTGGGCGGCCATCTGGTCGGGCTCGAACGGCGTCCCGAGGCGCAATTCGAGCGCGGACAGGAGCGGATCGGCCCGGGTTAGCGCGGTCGCAATATCCGCGATCCGTTCAGCATGAAGGATCACCGGCGCGCCATCCCATTGCATCAGCCGCAGGGCTGGTTGCGACACCGGCCCGATGAGCCATGCGCCCGCTGCAACCTCGAGCGGAGCCACGACGCGAGCCTTCGTCGCGAACTGTTCGCCGGTTGCAAGATCGATCAACGCACCGTCAAGCGCTGGCACCAGTTGGTCGAGCAACGCCTGCCGCTCCTCATCGAGGATGCGCAGAGGCAATGGCTCCGGACGGTTATTGGTTTCAGCCGGGTCGATCAGGGCCACGAACGCGTGCCTCCCGTCTGGTTGAGCAATGTGTCAGGAACCGCAGCGGATGGCGGCACGGGGAGGGGCTTTTTGTCCCGATCCCAACGCGACAGAAGGGTGATCGCTCCGGTGCCTACTCCCAGTAACATCGTTTCATCGCCGACCTCGATCAGCACCACCCGCTCGCGCTGTCCCAGCGGAAGCGCACGCAGGAACCGCAGCGAACGGTCCCCCGGATTCGCTTCAGAATCGACGCCCATCGTCCGGTCCTGCCATTTGCGCAGAACCCAGATGGTCGCCCATGCAAGGCCGATCACCAGCAGCATCGACAAGACTATTGCCAGCAGCGACGAGAATATAGTTCCTATCCCCATTCAATCCCCATTTGTGTGTGTTTGTTGGTTGATTGCGTAAACCACTCGCTCCGATCCCTCACGAGGCAGTCGCCTCCTGAGGGGTAGAGGCAGGCTTCGCCGCATTCTCGCCCAGTTCGACGGTCATCGGTGCCTGACCCTCGCGGGCCCGCTTGGCCCATAGGATGACCTCGGCGACCGCATCGAACATATCCTCGGGCACGATTTCGCCGATCTCGCCGCGCGCCCATAATTTGCGCGCGGTGGCGACATGGCGGACGATGGGCACATTATTATCCTCGGCCGCTGCGCGCATGGCGGCGGCAAGATGGCCTTCACCCTTGGCGGCGATCACCGGGACCGGGCAGTTTTCCTTGTCATAATCGATCGCGATGGCAAGATGCGTCGGGTTGACCAGGAGGGCGGCGGCATTTCCCGCCGACCCCACCGCGCTGCTATTCGCCCATTCCTGGTGCATCTGGCGGCGATGCTGCTTGATGTGCGGATCGCCCTCGTCATTTTTATGCTCTTGTTTGATGTCGCGCATGCTCATCATCATCTTCTTGATGAAGCTGTGCTTGGTCCAGACGCGGTCTAGAATCGCAACGCCGATGAACGCGAGGACCGTCCATCCGAGAATCTTGAGTGTCAGGCTATAGGTTAGGCCAAGCGCCTGTTGTGCGACGATAGGCCCCGCACCGCTGCCGGGCGTCCAATCGGCCATCACCAGCATCCCGCCCAGTTCGGGGAGGACGGTTTTGATCATCAAGAAGGTGATGAAGATCACGATCGCGGCCTTGGCCAAGGTCTTGACCATTTCGACAAGGCCGTCCTTGCCGAACATGCGCTTGAGCCCCTCAATCGGGTTCATCTTGTCGAAACTGGGTTTGAGCTTTTCGGTGGTTGCGATGGGGCCGATCTGTAGCCCTTCAACCAGCGTGCCAACCACCGCTACCGGAATGAGCGTGAGCGCGGCGAGAATCAGCAAAACGCGCAGGGCGCTCCCTCCGATCTGGCTCATCGCCTGATCGAACGGCATGGTTGTTGTGGCGCGCAATGCCTGCGAGGCAAGCTCGGCAATCAGCGTTGCGCCATAGCCGCCAGCCATCGCGAACATAATCAACCACAATAAAGTTACGCCAGCGGCGCTGACGTCCTTTGATTTGGCAACATCCCCCTTCTTGCGTGCATCCTGCAATCGCTTGGGGGTAGGTAATTCTGTCTTGTCACCGCCATCATTTTTTTGTGCCATGGGCTATCGCTGCCTTCGCGCAAATCATTTGAAGGTTGAACCGACCGGCTTGCCCGCGAAGCGTTTCGCGCAAACCAACCTTAAGCCAATATATCTCCCCTGTTCCGACAGAATTATCTCCGAAAGAATCATCTGCTGGCTGGGCGGCAGCCCAGATATATTGGTTGCAGCAAACGGGTGGCACGTATCCGGATACCGCGTTTTGGCTCGCCCGACGACCCAGGAATCCGGTTAGGTCGACCTTGAAGCCATGCCCATACCTTCACGGAGGTAGCTATGGTGTCAATGCTGTTTACCAACTTAGTTAGTCAATTTTGAAACAAAATGATTTCAGCCATGTTACAATTGCCCCAAATTTGGACCAAAATTTGACAGCTCCGCCCACGCTCTCGGCGGCCCATAACCCGCGACTATCTTGGTAAAACAGCGCTTAACGCCGATAAAGAATAGTCGAAGTAAATGAAACAATTTCTTATATTTAGGTTGACGTCAACGTCATGCAGATTGCTCCATTATGCATCGTAAATTCGCACCCCCAGACGATTTTTCGGGCTTGAACTCCTCGCTGCGACTCGATAAACCGTTTTTTACAAGCGGGGGCTGGTACGAGCCCTCGATTGCGGGATCCACCGGCTTCAAAACTTATGATCGCCTCGGGCGACGTTAAGGGGTGAGAGATGCGTGGATTAAACCTCTCGCGGACCGTGTATGGACTTGGTCTGCTTGCAATATCGGTTGGTGCAGCGATTCCGGCGACGGCAATGGCGCGCGACAAAAAGCAGCCTGAGGCGGCTCCCTGTCCGGTCGACAGCAATATTCTGGTCGCGAGCACCGAGATTACAAAGCGATTCTCGACGCTTTCGCAATGCACGCCGCAGATCGTCGAAGCGCCCGCCTCGCCCGAGACCGAACCGTTCCAGGGTTCGACCATCATCAGTTCGGATAGTGACAGCGATTTTCTCGCTGCATCCGCCGCCGAAGGCACTTATGACGCCTCGCGCAATCGCGGCAATTATGCGGCGAGTGGTGGCAAGAAAGATATGCATCCGGTCGTGATGGAGCGCGGCGAGGAAGCCGGTGTGCGCTACACCCGTATCATTCCGCCCGAGCAGCCCGCCGAAAGCTATTATGGAGCGACACCTTATGGTGTCCCGGCAGCGCCGATTTATGCGCCGCTCCCCGTTACGGGTGCGCCAGTGGGTGGCAGCGGCATGACCATCGCGTCGACCGGGGCCGTTGCAGCGGGTCAAATCGCGCCGACACCGACTGCGGTTGATGGCCGTCCGAGTGATGCGACCATCCTCGCGCTGCGTCCGCGCAGCTATGCCAGCCGTTATGATGACATGATCGAGCAATCGGCGCGGCGTCACGGGGTTGATCCGCTCATGCTCCACGCCGTGATTTTTCAGGAATCACGCTACAAACAAAATGCGCAAAGCCATGTCGGCGCGCGCGGGCTGATGCAGATCATGCCGGGCACGGGTGCGGCACTGGGCGTGCGCAGCACGGGCCATTTGTTCGATCCGCAAACCAATATCGATGCCGGCGCAAAGCTGCTCCGTCAGCTGTGGACCAAATTCAACGGTCGCTTCGATCTCGTGCTCGCCGCATATAATGCGGGACCGGGTGCGGTCGCCAAATATGGCAACAAGGTCCCACCCTATCGTGAGACCCGCGACTATGTGGTCAAAGTGCAAGGCCATTATAAGAAGCTTGCCGCCGAAAACGGAATGACACCGACGGGCTTCTGATATGTTGGCGTCGCTCTCGCGTTATTTTCCGAGGAACATCCAGTTTTCCTTCGTCGTGCTGGTCGGGGTGGTTGTATCAGTCATTGCGCTGATCATCCTGCCGCTGCCGACTATCGTGCTGGACGTCCTGATCGCGGTCAATATGACCGTCGGCATCCTGTTGCTGCTCAGTGTCCTCTATATCGAAAAGCCACTCGACTTTTCGACCTTCCCCAGCGTCCTGCTGATTACCACGCTGTTCCGGCTCGCGATCAGTATCGCAACCACTCGCATGATTTTGGGCGAGGCTAATGGCGGCGAGATCATCCAGCAATTTGGTGAAATGGTCGCGGGCGGGCAGTTGATCGTCGGGCTGGTGATGTTCCTCATCATCACCGTGGTCCAGTTTATCGTGATCGCCAAGGGCGCGGAGCGTGTCGCCGAAGTCGCGGCGCGGTTCAGCCTTGATGCTATGCCCGGCAAGCAGCTTTCCATCGACAGCGACCTTCGCTCCGGCCTCATCACCAAGGATGATGCCAAGTTGAAGCGGCGTCAGGTCGAGATGGAAAGCCGCCTTTATGGTAGCCTTGATGGTGCGATGAAGTTCGTGAAGGGCGATGCCATCGCCTCGATCGTGATTGTCATCATCAACCTGCTTGGCGGCTTCGCCATCGGTATGATCAGCCATAAGATGGACGCAAGCCAGGCGATGGAAACCTATTCCATCCTCTCCATCGGTGACGGCCTTGTCGCGCAAATCCCGGCGCTGTTCTGCGCCATGGCGGCGGGCCTTTTGGTGACGCGCACCACGGATGAAGAAAATGAGCGCGAACTCGCGCCCGCAATTGCACGCCAGCTCGCCGGCAAACCGCATGTGATGATGATCGCGGGCGGCATGGCGGTGCTGATGGGGCTGATCCCCGGCTTCCCGGCGATGGTGTTTTTTGGTTTAGCGCTGATGTTGGTTGGCGGCGGCGTTATTACCCATCCCGAATGGGGCGCCGCCATCCGCCAGCGTCTCAACGTGATGCGCGGGCAAACGGTCGAAGCGCCAAAAGAAATGACGCTGCAAATGACGGCATTGCAATCAGTCGATCCGCTGCAACTGCGTTTGGCTGAAAATGCGTTTGCTCCGGAGGAACTGGCAGAGTTGACCCAAGCCGTGCAGCAGCGCGCGCAGGCGCTTCAGGACAAGAGCGGCGTTGGCTTGCCTAAGGTCCGCGTTCTGCTCGATAGCGAAATGTCAAATAATGGCTGGGCGCTCTACGCTTATGATGCGCCGCTTGGCGCGGGAGAGTTGGAGCCGCATCTGTTCACGACCCAGTTGCCGCTTATCACCGGCGAACTGCTCCGTCGCAACCTGCCGATGTTCCTCGGGCTGCAGGAAGTTACCGACCTCCTGAACTGGCTCGGCGAGGAATATCCCGAAGTGGTCAAGGAAGCGGTGCGCGCGGTTCCGACCTCGACCATCGCCGAAATCCTGCGATTGCTCGCGGAAGAGCAAGTGCCGCTGCGCAATCTGCGTGATGCGGTCGAAGCGATTGCCGATGCAGGGCAGATGGAGCGCGACCCGCGTATCATCGCCGAGCGCGTCCGCGTCGCGCTCCGCCGCAACATCATTGCGCCGCTCTGCGTCAATGGCCGTCTGCCCGTTCTGATGATCGGCAATGCGGTCGAAGAAGCGATCCGCAATACCGTAACCATGATCGACGGACAGGCTCGTCTGGCGATCGACCCCTATCAAATGCGCGCCTTGATTCTGCTCCTCACAGAGCAGGTGGAGGCAACGGGCGCGCGTGCGATACTGACTGCGCAAGATTTGCGCCGTCCCTTGCGTCTGGTAACGGCCGCCGACTTGTTCGACGTCCCCGTTATCTCCTTCAATGAGTTGAACCCCGCCATTCCGCTGGATGTGGTGGGCGAAGTGAACCGGGCACCTGAATTGCTCGGGCAACCCGACTTAGCCGAGGCAGCCGAATAATGTCCCTGAAGAAACCCTCCGCATTCATCCTGTCATCGCTCGCCTGTCTGGCGATGGCGTATCCCGTTGCGGCAGCGCAGCCGCCTTTTCCGAGCAAAGTGATCAGTATCAACGCGCGTGGCCAGAAGATTTCCGATGTCATCACTGATGTATTCAGCCAGGCCGGGTTGAGGGTCAAAGTGAGCAGTGCGGTCGCGGGCCAGGCACAAGGCATGTTCGTCGGCACGCCGCAGGAAATCTGGACCAATATCTCGCGCGCCTATAATCTTGTGGCCTATTATGATGGCGCGGTGGTGCGGGTGAATTCGGCCAATGAAATTTCGACACGTACCATCCAGACCGATGCAGCGTCAGATGTGGTCAAGGAAGCCAAGCGACTCGGCTATATCGACAATAACAACAAGGTCCGCGCGAGCGGCGGGGCGGTTCTGGCGTCCGGCGTTCCCGACTTTCTCACCCAGATTGACCGGCTCGCAAGCCGTATGCGTCCGATGCCGATGGTCAATGCGTCGAAAGGTGATGCTGATGCGGGCGGGATGACGCCGAAACTGGCACCCGTCGCGCCGCCTGCGCAACCGGTCCAGCCGACCATGATTGCCTCACCCATGTTTTCCGGCTCGGATTTCTATCGTTATAATCCCAGCGATGTATCCTATGAAACCCGCGTTCGTGCAGGACCGGGACGGCGGTATGAAACGCGGGTCTATCAGCTGCGCTATCGCGATGCCCAGGACAAGCAGATCGATATGCAAGGCCGGGTTCAGCGTATCCCGGGTGTCGCCAGCCTCCTCATGGAGCATATGGGGATCGATAGCGGGATCAGCACCAACAGTGCCAACCAATATAATCGCGATGATTATTATAATACGCGTCGCGATCCGCGGGACCGTTACTATGATGAGGGCCCCTATGAAGATCGCCGCGAACCCAGCCGTCGCGAGATGACGGGCCCTTCGATCATGGCCGACGTCGCCAATAATACGGTGATCGTCAAGGATCTCCCGAGCGAGATGAACAATTACACCGCGCTCATCGCGCAGCTTGACCGTGAGCAGCCGGTGATCGAGATGGAAGTGGTGTCGATCGTCTATAATCGCGATGACATGACTGATCTGGGTGTCGATTGGAGCCTCGGCTTTGGCGGGCTCAAACTGTTGTTCGGTGGCCGTCCGCGCGGACAATCCGATATTTCGGGCAGCTATGTATGGGGTAATGGCGACGTTATCAGTGCGCAGATCAGGGCGCTCCAAGAGCAAGGAACATTGCGCGTCACCGACCGCCAGTTCCTCTCCGCCACCAATAACGAGCCGACCGAATATAATGAAGGCGGGCAGCAATATGCCAAGCTTCAGGGCGAGTATAACACCGACCTCAGGACATTGAGCTATGGTTTGTCGGTCCGGATCAAGCCCGCCATCGTCAATGAACGCGATAATCTGCGCGTCCGCATGGACATTGCATTCAAGGACACGACGCTGACCAACCAGTCGGTCGATGGCATTCCCTCGATCAAGGGGCCGAGCTTCACCCAGTCGAATATCGTGCCGCATGGGCAGGCAGTGATCCTCGCCGGTCGCACCATCAATTTTGAATATGACAAGAAATCCAAGACCCCGATCCTTGGCGATATTCCAATCTTCGGCAATGCGTTTAAGAAGCGCAACAAGGGCGTTGGCACGATGGAACGGGCCGTCATGATCATCCCGCGGGTGCGCGCACCGGGCGGGATGCCGATCCCGAGTCGAATGACACCGGCCGCGATGCAGCAGCCGCTGCCGCAGGCGGCTCAGCCGGTGGCGGAACCTGCATCCACCAAGAAGAGCAAGAGGCGCCAAGGGTGAGCGACGCGCCGACCATGACCGAAACGCCGCCGCTTGCGGACGCTGTAGCACCGGAAGCCTCGCTGCCCGCCGCAGCAACGCGGCTGCGCGTGCTCAACAACCGGCTGGCGGGCGCGGAGCACCGCCTGCACGCGGGCAAGAATATCCGCGTTGGGCATAGTTTCGAAAATGACGTGGTGCTGCGCGGCAAGGATACGGCGGGGCTCGCGCTCGAACTCCACGTCAACCCCGATGTGACTGTGCTCAAGATGCTGACGGGTTCGATTGAGGTTCTCGGACGCCAGTTGGTGGCAGGCGAAGAAATGCCGCTCCCCGCTTATCTGCCGGTCAAGCTTGGCGAATTCGCTTTTGCGGTGGGTGCAACCGACGAAATGCGCTGGCGCGAGGCGGAATCCATTGCAACCGCGCTCGGTCAGCGGCAGTTGATGGATGAACCGCTTCCACGCGCGGAACTCGCCGAGCGGGTGGCCACCCGCTTCGATCCGGTGCGCTCGCGCCTGCCGTTGATGCCGCGTGCTGGGATGCTCATGGGCGTGGGTGGCGCGGTGGCGCTGCTCGTCGCCGCCTTGTTCGGCGTCAGCTATTATAACCAACAGCAACAAACCAACCCTGCTAATGTCCAGCGGGTTATGGCGGCAGCAGGCTTTGGCGGCATGACCGTCAAGCCGGACCCGGCGAGCGACAATATGGTCATCAGCGGTGTCCTTAAAAATGATGCCGAGGTTGCGGGGCTGCAGCGGCTCATCGATAATCGTTTTCCCGGTGCGATCCTGGAGGTTGAAACCACCGATGCGCTCGCGATTGCAGCGGCTGACCTCCTTAAAGGTCAGAATATCGATGCGGACGCCAAGACGGTGAAACGCGGCGTCATCGCGGTGTCGAGCGAATATCTGCCCGCCGACAAACAGGCGCAGATGACCGCGATGCTCAAGCAGGAATTGCCGCGCGTGAAGGCGGTACAATTCGGGATGGAGGCCGGGCGCGGACCCAACGACCTCCAATATTTTTTCAACAACAGCCAATATGGTGCGGCGAGTTTCGTCAGCGGGGACCCCAGCTATATCGTGACCGCCGATGGTACGCGCTGGTTCCCCGGAGCCGATTTGCCGACCGGCCACAAGATTGTCCGCATAGAACCTAAAGCGCTCATCCTTGAACGGGACGGGCGCATGGAAACGCTGGTGATGTGAAACGCCACACCGGCACAGAGAATTTAAGTGAAGGAAGGAGTGAAGATGTCTAACTCAGTCAATATGGCAGGTCTTTCAAACCTTGCAGCGACGCCCGGCTACAGCAGTCGTTCGCGCTCGTCCAACTGGTTCGAAGCGTTTGCCGCCGCATGGGGCGAGGCGCTTGATCACCAGGCAAATAAAATCGAAACGCAGTCGAATGCGATCAGTGAAAGCGGCTTGGATAAGCCGTCTGAAATTACACAGCTGACGGCGGAATCGATGCGGCTGTCGTTCATGGCGAACAGCTCGCACACCTCGCTTGATAGCGTGTCGAAGGCGCTGGAGACGATGGCGCGGAAAGGATAATCCGCCATGGCAATCGAAGCTATTACGGCAAAAGCTGCGGCGACCATGGGCAAGAGCGCAGGCGGCGACCTGCCTACCGGTCGCGTCATGGAGCTCGGGCCCTCGCAACCGGTGGAACCCTTGCAAAATGCAAAATTCCATTCTTCGCTCGAGCGCGTGCAGAATACGGTCAACATGGTCCAGGCGCAGAATATGCCGCCTGCGGTCAAGGGACTGTTCCGCGCGCTAGATGGCATTAACGGGCAGGCGCGCTCGGTTTCCGATTATGCGCTCCAGGCGGAAGCCAGCGGCGGTCAGCTAACGCCCGGTGAAATCGTGCAACTAACGATGAAATGTCAGGAGTTCATGTTCCAGTGCCAGCTGACCTCGAACATTGCCAATCGCTCGTCGGATGGCGTGCAGCAATTGTTCAAGCAACAGGGCTAAGCGGCCCTGCGGCCATGCAGATAAGTCGCGCCGGCACCAATCGGCGTGAACCGCATAAAAATGATAATCAGGTTGGGTTGAATATTGATGCTGGTTGATACCATTGCCCCTTATCCGGGGTCCTTTGCTGCGGCGCATAAGACTGAGGGCGGCGCGAGTGCGGGACGGTATTTCCGGCATCTTTTTTTGATCCTCCTGCTGTTGCTCCTCGCCGCCTGCAGCAAGCAGGAATTGCACGGCGGGTTGGCTGAAAATCAGGCCAATGACATGGTCGCCGTGCTGCAAAATGCCGGGATTGATGCTGAAAAAGAGGCCGGGGAAAAGGACAAGTATCGCGTATCGGTGGACAAAGCTGATTTCGCTCGCGCGGTCGATGTCCTGAAAGCCAACGGCCTGCCGCGTGATGATTATGCCTCGCTCGGCACGGTGTTCCAGAAGGGCACCTATAACAGTTCACAGACCGAGGAACATGCGCGCTTCATTTTTGCTCTGCAGCAGGAATTGACCAATACGATCAGCCAGATTGATGGCGTGGTTGAAGCGCGCGTCCACCTCAACCTGCCCGAGAAAGAAGCGCTTGGCGAAGAACAGAAGCCGGCGTCCGCTTCGGTCTTTGTGAAATATCGTCCAGGCTATGACCTTTCGACCAAGACCGGCCAGATCAAGACTTTGGTGCAAAATAGCGTCGCGGGCCTCAGCCCCGATGCGATCAGCGTGATGATGGAACGCTCGCGCTCAATCCCGATGGCGAAGAAGAGTTTCCTCGAAAGCGGGCTTGTCTCGCTGTTGATGTGGGTGGCAGGGTTGATCGCGCTTGCCGCGGTCGGGCTCGGCGTCCATCGCTGGTGGCGTTCGCGCCCGCCTAAATCGACTTTGCCCGCCGTGCGTGAGGATGGAGCGACACGCGGATGACGGTCACGCTCCCGCCACTGAGCCCGCCACGCGCGCGCCTTGCCGAGGCGGTTGCCTCGTTCGGCTCGGCAGCCTATCGGGATCGCGGCGCGCGTTTTTTGGCGCGGGTGGAAGGCAATGGACGGCCTATCGGGTTCAATAATCTCAGCCGCATGCCGCGCTGGTGGTCTGCGCCCGAAGCGGATCGCGAGCCCATCGCAGCGATTGCGGCACTTCTCAATTTTCGCGCACAGATCGATCAAGAACTGGATGGCAACCGCTTGCGGGCGCTGGTGAGCACGACCGGCGAAACACTGTTCGACATTGCGTGCGACAGTGAGGTGCGCTGCACGCCGCTTGCGGGCAGCGTTGGCGAGAATTTTCCCATCGGGGATGAGGTGCGCCGTGCCGGTTGGACTATTCTGTATCGCGCGCTCCCCAGTGCCTTTGCCTCGACAATCGCAGATGCTTGCGGCGACCGTGACGCGCTCGAAATCGCCGATCAGGCGAGCCAATTGTGGGGCCGCCACCAGCGGCTGAACGCAAATGATAAAGCGGCGGACAATGACGCGGCCGGCGGGGAGGCGGAGGCATGAGCTTCACCCTCACCATAGGCGACCGCATCCTGAGTGGTCGCAGCGCCCTCATCAAGGCGCATGACCGCGCCGCCTTTGCCGAGATCGACGCGCTGCTCGATGAAGCCAACCGCATCAAGAACGATATGCTCGACCAGAGCGCCGCCGCGCGCGATGAAGCCTATCGTCACGGCCTCACCCAAGGTTTTCAACAGGTGCAAAGCTATTTTCTCGCCAAGCTTGATGAATTGAGCGCGACGGTCGAGGCGCATGAGCAGGAACGGCGCGCAAACATCGCGGACGCTGCGATGGCGGCGGTGCAGATGATGATCGGCGACCTTGGCGATGCGGACATTGTGCCCGGCCTCGCCGAACGCGCGCTGGATCGTATGGCCGAAGATAGTCGTTATGTCGTCGAGGTCGCATCGGAACAGGTCGCGATGGTGCAAGAGCGGCTTGCGGCACGCGACGCGGTCAGCGTCGAGGCTAATCCGATGCTTGGGCCGCTGGATTGCGTGGTGCGCACCAGCACCGGCCGCGTGATCGCCAGCCTTGATACACAGATGGAAACCCTGGCCCAGCGTTGGGGGGTGGGGCAGCCAGCCACGCCCGCTCAAGAGGAGGCGATCAGGTGAGCGCGCGTCAACATGGCATGGAGCTGATCCAGGCGCTGGGCCGCGCGCCGACATTCGAACAGCGTGGCAAGCTGGTCGGCGCGGTTGGAACGACGCTGCGCGTCACCGGCGTTCAGGCCAAGATCGGCGAGAGCGTCGAGATTATTGACCAGCATAGCGGCTTTACCATGTGGGCGGAGGTGGTCGGCCTTGCCAATGGTGAGGCAATCCTGACCCCGCTCGGCGATATGCGCGGGCTTTCCTCGGCGGCGGAGATTGTGCTGCGCAGCGGGCAGGACCGCGTGCCCTATGGCGATCATCTGTTGGGCCGCGTGCTTGATGCGCGGATGGAACCGATTGACGGGCTGGGCCCGATCAAGCGCCAGCCGGACCGTCCCTTGCTCGCGGACTCTCCAAACCCGATGATCAGGAAGCCCATTGACGAGGTGATGGAAACTGGCGTGCGCGCCATCGACAGCCTGATCACGCTTGGCATCGGCCAGCGGCTCGGCGTGTTCGCGGCAGCCGGTGGTGGTAAGTCTACGCTGATGGCAATGCTTGCGCGCCATGCCAAGGCGGACGCGATTGTCTTTTCGCTCATCGGCGAACGTGGCCGCGAAGTGCGCGAATTTGTCGAAGATGTGTTGGGGCCGGAAGGGCTGGCGCGCTCGGTGGTGATCGTTGCGACATCGGATCGCCCGGCGATGGAGCGTGTGCGCGCGGCGCAGGTCGCAACCGCCATTGCCGAAGGGATGCGCGAGGAGGGCAAGCATGTGCTCCTGCTGATGGACAGCGTCACCCGCTACGCGCGCGCGTTGCGCGAGATCGGTCTTGCGGCAGGCGAACCGGCGGTGCGGCGCGGTTTCCCGCCTTCGGTGTTTGCCGAACTGCCGCGTCTGTTCGAGCGCGCGGGTACGTCCGATCAAGGAGCGATCACCGGCATTTATACCGTGCTGATGGAGGATGAAGAGGGCGATCCCATCGGCGAGGAAGTACGCTCGCTGCTTGATGGCCATATCCATTTGTCGCGCAAATTGGGCTCGCAAGGCCATTATCCGGCGATTGATATTCTCACCAGCCTGTCGCGTCTGTTCACCAAGCTTGCGCCGCAAGGCCAGGCGCAGACCGCGACCGAAGTACGCGCGATGCTCGCCAAGTTGAATGACATCGAACTGCTGGTGCAAATGGGTGAATATCAGCCTGGCCAGGACCGGCTCGCCGACCGCGCGCTTGAAACACGCGAGGCGATCATGGCCTTCCTGCGCCAATCGGCGGACGAGCCGAGCAACAGCGCAACGACCATGGCGTTGTTCCGCTCGTTGGGATCAGGCTATGGCTATTGATCCGCGCCTTGGTCAGGTGACCCGCGTCACCGCGCTGCGCCGCGACAAGGCCGAGCGTGAGATGGCGCAATCAGCTTCGGTGCATCAGGCGCGCGAAGAGGCGTTGGAAACCGCGCGAAAAGCGGAAATGCGACAATTGGAAATGTTGGCGGCGGCGCGCGAAACCTTTCGCGCCAATCCGGGCTGCGCACAGGCGCAGCTGTGGCAGCAAATCGCCAAGGAGCGGCGCGAGGAAGCGCGGGGCGAAGTGGCGGAACGCGCGTCGATGCGCGACCTGTCCGAAGAGGATCTGGCGCGCGCGCGGGCGCAATTTCAGCGCGCCAATGAACGCCATCGCCTCTCGGAAGACGCGGTGCGCGTTGCGAAGATCCAGCATCGCCGCGCGCTCGAGGAAAAAGAGGCCGACGAAATGCAGGGGGCCACGCGTCCCATGGGGAATGGGCTGTTGAAATGAGGTTGAAGCCATGATGACCAAGGACAGCAATAGCGTTTCCACGACGACACCGTCGCTCTCCAATGATGGGCGCGGGCGATCCTATCGCCCCGAACTCGGTGCCGCGTTTGAAGACCGAATGGGCGCGGTGCAGCAGCGGCTCAACCGCGACGATACCAAGACCGAAAAAAAGGACGAGGAAAAGTCCGAGAAGCGGGCTGACAAGGATGACCGGGCGCGGGGTTCCGGCGATCCGCAGCGACAAGCCAAAGTCATGCGCCAGGCGCATGATCAGGACCAGCAAGGCCAGGATGGCCGCGCGCCGTTTGAAGGGCTGGTGCAGATGGCTCCAAGCCCGTTGCGCGGTCTCGAAATGGTCTTGCCGGTATCAGCGGTGGGCGGGCTTGACCCGGCGCTCTTGGCACAACTTGAGCGCATCGCCGCTGCCATTGCGGAAAATCTCCCCCGTCAGGTCGACAAGCAAATGACGGTCAGCTTCGGTAAGGGTGATTTTGCCCAAGGCGCAATTTTGACCCGCGATGCGAGCGGCGCGATCAGCGTCCATATTGCCGGGCTCCATCCCGGTGTTACGGCGGCGCAAAGCGTCCGGTTGCAGCAAGAATTACGCGCCCGCCTCATGGCGAAAAAACTGGAGGTGCGCGAAGTTGCTTTTACCGAAGCGCCGCCGCAGGGCCATCAGTCCAAGGATCAGCCGACCCGCCAAGGGTGATCAATTACCCGCATTAGAATGTCATCAAAGGCGACCGCCCCGCATAGCGCGTTGTACGCTGCCTGCCGCGCCTTCACCGACGATGCCCAAAAAAGAGAGGCCTCGCCCGTTGGGGCAAGGCCTCAGTTCCATCGACTTACCCTGGTGCCGGGGTCAAAGCAGCACGGGGTTGAAAGGCCGAGTGGGTTTGGTGGTTTCGGCAGGGCGGGCGGCATTTTCGCCTCCGCCGAAGGTGCCGATAAGTTCATTTACGATTGAACCGAAGTTCAGGAAGTTGCCGAGTTGGCCAACAAGCTGGCTGAAGTCGAACCGTTCAAAGCCGCCCATTAAATCATCAAATTCGGCATCGCTCATCTTCTTGCTACCCGGACCATATTCGCCGCCGACCTTGGTCACGTCCGCATCCTTCTGGGTTGCGACATTCCCGGCTTCGGTTTTCCAGCCAGCGCCATTCTTGTTCTCATGCAGCGTCCAACCGTCGCGGTTGGCCGCATCGACCGCCTTGCCATCGTTCGACATGGTGACCTTGAGATCGCCGAGCTTGTTCTGGCTAATGCCATCGACGACAATCGCATTGTCGCCCTTGGTGATGAAAACTTGGCTTGCGACATACATGTTGGGGTTACCCTTATATTGCTCGGTGTTGACCGTGATCTTAGTCCCGTTTTCGAGCGTGAAGGTGCTGGTGCCCCAGAAATCGAACGCTTGCTTGCCGTCAACTTCAACGTGCGGATCGCCCCAGATGCGGGTCTTTTCACCGGTCTTTTCGTTGAAGATGGTCATTTCGCTGTTCTTTTCATTGATATCCAGCTTGTACCCATCGCCAAGATCGATCTTCGCGGTGTTTTCGCCGGTCATCTGGGTCGACCATTTAACGGTCGGATCCTTGATATCCCAGCAGCCCGGCCTGGGCTGTTGCGGGATGCAGCCACCGCCGGGGAAGGTCGGCTTGGGCATCGGGAAAGGAAGGGGCCTGGGTCCGAAATCCGGCTTCGGCATCGGGATCGGCTTGGTGCCACAATCCGGGCGCCGCGGCGGCGGGAGGCAGCCGCCCGGGCGGGTGCTATCAGGGCGCGGACGACCCCAGCCGCAATCAGTCGGACGATGCAGACCGCCTTCGCGCGGACCGTGATGATGACCATGCGGGCCATGATGATGGTGATGATGGCCGGGGTGGCAATGATCGCGCGGCGGGGTGCAGTGGCTGCGCGGGCCGCACTTCACTTCATAGTTACCGGGCAGTTTTGCGCCAGCGTTGGGGCCAGCGCCGAGCGGGTTGCTGAACAGGCCGGTGAGGCCCTGGGTCAGTTGCTGCGTCACGCCTTCGATAATCTTCGAGCCGAGTTCCAGCGGGGCCGTTAGAGCTGCTGCCGGATTGAAGGCTGCGGTTGGTGATACCTGATTCATTGCTATCCTCCTTTAGTCCTGACCCAACACACTGCGGTCGTCGTGCCTGCTTTTCTTTGTTCTGGCCCCGCTCCTGGAAGCTGGGAGAAAGCGTCCGGCTGTTCCGACCGTCTGGATGTAACCTGCCATTTACATTTGGAAGATGCACTCAGCGATTCGTTGAGAACGTCTAAGCGATTCGTTTAGATACAAACGGATCACCGTCGATCATTATGCGGGCAAGGGCAGAGGAATAGATCCCGGGAGGAATCAGCCATGGTAACCGCAGTATCTCAAGTCAGCCGCACACAGGCACCCGGCAATAATGCTGCGGTCGCAGCCAGAAGTGCCAACAGCTACACGGTAAAGTCGGGCGATACCTTGTCAGGCATCGCGGCGCGGAATGGTACCACTTGGCAGACGCTCGCGCGGCTCAATGGCATCAGCAACCCGAATCGGATTTATCCCGGCCAGCAACTCAAACTGCCGGGCGGCGGGAATGCGGGCGGGGCCGGATCGACCGGCGCGACCTCTTATACTGTGCGCAATGGCGATACGCTTTCCGGCATCGCATCGCGCCACGGCACCAGCGTCGGCGCGATCGCGCAGGCCAACGGCATCCGCAATCCCAATCTCATCTATCCCGGCCAGCGCCTGACGATCCCGGGAAGCGGTAGCACCGGCAATAGCGGTAATACGGGCAGCACGGGTAACACTGGCAATGTTGGTAATAGCGGCACCTCGGGTGCGGTGCAGCCGGGGCAGGGCAAGCTTTCCGCCAATGGCGCAACCTTCATCTATAATCATGAAGCGGTTGCGGGCGTTTCGAATAAGCTCCACTGGCCCGGCGGCGCGAGCGGTGTAACGCTCGGCCCCGGCTATGACCTTAAAGGCAAGTCGCGCGATACGGTCATCAAGGATCTGACGGCCGTTGGCGTCGATCGCGCGACCGCGTCCAAAGTGGCCAATGGTGTCGGGCTTGAAGGCCAGGCGGCGAAAACGTTCGCGGCCAACAACAAGGGCCTCGTCAATCTTTCCAAAGCGCAGGAAAGCCAACTGCTGCAAGTCACGATCAAGGGCTATGAGGCAGCGGTCAATCGCAACGTCAAGGTTCCGCTGACGCAGAGCCAGTTCGATGCACTGGTCTCCTTCACCTATAATATCGGTGAAGGCGGCCTTAAAAGCTCCTCGACACTGCGCCTCCTCAATCAGGGCGATTATAAAGGCGCCGCTGAAGCAATGAAGCTGTGGAACAAGTCGGGCGGCCAGGTGATGCAAGGCCTCGTCAACCGCCGTAATGACGAGGTTGCCTTGTTCAACAAGGATGGTCTCCCCAAGGCGGGTGGTCCCAGCAACACCCAAGGCCCGGACAAGGCCGGAACGCCGCAGAACGCCGCCGAGATGGCGGCCTATATCGGTAAATATGGCGATGCCAAAGCCAAGGCTGATCTTGCCGCGGGCAAGAAGGTTGTCGTTGCCCTGCGCACCGATACCAATACCAAGGTCAATGGCGGCGCGGGCAAATATGATGATCTCATCGCGGTCGTCCAGAAATCGGGCAATGGCTATAAGATGGAGACGTTCAAGGCCAACACCGAACCGTCCTCGCAATATGCCTATAATGGTCCCAAGGCGTCCAAGGGTTCGCACACCGATATGAACGGGGACGGCAAGGCCGACCTTGGACGGATCGCGGCGGGCAATTATCGCTATACGCTGCAATCGGGCACCTTCGCCGGCGACCGTTATTTCCGCACCAGCAGCGGCACGCATGTCGAACGCGACACCAATCAGGATGGCTGGTTCAATTCAGCCGACAAGAACCGTTTGCAGAATAATAATGGTTCCTCCTTCCTGATCCATCAGGGTGGTAGCAACAACACCTGGTCGGCGGGCTGCCAGACAATGGCTACCGGTGATTACCAGCGATTCGTCAATTCGGTCGCTGGACAGGGAACTTTCAGCTACGTACTGATACAGCGTTAATGCGGGTAAGGCCCGGCGCGGTGGATTGACCCCACACGCCGGGCTTCCCGTCGAAGACAGACTCAAGGAGCAGCGCTGGTCTTATGGCGATGAATAGGATGAACGCAGGGATCGCAGCGTTGGCGCTCATGCTGGTGGGCTGCGGTCCTGCAGCGCAAGGCGACGCGCGCGTCGCCGATAAACCCCTTATCGATACTGATCAAAAGGCGGCCCCTGCTGCCAAGGACACCACCGCCATGGACGAACCAGCGCAAACCGAAAGCCGGGCCGAAACGGCCGACGCCAACCGCGAAGTTCCGATCCGCGAGCTGGTTGGTAACTGGACGGTTGAAAAACTCTGGGTCGATACCTCAGGTGTGACTGCTTATGCACTCGATGATCCGGCGGCGGTCGGGTCGGTGATGGCGGTCACACCCGAAACGCTCAGATGGACCAAGTCGGCGAGCGATCAGTTTGCAAGCGAGGATATTTGCGGCGGACCAACGCCGATTATCATTCGCGACGCTGAAAGTGCAAAACAGACCGGCGCTTCGATGCAGGCCGCAATCCGCTATTTCGCAATCCCCAAAAACGCGCTCGGCCCGCTTCACGAAATGGCCTGTTCCGAAAGCGGCAACTGGGGTCCGGAGGCAGCGGGCGGAAGCAATTTCTACCCCGTCAGCGGCGGCCGCATGGTGATGAGCTGGTATGACGGCGCGGTGCTGCTTTTGCGCCGCCAATAACGGTCTTTCGCTACGCTTCGCGGCTATTTTCTGTCGCTGTCACGAAGACGTAAAATAGTTAAAAATCCCTTACCATCTAATCGAATCGCTGAGAGAAAAAGGGCGATGGATCGATTATATCTTGTGCCGTAAGATGAGTGGAACGCACCCCTTGAGGCGCGGGACATTCATCAGGTTAGGACAAGATATGATCGGACCAATTTCCTCTTCGCGCACAAGCGGCGTCGGCCGGGTCGGCGGCGCTGGTGGCAGCGGCGGCAGCAAGGCGGGCCAGGCGATGAGCTCGGTGGCTGGACGTGTCGCCTCGGCGCTCACGCGGGAATTTGACCTGCTCGATCAGGAAGGCGGCGGTCGGGGCGGCGAAAGCGGCTATCAGGGCGATGAGGATATTTACGACATCGCCGAAACCGCCAAGGAATTGAGCGCGGAACTGGGTGGCAGCGGGGCTGATGAAGGGCAGCTCGCCCGCAGCCTCAGCGCCTTTGCGTTCGAAAGTGCAAGCCTCATCGGTGCACGGCCCGAAGCGCGCTCGTTCGAGCGCATCGAACAGGCGATTGCGTCGGTCGAGGCTCAGCAAAATGGCATGGAAAATATCGCATCGGCGCTCGCGTCGATCGACGGAACAACAAGGCTCGTTGCCAGCCAGGCACGGCTATAAGGAACAAGGCGAACAGGCTAATGGTGGACGTATCGGCAAGTAGCAACACGGCGGGGGCCTTTGCAGCAGCGATGGCAGCGGATCAATCATCCGCCGCGCCGCAAGCTGATGGCTCGCTGGTCGTGACCTCGCCGGGCGGTGATGTTGTCGCAACGCATAGCGATCCCTTGCCCGCCACGCCCGTCACTGTCGCCGCGCTTCCGACCGTGGTCGAGGTAACTGTGGTTGTGCCTCAGGCTGTGGCCGCGCAGGCGGCGAGCCAGGAGCCGAAAATCTGGTCGAGCGACATTCAATCGGCTGGCGCATGGACCGCGCAGAAGGTTGAAACCGGCCGCGCGATCATCGACCTTGATTCCGAATATCGCCTCTCGATCAATGATGTGTTGGCCGAGGTTATCCTCGAAAACCGTATGACCAATGTGACGACCCGGATCTGGGGTAATGCGCAGGTTGAGGTAGCCGGCCAAAATATCGGACAATTTTGGGGCACCAGTAGCTTCCAGCTGGCGAACGGCACGCTGATCACGGCATCAACCGTGGTGAGCCCGACCAATAGCTCAGCCTATATGCTGGACAAGCTCGTCGTGACCCGCGGTGAAAACGGACTGGTCGTTACGGGAATCAGTAGCGACACGCTGGGGGATCTCCAGATCGCGCAAGCCGCGAACGTCGCGGTATTTGACCGCGTCGTTGCGCCAGGCGATGCGAAGACCACCCCTCTGGATGTACAGCATTCCCCGGAGATGTCGGACGCCTCCGCCCAAATTTCCGCCGATGCACTGGCGATGACGGTGGATACGCCGAGCGTCGTCATCAAAATCGATGTCGCGCCTGGGACAGCGGACACCGGTACGCCAACCGACAAGTCGGACCAGATTGCGATAGTCGCAAATGTGACTGCATCGGTTGAGAGCGTGAAAGATGCGCCTTCTCGTGTTGAGGCTGTGATTGCCGGGACAAGCGTGGCAGCGCCTGAACACCCCGCGACGTCTATTCTGGTCGAAAATTTGGCACCTGCCATCAATGCCGCACTGGCCAACATCAATGGTTATGGCATGGATAGTCGCGAGCGCGACGGTCTGGTTTTTGTCGAGAAGGAAAAAAGTTGGGTCGACGAATGGGATGGCCAGCAAATCAGCGCTGCGGTACTTGATCAGACGCGGCCGGGCGAAAGCTTCGGCCCTGATTCAACCATCATGAGCCGTGGCGAGTTTGACACGGTGATCAGGCGATTCGTTTCGATGATGAGCACACAATCGATGGCTAACCAGATGGCAAGTCGGAATGGATTGTTCCAAAGCCACATGCGCGACCTCGCAAGCGATTTCGACAAACAGGCTGAAGCATGTCACGCTTCAGACCGCGCCGCGCGGGACCGGCGTGCTTTGCTCAACATGATTGAGGTACGCAATGTAGATGCGGGAGCACCGCGTTTCCCGCACTTGGACCTTAATTAACGGGCAGCTCAAAAATTTGATCGAATTTTCAGGGCTTCAGCGTCCCGTCATCATTATAATTGGCGCGGATATGTGCGAGCACCTGCGGCGAGAAGGTCATGCCCGCTTTGGTCAACGCGGGCGTCGGCCATTCGCCGCTCAGCACCTTCACCCGCACCTCTTGCGGAGACGGCGGCGGCCAAGGGAGCCCGGGTTTACGGACATTTGCAACGAGGCTGCGCTGCGCTGACGCGTCGGGTTCGCGCTCGACCGCCATGCCTTCATAAATCTGCCGCGCCGGAACGAAGCCGCTCGCGTTGACCACCCACGGGTTGGCGCCTGCCTTGACCAGCTCCTCGGCGATTTCGAACCGGTCGGCGTTGACCGCTTCGTGGAGGATGGTTTGGCCCAATTCATCGGCATGATGGACGTCGAGACCATGGCGCAGCAACATCATGAAGGCGCCGCTATTGCCATAAAGCAAGGCCATCTTCGCGACCTCAAGCCCGCCCTTCTTTTCAGGGTTGGGGCTTGCTCCATTTTGGAGGAGATATTGCGCCATATCGGGCGTATCGGCATGAAGCGCGATGAGGAGCGCGGCGCCGGGGCTCGCGCCATCAACCGGCATGCCTTTCTCGACCAGCGTTTGTGCCATCGGCAGGTCGCAATTGGCGATAGCGAAAGCAAGCAGATCGCCATATTCGCCATCGTTCGGACCTTCACCGAATTTGCGTGGCTCGACATGGGTGGTGAGGATGCGCGGATCAGTGGTGACAAGCTCGGCCACCTTGTCGCGATCGCCGGTCATCACCGCTTCATAAGCCTGCCGTCCCGCCTCGCCATTGGTCAGGCGCGGCAGTACTGAGGCTTTGATCGGGCGGGTGAAATCCGCATATTTGGTGAAGCAATTGGCACCGTTGGTCATGCGGTCTTGTGGCACAGCGCAGGCTCCTGTCGCAAGCAGCAATGGGGCGAGTGTCGCCGCAAATAGCGCGAGTTTTTTCGACTGTGCGCGACGAGGGTGAAGGGCACGGATCATAAGCGCGAGCCTAACACCCGCAGGCTCGCTGGCAAGTCAAATGCAAAAGCCCGTCAGTTCTTCTGGAGGCTTGCTATCACCCAATCCATGCCGTGGCGGCTCACCGGATGGCCTTGCCACCAAGGTGTTCCTTCCGGGCGGACGGCATCGAGCGCAATGCGCGTACCATAAGCTTCCGGCGCATCAGCGCCAAGTCCGGCAATGCCGCCAAGCGGTCCAGCCAAAGAACCGATGAGCGATCCGGCCACCCGGTCCCCGCCATCCTGCAATAGCGAGAGGATTTCGCCGCGCACATAATAAGCGCGGATGTCACCGGGACCGCCTGCGCCTGCATTTTCGCGGATGCGGTTGGCTTGCGCGATGGTAGCATCGCTGAGGCCCGAAGCGTTGAAGGTCTGCGCATTGCGGCCCGAGGCCAGCGCTGCGGCCGAGGCAAGGCCGCCACCGAGCGAATGGCCGGTCATGGTGACGTTGGTGACACCCGCCTGAGCCAGCTTGCGACCGATGGAGAGCGCAGCGGTATAATGCGGGGTTGGCATGCCCAGCGCCTGCTTGCCATTGGTTTCCCAATCGCGATGGTCCTTGGTCGATCCGCGGAAGGCGACGACATATTGCTGGTTTGCGCCTTCGCCGGTCGTATAGACGCGGGCGAAGAAGGGGCTGCCCGGAGGCGCGAGGTCGGAAGGACGCAGGCCGATGCGGGCAAGATCCTGCTCGCTTGCGCTACGCCATCCGGCCGGCGGATTGGCGCTGGCGCTGTAAACATCGTCGGCCATATTGGCGAGCGAGATCGAGTCCGGACCTTCAAACTCAGCCAGACATTGGCCTTGGCTCGGAACGAAGGGGGTTCCCGGCATTCCCGGCAGATCGGGGAGCGTCGGAAAGCTCGGAAGGTTCGGCAAATCCGGCAGCGAGGGTAGCGGGAAATCCGGCCCGCCGATGCTGGGGAAACCCGGCAGCCCCGGCAGGCCCGGCAATTGCGGGAGCTGCGGCAATTGCGGCAACTGGGGAAGGCTGGGCAGCTTGGGCAATTCGGGGAGCGGGGGGAGCGGCGGCAATTGCGGCGCTGCCCCACCCGGCATTCCGGGTAATCCCGGCAGCGGCGGAAGCGGCGGCAACTCCGGCAGCTGCGGCAAAGGCGGCAGCGTCGGGAATTGCGGAAGTTGCGGGAACCCGCTACCCGGCGCACCGTTCAGCCCCGGAATTTGCGGCAGCGGCGGCAGGCTCGGCAGCTGCGGCAAACCGGGCAGCTTGGGCAGTTCGGGGAGACCCGGAAGCTTCGGTAATTCGGGCAGGCCAGGAAGCCCCGGGAGTTTCGGTCCCGATCCTTCCGATGCACCTGCCTGACCCGGCAATCCGGGAAGGCCCGGCAACTTGGGCAGTTCGGGCAATTGGGGGAGAGCGGGAAGCTGGGGCAGGCCCGGCAGTTTCGGAAGCTCGGGCAGACCCGGCAATTTCGGCAGCGAGGGAAGTCCGGGCAGACGGAATGCTTCGAGGCTCATCATCGGCGAGGACATTTTACCCCATGCGTTGCTTTCGCGTCCCGGAATCGGCAGGAGCGATGCGCCGCCGCCCAATGCTTGGGTCAGCGATCCCAGTGGCTTGGTTGCGATGCTCGCAATTCCTCCAACTATGCCTAAAAGTCCGCTCATCCTGCACTCCTCGAGAGGGTAAGTGAACAATGCGCCCGAAGTTGGTGAAGCCGCATCTATCCCTCAGTCTCAACAGAATGACCCGATTCCGTTTTTTTGTCTCTAAGCGATTCGTTTAGATTTCGAAGAAAATTGCATTAGTCTTGCATCGGGTGCCGGACCCCACCAACTACCGCAAAATCTCCCAAATCTGTGCGAGCTCCGGCTGCGACAGCGGCACCATCTGCATCAGCGTGAAGCTGCCCTGAGAGCCACAGCGCACATAGGGGCTGGGGCGCGTGTCACCATTGTCGCTGACCATCGTGCCGTCGCGATAGACTTTAAGTTCATCGCCGATCGTCTGCAGCACCGGGAAGCCAGGAATGCCGGGACGCCGCCGCGTGCCCGGCGTGCCGCCGCCGCTGATCCAGCCGGTATTCCGGTCAAACATGAGGTCGTTGCCGAGGAGCTGGCACTGGCCCATTGCGCCGCCCTTTGCGGTAATGCGCCCATTGCGCTCGACATGCACCATCACCTTGGAGGGCGCTGCATCAAACAGGACGGGCCGCACGCGCAGGAACAGTTCCGATTTCAGGAAGTCCTCCGAAATCGGCGCTTCGCTTGCGATGAACAGCGCATAATGGTCGGGCTTGAGCCATTCCGGCGCGCCCGCCCGCGCGATCAAATATTCGCGCCGGTCGCGATATTCGCGCTTGAGGCATTCGGCGATATCATCACCGGGAAGGCCCGCGCACTTGCCTTCGACGCTACGTTCCCACGCGCGGCGGTCCGCAGTAAAGTTGCGATTGCGCCGCAACACATCCTGATCAAGCCGCGCGACTTCGCGGTCGAGCCGCCGCAACTCGCTCCCCGACGAGGCGCAAATCGCTTTCTTGACCACGGATGCAACGCCGCCGCAGTCAAATGACGCCATGCCGTCAGTGCCAGCCTTCAACGCCCGGCTAAGCCGCGCATATTCAACCGGCATATAGATCGCCGCCGAATTATGGCTCCGGACTACCATCGATCCGACCAGCTTTGCGCCCGACATGCGCGCCATATGCTGAAGCCCGATCTCGGTCTGGTCCATGATGGCCCCGGTTAAATCCGCATCGGGAAAATCAAATGCATAAAAGCTCGCCTTGGTGAGATTGGCACCTGCAAGCTTCAAGCCCTCACGGTCGAACGGACAACCATTTTCCGGCGTATATCCGCATTCGACACGGAAGCCGGTAAGGTTGGCCTTGTTGAGCACAAGCCCGCGCATGCTCCCCTTCCAGCCGCCATCAAGCCGTCCATGGCTGATATCGACCCCGGTCGCGTCCACATCGGCAAGGATGATGTCGCGGAACAAGGTGTAAGACATCTGCCCGTTCGTCAGCCGCGCGCCCGTCATATCGGTGTTGATAAAGCCAAGGCCGGTGCCTTTGAAATCCTCCCAGTTTGTGTAGCGGAAATTGGCATCAATGAAGCACATATTGCTGAGCCGCAGCTTGCGGATCTTGCTGCCTTCAAAATTGCCGCCGCGCACAAAAATGGTGCCGGTCTTTTGCTTTTTGCGCAGCTTCTGGAGCTTGCTCGGGTCTTTGAACTGGCTGCCGTCAATCGCATTGGTAAAGGCGCTCGTATCGCCGACCGGCCCAACCTTGGCGATGCAACTGTCCGGTGGCGGTGGCGCGGACGGAAACAGCGAAACGCCGAAGCGCACATTGGATTGCTCGATGCCGAGCGCCTTGTTGATCGCGGCGAGCTGTGCCTGCTGCATTTGCTGCGGCGTCATCACCGGCTGCGGCGCGGGAGCCTGATAGGCTTGAGGGGCCGATTGCGGCGCGACTTGAGCGACGGGGGCCTGATAGGGGCGCGGTGCTGGCGCGGGCCGGGCGACGACCGGCGGCGCTGGGGGAACCGGCTGCGGCTGAACCTGCGGAGCGGGGGACTGCACTTGTGGATAGTCCAGTTGCGGCGCACTTGGCGTACCATCCGGCTGCGGCGTCGGATAGGAGAGCGGCACCGTCTGCGGCGGCGTGCGCGGCGGCGCGGGTTTATAGATGATCGGCTCTGACCGGCCATAGGGATCGGCCTGCGCGTAGGTCGCGGTTGCGGGGAACAGCGCCGCACCGACCAGCGCCATACTCGCGGTGATCGACGTCGCAAAACGCACTACGCCCGCGCGACCACCGTCATTGAGATCACAACTATTCCGGGGGAATTTCATCATCTGCGGCCCTTATCTTTTATCGGCATATCGTAGGCGCCCCTCATCCGCCGTTGTACAATGGTGCCCATGATCATCACATGGAATCACTGCACTTTTATGATTAAGCGCAAAGAAATCATGCCGCTTTCCCACGCGATGTCCATCCCGAATTCTCACAATTGACGAGAAACCCGGGTGACGTATGAAAAAGGCGGAAAAAAAATGACACCACGAGAGAGCCGCGTGGATCGCGCCGGCCATTCCCCAAAATATCAATGCATGTTTATAGACCGCGTTAAGGTGCGCAGATAAGATCTGCCCCCGGTTCGCCCCGGCCCTATCAAGCAGCCGGAGAATGATTCTCGATGACTTGCGGTGAAATTTGGAGCGGGTAGCGGGAATCGAACCCGCACGTTCAGCATGGGAAGCTGACAGGCTACCATTACATCATACCCGCCTGTTGGATGGGCGCTTTAACGTGGCACTCTTGCGCTGACAAGAGTGTAGCGGACCCTCCGGTCACACGGCTATCATTTGGCAGGTGTCAGCCGCAACAACCGTCCGTCCTTGCCGTCCTCAAGCAGCCAGATCGCGCCGTCCGGCCCTTGTTCCACTTCACGGATACGGTTGCCCATATCCCATTGCTCGGCCTTCTTGGCGGCCGTCCCGTCGAGGTCGACACGGATCAAGGCTTGGCCCGATAGCGCCCCGATGAACGCATCGCCCTTCCACTGAGGGAACAGATTGCCCGAATAAATCATCAGGCTGGAGGGCGAGATGGACGGGTTCCACCAGACTTTGGGCGCTTCAAAGCCATCGCCGGGCGCATGGTCGGGAATATCCTTGCCATCATAATGCGAGCCGTTGGAGGCCTTGGGCCAGCCATAATTTTTGCCCTGAACAATAAGATTGACCTCGTCGCCGCCTTGCGGACCCATTTCATTGTCCCACAAATTGCCCGCCGCATCGAAGGCGAGGCCTAGAATATTGCGGTGGCCCATCGACCAATGTTCGGTCTTGCCGGTCGCAAGATCCATGCGGATGATCTTACCAAGGTCGCTCGCCGTGTCTTGCGCAGGCTCCATCTTTTGCCGTTCGCCTGACGAGATGAACATATATTTGCCATCGGGGCTGAATGCCATGCGGTGCGAATAATGGCCGCGCCCGGTGACCTTGGGATTTTGCCGCCAGATGATCTTGAGATTGCTCAAGGAAGCGCTGATGCCGTCCAGTTCCCCCACCGCGAGGTCAGCACTCGCGACCACTGCGCCGCGCGTATCGCCTTCGCCTGCTTCGGCCCAGCTCAAATAGATGGTGCGGTTGGCACCATTATCAAAACCGGGGCTGAGGACGACATCGCCCAAGCCTCCCTGGCCGCCATAATCGACCTTCGGCACGCCGCTCACTGTGGCGGTCTGTTTGCTGTCGAGGTCATAGACTTTGAGCGTGCCGCTCTTTTCGGTCACCAGCACCATATTGCGCCCGGGAAGAAAGGCCATCGCCCAGGGTTCGTTGAACTTGGCGACCTCGGTTGCGACAAAGGGTTTGGTGGCGCTCGTGCTGGCCGTGTCGCCATTATCTGCCTTGGAGGCCGGCACGGTCGCATTGCAGGCCGCGAGTGCGACCGATAAGGCGAGGGCGGCGAGGGGAACGGCAAAGCGCGGGCGGATCATCAAAATACTCCTTTTGGCGGGTCCTGACTCTGGGGTCAGGAACGATTACCGCACAAACGCTTGCGCTTGGCAAGAGTTGCGCCTATATCGCCCCTGTTCTCTCGACATCGTTAGCGACGTTGGGGTCGGGGCCAAAAGGCTTCCGGCGCTAAAGCCCTATGCGAAGAGATTGCTTGATTTGAAGGATTTGCGTTTGACCGACATGGAACAGATTGTGGCGCTGGTGGAGCCCGAAGCGGAAGCGCTCGGATTCGATCTGGTGCGCGTGATGCTGTTCGGGTCGGACGATGAACGCACGCTCCAGATCATGGCCGAGCGCCCCGATACGCGCCAGCTGACGATTGACGATTGCGCGCAATTATCGCGCCGCATTTCGGATAAGCTGGATGCGCTGGAAGAAGCGGGCAAGGATCCGGTCGAAGGCGCGTACCGGCTTGAGGTGTCCTCGCCGGGGATCGACCGTCCGCTGACAAGGGCTAAGGATTATACCGACTGGGCCGGGCATGAAGCCAAGATCACGCTCACCGAAAAGCTTGACGGGCGGCTGCGCTTTAATGGCACCATCCTCGGCATGGACGATGAAGGCATGGTCGCCGTGACCGACCGCGAGGGCGTGACCCACGGCATTCCGTTCGCCGCGATTGATAATGCCAAGTTGGTGCTCACCGACAAGTTGATCGCCGCTACTGTGCCGCTCGCGGCTGAGGGCGCGGACGAAGAAGAAATTGAAGACGAACTTTCAGACGAAGAAGGACAGGACTGATGGCCAACGCCATTTCTGCAAACAAGGCCGAGTTGCTTGCGATTGCGAACGCGGTTGCGACCGAAAAGATGATCGACAAGGCGATTGTCATCGAGGCGATGGAAGAAGCGATCCAGCGCGCGGCGCGCGCCCGCTTTGGCCAGGAAAATGACATTCGTGCGAAACTCGACCCGATGACCGGCGACCTGCGCTTGTGGCGCGTCGTGGAAGTGGTCGAGCAGGTCGATGACTATTTCAAACAGGTCGATCTGAAGCAGGCGGAAAAGCTGCAGCCCGGTGCCGCTGTTGGTGACTTCATCGTTGACCCGCTGCCCGCCATCGATCTTGGCCGCATCGACGCCCAGTCGGCAAAGCAGGTAATCTTCCAGAAGGTCCGCGATGCTGAACGCGAACGCCAATATGAAGAATTCAAGGACCGCGTGGGCGAAATCATCACCGGCGTCGTCAAGTCGGTCGAGTTCGGCCATGTCGTCGTCAATCTGGGCCGCGCCGAAGGTGTGATCCGCCGCGACCAGCAAATCCCGCGCGAGGTCGCGCGCGTCGGCGACCGCGTCCGCGCGATTGTCTTGAACGTGCGCCGCGAAAACCGGGGCCCGCAGATTTTCTTGAGCCGCGCGCACCCCGAATTCATGAAAAAGCTGTTCGCACAGGAAGTCCCCGAAATTTACGATGGCATCATCGAAATCAAGGCCGCCGCGCGCGATCCGGGCAGCCGCGCCAAGATTGGCGTGATCAGCCATGATTCGAGCATCGACCCGGTCGGCGCCTGCGTCGGCATGAAGGGCAGCCGCGTTCAGGCGGTGGTGCAGGAAATGCAGGGCGAAAAGATCGACATCATCCCCTGGTCGGAAGACACCGCGACCTTTGTGGTCAACGCGCTCCAGCCCGCCACCGTCGCCCGCGTGGTGATCGACGAGGATGAAGGCCGCATCGAGGTCGTCGTTCCCGACGATCAGCTGAGCCTCGCCATCGGTCGTCGCGGCCAGAATGTGCGGCTTGCCTCGCAGCTGACGAGCTCGGCCATCGACATCATGACCGAAGCCGATGCGAGCGACAAGCGCCAGAAGGAATTCGTCGCGCGTTCGGAAATGTTCCAGAATGAACTCGACGTCGATGAAACGCTGGCGCAGCTGCTGGTCGCCGAAGGCTTCGGCGAACTGGAAGAAGTCGCTTATGTGTCGCCCGAAGAATTGTCGGGCATCGAAGGTTTCGACGAAGAACTGGCCGCCGAATTGCAGAGCCGGGCGCAGGAAGCGCTCGACCGCCGCGAAGAAGCGTTCCGCACCGAACGGCGCGAACTCGGCGTCGAAGATGCGCTGGCCGACATGCCGCACCTCACCGAAGCGATGCTGGTGACGCTCGGCAAGGCGGGCATCAAGACGCTCGACGATCTCGCTGACCTTGCGACCGACGAATTGGTGCAAAAGCGCCGCGTCGATCCGCGCCGCCGCGACAATGCGCGCACCGAACGGCCGGAAGACCGCGCGGGTGTGCTGGCCGAGTATGGCCTGTCGGACGAGCAGGGCAACGAAATCATCATGGCTGCGCGCCAGCACTGGTTCGAAGACGATGACGCCTCCGCGTCGGGGGACGAACCAGCCAGTGAGGAGGCCGCCGATGCGGAAACCTCACAATGAGCGCGTAAGCACTACGGAAATCGCGAATAAGCGCGGGGGCCATGTTCCCGAGCGCAAATGCATCCTTTCGGGGGAGCATGACGCGCGCACCAACCTCATCCGGCTCGCCATCGGGCCGGAAGGGCAGGTGGCACCCGACGTGCGGGCCAAGGCGCCGGGGCGGGGGGCGTGGATCGGCGTTACCAAGGCCGAACTCACCGAGGCGCAGGCCAAGGGCAAGCTTAAAGGTGCGCTCGCCCGCGCGTTCAAAGGCGCGGCGCTGAGCATCCCCGAAAGTCTCGCGGATGACATCGCAACGCAGCTTGAGCGGTTAACGCTCGACCGGCTGGGTCTTGAAGCGCGCGCCGGAAACCTCATATCGGGGGCCGAGAAAATCGATGCCGCTTGCCGCTCCGGGCAGGTTGCATTGCTGCTCCACGCCGCCGATGCAAGCGAGGATGGCCGCAAGAAACGCGACCAAAGCTGGCGGGTTGGTGAAGACAAGGAAGGCACGGGCCTCGGCGGAACCATCTTGCCGGTGGACCGCGGCCCCCTTTCTGTGGCATTGGGGCGCGATAATGCGGTGCATGTGGCGATTACGGATCGCGGTGCCGCTGACCGGATTTTGTCGGCGCTCAATCGCTGGCAGTTTTACATCGGATGCGATACAGGCGCGGGCGGCGGTGACGGAAATCCGTCAAGGCCGGTTCCCAGCGGTTGACGGGCAGAGATTGGCAGGCGGGATATAATCCGCTGGTCAGGGATTTTGCCTCCAAGAGAATTTGATCGAAGATAAAGAAGCAAGCAGGAATTAGATGAGCGACGACACCAATAAACCGACCCTGGGACGCAAACCGCTGGGCCTCAAGCGCACCGTGGAAACCGGACAAGTGCAGCAACAGTTCAGCCATGGCCGCAAGAATACGGTCGTGGTCGAGGTGAAGAAAAAGCGCGTCTTCGGCAAACCCGGTGAAGCAGCGCCTGCGCCTCAGGCCGCGCCCGAACCCGTGGTCGAAGCGCCCAAGCCCGCTGCCCCCGCGCCTGCGCCCAAGCCGCGCATCAGCGAGACCGAACAGGTATTGTCGCGCAAGGAAATGCAGGAAAAGCTGCTGCGCGAAGCGGAAGAAGCCCGCCTCGCTTCGGCCGAAGAAGCGCGCCGCCGCGAAGAGCAGGAGCGTCTCCAGTCCGCCGAAGAGGAAAAGCGCCGCGCCGAGGAAAATCGCAAGGCCGAGGAAGACGCGCGCAAGGCTGCCGAAGAGGAAGCCAAAAAGCCTGCGGCGGAACCCAAGCCGGCTCCGGTTGAAGAAACCGCTGAAGAAGAGCCCGCCCGCGGCAGCACCGAACGCTTCCCGCCCGCGCGCAAATTCACGCCGGTCGAAGCGCCCAAGCGCCCCGAACAGCCCAAAGCCAACCGCAACCGTGGCGGCGATGATCGCCGTCAGGGCAAGCTCACCGTCACCCGTGCGCTCGACGAAGGCGATGGCGGCGCGCGGGCGCGCTCGCTGGCGGCGCTCAAGCGTGCACGTGAAAAGGAACGCCGCGCCCATATGGGTCCCGCCGGTCCGCGCGAAAAGCAGGTGCGCGACGTGGTCGTGCCCGAAGCGATCACGGTGCAGGAACTTGCCAACCGCATGGCCGAAAAGGGTGCCGATCTCGTCAAAGCCCTGTTCAAAATGGGCATGATGGTGACGGTCAACCAGACCATCGATGCGGATACCGCAGAATTGCTGGTGACCGAATTCGGCCACAATATCACCCGCGTTTCGGAAGCCGATATCGACATCGACCATGAAACTGACGTCGATGCGCCCGAAACCTTGAAGGAACGTCCGCCGGTCGTGACCATCATGGGCCATGTCGACCACGGCAAGACCTCGCTCCTCGACGCGCTGCGCGGTGCCAATGTGCAATCGGGCGAAGCGGGCGGGATTACCCAGCATATCGGGTCCTACCAGATCAAGACCAAGGATGGTCATGTGATCACCTTCCTTGATACGCCGGGCCACGAAGCCTTTACCGAAATGCGCGCGCGCGGTGCCAATATCACCGACATCGTCGTGCTGGTGGTGGCCGCCGATGACGGCCTGATGCCGCAGACGGTGGAAGCCATCAACCACACCAAGGCGGCTGGCGTCCCCATGATTGTCGCAATCAACAAGATCGACAAGGATGGTGCCAACCCGCAAAAGGTGCGCGAACGCCTGCTCGAACATGAAGTCATCGTCGAGGCGATGTCGGGTGAGGTGCAGGACGTCGAGGTTTCGGCCAAGACCAAGCAGGGCCTCGATGAGCTGATCGAGAAGATTGCGCTGCAGGCGGAAATTCTCGAGCTTAAATCAAACCCCGACCGCGCCGCCGAAGGCACCGTGATCGAAGCCAAGCTCGACAAGGGCCGCGGCGCGGTTGCAACGATCCTCGTGCGCCGTGGCACGCTCAAGGTCGGCGACATCTTCGTCGTCGGTACCGAAAGTGGTCGTGTCCGCGCGATGATCAACGACAAGGGTCAGCAGGTCAAGGAAGCGGGCCCCTCGCTCCCGGTCGAAGTGCTGGGTCTTGGCGGTGTGCCGATGGCGGGTGAAACGCTGACTGTGGTTGAAAATGAATCGCGTGCGCGTGAAGTTGCGGCCTATCGTCAGGAACAGGCGATGCTGAAGCGCACAACCTCGGCCCCCGCCAGCCTTGAAAATATGTTCTCGGCGCTGAAGCAGACGACGATGGAATATCCGGTCGTGGTCAAGGCGGACGTGCAAGGGTCGGTCGAAGCGATCGTCAATGCGCTCAACAAGTTGTCAACCGACGAAATCCGCGTGCGCGTGCTCCATTCAGGGGTCGGCGCGATTACCGAAAGCGATGTGACGCTGGCTTCGGCCTCGAACGCGCCGATCATCGGCTTCAATGTGCGCCCCAATGCCAAGGCGCGCGAGGTGATCGAACGCAACAAGGTGCGGCTCAAATATTTCGATGTAATCTATCACCTGACCGAAGACATCGCCAAGGAAATGGCGGGCGAACTGGGTCCGGAAATCATCGAAACGGTCGTTGGCCGCGCCGAGATCAAGGAAATCTTCAACGCCGGCAAGAAGGACAAGGCGGCGGGTCTCCTCGTCACCGATGGCTATATCAAGAAGGGCATCCATGCCCGCGTTACGCGCGACGATGTGATCATTTCGAAGACGACCATCGCCTCGCTGCGCCGCTTCAAGGATGACGTCGCTGAAGTGCGCGCGGGGCTTGAATGCGGTGTGGTGCTGGAAGGCACCAACGACATCAAGCCGGGCGATACGCTCGAGGTGTTCGAGGTCGAGGAACGCGCGCGCACGCTGTAACAAGCGGCGCGGGCGGGTCCGGACGGGCCCGGACTCTGGCCGGTTTCGTAAACGGGAGCGGGACATGGATTTCGGCAAGTTCGCAAAAACTGCTTATGGCGATCTGATCCAGTCCGAAGTGCTCGACTATGATGTCGAGACCGGCACCTCGCGCATGCGCTTCGTCGCGCCTGAACTGTTCTGCTCGCCGCGCGGGGTGTTGCAGGGCGGGTTCGTCGCGGCGTTCATCGACGATGTGATCGGGCTACCGGTGCTGGTTAAATCCGGCGCGACGCTGGTGCCGATCACGCTCGAACTCAGCATCAGCTATTTGCGCCCCGTCAAACCCGGCGTGCTGATCGGAACCTCGCGCATCGTCAAAATGGGGCGGAGCATTGCTTTCCTCGAAGCGGAATTGGCGGCAGAAAACGGGGAGTTGGTTGCGAAGGCGACGACCACCGTGTCGCTGCAGCCGATTGCGGGGAAGGAATAAGGCGGTGGCGTTCAGCGCCCCCATCCCCATCCTGCGCAGCTTCGATGAGGCCAAGACCAGGGAGTTCTACATCGACTTCCTCGGATTCACGGGGGAGTTCGAACATCGTTTAGAACCCGGAACGCCGCTCTATATGGGCGTGCGCAAGGGAGACTGTGTTCTGCACCTCAGCGAACATTTCGGCGATGGCTCGCCGGGAGCCGCGCTGCGCATCCAGGTCCCGGACGTGGCGGCATATATGGCAGAACTGCGCGCTAAATCCTACCGTCACGCCCGCCCCGGCGAGCCGCAACTGATGGAATGGGGCACGCGTGACATTGTCATCCAGGACCCCAGCGGCAATCGACTTTGCTTTTATTCTATCCAATAATTACGATTATCGTAATAATGGCTTGCCGATTCTATACGAATAATCTAGGCCAAGTGTATGGAAATCCGGTTCTCGAAGACGGCCATGCGCGCTCTATTGCGGTCGGATAAGCGTCAAATTCTGAGACAGAAAATTGAAGAGTTAGCGCGTGATCCGGAAACGCTACGAGCCAACATCATTCGCTTGCAGGGACGGGAAGACTATCGTTTGCGCGTGCAGGATTGGCGCGTGATCTTTCGCATTGAAGACGATATCGTCTGGATTGATGATATCAGTCCGCGCGGATCGGTTTATTAGGATAAGTTTATGACGGTACAATTCATCGAAATCGACGGAAAAAAGGCCGCAATTTTGCCGATCGCCGATTATAATCGTTTGGTTGCAATTGCAGAGGACCAGTTAGACGCGGCCCAAGCAGAAGCAGCGACAGCACGTCGGATTGCTGGCGAGGAATATGTTCCCGCAGAACTCGTCGACAAAATCATGAATGGCGAAGCGCCGCTGCGTGTATGGCGCAATTATAGGGGCATGACGATAAAGCAGCTCGCCGATGCCACTGGTGCGCGCGAGGCAACAATTTCCGAAATTGAAAATGGCAAGGCACAAGGCAAGCCCGTTTTGTGGCGTGCTATGGCTGATACGCTTGACGTGTCGGTCGACGATATTTTTCCTGAGAACTGAAATAATGGCCCGTCATAACGATATATCTCCCGAAGGCCGCTCGGTGCGTGTGCTGCGCGTGGGCGAACAGGTGCGGCATATTTTGTCGGAAATTCTCATGCGCGGGGACGTGCATGATGATGTGCTCGCGAAGCATCAGGTTTCGGTCACCGAAGTACGCATGTCACCCGATCTGCGCCACGCCACCGTGTTTGTGAAGCCGCTGCTTGGCAAGGATGAAGAGGCGGTGCTGAAGGCCTTGCGCACCAACACCGCCTATCTCCAGCGCGAGGTCGCAACGCGGGTGAAGATGAAATATGCGGCAAAACTCAAATTCCTCGCGGACGAAAGTTTCGATGAAGGCACGCATATTGACCAGCTTTTGCGCGACCCCAAAGTGGCGCGGGATTTGGCTGCTGACGAAGGCGATGAATCGCTTTAAGAGCGTCGGCCATGGCCAAACTCTATTTCTACTACAGCTCGATGAATGCGGGAAAATCGACCACTTTGTTGCAGGCCGATTTCAATTATCGCGAGCGGGGCATGCGGACGATGTTGTGGACCGCGGCGCTCGATGATCGCTACGAGGCGGGGTTCATCACCTCGCGCATCGGCTTGCAGGCGAGCGCGCATTTATTTGAGCCGAACACCGATCTCTATGCGCGTGTGACGGAGCATGTGGCGAACGATGGCCCGCTCGCCTGTGTGCTCGTGGATGAAGCGCAATTCCTCACCAAGCCACAAGTGTTCCAGCTGGCGCGGCTGGCGGATGAAGCCAATATTCCGGTGCTGGCTTATGGTCTCAGAACCGATTTTCAGGGCGAACTATTCCCCGGGAGCGCCGCGCTCCTCGGTATCGCCGACAGCCTCGTCGAACTGAAGGCCGTGTGTCATTGCGGGCGCAAGGCCACCATGAACCTGCGCGTCGATGTGCAGGGCAAGGCGGTGAAGCAGGGCGCGCAAACCGAAGTCGGCGGCAATGACCGCTATGATGCGCTCTGCCGCAAACATTTCATGGAGGCCCTGCAATGATTGATCTGGCAGCGCTGACGCGGCCAATCCAAGCGGATGAGCTGAGCCTGGAACCGCTGAGCGAAGCGCATCGCGAAGGCTTGCGCGCCTGTTGCGAGCCTGATGATCCGGTGTGGGAAATTTATCCCATCAACATGGCGGGTGCGGCCTTTGACACGGCGTTTGACGGGCTTATCACCAATAAAGATCGGCATATTTTTGCTATCGTCGAAAACGGCGAAGTGGAGGGGATGACGAGTTATCTCAACCTCGCGCTGGACCGCCAGACGCTGGAGGTCGGCGGTACCTTCATGGCGCCGCGCACCCGTGGGTCCGGGCTTAACGGACGGGTTAAAAAGCTGGTCATCGACCGTGCCTTTGCAGAAGGCGTGCGCCGCATCCAGTTTATGATCGACGAGCGCAACCAGCGCAGTCAGGCGGCGGTGCTGAAACTTGGCGCGAAGAAGGAAGGCGTGCTGCGCGCGGACCGCATTACGTGGAACGGGCATGTGCGCGATACGGGCGTGTTTGGTCTGCTGCGCGAAGAGTGGGGGGAGAGGTAATGGATATTTTAACAACCGTGCTGACATGGGGCGTGCCCCTGATCATCGCGATCATTTTTCATGAATATGGCCATGTTTTTGCTATCCGGAATCTTAGCGTCGAAGGATCGCCCGATAAATATCTGAGTTATAATCCTGTCAGCTTTGTTGATCCCTTTGGCACGATCATTTTGCCGTTGATGATGATATTGACGAAAAGCCCGATCATTTTTGGCTGGGCGCGGACCTTATATCGGGGCGATGCGCTTAAAAACCCGAAGCGCGACCATGTCATTGTTTCATCGGCCGGGATCATCGCCAATATCGTTCTTGCGCTGATTGCTGCGCTGCTTTTGCGGATAACCGGAGCGAGCGGTGTGATCGCGCTATTTTTGTGGGCGCTGGTTGTGGTCAACTGCTTCCTGGCGGTTTTCAACTTATTGCCTATTCCGGGCTTTGACGGATTTTCCATCATTAGCGGCTTGTTGCCGCATCCCTATGATCAGCAACTTGCGAGTCTTACACGCTATACGTTGCCCATATTCCTGATCATTTTTCTGGGGATTCCCCTGATATTTCCGAATGCCAATATCATTGGGGCGGTCATTGGGCCGATGTTGGACCCTTTGCTGGACTTTTTCAAAGGCTTTGCCCTTTCATCGGTCTAACGGGTACGCATGAACGGCTGGATCATTCTCGACAAGCCCTTGGGGCTGGGCTCGACCCAAGGGGTGAGCGCGGTCAAGCGGGCGCTGCGCGAGGGCGGCTATCCCAAGGTTAAGGTCGGCCACGGGGGCACGCTCGACCCGCTTGCGACCGGGGTGCTCCCGATTGCGCTTGGTGAGGCGACCAAGCTCTGCGGGCGGATGTTGGACGCCAGCAAAGTCTACGATTTCACGATTTGCTTTGGCACCGAAACCGATGGGTTGGATGCCGAAGGGGCGATCGTCGCGGAAAGTGATGTGCGCCCAACGCTGGCGCAAGTGGAGGCGGTGCTGCCGCGCTTTACCGGCCCGATCAGCCAGATCCCGCCTGCTTATTCGGCGATCAAGATTGACGGCAAACGCGCCTATGACCGTGCGCGGGCGGGGGAGGCGGTCGAGATGAAGGCGCGGGGGGTGGTGGTGCACTCCCTCAAAATCCTCCCCGGAACGGGGAGGGGGACCGCACGAGCCGAGCGTAGCGAGGGGAGATGTGGTGGAGGGGATGAAGGACGCAAGGCTGGTGCACGCAATCCCCTCCACCATCCTTCGGATGGTCCCCCTCCCCCTGCGGGGGAGGAATTATTGAACAGCATCACCCTCTCCGCCCATGTCTCCAAAGGCACCTATATCCGCTCCCTCGCGCGCGATATTGCCCATGCCCTCGGCACTGTAGGTCATGTCACCATGCTCCGGCGCACCAAGGCCGGGCCGTTCACCCTTGATCAGGCGATTTCACTGGACATTCTGGATAAACACGCTAAAGGCCGCACGCTTGAAGACATAAGCTTGCCGCTGGAGGCAGGGCTGGACGACATCCCGGCTCTTACCCTCACCCCCGATCTGGCAAGACTGATCCGACAGGGTCAGGTCTTGGACGGGATTGCCGCTGATGACGGACTCCATTGCGCTTGGGACGATGAAGGCCCGGTCGCGCTTGTGGATATTCTGGACGGAACTGTCCGTGTCGTCAGGGGCTTCAACCTTTAAGATGTTCGAGGACTGAAGATTATGACGATTACTGCAGAGCGCAAAGATGCGCTGATCAAGGAACATGGCCGCGTTGAAGGCGACACCGGTTCGCCGGAAGTCCAGGTTGCGATCCTCACCGAGCGCATCGTGAACCTGACCGAGCACTTCAAGGGCCACCACAAGGATAACCATTCGCGTCGTGGTCTGCTCATGATGGTCAACAAGCGTCGTTCGCTGCTCGACTATCTCAAGAAGAAAGATCCGGCACGCTACACCGCTCTGATCGCGAAATTGGGCCTGCGTAAATAAGCGAGGCCATTAAGGGACGGCCCCGGTTTCGGGGCCGTTTCCACATTTGTATCAAGGGGCCGCGGCTGCATTTCGGCAGCAAGGCCAGCGGGCTTTATCGGCCCCGACGCTCACCGGAAGCGTATCTCCGGCAAGGAAGGCCCCGCTATGCAATAGGGCAGGCGGGCATAAGGAAACTCTATGTTTAACGAAAAGAAAGTATCCATCGAGTGGGGCGGTCAAACGCTGACTCTCGAAACGGGCAAGGTTGCCCGTCAGGCCGATGGCGCCGTGATGGCGAGCCTCGGCGAAACGGTTGTCTTGTGCGCGGTCACCGCTGCCAAGTCGGTCAAGGAAGGACAGGATTTCTTCCCGCTCACCGTTCACTATCAGGAAAAATATTCGGCTGCCGGACGTATTCCGGGCGGCTTCTTCAAGCGCGAACGCGGCGCGACGGAAAAGGAAACGCTGGTTTCGCGTCTGATCGACCGTCCGGTGCGTCCGCTGTTCCCCGAAGGTTTCTACAACGAAATCAACGCAATTGCGCAGGTCCTCTCCTATGATGGTGAGAATGAGCCCGATATCCTCGCGATGATCGCTGCTTCGGCCGCGCTCACCATTTCGGGCGTTCCCTTCATGGGCCCGATTGGCGCGGCGCGCGTTGGCTATATCGACGGCGAATATATCTTGAACCCCACCGACGCCCAGGTTGCCGAAGGCGATCTCGACCTCGTGGTGGCGGCGACCTATGACGCGGTGATGATGGTCGAATCGGAAGCCAATGAGCTTTCGGAAGAAGTCATGCTCGGTGCCGTCCTGTTCGCGCATGATGCGTGTAAGGAAGTCATCAAGGCGATTGTTGATTTGGCGGAACAGGCGGCCAAGGATCCTTGGGAAATGGCCTCGTCGGACGACAATGCCGCGCTCAAGGACAAGCTTAAGAAGCTCATCGGCGACGATATTGCAGCCGCTTATAAGCTGACTAGCAAGTCGGACCGCTCGGACGCGCTCAATGCCGCCCGTGACAAGGCTAAGGCGATGTTCGTCGAAGACGGCCTGGAGCCGCAGGCGGTCATGGCCGGCATCAAGCTCACCAAGAAGCTCGAAGCCGAAATCGTGCGCGGCGCGATCCTCAAGGATGGAACCCGCATCGACGGTCGTACCACCACGCAGATCCGCCCGATTGTCGCTGAAACGCATTTCCTGCCGCGCGCGCATGGTTCGGCGCTGTTCACCCGCGGTGAAACGCAAACAATTGCGACCTGTACCCTTGGCACCAAGGATGCAGAGCAGATGATCGACGGCCTCAACGGCCTGTCGTATCAGAATTTCATGCTGCACTATAACTTCCCGCCTTATTCGGTCGGTGAAGTGGGCCGCTTCGGCGCGCCGGGTCGCCGCGAAGTTGGCCACGGCAAGCTGGCTTGGCGTGCGCTCCACCCGGTGCTGCCGTCGAAGGAAGAATTCCCTTACACCATCCGCTTGACCAGCGACATCACCGAATCGAACGGTTCGTCGTCGATGGCGTCTGTCTGCGGCGGCTCGCTTGCGATGATGGATGCGGGCGTTCCGGTGAAGCGTCCGGTTTCGGGCATCGCCATGGGCCTCATCCTCGAAGGCAAGGATTATGCGATCCTGTCCGACATTCTGGGTGATGAAGATCATCTCGGCGACATGGATTTCAAGGTTGCGGGAACTTCGGAAGGCATCACCACGATGCAGATGGACATCAAAATTGCGGGCATCACGCGCGAAATCTTTGAAGCCGCTTTGAACCAGGCCAAGGAAGGCCGCGCGCACATCCTCGGCGAAATGGCCAAGGCTTTGGGCGAAACCCGCAGCGAGCTTTCGGCGCACGCACCGCGCATCGAAACGCTGTCGATCCCCAAGGAAAAAATCCGCGACGTGATCGGCACGGGCGGCAAGGTGATCCGCGAGATCGTTGCCACCACCGGTGCCAAGGTCGATATTGACGATGAAGGCGTGATCAAAATCTCGTCTTCGGACCTCGACCAGATTGAAGCGGCCAAGAACTGGATCCTCGGCATCGTCGAAGAACCGGAAGTCGGCAAAATCTACAATGGCAAGGTCGTCAATATCGTTGATTTCGGCGCGTTCGTGAACTTCATGGGCGGCAAGGACGGTCTCGTCCACGTCAGCGAAATGAAGAATGAGCGCGTTGAAAAGCCGACCGATGTTGTCGAAGAAGGCCAGGAAGTTAAGGTCAAGGTTCTCGAAATCGACAATCGCGGCAAGGTCCGTCTGTCGATGCGCGTGGTTGATCAGGAAACCGGCGAAGAACTGGAAGACACCCGTCCCCCGCGCGAACCCCGTGAAGATCGCGGCCCCCGCGGTGATCGCGGTGATCGTGGCCCGCGCCGTGAAGGCGGTCGTGACCGTGGTCCGCGCCGCGAAGGTGGCGGTGACCGAGGCGACCGTGGTGGACGCGGCCCGCGCCGTGAACGCTCGGAAGGCGGCGACCATGGCCCCGACGATCAGGGCCATGTGCCGGATTTCCTCAAGGACTAAAGTCTTTGAATTGAAGGATAGAAAGGCCGGGTGGAAACGCCCGGCCTTTTTTGTTGCGCGGGCGTGCGGTGTCGGAAGGGTTCACGCGGAGGCGCGAAGGCGCGGAGATCAATGCTCCAACGGCGGCGGCCATCTTCAAGGTCTGGAAGGGGTTAACGCAGAGGCGCAGAGGTCGCAGAGGCGCAGAGGTCGCAGAGACTGGGCTTGGTCTCGAGCGTAACCCCCTTATCTCGTCGTCCCCGCGCAGGCGGGCACCCATCACCGGACCTTGAAATTTACAGATCAGGTGATGAGTTCCGGCTTCTGCGGGAACGATGAAGCTGGCTCAATCACCCATGATCTCTGCGCTCTCTGCGCCTCTGCGTGAACCCAATAAACATCCCCGCCTTCGCGTGAACTTTACGGCCATTCGTTATTCCGAAATCCAAGATGTTCGGCGATGCTGCGCACTTTTTCCTCCCTGCCGGGCGCGAGCCGTTCGATCATCGCTTTATAAGCTGACAAGGTCGTGGCGTCTGCCTTCACTGGCGACCCGCTGTCGAACGGAGGCGCGGGATCATACTCCACGCTGAGTTGTACGAATTTGGCGTGCGCCTCACCTCTGATCAGCGCAGTTAGTTTCAGGGCAAAGTCGATGCCCGATGTAACGCCGCCGCCGGTAACCCGATTGCGGTCGATGACGATACGGTCATTGACCGGGGTTGCGCCAAACCAGCGCAACTGATCGCGCGAGGCCCAATGCGACGTCGCGCGATAGCCTTGCAACAATCCTGCTGCACCAAGGAGCAGCGATCCCGTGCAAATGCTCGTTACCCATTGCGCTGATTGCGCGACGTCCCGCACCCAGCCCAGCGTGACCTCGTCCTCCATGACCGCCACCGTGCCAAAGCCGCCAGGGACACAAACTATGTCGGGCTGACTAACCTCTTCAAATGTTGCCGTCGGCAAAAGCGCGAAGCCCGCATCGGTATCGACTGGCTCGCGATCCTTCCAAACGAGATCGATCCGCGCATTGCCGAGGCGCGATAAGATCTGGGCGGGAGCTGTGAGGTCGAGTTGCGTGACGCCGGGAAACAGCAGAAAGGCAACGGAGATGGGGGACAAGTCAGACATGGCAACACTCCTCTTTTGGTCAAGTGATGCCCAGGCGAACGGCTATAGATTTAACCCCCGCGCTCCCCGGTGGGGCTCCACCTAAACTCGCCAGTCGCGCGGTTGCCTTGACCATATTTCAGCTGGCGATTCGAGTCACGCCTTTACAACGCCACCCCAATCGATAGTCTCACGCGCATGACCAGACTCGCCGTGTCGCTGCTTGCAGCATTTGCCGCTTTGTCCCTTTCCGCGTCGCCCGCCTATGCGGAGAAAAAGCCTGTCGCCAAGGGCAAGGCCAAGCCCGCTGTGGCCAAAATCGTCGAGCCTGCTATCCCGGCTATGTGTCCGCTGCCGGGCGGAGAGACACCGGTGCGGTTGCAGACCTCGGTGGGGAGCATTGACCTCGCGCTGGATGCGGTGAAGGCCCCGCTGACCTCAGCCAATATGCTCAAATATGTTGACCAGAAGCGGATGGATGGCGCGATTTTCTACCGCTCGTTGCGTATGGGCAATGATCCGGCGAAGCTGGACGGCCTCATCCAGGCAGGGCAGCGCGATCCGGCCAAGCTGCTGCCGCCGGTCACGCATGAGCCGACCAGCCTCACCAAGCTTTCGCACAAGAGAGGCGCAATTTCGATGGCGCGCGGCGCGCCGGGGAGTGCGCTCAGCGATTTCTTCGTGATGGTGAGCGATATGACCGGCCTTGATGCCGATCCCGCCAAGCCGGGCGATAATCAGGGCTATGCGGTGTTCGGTCATGTGCTGAACGGCATGGATCTTGTCGAACGCATCTTCGCTATGCCGATTGACCCCGCCAAGGGGCCGATGGTCGGGCAAATGATCGCGGCGCCGGTGACGATCACCACCGCGCGCCGGATTCCGTTGCTTAAAGCGGATAACCCGCAATGCGCCGCTAAGGTGACGGCGACGCTATGAAATATTGCTTTCCAGCCATCGCGTCATCGCGGGATTGTCCCGTGCGCGCGCTCTGACCCCTTCGAGAATTGCGGTGTAATCGGGCTCGTCGGCGCAGAAGGCTGAGGGGATTTGATGAACCAAATCCGCAAGGCCGGCGATCATCTTGAGGTCGCCGCCCTGCTGCGCTTCGTGCCGAATTTCAAGGAGTGTCAGCCTTAAGAGGCGACAAAGTTTGGCAAAATCATCCATATCAAACCCCTCTCAATCATCATAATATTTGAAACTGATGTCCAGGCTATCATAGGGAATGACCATTGATCCGAATTTCAGACCCATGCACTCCGTAACAACATCCATAATGAAGCGATGGGATATGGGGCTCGTGCCTGCGATTAAGAGCAACTTTTGCCCGCTCATTCGGATTGCGTTCAGGCGCGGCTATTGTATAGGTGCGCTCCATGATCGAAAAAACCCGCTTTCGTCCGCTCGCGCTGGTTGCGCTGACTGCTCTGGCTTTCCCCGCTTTGTCGGGCTGTGCGTCGATGGGGGGCGGCAAGACCAAGTCCGGCGACACCAACTATGTCGCGCGCGACGTCAACACGCTTTATTCGGCGGCGAAAGATCGCCTCGACCGGGGTCGTTACAAGGAAGCCGCCGCGCTGTTTGACGAGGTTGAGCGCCAGCACCCTTATTCGCCCTGGGCACGCCGCGCGCAGTTGATGAGCTCATTCAGCTACTATCTGTCGCGCAACTATACCGAATCGATCAATTCGGCGCAGCGTTTCCTCGCAATCCATCCGGGGAATAAGGATGCGGCCTATGCCTATTACCTCATCGCGCTCAACTATTATGAGCAGATGAGCGATGTGACGCGCGACCAGAAAGTGACGCAATCGGCGTTGCAGGCGCTGGGCGAGGTGGCCCGCCGCTATCCCAACACCGATTATGCAGCGGATGCGCGGCTCAAGATCGACCTCGTCAACGACCATCTTGCGGGCAAGGAAATGGAAATTGGCCGTTTCTATGAGCGCAGCGGCAAATGGCTCGCCGCCTCGATGCGGTTCCGCGAAGTGGTCGACAAATATCAATCGACCACGCACACGCCCGAAGCCTTGTTCCGCCTGACCGAAACCTATCTCGCGCTCGGCGTGCCGGAAGAAGCGAAGAAATCGGCGGCCGTGCTGGGTGCCAACTATCCGGGTTCGCGATGGTATTCGCGCGCCTACGATCTGATGCAGAAGCACGCAGCGGGAGCATAAGCGCCCGCGACGGTCTGCCATGCTGACGGCACTTTCCATCCGCAATGTGGTGCTGATCGAAGCGCTCGACCTCGATTTTTCAAATGGCCTTGGCGTCCTCACCGGGGAAACCGGTGCGGGTAAATCGATCCTGCTCGATTCGCTCGGGCTCGCGCTCGGGAACCGCGCCGACAGCGGGCTGGTGCGCCAAGGTGCCGAGCGCGCGCTGGTCACCGCGACTTTTGATGCGCCGCCGGTCGCGCATCCGCTCTACCGGTTGATCGATGATGGCGGGCTGGAGATTGAACCGGGCGAGCCGCTCATCATCCGCCGCCAGGTCAAGGCCGATGGCGGGAGCCGGGCGTTCATCAATGACCAACCGGCATCCGCCGCCCTGTTACGCGAAGTGGGTGGGCTGTTGGTTGAAATCCACGGCCAGCATGATGATCGCGGGCTGTTGAACGCCAAGGGGCACCGCGCTTTGCTCGACAGTTTCGGCGCACTTGATACGGCGAGCGTTGCAGCGGCCTATAAAGGCTGGGCGCTGGCGGAAGAAACGCTGGCAGCGGCGCGCGAGCGGGTTGAAGCGGATGCGCGCGACCGCGAATGGCTTGACCATAGCATCGCCGAAATAGAGCGGTTCGCCCCCGCTGCCGACGAGGAAGCGGAACTCGCGGGCGCGCGCGCGGATATGCAAAAAGGCGAACGGCTGGCCGAGGAGTTGGCCAATCTCGACCAATTGCTCGGCGGGTCAGAGGGCGCGATGGCGCAATTGCGGCAGGCCGCACGGCGGCTCGACCGGATTGGCGGCGAACATGACCTGCTCGGCGAAGCGCTGGCGGCGTTTGACCGCGCGCTGATTGAAGCGGGCGAGGGCGAGGACCGGCTGGCCCGCGCCGCCGAGGCGCTACGCTATGATCCTGAAGAGCTCGACCGGATTGAAACGCGCCTGTTTGATTTACGCGCACTGGCCCGCAAGCATCAGGTGCAGCCAGATGGTCTTGCGGCGTTGCTGGCCGATTTGCAGGCGCGCCGTGATGCGCTCGATGCAGGTGAAGAGGGCCTCGCCAAGCTGACCGCCGAGGCCAAGGCCGCGCGCGAACGCTATGCGGCGGCGGCCCAAGCGCTCCACCATGCGCGGGTCGCGGCAGCAGCGCGGCTTGATGCGGCGGTGGCGGCGGAACTTGCGCCGTTGAAGCTTGAGGCCGCCAAATTCCGCACGGCGGTGGATAGCCTGCCCGACGATCAGTGGGGCGTATCGGGCATGGACCGGGTGGCGTTCGAGATCGCGACCAACCCCGGAGCGCCGTTTGCGCCGCTGATCAAGATTGCGAGCGGGGGCGAATTGTCGCGCTTCATCCTGGCGTTGAAGGTAGCACTTGCCGAAGAGGGCGGCGCGGAAACCATGATCTTCGACGAAATCGACCGGGGTGTCGGCGGCGCAGTGGCGTCTGCCATCGGCGAACGACTGGCGCGGCTTTCGACGGGCAAGCAATTGCTAGTGGTGACCCACAGCCCGCAGGTCGCGGCGCGCGGCGACCATCACCTCCTCATCGCCAAAGCCTCGGACGGCACGGTGGCGCGCACGGGGGTCAAGCCCCTCAACACCAGCGAACGCCGCGAAGAAATCGCCCGCATGCTCTCGGGCGCAGAGGTGACCGACGAGGCGAGGGCGCAGGCGAGTAAGTTGTTGGAGGGGGTGTGAACGAAATTACAGAAAGAATTTTTGAGGCTCACGTGCGCAAGCAGATTGCGCAAAAAATATTACCTCATCGATCTGATCTCATATTAATGAACAGCAAAAAAGCCGTTGATATAATGATTTGTAGGAATGGAGAAACTCCTGCTCTCTATCTCATTGAAGTCAAATTCCATAAATCTAAACATGGCAGATTAGGGTTTGGAAGTTCAAAAGGGATTGGCTTCCAGCCAGAAATTCTCCTCAAAATGCCCGACTATTTCTCGCGCTATATGAAATGGGTTATAGGTGAGGAGAGTAGAGGTATTCATGAATTTGCTGTTCTCGATAACTATGAAATGCAGCAATTTGTGTCTGGCGGAAAGGTCGGTGAAAAACATAACAACATTCAAAAGCTTATATTTACGCAAGTTGATTGGTTGACAGAGCAACAGTTAGTAACGCGCCTATTGGAGTGGCTTCAATGAAAATTTCAGAAGCCCAAGCTACCAATGAAATGGCGCGTCTCGCTAAGGAAATTGCGCGGCACAACCGGCTTTGTCGTACCAAAGACGCCACTGAGATTTCGAACAGCCAATATGAAGGGCTAGTGCTGCGCCACAGTGAGTTGGAGGCGACGTTTCCGCATCTGGCAAGAGCTAAATCCGCCCTCAAGGTGCTGGCGAAAGTGCCGGATCGTGTTCCTCTCGAAGGCGATGAATGGAAGGCCGAGCATTGACAGGCATGACAACCGAAGCCGAAGCGGCCAATGAATTGATGCGTCTCGCCAAGGAGATTGCGCGGCATAATCGGTTGTATCACACTAATGATGCGCCGGAGATTTCCGACGCTGACTATGATGCGCTTGTCCGCCGCAACAATGAGCTTGAGGCGGGCTTCCCGCATTTGATCCGCGCCGATTCGCCCAATAAGGCGGTGGGGGCGGCGCCTGCAGGGCATCTTAAAAAGGTCACCCATGCGCAGCGCATGATGAGCCTCGACAATGCGTTTAGCGAAGCGGATGTGCGCGAGTTTTTAGCGCGGGTGCGGCGCTTTTTGAACCTCGCGCCCGATGCTCCGGTCCGGCTGACGGCGGAGCCCAAGATCGATGGCCTCTCCTGTTCGCTGCGCTATGAAGAGGGCCAGCTGGTGCTCGCGGCAACGCGCGGCGATGGCACGGTGGGCGAGGATGTGACCGCCAATGTGCGGATGATCGGGGATATTCCGGACCTTTTAAGTCCCTCCCCTTTAGGGCCTCCCGATCACCTTCCCCCGGAAGGTGATCCAACGGGCGGCGGGTTGGGGTGGGGGCTGTCAGCAGACGCGGCTTCAGAAGGACAATCCCCACCCCCTACCCCTCCCCTAAAGGGGAGGGGAGATATCCCCGCCATCTTCGAAATTCGCGGCGAGGTCTATATGGCCAAGTCCGACTTCGCCGCCCTCAACACCGCGCAGGAGGCATCGGGCGGCAAGATTTTTGCCAACCCCCGCAACGCCGCTGCAGGCTCGCTGCGCCAAAAGGATGCCAGCATCACCGCGAGCCGCCCCTTGAGTTTTCTCGCGCATGGCTGGGGCGAGGTGTCGGCGCTCCCCGCGGACACCCAATATGGCGTGATGAAGGCGATTGAAGCGTGGGGCCTGCCGCTCTCCGACCTGTTCGTCACCGTCGACACGCTCGAAGAGGCGCTCGCCCATTATCGCAAGATTGAACAATTGCGCGCTGACCTCCCGTTCGACATTGATGGCGTAGTCTATAAGGTCGACCGCCTCGACTGGCAGCAGCGGCTTGGCTTTGTCGCCAAGGCCCCGCGCTGGGCGATTGCGCATAAATTCCCGGCCGAACAGGCGCAGACCACGCTCGAAGCCATCGACATTCAGGTCGGGCGCACGGGCAAGCTGACCCCGGTCGGGCGGCTTCATCCGGTGACCGTGGGCGGGGTGGTCGTCTCCAATGTGACGCTCCATAATCGGGACGAAATAGCGCGGCTTGGCGTGCGCCCGGGGGACCGCGTGCAAATCCAGCGCGCGGGTGATGTGATCCCGCAGATCGTCGCCAATTTGACCCGCGATGAAGAGCGCTCGCCTTATCTCTTCCCCGACCATTGCCCCGAATGCGGCTCGGAAGCGGTCGCCGAAGAGGGCGAGGTCGATGTGCGTTGCACCGGCGGGCTGATCTGCCCTGCGCAACGGGTTGAACGGCTGAAGCATTTCGTCAGCCGCGCCGCGCTCGATATTGAAGGGCTGGGCGAGAAGAGCATCGCCGAATTTTATGGCCTTGGCTGGCTTCAGAGTCCGGCGGATATTTTCCGCCTCAAGCATCGCCGCGCGGAATTGGTGGGCCGCGAGGGCTGGAAGGACAAGTCGGTCGACAATCTGCTCGCCGCGATTGAAGCCAAGCGCGCGCCCGACCCTGCGCGCTTCCTCTTCGGCCTCGGCATCCGCCATATCGGGAGCGTGACGGCGAAGGACTTGGTCAAGGCATTCGGCTCGGTTGAAGCGGTGCGCGCGGCGGCGGAAGCGGCGGGGCGGGTGATGAGCGCGGACCAAAGCCCCTCCCCTTTAGGGCCTCCCGTTCACCTTCCCCCGGAAGGTGAGCCAAAGGTCGGCGGGTTGGGGTCGGGAATGTCAACGAGCGCCGCGGATGAAGGACAACCCCCACCCCCGGCCCCTCCCCTAAAGGGGAGGGGGGAGGATGCGCTCAAACTCGCCGAACTCCAATCGATTGACGGTATCGGCGGTGCGGTGACCGAGGCGCTCGCGGATTTCTTCCACGAAGCGCACAATGTCGAGGTGTGGGACGATCTGCTGTCGGAAGTCTCGCCGCCCGCTTTTGTTTCCACTGCGCGCGAGACGGAATGGAGCGGCAAGACCATCGTCTTTACCGGCAAGCTCGAAACCATGAGCCGCGATGAGGCCAAGGCGCAGGCGGAAAGCCTTGGTGCCAAGGCGGCGGGTTCGGTTTCGGCCAAGACCGACCTGGTGGTCGCGGGGCCGGGCGCTGGATCGAAACTCAAGGATGCGCAAAAACATGGCGTGCGCGTCATCGATGAAGCGGAATGGGCCGAGATATTGGCGAATAGCTAAGGTCGGTGCGAGCGCCAGCGGGGAGGGCAGATGATCAAGAAGCGCAATATGTGGGAGCAACTCAAGGCTGATCTCGAATCGCCGATTGAGGTCAGGCGCTTTGGCAGCGGATGGTTTTCCGGCTTTTTTGCATTACTGCTCGCCAGTGCCGGATTGTTCATGGTGATCGCGCTGCGCTTCCCCGGCTGGTTTTCGACGCCTGAACTCGCAACGCTCAAGGACTGGACCGGCTTTCGGGCTGCCGTGCATGTGACGCTGCTTGCCTCCTATGCGTTGGCGCTGCTGAGCTTGCTGTTGCGTCCGCGCAAGGCTCTTGGCTTTACCGCGCTCGCCATCGGCATTGGCGCGGCGCTGCTTGGCGGCGCGAACGTCCAGCCGGAAGAAACGCGCAGTTGGGGCATCCTCTTCGGGCTCGATTTTTTCGTGGTCAATTTGATCGCGACCGGCCTCATGTTTGCGCCGCTCGAACGCTTCGTGCCGCACCGCCGCGAACAACGTCTGTTCCGCATCGAATGGCGCGAGGATTTATTCTATTATCTGGTAAGCTCGATGATGGTGCAGGTGCTGACCTTTCTCGCGCTCGCACCGTCGCAATATATCAATGCGCAAACCGGCAGTTGGGAAGGCTTCCGCGCGAGCGTCGCCGCGATGCCGTGGCTGCTGCAGTTCGTCATCGTGCTCGTGCTGACCGATCTGGTGCAATATGGCTTTCACCGCGCGTTTCATAAATTCCCGTTCCTGTGGGGCTTCCATGCGGTGCATCATAGCGCCACGGCGATGGACTGGCTGGCGGGATCGCGCATGCATTTCATCGAGATCATCCTGCTGCGCGCGACGACCTCGCTGCCGATGATGGTGCTCGGCTTCTCGCCCTCGGTGCTGCAAGCCTATATCGGGTTCGTTTATGTCTATGCCTCGCTCCTTCACGCGAATGTCGGAGGCGACTTCAACCGGCTCGGCCATTGGGTCGCGACCCCGCGTTTTCACCATTGGCATCATGGGCTGGAGCGCGAGGCGTTTGACGTGAATTTCGCAATCCACTTCCCGTTCCTCGACAAGCTATTTGGGACATTTCATCTGCCACATTCGCGTTGGCCCAAAAATTATGGTGTGCCCGAACAGGTGCCGCAGGGTTATTTGAAGCAGTTTGCTTACCCGTTCGTGCGTAAGCAGCCGGATTATGGCGAGCAGGATCCACCAGCCTGAGGGAGTACCGCGAATCTTTCAATCGGAACCGGGATACCAATTTTCCATATTCTCGGCTGCGCGATCCCATGTCTGGCCGATCTCCCAAAGCGCGGCTGCCCGGAGGAGCATTAGACAGTTCCCCACTGGCTTGTTCGCGCTGCTGCCGGTTGGCAATCTGTTCATCGACCCGCATTTCCTTATAAGCACGGTGATCTTCGTTTATTGGCGGAGCATTTCTCCGCAATGTGTATAGCAGCGCTACCTCTTCTGCCGATTGCGCTTCGATGGTCCCGGCTTCCAATTGGCGATAATGTTCGAAGCGCTCCAACTGATCGCGATAATGAATATAAACCAACTCATGGTCGGTTTGTGGTGCTGCCCGGCCTCTGCACACAGCGACGAAATGATGCTGGGCCTCTGTCGTTGGTGTCCGCGTCCCGTCATCCAGAGATTGATAGAAAATTTTGTGACGTGCCAGCAATTGCTGAATTTCGTCATGGGTAAGACTCGGCATAGCAACCCTTTCCGTCGAATATATTTACCCCTGAAATCAGCGCTATGATAGCATTATCGCCAGCGCATCACGCCGCCTTGAAACGGGGTCCATAATCCGGTGCGGATGCCGGCGCGTTGGAGGATGCGGTTGGTCCAGACATTGCACGTGTCAAAGGAGGAATAGCGACCGTGCGCGACATAAAGACTGTCCGTCGCGGTCGGGCCGGGGAGGGCGATGGGCAGGCCTTCGCGGTCGTAAACAAAGCCGCTGCGAATATCGCGCACAATGCTGTCATATTGCGCCGGGGTGACGATCAAGCGGCGAACATAGGGGCCGGGCACGGGCTCGAACGCTTGATCGACATACATCGCGCTGGTCCCGCTACCGAACAGCGCGCGCAGGGCGATGGCCGGGGTCACATCCTTCCAATCGGGGACATTCTGGTAGAAATCGAGGCTGCCCCAGCCGAAACGGTAATAGGGTGCGTCGGCATAGGGCAGTTGGAAATGCGACGGGCGGATAAGGTCGCGCCAGTCATTTTCCGCCGTGACGACTGGCAGCACCAGCCCCGCATGAATACCGTTGCTTTCGACATAGATGGCGATGCCGTCGGACGGCTCGACCCAGTCATTGTTGACCGGGATTAGCGAACCCATGAGCGCGGCGGCCAGATAGCCGCCGATCATCCCCGCCAGCACCAGCAGAGCGCGGGTCAATCCGGTCATTACGGCGCGGGCAAAATTCGATTTCAAATGAAACCTTCTTTTATGCTATAGGATCGGCATGGACGCCAAAACGACAGACCTTCATGTTTATGACAGCCCGCCTCCGGGCGCAAATGCCGACTGGACCATCCCGCAAGAGTGGGAGCGGTTCACTGCGGAAGACCATGCGGTGTGGGATACGCTGTTCGCGCGGCAGGCGGCGATGCTGCCGGGGCGGGCGTGTAGTGCTTTCCTCAAGGGCATTGATGTGTTGAAGCTGGAAAAGCCGGGGATTCCGGATTTTGCTGAACTCAACCAACGGCTGATGGCCGCGACGGGGTGGCAGGTGGTTGCGGTGCCGGGGCTGGTGCCGGATGATGTGTTTTTCGACCATCTCGCCAACCGCCGCTTTGTGTCGGGGAATTTCATCCGCCGCGCCGACCAGCTCGATTATCTCCAGGAACCCGATGTGTTCCACGATGTGTTCGGCCATGTGCCGATGCTCGCGGACCCAGTGTTTGCCGATTATATGCAAGCCTATGGCGAGGGCGGCTTGCGCAGCCTTGAATTCGGGTCGTTGAAGAAACTTTCGCGCCTCTATTGGTACACGGTCGAATTTGGCCTGATGCGCGAGGCCGGGGCTTTGCGCATTTACGGCGCGGGGATTGTGTCGAGCTATGCCGAAAGCGTGTTTGCGCTTGATGATCCCAGCCCCAACCGGATCGGCTTTGATCTCGAACGAGTGATGCGGACGGAATATCGCATTGACGATTTCCAGCAGAATTACTTTGTGATCGACTCGCTGGAGAGCCTCTTAAAAACCACGCTCGAAACGGATTTTGCGCCGCTTTACGCGCGATTGGAGACGCTGCCGGACATAAAAATCGCAGAGATATTGGATGGTGACGAGGTTCTCACCCACGGTACGCAGGATTATGCGCGGGGCCAAAGCGGCCCGGCGACCGTGGTTTAGGTCACTCGCGCATCCCTTTTTGCCCACATTTCCACGGCGCAGGAAAAAGGCCTAGCCTTCATCCCCCATCTTGAGCGCGGCAATAAACGCCTCCTGCGGGATCTGGACATTGCCATATTCGCGCATCCGGGCCTTGCCCTTTTTCTGTTTTTCCAGGAGCTTCTTTTTGCGCGTGATGTCGCCGCCATAGCATTTGGCGGTCACGTCCTTGCGCAAGGCGGCGATGGTTTCGCGGGCGATGACCTTGCCGCCAATCGCGGCCTGCACCGGAATCTTGAACAAATGGCGCGGGATGAGATCCTTCAGCCGCTCGCACATATGCCGTCCGCGCGCCTCGGCAACCGAGCGGTGGACGATCATCGACAGCGCATCGACCGGCTCGTTGTTGACGAGGATGCTCATCTTGACGAGATCACCTTCGCGCAGGCCGATCTGTTCATAATCGAAGCTCGCATAGCCGCGGCTGATCGATTTCAGGCGATCATAAAAATCGAATACCACTTCGTTCAAGGGCAGTTCGTACTGCACTTGCGCGCGGCCGCCGACATAGGTGAGCCCGGTCTGGATGCCGCGCCGGTCCTGACAAAGTTTGAGGATCGAGCCCAGATATTCGTCCGGCGTATAGATGGTCGCGCTGATCCACGGTTCATCAATCTGTTCGATGCGGCTGGGATCAGGATAGTCCGCCGGATTATGCAGCATGATCTCGCGCGCATCCTCGGTCTTCGATTTCCTGAGCTGGATGCGGTAAACGACCGACGGCGCCGTCGTGATCAGGTCCAGATCATATTCGCGGCTGAGGCGCTCCTGGATGATTTCCAGGTGCAGCAGCCCCAGGAAGCCACAGCGGAAGCCGAAGCCCAAGGCCGCGCTCGATTCCATCTCGAAGCTGAACGAGGCATCATTCAGCCGCAGCTTGGAAATCGATTCGCGCAGCTTTTCAAAATCTGCCGCATCGACCGGGAACAGACCGCAGAACACCACCGGCTGCACTTCCTTAAATCCGGGCAGCGGTTCTTTGGCCGGGTTCTTGACCGTGGTGATGGTGTCACCGACGCGGGTTTGTGAGATGTCCTTGATCTGCGCGGTGATGAAGCCGATCTCGCCGGGGCCGAGTTCGGACAATTGCTCGATCTTGGGACGGAAACAACCGACACGGTCGATCAGATGTTCGGTGCCCCCTTGCATGAACTTGACGTTCAGGCCCTTTTTGATGACGCCATTGATCACGCGCACCAGAATGACCACGCCGAGATAGGGGTCGTACCATGAATCAACCAGCATCGCTTCGAGCGGCGCATCCCGGTCGCCCTTGGGCGCGGGGATTTTTTGGACGACCTGTTCGAGGATATCCTCGATCCCGATCCCCGACTTGGCCGAGGCGAGCACCGCCTCCGACGCATCCAGGCCGATCACTTCTTCGATTTCCGCTTTGACCTTTTCGGGTTCGGCAGCGGGAAGGTCGATCTTGTTGATCACCGGTAGAATTTCGTGATCATGCTCGATCGACTGATAGACATTGGCGAGCGTCTGCGCTTCCACGCCTTGCGCGGCGTCCACCACCAACAACGCGCCTTCACACGCGGCGAGGCTGCGGCTCACCTCATAGGCAAAGTCGACATGGCCCGGCGTGTCCATGAGGTTGAGTTCATAGGTTTTACCGTCCTTGGCCTTATAATCGAGCCGCACGGTCTGCGCCTTGATCGTGATGCCGCGCTCTTTTTCGATGTCCATATTGTCGAGGACTTGCTGCGCGCCCGTCATCTCGCGGTCGGAAAGCCCGCCGGTATGCTGGATCAAACGGTCCGCAAGCGTCGACTTGCCATGGTCGATATGCGCGATAATCGAAAAATTACGAATGAGGCTAAGGTCTGTCATCAACAATCACAAAAGCTAAAGCGGGCGAACCTTGAGGGCCCGCCCGATAAAAGAATAGCGCGCCCGATAGCAGGCAATGGGCGGGCTGTCACCCGCTCGATTATGTCCGGATTTCGGCTTAGGCGAGCCCGCGCAACTTGAGCAGCTTTTCAACGATTTCAATCGCGCGTTGCTTGCGCGTATCACCATTACCGCAAATCACCACATAGGGGACTTGCCGCCGGTCCAGTTCGGCGGTGGACAGCAGCTGAAAGCGGGCGCGCTCCTCTTCGGAGGCATGGACGCGCAGACCATCATCGACCCATTCCAGGTCATTATTCATCAACAGATAGAGATCACCGATATTGGTGAAAGCGTCGAGTTCCGGGTTACGCACGCCGAACATCATCATCTGCCAGGCGGCCGTCATCAGCGGATCGGTGTCGGAAAACAGGAGCGTGTCCGCTTCCTTGCGTGTCTCCACGGTCAATTCCTCATGCCCGTGCATGATACGCACTAGGTCGTGCGGGGTGAGGTCGGTGCCATAGGCTTCGCAATAGGTGCGGCCATATTCGGGCACGAAGGGCGCATTGAAATGCGCCGCCAATTGCCGCGTCAGGGTGGATTTCCCGGTGCTTTCTGCACCATGCAACACAATATTCAGTGAAATGGCGCACTCTCCCCCTTTATCTGTTGCTGCCGATAATTACGCGCCCATTGGTAAAGCCCGAGTCCGGATAGAAACAGGAATATGACATAAAGGCCCGCAGTCAATTGTAGCCCTTTAGTCCAGTAAAGCCCGATAGCAAGCAGATCGACGATAATCCACAGCACCCAATTTTCGAGATACCGCCGGGCCAGCAATAACTGCGCTACCACGCTGGTCATTGCGATGGTGCCATCCCAATAGGGATAATGCGCATCGGTATAGCGCGCCATCATCGTGCCCCATGCGATACCGAGCGCGATAATCCCGCCGAGGATTGCAAGCTGATGGGGCTTTGTCATACGCAGCAGCGGGATAAGTTTATCATCGGTACCCTGCGCAGCATTGGCCCAATTCCACCAGCCATAAATTTGCACGACGAAGAAGAAAATCTGCAGAAGCGCGTCGCTGTAAAGCTTGGCACCATAGAAAATCCACGCATAGAGCACGACCATCGCAATCCCGAACGGATAATTCCAGATACTGCGCCGCACCAACAGAATGATGTTGGCAAGGCCAAGCAGGACGGCAATGATTTCAAGCGACGACATGGCGTTACGCGCCCTCTTTCTTCAACCAATGGTTGAGTTCGAAGGGGGAGGGCGACGGATCGCATACTCCCGCACGGCGATAGATGCACACATCATCTGCTGGAGAACAGGAAACTTTGGTAAAATCACGAGGGAGCACCGGCGCAAATTCGCGCTTGGCGACGGCCCAATTGAAACGCTGAGGATCAACGGATTCCGGATGCTTTTCGTTAACGATAAGCTGAACAGGGCGATGCAGTCGGCTGTGCGCGCCGATATCGCCGAAGAAAAACCCGAGGACCGCAAACCCACATAATTGCGGGTCTTGTCGGGCCATATCCATCGCGCGGGCCACGATCGGCGACGAAGCATAATCGACGCTTTGGTAAACTGAAAGCCGCCAGGCGGAAAGTAAGGCCCATAAGATCATTACACCCGCAGCCATGCTTCGCCGCGATACTGCTGGAAAACGCGATGTTAATTGTCGAACGACAGCGCCGCCGCCCGGTACGGCCCACATCATCAATGCCGCCGTACCCAACAGGATGAACCGATACTCTTTGTGCGCGATGAAAGAATGAACAACAATTGTCGTCAATCCTACGACTAAAAACACGGTTTGGCGGCGCTGATTGCTCCTTGCCAACAGCCAGAACGCGAGGAGGGCGACCGACCAGAAAAAGAAGATGCCGACAAGATTGTAAAACCAGGGGCTAACCCCGTACCGCGCCGCAACACTATCCACGATGTTGCGATTGTAATTTTTTACCATCCACTCGAACGGATATTGACCAGCATTCCAATCCACCAATGCGGAGATGGTCAATGCGAGCAGGCCGCCGATCATAATCGGAGCCAATGCGGTCTTCCATTGATGGTGCATAATCATCAATAGTCCATAATCATCAATAGTCCAACGGCAATCGCTGGTACATAATGGGGACGAAATACGGCACCTAACCCGAGCAAAAAGCCTACCAATATCATGGTCTTGAAGCGGGGCTTGTCTTCGGTTGCCAAAACCAGTGCGGGGATGATGGCGAGCGTCGCCAACTGTTCGGTCAGCGTATGAGGAGCAAAGCTTATAAATTCCGCCCACAGCGCCGCTATGCTGGCAGCCATGACGGCATCGAATAAGGATTGGCGCCGACCCAACCGCCATGCTGACCACACCAGCACCAACGACAGAAAAGCCATCATTAATCGCGGCAAATAGATTGTTAAGTTGCTGGTCGGCGACAATATATGCCCTAGCCCCATTGGAGCAACAAAAAGCCATGCGGGTAACCAACTGCGAATACCGTCACGATATTCCCAGGTCACGGTGCCATAGCCGAACAACATCCGGTGCGCTGGCTCCAGATATTGATAGAGTTCGTCAGCATGATTGACGCTGTAGCTGAATGCAGCCACCATCCGCGGAATGAGAGCCGCGGCCATGATGAGCCAGAAGAGTCTAGTCTCTTGATTTATTGGTTTGTGGATGCGCGGTGCGTCCATGCCCCCCCCTTTTCGGCCCCATACCCTAAAGATCATCGGCCTTCATGCGGAAAATGGTCTGGTGCGGTTCATAGGCCGCCATCTTGGTGAGCAGACCATCAAGGGTCTGATCAACCACCATGATGTTCTTGTGCGCTTCGCGGACAAAGCCGACCTCAATCATTTTGCGGTTGAAGGCGATGAGATCATCATAAAAGCCCGCAACATTGAGGAGGCCCACGGGCTTTTCATGATAGCCCAGCTGCGCCCAGCTGATTGCCTCCCATAGTTCGTCCATCGTGCCGACACCGCCGGGGATAGTAACGAAGCCATCGCTTAGATCGGTGAACATTTTCTTGCGCTCATGCATGCCCGCAACGATATGCAATTCGCTGCAATGGTCGTTCTTCACTTCTTTTGAACAAAGCGCTTCGGGGATCACCCCGATCACCTCGCCGCCCGCCTCGATGCAGGCATCTGCGACCGCGCCCATGAGGCCCAGCCGCCCACCGCCATAGACGAGGCCAATACCGCGCTCGGCGAGGCTACGCCCCACCATCCGGGCCGTCTCGATATAGACCGGGTCGGCAGGACTGGCAGAACCGCAATAAATGGCGAGGCGTTTGAAAGTGTGGGGCATCGGAACTCCGGCAACGACTGACAAAGGAAAGAGCGCCCCCTAACGCACAATCGCCGAGAATTCCATCACCCAGTTGGTCCACACCCGTTGCTGGACAATGCACCACAGACCGCCTACACTGCCGCCCAACCCCGGGGAGCCTGCTGTCCTGACACCGCCTAGGTGCTGGACCAAAATTGGCTGAGAGGGGCGGATAGCACCCGCCCGACCCGTTGAACCTGAGACCGTTAACACGGGCGGAGGGAAGGGCGGCTTTCACCAGAAAACCGTAATTCCGCTCCCCGCCTCAAAGAGGAGTGGCAATGCACAAAAGCTCTATGGTGCACGACACTTATGTGGTTGTGGCCCCGTGCCACTCTGCCATCCTGATGCTAATTGGCGTCTATTTGGTGGCTTGCGGTATTGGCGGCATGCTGGTGCCAGATCGCTGGCACCGGATTATTGATGAACTCAATGCGTCGCCCACCCTGACCCTTTATGGTGGTATCATTGCCTTGTTGCTCGGAGCGGGCATTGCATCTGTTACAGCAGGAAGCTGGGTGGTTTGGCTCGGCCTCGCCTCAATGCTCAAAGGCGTCGTGCTGCTGATCGCCCCGCCGGGTATTTTCGCCTTTTACCGCCGCATCCTGACGCCAACCAATGGGCGGATCATTTCGGTGCTGCTTCTCATTTTCGGGATAGCGCTCATCGCGCTCCCGTTTTTTAATTTTCTCCCATAGAAAGACCTTGCACCATGGCTGATATCCCCGCCCGCACCGAACTCCCTCGCGTCACAACTGGCCCCATTCGCGGGTCGAAGAAAATCCATGTTGGCCCGCTCAAGGTTGCGATGCGGGAAATCCACCTCGAGCCCTCATCAGGCGAGCCGCCGGTGCGCGTTTATGACACCTCGGGTCCCTACACCGACCCCGCCGCCACCATCGACATCGACAAGGGTCTCCCCGAACTGCGCCGCGACTGGATCCTTGCGCGCGGCGACGTGGAACAAGTCGCCCAGCGTGAGGTGCGTCCCGAAGATAACGGCCAACTCGGCCCCGACCGTTCCGGCGGCGTTAAACCTTTCCCCAACGTCCGCAAAATGGTGCTGCGCGCCAAGCCGGGCATGAACGTCAGCCAGATGCACTATGCCAAGCGCGGCATTATCACGCCCGAGATGGAATATGTCGCCGAGCGTGAAAATCTGGGCCGCGCGCGCCTCGCCGAATATATCCGCGACGGCGAAAGCTATGGCGCCAGTATTCCCGATTATGTGACGCCCGAATTTGTCCGCGATGAAGTGGCGCGCGGCCGCGCCATCATCCCCTCCAACATCAACCATCCCGAAAGCGAGCCGATGGCGATTGGCCGCAATTTCCTTGTGAAGATCAACGCCAATATCGGCAACTCGGCGGTGGCATCAGACGTCGCGCAAGAGGTCGACAAGATGGTGTGGTCGATCCGCTGGGGCGCGGACACGGTGATGGACCTATCGACCGGCCGCAACATCCACGACACGCGCGAATGGATTTTGCGCAACTCGCCTGTCCCCATCGGCACCGTCCCCATCTATCAGGCGCTCGAAAAGGTCGGCGGCATTGCCGAAGACCTCACGTGGGAAATCTTCCGCGATACGCTCATCGAACAGGCCGAGCAGGGCGTCGATTATTTCACCATCCACGCGGGCGTGCGCCTGCCCTATATTCCGCTTACGGCGAAGCGCGTGACGGGCATCGTCTCGCGCGGGGGCAGCATCATGGCGAAATGGTGCCTCGCGCATCACAAGGAAAGCTTCCTTTACGAACATTTCGACGAAATCACCGAGATTATGAAAGCCTATGACATCGCCTATTCGCTCGGCGATGGCCTGCGCCCCGGTAGCATCGCCGATGCCAATGACGAGGCGCAATTTGCCGAACTCTATACGCTCGGCGAGCTCACCAAGCGCGCATGGGAGCAAGACGTCCAGGTGATGATCGAAGGCCCCGGCCATGTGCCGATGCACAAGATCAAGGAGAATATGGATAAGCAACTGGAAAGCTGCGGCGAGGCGCCCTTCTATACGTTAGGCCCGCTGACGACCGACATCGCGCCGGGCTATGACCATATCACCAGTGGCATTGGTGCTGCGATGATCGGCTGGTACGGCACCGCGATGCTCTGCTACGTCACGCCCAAGGAGCATCTCGGTTTGCCGGATCGCGACGATGTGAAGGTCGGCGTGGTGACGTACAAGCTAGCCGCCCACGCCGCCGACTTGGCGAAGGGCCACCCGGCGGCAAAGGTCCGCGACGATGCCCTAAGCCGCGCCCGCTTCGAATTCCGCTGGCGGGACCAGTTTAACCTAAGCCTGGACCCCGACACCGCGGAGCAATATCACGACCAGACCTTGCCAGCGGAAGGCGCCAAGACCGCGCACTTCTGCTCCATGTGCGGCCCTAAGTTTTGCAGCATGAAGATCACGCAGGAAGTGCGCGAATTCGCCCGGTTGCAGAATCAGGATGCAGGTGCGTTTGTGGCGGCAGAGGATGCCGAAAAAGGTATGGCCGAAATGAGTAAGGTCTATGACGAAACCGGGCGGGAATTGTATATGGGCGCTGGTGATCGGGAGCGGGATTGACAGTAGCGATTGAAAAACGTGTAGGCGGGTCCTATCTACTTTTCCGCCGGCACAAGCTGGGTTTATGGAGGGTTGGCAGAGCGGTCGATTGCGCTGATCTGATAAATCGGTGAGGATTTGACAGTCCTTCGTGGGTTCGAATCCCACACCCTATTCTTGGCCCGTCCCTCCGCTCTAGGGGCGGGTCTTTTAGTAAGGTAGGGGAGCCGATGTACGCTTTTGTAGATGAGACTGGGAATACTGGGGGCAATCTGTTTGATTCAGATCAGCCACTTTTTCTGACTGCCGCTTTGATTACTCGGAGCGACTTTGATAAATCATACAAAAATTCGTTCGATGCTATTTGTGCTAAAGCGGGAATCAACTGCCTCCATGCGGTGGAATTAGGTTTTGGAGGTATTGAGGAAGTGGCGCCGCCTCTTCTGAAGCTTTTAAAATCTGCCGACGCTCGCTTCTTTGTCTCTCGAGTTGAGAAGCGCTATCTTCTTGCTACCAAGTTTTTTGATACATTTTTTGATAGCGGAGAAAACCCAGCAGTTCCCTGGCAAGTATATAACATCCGTCCTCTCAGGCTTATCCTTGCTTTTAAGGTAGCCCATCTTCTTGACCATCACGTTGCGCAAATGTTTTGGACCATGCTTATGGAGAGGTCTGAAGTCCGTGCCCGAGCGATGATACCACAAATTTGCCAAACTATGATTGAGCGGGCGCATCTTTTGCCAGACGAGCGTTCTCAGCAAGTGATATCAGAAGCACTCGAATGGTCAAAAGCTCACCCTGAAGGTCTAGATTTTTACCAAGCTGGGCGGCAGGCAAAGAACGGGCACATGCCCAATATGGTTGCCTTCACAAACCTGTTGGATGGTCTCGAGACGCTGTCCGTAAAATGGAACAGACCTGTCCGCCTAATACGTCATGATCGACAGTCTCAGTTCGAAAGCACCTTGGCGGAATGGCATCAGCTTGTTTCTAACGCCTTATCTGATCCAATACATTTGCCTGGCGAAACAAGAGTCCTTCGTAAAGTCCATAACTCAGATTTTAAAGTGGCCGCATCTGACACAAGTCCGGGCATTCAAGTGGCTGATGTTATCTTATGGCTATTCAAGCAGTTCCTTTCCGGCAAAGAGTTACCTTATCATTGCGCAAGACTCCTTAACTTTGCGATGCGCAGGGGTATGCAGAACGACTTTTCATTTGAAGGCGTCAACCTCGCAATGCGTGAGACGTTGGGGCCGATGCTTGATGCGGACGTGTCGGAAGAGCAGTTAGCGAAAGCTCGCGAGGCGCTGGAACACTATGAGAAAATCAGGCTTGATAACATGGCGTCGTACGAGCGCGATGGATTGATGCCTTTTGAACGGCAGGCTCAAGCCACTCGGCTTGGCGAGTGAGTCCTCCGAGAGTTTCGGATACTCACGGTTTCGGGCCACAATACTGAAGGGCTCTCAACTACTCTGGTATCTCATCGCCAGCTCAATATGATACCGACACTGCGCCACTTCCAGCGCCTCCCCATCATCTTTGCCGCTCACCCGATGAACTAGACTATGTTCTTGGGTTAATCCGTCGCGACCACCAGCTTTTCCAGCAATTTCGCATCATGCGCCTGCCAATGGAGATAGTCTTCCCAAGCCGTCGGCCAGAAGACGAGCTTCACGGCTTGATGAGGTCGCGTTCAGCGCCTTCGCCCGCATTCAGCCCGCGCGTGGCATCAAGCAAGCGCTCCGCATTTTTGGGCAAGCGCAGCAGGTAGAGCCTCTCTTTGATCGATGCCCATTCGCTTCCGGCAATTCAAAGGTATACCCCACCTCAACCAACCCCTGCCGCGCCACGCTCCACCGCGAACACTTTGCGCGGGGTTTACGGTTGAGTCACCTCTCTTCCGCATAGGGGGCCGGGGAGTCGCGATCATGTTCATTTCTGTAAAGAACCGCACTGTCGGTACGCGCGCGGCGTTTGGGCTGGCGCTTACCGCCGCGCTGTGCTCCCTCTCCGCCGGGCCGCTGGCGGCCGAGGATGGCGCTAAGCCCGGAATTCTCCAAAAGATCGGCCAGTCGCTCGGGATTGGGCAGGCGTCTTATTATGCGAGCCAATTTGTTGGCCGCCGCACCGCTTCGGGCGAAACCTATCGCCATGAGGCTCTCACCGCCGCGCATCGCTCTGCGCCGTTCGGGAGCCGGATCAAGGTCACTAATCTTGCCAATAATCGCGACGTCATTGTGCGCGTCAACGACCGTGGTCCGTGGCACGGCGGGCGGATCATCGACCTCAGCTATGCCGCCGCCAAGCAGATCGGCCTTGATAAGAGCGGCACGGCTAAGGTTAGCCTGACGATGGTGCGTGATTAGGGTCAGGACCCGTTAAATAGATCGTCGAGGCGTCAAAATGGCGAAGATATCGAAGTAAAAGGACCGCAGTCAGGCAGTTATTCTGCTTGGCATCGTGGCTTTGCTTTGAGATCAAAGCCATTTTGCCGTGCCCTTGGGATTTGGCCAATTTCGCCCCGTGCTGCGTTGGCAAGTCTTGAGATATATTCATATCTCCGCGCCTTGCCGCCTTGCACAGAAATTGACGTAAACCTTGATCGATCTATTTAACGGGTGCTGACCCTAAGCCACAGGTGAGCCGCAATCGCACATAAGCGCGGCATCCGACACATTGAAACGGGCATGGCGCTGATGGCGATGCGAGGATCGGGGTAGGCGACGAAGCGTCTCCGCGCGGCGATGGACCCCGATAACGCCAATCATTTTTTGCTGTCCTACAAGATCGTAATGTTCCACGCGGCGACATGCGCGCCATCCCTGACTCGCATCCCGAGCCAGTGAAAGGGGCAATACGAATGAATGCCGGGGGGACGTGGCCAACAGGGCAACGAACGCGCATGCCTTGGTCAACTTGCCGCGGCCCATGGTGTGAAAGGATAGCCGTTCGGCCTTTCGACGGGGCTCAAGGCTCGGGGCAAACGGAAGCGGGAAAGCGCCTGTACTGCTTCTGGTCTGACCCTGACCTCCGGCGGATGTCCGCCAAAAATGACAAAATTCTCATCGAAGGAGATTTGGTACGAAAAACGCTACAGTCTGTTGCTTTTGTCGCTTTTGACTTGGACTTAGTCTTAGCCTCTCCCTTGCCAAGCGGCGCTGGCCGCGCGAAACGGCGATGTATGAGCGATAAGGCGACGGGGGACATCACCCCCGCCGTGTCAAGCCCTTGCCGATCGCAAACACGCCAGCGAGGAGGCCGGTGCCTGCAGCGGCGTAGAGGGCGTAGTCGCTGAAGCTGGCGGCGGAGGCCTCACCGCCCGCATCATTGGCGGCGAGCTGGGTGTCGTCCGACCTATCCGAAGCATCACTCCGCCCGCCATTGCGCGGCACAAAGCCGTCTTCGGTCAGCGTCATTTTGGTAAGGTCGAGGCCCGTCCGCTTGGCGCCCTCGTTGACCGCGCGGGCAACCGACGTTCCTTGGTTGGCGTCGCCTCGTGCTGATTGTTGGGCCTGTTGAATAAGAAAGGCTTGTACAAGAAGCGATTCAGCCATTTCTTGTTTTGTCGCAGCTGACATGCCGGAAATTTTCCCGGATTTGAGTATCGCCTGAGCAGCTTGATTTTTCACCGCCGTGTACATTGCGCTACTTGACCCAGCGTCTGTTTGATTAACCGCTTCCCACGCCGCTATCCACCACACGGTATAAGCGTCCGCAACGTTGTTAACGCGCAGGCCGACAGGACGCATTGCAGCTCCAATTTGTTCAATGACATCGGTTTTACTAAAAAACTGAGCCATCAGTTCCGCCCCTTGAGGGTTATGAGCACGACTCTCTTCGACAAAGCGAGCGAGATTTTTTTGTCGCACTGCCTTCGATGGCGTGAAAATCAAGGCAGAAGCTGATGGCGGCACCTGTACCGGGAGCTTCTGCTGCGCATCTTCATCATCGTCCCCGTTGCATCCAGGGCATTGAATGATGGTCGGAACACGAGTGCGATTTACGACCCAATCCATGCCTCCATTAAATTGGGCAGACGCTGGTGAAGCTAAAACCGCAAACGCGATGGAGGTTAAGGCAAAGCGCCACATAAGTTCCGGGGACAACATAATACTAAACACACGCGCTATCTGCATAGACGCAACCTCACCCCCGCCGTGTCAAGCCCTTGCCGATCGCAAACACGCCAGCGAGGAGGCCGGTGCCTGCAGCGGCGTAGAGGGCGGAGTCGCTGAAGCTGGCGGCGGAGGCCTCACCGCCCGCATCATTGGCGGCGAGCTGGGTGTCGTCCGACCCATCCGAAGCATCACTCCGCCCGCCATTGCGCGGCACAAAGCCGTCTTCGGTGAGAGTCATTTTGGTGAGGTCGAGCCCCATGGACTTAGCGCCTTGGTTAATGGCTTTGGGAAGTTCGGATGTTAGCGCGGGATTGTTCTTTGCCGATTCAATCATCAGTGTCTGGATAAGAAGCGATTCGGCAAAGGTCTGCTTTTGTGCGGCGTTGAGGTTCGCGAACTGGGGGGGTGCCGACATTGCGCCTTCGACCTGGCTTTTCACCGATTGCGACAGGCGGCTAGACAATTGCACATCGCGTCCGTTGACGGCTTGCCAAGCAGTGATCCACCATACGGTATAGGCGTCAGCCACATTGCTAGCGCGAAGGCCGGACGAGCGGAGTTCGCGGTCGATTAACTCAATAAGGTCATTCTGCGCGTGCATCGAGCGGAGACCGGACGCGGCTTGCGGATCGGTCCGGTTTAGCGATGCAATGAAATCATTCATATTTTTTGCACGTAGCGGCTTTGATGGTGTGTAGTTAAAATTGACCGCTCCTATTTGGGGCGTGGAAGGCGAACCGGACTTGCGCTCTTCTTCGGCATGGGCGTTGCGTTGGCCCCGCTGGTTCACATTGGCCATGATGACATTGTTCATCGCGGTCTGTCCGGCGATAGTGCCAAACATCTGGGCGGATAGCGGCGCAGGCTGGATGATGAGCGAAGCTGTAGCAATAAGGATGACACGGATGGCGCGCATATTATCCTCTCCTTGATATACCCTTCGCTATCGCGAACACGCCTACGAGGAGGCCGGTGCCTGCGGCAGCGTAGAGGGCGTAGTTGCTGAAGCTGGCGTCGGAGGCTTCCCCGCCCGCATCATTGGCGGCGAGTTGGGTATCGCCCGACCCATCCGCAGCATCGCTCCGCCCACCGGTGCGGGGCACAAAGCCATCGTTGGTGAGCGTCATCTTGGTAAGATCGAGGCCCATCCGCTTGGCACCTTGGTTGACCGCTTGGGGAAGCTGGGCTTGCATGGAGGGATCTTGCTTGGCGGAATCAATCATAAATGCCTGAAGGAGGAGCGATTCGGAAAATACCTGTTTCTGCGCATTGCTCATATTCGAGAATAACGCCGTATTGCCGATAGCCCCTTCAATCTGATTTTTAACCGAACGAAACAATTGACGAGAGCTTCCCATGTCCTGATTGTTGACGGCTTCCCACGCGGAAATCCACCAGATGGTATAAGCATCGGCCACATTGTCGGCGCGCAGACCAACGGTGCGCATGCGTTGATCAATAGACGAAATAACATCGCTTTGAGCGTGAAGCGCGTTCAGTTTTTCCCCAGCTTGGGGGTCAGTTTTGCTAAGCGAAGCAGCCAGATCTTTAATATTTTTGTCGCGCAATCTTTTCGAGGGTGAATAGCTGAAATCCGCCGCATCCATCTGCGGCGTCTGAGGCGTGGTGGATTTGCGCTTGTCTTCATTATGTGCGTTGCGTTGGCCCCGCTGGTTCACATTGGCCATGATCACATTGTTCATTGCGGTCTGTCCGGCGATAGTGCCAAACATCTGGGCCGAAACAGGGGGTGTCCAGACGAGAAAGGTCGAAACAATCGCCAAGGTGATTCCGGATACGCGCGACATAGCAAGTCCTCTCTCAAAACAAGTATGTGGAGAGGTGCAGGAAACACCTCTCCACATTAATCCAGTGTTAATGAACGGTTTAGTTCTTGCGAGCCAGCGTCGAAGCGGCTTCGCCGATGCTCTTGACCGAGTTGGCAACCGCTTGGCTGAGCATGCTGAGTTCCTGGCCAAGCGCCTGAAGTTCAGCCGACATTTCACCGGTTACAGCCTGCTGTTTGCCTTCCGACTTGTTCGCCTTTTGCGTTTCCTGGTCAATCTTCTTCGAGATGTCCATCATCTTGTTCATCTTGGTGTCCATCGCCTTGCCGAGCGCCTTGGCGAACGCCACCAGGAAGCTTTCAGCCTTGCCACCACTCTTGGTTTTTGACGAACCTTCGCTGTCGCCGTTGTTCTTGCCTTCAAGAGCGCTTTTTGTAAAATCTTCCAACAGCTTGTTCGATTGACGTTCAAGATCGCCCTGCTGGGTGGGCGAAAGACCAAACCGCTGGCTAACCTGGCCGACAGCGTCCTTGATGTTCATCGGGCCGCTACCGTTAGCAGCCGAGAATGCGTTCTGCGCAAGATCGATACCACCTTGGGGGACACCCAGTTGCTTGCCAATCTGTTGGATCGCCTGCTGCGCAATACCCGATCCTAGAAGTTGGAAGGCCAAGCTTGCCCAACCAACCGGACCTGCGGCGAGTTGCGCGATACCGGCGATGCCGCCAATTCCACCTAAACTAAGTCCCATCACACTTCTCCTTCTTCCTATTTTCAGGGCGGGGGGTGCCCTGGCATTCTAATCGAGGTGGGAGGTGGTCTGGCGGGGGAGCCGATCACCGTCCCGTGATTGGAGTTATGGATCGGCGGCGGGGGATTGTCTCTCAGCGATTCGTTTAGATGGCCTCAGCGATTTGCTTAGAAATGCGAGTCGCGCGGGCGCATATGGAGCCGATTGTCTGGCGGGAGGCGTCTTAGAATCGCTCTAGGCGATAAACCGTGCCGTCATGCCGGGCAATGGTCGTCGCTCGTCGTGCGGCGGCTGCAGCATAGGATGTGGCAGGCCTTGGGTTCCCCAGCTGGCCCGTTTTGCGGGTTGCCCTTTTCACCGGGCGAGCTTTCACCGAGCGGAATTTCGATGGTGCGATACACTCCCGGCTCGCTGCAGAGGGTGACGATCATGGTCTTGCCATCCTTGCTCATCGCCGCGAGCGGATGGGCGGAGAGGGCAAAGCAGAGGCTGAAACCCAGATGGAGCGCGAGGCGGAAATTGGGGGCTATCGTTCTGCGGCGTTTTCTGACCGGTCTTCGACCGACGCCGCCTCGCCTAAACCGCATGGCTGAAGCGCCCCTGATGCTGCGTGCGATAGGGGTCGAACAGCGCGGCAATGCTGCGCGCGTAGGGCAGGGCAGCGGGGGCGAGGGTCAGCTGCGCGCCATCGAGCTCGACCAATTGCCGCGCGAGGAAGGGGGCCAGATCGAGCCGGTAGGGATGGAGGTCACCGAGCTGCGAAAGATCGGCCCTGCCGTAGCAGAGCAGCGCCTCGATCACCGCGCCATGCGTGCGATCTTCCGCAGAGCGCATCACGCCGAGCGCCGCGGGAAGCTGCCCTTCGCCGACCATATTGCGATAGACGCCGCTGTTCTTTTCATTTTGCAGCAGACGGTCGGGAAAGCCGCTGATTGCGGTGGCGCCGAAGCCGATCAATATCTCCGCCGGGTCTTCGGTAAAGCCCTGAAAATTGCGCCGTAGCGTGCCATCGCGCATGGCGAGCCCCAGCGCGTCGTCCGGCTTGGCGAAATGATCGAAGCCGACCGGGATATAGCCTGCCGCGGTGAACCGGTCATAGCCATGCGCGGCCATGCGGAAGCGGGTCTCCTGATCGGGCAAATCCTCGGCGCTGATCTGGCGCTGGCGCGGCACAATGCTCGGCACATGCGCATAGCCGAACAGCGCGATCCGGTCCGCCCCGAGCGCAATACTTTGGCCGATACTGTCGTCAAGCTCGGCCATGCCCTGATGCGCTAGGCCATACATTAGATCGAAATTGATTGACTGGACCCCGGCGGCGCGCAGATATTCTACTGCGCGCGCGATGGTTTCGTAAGGCTGCACCCGCCCGATAGCAGCTTGCACTTGCGGCGCGAAAGTCTGGACGCCGAGCGAGACACGCTTGACATTGGTCCCTGCCAGCATTGCGGCCCACCAATCATCAAAGCCGCGCGGGTCGATTTCGACCGAGATCACCGGATCATCGGCCTGGAAGGCAACGGTCAGCGTATCAAGGAGTCGAACGAAATCAATCGCCGGGATGGCGTTGGGGCTCCCGCCGCCAAAGGCAATCCGCCGCGCTCGCGCCCGGCCCTCAAGCTTGCGGGCAACCAAGGCGATCTCCTGCTCAAGCGCCTCCATATAGGCGCGCAGGCGATGCGCCTTGTTGGCTTTCCCCGTGTTGCACGCGCAATACCAGCAGATCTGCTCGCAATAAGGGATGTGGACATAGAGCGAGATATCGCTGCCCGCTGGCACCGCAGATAGGGCCTCTTCCATCGCCTGCGCGCCGGTTGCAGGAGTGAATTCGGCGGCGGTCGGGTAACTGGTATAGCGCGGCACGGGGCGGGCAAGCAGATCGGGGTAATAAGTCCACATCACCCGCGCACTCTAACCGAGGAATGGTTACAATCTTTGACCGAAATCAAACGGATTTTTGCGATTTGTCAATGAATTGGAGGTAGGGGAGCGCTATCCGGACATGGTTTCCCACCACGATCCGGTGAAACTAGAAGTAGATTAAAGGACATAAACAATGAAACTCACGACTGCTGCGGTGCTTCTCGCCGCTGGTACGGTCGCCGCAACGGGGGCCCAGGCCAAGCAGGGCGATCTTATCGTCCGCGCACGCGCCATCAACGTAATGCCGCAGGAAAAGTCCGGCCCGATCCTTCCGGGAACCACGACTTCGCCGAACATTTCGGCCAACAAGGTCAGCGTCAATGACACGCTGACGCCGGAAGTTGATTTCACCTATATGGTGTCGGACAATATCGGCCTTGAAGCAATCGCTGGTACGTCGCGTCACACCGTTTCGGGCGTTGGTCCGGCTATCGGTGGTGCGAAGCTGGTTGAAACCAACGTACTTCCGCCGACCGTTACGCTGCAATACCACATGGCGCCGGAAGGTTCGTTCCGTCCCTATGTCGGCGTTGGCGTGAACTATTCGACCTTCTTCAACACCAAGGCGCAGAGCGATCTCGTCGGCGTTGCCGGTGCGACCAAGGTCAAGATGAAGGATAGCTTCGGCTGGGCGGCGCAGGTCGGTTTCGACGTTCCTCTCAACGACAAATTCTTCCTGAACTTTGATGCGAAATATATCGACATCAGCACCAAGGCGACGCTGCACACGACCAACCTCGGTGTTCAGACGGTCAAGGTTGACCTGAACCCGATCGTCCTCGGCGTCGGTGTCGGCACCAAGTTCTAAAAAGCAATTAAGGCGCGCCCGATAGCAAAAGGGCGGGCGTGCCTTTCACCTTGCTCCTCCCTGATGGGTGTCGGTTTCCGGCACCCATCTTTTTTTGTGTTCGCTATTTGCCGGGAAGCGATGCATCGTCGGCGGCGGGACGATCAATGAGATCATCGTCATCGTCGATCAGGATACGCATCGCGGCGCCATCAAGGTCATCATATTGACCGGCTTTCATCGCCCAGAAAAAGGCGAGCAGCCCGGTAAAGCCGAGCAGCAATGCGATCGGAATAAGGAGCGACAGTCCGGGCATCAGCGGCCTGCGCTTCGGAGCCGCAAGGCGTTGGCAACAACGATGAGCGATGATCCCGACATCGCTATTGCGGCGATGAGCGGGGTGACATGCCCTGCGATGGCGAGCGGCACGGCGATCACATTATAAGCGATGGCAGCCACGAAATTCTGGTGGATCACGCGCATCGTCTTGCGCGCGGCGCGGATTGAGGTGACGACCGGCGTCAGGCTGTCGCCCATGAACACTGCATCGGCCGCCTGTTGCCCGACATCGCTGGCGGTGGCGGGGGCAAGGCTCACATGGGCTGCGGCGAGCGCGGGGCCATCATTGAGCCCGTCGCCGACCATCAACACTTTGTGGCCGCCTGCGGTTGCTGCGGCGATGGCATCAAGCTTTGCCTTCGGCGAAGCCTCCGCCTGCGCTGAGAGGCCCAGTTCTTCCGCCACCGCATTGACCGATTCCGCCCGGTCGCCGGAAAGGATTGATGCCGGAATGTTGAGCTTGGCGAGGTTTGCCAATGTCTCGACGACATCCGGGCGGATCGCATCGGTGAAGCGCAGCGTGACCGGCTCCTTGCCTTCGATGTGAAAGCGGGTGGACAGTCCGTCGCCGGATTGCACGAGCGCGTCTTTGCGCCCAAGCGATACGGATCGACCCTGCCATGAAGCGGTTACCCCGACACCGCCCTGTTCGACGACATCGTCAATCGAGGCGCTGGCAACCCCCTGTTCTTCGAGCGCCTTGCGCAGACCAGTTGAGAGCGGATGACGGCTGGCACTGGCGAGCGCGAGCAGTACCGGCCAATCCGCGTGCGGCACATCGTCAAGATTATCAGGGCGCGGACGGCCCAGCGTCAGCGTGCCCGTTTTGTCGAACAAGGCGCGATCCGCTTGGGCGAGCCGTTCAAGCGCACTGCCGTCCTTCACCAATATGCCGCTTCGCATCAGCGTGCCCGCCGCGACGATTTGCGAAGCCGGGACTGCGAGCCCCAGCGCGCAGGGGCAGGTGATGATCAGCACCGCGACCGCGATCAGCGTTGCCTGATGCCAGCCCGCGCCCGCTATCATCCAGCCGATGAAGGAGAGGAGGGCGAGCGTGTGCACCGCGGGCGCATAAAGCCGCGCTGCGCGGTCGGCGATGCGGACATAGGAGGAGCGCGATTGCCCGGCATCCTCCATCAAGCGCGCAATGTCGGCAAGCGTGGTATCCTTGCCGGATGCAGTGACTTTGACCGTGAGCGGCGCGGCAAGATTGAGCGTCCCCGCCAGCACCTTGTCGCCAGCTCTCACCACCTGCGGTGCGCTTTCGCCGGTGAGGAGCGACAAATCGATGCTCGATTGGCCCTGTTCGATGATGCCGTCCGCCGCCAGCCGTTCGCCCGCCGCGACAATCATCCGCATATTGGGGGCAAGCTCCTCGGCGCTGCGCCAGCGCGTGGTGCCATCGCCTGCGCGCACGATAGCGCCGGATGCGCTTTGTTTGAGGAGGGCGGCGACCCCGCTCCTTGCCCGGCCGCGCATCATACTGTCGAGCGCGCGTCCGGTGAGGAGGAAGAAGAGCAGCATCACCACACCATCAAAATAGGCGTGCGGACCATGGGTCACGGTTTCATAAAGACTGAGCGTGGTTGTCAGCACGACGCCGATGGAAATCGGCACGTCCATATTGGTGCGCCCATGTTTGAGCGCCCCCCAGGCCGACTTGAAAAAGGGGCGTCCGGCATAGGCGACGGTCGGGATCGCGATCAGCGCCGACAGGAGATGGAACATATCGCGGGTGCCGCCGTCGGCCCCCGACCACACGCTGACCGAGAGCAGCATGATGTTCATCATCGCAAAGCCGGCGACCGCGACAGCCTTTAACAGAGCGCGGGTTTCGTTGCTCTGAAGTTCAGCCCCGTCATCATGTCCGGCCAGCGGGTGTGCTTCGAAGCCGAGTTCTTCAATCGCGCGGGTCAGCGTTGGCGGGTCAAGGTCATTGCTATGCTGCAACACCACCTGCTTGGCTGAAAAATTGACGCGCGCTGAAGAGATGCCTTTGACCTCGGCAAGGCCGCGCTCGATCTTGGCGATGCACCCCGCGCAGTGCATGCCGGGGACCGCAATGCGGGTTTCGCTGGTGAGGGGCGCATTGGCGCTGTTAGCCGCCACGGACCCCACTCTTTTCGTTCATGTCGAGCAGCAAATTCTTGGTGCGCCCGCCCTGCTGGATCGTGAAGCGCACCTGCCAGCGCCCTTGGGGAAGCGGGGTCGTCGCCCGATAACGGCCCGGCGCGTCCTCGATGAAGTCAATCATGACATCGGGTGCTCGCCCGAGCGGATGCTGTGCGATGGCGCTCACATGCGCGCTCACCAGCGGCGCTTTGAGCGCATTGGTCGCGCCGACGGTGATAATGCCATCAGCGCCCCTTGCCACCTCTTCATGCCAGCCCAATTCTTTTTGCGCCCGCGCTTCGGCCAGCCACTCATTGTAATTCTGGCTCGCAACATAACTGTTTTCCACCACCACGCCGCCAAAGGTGGTGAGCGCCTTGGTGGCCATATAGAGGTTGACCGCGATGATCGTGCCGAAAAACAGGATGAAAAAGCCAAGCGCGTGCCAGCCGGTGATTTCGCCTTTGACGCGGGGTTTGGGTTCGTCGGTTTTCATTGTGTCGGCCTGTCGAACTGGATGTTGTCGGAAGCCGAACCGCCTTCCTTGTCGAGCGCACGCACGCTGAACGAAAATTCCTTACGCTGCGGGCCATCATAGGGGGCCGAGGCAAAGACATGCACTTTCTGGACCGCGTCTGCCGGAACCTCAACGGTCAGTGTTCGCCCGGCCTGTCCCTCGGACGAATTTTCGCCCCATATTTTCGCCTGCTCCAGCCCGATAAGACCAAGCTCGACCTTACGCGGCCGGTTCTCCATGTTGGAAATCTTGATCGTATAATTGTTGCGGATATTGCCATCGGACAGTTGTACGTAAAGCGGGTTGCGCTCCTGTAGCGCGCTCACCTTCAACCGGTCGCGGGTGCCGAGCATGAACAGCATGGCAATGCCGATCGCGCTCCACACGCCCAGATAGACAAGCGTGCGCGGGCGCATCAAAGTCTTGATGATCGGCGTATGCGCCTCGCCGCGCTTTTCGCGTTCGGCATCATCATAGGTGGTATAATCGATGAGACCACGCGGACGCCCGACCTGTTCCATCACCTTGTCGCACGCATCAATGCACAGCGCGCAGGTGATGCAGCCAATCTGCGGCCCTTCGCGAATATCGATACCGGTCGGGCAGACCTGAACGCATTGCATGCAATCGATGCAGTCGCCGACTTCGCCCGGATGCGCGAGCGCCTGTTTGACGCTCCCGCGCGGTTCGCCGCGCCAATATTTATAGGTAACGAGCAGCGATTTTTCATCCAGCATCGCGGTCTGGATGCGCGGCCACGGGCACATATAAATGCACACTTGCTCGCGCATGAACCCGCCCAAGATGAACGTGGTCGCGGTGAGCACCGCTACGGTCGCATAGGCGACGGGGGCGGCCTGCCCAGTCACAAAATCGCGCAGCAGCGTTGGTGCATCAGCGAAATAGAAAATCCAGGCGCCACCGGTCGCCACCGCAATGACAAGGTAGATCAGCCATTTGATCGCGCGGCGGCCGATTTTCGCGGGTCCCCAGGGCGCGTTCGCAAGGCGGATCTGCGCGTTGCGGTCGCCATCGATCAGCCGGTCGACATGCTGGTAAAGATCGGTCCACACGGTTTGCGGGCAGGCATAACCGCACCAGGCGCGCCCCACTGCGGAGGTAACGAGGAACAGTCCGATACCCGCCATGATGAGGAGCCCGGCGACATAATAAAATTCCTGCGGCCAGATTTCGATGCCGAACATATAGAAACGGCGGTTGGCAAGATCGACCAGCACCGCCTGATTGGGCGCATAGGGGCCGCGATCCCAGCGAATCCAGGGGGTAATATAATAGACCGCCAGGCAGAACAGCATGATCGCCCATTTGAGGCGGCGGAACGTGCCGGTAACTGCTTTGGGGTAAACGCCTTTGCGCTTTGCATAAAGTTCGGGGGCGGGAGAAGGGGACGCCGTAGTGGTCATGCCGGATTACAACTCGTTTGAGAAATCTGAAAACCGGTAGCGCAGTCTCTCCCTACGGCGCTACCGGTTACTGTCTTAGCCTATCTTACTTCGTCGGGGAAGGTGCCGGAGTGGCCCCTGCCGCCGCGGTTTCCGCTGCTGCATTTGCAGCCGGAGCGGGTGCTGCTGCGGGTGCTGCCGCAACTGGTGCCTCAGTCGGCGGGGTTTCCTGCCCACCGCCGAGCGAATAGACATAGGCCGCAAGCATCTTGATCGTCACCGGATCGAGCTTGCCGCCCCAAGCGGGCATCACGCCCTGATGCGCGACAGTGATGCTCGCCGCGACTTCGTCAGGCTTGCCACCATAAAGCCAGATGCGGTCGGTCAAATTTGGCGCACCAACCGATTGGATACCCTTGCCATCGGGGCCGTGGCACACCACGCAGTTAGCGGCATAGAGGCCCGCGCCGCGCTGGGTCGCGGCATTTGCTTTCTGCGCACCTGACAGGCTCAGCACATAAGCGGTAACATCGGCCACCTCGTTGGGTTTCAGGATACCATCCTTGCCGAAATTGGGCATTTGCGACACGCGTGTTTCGGCATGGTCGAGGTTACGCACCCCATGCGTAATCGTATATTCGATTGACTTGATGTCGCCGCCCCACAGCCAATCATCGTCGTTGAGGTTGGGATAACCTTTGCTCCCCGCCGCGCCCGAGCCGTGGCACTGCACGCAATATTGCTTGAACGCGGCCTGTCCCCCAGCCTTCGCCTGATTATAAAGCTGGGCGTTGCCCATCAGCTGCTCGATCGGAATACCAGCGAGCGCGGCCATCACTGGCGCGCGGCGCTCTTTTTCCTTGTCGAGTTCGGCGGCGAGTTGGCTGCGGCTGGTCCAGCCCGACGTGCCAGCCGTCGCGCTATTGGCGAGCGGCCAGGCCGGTTGCCAGATGCTGTACAGGACGCCCCAGACAATCGTAATATAGAAGAGCCACAGCCACCAGCGCGGCAGCGGCGTGTTCAATTCTTCAATGCCGTCCCATTCATGGCCTACGGTTGAAGTGCCCGTGGCTTCATCGACGCGCTTGTTGTCAGCCATCTTGCTTGTCCTCGTCAAAAATCAGGTTGGCAGCGTCATTATAATGATCGCGCGCATGCGGGCGGAACACCCATGCGATGCACACGGCAAAAACCAGCCCGAGGAAGATTAATCCCCAGCTGTCTGCGAAATGGCGTGCCGTATCATAATCCATCTTACTTCGCCTTTTCCGCCGGGACGGCCACGTTGGTGGTCGCCGCCGGAGCGGTGGATGCTGCATTGGAAGGCGCGGTCGCCGGTGCAGCAGCAGGGGCCTTGGTCGGCACCAGCTTGGTCGCCGGTTGTTGGGCGCTACCCTGCTCAAGGCTGCGGGCCGAATTGAAATCGACCAGCGTCCCCAGCATCTGCAGATAGGCGATCAACGCATCGGCTTCGGTCAACCGCTCCGGATTGCCGTCAAAGTCGCGCACCTGCGCCTTGGGATAACGCTTTTGCAGATCGGCGGGATCGGTGTCCGCGCTTGCCTGCGCCCTAAGGTCGTCATTGGCGGAATCGATATCCTTTTGCGTATAAGGATCACCGACCCGCGAAAGGGCCTTAAGATCGCCGCGCATATCGCCTGCTTCGAGGTCATTATCGAGCAGGAACTTGTAGGACGGCATGACCGATTCCGGCACGACCGAACGCGGATCAACGAAATGCTGGCGGTGCCATTCGTCCGAATAGCGGCCGCCCACACGCGCGAGGTCCGGCCCGGTGCGCTTGGAGCCCCATTGGAAGGGGTGGTCATACATCGATTCCGTCGCGAGGCTGTAATGGCCATAGCGTTCGACCTCGTCGCGGAACGGACGGATCATCTGGCTGTGGCAGTTATAGCAGCCTTCGCGGATATAGATGTTACGACCCGCGAGTTCGAGCGGTGTATAGGGACGCATCCCTTCCACCTTCTCGATCGTCGAATCGATCCAGAAGAGCGGCGCGATTTCGACGATCCCGCCGATTGCGACCGCAGCGAACGCAGCTACCCCGAGCAGCGTGATATTGCGTTCCAGTTTCTTGTGATTGTCGGCAAAGCCCATGACAGGGTTCCTTGTTCTTTACTGGATTATTCAGCGGGTACCGGCGCCAGCGGGCGGTCGGCAGCGGCATCATAGGGCGTTTCGGTCATCGGCGCTTCGTCACGCAGCTTGCCACGCAAGGTCATCGCGACGTTGTAAACCATGACCAGACCACCCGCGAGGTAGAGTGCGCCCCCGAAAATGCGGATTACATAATAGGGGAACATCGCCGCCACGGTTTCGCTGAACGCATAGACGAGATAGCCGTCGGCACCATATTCGCGCCACATCAGGCCTTGCATGATGCCGGCAACCCACATGGCGGACGCATAAAGCACGATGCCTGCGCTGGTCAGCCAGAAATGCCAGTTGATCATGCGCATCGAATACATGCGCTGCTTGTTCCACAGGCGGGGAACGAGATAGTAGATCGCCGCAAAGGTGATCATCCCGTTCCAGCCCAAGGCACCAGCATGGACGTGCGCGATGGTCCAGTCGGTATAGTGCGACATCGCATTGACCGCCTTGATCGACAGCATCGGTCCTTCAAAGGTCGCCATGCCGTAGAAGGCAAGCGCCATCACCATCATGCGGATGATCGGGTCAGTGCGGATCTTGTCCCACGCGCCGTTCAGGGTCATGAGTCCGTTGATCATCCCGCCCCAGCTCGGCATCCACAGGACGACCGAGAACACCATGCCGAGCGTCTGCGCCCAGTCGGGCAGCGCGGTATAGTGGAGATGGTGCGGACCGGCCCAGATATAGAGGAAGATCAGCGACCAGAAGTGGATGATCGACAGGCGATAGCTGTAGATCGGACGTTCGGCCTGTTTCGGCACGAAATAATACATCATCGCGAGGAACGGCACGGTGAGGAAGAAGGCCACCGCGTTGTGACCATACCACCATTGCGTCAGCGCGCTCTGCACGCCCGCCATCACTGAATAGCTTTTCGAACCGAACACCGTCACCGGAATCGCCAGATTATTGACGATATGGAGCAACGCGATGGTCAGGATGAAGGAGAGGTAGAACCAGTTCGCGACATAGATATGCGGCTCCTTGCGCTTGGCGAGGGTGCCGACGAACACGATGAGATAGGCGACCCAGACAATCGTCAGCCACAGGTCAACATACCATTCCGGTTCGGCATATTCCTTGCTCTGCGTGACGCCCATCAGGTAACCGGTGGCCGCGAGCACGATGAAGAGCTGATAGCCCCAGAAGACAAAGCGGGCGAGGCCGGGAAAGGCCAGTCGCGCGCGGCTGGTGCGCTGCACGACATAATAGCTTGAGGCGATGAGGATATTGCCCCCGAAGGCGAAGATCACCGCCGAGGTATGCAAGGGCCGCAGGCGACCGAAGCTGACCCAGGACGTGTCAAAATTGAGCGCGGGAAAAGCAAGCTGGCTCGCGATGATCACGCCGACCAGAAAACCCGCAATGCCCCAGAAAATGGTGGCAATCACGCCCCAGCGGATCGGATCATCGTCATAGCGGCTCTCATCGGCGGGCATCTTCAATATGCCGCGCGCGACTGCCGAATAATCCTTCTGACTGATCGCAAACCAGGTGGCGAGCAACGCGGCGATCCCGCAAATGCTCATATGCACCGCATAAGGCGTGTCGACCGCCATTGCGGCCGCAAACCATGCCATCACTGCGAGGAAGAACCAGCCCCCCGCTTTCATGACTGTACTTTCCATGACTACTCCCCGAGCAATATTCGCCCTTGATATTCAACGATAGCGCGAATTTTCCAAAAGGCGCATACCCTGTTCATCACTATGCGGTGAACGGGTCACGCCCGTCAATCATTGACCCATGTCAAAAAGGAAAATTGTCCTTGAGCTGCTGCATTTTTGCACGCGCTGCAGGGTTTACCGCCTAGTCGGAATTTCCGCTCATCGCCTGAAGCGCCGGACGGTCCGCGATGACAATCCGGCGACGGTCGGGGATCTGGATCACGCCCTCCTGCTTCATCGCGGTCAGCTGGCGGCTCACTGTTTCGATGGTGAGGCCCAATATGTCGGCGATTTGCTGGCGACCGAAGGGAAGGTCGAACGCGGTGGATGCCGTGCTGGCGGCATGGTCGCACCCTTGCGGCGCCAAACGATCAGCCATTTCAAGGAGGAAGGTTGCGATTTTTTCGGTCGCGGTCTTACGCCCGAGGAGCAGCATCCAGTGGCGCGCGCGGTCCAGTTCTGTGAGCGTGCGCTGGAGCAGCTTATGTTCCAGCTCGGGATGCTCGCGCGCGAATCCATCAAAGCTCTGGCGTGGAAACACGCACACTTTGGCGTCGGTAAGGGCCGTGACGCTGTGATGGCTTTGTTGTCCGAACGGGCGACCGATAAAATCGGACGGATAGACGATGCCGACAATCTGCTCGCGCCCGTCGCCCAATGTGGTCGACAGCTTGAGCACGCCCTCCATCACATTGGCAACGACCAGTGCTTCATCGCCCTCCCACATGATGGTTTGCCCGCGCACCAGTGTTTGCCGCCGTCCGAGTTGATTGAGCGCGCTCAATTCATCGGCGTCGAGACCCGCGCAAATTGCACGGTTTTTTATTACACAAGTGTCACAACTGCTCACGGGGAGCGCCTATAAGTGGGTTCGCGCCTGCTTACAATGATGAAAGCGGGTCGGAGCTTTGTGCACCCTCAGCTTTTCGCCGAGTTGAAACTCGTATTACCCGGCCGGTCGGTGTAGAGATAGCCGGGCTCGAATTCGGCGATGCGATGCAGCCGTTCGATATTTTCGATCCTGACCACTCCGCCGCGAAAGGTCATAACACCCTGTTCACGCAGATCCCGCAACACGCGATTGACATGGACCGTGGTCATTCCGAGCGCTTCGGCGAGGTCGTTCTGGGTAATCGGCAGCGTGAAGCTATTGCCGTCGCTGCGCCCGACCAAGAGCAGGCGGAGATTGATTTCCGCGAAGAAATGCGCAATCCGCCCTGCCGCATCGAGGCGCCCGAGGCGAAAAATCCATTCGCGGTGCATCGCCGCATCGAGCAGCGTGGAGAACCACAACATCCGCGCAAGATGCGGATATTTCTCCATAATCTCCTCAAGCGCATGGTGGGGTACAATCGCCACCTCGCATTCGGTGATGGTCGCGACGTCATGATCGAGATGCTTCAAGGGAAAGGCATGAAGATCAACAAAGTCGCCGGGCACCTGAAGCGCTACGAGTTGCCGCATACCCTGTCGGTCATCCATATAACGGCACATCGTCCCTTCCAGCAGCAAAGTGCTGAAATCAATGGTTTGACCTGCAACAATCATGTTGGTCCGCGCAGGAACTGTGCGAACCTCGACGATGAGGTTTTCGACAGCCTGCAATTCTTCGGCCGACAGCTCTTCACGCCGACGGCCCTTCAAAAAATCCTTACTGCGCACCCTGTTATCCTTTGTTCGAGAAAGGGGCTATTATTTACTGGTTGATGAGGCCCCTTATGTCAGGGCGCTTAGATGTAAAATGAACAGCGCGCTATTGATTGAAGTTAAGTTGCTTCATCTTTTGCGGCGGGGGTTATTATTGTATTAATTCAATGTCTTAATATAAAAATCATCACATTTTAATTGGTGGGGCGTGCCACGCAGACTCGTGACGCGTCATCACGCCTGCCACTCTTGTACCACTTTCGCGCGCTCGGGTCGCGGTCGTTCTTCAAGGGCACGCCCGGGTGATCCGAGGTAGAGGAAGCCCGCGATCCGATCCTCGCCTTCAGCGCCGAATGCGGCGGCTACCTCTGCGTTGGTTGATGGCCAGCCCGTGATCCAGCCGCCGACAAAGCCGAGTGCATGTGCGCCGTGGAGCAGGTTCATGCAGGCCGCTCCCATGCTGAGTTGCTGTTCCCACAGCGGAATCTTGCTCGGGATGACCGGCTTGAACAGGGCGACGACCAGCGCCGGCGCGTGTCGTGCAAAACTGTCCATTGCCTCGACCTCCAGCCGCCCGGCATCCGGCTTTTCTTTGAGATAAGCTTGTGTCAGCAGCGCGGAGAGCGCGTCGCGCTGATCCGCCCGCACGATTACGAACCGCCACGGCGCAAGCTTGCCATGGTCTGGCGTGCGGATCGCTGCATCCAATATCTGATCAAGCTGAGCGGCATCCGGGCCGGGCTCCAACATCTCGCGCGGCCGCCCCGAACGGCGGGTGTGAAGATAGGCAATAAGCGAGGAAAGATCGTTAAACATAGCCGCAAGATGGACAGCAAAGCGGTTCCAAACGCAACAATCTTCTTCACACGCGCAATTTTTCCGTTAGGGTTACGCCCAACCTGGTCGCCCACGGCCATAAAAGATTTTGGGGAGTATTATAATAGTGAAGGATATGTCTCTTTGGACCGAGGGCGATTGGATCGCCGCGATCGGCCTTATTGTCTTATGCGCGTTTCTGGCGATCGGTGGGTTCATCGCTGCCAGCCGCAAACCCGAATTCGCAGGGCATCCCAAGGGGTTGTACATGCTGTTTTTCGCGGAGATGTGGGAACGCTTCTCCTATTATGGCATGCGCGCACTGCTGATTTTTTATCTCACCAAACATTGGCTCTTCAGCGACGGCAAATCGAACCTCATCTACGGGGCCTATACCAGCCTTGTTTATATCACGCCCGTACTAGGTGGCTATCTTGCTGATCGTTACCTTGGACAGCGCAAAGCGGTGTTGTTCGGGGGTATCCTGCTCGCGCTCGGCCATTTGTTCATGGCCGTCGAAGGCGTGCAGGGCGTGGTTGATCCGGCGATCAAACAGGCTGACCCCGCGATCAATATCTTCTGGCTCGCGCTGGCGCTGATCATTGTCGGATCGGGTTTCCTCAAAGCCAATATCTCTGTGATGGTAGGCCAGCTTTATGGGCTGACCGACACCCGCCGCGACGCGGCTTACACCATTTTCTACATGGGCATTAATGCGGGCGCGGCCTTCGGTGTAATTCTGGCCGGCTATCTCGGCCAGACGCTGGGCTGGGCCTATGGCTTTGGCCTTGCTGGCATCGGCATGTTGGCAGGGCTCGTCGTGTTCGTGCTCGGCAAAAAGGCGCTCAATGGTGCGGGCGAAGCACCGGAACCGCTGTCCAGAGGCAAGGAGTTTACCCTTTACGGCGTCGGCATCGCCGCCGTCGCGGTGATGTGGGCGTTGGTCCAGTATCAGGATGTCATTCAGATGCTGCTGATTATTTCGGGCATCGCGCTGCTCGGTTGGGTGTTGTTCCAAGCCTTCAAGCTCGACAAGGAGCCGCGCGAACGTATCTTTGCGATTCTATTCCTGATTGCGCTTAACCCGCTTTTCTGGGGTCTGTTCGAACAGGCAGGGGGCAGCCTCAACCTTTATACTGATCGCTTCGTCGCCATCGGTGATGTTCCGGCGTCGATCTTCCAGTCAATCAACTCAATATATATCATCATCTTTGCGCCCATGTTCGCAATTTTGTGGCAATGGCTGGGACGTCGCGGGCTTGAACCTTCGGCTCCGGCAAAGTTCGCGCTGGCTTTGTTCCAGGTCGGACTTGGCTTCCTCGTGTTCGTCTGGGGTGCCAATTCGGTTGGTACTGAGGTCAAGACCGCAGTGATCTTCGTCTTCCTCATTTATCTCCTCCACACGACTGGCGAGCTATGCTTGAGCCCGGTTGGCCTCAGCGCGATGAACCGTCTTGCGCCAACCTTTATGGCCTCGCTCATTATGGGCGCCTGGTTCTATATGACGGCGGTCGGCAATTTCGTGGCAGGCAAGATCGGTGAAGCGACCGGCGGCCACGACGGTGAAATGACCAAGGAAGCGACGCTCAGCATCTACAACCAGATCGGTTGGGTCGCGATTGTGGTCAGCGTAGTTGTGCTGCTGCTCAGCCCGTTCGTCAAACGCTGGATGCATCTCGATACGCTACGCGATGCTGACGATGCGCTGGCGGGCCAGCCCGAATTGGGCGAGCCGCAAGCGGCCGGTGTCAATACGAGCACGGAGACACGATAATCATGCAACATCAAACTCGGGGGGCTTCGGCCCTCCTTTTTGTGTCTGTGGCAGCGCTGGGGCTTTCGGCTTGTGCGACTACGAACAGTGACAAACCCAAGAGCGCGTCGGCGGAGAGCCCCAAGACGAGCTTCAATAAAAATCCCTATCCATCGACCTATAAGCCCTATCCGGGCGTGGTAACGGCGGTGCGCGGGGCGACGATCCTGGATGGTGAGGGCAACCAGATCGATAATGGCACGGTCGTCTTTGGCGATGGCAAGGTGATCGCGGTCGGGGATGCCTCAACGTCGATCCCGGCGGACGCTGCGGTCATTGAAGCCAACGGCAAATATGTGACGCCGGGGATCATCGATATTCACAGCCATTTGGGGGATTATCCCTCGCCCGGCGTATCGGCTCATAGCGATGGCAACGAAGCAACCGCGCCGACCACGCCCGATGTCTGGGCCGAACATAGCGTCTGGCCGCAGGATCCGGGTTTCAGCCGCGCGCTCGTCAATGGCGGGGTGACGGCGCTCGAAGTGCTGCCGGGATCAGCCAACCTGATGGGCGGGCGCGGCATCATCCTTAAAAATGTGCCCGCACGCACGATGCAGGGGATGAAATTCCCCGGCGCGCCCTACACGCTCAAAATGGCTTGCGGCGAAAATCCCAAGCGGGTCTATGGCGCCAAGGGGCGGATGCCCTCGACCCGCATGGGCAACCTTGCGGTCAATCGCGCCACCTGGGCCAAGGCTGCAGCCTTCCGCAAGAAGGCGAGCGGCGAGCGCGATCTGGCGATGGAAACGCTAGCCGGTGTGCTGGACGGCGAAATCCTCGTTCAGAACCACTGCTACCGCGCCGATGAAATGGCTATCGTCATGGATATGGCCAAGGAGTTTGGATACAAGGTCACGGCCTTTCACCACGCGGTCGAAGCCTATAAGATCGCCGATCTGTTGAAGGACAATGATGTCTGCGCGGTGGTGTGGGCCGACTGGTGGGGCTTCAAGATGGAAAGCTATGACGGCATTCCGGAAAATGCCGCCATTCTCCAGAATGCAGGCACCTGCACCATCGTCCATTCCGATGACCAGAACCAGATCCAACGCTTGAACCAGGAATCGGCCAAGGCACTGAATAATGGTCGCCGCATGGGGATGCAGATTTCGGATGCCACCGCGATCAAGTGGATCACCTCAAACCCGGCCAAGGCGCTCGGCATCCTGGATAAAACCGGCAGCCTCAAGGCGGGCAAGATGGCGGACGTGGTGCTGTGGAACGGCAACCCCTTCAGCGTCTATTCGCGCCCTGAGCGCGTATGGGTCGACGGCGCGCTGCTTTACGACAGCGCTGATCCGAAGCGGAGACCGGTGAGCGATTTCGAACTCGGTCAGGCTGGCGAGGGAGATGTAAAATGAGCAAGTTTCATGTTTCCCTGTCCCGTTTGCCTCGAGCGCAGTCGAGAGGCGCTCGCGCAACCCTCGTTGCTCTCGCATCCAGCGTGTCTCGACTTCGCTCGACACGAACGGGGGTGGGGTTAATTCTCGCCCTCCTCGCTACCCCCGCGCTCGCACAAAATGTTGCGATCACGGGCGGCAAGGTGGTGATCGGAGATGGTTCTGCCCCGATTGAGGGTGGCACCGTTATCATCCGCAACGGCAAGGTAGCCTCGGTTTCACAGGGCGGCGCGCCTGCGGGCATGCCGGTGATTGACGCGTCGGGCAAATGGGTGACGCCGGGCATTGTGGCCGGTTACAGCCATATCGGCATCATGGAGGTCGAGGCGGTTGACGAGGTCAATGATGAAAGCGCGACCCGGTCGCATTTCACCGCCGCGATCGACGTTGCACCAGCGCTCAACCCGTTCGGCATCCCGGTGCCTTATGCCCGGGCAGCGGGAATTACTCGCGCGCTGGTCTTCCCCGGCCGCTCAAGCGGGCTGTTCTCCGGCCAGGGCGCGGTGGTTGATCTCGGCGCCGACAATAATATGCTGGCCCGCCCCCGCGCGTTCCAATATGTCGAATTCGGCGAAGCGGGTGCGCAGCGGGCGGGCGGCAGCCGTGCGGCGACCTTCCTCACCTTCAAGGCGATGTTGCAGGAAGCGCGCGATTATGCGCGTAATCCTGCGACCTATGACGGGCGTTCCAAGGATAGCCTGTTGCTGCGCGCCGATGCCGAAGCCTTGGGACAGGTTATCAACGGCAAGCAGCGGTTGATGGTCAAAGTCGACAGCGCCAATGATATTTTGCAGGTGCTCCGACTGAAGCAGGAATTTCCGGCGATCAAGATGACGCTGGTTGGCGTTGCGGAAGGCTGGCGGGTCGCCCGCGAGATAGCGGCGGCGGGCGTGCCGGTGATTGCCTCGGCGCTCCGCGATCTGCCCGACGCGTTCGAAGCGCGGGCCTCCACCCAATCCAATATCGGACGGATGAAAGCGGCTGGCGTCAAGGTGGCGTTGGGGCAGGTCGATGATGAAGACACGCTCCGGCTCAACTATACGCCGCAATATGCGGGCAATCTGGTGGCGCTCACCCGCGTTCCGGGCGCGACCGGTTTGAGCTGGGATGAAGCCTTTGCGACAATCAGTTCCGCCCCCGCCGAAGCCATCGGCATGGGTGGCCAGCTGGGCGTGCTGAGGAGCGGGGCGGCAGGCGACGTGGTGGTGTGGGACGGCGATCCGCTGGAACTCTCCAGCCGCGCTGAAAAGGTCATCATCGATGGCGTCGACCAACCGCTCGAAACACGGCAGAACAAGCTGCGGGACCGGTATCGCACACCGACAGAAGGCGCGTTGCCGAAAGCGTATGATCGGTAACATTCCGTCTCGCCCCTTGTAGGAGGGGTGAGAAAGCAACGTGTTGCGTGGCAGACGCCGGGTGAGGGGTATGCGATTGTCCTTGGCAATCGCGCTGGCCTTTTGGGCTGGCACCCCTCGTCCAACTGCGTCAGACCCCTGCGGCAAACCTCAATCATTCCGACAAGGGGAGGAAGGGTCCTAACTCTGTTCCCCGGCGCTATCGCCATGGCCCATGCCGAGCCCCATGCCGACGCCGCCCATGCCCATTCCCATGGCCATTCCGCCGCCGCCACCCATACCGCCGCCACCCATGCCGCCACCACCCATGCCGCCGCGGCCACCGCCGCCGCCTCCATCGCGCCCGCCGTTGCCACCACCCCCTTTGCCGCCGCCTCCGGACGGCCGGGTTGGGCCCTGCATCGGCAGCGCAATGTCCGAAGCAATCGGGTCGAGATCGAGCGCGTCGCGGATGAAGTCGCGGAGCGACACGACCAGTTCATGCGTATGCACCGGCGTTCCCGCGACCAATTCCGTCGCCGCCTTTGCCGCGAGCCGCACTTGCTCCTCGGTGCCAAGCAGGATGATGTCGGAGAGCGCGGCTTCCACCGCATCGCGGATGCGGCGGGTGCGGTCCGACCCTTCATCCCCGCCATTTCCGGCCGTCGCCGAAAGGTCGATTGGGGGAAGGGTTGCGGCTTCGGCGTCGGTCGCGGTCAGCACGGTGTCGGTTGCCGCCGTCGGGGTGGCGGCTCCCGCCCCGCGCTGCCGTCTGCGAATATCGCGCAGATGGGTAGGATCGACGCTGAGGTCACCGGTAAAGGAACCGCCCAGCGTCTTGTAAGCCGCAATCAGCGTGCGCAACCGTTCGTTGATCTGGCGGTTCATCCGCTCGCGTCGCTGCTGGATGGTCATCATCATGATGAGCCGGATGCCCATGCCGAGCAGGGTGATCAGCACGATCCCGAAGATCGAGGTCAGGATACCCTGCCAGGTCGAAAAATCCATGCCGCGAAACATGGGTTCGGGTTAAAGCCGCACCATCTTCATGCCCGCCTCGCCATAGCGCGGGCCGGCGGTACCGCCGACGGGTGCAGCCTGGTCGAGCGTTGCAAGGTCATCGGCATCGAGCGTCACGTTGACGGCGGCGACACTGTCTTCCATCGTGGCGCGGCGTTTGGTGCCGGGGATGGGGACGATATCTTCGCCCTGCGCGAGGAGCCAGGCGAGCGCGATCTGGGCGGGCGAGACTTTATGCTTGTCGGCGACCCCGCGCACCACCTTGACCAATTCCATATTGCGGTCGAAATTCTCCTTGCTCATGCGCGGATCATTCTGCCGCCAGTCATTTTGCGCAATATCATCATGGCTGGTGATGCTGCCGGTCAAAAAACCGCGTCCGAGCGGCGAATAGGGTACAAAACCGATACCAAGTTCGCGGCAGGTGGGGAGGATATCGGTTTCGACCTCACGCTCCCACAGCGAATATTCGGACTGGAGGGCGGCAATCGGGGCGACAGAAGCCGCCTTGCGCAGCGTTTCGGGTCCGGCTTCGGAAAGGCCAATATGCTTGATCTTGCCTTCCTTTTGAAGGTCCGCGAGCGCGCCCACCGTTTCCTCAATCGGCACGGCGGGATCGACGCGGTGTTGATAATAAAGGTCGATCACATCGATGCCGAGCCGTTTCAACGAGCCTTCGACCGCGCGCCGCGCATTGGCGGCGCTGCCATCGACGCCAAGGATTTGCTTGCCGTCAAAACGGAAGCCGAATTTGGTTGCGATGACAAGCCCGTCGCGCTTGCCCTTGATCGCCTCGCCGACCAATTCCTCATTCTGGAACGGACCATAAATTTCGGCGGTGTCAAAAAAGGTCACGCCAAGGTCGATGGCCTTATGGATGGTTTTGATCGCTTCATCGGGGTCCGCCGCGCTCCCGTAAAGAATATTGCCTTCGCGGATCATCGGCATGCAGCCGATACCGAGCGCAGACACTTTGAGGCCGTCGCCGAGGGTGCGATATTTCATCGATTATCTCCCGATCAGAATGTGAAGCCCCGCGCTTAAACGTGCGGATGCTCGATTGTGTCCGCCTGTTCGATCAAATCCCCTGCGCTCTGCTTGTCGATCGCGGCGGTGAGCGCGACATCCATCGTCACATTGCCGACGGTGCGGAAAATGTCGGGGATGGTTTCAACCGCAATGAGCAGCGCGAGCGGCTCGACGGGGAGGCCCATCGCAACGCAGATCGGCGCAATCGAGGCTACGAAACTGACGGTGCCGGGGAGGCTGACCGAGCCCATGGTCGTGACCGCAGCGGTTGCGACCCCGGCCGCAAGTTGGGTAGGGGTGAGCTGGATGCCATACCAGTGCGCGACATAGAGCGCGACGGCGAGGTTCATCGAAGGACTGGTGGCGCGATACAGCGCGACCGCGAGCGGCAGGACAACATCAGCAATCTGGCGCCGCACCCCCAGCATCTCGATGCCGCGTAGCATGGCGGGAAGGGAAGCCAGCGAACTTTGTGTCGAAATCGCGACCGCCTGTGCCGGAACCGCGGCCCGCGCAAAATCTGTCAGCTTCAACCGGGCGACAAGCACCGCAAATATATAGGCAAAAATCAACACCAAGATGCCCATCGATGCGACCACCGCGACATAATGCGCCAACGCACCGAGTGCTGCTGCGCCAGTCTGTGCGGCGACAACATAAGCGAGCATGAACACGCCGAGCGGCCCTGCAAGCAACACCCAGTGGATCATCACCACCATCGCATCGGTGAGCGCGGCGAAGAAATTGGCCATCACCCGGCGGAATTCCGGCGCGATGCGCGTGATCGCAAAGGCAAACATGGTGGTGAAGATGATGAGCGGCAGGATCTTGTCCTCGCTCGCTGCTTTCAATACATTGGACGGGATCAGGTCGCGCACAAAGTCCGCGAAGGTCGGCACTTGATTGATCTTGTCAGCCCCCGACAGCGCCGCTTTGAGTGCGGCGGCCGACTCTTGGGGCATCGGGAAAATGGATAATATGGTCGGGATGTAGAGCGCACAGAAGACTGTACTCGCCCACAGCAATCCCACAAACCACAGCACCGCACGCGCAGTGATCCGCCCGGCCTTTGCCGCCTCGGCGGTCTGGACGATCCCCGTGACCAGCAAGCCGACTACCAGCGGAACGATGGTCATCTTGAGCGCATTGAGCCACAGTGAACCGATAAGTTCGGCCCAAGGCACGGTCGTTTCGGCAAAGCTCTTGCCCTGCTGCGAAACAATAATCCCGGCGATCAAGCCCAGCGCGAGCGCAATCAGGATGCGCGCGCTGTTGGTTTTCCAGAAAGGTGTTGCACGCTGCGGCGGTTCATGTGCGGCGATATCATTGCTCATCCGTGCATGGTTTGCCGCAAATCCACCGCGTCGCAAGCAAATAATCTTGCTAGGGACCGTAACAAAACTCTAAAAGCAGGGTTATCGCGGCTGATAGGCTTGCATGGTGCAAGTCGTCCGGCTTCAACAAGGCGCGGCGCGCGCGCATAAAGGCGGGGGTGAGATGGGAAGACGATTTTTCGGTACCGATGGTATCCGGGGGCTCACCAATGCCAGCCCGATGACCGCTGAAATCGCGATGAAGGTCGGGATGGCCGCAGGCGCACATTTCCTGCGCGGCGATCACAAGCACCGGGTCGTTGTGGGCAAGGACACGCGCCTTTCGGGATATATGCTCGAAAACGCGATTGTTGCAGGCTTTACCAGCGTGGGCATGGACGTGGTTCAGGTGGGGCCAATGCCGACGCCTGCTGTTGCCATGCTGACCCGGTCGATGCGCGCCGATCTTGGCGTCATGATTTCGGCGAGCCACAATCCCTATCATGATAATGGTATCAAGCTGTTCGGCCCGGACGGCTATAAATTGTCTGACGCGGATGAAATCAAGATCGAGGAACTGCTAGCTGCCGAGCCCGAACTCGCGCTCCCCAACGATATTGGCCGCGCGCGCCGGATCGAGGATGCGCGCGGACGCTATATCCATGCGGTCAAGCTGTCGCTGCCGGAGCATGTGCGGCTCGACGGGCTCAAAATCGTGGTCGATTGCGCCAATGGGGCCGCCTATAACACTACACCGACGGCGTTCTGGGAGCTTGGTGCGAGTGTTACGTCCATCGGCATCAGCCCCAATGGTCGCAATATCAATGATGGCTGCGGCTCAACCTCGCTCGGGCAATTGCGCGAACGGGTGGTGTTTGAACAGGCCGATATCGGCATTGCGCTGGATGGCGATGCCGACCGTCTGATCGTAGTGGATGAACAAGGTGAGGTAGTAGATGGCGACCAGATCATGGCGCTGATCGGGTCGAGCTGGAACGAAGCGGGCCTCCTCAAGGGCGGCGGCGTGGTGGCGACGGTGATGTCCAATCTTGGCCTCGAACGCTATCTGCAGGGACAAGGACTGATGCTGCTGCGCACGGCGGTTGGCGACCGGCATGTGCTGGAACGGATGCGCGCGGGAGGCTTTAATGTCGGCGGCGAACAATCCGGCCACATGATCCTGACGGACCATGCAACGACCGGCGATGGCACCGTTGCCGCGCTTCAAGTGCTCGCCGCGCTGGTCGAAAGCGGCAAGAAGGCATCCGAATTATTGCATCAATTTGACCGTGTTCCACAACTTCTTAAGAATGTCCGGTATAAGAAGGGTTCGGCCCCGCTCGAAGCGGAGTCGGTAAAGAAGATCATTGCGGACGCGGAACGCGACCTCAAAGGCGAAGGACGGCTGGTTATCCGGGCATCGGGGACCGAGCCGCTGATTCGCGTCATGGCGGAAGGCGACAATGCCGACCGGGTGACGGAGGTGGTGGATCGCATCTGCGCAGCAGTGGAGAAGGTAGCCGCGTGAGCGGCTGCGACCGGGATGTACAATGCTTGAAATGCGGCCAGATTGCGAAAAATGCGGGGGGGATTTGCCCGCCGACGCGCCGGGAGCGTTCATCTGTTCGTTCGAATGCACCTTTTGTGCACCGTGCAGCGAGGCGATGGATGATATCTGCCCCAATTGCGGCGGTGAGTTGATGGACCGGCCCGTACGCCGCGCTGATTTGCTCGAACGCTATCCGGCCTCGACCGAGCGTAAGTTCAAGGCATGACGATGGACGATAGCATAGCGCGTGTCCTCATTATCGCGGGGTCGGATAGTGGCGGCGGCGCCGGCATTCAGGCTGACATCAAGACGGTAACCATGCTTGGTGGTCACGCGATGACAGCGATAACCTCGGTCACCGCACAGAATACCATCGGCGTCGAGGCGGTCCATCCGATCCCGACCGAGATGGTGTTGGCACAGATTGACGCCGTGGTTGAAGATATTGGCTGTGATGCGATCAAGATCGGGATGATCGGCTCGGCCGAAACCGCCCATGCGGTCGCGGATTATCTCGAACGCTCCGAGAGGGTGCCGGTGGTGTTCGACCCCGTCATGGTCTCGACCAGCGGAGCGGCGCTGGCCGATCCCGAGACGATTGAGGCCTTTGGCCGCTTGATGCGGGTCGCGACGGTGGTGACGCCGAACCTTCCGGAATTGGCGGTGCTTTCGGTGGGTGACGATGAGGTCGCTGCCGCGCTCAACCTTGTGTCGCAATATGGCTGCGCGGTGCTGATCAAGGGCGGGCATGAAGAAGGCGACGTGCTCGTCGATGCACTCGTCGAAGAAGATAATATTACGAGCTGGCAGGCGAACCGCATCGCGACGCGCAGCACGCACGGCACTGGCTGCACGATTGCAAGCGCGATAGCCTTATTCCTCGCGCAAGGGATGGATTTGCCCGCTGCCGTCGACCGCGGGCGCGAATTCGTCCGCCTTGCCTTGAAGGAGGCACCCGATCTCGGCGCAGGCCACGGCCCGCTCGGCCATAGCCGCGTGCGGCTCGATGTCGGCAAGGGGCCGATGCTCAATCAGGTCTTGTTGTGCATGGACGATTTTGACGCGTCCTTTGCCTTTTATACGACCCTTGGCCTTAAGCCGATTGTCGTTAACAAGCCCGATTATGCAAGTTTCGAAGCGCCCGGCGGGGTCATGCTGTCGATCAACAATGATTCCGATTGCACCAGCCCTGGCGGAACCCATGTCTATTTCGAATGTCCCGATCTGGATGCAACGGTCGAACAATTGAGCCGCGACGGGCTGCGTTTCGAGCACCCGCCGACAGCCCAGCCCTGGCTGTGGCGCGAGGCGCGGGTGCGTGATCCGTTCGGCAATATCATCTGCCTTTATCGCGCTGGTGAAAACCGCCGCTTCCCGCCGTGGAGAATCCGCGATAAGGACTGACGCCATGAGGGCGCGTGCATGATCGTTGGTGTCGATGAAGCGGGACGAGGGCCATTGGCAGGGCCGGTGGTGGCTGCGGCCGTTGTTCTGTGCGGCAAGGAAATCCGCGGGCTTGGCGATAGCAAAATACTGAACGCCGCCCAGCGCGCCAAGCTCGAGCTGCGCATTCTGGAACGCTGCTCATGGGGCATCGGGATTGCCACGGTCGAGGAAATTGACGGCATAAACATTTTCCAGGCGACCATGCTCGCTATGACCCGCGCGGTGGATGCCCTATGCCGTAAAGTGGCCGAGGAGCCACAGCGTATCCTCATCGACGGCAATATGACGCCACTTGGACGCAATCCCGATTGGCGCTGGGACTGTTGCGAGGCGATAGTCAAAGGCGATGCCAAGGAACGCTGCATTTCAGCCGCCTCCATCCTTGCCAAGGAAGCGCGCGACCGCATGATGCGCGATTATTGCGCGGCGCATCCGGGCTATGGCTTCGCCCGCCACAAGGGCTATGGCACACCTGAACATTTGCAGGCGCTGCGCGACCTCGGGCCGACGCCGATCCACCGCCGCAGTTTTGCTCCGGTGGCGCAGCTGGAATTATTTTAGCAAATCCGGTTCCTCCCTGTCGCCGCAGGCGATGGGGAGGGGACCGCTTGGCGTAGCCAAGTGGTGGAGGGGGCGCGAGGCGATAGCCGAGCGGGGGCTTATACGTGAAAGTTTCCCTCTGATGGTTAATCCTCAACCCTTCCGCCCGTTTACGCGGGCGACCGCTCCGTCCGTTGCTGACGCAACTGCCACCTCCCCATTTGCTCCGCAACAGGGAGGGACTTCTTTTTCCTCAACCGAGTCCTTTGGGCCACACCACAAGGGATGGAGTCTTGGTTAACCGGTTAGAGACCATATGCTGTGGGGGACTCGTTTCGTTCTCATAAAGTTCGCGAGGATATGAGACTCGCTTGCTAAGCTTTTGAACTTGACGGGAGACTCCGCTGGACTCAGTTTGCGCCTCCGCGACCACAAAGGGGGCAGTGATTCATGGGTGTGATCGAAAAATTTACGAGCCTTGATGCAAGGACGGTGAAACCGGCGCGCAAGGCTGCGGCCAAATTGACGCCAGTCGCGCTCCCGCTCAACAGCATCCTCAAGGGCGATTGCGTTGCGCACATGCGCGCGCTTCCCGATGCGTCGATTGATATGATCTTCGCCGACCCACCCTATAATCTCCAGCTTGGCGGCGACCTCTTTCGCCCCGATGGCAGCCAGGTCGATGCGGTCGATGATGACTGGGACAAGTTTGATACCTTCGCGGCCTATGACCGTTTCACCCGCGAATGGCTTGCCGAAGCGCGGCGTATCCTGAAGCCCAATGGCACCATCTGGGTGATCGGCAGCTATCATAATATCTTCCGCGTCGGCACGGCCGTGCAGGATGCGGGCTTCTGGATTTTGAACGATATCATCTGGGTCAAATCGAACCCGATGCCCAATTTCAAGGGCACCCGCTTCACCAATGCGCATGAAACGCTGATCTGGGCTTCGAAAGCCGAAGGGTCGAAATACCAGTTTAATTACCGCGCGATGAAGACGCTCAATGATGAACTGCAGATGCGCTCGGATTGGAATTTCCCGATTTGCGGCGGGCAGGAGCGCTTGAAGAAAAACGGCACCAAGGTGCACCCGACGCAAAAGCCGGAAGCCTTGCTGTACCGCGTGCTGCTCGCCTGTACCCAGCCCGGCGATGTCGTGCTCGATCCTTTCTTCGGCACGGGTACGACCGGGGCCGTCGCCAAGCGTCTTGGCCGCAACTGGATCGGGATCGAGCGCGAGGATGATTATATTTCGGCGGCAAGCGAGCGGATCGCGATTGAAATGCCGCTCGATGAATCGGCCTTGAAGATCATGCAATCGCCGAAGGCCGCGAAGCGCGTTGCTTTCGGGACGCTGGTCGAGGTGGGATATCTTCAGCCGGGCGCGGTGCTGACTGATGCCAAGCGGCGCTGGAAGGCGGTGGTGCGCGCCGATGGTAGCCTGGAATGCGGCGGCGAGACCGGCTCGATCCACGGCATCGGCGCCAAGGTGCAAGGCGCTCCGAGCTGCAATGGCTGGACCTTCTGGCATTATGAGGACGAAAAGGGCATCGTGCCGGTCGACAAGTTGCGCCAGACCTATCTCCTCGCTACCGAGATTTGATGATCGCAGCTACCGACCGTATTTATTTCCAGCCCACCGCTTTTGTTGCCCGCCCACACGGACTGGAGGGCCAATGCCACCGTTTGCGCGACGGTCTATTGTGGTTCTCCGCCTATCAGGTGAGTTGGCGCGGAGAAGCGGGCGGGGTACGGCGCGGCGAGCAACTGGTCGCGATCGTCGAGCTTGCGGCCTTTCTCGAAAGGCTGCCTGCGCCGGTGAAGGCCCGCGCCGAACGGCAGCTTGCGTTTATCCAGTCATCGACCACGCCGCTGCAACTGGGTGAGCGCATTATCCGTTTCGATCAGCCGCGGGTAATGGGCATCCTCAATGTAACCCCCGACAGCTTCTCCGATGGCGGCAAACATGCGGACCTCGAAGCCGCGATGGCGGCCGGCTTTACAATGAGCGAAGCAGGCGCGGACCTGATCGACGTTGGGGGGGAATCGACCCGTCCCGGTGCGCCCTTGGTTTGGGAGCAGGACGAGATTGCCCGCATCCAACCGGTGATCGAACGGCTCGCGCGCGGCGGCGTGGCGGTCTCGGTCGATACGCGCAAGGCCGCCGTCATGGAGGCAGCGCTGGCGGCAGGCGCAGGGTTGATCAACGATATTTCGGCGCTGCTTTACGATGAGCGCAACGTCAGCGTGGCGCGCGATAGTGGCGCACCGGTCATACTTATGCATGCGCCGTCACAAACGAGCGACCCGCATCAGGGCGCGGCCTATGATGACATAGTGTTCGACGTGTTCGACTGGCTCGAAGCGCGGGTCGATGGGGTGGTCGCAGCAGGCATCGCACGCGAACGCATCATTGTCGATCCGGGGCTTGGTTTCGGCAAGGGGGTAGGCGACAATCTTGCCCTCCTGAACGGCACCGCCTTGTTCCATGCGCTCGGCTGCCCTCTTCTCGTCGGCGCAAGCCGCAAGCGGATGATCGGCGCGCTGGACAATGAAGCCCCGGCGGACAAGCGGCTTGGCGGTTCGCTCGCGTTCCATCTCGCGGCAATCAATATGGGCGCGCAGTTAATCCGCGCGCATGATGTTCCGGAAACCGTTCAGGCCATCCGCGTCTGGCGGGGCCTGCGCGATGCGGCACTCACCGCGCCTTTCGTAGAAAATTAGGCAACCTTTTTAAGGACGCCAGCGTTCCTCCTTGTGACAGGTCGGCACAAGCGCCGGAAACATAAGGAGATTAAATTCATGGATATCAAGCATGGCACCATCGTTGCCGTAGCCGATGGCGAACATTTCAAATTGTTCCGCAACGTGTCCAACGATGCGCGCGCCAAACTTGAGGCGCTGGATGCCCCGAAGGTCGATAACAGCAACCGCAGCGCGGGTGTCCATCGTCCCAACACCGGCGCGACCGGCGAAGATTCGCGGGGCCTGGAAGAGGCGGGCCATGCCGCAGGGACGGTCGATTATCTCAACCAACAAGTGTTGCAGCACAAGATTGACAGCCTGATCATCATTGCCGATCCGCGCTCGCTCGGCGAGATGCGCCGCCATTATCACAAGGAGCTGGAAAATGCGCTCCTCGGCGAGATCGCCAAGGACCTGTCGAACAATCCGATCCCGGATATCGAAAGCGCGATTTCGGCAGCTTAGGCTGCGGTATCAATTCCGAGGTCGGCGAGCTTGCGGTAGAGGGTCGAGCGCCCGATGCCCAAACGGCGCGCGACCTCGGACATCCGCCCGCGATAATGGCCGATGGCGAGGCGGATGACATCGGCCTCAATGTCGTCGAGGGGGCGTAAATTGCCATCCGGCAGGTAAAGTGTCACACCAATGCCGTCGGGATGCCCGGTCCGGTTGCTTGTTGCGCGCGGCGAACCTCCGACAATGCTCGAAATCTGGGGAAAATCAACGGGCGTCAGCGCGTCCCCGTCGCACGCAAGGGCAGCGCGGAAGAGCGCGGCCTGTAATTGCCGCACATTGCCGGGCCACGCATAAGCGAGCAACAATTGCATAGCATCCTCGGTGATGCCGAGACTGCGAAGGCCGGGCAAAGAGCCCATTCGGGCGAGCAGGTGGCGAGCCAGTGCTGAAATATCGTTCGCGCGTTCGCGCAGCGGCGGCAGTTCGATCTGCACGACGCCCAGCTTATAATAGAGATCTTCGCGAAATTCGCCGGTAGCGATGCGCGGTTTGAGCAGCGTGTCGGCGGCTGCAATTACGCGGACATCAACCGGCATCGCACGCGTCCCGCCGATCGCCTGGACTTCCCCATGGTCAAGCATGTCAACCAGCCGGGCCTGCACATCGAGCGGCATATGTTCGATTTGGTCAATGAAAATTGTGCCCGTATCGGCCTGATTGAGCTTGCCGGTCTGTCGGTCGAAGGCACCGGCGAAAGCCCCTTGTTCATGCCCGAACAGCGCCGACCCGATCAGTCCCTTGTCGACTGCGGCGCAATGCAGCGTAACCATCGGCGTGCGGCTGCGGGGGGAGGCGGCGTGGATCGCATTGGCAATCGCTTCCTTACCGGTTCCTGGCTCCCCTTCGATCAGAACCGGCGCACGGGCGCGGGCGGCCTTTGCCGCGATGGCCAGGGCATTACGGAACGCCGGTGCGGACCCGATCATCTCCTCGATTGCGAGCGGCGCCGGGAGCTTTTCCGAAAGCGGCTGCAATTCGCCCGCGGCGGCATGGCGGTCAATGGCCATATTGAGAGCAGCCAGAAGCAGTTCGGGGGCGACGGGCTTGTGTAGATAATTGGTGGCCCCCGCCCGCATCGCGGAAATTGCGCAGGCAGGCGTGGCGTCGCTGGTCATTACGATCAGCGGCAAGGCGGTACGGCGGCGGCGCATCGCTGCGACCAAATGATGGAGCGTCTCCACGGTTTTGCTGTGATTGATCAGCACAGCATCCATCATCGTGCCTTCCGGGGTGTCGAGCATGGCGAATGCCGTATCGGTATCCGACGCAATGATGGTCCGCCAACCGCCGCGGGTCGCGAGGGCTTTAATCAACCGTTGTCCTGCCGGTTCATCGTCGATCAGCATCAGCATTGGCATGCCTTGCGGCGTTACCATGGTCGAAACCCCCTGTTTCCTTTCCAAATCCGTCCTGTTTTAGGACAATAGGGGTAAAGAAGCCTTTAATCGGTGTCCACATTCGAAACAGTGGGCACCGCTGCCGTAGCGGTTTGAAGCGAAATGCTATCAGGGCTTGAGGCTTTGCTGTTGCTTGGTTAAGGGTAGCGGAAATCCACATATTCGAGGGGATAAGAGATGGCCGAACAGGATATGAACCAAGCCAACCAAAGCTATGAAGGCTTTGTCAATTTGATCAAGTGGGGCACCATCGCATCGGTGGTCAGCGCGGCCATCGTCATTCTGCTTATCGCCAGCTAATCAGGGCGACAGGGCATGAAAATCGCGGTCCTCAAGGAACAGGCTGAGGGCGAGCGGCGCGTCGCGGCTATCCCCGAAACCATCAAGAAATTTGCAGCGTTAGGCGCAAGCCTCGCGGTCGAAAGCGGCGCGGGTGCCCATGCGTCGCTGAGCGATGCCGATTATGAAGCCGCCGGCGCGAGTGTGGGTTCGCGCGCGGATATACTCAAGGATGCCGATATTGTCCTCGGCATTCAGGGACCGACGGCGGACAGCCTCAAAGGCATCAAACAAGGTACCTGGCTCGTCGCGGGACTGAACCCTTTTGGCGAACGCGCTCGGGTCGATGATTATGCCGCGCTTGGCATTGACGCGCTGGCGATGGAGTTCATGCCGCGTATCACCCGCGCGCAGTCGATGGATATCCTCTCTTCGCAATCAAACCTGTCGGGCTACAAGGCGGTGATCGAGGCGGCGAGCGAATATGGCCGCGCGTTTCCGATGATGATGACCGCGGCGGGGACGGTAAGCGCCGCCAAGCTTTTCGTGATGGGCGTTGGCGTTGCGGGGCTTCAGGCGATTGCAACCGCGCGGCGTCTGGGCGCGCAGGTGTCCGCCACCGACGTGCGCGCGGCGACCAAAGAGCAGATTGAATCGCTCGGTGCCAAGGCGATCTTCGTTGAAAGCGTCAAGGGCATCGAAGGCGAAGGCACGGGCGGCTATGCCACCGAAATGTCCGACGAATATAAGGCGGCGCAGGCAGAACTCGTTTCCTCGCACATTGCCAAGCAGGATATTGTGATCACCACCGCGCTGATCCCCGGTCGACCCGCGCCGCGTCTCATTTCCGACGCGCAGTTGGCGAGCATGAAGCCCGGCAGCGTGATCGTTGATCTCGCGGCAGAGCAAGGCGGCAATGTCGAAGGCTGCGTTGCGGGTGCGGTGACCGAAATCCACGGCGTGAAGGTGATCGGCGCGAAGAATATGCCCGCGCGATTGGCGGCGGACACCTCGGCGCTGTTTTCGCGCAATCTCTATAATTTCCTCTCGGCCTTCTGGGACAAGGAAGCGGGCAAGCCCGTCCTCCCCGACGACGACGAAATCACCCAGGCCATCCGGCTGACGCAGGGTGGGAAGGTTGTGAATGAGAGGTTGTTGGGGTGAGCAAGATAGCACTATTTTTATTGATAATAGTTCTGGGACTTAGTTCGGTTGGGGTGCGATCAAGGGTAAAGCCGGGAACATTTGGATATGGTGAAATTGTATGGGCCAGTGTGAATTTTTCCAACCTCTCAAGCCTCCAATTGACGCCACATAAGCCGCTGCACCTTGGTAAAATAGTACCGAAAAGAGCGTTCGTGTTGCAACGAGAGTAAACTTAAGAAAAAATAAAATAATACCCAAAGGTACATTATTCTCTGAAGCGGAAGGTGTTCCTTTTACTATTTGTGAGGCGGCGAGACGATCGAGCGTCTATAACGTAGAATGTCTGGTAGACATTAATCGTGATAACATATTTGATGAGTTTTATCCGGTGAGTTTGGCCGCTTACGAACTTCAATTTCTTGTTACTAAGCCTTATTTAATCGGAAAATACTATTATGATTCAAAGGAAAAGTTGGATCAGAAAATAATTTTTTCTGAATTTAAAGAAGATAGTGATGCACGTGGTGTGGATTTATATTTAAATATTTCGAATATAAATACAAGAAATTCAGAAATTAAGTTCGAAATATGCCATGTTTTTAATTCTGACAATTATGATTTTAATAAGATTGCTTCGGCGAATAATTGTAGTTTTGAGTCGAAAATTTCGTATCAAACTTTTCCCGCAAAATGGATAACGCCGTTCGGCGTCATCTACGTAAATTCAGTAAATAATGGGATTGCAGTAGTTGATTTTGATCCCTCACCAGACGGTCAAAGGATTAAGTAATGGACTTCATCTCAATTCTCTCCATCTTCGTCCTCGCCTGTTTTGTCGGCTATTATGTCGTCTGGTCGGTGACGCCGGCGCTGCATACGCCGCTTATGGCGGTGACCAATGCGATCAGCTCGGTGATTATTGTCGGTGCGCTGATTGCAGCCGCGGCCTCGGCGATGGGTGAGGGCGGCGTGGCGTCGAAATGGCTTGGCCTGCTCGCCATCGTGCTCGCCAGCATCAATATTTTCGGCGGCTTCGCGGTCACGGCGCGGATGCTTGCTATGTATAAGAAGAAGGAGCGGTGAAGATGAGGGGGACACAAAATAAGCCCCTCCCCTTCAGGGGAGGGGTTGGGGTGGGGCCTGTCAAAAGGGACCATCACTTACAGACAATCCCCACCCCCTACCCCTCCCCTGAAGGGGAGGGGGGATGACAGCTATGGAACATGCAACTCCGGCCTGGGTCAGCATTGCCTATCTTATCGCGGGCGTGTGTTTCATCCTCGCGCTGCGCGGGCTCTCCTCGCCTGCGACCTCGCAGCGGGGCAATCGGCTGGGCATGATTGGCATGGCGATTGCCGTGCTGACGACGATGGCGACGCATGTGCCCATGGTGACGCCCCAGCCGATGAACAGTTATGTCGGCCCCGATTTTAATACGCTGGGTCTCATTTTTGGTGCCATCGCCATTGGCGGGGTGATCGGCTGGGTCATCGCCAAGAAGATTGCGATGACCGACATGCCGCAATTGGTCGCGGCGTTTCACAGTCTGGTCGGCCTCGCGGCGGTGCTGGTCGCGGCCGCCGCCTATCTCAACCCCGCGGCCTTTGGCATTCTTGCCGAGCCCGAGGCGTATATGAACGCGGCGGAATATGCGCGCAACGGCTTCATCAATCCGGTGAGCCGGATCGAAATGGGCCTTGGTGCCGCGATCGGCGCGATCACCTTTTCCGGCTCGGTCATCGCGTTCCTGAAACTCGCAGGCAAAATGTCGGGTGCGCCGATCTTGCTCCCGATGCGCCATGTCATCAATCTCGGCACACTCGCGGCGATTATCGGTTTGACCGCCTGGTTTACGCAGGACCAAAGCCCGTGGATTTTCTGGACGATTCTCGCGCTTTCCTTCGCCATCGGTTTCCTCCTCATCATCCCCATCGGCGGCGCGGATATGCCGGTCGTGGTGTCGATGCTCAACAGCTATTCCGGCTGGGCGGCCGCAGCGATGGGCTTTACGCTCCACAATAGCGCGATGATCATCACCGGCGCGCTGGTGGGCTCGTCGGGCGCGATCCTCAGCTACATCATGTGCCGCGCGATGAACCGCAGCTTCTTGAGCGTGATCGCGGGCGGGTTCGGTGCGGAAGCCGCTGTTGCCGGCGGCGAGGCCAAGGAACAGCGCCCGTGGAAGCGCGGATCGGCGGAAGATGCTGCGTTCCTGATGTCTCAGGCCGACAATGTCATCATCGTGCCCGGGTACGGCATGGCGGTCGCGCAGGCGCAGCATGTCTTGCGCGAGATGGGCGATCTTCTCAAAAAGGAAGGCGTCAACGTCAAATATGCGATCCACCCCGTCGCGGGCCGTATGCCGGGCCATATGAACGTGCTCCTCGCTGAAGCGAACGTGCCTTATGACGAGGTGTTCGAGTTGGAAGACATCAACAGCGAATTTGCGCAGGCCGATGTCGCCTTCGTGATCGGCGCCAACGATGTCACCAACCCTGCGGCCAAAACCGACAAGACCTCACCGATTTACGGCATGCCGGTGCTCGACGTTGAAAAGGCGAAGACGGTGTTGTTCGTGAAACGCTCGATGGGCGGGGTCGGCTATGCGGGCGTCGACAATGACGTCTTCTATATGGACAATACCATGATGTTACTTGCGGATGCCAAGAAGATGGTCGAAGAGATCGTCAAATCGCTGTCCGGTTCGGCGCATTAGATCGAGAGAGATTATGTCAAAGCCAACAAAACAGTTTTTAGACAAGGCCAAAGAATTTGCTCGAGATAAAATCCACCCGGTTGTCGAATTTTTTGAAATTACTCACGATGATAACGGTGGAACCAGTTTTATTGATATTTCGTCGGAAGATGGAAAATTACTTCGATCACACCTTCGTAAATCCAAAGGAATTTACGCATTTTATAATTCTGAATATGAAATAATTTATCTTGGAAAAACAAAAAATGATCTATGGACAGAAATGAAGGGCGCATTTCATAGAAAAATGGATCATTATTATAGATATTATGTCCATCATCCACGATCAAAATACTCTGGAAAGTTTAAAGGTCTTAGAAAGATTTCGAGTAATCAACTTACTGTTGCTCATGCTGCGTCTTTTTTTTCTGCCTATCACATGGATGATGATGTTCTAATTGATATCGTTGAAATGATGATGATTAGAGTTTTGCCCAATGATCTTTTGAACGTTCGAATGGAGGGGAACATGACTCTTCTTCCGTTTGCTTCTACTTTGGAGACCGAAACTTAAATGCGCAAATTGGGTTTGATCGGGGGGATGAGCTGGGTCTCCACCGAATTTTATTACCGCATCATCAACAGCATGGTGCAGAAGCGCACCGGCGGTACCTGCAATGCGCCGCTGGTGATCGACAGCCTCAATTTCTGCGACCTGCAAAAGCTTGAGACCGACGAGCAATGGGCGCATGCGACCGAAGTGCTGAGCGATGCGGCGCAGCGGCTTGAAACCGCTGGCGCGACCGCGATCCTCATCTGTGCCAACTCGATGCACAAAATCTATGACGAGGTGCAGGCGGCGGTTAAAATCCCGATCATCCATATCGTCGACGCGATTGGCGAGAAGATGCACGCGGACGGGATGCACAATGCAGCGCTTCTCGGCACGCAGAATGTGATGACCGGAAAATGGTATCGCCAGCGCCTGGTCAGCCACGGTGTGACCTTGATGCCGGTCGAAACCGACGATGTCGAAATGCTCGACCGCATCATTTATGACGAGTTGATGCACGGGAAGATCAACCGCCAATCCGAGCGTGATCTCAAAACCTACATCACCAATATCGATCAGGCCGATTTCGATTCGGTGGTGCTGGGGACAACGGAACTCAGCATGATCGTCGATACCAAAGCGAATGTGCTGCCTATCTATGACAGCGCCGAAATCCACGCGATGGCAGGCGTCGAATGGATTTTGAGCGACGCGCCTTAATCGTCCGGACGGGCGGCGTCAGCGCGCCCGAGTCCACACGCGGGTCTGGCAGATAAAGCCCCAGCATCCTTTGAGATTGAGCGTGCCATTGGGGTTGAGCGCGGCAAAGGATTTGAACGTCTTGCCGCGCGTCGGATCATAAATCTGGCCGCGCCATTGGGTGCCGTCCGCGACCATTCCGGAAATCAGGCGGATGCCGGTAATCGGGCGACTGCGCAGCTTGGGGTCGGGATTGTTGATATCGCGCTGCCCCTTCGTGCCGGAAACCTGTTCGGTCACGGTGCCGCAGAGCGCGCTGCCGCAGGGCGCGATGGTCACGATGATGCTGCCCTTGGGATCGGTAGCCAGCCAGCGTCCGGTAATCGGGGCGGGCCCGGCAAGGGCCGGACTTGCAAGCCCGGCGAGCAAACCGAGGGCGGGCAACATATAGCGCATCTTGATCATAACAGTTTGGTTTCCCCATATTGTTCGGTGCATCATCTGATGCCATGAGTGAAGCCGCTTTTCCAGAAGATGAATGACAAGCGTGTTACAGGAGCCGGTGCGATGGATTTGGTGCTTTATGATTATTTCCGGTCCTCGGCCTCTTACCGCGTGCGGATCGCGCTCAACCTCAAGGATGTGCCGTACGAGGCGGTCGATACCAGCCTCATCGATGGCGCGCAGCGTAGCGCCGAGCATCTTGCGCGCAACCCGCAAGGCTTTGTGCCGAGCCTTGACGTCGGCGGCGTAGTCCTCAACCAGAGTCTGGCGATTATCGATTGGCTTGATGCCAAATATCCCGATCCGCGCCTGATCCCGGCGGACCCTGATGCGCGGGCAAAAGTGCTGGCTGAGGCGCTGGTCATCATCGCGGACATTCACCCCATCAATAATTTGCGCATCCTCCAATATCTGAAGCGCGAACTGGGCGCGAGCCAGGAGCAGGTCGATATATGGTATCGCCATTGGATCCTCGAAGGCCTCACCGCGCTCGAAGCGATGGCCCCGGATGAGGACGGGCTGTTCGGGGGCGCTTCGCCCAACCTCACCGATATCTGCCTCGTCCCGCAAATATATAATGCGCGGCGCTTTGCGACCCCGCTCGAGGCCTTCCCCAAGCTGGTGCGGATCGATGCCGCGCTCACGCAGATCGACGCCTTCGTCCGCGCGAGTCCCGAGGCGGTGCAATCGGGGTCATGAGGCTAAGGCGTAAAGCTTTTGAGGATACATTGTTGAGGCCCCTTCCACCCTTGCGCTCGGCAAGCGATTGCGCGAAACTAGGCTTTGGAAATTCGCAATAGGACAGGGGCCATGGCGGCAAGTAAACTCAATCTTTCCAGTTTCACGCCCTACCGGCTGTCGGTGACGACCAACGTCGTCAGCGATCTCATCGCGCGCGAATATCAGAGCCGGTTCGGCCTCAAAATCCCCGAATGGCGGGTGATGGCAGTCCTCGGCGAGGGCAAGGCGCGCACGCAGCGCGACCTTGTCGATGCGACTCACATGGACAAGGTGACGGTCAATCGCGCCACCAAGGCGCTGGTGGACCGGCTGTTGGTGGTGCGCACGCCTTCTGCAAGCGACGGCCGCTCGCATCATCTTGAACTCAGCGACACCGGGCGTGACCTCTATGACGAGATTGTGCCCACGGCCCTCACCATGGAAGCGCGCGTGCTGTCGGTGCTGAATGATGCGGAGCGCGAGACATTGCTCGGCCTCCTCGAAAAAATACAGGCTTCGGCGGAATATGCCGCCGAACGGATGTAACGCCCGACCTATTGCACCTCGCTCTTCGGAGTGCTAAGTTGGTTTCAAGTGAAACTAACGAAGCATTGCGAGGAGTCGATGGCTGATCTGTTTGAAAACCCGCTAGGCCTGGATGGCTTTGAATTTGTCGAATTTTCGGCCCCTGAAAAAGGTGTGCTGGAGCCGGTGTTCAAGGCGATGGGCTTTACCCATGTGGCGCATCACCGTTCGAAGGACGTCGATTTGTGGCGTCAAGGCGGCATCAACCTCATCGCTAACTATGAACCGCGCAGCCCCGCGGCTTATTTCTCGGCCGAGCATGGCCCGTCCGCCTGTGGCATGGGCTTCCGTGTCAAAAATGCAGCCAAGGCTTATGAAGAAGCGATTGCGCGGGGCGCGGAACCGGTGCCGACGACCACCGGCCCGATGGAATTGCGCATTCCTGCGATCAAGGGCATTGGCGGCGCGCTCGTCTATCTGATCGACCGGTATGCGGAAGAGGGTAATCCCGATGCGCTCTCCATCTATGATATCGATTTTGAATATCTCCCCGGTGTGGATCGCAATCCAGCGGGGGCAGGGTTCAAGCTGATCGACCACCTCACCCACAATGTCTATGGCGGGCGCATGGCCTATTGGGCCGATTATTATGAGCGCATCTTCGGCTTCCGGGAAATCCGCTATTTCGACATTAAGGGCGAATATACCGGCCTCACCTCCAAGGCGATGACCGCGCCCGATGGCAAGATCCGCATCCCGCTGAACGAAGAAGGCAAAGCGGGCGGCGGGCAGATTGAGGAATATCTGCGCGCGTTCAACGGCGAGGGCATCCAGCATATCGCACTCATTTGTGATGATCTCATCGCCTGCCTCGACAAGTTGCGCGCCAATGGCGTGCCGTTGATGGCCGCGCCCCCGGCTACCTATTATGAGATGCTCGAAGACCGGCTGCCAGGCCATGGCGAGCCGACCGCTGAACTGCAATCGCGCGGCATTTTGCTCGATGGCTCGACCGAAGATGGCGACCCGCGCCTCCTCCTCCAAATTTTCGCGCAGCCCGAAATCGGCCCGGTCTTCTTTGAATTCATCCAGCGCAAGAAGGATGAAGGCTTTGGCGAGGGCAATTTCACCGCTTTGTTCAAATCGATCGAAGCCGACCAGCTGAAACGCGGCGTATTGGAGAAGGAAGGCGCATAATGTCCGTCACGCCCACTACCATGGAACCTGCCGAGGTCGCGCCCACGCTGCCGTTCAGTCTCAATCGTATCCACCATGTCGCCTATCGCTGCAAGGATGCGAAGGAGACGGTCGATTGGTACCAGCGCGTGCTCGGCATGGATTATGTCACGGCATTTTCCGAAGATCATGTGCCCTCAACCGGGGCATATGATCCCTATATGCATGTGTTCCTCGATTGCGGCGGCGGCAATGTGCTGGCCTTTTTCGAACTGCCCGAACAGCCCGAAATGGGCCGCGATGACAACACGCCGACCTGGGTTCAGCATCTTGCATTCGAGGTGGAATCGGTGGAGGCGTTGATGGCCGCCAAGGACCATATCGAAGCGCAAGGTATCGAGGTGCTGGGGCCGACCTATCATGGCATCTTCCGCTCAATCTATTTCTTTGATCCCAATGGTCACCGGCTCGAACTCGCCGCTAATATCGGGACGCCGGAGCAATATGCGGAGTTGCGCACCGTCGCGCCGTTGATGCTTGAGGAATGGAGCCGGACCAAGAAAGCGCCGCGCTATGCGGAATGGCTGCACAAGGAAGAGATTATCGTTCCGGAGTGATCCGAAAATCGCTTGCTTCAACGTGCAAGAAACCGTCTAAATAATCCGTTCGCTCTGAGCCCGTTGAAGGCCAAGGCTTAGACAAGCTCAGCCCGAACGGTTGAATATTATAATAGGGAGACGTCCATGAAACTCGCATCGCTCAAATCAGGCCGGGACGGCAAGCTGGTCGTCGTATCCAAGGATATCGCCTGGTATGCCGATGCAGGTCATATTGTGCCCACCTTGCAAGCCGCGCTCGATGATTGGGATCGCTATGCGCCGGATCTGGAGGCCCTGGCGACCGACCTTGAACATGGCACCATCCCGCGCGAACGTTTCCATGAACATGATGCGGCATCACCTTTGCCGCGCGCCTATCAATGGGCCGATGGATCGGCTTATGTGAACCATGTCGCCTTGGTGCGGCAGGCGCGGGGGGCGGAGATGCCGGAAAGCTTCTGGCATGATCCACTGATGTATCAGGGCGGGTCGGATGCGTTTCTGGGCCCGCGCGATGACATCCCGCTCGCTGATGAAGCCTGGGGCTGCGACCTTGAAGCCGAGGTGGTAGTCGTGACCGACGATGTGCCGTTGGGCGCAAGCCGCGAGGAAGCGCTCGCGGCGGTGCGGCTGGTGGGGCTTACCAATGATGTGAGCTTGCGCAACCTCATCCCCGGCGAACTCGCCAAAGGGTTCGGCTTTTTTCAGTCCAAACCATCAAGCGCGTTTTCGCCAGTGTTCGTGACGCCCGACGAACTGGGCGACCGCTGGCAGGACGGCAAGTTAAAGGGCGCGCTTAACGTCGACCTCAACGGAGCCGCATTTGGCCGCGCCGATGCGGGCGAGGATATGACCTTCGATTTCGGCACGCTGATTGCGCACGCGGCGAAGACGCGGCGGCTTGGTCCGGGCACGATCATTGGATCGGGCACCGTCTCCAACCGCGACGCAGCCGGCGGTCCCGGTAAGCCCGTGAGCGAAGGCGGCTTGGGCTATAGCTGCATCGCCGAGGTGCGGATGGTCGAGACAATCCAGTCCGGCGCACCCACAACTCCTTTCCTGAAAGCGGGCGATACGGTGCGCATCTGGATGGATGACGAACATCACCACCCCATCTTCGGCGTGATCGAACAACAGGTTGCATAAAAAAGGGGAGCGGTTTCGCTCCCCTTTTTTAACTTCAGGCGATGCAGGGGTTCCCCGTTTTATGCGCCGCCGAGCGAGCCCCCTGCCATAGCATCCTTGATCGAACAGGCCGCAGGGCCGAGAATAACCACGAACAACGTCGGCAGAATGAACAGAATCAGTGGCACCGTCATAATGGCGGGCAAGCGGGCGGCCTTTTCTTCGGCGCGCATCATGCGCTCGTTGCGGAATTCTGCCGACAATACGCGTAAGGCGGAAGCCAGCGGCGTACCATATTTTTCGGTCTGGATCATGGTCGTTGTGACGCCTTTGATCGAGTCGAGGTCAATGCGGTAAGTGAGGTTTTCAAAAGCTTGACGGCGCTCGGTAAGGAAGCCGAGTTCGATGGCCGTCAAAGCAAACTCCTCACCCAGTTCGGGGTAGGCCTTGCCAAGTTCTTTAGCCACACGATTGAACGCGGCATCCACCGTAAGACCGGCCTCGGCGCAGATAACAAGTAGATCGAGCGCATCGGGCAGGCCTTTGCGGATCGCGGCCGTGCGCTTGGAGCGCTTGTTGTTGATGATCAGGTCCGGCGCTTTGTAAGCGATGATTAACGGCAGGGCAAATGCACCGAATTTTTTCATCGGCGACCAATCGACGAAGGACGCCGTCCCGTAAACCCAATAGGCGGCCAGCGCGCCGATCACGATTGGCAATACCAGACGACCGAAAATGACGTTAATGGCCAAATCTTTCGAGCGGATACCGGCTTGGGCCAACCGCTGTTGAATGTCGGTTAGTTGTTCGTCCTGCAACACCTTGAGTTTTGATAGCAGCGCCCGCATCTGGTCGGTGGTTTCATTTTTCTGAACCAGTTTTGCGCGGCGTTTTGCGGTTGAAGCGGTAATCCCGGCCTTCAATTGCTCACGGCGATCATTGAGCGCTTTGACACGCTTTGACATGGGATCGCGCGCGGTTGCCGCTGCATAAATGGCAACCAGTACGGCAAGGGTTCCGAGCGCGGAGAAAATGGTTGCGACCCATAAAACGTCAATACCTAAAAGGGTGGGGCCTTGGACGGGGGGAGTCATGATTTTCGCTACTCCGGGCTCAAATTTCGAAATTGATCATTTTGGCCATAATCGCGACCCCGATGCTCATCCACACCATGGCGCCAATGCCGGTGGCGATGAGGGTGGGGTCGGTGAAAAAACCGCCGATATAATCGGGGTTTACGATATAGATCAGGCCAAAGATGACGAACGGAAGACAACCAAGAATATAAGCCGACGCCTTCGCTTCCGAAGACAGCGCCCGAACTTTGAGCTTCATCTGGGCGCGCTTGCGCAAAACATCGGAAAGATTTGCAAGGGTTTCCGCAAGGTTACCGCCTGTTTCTCGCTGGATCGCGGTAGTGATGCAGAAAAACTGGAATTCGGGCGTGCCGATCTGGTCCGCCGCATCCTGCAGCGCGGCATCCATGCTTTTACCGATGCGGATGCGCTCGACGATTCCCTTAAACTCTTCGCCTACGGGCCCTGGAATTTCTTGCGATACGACTTGCAGCGTTTCGGAAATCGGAAGGCCGGAGCGCAAGCCGCGAACCAGAAGATCAATGGCGTCAGGGAAATTCTGGACGAACTTGCCGAGGCGCTTCTTGATCAGAAAACTGACGACCATATGGGGAATACCCAGTCCGATGGCCAAGCCACCGAACAGCGCCAGAAGAAAGGGTGCTCCGATCAAGGTGAGCAACACGACGGTCGCTACGACAATGCCGACATTCGCCCACAGAAACTTGTTAAGCTCCCAGGACTTTCCCGTGCGTTGCAAACGCCGCGCGAGAAGCTCCCTGTTCGGCAACATCTTTGCCAACGAACTGTCAGCCTGGACACGGGTGGCAATGGTACGGCGCATCTGCGCTTCCATGGCCGTTTCCCGTGAAGTGCTATGGCGCTCCTTGATCGTCGCGAGACGGCGCCCCTGCGCCTTGGATTCCGAAGGACCCGCAAAAGCCAGCAGGATGATGACGAGGAACAGCAATCCTCCACCAAAAATGATCATCAACTCTATCGGCATTCCATTCACCTGCTAGCCATATTCCTGAACATTATGTGCCGGGGCCGACGCGGACGATCCGTCCCCCGATCACGGCTGTCATTTTTTCTTCGAAAGCAGCGACTTCCAACCGGCACCCTTTTGTTTGCCTTCGCCCTTGGCGGGAGCTTCGTCTGTAGATTCGTTGTCATCGCCGGTCGAAACCGCGAGGATTTTGTTGGCGATACCAGTCAGGGCTTGACCGGTCTTGCTCGATTTCGCGACTTCACCAACAGTTTTTCCAAGCTTGGCGGCTTGCACAAAGCTCTTGGTGTCATCATGAATGACAAAGTCGAGCGGCCGTTCGATTGATGCTTCGAATTCCTTGCGGCTGATTTCGGTCGGACCGCTGGGAACGCGGTTCGCGACAAGGATCAGTTGGATGTGCGGTGCATTCGAACGGAACCACGACAGCAAGCGAATGGTATCGCGCGCGGCCGCCAGTGTGAGCTCGGTAACAATTGTTACGGATTGCATCTCGGCCATCAGGTGCGGGTACTGGATCAGCATATTGCGCGGAATGTCCACAATCGTGGTTTCAAACCCCGCCTTCAATTCTTCCTGCAGTTGGAAAAAGGCTGAGCCATCGGACAATACCGGCTGATGGATCGGCGCTTCGGCGGACAGGATCGACAGATGTTCGCTTGCCCGAACCATCGCACGTTCGATGAACAAACCGTCAATGCGGCTGGGGTTATCAAGCGCATCGGTAAGGCCGCGACCAGGTTCGAGATCCATGCTGAGCGCCCCCGTTCCGAAATGGATGTCGAGGTCGAGCAAAGCCGTATGGCGACCAAGCGGCGCGCTCATGATCCACGCAAGCGAGGTTGCAATAGATGAAGCACCGGCGCCGCCACGCACACCGATTACGGCAGCGAGGATATGCGGACGGTCCACGCCGGCTTCCGTGCTGCGAGGGGCATTGAACACCGCTTGAGCCTGTGAGAGCGAATCCCGCAATTGATCCGGCGAGAACGGCTTCAGGAGATAGTCCTGGATGCCGCTTCCCAACAGGTCGCGATAGAGACGCACGTCATTGACCTGCCCGGTCGCAATCACGACTGTTCCAGGCTCGCACACTTCCGCCAGCGCATTGATGTCGTTAAGCGGGTCTCCGCTTTCAGAAAGATCGACGAACAAGATGTTGGGACTGGCCGAGATCGACAGCGACTGGACCGCATTGCGCAGGCCACCCTTGTAGCATTTTTCGACCTGCCAACCCATTTCGGCGGCGATCGGACGGATCACGTCAAGTGTGTCGTCGTCGCACACATAGGCTGAAAATTGGTCGCGCAGACCAGCAGATTTAAACGGAGCGTTCATCAATTGCCTCCCTTGGTGCTGGTTCTGCTGAGACCACCCGTGCCGGTCGGCACTGCATCACGATAGGCTTTGATGGCTTTGGCGGCGGAGACCGGATCGGACAACGCGCCGTTTGAGCCTTTTACCAAATCATTGGGATCGGCAACCATGGCCGCCAGGTTGGAATTCGCCGCACAGCCAAAGTTGGAGCTGGTTCTGCTTGAAAAATCGGTATCAGACTTTGTAGACCAGTCGGGACAGCCAGGAACATAAGCCTGAGACCGGCTGATGACCACGCGAATAAAGCCCGGCTGGACAGCGCTCGCGGTAATCGGCGCGGCATCGGCCATCACCATGCCATGGCGAGCGACCAGCGCGCTCACCGCATTATAGGCGTCCCGGTTGCCATAAGGCGAAGGGTCGTCAATCGCGACACGGTCGCCATAACCGACATTCATCGCCCGCAACCAGTCAGACAGCCGCTGCTGCTCACTGGCTGCGAGACTGCCTCCGCTGGTTTGAACGTCCATGACGAAGTGATTGTGGCTGACTACGGGCTGATGAACCGAATCGAGGCTACGATTAATATTGTTGCTCATCACCCCACCACAAGAGCTGAGGATAAGCGACAATGTGATAGTCGAGAGAATCGTTGTTTTTTTACCAAGTTGCATAATCAATCTCCTGAACTATCTTGCCTTAGTTGCCCGAAAATCCGGGAGTCGGGACAGTCCCTGAAGACAACTTGTTCCCGCGACGCTGATCTGCTGCCGTCGGCGCAGGAACGGTTTTTACTTCACTACGCGGCAACGGACGCCCTTCCTGACTCGTGCCGTCAGCGATCTGGTTCATCAAAACGCGCTGGATATCTGTGGGCGATTTGAACGCGTCTGTCGGCAACATGATCTGATCCGACGAAACCGGCTTAACCAGATAAGGCGTGATCATGATGACCAGCTCGGTTTCACCGCGTTGGAAGCTGTTAGACCGGAACAGGTTGCCGAGGATGGGGACATCGCCCAGACCCGGTGCCTTGGTGACCGAACCCATCGACTTGTTGGTGAGCAAGCCCGCAATCATAAAGCTTTCGCCCGATCCCAGTTCGACGGTTGTTTCGGTCCGGCGAACGGTCAAAGACGGGACTTCAAACCCATTGATCCGGATCGAGCCTTCGGTCGAGAGTTCTGAAACTTCAGGACGGACGCGCATCGAGATGCGGCCATTGGAGAGCACGGTTGGCGTATAAGCCAGGCTCACACCGAAACGTTTATATTCGATCGAGATGCGGTTGCTCTGACTGTCCGGAACTGGAACGGGAAATTCTCCGCCTGCGAGAAAGTCTGCAGTTTCGCCTGACATCGCCGTCAGATTCGGCTGTGCGAGAGTGGCTACCAGGCCGCTACGCTCCGCAAGATCCAATTGGGCGTTTATGAATGTGCCGAGCAGTTTTCCGCCAAAACCAAGCGATGTTCCGTTAGAGACCTTGTTGAAGCTATCAATGATACCATTCCCGTCGGTGTGAAACGCCGAATCGCGCCCAGACCAAGTCCCGAACTTGAACTTGTTAGCGGGGTTAGGATTATTGATGAAGTTGACGCCAATGTCCTTCAACACCGAACGGTTCACTTCGGCAACCCGCACTTGCAAATTCACTTGTAATGGCGTTGCGGTCTGGAGCCGCGAAATGACCTTGGTCCCCTCGCCAACCATCGCTTGCACCAGACGGTCTGCCTCAGCAGCATCTTCCGGCGATGCAACGGTGCCGGTCAGAAGGACGAAGCCGTTCATCGAGTTGATCGCGATGTTGGCGTCCGGCATGGCCAGCCCCAGCATTTGATCAAGGGTTTCCAAATTATTGGCAACGCGGATGACGGTAGAATAGACCACACGTCCTGCAGCATCGGTCGCATAAACGCTCGTTTCACCGGGCGATTTTGCAAATACATAAAGCTGGGTCGACGAACGCACCTGGACGTCTGCCACCTTGTCGTTCGCGACGAACACATCTGTCATCGGGCGCGGCAGGGTGATGAGACGACCGCGTCCAACCGAGAGGGCGAGGTCAGACGTCGCTGCCGCTTGCGGTGCTGCTGTTGCGACAGAACTCAGGCTGATACTTGTTGCCGTCGCTGCGGCGACCGCGAGGGCGCCTGCGAACATCAGCTTCTTCTTATTGCGGATCATCTTAATTTCCCCCAACCGGAACTTCGGTAACATTGCCGCCGCGTACCACCCGGACAGTCGGTCCGGTATAGACCGGGGCGGAGCTTCCGCCCGCGGCAGCCGCAGCAGGCGCACCGCCCTGGGCGATGCGTTCCAGGCGATCAATTTGCTTTACAGCCTCGTTGAACTCCGCTTTCGGTTGCGGCAGATAGTTGCGCTGGTAGCGCGAGACCTGACCACCCGTGGTCACGGTCGAACCTTTGTCGATCGGACGTTGGGCGAGCTGTTCGATCAGTTCGCGCTCGGCCTTTGCGTCCGCACCCTTGGGCATCTTGATTTCGCCGGAGGCCAATGCACGTTCGAGTTCAGCCTGCGTATCGGCGAGCGAGCGCAGCGACAGCGAAAGCTTGCCAAGCCGTTCTGCGACCGCAATTTTTTCGGCAATTTTGGGCGTAGCTTCGAGCGTGACGGTAGTAAACGGCTTTACTTCGTCCTTGCCTTCATCATTTTTGCTATCAACGCGCTGGTCGGTTGCGAGAACGCGGATATTACGGATGATGGTTTCACCAGCCACAAATTTGCGGTCATCGTTGCCGCTCTTTACCGCAAGTTCGGAAGACATAAGCACGTCGACCCGGTCACCAGGGAAAATAAACCCGGCAACACCCGAATCGACCGAAACGCTGATCGTGACCGCACGCATGCCCGGTGCAAGGGCTGCCGCGAGGAAGCCACGTTCGCCCGGCTTGACGAGCGAACCTTGAGTTACCGGTTCACCGGCGGTCAACGCATTACGCACAACCGAACCGACGAGATTGTTGATATCCGTCTGGTCCTTGACGAAATAGGCGCTCTCCATGAGATCCTTTGGCCAGGGCTGGAAGCGCACCATTTCCGGATTGAGAATCGTGCCAACGGCAAGCGGCCGTGTCGCAACCATCACCATCGGGCCCTGAATTTCCGGCGCAGCAGCGGCGTCAGCTTGCGGCGCAGCGGCCCCACGCATCATCGTGTTAACACCAAAGGCCATCAGCGCTGCAAACAACAGCGCGCCGACACCCAAAAGAATTTTTTTTCTATCCATGACGAATATGGTCTCCAAAGCACGATCGACCGATCAGGCTTATCTTTTCACATAAATTGGTTAATATATTGTTGGTGAAGAGCCCAAAGCCCACCTGCGGCGATCGAAACGCCATAAGGAACCTTGGGATTCCAGCTCTTGTGCTTGATACGTTGGTAGGCGATCATGAAGATCGTTAGCAGGGCTCCAGCCAGCGACATCACGATCAAAAAGGGCAGCGCGAGTCCCGGCGGCAGCCACAAAATGATCGCCGTGATGAATTTCACATCCCCGCCACCCATCTTCCCCATGATGAACGGGATGTAGAACAATGCCAGGCAGGCGAGCGCAATGCCGACCTGCAGCGCCATGTCCGGCCACGGGCTCAGCCCCACCGCGAACCAGTAAGGCACCGCCAATAAGGCGATTGCAGCATTCAGCCGGTTGGTTATGATGCGATGCTGTATGTCACTCCACGCCGCTACCATCATCATGATGGCGAGCGCGCCGACAAATGCATATATGAAATGATTGCCACCCATGCCGCGGATCCTTAACCGCCATGGCTTACTAAAGCGTAACCATAGCCATGATTGCTGAAATTTCTGTTCGTCGTAGCTTGCCCCAAGACGCAAAAATCGAACAAATCCGCCTGAAAGATGGCTGGGAGGTTCGTCGATTCGCGCGAATGGCAGCCATGTCGCCAGCACGGGGGTCGGTCCTGTTCCAGGGCGGTCGAGGCGATTTTCTGGAAAAATATCTGGAAAGTTTTGATCATTGGCATCGCGAAGGATGGAATGTCGAATCTTTCGATTGGCGGGGCCAAGGGAAATCCGGCCGCCTGATTCCCGGGCAGGCGCTAGGCCATATTCCGGACTTTTCGGTGTGGGTCGATGATCTTGAAGAATATTATAAGGAATGGGCCGCGCGCACACCCGCTCCGCACATCTTGATGGCGCACAGCATGGGTGGGCAGATCAGCCTGCGCGCACTCGGTGAAGGCAGGATCAAGCCGGATAAGGTCGTTTTGATCGCGCCGATGCTTGGTTTCAAAAATCCGTTTCCTAATGCGATCGGGCAACGCGTTGCGCACCTAATGACGCGGGTCACATCACCCGAGCGCGCGGGCTGGCGGCATAGCGAAAAACCGGGCGAGAGCGAGGCATTCCGCAGCACGCTCCTTACCAAAAGCAAGGATCGCTATGCCGACGAGCAATATTGGTGGGCGCAGGACCCCGGCCTCAAGACCGGTCCTGCGAGCTGGCAATGGATCGAGGCGGCCTACAGGTCGATGATTCGCGCGAGCCGGCCGGAGTTCCTGGGGCGAATCGATACACAAATGCTGCTCTTGTCGACCCGCGATGACAAATTGGTCGATCCGGCAGCGATTCGGTTTGCCGCGCGACACTTGAAGCATGCGCAGCATCATGAATATGGCAACGAAAGCGCGCATGAAATTTTGCGCGAAGCGGATGGCGTGCGCGATGATGCGCTCCGCCGAATCGATGCTTTTTTGAACGAATAGTCCTTAAAACAGTTAGTCTAAGTACAAGACGGATAGAATATTACCATGAAATATGATGTTGTGATTATCGGGGCCGGAATGGCGGGAGCGAGTCTTGCGGCAGAATTAGCCGGTTCAGGCCGCACCATTGCGCTCCTCGAAGCCGAAGATCAGCCCGGCTACCATGCCACGGGGCGGTCGGCGGCCTTCTGGCATGAAAGCTATGGCGGTCCGCTGGTCCAGCCGTTGACCACGGCATCGCTCGACTTTTTGCGCGAGCCGCCGGATGGCTTTGCCGAAGACGGCTTTCTGAAATCGCGCCACGCCATCACCATCGGGCGCGACGAGGACAAGGCTGAGCTTGAGCAATTCCGGGCCGATTTTGCCGATAGCGGCGTCGAGATGGTCGAACTGGACCGCGCCGCGCTCGAAGCTGTGGTGCCGGGATTACGCCCCGAATGGAAGCACGGCATCGCCGAAACCAGCTGCGCCGATATTGAAGTCGGGGCGCTCCATGCGGCCTATCTGCGCTATGCAAAAAGGGGCGGTGTGGAGCTCAAAACGCGTAGCCGGGTCGAATCGGCGCAGCGCAACGCTGCGGGTGACTGGTTGCTTGAAACGACGAGTGGCTCGATTGAAGCGGGTGTGGTGGTGAATGCTGCGGGGGCTTGGGCGGATCAGATCGCCACCATCGCATCGGTCGCACCGGTCGGCATTACCCCTTATCGCCGGACCTTGTTGCAGTTGAAGGTCGGAACGCCGACACCTGCCGAAATGCCGTTCATCATGGACGTCAATGGCGAATTTTATTTCAAGGGCGAAAGCGAAGGCAAAATCTGGCTGTCGCCGCATGACGAGACACCCGAGGAGCCCAGCGATGCCGCGCCCGAAGAACTCGACGTCGCCATCGCCATCGACCGGCTGGAGCATGTCGTCGATTGGCCGATCCGTGCGGTCGAGAGCAAATGGGCGGGCTTGCGCAGTTTTGCGCCGGACCGGCTGCCGGTGATCGGCTTTGATCCGCTGGTGCCCGATTTCTTCTGGCTCGCAGGGCAGGGCGGCTTTGGCATTATGACCGCGCCCGCCATTGCGGCGCTGGCCGGGCGCGAGATTGTAGGGGAGCGGGCAGATAGCTTGCACGCGCATCTCACCGACTTGCCACCAGCCGAAGCCTTCTCGCCCGACCGTTTTGACCTATGACGGGTTTAAAAGAAAGACGACATAGCCTTTGAAGGCGGGGTTGCGCGCCGGATCGCTGGCCGGGCACCATTCGCCATGCTGCACAAGGCCGATGCGGAATGGCACCTTCATCCGCTCAAGCCGCGCAATATAGGTATCATAACCGGGCACGGTGCGGCGACCTTGATAGGTTTGCAGCACCACTTCATCGACCGTGCGGCCGAGCCGGTTCAGACTTTGCGAATCGGCATTGGCGCTCCAGTCGAGGAGGCCCGTGACGCTCAGTTGATAGTGCCGCGGCAGCGCGCGGCGGAGCTCTTCCAGAAATTGCGCATAGCCATCAAGCGCGCGCGTCTTGGCGTCGAAATCAATTTGCAGGCCCACCACCTTATTGCCCGCACGCTCCCAGCGACGTATCGCGCCAAGGATGGCATCGCGGGTGCCGGGTGCCCAATTGAGGGTTTCGACCCGGATCACCAGAAACAAAGAGGTGCCCGTGGCTTTCGGCGTCGCGGCGCGCTGGTTGATAAGCCGCCCCGGTTCGCCTCTCACCTCCGCCTCAAGCAGATAAACACGCGCCGCTTTGTCCAGCACGGGCTGGGGTTTGACCCCGGCCCATAACCAGAAGGCATCATAGCGGGCGGCGTCAACCGGGGCGCAGGCCGGTTTCTTCGCCGGACTGCACGCCGCGACCGCAAGCACCGCAAGGGCTGGCCAAAGGCACCGCGCGCCAATCATCGGCGTGCCCGCTTACCAATAATATTGCAGCGAGGTCGCAATCGGGTTGTTGGGATAATCGCGCTTCAACTGCTGGAACCAGGCTTTGCGTTGCGAGACCGGGATTTCCTGTGACCCGCAATGATTATAGCCGCTGCTCTGGAAACAGCGAATCGCGCGATTGAGCGCATAGGCCTTGTCATTGCCGGTGACCTTGGGGTCGGCGATCAGCTTCTGATAAACCGCCATCCGCGAATAGGGCTTGGCTTCAAGCGGCGACTTGGTGGTGCCAAGTGCTTCATTATCCGTAGGATCGATCCAATAGCCCGTATCAAGCCGTTCGCGCATGAAATCGGCGAGACATAATTGTCCCTTGGTGTCATTGGGATTGCCCGAAAGGGTGGTGATGACCCCTTTGATGTCCGGGCAGGGATAAAGGTTGCTGCCGACCGAACCGACAAAAGCACCGAGTTGCACTGCCCCGTCGCCATAGGGGTAAACATAAGCGCCAGTTTCGGGCTCCAAGCCCGCCGGGAGCAGGGCGATGTCGGACAGGAAGGCTTTATAATGCCCGGCCTCCAGCTCCTTTTTCAGCAAGGTGAACAGCGCAACGTCGCGTTCATTTTTGTCCACCGCTGCATTGGTCGCCTGTTGGCGCAGTAGCGGCGCGTCAGCGGTATTAACCAGCAATATCCGCCGGATGATCGCGTTCTGGACGGGCGAACCTTTTTCGAACACCCGCGCGACCTGCCCGCTCTTTTCGTCATGATTGGCGATGGCGAGTTCCACCAGCCAGCGCTGATGCTGTGATTTTGCCCCCGGCAGCATCTCGACAAAGAAGCCGCGCGCGTTGCGGTCCCTGGTCGCGCTGAGCGCTTCGCCGCGCAACATCTGGCGCGCAAACTGGATGTGGCTGAACTCCTTCTGCTTGGCCGCGTCCGGAATCAGGCGGAGCACCTCTTTGGGATTTTTGCCGACATAGAAAGCCTGCGCCGCTTGCAGATATTGGTACAGCGCCGGATGCTTGCTGAACACCGCTGCCTGACCCGCCAGATCATCAGCGGTCAGCGGTTTTTCGCAGCAATCTTTATAACTATAGCCAAGGCTTTCACCACGCATGCGGATGAGGTCCATCACCGCGAGGATCATCGGATGCTGGCTCGTGCTGGCATTGGGGAGCAGCTTCAGGTCGATTTCTTCGATCAAATCGGGCACCACAATTCCGGTTTCGCCGATGAGGCGCGCATATTCGGCTTCGAGCCGCTTGAAATCGCCACCGAGCCAGTAGGTACGGCGCAAAAGCCCGCGTGCCGAAGCGGCGTAACGCCCGTTGGGATAGGCTTTGAGATAGGCGTTAAGCGCATCCTCCGCAGCCTTCACCTTGGCATTGTCGATTGCCACCTTCTCATCGCGATAGCCCCATTTATCATAGAGACCTTCGGATGCGCCGTTCAGCTGGGCGCGGGCAATCATGTAGCGTGCCGTGTCCTTGAGCCAGTCATCCTTGCCCGCTGCGGATGCTTTTTCGAAAGCGGCTCGCGCGGCGGACTGGTTGCCCTGATAAAAAGCGAGCGCGCCGTCAAGATAAGCGCCAAACGCCTTGGCTTCGCTGCCGGAAAGCTGGGCCGCAAGGTTTGCGGCGGGGGTCGCAAGGCTGCTCTCCTTGTCGCAATCGATGGTCATGCCCTTGCGTGCGCCGATGAGCGTGGCCCTTTCAGCTTCGCTAACGCCGCGCGCCGCGCTGATGGCAGCGATGAAGGCCGCCGCGCCGGTCTCATTACTGTCACAGCGGCTGCCACCAGAGCCGTAGCTACGTTCCTTGCCGGTGGGGACATAATATTCGCGGAACCACCACCAGGGGACAAACAGCGTATCCGCGGAATAATAGGATTCTGCTTCAGAGTTTTTGGGCTCGCGCGCAGTCGATGGAGCAATGCCGCGTCCATCAAGCATCATCAGGAGGAGGTTGGCGCGCGTATCATTTCCCGGTTGCATCATCGGCGAATTGTCGCAGCCATTAAAACTGGCCGTGGTCGCATACCAGTCGGGCTCGCACCCCGCATCGCCGCTGGCGGCGGCGCTGCTGCTCCAGCCAATCGCGGTGAGGCCGGCGGCGCAAGACAAAAGGATCGAAGCGGAACGACGCATGAAAATCTCCCCTGACGAACATGGCGGGCGGCAGGCACCGCGCCTTTGAACCAGAATGCCACAAGCCTTAACGGCGTCAATCATCAATCCGCCGAGACAGGGGTTTATTTTTGTGCCGTAACGGCGCTTTCCCCGCGCTGAACCGCAAGCGCTGCATCGGACGCGAGTTTATCGGCAATTTCATTGTCGGGGTGCCCGGCATGGCCCTTGACCCATTCCCAGGTGATCCGGTGCGGCTTTACCGCCGCGAGCAATTGCTGCCACAGATCGGCATTGGCGACCGGCTTCTTCTGCGCATTTTTCCAGCCATTTTTCTGCCAGCCGAAAATCCATTTGGTGATGCCGTCGCGGACATAGACGCTGTCGGTGGAAAGCGTCACGTCGCACGCTTTGGTGAGCGCGTTCAGGGCTTCAATCGCCGCCTGCAACTCCATCCGGTTATTGGTCGTGTCCGCTGCCCCGCCGGACAGTTTCTTTTCATGTGCGCCAAAGCGGATCACCGCGCCCCAGCCGCCGGGGCCGGGATTGCCCTTGCACGCGCCATCGGTCGCGATGCTGACATGCGGGCGTTTGACCGGCACCGCGTTCATCCGGCGCCAAACAATCGGGCCGGATCGCTGGTGCGATAGGTCTCCAGCCGCCGCCAATAAGCGAGGGGATCCTTGCGCATCACCAGCGCATCGGCGGGCGTATGCAGCCAGTCATACACGCGGGTGAGAAAGAAACGCAGCGCCGCGCCTTGGCACAACACCGGCATCGCTGCGCGTTCATCAGCGGTGAGACCGTGCGCATCCTGATAGCCCTGCATCAGCGCCGCCGCGCGCGCGGGGTAAAATTGCTGGCCATCATGGCTGAAGCACCAGCTGCCATGCGTCACCGCAAGGTCATAAGCGCGGATATCGGTGCAGGCGAAATAGAAATCGATAAGGCCGGTGACCTCGTCGCCGATCGACAGCACATTGTCGGGGAAGAGATCGGCGTGGATCACACAATAATCGAGCCGTCCGGGCCAGCCGACGAAGATGGATTCGGCGACCGCCTTCACCTTGGCGGTAAGGCCGGGCTGGACCTCGTCAAACCCTGTGCCGATTTTGGTGAGGAGATCATCCCAGCCATCCGGCCCAAGCGGATTGGCGCGCATCAGCGGAAAATCGACGACCGCATGGTGGAGGCGAGCGAGCGCTTGCCCGGCGGCCTGACATTGTAGCGGGGTCGGTTCGGTCACCGAAATGCCGGGGAGAAATTCGATCAGGCAGGCGGGCCTTCCCGCCAGTTTCTGGAGGCGCGCGCCCTGGCGATCCGGGATGAAGCGCGGCACCTTGCAATTTTTGGCCGCGAGATGATCGAGCAGCGCAATGAAAAAGGGCAGGTCGGCTTCATCGACGCGCTTTTCATAAAGCGTCAGGATGAACCGTCCGGTGGTGGTTTCGACGAGATAATTGCTGTTCTCGACCCCTTCCGCAATCCCCTTGGCGACGCGCAGTTCGCCGACATCATAGCGCGCGAGAAAGGCCGACATGGCCTCGGCGCTGACCTGGGTATAGACGGCCATCAGATTTGCCTGCCGCGATTAAATCCTCCCCGGGACGGGGAGGTGGCGCGCCGAAGGCGTGACGGAGGGGGCCCACCTTTCCGCAGGCGCTGCGCTGGCCGATAGGTGGGACCCCTCCACCATGCTGCGCATGGTCCCCCTCCCCGTTCCGGGGAGGAGTTGAGGTAGGTCTTGAGCTCCCTCACGCCTCTTCCACCAGACTGCGCGGCAGTTTGAAGACCATCTTCTCCTGCGCGGTTTCTACCGTTTCTTCGCTCACGGCGAAATGGGTGCCGAGGAGGTCGATCACCTCGCGCACCAATATTTCGGGGGCCGACGCCCCTGCGGTCAGCCCAAGCGTAGTGACGCCTTCCAGCCAGCCAAAATCAATATCCGCCGCGCGGCCGATGAGATAGGCGCGCGCGCCTTCGCGTTCGGCGCATTCCCTCAGGCGCACCGAATTGCTGCTATTGGGTGCGCCGATCACCAGCACCACCTCGCATTCGGCGGCAATCGCCTTGACCGCCGCCTGCCGGTTGGAGGTGGCATAGCAGATATCCTCGCCCTTGGGGCCGACGATGGCGGGAAAGCGGCTTTGTAGCGCCGCAACAATGGCCGCCGTATCATCGACCGACAAGGTCGTCTGGGTGAGAAAGGCGAGGTTGTTTTCGTCCGGGATGACGAGCGCGTCCACATCTTCGACCGTTTCGACCAGCGTCATCCAGCCTTCGGGAACCTGTCCCATCGTACCGATCACCTCGGGGTGCCCGGCATGGCCGACAAAGATGATATGCCGCCCCGCCTCGACATTACGTTCGGCCTGACGGTGGACCTTGGAGACCAGGGGACAGGTCGCATCGAGATAGAAAAGCCCGCGCTCTTCGGCCTTGGCCGGAACCGCCTTGGGGACGCCATGCGCGCTGAATACGACCGGCACATCGTCGGGCACTTCGGAGAGATGCTCGACGAACACCGCGCCCTTTTGCTTCAGTGCATCGACGACATATTTATTGTGGACGATCTCGTGGCGGACATAGACGGGCGCGCCATATTTTTCGAGCGCGAGCTCGACAATGGTGATCGCGCGGTCGACTCCGGCGCAAAAGCCGCGCGGCGCAGCGATGCGCAATTTGAGCGGCGGCAAGGGGGTGGAGGGCGTGTCAGCGGGCGGTGTTAACGGTGCAGTCATCTTGTCCCGCGCTTTAGCTAAGGCCAGAGATAAAGTCTAATGGTTGCGCACGGTGCAGTCCGCCGATAAGAAGCCGCAATCAAGCGCCACCGCTTTCAAGGACGACCAGACCGTTATGCCGCATTTTACGCCCCGCCGTTCGCTCATTTCCCAAACGCTTGCCGTTGCCGCATTGGCGCTGGCGCTAAGCGGTTGTGCCCGCACCGGCGAGATCGACATCCAATCGGGCGTCGGCATTACCGCCAGCCGTTCGGCTTGCCCGGCCGTCGGGGTTCCGCTCTATACCGGCGATGTTACCCTGTTCGATCCCGCTACCAGCGTTGATTCCCGCGCGATTGATGTGGTTGCCTCAATCACCAATGTGCGGCCTGCGTGCAATGATCAGGGCGAGAAAATTTATAGCGTCGCGACATTTGATGTGCTTGGCACCCGCCGCAACGCTGGCCCGGCGCGGCAGGTGACGCTGCCTTATTATTCGACCGTAGTGCAGGGCGGAACCTTCGTTGTGTCGAAGCGGCTCGGTGAGGTCACGCTGAACTTTGCCGAAGGACAGACCCGCGCACAGGCGAGTGCCAAGGCGGCGGCGTTTATCGACAAGGCCGCCGCGACGCTGCCCCCTGAAATTCAGGACAAGATCACCCGCCGCCGCAAGGCCGGTGAAGCCGATGCCGCCCTCGACCCGATGGCCGACCCCGAAGTCAAAGCCGCGGTCGCCAAAGCGAGCTTCGAACTGCTGGTCGGCTTCCAACTCACCGACGCGCAATTGCAATATAACGCGACGCGGTAAGGGGGCGTGCGATGACGCCGAGCGGACTGGCGTTGACGCTCCTCACCATCTGGGTGATGCGGCGCGAGACCATGCCGTGCGACACCGATGCGGGTATGTGTGACCAACTGGTGGCGGGCTACCCCCTCGCTTACGGGGTCGACCATTGGGGGCTTTCACCGGGCAATGATGTAAGCCTGCTCATGCTGTTCGGCGGCGAAGACATTATGCGCTGGCCCTATTTCTTCGCCGATTGGGCGTTCTGGTCGGTGATCGCCTTGCTTGTGGGGCTACTGGTCAAACGACGCCGCAGCGCGTAAAGCGCCGCGTCGATTCCTGATATTTTTTTATGCTTTTTGTTGGATTGCCATGACCCTCTACGTTCGTTTTGCTGATCATATCAACGCTGCGCTGGATGCGCTTGAGCAGGGGGGTACGCTGCCTGCCGGGTTGCCGCGCGGCAATGTGACGGTCGAGCCGCCGCGCGATGCTTCGCATGGTGACTTGTCGACCAATGCGGCGATGGTGCTCGCAAAAGGCGCGGGGACCAATCCGCGCGCGTTGGCGGAGGCCCTCAAGGCTGAACTTGAAAAGATCGGCGAGGTCGAGACGGTCGAGATTGCCGGGCCGGGCTTTATTAATATGCGCCTCGCGCCCGCAAGCTGGACCGGCGAACTGGAGGCGATCCATGCGGCTGGCAGCGGCTATGGCACGTCCGACAAAGGCAAGGGCGTTTCGGTCAATGTCGAATATGTCTCGGCCAACCCGACCGGGCCGATGCATATGGGCCATTGCCGGGGGGCGGTCGTCGGCGATGCGCTCGCGACCTTGCTCGAAGCGATCGGCCACACGGTCACGCGCGAATATTATGTCAATGATGCGGGCGGGCAGGTCGATGTGCTCGCACGTTCCGCCCATTTGCGGTATCGCGAAGCGCTTGGCGAAGACATTGGCGAGATCCCTGAAGGGCTCTACCCCGGCGATTATCTGAAACCGGTGGGGGCTGAACTCGCCCGCGAATATGGCGACACATATGTCGCCGCGCCCGAAAGCGAATGGCTCGCTCTGTTCCGCAAGGAAGCGGTCGCGGCCATGCTGGTGATGATCAAGGCGGACTTGAAGCAACTCGGCATCACCCATGACCTGTTTTCCTCCGAAGCCGAATTGCAGGCGGCGGGGAAGCCCGAGGCGGCGGAAAAATGGCTGCGCGAGCATGATCTGGTTTATGACGGCATGCTCGAAGCACCCAAGGGCGAAACGCCCGAAGATTGGGAGCCGGTCGAACTGCCGCTGTTTCGCTCAACCCAATTCGGTGATGACCAGGACCGCCCGATCAAGAAATCGGATGGCAGCTGGACTTATTTCGGCGCGGACCTCGCTTATCATTATCAAAAGGCGCAAGCCTCGGACGAACTCATCGACATTTGGGGCGCCGACCATGCAGGCACGGTCAAGCGCATCCAGGCGGCGGTTGCGGCACTCACGAGCGGCAAGACGCGTTTCGACGTGAAGCTGGTGCAGATGGTGCGGTTGCTGCGTGACGGCGAGCCCGTCAAAATGTCCAAGCGCGCGGGCAATTTCGTGACGCTCGCCGAGGTCGTCGAGGAAGTCGGCAAGGATGTGGTGCGCTTCACCATGCTCACGCGCAAGGCCGATGCGCAGATGGATTTCGACTTTGCCAAGGTGGTCGAGGCCTCCAAGGACAATCCGGTATTCTATGTGCAATATGCCCATGCGCGCATCCGCTCGCTGCACCGGAAGGCGGAAGAGGCGGGGATCGACCTTGGCACGGTTGACCTTGCACGGTTCAATGTCGATGAACTTGCGCTGGTCAAACTCGCGGCGCAATATCCGCGCATCGTTGATGCCGCCGCTGCCAATCGCGAGCCGCATCGGGTGGCTTTCTATCTCAATGATCTCGCCGCTGCGTTCCACAGCCTCTATAATATGGGCAATGACAAGCCGGAGCTGCGTATGATCCTCGCCGATGATCCGGTCATCACCGCGAGCAGGCTTTTCTTGGCCGCGCAAATCGGGCAAGTGATCAGGAACGGCCTCGCCCTGATGGGCGTCGAGGCGGTCGAGGAGATGCAGTGATGAATAGCTATGAGCGCGGGGAAGCGCCCACCGATACGCTGGCGCTGGACGACGAAGACCGGCTGCCCTGGCTGGAAGCGGTTGACAATGACGATAATGAAACGGCGGTTTCACCCGGACGGCTGATCGGCCTGGTGCTGGGCGGGCTTGGCGCGCTCGCGCTGCTGGTCGGCGGCATCTGGTGGATGCAGAGCCGGTCGGCTGCGTCCAATGGCGAGGCTGAACTGATTACGGCGCAGGCAGGCGACTATAAGGTCGCGCCCGCTGATCCCGGTGCCAAGCAGTTCCAGGGCGAAGGCGATGCAAGCTATAAGACCAGCGAAGGCGGCGAGGTTGATGGCAAGATTGATCCGACCAAGGCTCCGGAAACCCCGGCGACCGCGGCCAAAGCCGATGCGCCCCTCGTCAAGCCCGCACCCGGCGATGACGTCATAACGCCAAAAGCAGGCGCTCCCAAAGCGGCTGCCGCGACGGCTCCGGCGGCGAAGGCGGTCGCAACGGCGGAACCCGCAACGCCCGCTACGCCTGCTGCGACTGGCGGCGGCGTGGTCCAGCTCGGCGCGTTCGATTCGCAGGCAGTTGCCAATAATGCCTGGAAGGGCATGGCCAAGCGCTTCGGCTTTTTGAGCGGGGCGAGCCACACCGTCACCGCCGCAACCGTGGGCGGCGGCACCGTCTATCGCCTGCGCGCGTCGGTCGGCAGCAAGGCCGAGGCGGCGGATATCTGCGCCAAGATGAGCGCCGCCGGGCAAAATTGCATGGTGGTGCGCTAAATCGGCAACAGTGCCGTATAAACTGTTAAAATCACGACGAAAGGGGCGGGCACCGGTTTGCGGGGCCTGCCCTTTTTGCTAAGCTCGGCGTTCATCATGATAAGATAAGGGTGAGGCATGAAGCCGGTAATTTTCGGTATGTCGGGCGAACGGTTGACCAGCGAGGAACGCGCTTTTTTCAAAGAAGCGGAGCCTGCGGGCTACATTCTGTTCGGGCGCAATATCGCGAGCAAGGATCAGGTCCGCGCCCTCACCGATGAACTGCGCGATCTTCACGGCCGCGATGATGTGGCGATCCTGATCGATCAGGAGGGCGGGCGCGTGGCGCGCATGAAGGCACCGGTCTGGCCCGAATTCCCTGCTGGCGGCGTGTTTGATGCGCTTTATGAGACCGCGCCTGCCAGCGCCATCGAAGCCGCGCGCGTCAATGCGCAGGCGCTCGCCAATATTCTCCACGAGGTCGGCATCACGGTAAACTGCCTCCCCCTGCTCGACGTGCGTCAGCCCGATGCCGACCCGATCATGGGCGACCGCTGCCTCGGCATGGACCCGATGCGCGTTGCAGCGATCGGTCGCGGTATTCTCGATGGCCTGCTGGCCGGCGGCGTGATGGGCGTCGTCAAGCATATGCCGGGACATGGCCGCGCCACGGTCGATAGCCACAAGGAATTGCCGGTGGTGACCGCGTCCGACCATGAATTGCAGCAGGACCTTGCGCCCTTTGCCGCGCTCAAGACCGCGCCGATGGGGATGACCGCGCACGTCGTCTATACCGCATGGGACAAGGAGCGCCCGGCGAGCCTTTCGCCCATCGTCATCGAAAAGATCATCCGCGGACGCATCGGCTTCGATGGCCTCCTCATGTCGGATGACCTCGACATGCAGGCGCTGTCGGGCAGCGTGCCGGATCGCGCGGTCGGCGTGGTCGAGGCGGGCTGTGACCTGGCGCTCAACTGCTGGGGCCGGATGAACGAGATGGTCGAAATGGCCGAGCGTCTTCCCGAGATTCGCCCGGAAAGCCGCGACCGGCTCGACCGCGCAATGGCGATGATCGGGGGCCAGCGCCGTGAGCTGCCGCCCTTGGCCGAACTGATGGCCAAGCGCGACGCGCTGCTCGCGGTCGCCTAAGGGCGGCGATGACCAGCATCACCCTGTTTGAAGAGGATATCGAGACCGGTCGCATCGCCGCCGAGGATGTGCTGCAACTGAACCTTGATGGCTGGGAAGGGCCGCTCGACTTGCTGCTCGCGCTCGCGCGCAACCAGAAGGTCGATTTGAAGCAGATTTCGATCCTCGAACTGGTCGAACAATATCTCTCTTATATCGAAGGCGCGCGGGCGCTGAAGCTGGAGATCGCCGCCGATTATCTGGTGATGGCAGCGTGGCTCGCTTATTTGAAATCGGGCCTGCTGCTGCCCAAGGACCCGACGGTTGATCCATCACCCGAGGAACTGGCGCTGCGGCTGCAGTTACGCCTCCAGCGCTTGAATGCGATGCGCGATGCGGGCGCGCGGCTGATGGGCCGCGACCGGCTGGGCCGCGATGTGTTCGCCAATGGTGCGCCGCAGGGCCTGCGCACCGTCAAGAAGGCGCGCTGGGAATGCTCGCTCTATGATCTTTTGAGCGCCTATGGGCAGGTTAAGGTGCGGACCGCGCCGGTCGTCCATATGGTTGCGCGCCGTCCGGTGATGACGCTCGATGCGGCCATCGCGCGGGTCAGCCGGTTGATCGGCGTGCATTTGGAATGGACCTCGCTCGAACAATTTCTGCCGCCCGAGTTTGAAGGCGAACTGCGCAAATCCGCACTGGCATCGAGCTTTGTGGCGGCGCTGGAATTGGCAAGGATGGGAAAGCTGTCGTTGCGGCAGGATGAGGCCTTTGCGCCGCTCTATTTAAGGGCGGCGGGGTGATGGCTCGGTGCAATGCGCTAGTAATTCCTCCCCGGAACGGGGAGGGGGACCATGCGCAGCATGGTGGAGGGGGCTCTCCGCCAACGCTGTGCTGGCGGAGAGCCCCCTCCGTCACGCCCTTCGGGCGCGCCACCTCCCCGCGAGCGGGGAGGATTGATTGATGATCTCCGATTATGAACGCGGCGTAGAGGCGACGCTGTTCGCCGCCGACAAGCCCATGTCGCGCACCGATCTTGAAGCCTATGTCGGCGAGCAAGGCGATCTCAAGGCCGCGCTCAGCGCGATCCAGGAGCGCCATGCCGGGACCGGCATCGAACTGGTCGAGCGCGGTGGGCGGTGGCATTTTCAGACCCCCGCCGACCTTGCCTATCTCCTCCGCCGCGAACGCGAAGAACCGCGCACGCTGACCCGTGCGGGCATGGAGGTGCTCGCCATTGTCGCTTATCATGAACCCGTCAGCCGCGCGGAAATAGAGGCGATCCGCGGGGTGCAGACCTCCAAGGGCACGCTGGATGTGCTGATGGAGGCAGGCTGGGTCCGCCCCGCCGGTCGCCGCGAAGTCCCGGGCCGCCCGCTCATCTACAAGACCACGCCGGAGTTTCTGACGCATTTCGGCCTATCCTCGCGCCGCGACCTTCCGGGCATTGACGACCTGCGTGCAGCGGGTCTCCTCGACCCCGTTGATGCGGCGATGGAGCAGCTTGACCTCGAATCCGAACTGGAAAATCAGGACGAGAGTGACTAGATGGGGTGCAAGAGCGGCGCAATCGCGCGCGGCTCGCGGAGATTTATCATGGGTAGTATGAGCATCTGGCACTGGCTGATCCTCGGCCTTGTTGTCATGTTGTTGTTCGGAAAAGGCCGCTTTTCCGGCATGATGGGCGATGTCGCCAAGGGCCTCAAGGAATTCAAAAAGGGCATGGCCGAAGATGATGGGCCGCCCGCATCGACCACCAATGTGCCCCCGCGCATCGACAACCAATCGGCCCAGCCGTCGCAACAAACTCCGGCGCAGACCACCATCGATGGTCAGCCGGTGCCGCCGCACGATCCGCGTATCTGACGCCCAAGCGGAAGCGCCGCAGCTTAAATGTTTGATATTGCGCCCACCGAACTGCTCGTCGTGGCGATCGTCGCGCTGGTGGTGATCGGACCCAAGGATTTGCCCAAAGCGATGCGCTTTGTCGGCAACTGGGTAGGGAAAGCGCGGCGCATGGCGGCGCATTTCCGCGCGGGCGTCGATAATATGGTGCGCGAGGCCGAGCTTGAAGAACTGAAGAAGGAGTGGGAGGAGCAGAACCGCCGCATCATGGCCGAATTTCCCGATGCTGGCGATATGACCCCCGCGATGCGTGACACTAATCCGGGTTTCCACGACGAACGGGGGCCGCGCCCTGCGGATGCGCCGCCGCCAGCCCAGTCCGCGCCGGACAGCCAGCCCGCCTTGCCCTTTTCCGACGACAAGCCGCTCCCGTGAACGCGCTGACCGATCCGCCTCCCGAATTTTCCGGCGAGCCTGCGGGCGCGCCTTACGCCCCGCTGCCGGACGATGAAATCGACCAGAGCAAGGCGCCGTTGCTCGACCACCTGATCGAATTACGCCGCCGCCTCTTATGGTCGCTCGCCGCGTTGCTGGTGGCGTTTCTGGGCTGCTTCTATTTTGCTGACACCATCTTTGCCTTTCTCGTCCAGCCGCTGCTTAAAGCGGGGCAGGGCAAGCTCATCTATACCCAGATTTTCGAAGCCTTTTTCGTGCAGGTGAAGGTTGCGTTGTTCGCGGCCTGTATGCTCGCCTTTCCGGTGATCGCGATGCAGATCTGGAAATTTGTCGCTCCGGGCCTCTACAAAAATGAGAAGAAGGCGCTGCTGCCCTTTCTGTTCGCGACCCCCGTGCTGTTTCTGGGCGGGGCGGCGCTGGCTTATTATTTCGTCATTCCGACCGCGCTGCATTTCCTGCTCGGATTTCAGGGCGATTTGGGCGGCGTCGAACGCGAAGCGCTCCCGGCCATCGGCAATTACCTCACCTTCATCATGCAGTTCGTAATGGCGTTCGGCATTGCGTTCCAGCTGCCGATTTTGGTGATGCTGCTCGAACGCTCGGGGATTGTGACCTACGACCAATTGAAAGGCGCGCGCCGCTACATGATTGTTGCGGCCTTCGCGATTGCCGCGGTTGCCACCCCGCCGGACCCGATCAGCCAGCTGATGCTCGCGATTCCCTTATGTTTGCTCTACGAAGTCGCCCTCATTGCGATCCGGATTACGGGTGGCAAGAAGGCGGTGACAGAGGGCTGAGGCATCTCTCCCCTCTCGCAAGCGGGAGGGGTACGGGGTGGGAATATTCGCAACAGGTTTGCGCGCGCAACCGCCCACCCCACTCGCCTAAGGGCCTTGCGGCCCAAGGCTCCGTTGCCCTCCCGCAAGCGGGAGGGGGGAAGCCCATCCGCCACCCTCCCTCACAAGGGAGGGTCGAAAATCGTGCAACGATTTTCGGGGTGGGTAAAACGTCAAAAGCGCGCGCCAGTCTAAGATTTACCCACCCCAAAAGGCTATCGCCTTTTGACCCTCCCTGGAAGGGAGGGTGGAGCGGGGGAAGAGCGGGTCGGGCGTACCAACTTCAGGCAAAAAAATAGGCCCGACGTGCTTACAAAAGGGGGAGGAAGCAGCGTCGGGCCCATATATCTGGATGGCGAGAGCGGGGGGCTAAATGCGCCATCCGAACTATATAAAGCCCGAGCGTCGCATTGGTTCCCGCCCATTTTCAAAAAATGAATCTTTTTTCCGCTTCATCGTCCCTGTGAGGGTCAGAAACTCAGCCGCACCGTGGCGCGCAGATCGCGGCCCGACATTGGCACATAATCCTTGGTGAAGCTCGCCGCGCGGCGGGCTTCGACGTTGAACAGATTATTGCCCGACAGCATCAGCGTGACCCCGCCCGACTTGCCCATCGGTCGCCAGGCGAGCGAGGCGTTGACCATGGTAAAGTCGGCGGTCGGCGTTTCAAACGCGCCGACGCGGTTCTGCGCAAAGCTGTGCTCGACCTCGATCCGGCCATCGAACGCCTCGCTCTGCGCTTCCAGGCCCCCAAGGAGGCGCAGAGGCGGGATGCGCGGGATCGCCGACTTGCTGCCATCGCTGTTTTTGACGCTGGCATGGACATAATCGGCGACGCCATCGACGAGGAACGACCAGTCGCGCGTGTGGGCGAAGGTCAGGCTCGCTTCAGCCTCGAAGCCATAATAGGTCGCATCGCGCTGGATATATTGGAACACCGGCAAGTCATCGATCGTGTCGCCGGTCGCGACATCATAGATATAATCGTTGAACCTGGTGCCATAGCCGGTGAGCGCGGCGGTGAAATCGGGCTTGTCGACCCGCACATAAAGCTCGCCGCCCCAGCTTTTTTCGGTCTTGAGCAGCGGGTTGCCGCGTTCATAGCTTTGCGTCGCGACGTGCGGGCCATCGGCGAATAATTCTTCGGCGGAAGGCGCGCGCACGGCGCGGGTCACATTGGCGCCGATCTTGATATCGGGATCGACCTTGTAGGACAGGCCGAGCGCGCCCGACAGCGTGTCGAAGCGGCGGGATTGTTCGATCGAGGGCGCGGCGACGCGGCTATGTTCATAGCGCAGCGAGCCTTCGACCCCGAAAGCGCCGCGCTCGATTTCCTGCAGCGTGAAGACGCCGATCTGCTCGGTAGCATTAGGCGGGATGAAGGCTTCATCGCCGACCGCGCTCATGTCGCGGTGGAAATATTGGATGCCGCTGGAGCCGGTCCAGCCGTCGCGCTTGGTCTGGGCGAGTTCCAACCGGCCCTCAATCCCCTGATTATAAAAGGTCGTGCCAACCTCGCCGCCTTCAAATTCGGTATGCTTATAATCGGCAAAGCCCGCCCGCACGCGGATCGCGTCGATGAAGCTGCCATTGGCTTCTACCTCGCCGCGCAGATCGGCGCGCCATTGCTTCATGCCGATGGTGACCGCGCCATGTTCATGCCCGCCCGCATCATGGTGATGTTCGAGCATGGGCCGTTCGGGGACGCCATAATTGGTGTCATAATAGCCGACCGAAAAGCCCAGACTGCCGCCATCATTGACCAGCGCGAGGCCGGTGCCGAAGCTTTTGGTTTCGGTCGCGCTGTTGGGGAGACGGCGCTTGAGGCCCGCGGCGGCATAAGCCTCGGCGGCTTCTTCGGTCTCGCCTTCGGCGGTGGCCTCATCGCCCAGTTCGGTCAGCGCGGCGCGGAATTGCGGCGAATAGACATAGCCGCCGACGCGCATATCATTGGTTTTGCGATAGGTGCCATCGACATGCCAGACGAGCTGCTTGCCCAAAGGCACGTCGAGCGATGCGCCGATGCTGCGTTCATTGGCCGCGCTGCCATAGGTTGCGAGCGCATCGATATGCGCGGGGTTTTCGGGAATTTTGCGCGGGATACGGCGGTCGAGCACATTGACCGCGCCGCCCATCGCCGAGCTTCCGTAAAGCAGTACGGCGGGGCCGCGCAGCACCTCTATGCGCTCGGCGGTCAACGGGTCAATCGTCACCGCATGGTCAGCCGAGGTGTTGGACACGTCGATCGAACCGATGCCGTCGGTCAAAACGCGCACGCGCTCGCCCTGAAAGCCGCGCAGCACGGGACGCGAGGCACCGGGGGTAAAGCTGGTCGCGGATACGCCCGGCAGCTTGGTCAGGCTGTCGCCAATCTGCGGGCGGATATCCTGCGCGAGCTTTTCGCCGCCGATCACCGATACGCCCGCGAGCACATCAAGCTGCTTCACATATTTCCCGGTCACGATGATCGCATCATCATTGTGGAAATCATCCGCTGGTTGAGGCTGATGGCTGTGGTCCGCAGGCGGCGGGGTAGTCTGCGCCGCAGCGGGGGCAGCCAGCGCAAAAGTGGCGGCGGTGACGAGCAATGCGGCGAGGCTGCGCGAATGAGCGGGCACGGAAAGGGGCAGGGGAGGAAAGGACAAGACGAAAGTCTCCGGAAACAGTATAGATGCGTCCCTGTAATGATATATAATCACCTTTGCAAGACGATTGGCCGCAGAAATGGTGCGGATGGGCGGGGCGGGCGGCGGAAGGAGGGCGGGGAGGGCGCGATGAGATATCCTTCCGCCTTTCCGCTTGTGGTGATCGTGCCCCTCCCGATGCTAACGCATCGCCCTCCCCATCACAGATGGGGAGGAGGAGTTCGCTGGGGCGGCGGGATTAGAGCGCACCGCACCACCCCATCTGTGATGGGGAGGAGGATGCGATGCATCCGGAGGGGCAAGTCTTTGGATAGGTCGAATACCCCTGTGCCTTGCCGCCGTGCCCAGAATAAAATCGGCCTAAACCTCCCATCCACCCATTCTTTAAACCAGCGAAAAACACCCTATATTGGACTGTCCCGGTACCGTTCGCCCGGGATTAAGGAGTTTACAGCGATGGCAAATGGATGGGCACCCGATAGTGCCGTGCAGGATCAGATCGACGCGACGATCATGGACGCGGTGTCGGCGGCGCGTTCCCGCTTGCCTTCCGGCGAAGGTAGCACCGAATGCGACATCTGCGGCGAAGAAATTCCTGCGCGGCGTCGCAGCGCCATTCCCGGGGTGCGGACATGCGTGACCTGCCAGGGAGAACGGGACGCGCGTCCGGTGTTGAGCGGAATCAATCGCAGAGGCAGCAAGGACAGCCAGCTGCGTTGAATCCCAATGTGAGGCCGAGCGCGCAAGGCCGGTAGTCGGGTAAGGGTGGTGGTCAACCACCCCATCTATGATGGGGAGGAGGATGCAAAGCATCCGCAAGGGGCCAGGGCTAGGACCCTCAGGTGAACGCGCTGGAAAGCCGGGTCGTCCCATAACCCTTATCCCTTGCGCGCGCGCACATTCGGTTCCATGCCGCGTCCATGCTCTTTGCGAACCTCAAGCCGGCGTTGCTCGGCAAAAGCTTGCCCGTGCGGCTGTTATTGCCGATGGGACTGATTTCTGCGTCGGGCGCGTTGCTGCTGTGGCTATGGTCGGAAATTGGCGAGGGCGAGCTCGGGCATTTTGACCGCACGATCCTCCTGTGGTTCCGCAAGCCCGGTGCGCTCAATGAAATGATCGGGCCGCCCTGGCTGAAACAGACCATGCTCGATCTGACCAGCCTGGGGAGCGCGACGATCCTCACTATTGTCATCATCGGCGCGATGCTGTTTGCCCTGACCCGCCGCGCCTATCGCATCGCGCTACTGACCGCCGGAGCGCCGATCACCGGGGCGATCCTAGTGGCGTTGCTCAAGCTGCAATTCGGGCGGGTGCGTCCGACTTTGGTCGACCCGCTGGTCTATGAACATTCCCCCAGTTTCCCGAGCGGCCACGCGGCCAACAGCGCGATCGTCTATCTGACCCTCGCGGTGCTGCTGATGCGCGTCGAACGGCGGACGACGACCAAAATCTACATTCTCGCGGCGGCGATCACGATCACCACGCTGGTCGGCATCTCGCGCGTCGCCTTGGGCGTCCATTGGCCCAGCGACGCCTCGGCGGATGGCTTTTCGGCACCAGCTGGGCCTGCCTCTGCGCGCTGCTGATCAAACTGCCGGTGATTGAGGAGGCAACCCCGGAGCCGATGGCGGGGTAGGGGGGTGACTTGTTAGGGCGGATGCGAATGATAACTTCGCATTAGGGAAGGCGAGGTTAGGCTGGCGGTTGTGCGTATAATTGAAGGGGTGACTTGGGTTTATGGGTTGGCGTTTTCGCACCTGTCGCCGTAATTAGTGTGGTAACGTCACCTCAAGCGTCTTCGCTAAGCGCGTAGGTTTTCGGGTCCAGCCGGTCTCGATAGTCTTGAGTCAGCGCCTCGCCGATACCCTCCAGCCGGTTATCAGAGGGACGGACCAGCCGAGCGCTCAAATTGAAGTCGGGATACTTCCCCCGGATATGCGGGTGCATGGAAGCGGCGATCTCGACGTCTGATCGCGAGATGTAGCGACCGGCCCATTTCTCAATAATGTGCTTTAGTGGGCGGAATTTTTTGCTCGGCGTAGCCCGCACGTTCTGAGCATCCAGCCACTCATAGGCAATGCGGATGCAATCATTGTGTTCGTGCAAAACGTCGCTGGGATGATCGTAGCGGAATCCCTGTTTGGCAGCGTCAATTTGGTCATCTGTAAGCATCGGCTGGAGGCCCCTTAGTATTCGCGCCTGCGATAATGTGCCGACGTAGTGATTTCCAGCTCTAAAATCCAAATGAAGGTTTGGTGACACTCTACTTAATTGATTCAATTCGTTTACCCAGAGGCACAGAGGCGCGGAGGTTATCGGGTAACGTTCGCTCTACACCCTCTGCGCCTCTGCGCGAAATAATGTGGCCGTTATGCGCGCGCTACCTTCGCAAAACTCTCGACATTGCTACACCAACTAACGCCGTCCCGATTTCAAGCGTCCGTTGATGGATCCCCGATCAGGTCGGGGATGACGTTGGGGATGACGTCGGGGTTGGGGAGGCCTTGTTGTGATAGCGCAGCAATGCCGCAATCCCCTTCCGCGCCTCCGCGCCTCCGCGCCTCCGCATGAACCAATGCGTACCGGGCCACCAAGAACCCATTACAAAGAAAATCCCACCCTTGTCGATTTTGCTGTCCTACAGGTTGCGCGTGTGTCAGCCTTGGCCAAACACTGGGTATAGCATCTTGCGGCTGGCTTTAGAGCCTGCGGCTCTTTGAAATTGTCTGGGCGTCGTTTTCGCTATTCTCATGCCGGTCGGCCCCCATACGGGGGCAGCCGTCATGCCGGAAAGGTCTCGTGCCGAACGGTGCGTTTTCTATATATAGGGGGTGCGCAATTGATCAAAGTCTAGGAACTTTAGGAACGTAAGGAGGCGTTTTTGGCGGATATCTGCGGTGTATATTTTCCAACATATTTTTATGGCCGGTGACCACCACATCTTGTGTCGGCCCATTTGGGAGTCTGGCCATTGGTCGGGGCTCTATGGCGCTGGCTCCCCAACAAAGCTTTGCTTGCGTGCCGCAAACAAGCGCGCGGTTGCGCGGCTCCCCATGCTTGGCGTAGATGAGGCGCCATGATTACAACAGTTGTTCCATCTCCTGTCGCCAATAGTATCAAGCTTATCGGCAATACGCCGCTGGTGCGCCTTGCCGGGCCCAGTGCGGCGACGGGGTGCGAGATTTTCGCCAAGTGCGAATTTGCCAACCCCGGGGCTTCGATCAAGGATCGCGCCGCGCTCTATATTGTCGAGGATGCCGAAGCGAAGGGCTTGCTCAAACCGGGCGGTACGATTGTTGAAGGAACGGCGGGCAATACCGGCATCGGTCTCGCGCTGGTCGGCAATGCCAAGGGCTATAAGACGATCATCGTCATGCCCGAAACGCAGAGCCAGGAGAAGAAGGATACGCTGATTGCGCTGGGGGCCGAATTGGTGCTGGTGCCCGCCGCGCCCTATGCCAATCCGGGGCATTTCGTCCACACCTCGCGGCGGATTGCCGAGGAGACCGATAATGCGATCTGGGCCAACCAGTTCGACAATATCGCCAACCGCAAGGCGCATATCCACGGCACGGCGGAGGAAATCTGGGCGCAGATGGATGGGCGGATTGACGGCTTTACCTGTGCGGCGGGGACTGGCGGCACGATTGCGGGGGTCGGCCTGGGCCTGAAGGCGAAGGACGAAAATGTGACCATCGCGCTCACCGACCCGCACGGGGCGGCGCTGTATAATTATTATGCCTGCGGGGAATTGCGCGCCGAGGGCAATAGCGTGGCGGAGGGCATCGGGCAGGGGCGCATCACCGGCAACCTCGAAGGCGCGCCGATTGACACCCAGTTCCGCATTTCCGACGCGGAAGGGCTGGCGGTGGTTGAGGCGCTGTTGCGGGAAGAAGGGCTGTGCGTCGGGCTTTCGTCCGGCATCAATGTGGCGGGCGCAATGGCCTTGGCGCGCGAGCTTGGACCGGGCAAGCGGATTGTGACGATCTTGGCTGATACGGGCTTTCGCTATTTGTCGACGCTGTTCAATCCGGACTGGCGGGCGGAGAAGGGGCTGGCGGCGAGCGGCGGTTCGGGCGCAGAGACCGGCTTGGCAAGCGGCGCGAAATAGGGCAGAATCTTGAAGATGGCACCACGCTCTTTAGAACAATATCGTCGCTTGCAGATTGGCGGCATCGGCCTTGCGGCGGTGATCCTGCTGGTCGTGCTGGCAGGGATTTTGAGTGATCGCAACATCGTTCCGGGTACCGCCGAAAATGGCACCGCTGTGACGGAAACCACCGGCAAGGCGCCATCCGAGCCCTTGTCCGAACTGGGCGTGCAACCGGCACCGGCGGCGGACAACAAGGCAGTCACCTCCGAACATATTCCGGTGCCGACACAGCCTAACGCGAGGCAGGTGACAGGCAATGGTGCGCTTCCCGATATCAGGCCGGGCGAACGGGTCCCCGATCTTCCGGCAGCGTCCGTGCCGCAGCAGTCTCCCGCGCAATAAACGGCGATGAGTATCAACCGCCGCCTCGCTACGGCGCTTGTGATTTTCACCCTTGCCGAGTTGTTGGTGACGACGCCCTGGACGGGCTGGCTGATCGACAAACGGCTTGATCCGCTGCTGGCCATAGCGCCGCGGATCGTGACGCTGACGCTTCCGGTGCTGATGCTGGCGGGGCAATCGCGGCGGTTAAGGCTCGGCTTTTATGCCGGATTGGTGGCGGTGGTTGGCCTTATCGGCCTGTTTGCAACCGCCATGCTGGGCGAGCGGATGGGGTGGATGCAGCATCTGGTGCTTGGCGTGGTGAGCCTTGGCTGGATGGTGGCGTGTGATTGGCTGGTCGGGCGGGTACGGGCGCGCTGGCCGGGCGGAGGACGGTTTGCCACGGCGGCATTATGGGTTGCGACGCTGGCCCTGGCGCTGGTCGTTGCCCTGTGTGCGGGGTTTGCGGTGCGCAAGGCTTATGCGCCGCCGCCGGGCCAAGCGCCTCTGACACTGATGACCGGCTTGCCGCTGGTCTGGGGCGAGGGAGAGGACGGCTTGACCAAGGGCAAGTTGACGCTCGACGGCGGCGCGCCTGCTCCCGCTTTGGTGGCGCTCAAACAACGCTTTGCGGTCGATGTGATTGATGCAGCAACGCCCGAAAGCTTGCCAAAGCCGGGCGTGTTGCTGCTGGCACATCCCAAGGCGATGGCTCCGGCGGAACTGGTGGCGCTCGATGATTGGCTGAGGCGCGGCGGCAAGGCGTTGATCCTCGCCGATGCGTTCCTCGCCTGGGAGCCGCCCCACGCGCTGGGTGATCCGCGCAACCCGCCGATTACGAGCCTGCTCACCCCTATGCTCGACCATTGGGGGCTTGATCTTGTGCTTCCGGCCAATGGACCGGAAAGCCCGCTCCTGACGCTCAATGATGGCGGGCAAAGGCTCCATCTGGTGGCGGCCGGGGTGTTCGCGCGCAAGGCTGGCGGCGAGGGCGTGCGCTGCGAAATTAGCCTCCGCGGGGTGCGGGCGGATTGTGCGGTGGGCAAGGGACGGGCGATCCTCGTTTCGGACGCGGATTTGCTCCACGACCAACTGTGGCTCTCGCCCGCAATGGTGCGCGGCGGCGGGCTCGATTTGTCCCCCGCATTATGGCGGGCGGATAATATCGGCTGGGTGAGCGACCAGCTCGACGATCTCGCGGGCAATGCAACGCGCCAACCCCCGCTGGCAACGCCGGTCTGGATCGAGACTCGCCCGCGCCGCTGAGTCGTTGATTCAGCTTTTTAATTAGAACATACTGAGAACAGTATGCTTTTCGCCCGATCAGCAAAGGAGACTCTTGCCCAATTTTGCTCGTCCTACCCCTGATTTTGCCTCATTTTGGCGTCATTTCCCCAAATATCCCCAATTTTCCCCTTCACACCCCAACCAACCCTTGTTATGCAGGTAAATGAGAGGGGCACTCTCCTTATCCAGCGACCAGAGGGTCGAACGGCAGCCGGACCGTTAACACCGGTGTGCTTTTCGACAGGAGGAAGGCTGTGCCTGCTCTCTTGGATTGGCCAGGGTTTGCTTTTTTAAGGGGTTCAAGTGGCGCTTTCGGGTATCTATTCCGGGCCTGCTCTATCGGCGATAGATGACAAAGGTCGTCTCGCCGTCCCTGCAACGCTGCGCAACTCAATCCCCAAGTCCGACGGCAATATTCTGTGCGTCACCAAGCATGAAAAATCCGACTGCCTCATCGCGTTTGGCCCCGAACGCCTGGCTCGCATGCTTGCCGACATTGAGCGCGAAGAGCAAAATGCCATCGCCCGCGGCCTTGATTATGACCGCGATGCCGCCAATCGCCGCAAGTTCGGCCTGACCGAGCAGGTCTCGATTGACGGGTCGGGCCGCTTCATTCTGCCGCCGGTGCTGAAGATGCTCGGCAAGCTCGACAAGACGGTGTTCCTGCACGGGGCGGGCGAATATTTCGAAATCTGGAACCCTGAAAATCTGATGGCCGCTGACGACAGCTATGCCCCTCTCAAGGCGGCGGCGCAGTATTTGATGGAAAATGGAGGCAAGCGCAAATGAGCGACCTCGCCTCCTATGCCGATGATCCGCGCCATGCCCCGGTGCTGCGCGACGAGGTGGTTGCGGCGCTGGCCGTTGCGCCGGGCGATGTCATCGTCGACGGCACCTTCGGCGCAGGTGGCTATAGCCGCGCGCTGATGGCAGCGGGCGCCAACGTCATCGCGATTGACCGCGACCCTGATGCGATCCGCGCGGGGCAAGCCGTGGTTGAAGCGAGCGACGGTAAGCTCACGCTCATCGCCGGACGCTTCTCCGACATGGCGGCGCTGGTGCGCGCAGCGGGCCATGAGCAAGTTGATGGCGTCACGCTCGATATCGGCGTGTCGTCGATGCAGCTTGATGAGGCGCATCGCGGCTTTTCCTTTCAGGGCGATGGCCCGCTCGACATGCGGATGGAGCAGGACGGGCAGAGCGCAGCAGAATGGCTGAACACAGCGCCCGAAGCTGAGATTGCGGACGTCATCTATCAATATGGCGAAGAGCATCGCTCGCGCCGGATTGCTAGAGCGATTGTCGCCGGTCGCCCCCTGTCGCGCACTGGCGAACTCGCGGCCATCGTGCGCAAGGCGGTCGGACACAAGCCGCATGACAAGAAGGATCCGGCGACGCGGACTTTTCAGGCGATCCGTATCCATATGAACCGTGAACTTGAGGAACTGGACGATGGGCTGCGCGCTGCCGAAGCGGTGCTGCGTCCCGGCGGGCGGCTGGCGGTGGTGACGTTCCACAGCCTTGAAGATCGCATCGTCAAACAATTTCTGAAACGCCGGAGCGGGGCGCAAGGGTCCGGCTCGCGACATCTGCCACAAGCGGCAGAGCGCGGGCCGGATCCGACCTTTTCATCCGTCTCCAAGGCGGTTCGTCCCGGCGAGGCCGAACTGGCCCGCAACCCGCGCGCGCGCTCGGCGACGCTGCGCGCGGCCGTCCGTACCGCCGCACCTGTTTGGGAGTCCGTAGCATGTTGATGGCAGCACGTAAATTACAGGGTATCGGCCTTGTTTTGCTGGTGCTCATCCTGGCGATGACGCTCTATCCGGTGTCGCTGCGGGTTGCATCCAAGCGCAGTGAACTGGCGCGCGTCGAACGCGACATCCGTAACACGCGCGATAATATCCGTTACCTTGAAACCGAGTTGGGCGCGCGGGCAAGCTTGCGTCAGCTCGAGCGGTGGAACGCGGAAAACTTCGCTTATTCCGCGCCGACCGCCGCGCAATATCTTGATGGCGAACGTCAGCTTGCCAATTTGGGCGCCTTTGATGGTGATCGCGAACGCCTCGCGGTCGTTGCGCCCGTCCGCGTAGCCAGCGCGATGGTAGTTGATACCGGCGCTGCGGACGCATCCGCGATTGCTGCCAGTGGGGCGGCGCAGATCGCCAGCGATTCCGAAACCGCGAGCAGTTCGGTGCTCGCCACGCAACTGCGCGCTGCATCAGCGGCCAATGCCGTAACTTCGGCGGCAAAGCCTGCGATGAAGGTGGTCGTTCCGGCGAAGCCGACCGCGCGGGATCGCTATGCCGAGCGCACCCGCATGATCGACACATTGCTCGAAAAGGAATCGCCGGTCAGCAAGACGGCAGCTGCGGCGACCAAGCGTGCGGAAGCCGCGCCGAAGAAGCCTGCGGTCGTGCTGGCATCGGCTGGCGATAGCAAGACCTCGCTCGCCAAGGCAGTTGCCAAGGTCGCGAAGCCCAAGTCCGCTGCTCAACCGGCAGCCAAGCTGGCTGCAGCCAAGCCGGAAACCCAAAAGCCGGCTGTCAAAACGGCGACGGCGGAAAAGCCCAAGGTGGCTCCGACAAAGGCTGCTACGACAAAGGCTGCTCCGGCCAAGGTGGCTGTTGCCAAGGCTGAACCGAAAAAGCCTCAACCCAAAAAGATCGCGTCCGCTGACAAGCTCAAGGGGACGAAGCAGCAATGACGACACTGGTGGCACGACCAGAGCGGATTCGTCTAGCGGGACAGAAACAGGCGGCGATGGCCATGGCGCAGCAGCGCCTGATGATCCTGATGCTGCTGTTCATGGCGGTGATCTCGCTGATCATCAGCCGTATTTTGTTTTTCGCGCTGTTTGAAACGGCGGAGGACCGCAATGCCGGCGCGGCGATTTATGTGCCTGCGCGCGGCGATATTGTCGATCGCAACGGCGTGCCGCTTGCCCGCACGATTGATGCCTGGTCGGTGCGGGTAACGCCGTCCAAAATCATGGGCGACAAGCGCGTGATCGCGGCCAACCTTGCCGATATCTTCCCCGATACCAGCGCGGACGATTTCTACGCCAAGCTGACGTCGGACCGTTCCTCCTACATCCGCCGCCGCGCGCTTCCCGAACAGGTCGCAGCGGTTAATGCGCTAGGCGAAATCGCGTTTGATTTCCCGCGTGAAAAGGAACGTCTCTATCCGCAGCAGACGCTTGCGGCGCACGTCCTTGGCTTTACCAATATGGACGGGCATGGCGTCATCGGTATGGAAGGCGCGCTCGACAAGCAGTTGCTTGATCCCAAGCTGCGCGCGAAGCCGACGATGCTTTCGATAGACAGCCGCGTCCAGGCGGCGCTCGAAAGCGAGCTTTATACCGCAATGACCGGGCTCGAAGCACAGGGTGCGGCGGGCATCATCATGGATGCGCGCACCTCCGAGGTGCTGGCAATGTCCTCCTTGCCCGTGTTTAACCCCAACCAGATCGCGACCGCGCCGGAAGAAGCGCGTAAAAATGCGGTGACCTATAATCTTTATGAATTGGGTTCGACGTTCAAGCCCTTGTCGATTGGTGCCGCGATTGATGCGGGTGCGGTCAAGAGCATGGCGAAGCGTTACGATGCTACCCATCCGCTCCCCATCGCTGGTTTCCAGATCCGCGATTCCCACTCGCTCGGGCGCTGGATAACAGTGCCGGAAATCCTGATCCATAGCTCGAACATCGGCACCGCCTATATTGCCGATGATCTCGGCAAAGAGCGGATGGAAGCCTATATGCGCGCGCTCGGGTTCGATGCGCGCCCGGCGACGGAACTGCGGGAGCGGGCTTTCCCGCTGTGGCCGCGTGACTGGGGCCGGGTGACCAATATGACCGTGTCGTACGGGCATGGTATTGCGGTGACGCCGCTCCATCTTGCCAACGCCTATGCGGCGTTACTTAACGGCGGGGTTTATCGTCCGGCCACCTTGCTCAAGATTGAAGATGGCAAAATCCCGCAAGGTCGCCGGGTTTACAAGGAATCAACCAGCGCGCGGATGCGCCAGTTGCTGCGCCTCATCGTCACTGACGGGACAGGTAAATCCGCCGATGCCCCCGGCTACCGTGTCGGCGGCAAGACCGGATCGGCCGAAAAACCAAGCGCTGGCGGCTATGCGCGCCACAGCGTTGTCGCGACCTTTGCCGCCGGTTTCCCGATGGATGACCCGCGCTATGTGATCCTCATCATGATCGATCAGCCTAAGGGCAATGCCTATAGTCGTGGCCAGCGCACAGCTGCCTTTACCGCTGCGCCGGTCGTCAAGAATGTCGTGTCGCGCATCGGTCCGATGCTCAATGTGGTCCCCGACGATAGCCGCGATGTTGACCTGTCCGAACTGAAGCCGCTCGTCGGCGGTGGAAAGGCGGCGGATTGATGCGGCTCGGCCAGCTCATTGATAAAGACGCTGGGGTCTATGGCGATGAAGTCGTAACCGGCTTTGCCATCGACCATCGCAAGGTCGCGCCGGGCACGGTGTTCGGTGCCTTTCCGGGCACGCGCGTCAACGGCGAAAGCTTCATCCCCGATGCGGTGCGCGCTGGCGCGATTGCCGTGGTCGCGCGGGTCGAAGCGCCCGTCCAAGGCGCAGCGCACATCGCAGCGGGCGAACCGCGCCGCCGCTTTGCCGAACTTGCCGCCAAATTCTTTGCGCCTTTTCCCGAAACGGTGGTCGCGGTCACCGGCACCAATGGCAAGACCTCGAATGTCGAACTGATCCGTCAGCTGTGGAATCTGGCAGGTCATCATGCCGCCTCCATCGGCACGCTCGGGGTTACCACCAGTAATGAGCAGGTAACGACCGGGCTGACCACACCCGATATCGTGACCTTTCTTGCCAACGCATCCGGCCTCGCGACTGAAGGCGTGAGCCATCTGGCGTTTGAAGCTTCGAGCCATGGACTGGACCAGTATCGCACGGCAGGATTGCCGGTCGTGTGCGGCATCTTCACCAATTTGAGCCGCGATCACCTCGACTATCATGGCGATATGGATCGCTATTTTGCGGCCAAGATGCGTCTGTTCGACGAAATGGTGAGTGCGGAAGGCACGGCCGTCATCTGGGCAGATGATGAATGGTCGGACAAGGTTATTGCGCATGTCAACCGCCGGGGCCTCACGCTTCTGACCGTGGGCGAGAGGGGCGATTATATCCGGCTCGTTTCGCGCACGCCTACGCCGCTGGGCCAGACGTTGCAGGTCCTGATCGACGGCGATGAATATAGCATCAAGCTGCCGCTTATCGGTGCCTATCAGGCGGCTAACGCGCTTACCGCCGCGGCGACCGTAATCGCGACCGGCGGTCAAATCAAAGCGACACTCGACAATCTGGCGCGCGTGCAGACCGTACGCGGCCGGCTAGAACGCGCGGCAATCACGAAACAGAATGTGCCGATCTATGTTGATTATGCGCACACTCCGGATGGTTTGGCGGCTGCGATTGCAGCCCTTAAACCGCATACGAAGGGACGTTTCATCGTTGTCTTCGGTGCGGGCGGCGACCGCGACGTCGGCAAGCGGCCAGAAATGGGCGCAATCGCGACCAATCAAGCGGATATGGTGATCGTTACCGACGATAATCCGCGCTCGGAAGATCCGGCGAGTATCCGTGCGGCGATCATGGCCGCTGCTCCCGGCGCGATAGAGATTGGCGACCGCCGCGCAGCCATCGCCGCCGCCATTGCCGAAGCGCGCGAAGGCGACATCATTTGCATCGCCGGCAAGGGCCATGAGCAGGGTCAGATTGTTGGCGATCTTGTGCTGCCGTTTGACGATGTAACGGTCGCACGGGAGTGTGCCGCATGAAGCCGCTGTGGACCTCGGACGCCATCGCCAAGGCGGTGGGTGGCAGGGCGAGCCAGCCGTTCGATGTGAATGGCGTCGCGTTTGATTCCCGCGAAGTCGGTCCCGGTGATCTGTTCATTGCGATGAAGGGTGAGACCAGCGACGGGCATCTGTTTCTCGACAAAGCCTTTGCCAATGGCGCGGCGGGGGCGATTTGCGAGCAGGATATTGCCGAGCCGCATGTGCGGGTTGAAGACAGCGCTGTCGCGCTCAATCAACTCGGCAGAGCCGCGCGCGCGCGGACCGAGGCAAAGATCATTGGCGTAACGGGCTCTGCGGGCAAGACCGGGACCAAGGAAGCTCTGTTCCGCTGCCTCGACCGGATCGAACCGGGGGCGGCGCATCGCTCGGTCAAAAGCTATAACAACCATGTTGGCGTGCCGCTCAGCTTCGCGCGGATGCCGCAAGAGTGCCGCTTCGGCATCTTCGAGATGGGGATGAACCATGCGGGCGAACTTGCGGAACTCACCCAATTGGTTCGCCCGCATGTCGCGATGGTGACCACCATTGCGCCAGCCCATCTCGGCTATTTCTCGTCGATTGAAGCCATCGCCGATGCCAAGGGCGAAATCTTCGCAGGACTTGAGCCCGGCGGCACGGCAATCATTCCGTTCGACAGCCCCTATCGCGACCGGCTGATTGCGGCGGCAAAGCCCTATGCCGAAACCATTATCACCTTCGGGCTTGGCGAAGGCGCGGATGCGCGCGCGCTGGATTGGGTGCCGACCGCTGATGGCGGCACGCTGATCACCGCGAGCCTCCCGAACAAGACCAGCCTGTGCTTCACGCTCGCTGCGCCTGGCGAACATTGGGTCGCCAATGCGATGGCGGTGCTTGCGGCGGTGCAGGCGGTGGGCGGCGATCTGGCGGCGGCTGGCCTCGCGCTCGCCGAACTGCCGGGGCTCGCCGGACGCGGCGCGCGGCATCAACTAACGGTAGGCGAGGGCAGCGCGCTCCTTATCGATGAAAGCTATAACGCCAACCCCGCCTCGATGGCCGCGACCATCGGGCAATTGGGCCGGGAACCCGCGACGCGGCGCATTGCCGTGCTTGGTGCGATGCGCGAACTGGGTGATGATGCGGACCATTATCACGCCGCGCTTGCCGCGCATCTAGAAGACGCAGGGATCGATTGGGCCATCCTCGTCGGCGATGAAATGAAAATTTTGGCGACAGCCCTTGAGGGCAAGCGCGAATTCGCGCATGGGCCGGACGCAGCCTGGGCGCTCGCCCTTCTCAAGGAACGGATGCAGCCGGGCGATGCGATTTTAATCAAGGGATCAAACGCTGTCGGGCTCGGTAAGATTATCTCCGCGCTAACGGGCGGAGAAACATAATGCTGTATCTGCTGGCAGAATATATGGGTTATCCGGGGGTGTTTAACCTCTTTCGCTATCTGACTTTCCGGTCGGGTGCGGCAATTTTTACAGCGCTGCTGATCGGTCTGATCATCGGCCCCTGGTTCATTAACATGCTGCGCGTGCGGCAGGGCAAGGGTCAGCCGATCCGCGATGACGGCCCCAAGACCCACCTCGCCAAAGTCGGCACGCCGACGATGGGCGGGCTGATGATCCTTTTTTCGGTCACCATCTCGATGCTGCTGTGGATGGACCTGCGCTCGACTTATGTTTGGGCGGCCTTGGGCGTGATGGCCGGGTTCGGCCTCGTCGGCTTCATGGACGATTATGACAAGGTAACCAAGCGCAGCCATAAAGGCGTATCGGGCAAGGTCCGCCTGATGTGGGAGTTCCTGATTGCGGGCGCGGCGGTCTATCTGATTACGCGCACGGCGGGCACCGATTTGCACATTCCGTTCGTCAACGAACCGATTGCCGATCTTGGCTGGTTCTACATCGCCTTTGCCAGCATCGTCATTGTCGGGTTTGGCAATGCGGTCAACCTGACCGACGGGCTGGATGGCCTTGCGACCATGCCTGTGGTGATCGCCAACCTCGCCTTTCTCGCGATTATCTACCTCGCAGGAAACGCCAAATTCGCCGCCTATCTGGGTATCCCCCATGTCCCCGGCGCGGGGGAACTCGCCATCCTGTGCGCCTCGGTGATGGGGGCTTGTTTGGCCTTCCTCTGGTTCAACGCGCCGCCCGCAGCCGTATTCATGGGCGATACCGGGAGTCTTGCGCTCGGCGGGACGCTCGGCGTGATCGCGGTCACTGCGCACCATGAATTTGCGCTCGTCATCATCGGCGGATTGTTCGTGGCCGAAGCGCTTTCGGTCATCATCCAGGTGTTCTGGTACAAGCGCACCGGCAAGCGCATCTTCCGCATGGCGCCGATCCACCATCATTTCGAACAGCTTGGCTGGGCCGAGCCTACGGTCGTGATCCGCTTCTGGATTATCTCCTTCGTGCTCGCTTTGGCGGGCCTTGCGACGCTCAAGCTGCGGTGATTACGAGCCCCCTTTTTGCCGGCCGCAACTATGCGGTTCTGGGACTGGCAAGATCGGGGCAGGCCTGTGTGCAAGCGCTGGCAGCAAGCGGCGCGCGCGTCACCGCATGGGACAATAATGTCGCGGCGCGCGAGGCGGTGAGTGATTTAGCGACGCTCGCCGATCCGATGGAGATTGATCTTGCCGGTTTTGACGGGCTGGTCGTGTCTCCCGGCGTGCCGCTCAATCGCCATCCGGTGACCGAGCGCGCGGCAGCGGCAGGGTGTCCGATCATCGGCGACATTGAATTATTCGCGCTCGCCCGTGAGACGTTGCCGCCGCACCGCGTGGTCGGAATTACCGGCACCAACGGCAAGTCGACCACCACCGCGCTGGTCCACCATATCATCCGCAATGCCGGATTGCCGACGCGGATGGGCGGGAATATCGGGCTGCCGATCCTGGGGCAGGATCCGCTGCCGCCGGGCGGCGTGTATGTCCTGGAACTGTCGAGCTACCAGATTGACCTCACGCATAATCTTGATTGCGATGTGGCAGCGTTGCTCAATATCACGCCCGACCATCTTGACCGCTATGATGGTTTTGCCGGTTATGCGGCGTCCAAGGCGCGCCTCTTTGCGATGCAAACGCCGGGCCATGTCGCGGTGATCGCAACGGAAGATGACCAGACCCGCGCGGTTGCCGACTATGCGGTTGCCCGGCTGGTCACCGTAGAATCCTCCGATATCCGCGTAGAGGACCAAGCTTATTGGCCCTCGCTGCAAGGCCCGCATAATGCGCAGAATGCAGCGGTCGGGATCGCCATCGCGCAGGCGCTCGGGATCAGCGACAAGGCAATCGGACAGGCGCTCGAAAGCTTTTCGGGCTTGCCCCACCGCATGGAACGGGTGCGCGAAAAGGATGGCGTGCTGTTTGTGAACGACAGCAAGGCGACCAATCCCGCCTCGACCGCGCCAGCGCTGGCCGCATTCCCGCCCAATCCGGAGCGGCGCTTGCACTGGATTGTTGGCGGCCTCCCCAAGGGCGATAATCTCGACGAATGTGCCCCCTGGTTCGGCCATGTCGCGCACGCCTATACGATTGGCGAAGCGGGGCCGATGTTTGCAGGCCTGCTCAAGGACGCAATGCCGGTCGATCAAAGTGAATTGCTGGTAACCGCTGTCGAGCGCGCTGCGGCCAACGCCCGTCCGGGCGATGTGGTGATGCTTTCGCCCGCCTGCGCGTCATTTGACCAGTTCAAGGATTTCGAAGCGCGCGGCGATGCTTTCAAGGCCGCCGTCAACGCATTGGGTGAGCAAAGGATTGGGGCATGAGCGACAGCGGCGAAACATTGAAGCCGATCATCGCAGTTGCGACCAATCCGCGCAAACGCTCACCGCGCCTCAGCCGTGCGGACCGCAGCCCGCTTGGCCTATGGTTCTGGGAAATCGACCGCGTGCTGCTGTCGCTGGTAGCGGTGTTGATCGCAATCGGACTGGTCGCGGTCGCGGCGGCCTCTCCGGTTTCGGCGATGAAGCAATCGACCGCGACCGCGACGATCACCCCGCTTTATTATCTCTACCGCCAGATTGCCTGGGTGATTGTTGGCGTGCCGGTTATGCTGGTTATCTCGATGATGCCCAAGGATCAGGCGCGCCGCTTCGGCATTTATGGCGCGATCATCTTTCTGGCGCTGCTGTTCCTTGTGCCCATTCTCGGCAATGAGGTAAACGGGTCAAAGCGCTGGCTCGGCTCGGGCATGTTCCGCTTGCAACCATCGGAATTTTTGAAGCCCTTTTTTATCGTGACCTCCGCGTGGATCCTGTCGTGGAAGGTGCAGGACAAGACCTTGCCGGTCGTGCCGATCTCTATTGGCCTCACCGCGATTATCGGTACTCTCCTGATGCTCCAGCCCGACCTTGGACAGACGCTCATTTTCTGTGGCAGCTGGATGGTGTTGATGCTGATTGCGGGCATGTCGTTCCGTATCGTCGGGATACTCGCGGCGTCGGGCGTAGTCGGCCTTATCATCGCCTACTTCACTTATTCGGTCGCGCATAACCGCATCAACATTTGGCTCTTTTCCAAGGGCGATGATTTTCAGGTGGTCAAGGCCCATGCCGCGCTCACGGGTGGCGGCTTTGGCGGTACGGGGCCGGGGGCAGGTGTTGCCAAATTCCAGCTCCCCGAAGCGCATACCGACTATATCTTCTCGGTCATCGGCGAAGAATTTGGCCTGTTCGCCTGCATAGCCATTGCTTGCCTCTATCTTGCTATTGTCGTGCGCGTGCTCATCCGTTTGCTTGATGAAGAGGATCAGTTCTCCATTCTCGCGGTGGCTGGGCTGGTCACCCAGTTCGGCGGGCAGGCGATCATCAATATGGCGGTCAATACGCAGCTATTCCCGTCCAAAGGGATGACGCTCCCGTTCATCAGCTATGGCGGCTCCTCCTTCCTCGCTTTGTGCGTCGGCATGGGATTATTATTGTCACTGACCCGCAGAAACCCCTATCTGGTCCGGTCACCAGACGTCGTGAAATGGAACCGGAAATGAGTGTGAAGCGACATTATGTTTTGGCCGCAGGCGGCACTGGCGGGCATATGATTCCCGCTTATGCGCTGGGCGAGGAATTGATCCGGCGCGGGCATCATGTAGCGTTGATTACGGACGAACGCGGCGCGAAAATTCCGGGGGTGTTCGACAAGGGTCAGGTCCATATCCTCCCCGCAGGCCGCATTGCGGGTGGGCCGCTCGGCTGGATCAAGGCGGCGCGCGCGATCATGCAGGGTCGCGAAATGGCAAGCCGCCTTTACGAAACTTTTGAACCATCGGCGGTGATCGGCTTTGGCGGATATCCAGCATTCCCGGCGTTGCTTGCCGCGCGCCGCCGTAAGATCCCGGCGCTGATCCATGAGCAAAATGCCGTGCTTGGCCGCGTCAATCGGCTGGTTGCGCGTTGGGTCGATGCGATTGCCACCGCCTATCCCGATGTGCAGCGCTTGCCCGGTAAATGTAGCGAAAAGACCCATTTGGTCGGCAACCCTGTCCGCGCCGAAGTCATTGCCCTTCGCGATGAGCCTTTCCCGGCATTTGATGAAGATGGCGTGTTCCGCGTCCTCGTCACCGGCGGAAGTCAGGGCGCGACCATCATGTCGCAAGTGGTGCCGGATGGGCTGGCGCTTCTGCCGCCTGCGCTCAAGAGCAGGCTTCAGGTAACGCAGCAGTGCCGCGCCGAAGATATTGATGCTGTTCGCGCCAGTTATAAAGCGCATGGCATCCCCGCCGAACTTGCGACTTATATCACCGATATGCCCAACAAACTGAGCTGGGCGCATCTGGTCATCAGCCGCGCGGGCGCATCGACCATTGCCGAGCTCACCTGCGCCGGACGCCCAGCCATATTGGTGCCGCTGCCGAGTGCGACCGACGACCATCAGACCTATAATGTCAAAGCGATGGTAGAGGCGGGCGGCGCGCGTGCGATCGCGCAGCCCAATTTCACGCCCAAGGAGCTTGCCAAGCAAATCCAGAAGATTGCGCTTGAACCGGGCGCGCTCGCCAATGCGGCGAGCCGTGCGAGGAGTTGCGGCCTTCCCGATGCGACCAGCGATCTTGCCGATCTGGTTGAAAGTGCAGGCGGCGCGCCGCTGATGGACGTGATCCGCGTTGGCGCCTCCGCATCGGTCAAGCCCGCAGGCGGCCTTGCACCAGCGATGAAGGAGGTTGCACAATGAAGGGCGTCGGCACTGAAATCGGCACCATCCATTTCATCGGCATTGGCGGCATCGGTATGTCCGGCATTGCCGAGGTGATGCACAATCTTGGCTATAAGGTCCAAGGCACCGACATCGCCGAAAGCTATGTTGTCGAAGGCCTACGCAAGCGCGGCATTGCGGTGCATATCGGCCATGATGCCGATAATCTCGGCGATGCTGCGGTGGTCGTAACCTCCACCGCCGTCAGCCGCAAAACCAACCCCGAAGTTGAGGCTGCCTATGAGCGCCGCATTCCGGTGGTGCGCCGCGCGGAAATGCTTGCCGAGCTGATGCGGCTTAAGAACACCGTCGCCGTGGCTGGGACGCATGGCAAGACCACTACGACCTCGATGATCGCGGCGATGCTGGATGCGGGCGGAGTGGACCCGACGGTTATCAATGGTGGTATCATCAATAGCTATGGCTCTAATGCTCGCCTCGGTGCGAGCGACTGGATGGTGGTCGAAGCCGACGAAAGCGATGGCAGTTTCTTGCGGCTTGATGGCACGATTGCCGTCGTGACCAATATCGACCCGGAACATCTCGACCACTATGGCGATTTTGAAGGCATCAAGGATGCGTTTGTCGAATTCATCGAAAATGTGCCTTTTTATGGGGCGGCGGTGCTGTGCCTCGACCATCCGGAAGTGCAGGCAATCCTGCCGCGCATCCGCGACCGCCGCATCATCACCTATGGCTTTTCGACCCAAGCCGATGTGAAGGGGCTGAATGTTACGCCGTTCCCCGGGGGCAACCGCTTCGATGTGGCGATCCGTGACCGCGATGGCGAAGTCACCATGATTGAGGGCATCGAGCTACCGATGCCCGGACGCCATAATGTGCAGAATGCGCTCGCCGCAGTGGCGGTGGCGCAGCATATGGGCGTTGCCAATGATATCATTCGCACCGGCTTTGCCAAATTTGGCGGAGTCAAGCGGCGCTTCACCAAGGTTGGCGAGATCGCGCTGGACGGTGGCCCGGTCACCATCATCGACGATTATGGCCATCATCCGGTCGAAATTCGCGCGGTGCTCTCCGCGGCGCGGGAGAGCGCGCAAGGCCGCGTCATCGCCGTGGTCCAGCCGCACCGCTTCACCCGCCTGCGCGATCATATGGATGATTTCCAGCAGGCGTTTAACGATGCCGATGTGGTCTATGCGCTCCCCGTCTATGCGGCGGGCGAGCAGCCGATTGAGGGTGTGTCGTCGGATGAAATGATCACCGGGATCAAGCAGCGCGGCCATAATGCGGCGACTTCGCTCGCGGGTCCGGAGGAACTGGCGGAAGTGTTGGCCGGGGATTTAAAGCCGGATGATATGATCGTGTGCTTGGGCGCGGGGGATATTACCAAGGTTGCGGCGGGACTGGCGGAAGCGATCGGGAAGGCCAAGGGATGATAGATTTTTCATATCGTCATGCTGAACTTGTTTCAGCATCCATAGCGCCCGCGCTCTCGATAGCTCCAAGTCTATGGACCCTGAAACAAGTTCAGGGTGACGTTACATGATGGGACAATTGGAACCCGATTTTTCCGCCCCCCGCGGCAAACTCACCCCCAATGCCCCGCTCGCCCCGCTTGTCTGGTTCAAGTCGGGCGGCGCGGCGGAGTGGTTGTTCGAGCCCAAAGACATCGCCGACCTGCAAGCCTTCATCCGCGACCTCGACCCCGCGGTTCCGGTAATGGCGCTGGGCCTCGGCTCCAACCTCATTGTGCGCGATGGCGGGGTGCCGGGCGTGGTTGTCCGCCTCGGCAAGCCCTTTGCCAAGGTCGACAAGTTCGATGCGACGACACTCCAATGCGGGGGCGGGGCGTCGGGCATCCTTGTATCTTCAACCGCGCGCGATAATGGCATCGCGGGAATGGAGTTTCTGCGCTCAATCCCCGGCACGGTTGGCGGCTTTGTTCGCATGAATGGCGGCGCTTATGGGCGCGAAGTCAAAGATATTCTTGTCGAATGCGAAGTAGTGTTGCGCTCCGGCGAACTGGTGACGTTACCGCTCGCCGAGCTTGGCTACACCTATCGCCACAGCGAACTCCCCGAAGGCGCCGTTGTCGTCAGCGCAACCTTTCGCGGTGAACCGGGTCACTCCGACGCCATCCAGGCTGAGATGGACCGCATTAGCGCGAGCCGCGAGGAATCGCAGCCGCTGCGCTCGAAGACTGGCGGTTCCACCTTCAAGAACCCGCCGGGCGACAAGGCTTGGCGCTTGGTCGATGAAGCGGGATGTCGCGGCCTCACCATCGGCGATGCGCAAGTGAGCGAGAAGCATTGCAACTTCCTTCTCAATATCGGCAACGCCACCTCGGCAGATATTGAAAATCTGGGCGAGGAAGTCCGCCGCCGGGTGAAAGAAAATAGCGGCGTTGAACTCCAATGGGAAATTCAGCGCGTGGGAAAGCGTGAGAAAGAATAAGATGACCAAAGGTCCTTGGCATGTTGCAGTATTGATGGGCGGCTGGTCGCACGAGCGGCCGGTTTCGCTGATGAGCGGCGCAGGCGTTGCCGACGCGCTCGAATCCAAAGGCCACAAGGTCACCCGCATCGACATGGACCGCGACGTTGCTTCAAAAATCGCGGAGGCAAAGCCTGATGTGGTGTTCAACGCGCTCCACGGTGTTCCGGGCGAGGATGGCAGTGTCCAAGGGATGCTCGACCTGATGGGCGTGCCTTATACGCATAGCGGCATGGTCACCTCCGTCATCGCCATCGACAAGGAACTGACCAAACAGCGGCTCGTCCCCGCTGGCATCCCGATGCCCAAGGGCAAGATCGTCAAAAGTGAAAGCCTGTTCGAAGGCGATCCGATCCCGCGCCCTTATGTACTAAAGCCGGTCAACGAAGGATCGTCGGTCGGCGTTGCGATTGTCACCGACGACAGCAATTACGGCAATCCGATCAGCAAGGAGGCCAAGGGGCCGTGGCAGGAATTTGATGAACTGCTTGCGGAGCCTTTCATCAAGGGGCGTGAATTGACGACGGCAGTGCTTGGCGGGCGGGCGCTCACCGTGACCGAACTGGTCCCTAAATCCGGCTTCTATGATTTCGACGCCAAATATACCGAGGGCATGACCGAGCATGTGTGTCCCGCGAACATCCCGCAAGAGATCCATGAACGCATGATGGAACTGGCATTGAGGTCGCATCAATTGCTTGGCTGTAAAGGCGCATCGCGCACCGATTTCCGCTGGAATGACGAGCTCGGCCTCGACGGGATTTTCGTGCTGGAGGTTAATACCCAGCCCGGCATGACGCCGCTCAGTCTGGTGCCAGAACAGGCGAAGCAACAGGGGATCAGCTATGCCGATCTCGTCGAAATGATCTGCGAGGAGGCGCTGGCATGACGACAGCCAAGATCAAACGCGGCAACGGCGCGACACGCAGCAAAGCGCCAACTCGCGCCCGGGCGACCGCCAAGGCTCCGGTCCGGGGACGCAACCGCAAGCAACCCTCGCGCGCCGCTGCCTTGCTCGCAAAACTTCCGGTCAAACCGAAAACGGTTGAGCGGGTCGCGAGCTGGACGATCTTCGGGGCCTTCTGCGTTGGTCTTTATGCTATCGCTGCGACCACGGGCGTTACCGCCAAGGTCAATGAAGAGGTCGCTCATGCGGTTGGCCGCGCCGGGTTCGAGGTCAAGAAAGTCGAGGTGCTCGGCGTCAACCGCATCGACCAGATGAAAATCTACGATGTGGCGTTGAACCAGAAGAACCGGTCGATGGCCTCGGTCGATCTTCAGGCGCTACGCCGCGATTTGATGAAATATGGCTGGGTGCAAGATGCGCGCGTGTCGCGGCGCCTTCCCGATACGCTGGTGATCGACATTGTCGAACGGACGCCGGTTGCGGTCTGGCAGAACCAGCAAAAGTTGTCGCTCATCGATGTGAACGGCGTGGTGCTTGAGCCGGTAACGCTTGCAACCATGCCCGACCTGCCCTTGATGATTGGTCCCAATGCCAATGTGCAGAGCCGCGCGCTCGACGGGCTGCTCAGCGAAGCGCCCGCGCTAAAACCATTGCTTGCGGGCGCGACCTGGGTGGGCAACCGGCGCTGGGATCTGCGCTTTCAGTCGGGCGAAACTTTGTCCTTGCCCGAAGGGGAGGCCGAGTCCAAGAAAGCACTGGCCAATTTCGCGCGGATGGATGGGATGAACCGCTTATTGGGGCGGGGGATTGTGCGCTTCGATATGCGCGACCCGGAACGCTTTGTGCTGAAGCTGCCCGACAAAAAGGCGGCAGAAGCGCAATCCGACGCAGCGGCAGAGGCAAAAAGCCAACAGGATGGCGAGAGCAAAGAGGGCTAAGGGGCAATGGCGGCACCACGGGTTGAACGTTTGATCACCGCACTGGATATCGGGTCGTGGAAGGTTTCCGCGCTGATTGCAGGCGAAACCGACAGCGGCGAATTGCATGTGCTCGGCACGGGGCAGCGCCAGAGCCAGGGCGTCAAGCGCGGCTATGTCGCCGATATGGACCGCACCGAACAGGCGGTGCGTGAGGCCATCGAGCAGGCTGAACGCATCGCCGGGATCAACATCGACGATGTGTGGGTAAGCTTTTCCGCAGGCGGGCTTTCGAGCGATATTGCCAAAGTCGAGGTAGAACTGGGCGGGCATCGCATCGAGCAGGAAGATATTGACGACCTGCTCGCTGTCGGACGCAGTACGATTGATCCTGATGGCCGCATGGTACTCCACGCCCAGCCCGCGCTTTACACGCTCGATGGCCTTGCCGGGGTCAAACAGCCGATTGGCCTCCACGCCGACCGGCTCGGGGTTGATATTCATGTCGTCCTCGCGGACGGATCGCCGGTGCGCAATCTCGATATGTGTGTGCGGCAAGCGCATCTTAATGTCGAAACGATTGTCGCCTCGCCGATGGCAACTGGTATGGCCTGCCTGTCCGAAGAGGAGCGTGACCTTGGGGTAGCGCTGGTCGAGATCGGCGCGTCCGTCACGAATGTCTCGCTGTTCGCAGGCGGGATGCTGGTGGGCTTGACCTCGCTGCCGTTTGGCGCGTCGGACATTACCGATGATATCGCGTCCGCCTTCGGAGTGCGGCGCAGTCAGGCCGAGCGCGCCAAATGCTTTTACGGATCGGCAACGCCAAGCCCGCAGGATAGCCGCGAAATGGTCGAGCTCGCACCGCCGACCAGCGCGATTGAAACTGATGGCGTCAAGGTCAACCGCGCGCAACTCATCTCGGTCATTCGCCAGCGGCTCGATTATATGATGACCGAAATCGGTAAGGCGCTGAAGGATCTCGGCTTCACTGGTCCGGTCGGGCGGCAGGTGGTGCTGGCGGGCGGCGGCGCGGATTTGAAGGGCATGGCCGATTATGCGCAGAGCGCGCTGGGGCGGGCGGTGCGCATCGGGAGGCCCAAAGGATTGGTCGGTTTGCCGGAAGCCCATTCGGGCCCCGCGTTCGCTGGCCTTGCTGGTTTGGTGCTCTATGCAGCGTCGGATCCGGTTGATTTGCGCTCGCTTGCAAGCGAGGAACAAGACGTCGTTCGGACCACCGGCCCGGCGCTCCTGGACCGGCTGGTTGCGGCGTTTAGGAGTAATTTCTGATGAACCGCCCGAAAATGGGCATGAAATTTGCGTTAGGCTTACTAAGGGGTTAATTTTTACGTGCTTCCAACCTAAAATTAGTGCAAAGCTAAAGGTTGGAACGAGCAGGGTTGTTCGAATATTTTTTAGCCCGTTTCCCGAAGGAAATGGGGTGAGGGAGCCAAGTTGAATGAGCATTGATATCCGTCCTCCGCAGGTCGACGAATTGAAGCCGCGTATTGCCGTCATCGGCGTGGGCGGCGCTGGCGGAAACGCCATTGCCAATATGATTGCAGCGAGCGTTGAAGGGGTCGATTTCATCGTCGCCAATACCGACGCGCAGGCGCTTAACGCTTCGCCCGCAGAACGCCGCATTCAGTTGGGCCCGGATATCACACAGGGTCTTGGTGCAGGTTCGCGCCCCGAAGTCGGACGAGCAGCGGCCGAAGAAACCATGGCGCTGATCGAACAGGCGCTTGAAGGCGCGCATATGTGCTTCATCGCGGCCGGTATGGGCGGCGGCACTGGCACCGGCGCTGCACCCGTCATTGCAAAAATCGCACGCGATAAGGGTATCCTTACCGTTGGCGTTGTTACCAAGCCCTTCACCTTTGAAGGCTCGCGGCGCATGCGTTCGGCGGATGCGGGCATTGATGAATTGCAGAAGAATGTCGATACGCTGATCGTCATTCCAAACCAGAATCTGTTCCTCGTCGCCAATCCGAACACGACCTTCAAGGAAGCGTTTGAAATGGCCGACGAAGTCCTGCAGCAGGGCGTGCGCGGGATTACCGATCTCATGGTCATGCCAGGGCTCATCAACCTCGACTTTGCCGACGTGCGTTCGGTGATGCACGAAATGGGCAAGGCGATGATGGGTACGGGCGAAGCCGATGGCGATGGTCGCGCGCTGGAAGCTGCCGAAAAGGCAATTGCCAACCCGCTGCTCGATGGTGTTTCGATGCGCGGCGCGAAGGGGGTCATCATCTCGATCACCGGCGGCGAAGATATGCGCCTCATGGAAGTTGACGAGGCGGCGAACCATATTCGCGAACTGGTTGATCCCGACGCAAACATCATTTGGGGTTCGGCCTTCAACGACCAGCTTCAAGGCAAGATCCGCGTCTCGGTGGTTGCAACCGGCATCGATGCCGATACGGACAGCGTTAGCGAGCGCAACGCGCCGAGCCGCGCGTTCAGTTTCCCCGCGGCGCGCAAGCCGATGCCGGCACCCGCGCCCGCGCCGGTCGCAGCGCCGACCTATGACGAACCGGCTCACACGCCGCCACCGGCTGCAGACCATAGCGGTGAGCAGATGGCTGCGAATAATGATCCCGCGCCGCACGCTGAATATAATCATGATGCGCCGACTTCGGCAGCGACCGCAGCCGATCCTGTCGAAGCGCCGATCACCCTGACGCCGCCGAGCCCGTTGGTGGCGCCGGGCGAGATGGCCCAGAAGATCGTCTATGATGATTTCGGTGCGGACGTCCAATATGATGCGGTCGCCGACGAATTGGTGCTGAACGCGCCGCAACCGGCTGCAGCCCCCAAACCCGCTCCGGTCGATCACGCAGGTGCGCCTCGCGTTGCAACCAGCGGCGGCACTTTGTTCGAGCGCATGTCAAATCTGTCGCGCGGAGCGCCGCGCGCCGGACATGAGGGTCAGATCGACGATGCGGATGATAAAATTGACATTCCGCGCTTCCTCAATCGTCAGAACAATCAGTAAGATCTGATGAATTTCCCCAAACCCGGCTCGTGATATACGCGCCGGGTTTGTCTTTTTGATGGAACCATAAAGTTAGCTGTGGTTCAGGTGATGATGCTATAGGCACAATCATGACGAAAATTTTGATCACTAAAAGGCTCCGTGCAGGCCGGATTTCGCGCACCCATGCTATCGCGACCCTGTTAGCCGCGACCAGTTTTGGAACACCGCTCGCCGCGCAGATCACGGTGCAACAGCCCGCAGCCTCTGCCATGCCGCAGATGAGCCAGACTGAACGTGACCAGATCAATGCGCAGGCGATGCTAACCAGCGCGCTCCAGCGGATCGGCACCAACGGCAATGATGTGAACGCGCTGATTGATGCAGGTGCAGCGGCGCTAGTGCTTGAAGATGCACGTTCGGCCTATAATTTCTTCAACCGGGCACAATCGCTTGCACCGAGCAACGGGCGGATCAAGGCGGGACTGGGTTCTGCGCTGGTGCGGCTCGAAAACCCGGCCGATGCTCTAAAGATGTTCGAACAGGCGGTGCAACAGGGCGCGATTGAGCGCACCTTCATTGCCGATCGCGGTATGGCCTATGACCTTATCGGAGACAATGCCAAGGCGCAGCGCGATTATGATGCCGCGCTGAAATATCAATATTCCGACCGCACGCTGCGATTTTATGCGTTGTCGCTCGGCATTTCGGGTGAGGCTGATCGCGGTATCCAGATGCTCGCGCCGCTGCTCCAGAAAAAGGACCGTGCGGCCTGGCGCGACCGTGCCTTCATTCTCGCGATGAACGGGCGCACCAAGGAGGCGACCGAGATCGTCAAGGTGACGATGCCCGCCAATGTCGCCAATGGCCTTACGCCCTATCTTCTTAAAATGAACCGCCTGTCGAACCGGCAGATGGCGCTCGCCGTCCATTATGGTCAGTTCCCGACCAGCGATGCGCAACTCGCCTCCGTAGGGCGCGGGGTTACCCCGGCGGCTCCGGCGGCAGTGGCTGCTGCTCCGGTCGGCAAAACAGCGCGGGGTAAGGCGAGCAAAAGCAACGCGACCGAAACAGGGCGCACGCCGCGTTTCGTCGACGAACAGGGGCGTCCGGTCAAATTGTCGCGCGCCGAACAACGTGCTGCCCTCCAGGAACAGGAAGACAAGAAGAAGGCAGAAGCCGCGCGCCTTGCGCAAGAGGAACGCGACAGGGCCGCTGCCGCAGCGGCCGCCGAAGCCGCGCGTCAGGCAGAAACGGCGCGGCAGGCGCAACTCGCGGCGGAGCAGGCGCGACAGGCAGAGGCTGCGCGTCAGGCTGAACTCACGCGCCAAGCGGAAATCGCGCGTCAGGCCGAAACGGCACGCCTTGCCGAAGTGCAGCGCCAGAAGATGCGCGAGGAGGAGGCCGCGCGCCTTGCTGCTGCTACGCAACCTAAACCAGCGCCCATCCAGACGGCAATGGCGAACCCGGTTGCAACCCCGCCCGGGGTTACGCCTTCCGTGCCAACAACGCCTACCCCCGCAGCGATGGTCGGTCCGGTCGATCCAATCGCGCGCGCAAACCCCGCCGTGCAGCCCGTCGCCGTTCCGGCCTCGACGGCCGTTGAACCTGGCTTTACCGCGCAACCAGCGGTGGTGAATCCGCCGCCTGCCGCGGCGTCGGGTGAAAGTTTCAAGGCCTTCTCGCTCGACCAGTTAGTGCAATCGGTGCGCCCGCCCGAAGATGGTCCGGTCCGCGCGGAGGCACCGGTTGATCTGGCGACCTTGGAAAAGCTGCGGCAGGACAAGATCAAGGCTGAACGCGCAGAAGCTGCGCGCGAGGCGGCGGCAAAAGCCAAGGCAGATGCGGACAAGAAAAAGCTCGCGGAAGCCAAGGCCGCCAAGGACAAGGCTGCGGCTGAAGCCAAGGCGGAGGCGGACAAGCTTAGGGCCAACCCTGCGCGCGCATGGGTACAGATCGGGGTGGGTAATGCGGCCGGCATGCGCGGTGATTATCGCAAGGCTTCGGCTGGCAAAAATGCTGAGCTGTTCAAGGGGAAGAGCGCTTATTCCGCCGCAGCAGGACGATCTCAGCGGCTTGTCGTCGGTCCGTTCGCCAATGCGCGCGATGCTAACGCGTGGCTGGCCAAGTTCAAGAAAAACGGCGGAAACGGCATGATCTGGAATAGTGCGGCTGGTGAAGAAGTCGACCAGATCGGCGGCAAATGAGCGTTGAGGGGCAGGCGCGTCTTGCCCCTTATGCGAGCGATTCGGCGCACAGCCGGGGCCGCTTGCATGGAGAGGGCAGGGCAACACGGGGGCCGCGCGATGATTTCCAGCGCGACCGCGACCGGATCATCCATTCTATCAGCTTCCGCCGTTTGCGCCACAAAACTCAGGTGTTCGTCGCGCCCGATGGCGACCATTATCGCGTCCGGCTGACGCATAGTCTCGAGGTTGCGCAGATCGGACGCACCATTGCCCGCGCGTTGGGGCTCAACGAAGATTTGACCGAAGCGCTGTGTCTTGCGCACGATATCGGCCATCCGCCCTTCGGTCATGCCGGCGAACGGGCGCTTGAACGCGCGCTCGGCGATCATGGCGGCTTTGACCATAATGCCCAGACCGTGCGCACACTGATGTTTCTAGAGCGGGTCTATCCGCGCTTCGACGGGCTCAACCTCGGTTGGGAAACGCTTGAGGGGCTTGCCAAACATAATGGTCCGGTGCTCGAGCCCGGCTGGGCGATGCGCGAGGCCAATGCCGCATTTGACCTTGATCTGGCACGCTATAGCAGCCTTGAAGCGCAGATCGCAGCGGTTTCGGATGATATCGCTTACGATAATCACGACATTGACGATGGCCTCCGCGCGGGGCTGTTGACGATGGACCAGTTGCTCGAGCAGCCCTTTGTCCGGGCAGGTTGGGAGCGGATTACCGCAGCTTATCCGGACGTCGAACGCGAGCGGCTACAGCGCGAACTGGTACGCGATCAGATCGGCCAGATGGTCAATGATGTGATCAAGGCGACGCGCGCCAACATCGCGGCTCATGTCATCGCATCAGCCGAGGACGTACGCGCGGCGGGCACCACACTCGGCGGCTTTTCGGACGCGATGAAGGCAGAAGAACGCGCCCTCAAAAGCTTCATGTATGAAAATCTTTATCATCATCCGGCACAGCTCAATGCAGCCGACCATGCCGATCATGTGGTGAGCGGGTTGTTCGACGCTTATGTTGCCGATCCCGCATTGATGGGTGATGATTGGGCCGCGCGGTTACCTGCTGCCAATCCGGAGCGGGCGCGCCATATTGCCGACTATATCGCCGGGATGACTGACCGGTTCGCGCTCAACAGCTTCGCCAAAATCTATGGTGAGGACAAGGTTCCCGGAGATTTGTGATGGCGCGGATTTTGCTGGTGGGCGTGACCGGGCTCGTTGGGCGGCAATTACTCGATCTATTGATCGCGCGAGGTCATGACGTCATTGCGTTGTCACGGCGCGCGACCGGAGCCGACCCGGCGACTTTCAAGGAAATCATCGCCGATCCCGCGGAATGGCCGCAGCAGGCAGAGGCTGCGGCGGCGACCGTGGTGATCTCCTGCCTCGGCACGACCTTTGCCAAAGCGGGCAAGTCTGAAGCCGCCTTCCGCGCGGTCGACCAGCATCTGGTACTGGCGGTGATGGAGGCTGCTTATAAGGGAGGGGCACGCCATGCGCTCAGCATTTCGTCGGTCGGTGCGAGCGCGGCGAGCCGGACCTTCTATCTGCGCGTTAAGGGCGAGGTCGAAAACAGCCTCGATGCGATGCGCTTCGTCCGGCTCGATGTGATGCGCCCCGGTCTTTTGCGCGGAGATCGCAGCGCAGAAAAGCGGGTTGGGGAGCGGATTGGCATTATCTTGAGCCCGCTCACCGATCTCGTCATGAGCATCGGACCGCTACGCCGCTACCGTTCGATCAACAGCACGACCGTCGCGCAGGCGATGGCCGTGCTCGTTGACGCCGTAAAACCGGGCACCTTCATCCATGACAATGATGCGATAGCGCGGTTGGCTGCGGGATAGACAGGCCGCCCGGATATACGCTCAATCCTTGTCGTCGCCCTCGACATGATCTGGCAGATCGTCGGTCTTGGTTCCGGCAAAATCTTCCAGCTCTTTTTCGCTCATCGATTCATACATTTGCTTGGACGCACCGAACAGTTCCGACACTTTGGTATCGCCGCGCTTGGCGCTGAGCGCGGCACCTGCAGCGCGCTGCTGGGCTTTGGATTTGGCGGGCATGAGCATGCTCCTTTATAATAAACGGGGTGCCGGGCCGAGCTTGATCGACCCGGCACCCCCTGGCTGAATTAGCGCGACGGATTACATCGTCGTTTTGCTGGCCTTGGCGGTCGTGTCGGTTGCACCGATGGTGGTGGACGTATCTGACAGAGCCGATTGTTCGGTCGAATAAGCGCTTGTCGTATAATCATCGCCCGTCTCGACGCGCAGGTTATTCTGCACATTCTTGACGCCCGAGATACGCTCGACGCAATCTTCGACCCGACGCTTGGCCGCGCGATCATCAACCGTGCCGTTCAGGGTCACCTCGCCCTTATCGACGCGCAGTTCGACATTGCGGGCATTGATGCGCGGATCGTCGGTCAGCCGGTCGCAGGCATCTTCGCGGATGCGGTCATCCGAGCGGAAATAATCCTTGGGACCAACCCCCGCATAAGCGCCTTGGCGGCCATAAGCCGATCCACGATAACGTCCCCGGCCTGACGTGGCCGCAGGTATATCCTGACCGCGTGAGGCATAAGGCGACGCATAGGTTGACGGGCGCTGAGGCGCATAGGTCGATGAGGTGTAATCCGCCGAATAATCATAGGCGGCGCTATAATCATTGTCACGATGATCCATCTCGCGGCGGCGGGCCGCCTCATCATCGCCGAACCAGCTTCTGACTTCATCGCCTGCACGTTCAAAAAAGCCGCGATCCGGATCGGCATAATCGAGATCGCTATTATCCATAGGCTCATAGGCCGAACTCTGGCGATAGCTCTGGTTGGCTTCATACGCGCTATAGGGGCGATTGCTGCCATAGGCTTGTGTGCCATAGCCGCCGCGCTCCGGTTGGCTATAACGCGCCCCGCCATAACCCGACTGATAGCGGTCGCCGCTCATGCGGTTGCGGTTTTCACCATAGGGCGCATTGCCATAATAATCGCGCTCATGCGACCATCGTTCGCTGCCCGTTTCCGGAGCGCTGCCATAAGCGTTGCGGGGATAGCTGCCATAGTCGCGCCCCTGACGGGCACCGCTATAGGGGCGGTCAGCGTCACGATTATAAGGCGTATTATAGGGGGTGTCCCAACGATTACGATTTGCCATGATAAGGTCCTTTCGAGGGTAAGAGGACAGCACATGACCGCATGCCCGGCTTTGCTAAGCATCGTTAGGGGAACATGCGGGCAGGCGGTCTGGCGCTGCTAATAAAGTTACGCCTAGACCCGCCGGGGAGTTGCTCATCACGGCGCTTCCAAAGCCCGCTTCGTCTCAATTAAAAGCCGCAGAAATCTGCGAAATTAACCCATGTTTTGCTGTGCCGCAGCATTGTCATCCTGTCCTGAAGCGCACGCAGGAGCGCAATCATGATTGACTCGAATCTCCGCGCAGGCCATGGCGGCGAACGTCGCTGCTGCAAGGCAAGGGACGATGCGGGAGAGCGGGAGGCACAACCTCCCCACCGAAGGAGCAACCGCCCCGGAAACTCTCAGGTCAAAGGACCGCATCGGACAAGACACTCTGGAAAGCGGATGGCGTCCGTTACGTCCTCCCACCGAAGGGGTAAGCTCGGTTTTTCGCCCGGGTCAAAGCTCTCAGGTTCCCGTGACAGAGGGGGCATGGCATCATATCCGGCGCGTTCCTGCGCTGGCGATGGCATGACCTTTTTGGGAGAGAGTGATGAGCGACGAAGAGAATATCCCCGAACCTGAAGTGCAGACGCTGCCGCTCGACGCCTGGCATCGGGCCAAGGGCGCGCGCATGGTCGAATTTGCGGGCTATCATATGCCGATCCAATATGAAGGCATCATGGCCGAGCATCAATGGACGCGCGAAAATGCGGGGCTGTTCGATGTAAGCCATATGGGCCAGTTGCAGATTGCGGGTGATGGCGCGGTTGCAGCGCTTGAAAAGATACTGCCGGGCGACATTGCTGCGCTCAAACCCGGACGGATGCGCTATTCGCTCCTGCTCGCCGAAGATGGCGGTATCTTGGATGACCTCATGGTCACCAATGCGGGCGACCATATTTACATGGTGGTGAACGGCGCAACAAAGTGGGATGACATCGCTTATCTGCGTGAAAATCTCCCCGACGAGGTGACGCTCAACTATATGGACGAGGCGGCGCTTGTGGCGCTGCAAGGCCCGAAAGCGGTTGAGGTGCTGGCGCGGCTGGTGCAGGGGGTGCGCGATCTTGTCTTCATGCAATCCGGCGCGTTTGACTGGAACGGCGTGTCGCTCTGGGTCAGCCGCTCGGGCTATACCGGCGAGGACGGCTTTGAAATTTCTGTGCCCGCCGCCCAAGTGGAAGCCTTTGCCGACGCGCTTACCACGCATCCCGAAGTCAAGCCTATCGGTCTTGGCGCGCGCGACAGTTTGCGGCTCGAAGCGGGGCTCCCGCTCTACGGCCATGATGTCGATGCGACCATCGATCCGGTCGAAGCGGACGTCACCTTCGCGATCAACAAACGCCGCCGCGAAGAAGGTGATTTTGCCGGGGCTGGCCGGATTTTGCCTGCGCTCGCCAACGGCACCAAGCGCAAACGCGTAGGCTTTGCCGTCGATGGCCGCCAGCCGGTGCGCGAGGGCGCTAAAATCTATCTCGGTGATGCGGAAGTCGGCGTCATCACGTCGGGCGGTTTTGCCCCGACGGTCGGCGCGCCGATTGCGATGGGCTATGTCGCAACCCCGCACGCCAGCGAAGGCACGAAATTAGAAGCAGATGTTCGCGGCAAGCGGATCGGCCTCACGGTCGCGCCGATGCCGTTCGTCCCCCATAAATATGTGAGGAAGGCAGGCTGAATATGGCACGTTATTTTACCGAAGAACATGAATGGCTCGACGTCACGGGCGATGAAGCGACCGTCGGCATCACCGACTATGCGCAAAGCCAGCTGGGTGACATCGTCTTTGTCGAAGTCCCTGATGCGGGCAAGGATGTGAAGAAGGGCGAAGACGCCGCCGTGGTGGAATCGGTCAAGGCCGCTTCGGACGTTTACGCCCCGCTTGATGGCACGGTGACCGAAGGCAATGCCGCGCTCGGCGATGACCCGAGCCTCGTCAACACGGACCCCGAAGGCGAAGGCTGGTTCTTCAAGATGACCCTCGCGGACAAGAGCCAGCTCGATGGCCTGATGGACGAAGGCACCTACAAGGATTTCGTCGCGAGCCTGTAAATCCTCCCCGGCAACGGGGAGGGGGACCATGCGCAGCATGGTGGAGGGGGTTCTCCGCCAGCGCAGCGCCAGTTGGATAACCCCCTCCGTCTTGCCCTGCCGGGCAATCCACCTCCCCGCGAGCGGGGAGGATTTTGGAGAATACCATGCGTTATCTTCCCCTGACCGACACCGACCGCAAGGCGATGCTTGATGTGATCGGCGTTACCAGCGTCGATGACCTGTTCGTCGATGTACCCGCCGAAGCGCGGCTGACCGGCACCATCCATGGCCTCCCCGATCATGCCAGCGAAATGGCGGTCGAACGTCACATGAAGCGGCTGGCGGCAAAGAATATGGTCGCGGGCGATGTGCCGTTTTTCCTGGGGGCGGGGGCTTATCGCCACCATGTCCCGGCCTCGGTCGATCATCTCATCCAGCGGGGTGAATTCCTCACCGCCTATACGCCCTATCAGCCCGAAATCGCGCAAGGCACGTTGCAGGTTTTATTCGAATTCCAGACGCAGGTCGCGCATCTGTTCGGCTGCGATGTCGCCAATGCCTCGATGTATGACGGTTCCACCGCTTGCTATGAAGCGATCAGCATGGCGGGCCGTGTTACACGCCGCAAGAAAGCCGTGCTGTCATCAGGGCTCCATCCGCATTATGTCTCGGTCGCCGAAACCATGGCGAAATTTACCGGCGATACGCTGGACGTTGCCGCGCCGGAGTTGACCGCAATCACGGATGTCGAACGTCTGCTCGCGGCGATTGATGGCGAGACGAGCTGCGTCGTGGTGCAATATCCCGACGTTCTGGGCCGTATCACCGACCTCCAGCCAATTGCCGACAAGGCGCATGAAGCGGGCGCGCTGCTCATCGCGGTGGTGACCGAGCCGGTCGCGCTCGGCGCGATTGAAGCGCCAGGCCATATGGGTGCGGACATTGTCGTGGGCGAAGGCCAGTCGCTCGGCGTCGGGTTGCAGTTCGGAGGGCCTTATGTCGGCCTGTTTGCTTGCCAGGAAAAATATGTCCGCCAGATGCCGGGGCGCCTCTGCGGCGAAACGGTCGATGCCGAAGGCAAGCGCGGGTTCGTGTTGACGCTCTCGACCCGCGAGCAGCATATTCGCCGCGAAAAGGCGACGTCCAATATCTGCACCAACTCCGGCCTCTGCGCGCTCGCGTTCAGCATTCACATGACCTTGCTTGGCGAACGCGGGCTGAGGGAGCTCGCGGCGATCAACCATGCGCTGGCCTGCGAAGCGGCCGACCGGCTGGCCAAGGTGCCGGGGGTGACGCTGCTCAATGACAGCTTTTTCAACGAATTTACGCTGATCCTTCCTAAGGAAGCACGCCCGGTGGTCCGCGCATTGGCGGATAAGGATATCCTCGGCGGCGTGTCGCTCGGGCGGCTCTATCCCAAGGACAGCGCACTCGAAAATGGCCTGCTGGTTGCGGTTACCGAAACGGTCACGCCCGAGGATATCGAAGCCTTTGCCACCACGCTTGAGGAGGTGCTGAAATGAGCGAATTGAACGCAAGCGGATGGCGTCCCGAAATGGGCGAAGCGGGTCGCAGCGACGGCCCCCAAACCTTCACCGGCAATAAGGCGCTGATGCTCGACGAGCCGCTGATTTTTGAAATCGGCAGCCGGGATACGACGGGCGTGGATTTTACTATCTCCCCTCCCCTGAAGGGGAGGGGCCGGGGGTGGGGGCTGTCAAGCGATGCCTCGGCTGTGGACAATCCCCACCCCAACCCCTCCCCTAAAGGGGAGGGGCTTGATAGGCTCGGCAATCTTGCCCGCAAAAACCCGATCAACCTCCCCGGCCTGTCGGAATCCGACACGGTGCGGCATTATACCCGCCTCAGCCGCCAGAATTACGGGATCGACCTCGGCTTCTTCCCGCTCGGTTCCTGCACGATGAAGCATAACCCGCGCCTCAATGAAAAGGTCGCGCGGATGCCGGGCTTTGCGGATATCCACCCGCTCCAGCCGGTCGATACCGTGCAAGGCGCGCTCGGTGTGATCAACGAACTCGCCGTGTGGCTAATCGAACTCACCGGCATGTATGGCGTCGCGATGACCCCCAAGGCGGGCGCGCACGGCGAATTGTGCGGCATTCTCTGTATCCGCGCCGCGCTCGAAGCACGAGGCGATGCGCGCGAGGTAATCCTCGTTCCAGAATCCGCACATGGCACTAACCCTGCGACCGCGGCCTTCGCCGGTTATAAGGTTGAAAATATCCCGGCAACCAAAGAAGGCCGCGTTGACATTGCCGCGCTAGAAGCCCGCCTCGGACCGGATGTTGCGGCGGTAATGATCACCAACCCCAATACCTGCGGCCTGTTCGAACGCGATATGAAGCGCATTTCGGATATGGTCCATGCGGCGGGCGGGTTCGTCTATTGCGATGGCGCCAATTTTAACGCCATCGTCGGTCGTGTGCGACCCGGCGACCTTGGCATCGATGCGATGCACATCAATCTCCACAAGACTTTTTCGACCCCGCATGGCGGCGGTGGTCCGGGTTCGGGTCCGGTGGTGCTGTCGGAAGCGCTCGCGCCTTATGGTCCGCTGCCGTTCACCGCACGGCAAGCGGACGGGCATATCCGCCTCATTGAAGAAGAAAATGCGCATGAAGAACATCCCGATACGTTCGGGCGCATGTGCGCATTCCATGGCCAGATGGGGATGTTTACCCGCGCGCTCGCCTATATCCTAAGCCACGGCGCGGATGGTTTGAAGCAGGTCAGCGAAGATGCGGTGCTCAACGCCAACTATATCCTGCGCTCAATGGAAGATATGCTCGACGCGCCCTTCGCTTTTTCGGGGCCGTGCATGCATGAAGCCATCTTCTCCGATAAAGGCTTTGCCGAAGGCTTCTCGACGCTTGATGTCGCCAAGGGTCTGATCGACGAAGGTTATCATCCGATGACCATGTATTTCCCGCTGGTGGTCCATGGCGCGATGCTGATCGAGCCGACCGAGACGGAATCGAAGCGTGTGCTTGACCAGTTTATCGGCGCGCTACGTTCCGTGGTCGCGCAGGCGAAGCAGGGCAATCCGTCGCTCAAATCGGCACCGCATTATGCCCCGCGTCGCCGCCTGGATGAAACCGCTGCGGCACGTAAGCCGATCCTCGGATGGAAGGAAGCGGTGCCTGAGGCTGCCGGCACGGGCGCTGGCGCAAATATCGGCGGGGGGTAAGGTCAGATCCAGCGGCGAACGCGGGTCATATAAGCGGCATAGTCTTCACCGAAGCGGCGGAGCAAATAGGCTTCTTCGCGCTCAATCACTTTGGTCTGGATCAGCCAGATTAACAGGGGAAGCAGGAGGAGTGTGGTCACGCTCGCGAGCAAGAAGGCGAGGCCCACGCTTATCGCCATCATCCCGAGATACATCGGGTTGCGTGTATAACGATACCATCCAGAGATGATGAGCCGCTTGCTCGGCGTCCATGGCTCCGGATTTTCGCGCGCGCGTCGGAATGCGAGGAGAGCCGGGCCTGCGAGCGCCAAGCCCATCACTATGAGCACACCGCTAATGGGCCAACGCACGGCATCTGCGAGCGGCAAGCGCCAACCCGTCACCCAGCGATCCAGCGCCCAACCGATCATCACCGCGCCCAGAAAGGCCAGCGGGGGCGGAAAACGGACGCGAGGCGCATCGGGCGGTGGCGTATCAGGCATGAGCGCCTTATAGCCGCTAATATGTCTGAAAGTCATCTCTCGCGCCGCTATTCTTCCGCCGCTGCACTGCGTAATCGTGAGCCGATTGCTGCGGTGTTGAGCGACCTTTTGCATCCAACCGGCAAAGTCCTCGAAATTGCAAGCGGGTCGGGCGAACATGCGCTTTATTTTGCGCAGGTGTTCCCGCAAAATCTGTGGCAGCCAAGCGACCCTGATCCCCGTGCGGTCGCGTCTATCGCAGCTTGGGCGGAGGATGCGGACTTGCCCAATTTATTGCCACCGCTGGAACTTGATGCGGCGCATCCCGAAAGCTGGCCGGAGGTAGACGCCGTTGCTGCCATATTGTGCATCAACATGATCCATATCAGCCCATGGGCGGCGACCGAGGGATTGATCCGCGGTGCGAGCGAACGGCTGGCACCCCAAGAACCGCTTATACTTTATGGCCCCTTCATTCGTGATGGTGTCGAAACCGCGCCGTCCAATCTGGCGTTCGACGCCGATTTGAAACGGCGCAATCCGGCGTGGGGCGTCCGCCATCTGGCGGCAGTAGAGGCGCTGGCTTCGGAACAGGGCTTCAAGCTCGATCATATCGAGCCGATGCCAGCCAACAATCTGACGGTCATTTTCCGCAAGCAGGGATAAGGAAACCGGGCGCACATTTGCACGCACGCCCGGCCCCTTGCGACCCGAAGACAAGCCCCGGGGAAGTCCATTCTGTCTCGATATTTAGTTGATGGCGTCCTGGCCGGCCTGACCGACCGACTGGATATCCTTGCCGACGCCCTTGACCGTGGCGCAGGCCGAAACTGACATGGCGATGGCGGTCAATATTGCGACAAAAGCTGATTTTTTCATGACAAATCCTGTCCTTCTTCGTCCCGTCATGGCGCTTTAAACGTCTGAGGTGCGGGCGGGTTCCCGCAGCACACCCCGGCGCTGCACCGTCTCGCGCCACAGGATATAAAGGCCGCTCGCGATAATTACTGGCGCGCCGATCCAGGTGGTGGGCACCGGCCACTGCCGGAACAGGAGAAAGCCGAGCAGGCTCGCCCAAAGAAGCCCGGTATAATCCATCGGCATGACGAGGGCGACAGGTGCGAGGCGGAGTGCGGCGGTGAGCGCGAGCTGCGCAAGCCCGCCTGCTATACCCATCAGCGCGATGATGCCCCAGACGTGCGGCTCATGCCATGTGCCGAGCAGCATCATCGCCGGGGTCAGCGGGATGAGGGAGGTGAGCGCGAACCAGAACACAATGGTTGCCGCGCTTTCGGTCGCGCCCAGGCGCCGGATCACAATGGTCACGCTCGCGGTGAGCGCGGCGGCGGCAATCGCGACCGTACCGCCGAACGGATTGATATGCACACCGCCCGGCTGCAACACGATTAGGATGCCGATAAAGCCGAGGATCACTGCCGCCCAGCGATGGATCCCGGTCGGCTCCTTTAGCAATAGTGCGGCCATGGCCGTTGCGAAAATCGGCACCGCAAAGCCGATGGTTGTCGCCTCCGCCATGGGGAGCAGCGTGTAGCTCCAGAAGTTGAAACCCATCGCCGTTAAACCTACCGCCATGCGGGTGAGGTGCGCAAACGGGCGCTTCGTCTTGACCGCGGCAAAGCCTTGACCCTTGCCGCTCAGCGCGCCCCCGCCCATCCATAGCAAGACCACCATCAGCAGGATGAACTGGCGGTAAAACAGGCTTTCGATCACTCCGACGCCGCGCTCGGAGAGTAACTTCACGCAGGCGAACATGAGGCTGAGCAGCGCCACCGCAAGCAGGCGCAAAGCCATACCCGCCAGCGGGCGTGAAGGGGCTGCGGTGGAAATGGCGGGACCTTAGCGTTTCGGCTTGATGAAACGCACCGTCATGCGGTCGCTTTCGCCGATTGCCTTATATTTGGCGCGGTCAACGTCGCCGTCGCGATAGGTTGGCGGCAGATTCCACACACCTTTGGGGTGGTCGTGCGTGTCCTTGTCGTTGCGGTTGATGTCGCTCGATTTGTCCAGCACGAATCCCGCCTTTTGTGCAAAAGCAATGACCGAGGCGAGTTTCATATAGCCCGAGCTTTCCTCAAGCTTGCTGTCCATTTCATCGGGCAGGCGATGTTCGACCACGCCGAGGACGCCGCCGGGTTTAAGCATCGCATACATCTGGTTGAAACCTTCCTGCGCCTGATCGACCCCGCCAAAGCGCCAGTTATGGACGTTTCGGAAGGTCAGCACCATGTCGGCGCTACCGTCCGGCACTTTCGCGCCGCCCTTATTGGGAAATTCGACCAGCTTGAGGTCGCCATATAGCGCGGGATTGGCGGTCATCAGCTTCTTGACCCCGTCATGGCCTTTTTCGCCCGCAGCCGCTTCATAGAGCGTCCCCTTGCCTTGGACGAAGGGCGCAAGAATTTCGGTGTACCAGCCGCCGCCGGGCCAGATCTCCACCACCGTCATTTCGGGACGAATGCCAAAGAAATCGAGCGTGTCATAGGGATGGCGATAGATGTCGCGCTCCATATTGGCGGCGGTGCGGGTTGAGGAGGCAATCGCGGCCTGAAGCGCAACGGCATTATGATGACCGGAGCCTTGATGCGGCGCGGTCGATACGGTCTGGCATCCTGTAAGGGCAAGCAGGGGCAGCAGGGCGAATAGGGCGCGGTTCATAAACATCTCCATCTGGGCGAGTGATAGTGGCGCGGTGCGGGCAGGGTGGCAAGGGCTAACGCCGTCTAAAATTCCTCCCCGGAACGGGGAGGGGGACCATTTGCGATAGCAAATGGTGGAGGGGTCCCACCTCTCAACACTCCCTGCGTTTGCGGAAAGGTGGGCCCCCTCCACCGCATCTCACCTCACTATGTTCGGTTCGTGCGGTCCCCCTCCCCGTTCCGGGGAGGATTTTCAGCCGCCCAACCCGCTCGCCGCCTTCGCCAGTTCCTTGATCTTCGCAGGATCAAGCTGGCCCGCGGGCACCAGCCAGCTGCCGCCGACGCAGAGCACGCTGGGGAGCGCGAGCCAGTCCTTGGCGGTTTCCTGCTTGATGCCGCCGGTCGGGCAGAAGCGGATTTGGCCGAACGGGCCGCTCAACGCCTTCAGGGCCGGAATCCCGCCGCTCGTTTCCGCGGGGAAGAATTTGAAGCGGTCCAGCCCCAGATCGAGGCCGCGCATGATGTCACCTGCATTGGCAACGCCGGGAAGGAACGGAATGCCTGCTTTCACCGCCGCCTTGCCGAGCCTTTTGGTAAGTCCGGGCGACACAATAAACTCCGCGCCCGCATCAATCGCTTGGTCCAGCATATCGGGATTGAGCACCGTGCCGGCGCCGACAATGGCGCCATCGACGCTGGTCATTGCGCGCATCGCCTCCAAGGCGGCGGGGGTGCGCAGCGTCACCTCAAGCACCTTCAATCCGCCGGCGACCAGGGCTTCGGCCATCGGCACCGCATCTTCCACCTTGTCAATCACGATCACCGGGATGACCGGCGCGGTGCGCATGATTTCATCGATGCTATATTTGTATGTCTTGCTCATTTGTCTGTCCTTCACAGGGTGACCGTGCCGCTAATGAGGGTCACGCAGCTGCCGCCAATGTCGATATGCCCATCCTTGAGCGTAACCGAAACCGTGCCATCGCGCCCCGCCTGCTGTCCCTGCCGCGCGGTGTAGCGGCTGGTCGGGTCAATCTGGCCGTTGAGCAGGCGATAGGCCGCAACCGCGCCATTGCCGCTGCCGCATACCGGGTCTTCGGTGATGCCATCGGAGGGCGCGAACGAACGCACCATGATGCTGTCGGGGCTGGTTACGGCATAAAGGGTGAGGCCTGTTGCTTGCTGAGCGCGCTCATAATCAGCAAGCGCGGGATAATCCGGAGTCAGCGCGGCGAGCGCATCGGGCGCGCACTCGGCGACAATCCAGTGCGGGCCGACATTAACAATATCGGGACGCGTCAGGAGTGGGCAATCGGGGAGGGCGGCTTGCAACCGGTCGCGATCGGGTGCGGCGCGGATATGCGCTTTAGGGAGGCGAAAAGAGAGGCCCGCTGCGCTCACCGTGACCTCAACCAGACCAACCGCCGAGCGTTGCCGCACGATCCCGTCAATCGGGACGATATGCCCTGCCTCAATAAGCGCATGCGCCGTGCCGAGCGTCGGGTGTCCGGCAAAGGGCAGTTCGGAGCGCGGCGTGAAAATCCGCACCGCATAATCGGCTTCGTCATCCGCTCCGGCGGGGGTGACGAAAGTGGTCTCGCTCAAATTTGTCCAATGCGCGAAGGCCTGCATTTCAGCATCGCTGAGTCCTTCGCCATCGAGTACCACCGCCACCGGGTTCCCCATGGTGGGGCGGCTGGTGAATACGTCAACCTGAGCAAAGGCGCGTGATTTAGGCATGATATGCTCTCCCACGTCCGTTCGTGTCGAGCGAAGTCGAGACACGGATAGCGCCGGGCCAGCGTCTCTCGACTAGGCTCGAAACGAACGGAAGCAGGGAATGCGCCGTCACGAGTCCGGGCGCCCTGTTACGCTCTCCATCGCGACCAACATCGCGCTGCCGCCTTTTTCCGCATCGTCGGCGGTATGGCGGAACAAAGCGAAGAGTTCGCGGCCCATGCCCAACGCGGGCGGCGGGGGGAGGGCGTCTTCGCGCAGCGCCCATTCACCGGCGTCAACCTTCGCTTCAACGTCGCCGCAGCGCGCGCAGATGCGAACGATGTCACCATCGCGCAGCTTGGCAATCGGCCCTGCGTTGAGCGCTTCCGGCGATAGATGGATCGCGGCGGGCACCTTGCCGCTCGCGCCCGACATGCGGCCATCGGTGAGGAGCGCGACCTTATAGCCCTTATCCTGCAACACACCGAGCGGCGGGGTCAGCTTGTGGAGTTCGGGCATGCCATTGGCGCGCGGCCCCTGGAAGCGCACCACGACCACGACGTCGCGGTCGAGTTCGCCCGCCTTGAACGCGGCAAGCGCGTCATTCTGGTCATGGAACACCCGCGCGGGCGCTTCGATGGTGAGATGCTCTTCCTTGACCGCGCTGACCTTGATGACCGCTCGGCCAAGATTGCCTTTGAGGAGGACCATCCCGCCATCGGGCGAGAAGGGCTCGGCCACGGGGCGCAACATATCGGCGTTGCGGCTTTCGGTGGGGGATGGCTGCCATTTGACGCTTTCGCCATCGAGCACCGGTTCAAAGCCATAGTCGCCCAAATCCTTACCCGCGACGGTCATGATGTCGCGGTGGAGCAGCCCCGCCGCGAGCAGTTCGCGGATGCAGAAGCCAACCCCGCCCGCATGCTGGAAATCATTCACATCGCCTTGCCCGTTCGGATAGACGCGCGCGAGGAGCGGCACGGCATGGGAAAGCCGGTCAAAATCCTCCCAGTCGATGATGATCCCCGCCGCGCGCGCAATCGCGGGCAAGTGGATCGCGTGATTGGTCGAGCCGCCCGTCGCGAGCAGGCCAACCGCCGCATTGACGATCGCGCGTTCATCGACGCAATGCGAGAGCGGGCGATAGTCGGCATTATCTTGGCCATCTTTAGTCCAACCAATCTGCGTAACCCGATGCGTCGCCGCGCGGGTGAGCGCAGCCCGCAAGGCTGTACCCGGATTGACGAAGGCGGCACCCGGCATGTGGAGCCCCATCATCTCCATCATCATCTGGTTGGAATTGGCCGTGCCGTAAAAAGTGCAAGTCCCCGCGCCATGATAAGAGGCCGCTTCGGCTTCGAGCAGTTCGGTGCGGCCGACTTTCCCTTCGGCATAAAGCTGGCGCACGCGCTGCTTTTCCTTGTTGGCAAGGCCTGAAGGCATCGGGCCAGCGGGCACCAATATGGTCGGAATATGCCCGAAGCGCAGCGCGCCGATGAGGACGCCGGGCACGATCTTGTCGCAAATGGCGAGGAGCAACGTCCCTTCGAACATTGCATGGCTAAGCGCAATCGCGGTGCCTTGCGCAATATTGTCGCGGCTGAAGAGCGACAAATCCATCCCCGGCTGGCCTTGGGTCACGCCATCGCACATCGCCGGAACGCCGCCCGCGACCTGCGCGGTTGCGCCGACCTCGCGCGCGGCCACTTTGATCGCTTCGGGATAGCGGCCATAGGGCTGATGCGCGGAGAGCATGTCATTATAGGCGGTAACGATGCCGATATTCATCGCGCGGTCCGCGCGGATTGCTGCCTTGTCCTCGCCGCTCGCGGCAAAGCCATGCGCAAGATTGCCGCAGGAAAGATTATCGCGGTTGGTGCCATGCGCGCGCTGTTCGTCCATCAGCCGGAGGTAGTCGGCGCGGGCCTTGCGGCTACGTTCGATGATCCGGTCGGTAACGGCGGAAAGGGCGGGGTGGAGGTTGGTCATTGGTTTACTCTCTTACCTTCCCCCTTGATGGGGGAAGGATATGGAGCCTTGGCGAGGAACGAGCCTAGGCGCAGTTGGATGAGGGTGTGCGAGCCGGAGGCTCGTGCGATTGCCCTGCAATCGCATACCCCTCTCCCAGCTACGACTAGGCAGCAAGCTGCCAAGTCTGCGCGACCCTCTCCCACAAGGGGAGAGGGTAAGTCGTATCCGCTCAATCATGCCAGCTCGCTCCATCGCGTTCGGTTAGCGCCACCGATGAACTCGGGCCCCAGCTTCCGGCGACATAGGTTTGCGGTTTGAAGCCGGTGCGGTCCCAGGCATTGTGGATGCTGTCGATCCACTCCCACGCGGCTTCGACCTCGTCGCGGCGGACGAACAGGGTCTGGTCGCCTTCGATAAAGTCGAGCAGCAAGCGTTCGTAAGCAATGCGGCGGCGCTGTTTGCCATAAGCGGCATCAAGCGACACATCGAGTTCGACTTCCTGCAATTCCACGCCATCGCGGTCGAGGCCGGGGCGTTTGGCCATCACCTGCAAGCGGATGGTTTCTTCCGGTTGCAAACGGATTATGAGCGCATTGGGTTCCAGCCCTGCACCGCGGCTGGCGAACAGGTCGTGCGGCACGCGCTTGAACTGGATGAGGATTTCGGATTTGCGCTGCGGCATCCGCTTGCCGGTGCGGATATAGAAAGGCACGCCCGCCCAGCGCCAATTATCGATAAAGGCTTTGACGGAGACAAAGGTTTCCGTATTGCTGTCCTTGCCCAATTCCTCATCATAGCCCTTGACCGCCTCGCCGCCGACCGCGCCCGCGCCATATTGGCCTTTGACCGTCAAGCCCTTGACCGTTTCCGGCGTGACCTTGCGCAGGCAGCGCAGCACTTTGACCTTTTCGTCGCGCACCGCGGTCGCGCTATAATTGGCGGGCGGCTCCATCGCGACCATTGCGACCAACTGAAGGAGATGGTTCTGCACCATGTCCTTCAACGCGCCGACGCCGTCATAATAGGATACGCGGCCTTCCAGCCCCACGGTTTCCGCAACCGAGATCTGGACATGGTCGATCGCATTGGCGTTCCACAGCGGCTCGAACAATATGTTGGCAAAGCGCAGCGCAAGAAGGTTCTGCACCGTTTCCTTGCCGAGATAATGGTCGACGCGAAACACGCGATCTTCATCGAACGCGGCGCCGACCGTATCATTCACCTCGCGGCTTGAGGCGAGGTCCTGACCAATCGGCTTTTCCAGCGCGACCCGGCATTCGCCGCAGGCAAGACCCGCTGCGTTGAGGCCATCAATAATCGGGCCAAATAGCGACGGCGGGGTCGACAGATAAATGCCGAGCGGCTTGTCGGCGCGGGCCCCTAATTTGGCCTTGAGCGCAGCAAAGCCCTTATCCCCACCCATGTCGAGCGCCACATAATCGACCCGCGCGAGGAAATGCTGAGCCGACGCCGCATCATATTGATCTTCAGGCAGGAATGTCTTGAGCTGCTCGTCAATCGAGGCGCGGAAGGCATCATCGTCAAGCTCGGTACGGCCCGAACCCAGGATGGTGAACCCATCGCCGAGGAGCCCATCCTTGTCGAGATTATACAGCGAAGGAAACAGCATCCGGTGGGCCAGATCGCCGGTCGCACCGAACAGGATCAGCGTTTCGAAATTTTTGGCCACAGCGGGTCTCTACTCCTCTTGTTCTTATGTCGCGGGTCGTCCTGCCCGTAACGGAATCGAGATGCAACGTGCATACGTAGAAAAGCAGCAATTTTGCGGTTGCAGTTGAAACAATATTTCAACTTTTGTCCCCCACAGGATTTTTGTGGGGGACAAGCGTTGCAATTTGCAACCAATCTGCCAAATTCGTGCGAAACAGGAGAGCCAAGTCATGACCGCTATCACCGCTGACCAGATGCGTGCCACCCTTGATGCGATGCGCGCCGATTTCACCGCATCGCTGCCCGAGCCGCTGTCGGTGCGCAAGGACCGGCTCACCCGCGCGATTGCGATGTTGGTCGATCATGGCGAAGCACTGGCGGCGGCGGTCTCCGAAGATTTCGGCCACCGCAGTTCGAAGCTCACCATTTTGTCGGACATCAACCCCTCGATCACGGGCATGAAACATGCGCGCAAACATGTTGATAGCTGGGCGCGCACGGAGAAGCGCAAGACCATGTTTCCGCTCTCGCTCCTTGGTGCGCGGTCGCGGGTGGAATATCAGCCCAAGGGCGTGGTCGGACTGATTGCGCCGTGGAATTTCCCGGTCGGCATGGTGATGACCCCGCTTGCGGGCATTTTTGCAGCCGGCAACCGCGTGATGATCAAGCCGAGCGAGTTCACCCCGCGCACCTCCGATCTGTTTGCCGAGCTTTTCCCCAAATATTTCTCGAAAGAGGAAGTCGCGGTCATCACCGGCGGCCCCGAGGTGGGCAAGGCGTTTTCCGAGCTTCCCTTTGATCATATCATCTTCACCGGCGCGACCACCATCGGCAAGCATATCATGCGGGCAGCGGCGGAAAATCTCACTCCGGTGACGCTCGAACTTGGCGGTAAATCGCCGGTGATTGTGAGCGAGAGCGCCGACCTCGACAAACTCGCCGACCGGGTGACGATGGGCAAGATGATGAATGCCGGGCAAATCTGTCTCGCGCCCGATTATCTCCTCGTCAGCGATGCACAGGAAGCGCCGGTGGTTGAAAAGATCAAGGCGTCGGCGAGCGCCATGTATCCGACCTTGCTCGACAATGATGATTATACCAGCGTGGTCAATGACCGCCATTTTGCGCGCCTCACCGCCTATATCGACGATGCCCACGCCAAGGGTGCGGATATCGAGGTGGTCAATCCGGCGGGCGAGGATTTCTCCGCCGCCAACAGCCGCAAAATGCCGCTCCACATCGTGCGCAACGTGACCGATGATATGAAGATCATGCAGGAGGAAATTTTCGGACCCCTGCTGCCAGTGAAGAAGGTCGCATCGGTCGATGCCGCAATCGATTTCGTCAACAGCCGCGACCGGCCGCTAGGGCTCTATTATTTCGGTTCGGACAAAACGGAGGAGCGAAAGGTCCTCGACCGCACCCATTCGGGCGGCGTCACGGTGAACGACGTCCTCTTCCATGTCGCGATGGAAGACCTCCCCTTCGGCGGCATCGGCCCGTCGGGCATGGGCCATTATCACGGGCATGACGGCTTCAAGACGTTCAGCCACATGAAATCGGTTTACCGCCAGACCGGCACCGACGTGGCCAAGCTCGGCGGCATGAAACCGCCCTTCGGCCCGGCAACCGAAAAGACCATTGCGCGGGAGTTCAAGAAGTAGCGAGGCGTAGGCGGTGACAGGTAATTTAGTATTGTGTCCCCGGAATTGGTGTCCCCGAAATTGGTGTCAATTCGGGCTCGATAAATGTAAATACGTGCCGTGGTATTTGAGAACGATGGGTATCCAATACAATGGAGAATTAAGATATTTTACGATAATTTTAGCACTCATACTGTGTTCTTGCTCCAATGAATCTGAGATAAAACAAATAGGAGACTTTAAAGTTTCCGCCCACACATATCACGGTAATACGATCTTCGTTTTCCCTGGTTATAACGGTGCTCAAAAACAAAATCCGTCAGATAACCATACAAACGACATAATATACAGGTCAATTGATATAGCAAACACTTCAGATTGTTTTTACGTGATACTTACTAAAAATTTTGACAAAAACATTAAGTTCCTATGTTCTTCCGCGCAAAATTGCTCTGCGAGGTTGCGGTACACGGGTGATTTACCGTTTCCGCCGTGGAAGAATACATATCATCGCGCGGAATTCGTTGCCACTGGACGTATGGCTGACGGCTCACCTCTAATCGTGTGTTCTACATCGACGCCCAATTTTGATGCATTTTTGGAATGCGTTGAACAACACGGCAACTCAGGATTACTCTAATGGCTAGTGCACCACTCCCGGTTTGGCGCCAATTCCGGGGACACAATACTTAATTGGTTCACGCGGAGGCGCGGGGGCGCGGAGGAGTGACGGTTGAACCCTCGTCGTGCTCCTGCGCAGGCAGGAGCCTAGGGCAGCATGGCGCGTCCCAACACTCGTCTCCTGCCTGCGCAGGAGCACGGGTAGATTGGATGAAGCGCCCCGCGCCCGGTCAGTAATTTTTGGGATTTGGAGCGCCATTTGGTTCACGCAGAGGCGCAGAGAGCGCAGAGACGCAAAAGGGGTTGCGAAATACCTCCCCGGTACGGGGAGGACGCCATGCGCAGTATGGCAGAGGGGTACGAGACGATCACAGGCCCCACCGCGTGGCTATCGCCAAGCTACCTCCCCGTACCGGGGCGGTATTTAATCTTGCTGCTCGGCTGTCGTTGATAATTGGGATGGTTTTTTACTGTCCTACAGACTTTCAACGCTGCAAGCCTGTGTTGCGAGTCGTTCTGGCGGGACGGAATTGAAATTCGCGCCACGGCCTTGGCGAAGGCCGGAAGGTCTCGGGGCGATTTTTTGCTGGAGAGGGAATCTGGGGAATCTGGCTCGACGCAAAAAGCCGTTTGAGAGGGAACTTAGGGAATCTAGGGAATCAAAAACCGCGTTTCAGTGGGAATTTAGGGATCTAGCCATCGTCCCTCCGGCTCGGCACCAACGGGTGTGGGTGTCAGAGGTGAGGTTAGCGCTCACCCCACCATCACCGCATGCAGGAACGCTGCCGCATCGTCCCATTCCTGCTGGTGGAACGCGCGGGCTTTTTGGGCGTCGGCGTCGGCGCCCCACATTTCCTCCTGCCACAACTCGTCGAGGGTGACGACGGGCCAGAGGTCGGCGGCGGTGCGGTGCTGTTCGGCAATGGCGAGCGCCGCGACCAGCGAACCGCCGAGGCTGGTGAGGATCGCGAGCGGGGCGAGGGCGAAGGGAGGGTAGGCCGCCACCGCCGCGTGGAGCCGCTCGCGGGTCTGCTCTGGCTGGGTCACGGGCGCAACGCCCTGGGTCACGACGAACTCGACATCGTAGCGCCGCTCGGCCCAATCGAGCAGCGGGTTCCATTGCGTGATCTGGCGCTGCACCAGCGGTTCCGGCTCAAGCGCGCGATAGCAAAGGAGGTCGCTTTCACCATAACGCGCAATGTCGTCGATATAGGCTCGCGGCTCCGGCGCAATGCGGTCGATCGCGGCGTTGGCCATGCCAGTGAACCGCATGGTGCGGGGGTCGATCTCCTCGCCCTGATTGCGCCATTCTCTGGCGATGAGCTCGGCCAGCGCGGCGTTCGGAACCGCCAGAGGCACCCGCCCCGGCGTCCGCACCGGGCGGTCGTCGAGCAATATTTCCCAGCCATCCGCACCCTCGCGCGTGATCACATCGGTGTAGAAACGCTTCATGCCGGGCGACCTAATCCTTGTTGCGCCAGAAGTTTTTGAGGGCGAGCGGGATCCAGAAGAAGTCAACCAGCCCGGCCAGGATCAACGCGATGCCGACAAAATTGCTCCCGTCGCCTGAGACGAAATCGACCTTGCCCGCATAGATGAGGCAGCCGAACAGGGTGAGCGCCGCGCCTGTAAAGCGCAGCGCGGAAAGGATGAAATGGCGCGATCTGGCCTGCCGCTCCTCATCGGTCGGAGGGATGCGGTCGCTCATGCAAGGCTCCTGATATCGGCAGGCGTTGCGGCGATATGGTTGGCTCCGGCCTCAATCAGGGCGGCCCGGTCATGATAGCCCCACTCGACGCCGATGCTGGTCATCCCGGCGGCCTTGCCCATCGCCATGTCAAAGCTGGTGTCGCCGATCATCAGGCTGTGCGCAGGGTCTGCGCCCGCTTCGGCGAGCGCGGTCAAGGCCATGGACGGATGCGGCTTGGACGGGTGGCGATCAGCGGTTTGGAGCGTCACAAAGCGGCGCTCAAGCCCGTGATGCGCAAGGATGCGCTGCAAGCCCCGGTCGCTATTGCCGGTTGCGATGCCGAGCAGCCAGCCCTCGGCCTCAAGCGCATCAAGGAGGGCGGGGATGCCGTCGTAAAGATAGCCCGCGCGGTAATCATCCATCGCGACCAGTCGGGAAAAGGCGCTCTTATAATCGGCAGTGAGCTGGTCGATCAGCGCATCGTCACTGTCGGGCGGGGCGAGCCGGGCCATCGCCTCGCGGACATGAAGGCCAACGCCGCGCCGGATGACATGATGGTCGGGGACCGGCAGCCCCTGCGCGGCGAATGCTTCAGTCGCTGCCACGCAGATATTATGCTGGCTGTCCACAAGTGTTCCATCGCAATCGAACAAGGCGAGCCGGTTGAGCGCCACCGGTCAGGTCCGCGTCTTGCGGCGCGCCTTGGGGCGGGTGCCGGTGGTCTGCCCTTTGCCGCGCGGCATGGTCGAGGTCACATGTTTTTTGGCGGACGCTTTCTTAGGCGCTGGCTTCGGTTTGGTGGGTTTGGCATCGCCGCGCCGTTCCTGCCGCTCGCCCTTGCGCTCCTTGCGCACCTGTTTGAAATGCTGCTTGGCCTGTTGCTTCTTGACCGCCTTGGAAGGCGGCGGCGGCCCGTCGTCGATGGGAAGGTCGCCATTGGCCAGGTCAAAGCCAAGCTGCTCCATGCTCTCGGCGAAATGTTCGGGGAGCTCAGCCTTGATGTCCACGCGTCCGCCATCGGGATGGTCGATGCGGATGCGGCGGGCATGGAGATGCATCTTGCGGCTGATCGCGCCGGTGAGGAAGGCCTCTTTGCCGCCATATTTGCCATCGCCGACAATCGGGTGGCCAATCGCCGCCATGTGGACGCGCAGTTGGTGGGTGCGACCGGTATAGGGCTGGAGCTCGACCCAGGCGGCGCGGTTGCCGACCTTGTCGATCACCCGGTAGCGCGAGCGTGAAGGCGCGCCTTCTTTCTCGTCGACATACATTTTCTCGCCGCCGGTGCCCGGTTGTTTGGCGAGCGGCAGGTCAATCATGCCGTCTTCGATGGCAGGGACGCCGACGACCAGCGCCCAATAGATTTTGCGCGCGGTGCGGCTGGAAAAGCTCTTGGCAAAAGCGGCGGCGCTGCGGCTCGAACGCGCGAGGAGGAGCGCGCCCGACGTATCCTTGTCGAGCCGGTGGACGAGCTTGGGGCGCTGATCCGCATCAAACCAGAGTGCGTCAAGCAGACCATCGACATGCTCGCTGGTCTTGGTCCCACCCTGGGTCGCGAGACCGGGAGGCTTGTTGATGACGATGGCCTCTCCGTCCTTGTGGATCACCAGGCTTTCGGCAAAGTCCATCTGGTCCGGCGTAAGGACCGGGCGCGGCTTTTTGGCTTTGACCTTGTCCGGGGCAGGGGCTTCGGCGGGCGGTACGCGGATCTGCTGGCCCGCTGCGAGCCGGTCACCGGGCGTTGCGCGCGCGCCATCGACGCGCAGCTGCCCGGTGCGCGCCCAGCGCGACACGAGGTTGAAGCTGGCGTCGGGCAAATGCCGCTTGAACCAACGGTCGAGCCGGATGCCATCATCCTGCGGGCCAACGGTGAAGGTGCGGACGTCATCGCTGTGCGCGGATTTGGGAGGTTTGGGCGGCTTTGCCATCACGCCACCTGCCGCATCATAGCGAGGCCAGCGAATAGCGCGAGCACTGATCCGGCCACTGATAGGAGGGCATAGCCCAGCGCAATGCCCCATTGGCTGCGCTGGATCATGGCGGTTACTTCAAGGCTGAAGGCGGAAAAGGTGGTGAAGCCGCCGAGCAAGCCGACGCCGAGGAGCAGCCGCCACGGCTCGTTGCTTCCGTCATGGCGTGCGAGCCAGCCGACCAGCAGCCCCATCGCAAGACCGCCGAGGAGATTGGCCGCAAGCGTCCCATAGGGATAGGCCGCCCCGAACGCATGGGTCAGCCCTCGCCCGAGGTGATAGCGCAACGCGGCACCGCTGGCTCCTCCGGCCATGACAAGCAAGGTATTGTTCATGGCTATAGCCCTAGTCCAGCCTACGCCGCGCCGCTACCGCCTTTTTCGGGCCACCTGCGCTTTTATGTGGGCGTAATGCCTGCGGGATAGGGATGGCGCGATTGGGTATTCCTACCACGGCCTCATCAAAAACGGTCAAACTCGTGCTTGGTATCATCAACGCGCGGATGCAGCTGGCGGATATGCGCAACCACGGCAGGGTGGAGCGGCTGGACAAATTCGCAGCCATGCTCGTTGTTATTGGTCCAGCGCACAACGGCTTCAAGCGGCTGCAGGCCCGGAATGGAGAGCCAGACGAGTTGGTCGGGACGCACCCGGAAGAGGGTCGCAATGCGGAAACCGGTAATCGACAGGTCGATCACCTCGACGTCCATGGTCGAATGCCCACGCTCACGCAACTTGGCGGTGAAATCCACGGGCAGGCGCGAAACCTTGCGGGCATCACGGCTTTCCGGGCGTTCACGACGATCAAGTTCCACGATTATTGTACCTGCATATTTCGGAAAAGGGCGACAGCGCCAAGTGCTTAACCCAGATTGGTTAAAATTACCTCAATTATCTTGATGCTGCAAGGCTTTGAACATTTCGGTGATGCGGACAAATTTCTCGCGCGGGCTGCCTTCACGGGCATTCGCGATTTCGGCCGCTTCAATTTTCTGCCAGTCGCGGAAGGTGACGAGCGGAACGCCGCGCTGTTTGAGCAGGGCATCAAGTCCCACCCGACCGGCTTTGCCTGAATTGGCGGAGATGTCGGTGACGATATGCTCTGCAATCATTACGCCATCAGGCTTGTTGGTGCCGATGGTGCCCGATGGCCCGCGGCGCGCCCACCCGGCGCAATAGAGCCCCGGCATGATGCGTCCGTCAACATTGGCAAAGCGTCCGCGGCCATGCTCATAGGGGACGCCGTCAATCGGCGGGGTTTGATAACCGATACAGGAAATGATGAGCGAGCAATCGAGGTTATAGCGCTCCCCCGTGCCGACCGAGCGCAGTTCGTTATCGAGCATCGTCCGCTCGACGATCAGCCGCTCGACCTTGCCATTGCCTTCAATCGCAACCGGCATGGCATAGAAATCAAAATCGATGGTGATCGGATTGGCGACAGGATTGTCCGCGAAATCGCGCAAATGGGTTACCGATTTGCGCATGCCCGGTTCCAGATGCGCATCTTCGAGCCGGTCCGGGAAATCCGCCGGATCGACCCGCGGCGCGGCGCGCTCAAGATGGCCAAGTTCGCCCAGTTCTTTGGGCGTCATTGCAATCTGGTGCGGCCCGCGTCGACCCAGAATGCTGATGTGCCGCACATTGCTCTTCTTGAGCTCATCGAGCGCATGGCCGACGATATCGCTGCCGGCAAATTCAGCTTCGGTTTTGGACAAGATACGCGCCACATCGAGTGCAACATTGCCGTTGCCGATGACCGCAACGCCAGGGCCGTCCAGCGGCGGGTCAAGTTCCGCAAAGTCCGGGTGGCCATTATACCAGCCGACAAATTGCGCGCTGCCATAGACGCCGGGCAAGTCGGCACCGGGCATGTCGAGCTTGCGGTCGAGCGGCGCGCCGGTTGCGAGCACGACCGCGTCATACAAGTCCTGAAGTTCGGCGATGGTGACGTCCTTGCCGACCTCGATATTCCCGGCAAAGCGCACATTATCGGTGAGTGCGACCGATTCGTAACGGCGCGACACCGCCTTGATCGATTGATGGTCGGGCGCAACGCCAAAGCGGATGAGGCCAAAAGGGACGGGCTGCTTGTCGATGATGTCGATTTCGATGTCCTCGCCGAGCGCTTTCTGTAGCGATTCAGCGGTGTAATAGCCAGCCGGGCCCGACCCGACGATGGCGACATGGCGCATGAGCATCTCTCCTACCGGGTTGCCGCCCTTCGATAAAAGACGTGCTGTTCCCTGTCCTTATTATCCAATCCGGATGCTAGCGCGGCTGCGAGAGGATGCAAGCGCGGATAGCATGGGTTTTATACCTTCAACGCATCGCCATTGACACCGCGTGCGCGCGCCCTTAAGTGGCGCCTCTCCATTGCCCGATCGTCTAGTGGTAAGACTACGGACTCTGACTCCGTCAACCGAGGTTCGAATCCTCGTCGGGCATCCAATTCCTCTCCTTATATTCGCGTTCGTGCCGACGCCCTGCAGATGTTGAAACTCCTGCTGGCTTCACGCGCTGAGTTTGCCGTCGCGGTGGATGGCGATACCGTTCATCAGGCTGTCGGCGATCATGCGGGCGCGTTCGTGGACGGCTTCGGGCGCGTCGCTTGCCGGTGCCAGTTCATCCAGCGTTTGCCGGAACAGCACCAGCCAATGGTCGAAATGGCTGCGGTTGATTTCGGCAATCGCGACATGGGCGGGCATCGGGCGGCCCGAATAGGTTCCCGCATTATGCAGCACCGAGGCCCAGAATTGCTTGAGCTTGGCGAGGTGATCAGGCCAGTCATCGACCCGCGCGTTGAAGATCGGCCCCAGCACATCATCCTTGCGCACCTTGGCGTAGAAGGCATCGACGAAACGGTCGATATAGTCTTCGGTAATCCCGATAGACTCCGCCTCGGCTTTCTTCTTCGCACGCGCGGCCTCGGCATGGGGATGCACCGTGCCGGGTTGGCTCTTCGTCATCCGCACTGGCTGAGGCCGGATCGGGCGGTCGGCTTCAGCCATCGCCATGGTCATCCTGATATTTGATTTCGAGATAGCGCCCGCGCGTCGCCAGCGCGTCAAGGTCGCCCCCTGCAATATCCTCGCTCATCTTGCGGATTTCGCGTTCAATGAGCTTCAGCCCTTCGACCAGTTCTGTGTCGGCGCTGCGCCCGCCATTGGCTTGCGGCTGCGACCGCATTGCCGGGGGCACGCGCTGATAGCCTTTGACCAGTTCGGGCAAATGTTCGCCCACCAAGCGGCGAACTTCGTCGGCGGCAGGCTCGCGCGGATCGAGCATTTTGAGCTGATCTGCAAGCGTATCCAGTTGCGTACCAATCCCGTCAATCACCGTTTGCGCAGAGGTGGGGAGGGAGGCGCGCTGGGCCTCCAGCCACAATTCGGTTTTTGCCGGGAGCGAGGCAATGTCGCTATCGAGCAGATGCCGGTCGCTGATTGTCGGAGTGCCCGGGAAGATGATCAGCCCCAAGGTTCCCAATATGGCGATGAGGCTGAGCAGGATAATGCCGCTAACACCAACGCCACCTGGGAGAATGAGGCCCAAAGCGATCAGCGCGACCAGCATGGTAATCCAGAGCAGCACGACGCGCACAAGTTTCATACCAAGATGCCGCATCTTGATCTGGCGCGAACGCTTGCCGATGGAGTGGCGCAGCGGTGCAATTTGCGTGCCCTCGCGGCGTGCCCGACTGCGGGCAATGCTTGCCTTGCCCTTTTCGACGATGAGGTCCGTTTCGCTAGTCATTGTTGCGCTCTTATCCTTCCAGCGAGGTCAGGAGGCTGTTTTCGGGTGCCGAAAGCTGCGCCTGTGATTGCCCCTCGGCGCGTGCAATATAGCCTTTCGACTTTTCTACTTCCTGACCCAGCGTCGTTACTGTGGTCTTCATCGATTCCAGCGCCTTCATCTTGAACGTGTCGATCGTATCCATCGTATCATAAATATTCTGGAATGCGCGCTGGAGCGTTTCGATGGGGATGGTCGAAGAGGCCGCCTGTTCGTGAATACGCCCGGTTTGCTCCTTCATCATCTTGCCGGTGCCATCGATGATGTTGGCGGTTGTCGTGTTGAGCGCCGTGATCTGGTCAAGCACCAGTTTTTGTCCGACCAAAGCCTGAGCGACCGTCACCGCGGTACGCAGCGCGCCAACGGTGGTGGTCGATGCGCGGTCGACGCCCTTCACCAGTTCGACGTTGTTTTTCTTGACGAGGTCCAGCGCGAGATAACCCTGCACTGTCACTGCCATTTGGGTGAGCAAGTCCTGGGTGCGCTGGCGCACATAAAAGAGCGCGGTTTCCTTGAGCGCCTTGGCTTTGGCGGGATCGGTCATTTCCAATTCCATCGCCTTGGCCTCTAATTTGGTATCGAGCGTCTTGGACACATGGATCATCTGTTCCAATCGTCCCATCGCGGCCCACAGATTTTGCCGCTCAACATCAATCGCGGCATTGTCCATCAGCAATTCATCCTTGCCGGATTGAAGGCTTTTGAGGATTTGCTGGATATGGTTTTGCGACGAGCGATAGCTGTCGAAATAATTGTTGAGCTTGTTGCCGAACGGAATGATGCCCAGTAATTTGCGCGGGCCTGAAAGATTGCCTTGGCGCGAAGGATCGAGGTCTTCCACCGTGCGGCGCAGCTCGGCCAAATCGGCACCCACCGAGCCATCGCGGTCCATCGCCTTTACCGGCCGGTCAAGGAAACGGTTGCTGTGTCCTGCAGCGTCGGCAATTTCCTTGCGGCCCATATTGGTGAGCTGGTCGATCTTGCGACCAAATTCGGGGGAATTCGCATCTTCCTTGACGAGATCTGCGATGAAGGCGTCGGCTCTATCTTCAAGCTGCGAGCGCTGGCCATCGTTGAGCGGTACCAAGCCCGCCGCCCGTTCCGGCGCAACCGTCGGCACGGGGTCCGGCGGCGTCAGCTTCAATTCTGTTTCGGTGAGGGTGCTAGGGGCTTCGCTCGCCATAAAATTCCGATACCTTTCTGCCGATCAACGGGCCTTCAATCTTAACCTGCTACATGGCGGTTTCCGCCGCCCGCTTCAAGCCATTTGCTGTTCTATATGTATAACACACATGATGCGCGGGCAAGCCGATTTTGGGGCATTATACGGTCTCGCCAATCCTGGGTTCAATCTCTTATCACCATCTATATTTAGTGTTTGCGGGAAATAGGATTTAAAAATCGCGCATTTCCGCAAAAAATACCCGCTTACGTTCCGAAAGTTCATAGATTTCGAGCAAATTTTTCTCCTCTTTGACCCACAATATATTGGGGGTGGGGCAGAAGGCGTGATGGCGCGACGATGTGCACATTCAATCGGACGACTCATAAAGGTTGTTCCAGCAGACCAATGAAACAGGAAGCACATCAATTTCCGGCGCTGTAGGAAAGCATTATTATGTGACGGACGGGCCGCCATGCTTGATACAAGCTTTTGTTGCGCTGCAACCGGCTTCGCGCTAAGGGCGCGCGCAACTGGATCGCTCTGCTGCGAGCGTCCGCACCATACAAAAAGTTAGGCTTAATTCACGATGTCTCTTCGCAACATCGCCATTATCGCGCACGTCGATCATGGCAAAACCACGCTGGTCGACCAATTATTCCGTCAATCCGGCACCTTCCGCGACAATCAGCGCGTCGAAGAGCGCGCAATGGATTCGGGCGATATCGAAAAAGAACGCGGCATTACCATTCTCGCCAAATGTACCTCGGTCGATTGGAATGGCACGCGGATCAACATCGTCGATACGCCGGGCCACGCCGATTTTGGCGGCGAGGTTGAGCGCATCCTGTCGATGGTTGATGGCGTGATCCTGCTGGTCGACAGCGCGGAAGGCGCGATGCCGCAGACCAAGTTCGTGACCGGCAAGGCGCTGGCGCTCGGCCTCAAGCCCATCGTCGTCGTCAACAAGATCGACCGCCCCGATGGCCGCCCGCAGGAAGTGCTCGACGAGGTGTTTGACCTGTTCGTCAACCTGGAGGCCAATGACGAACAGCTTGATTTCCCCGTTTTGTTTGCAAGCGGGCGCAATGGTTATGCCAATGAAGATGCGGATGCGCGCGAGGGTGATCTGACACCGCTGTTCCAGAAGATCGTCGATCATGTCCCGCCGCCGCAAGTGGATGTCGAAGCGCCGTTCCAGTTTCTGGTGACCCTGCTTGACCGCGATAGCTTCCTCGGCCGTATCCTCACCGGCCGTGTTGCAGCGGGCAAGGTCAAGGTCAATGACCCGATCCACGCGCTTGATGCGGATGGCAAAGTGATCGAGACGGGCCGTGCTTCCAAGATTTTTTCCTTCCGCGGGCTTGAACGCGTGCCGGTCGATGAAGCCAAGGCGGGCGATATCATCAGCCTTGCCGGCATGACCACCGCAACTGTCGCCAACACCATCGCCGAACCCAGCGTCACCACGCCGATTGAAGCGCAGCCGATTGACCCGCCGACGCTCTCGATGCGCTTTGCGGTCAATGACAGCCCGTTTGCCGGCAAGGAATCGCGCGACAATAAGGTCACCAGCCGCGTCATCCGCGACCGTCTCTTGCGCGAAGCCGAAAGCAATGTCGCGATCCGCGTCACCGAAAGCGAAGACAAGGATAGTTTTGAAGTCGCTGGCCGCGGTGAATTGCAATTGGGCGTGCTCATCGAAACCATGCGCCGCGAAGGCTTCGAGCTCGGCATCAGCCGCCCGCGCGTCTTGTTCCGCGATGAAGGGCAGGGCCGCGAAGAACCGTATGAATCGGTGGTGATCGACGTCGATGATGAGTTCGCCTCGACCGTGGTTTCCAAGATGCAGCGCCGCAAGGCCGACCTTATGGAGCAAAAGCCTTCGGGCGGCGGCAAGACCCGCCTGGTGTTCTCCGCTCCCTCGCGCGGCCTTATCGGCTATCATGGCGAGTTTTTGTCGGATACGCGCGGCACCGGCATCATGAACCGCTTGTTCGAAAAATATGGCCCGCACAAAGGCCCGATCGAAGGGCGCCAGAATGGCGTGCTGATCTCCAACGGCAGCGGCGAAGCGGTCGCTTATGCCTTGAACGCACTCGAAGATCGCGGGCTCCTGATGGTCCATCCGGGCGAACCCATCTATGAAGGCATGATCATCGGCGAAAATGCGAAGCCCGAAGACCTTGAAGTCAACCCGATGAAGTCGAAGCAACTCACCAACTTCCGCTCGACCGGCAAGGATGACGCGATCCGCCTGACCCCGCCCAAGCGCCTCACGCTCGAACAGGCGATTGCCTATATCGACGATGATGAAATGGTCGAAGTCACCCCCAAAGCCATCCGCTTGCGCAAACGCCACCTCGATCCCCACGAACGCAAGAAAGCGAGCCGGATTAAGGAATAGGGGTCGTTTTTTCGCTTGGTCGCGCATGATGTAACGATTTGGTAAATATTTGCCTGATAATTCTCCCTGGAATTTCTGGAGGGGAATTTGCATGACATATGCTGCGAGCGAACCCGATTTCACGGTCAATTCAACGACGGTGGGGTCTCAATTTCGACCGGAGAGCTGCACGCTGTCAGACGGACGGTATGTAATCGTTTGGGTTGATGCGGACGGCACTACAACCGCAGAGCGTCTCGTCCGCGCGCAGATATACAACAGTGATGGCAGCCCCAGCGGCGGCGAACTGACGCTCGTCTCGCCAAGTAGCTTGGGCACCGTAGCGGTCGCACCGCTGCCGACGGGCGGCTTTGCGCTGGCTTGGACGCAATGGGGTGTCAAGGTCGCCCAGTTTGATGCGAGCGGCCAAATGACCGGACAGGCCCTCGAGCTGGCTAGTAACGCGATCAACGTGGACATTGCTGCATCGGGTCAGGGTTTGGCCGTCGTGTGGCAGGCCACCAGCGCGTCCAGTGGAGATACGTCCGGTGACTCGCTGTGGCTGCGGACGTTGAATTTCGGCGCAACGGAGTGGAGCCCCACGGCTCTGCTGAATACGCAGACACAGCAATCGCAAATAGCGCCAAAAGTGATCGGTCTGGCCAACGGCAGTTATCTGGCCGTTTGGACCGACACTTATCAAAACTGGAACGCAAAAGGTCAATTCTTCGACCAAAATGGCAACAAAATTGGACAGGAAATCAATTTTGGTCGCCATTCGAGCGGGCTTGAACCGGACGTAGCGCAGCTCACGGACGGGACGATCATCGTTACCTGGTCAGATAGCATCAACGCTCAGTCGGTTACCCTTGCACGTCATTATTCGTTGGACGCCACCCAGATTGGCGAAGATGTCGTAATTCCGATCACTTTCGCCGGGACTCGGGAAGGGCCCTCAGTCGTCGCACTGAGCAACGGTGGTTACGCACTCTCCTGGGTTGATCTGGATCAGTCGGGGCGCGGTATCTCTACTCAGGCGTTCCATGCGGACGGAAGCCCTGCGGGACCGGTGATGCGGGCTAACACGCAACTGAATGGCGATCAGATACAACCGGCGATGACCGCTCTCGCGGACGGCGGATATGTGGTTGCGTGGACCAACATGAACGGCGCGACGGGAGGTGACCCGGTCGACATCGGAGCAAGGCGCTTCGGCTACACGGCTGATGTTGAGATAACCAGCAACGGCGGCACCTATATAGCGGCCGTCTCAGTTGCAGAAAGAAGCGGTTTCGTAACGGATGTGGATGCCGTCGCGGGCGCTTCCGGCGCAACGCCGCAATACGCCATTGGCGGTGGAGCGGATGCCGCGCTATTTAACATCGACAGCACGACCGGTGTGCTCAGCTTCGTCAACCCGCCCAATTTTTCGGCCCCCGCCGATGCCGATGGCAATAATGTCTATGAGGTCATTGTTTCCGCATTCGACGATCAATCGACCGACACCCAGACGATCAGGGTTGCCGTGACGAACGTGAACGACGCTCCCGTGCTGATCTCGCACAATGGAGCAGCAGAGGTTCATCTGGAAGCGGTTGAAAATACGGTCATCAGTACCGCTTTCGCTGCGAACGATCCGGACGGTGACAGCCTGACCTATAGTTTGTCCGGCGATGATGCCCAATATTTTGCCTTCGATGCGGCCAGCGGCCAATTGAGCCTGGTGCAAGGTCTCGATTTTGAAAGCCCCACGGATGCGAACGGAGATGGCATATATAATGTCACGGTGACAGCGAGCGACGGAAGCTTCTCGGCGGGTCAGAATTTCCACCTCACCGTCCTTGATGCGCCGAGCGTCAATCCGGTTTTCACGTCATTTGACGGTAAGACCAACGTCGCGTGGAGTACGCCGGAAAACGCTCCGTGGACCTATCAATTCTCGGCATCGGTCGCTAGTTCAGACCCGCTGGTCTATTCGATCGAAGGCGAAGATGCGGGGCGGTTTATCATCGATGCGGCAACTGGTGTCGTCACGCTGCGCAACCCGCTCGATTTTGAACAACGAGACGATGCAAACCATGATGGCATTTATCGCGTGGCGGTGCGCGCCAGTGCGGGTGAGGGATCTGCGGTCCAGAACCTGTTCCTCAGCGCGACAGATGTAGCAGAACCGCTCCGCGCCGTGTCATATGGCGGAGCGGCGTCCGTTTCGCTTGCCGTCGCCGAAGGGGTGAGCCTCGTCGCTTCGGTCAAGGGTGAGGACCCGGACGGACCGGTTCGTTACTATATTGCCGGAGGAGAGGATGCGCACTTGTTCTGGATCAATCCGGATACAGGAGCTCTGACCTTTGCTTCGCAGCCGGCGGATTATGAAAGGCCGCTCGATGCGATGGGCAATCCGATGTTCGCCGACAATCGCTACCAGGTAGACGTTGTCATGGTTTCGCAATCAGAAACACTGTCTCAATCGTTCACCATCTCGATCACCAATGTGAGAGAAGGTGGTCGGATTGTTAATGGCAGCAGTTATGCGGACACCGTCACCACCAACGCATATTATAATTTATATTCTACCAATATGGAGGATTGGATTTACGGCAATGCCGGAGCCGATGGCCTTCGCGGCGGCAGCGGAAATGATGTTATCGATGGCGGCAGCGGTAACGACATTATCTATGGAGAAGGCGGTCGCGACGAGTTGATCGGCGGGACCGGCAGCGATAGCTTCATGTACCAATATGCCAGTGACTCCACGTTGAACAGCTTTGATATCATCAGGGACTTCCACCGATGGGAGGGAGACCAGATCAGCCTTTCGAGGATCGACGCAAACTCTTTGTTGAGCGGAGATCAGGCCTTTGTCTTTATCGGCGGCGCGCAGTTCACCGGTGCAGGGCAGTTGCGTTATGAAACCGTGAACGGGCGAACGATGGTCTACGCCGACATCAATGGTGACAAGGTGATCGACTTCGCGATACAGTTAGACAATGCCGGTCCGTTGCAGGCGAGTGATTTTATATTATAGTGTAACCCGTTCGGATAGCCGTCGAGCGAAACCAGGTTAGCTTTGTTGTGGCAGCTTAATCCCCGACAGTGGGTGGTCAATGATATTGATCGCCCGGCAAAAATCGTCCCGTCGATGCCCGACATTATGGTGTAATATCGGATTTGTAGAAGCGCACTTCAGCTATTGACCCTGATCAGGATAGAAATTCGCCGGAGAAGACAAATATGCGTCCCTTAATGAAAGTTCGGTCTTGCCTCTTTGCCGCTGCCATCCTTTCCGCAGCGGCCCCTGTGAGTGCCAATGACAGTCAGGCGGCGCTTGATATTGGCGGGCTGACATTACAGCAAAGCGCGAATATCAGCCTCGACTATGAGGACCTGTTTATCTCCGCGGACGAGGTGCGGATTACCTATCGGTTCACCAATCATGGTAAGCGCGACGTCAACACGCTGGTGGCCTTTCCTTTGCCGCCGCAAAGCGATCCCGAATATAATCGGGATTTTGACGATCTTGCCTTCCGGACGACGGTTGATGGCAAGCCGGTTACGCTGACGGCGGTTGATGTCGCAACGGTGAACGGGCGCAATGTCGAGACACTGCTTAAAAAATATGGCTGGGACCGTGACCTTGTCAACGATCCGGAATCGCATCGTTTCTTTGATGAATTGCCCAAGGCGACCGCCGATGCAGCGGTGCGCGACGGCTTGTTGAAGCGGATCGAGGACGGCGTCACCCCTGTGTGGGCAGTGCAGCGCAATATCACCCGGCAACAGCGTTTTCCCGCTGGCAAGACCGTGACTGTGACCCATCGCTATAAGCCGATGATCGGCGGCAGCGTCGGCGGCGGTCTTAACCGCGAGGTGCGGTTGGGGAGGGACGGCACGGCGGCGTCTTATGCCAAAGAATATTGCACCGATGCCGCGTTCCTCAGTGCCTTTGACCGTACGCTGGCGGAAAAACAGCGATCCTCGCCCGACGCGATGGGCTATAGCGAAACCTGGATCAACTATGTGCTCAAATCCGGTGCCAACTGGAAGGGACCGATCAAGGATTTCCGGCTGGTGGTGGACAAGGGCGCGCCCGACAAGCTAGTCAGTTTTTGCATGGACGGGGTGCGCAAGATTTCGCCGACGCAGTTCGAGGTACGCAAGAAGAATTTCGAACCGACGCGCGATCTATCGATCCTGGTCATCAACTGGCTCAAAGCCGACGGCAGCGATGGGGATTAAGGCTCACATAAGGTTGACGAATAGCGAGACGCGCGGCAAAGGCGTGCCATGACTGACAAGACCACCACGCCGCCCGACCGCCTTTCGGTAAATCCGAACAGCCCGCATTTTGATGCTGAAACGCTGCAACGCGGGATCGGCATCCGCTTCAAGGGCCGCGAGCGCACCGACGTTGAGGAATATTCGATTTCGGAAGGCTGGATCCGGGTTGCTGCAGGCAAAACCCGCGACCGCAAGGGGCAGCCGCTGACGATCAAGCTCAACGGCGAGGTTGAAGCCTGGTTCGAGGATGGCGCGGCCAAGGAAGAGAGCGAGGGCTAAGCTCCTCGCTCGCTCAGCTGCTTCGTTCCGTTCAACCAAAGAAAAAGGGCCGCGATGATGCGGCCCCGTTAGTTTCACAGTGAAACAGGTTGCGGCTTAACGCACGCTCGCAACAGCCATAGCCAGCTTTTGCGAGGGCGCGACCGTATCGGCGTGCGCCAACTGGATGTCTCCGGCCTTGCCGTTGTAGATGAAGCCGTTGGTCGGATTGGCGCGCAGGCCGAGCGCGCGGATCGGCGCGTACCATACCTTGACGCTGGTCCAGTCGCCATTGGGCGAAACATCGACCACCTTGACGTTGCGTTCGATCTGGCCGCGACGGCCATTGATCGGCGACCAGTTTGCATGACTGATGAGGATTTCGCGATCATTGATGATCTTGCTGACCACGGCAACATGGCCAAGCGGCATCGCGCGGGTGCTCTTGAACGAAAGGACCGCGCCGACCTTCGGGGTGTTGCCGCGATCATATTTGCCCGCAGCCTGGCTCCACCAGGTGAGCGCGTTCCCGCGAATATTAACGCCAGAATTATCGCGGGCAAAAGGTACGCACTGAAGCGCTTGAGCCTGGCTGATAGGAGCGATCATGGCGAGCGCTGCAACTGCTGCGCCGAGGATTTTCTTACCGAACATTTAGGTGCGACCCCGCTAGATGACCCCCATATTTGGGGTGCCGATGTGTATCTGTTAAGGCGGGCCTAAGGACGAAATCTTAACGAAGGAAGGCCACTCTTTACGCATTTCCGATGAATGGAGTGGATGAAACGATGAATCGCGGAACCATTTTGCACTGCCGTCGACGAAGCGAGGGCAGGCGGCGACAAGTTGATGCGCGGTTCAATTTGACCATTTACGCACAGCCCCTCGCTGACGGATAGTTGGCGTCCCGGCGGATCGATTCGCTCCTCTTTTTTCCCGATTTTGGTCTGAAAGCATCTCATGGCAACGATAGCGATCTACAATCTCAAGGGCGGCGTTGGCAAAACGACCATGGCGATGAACCTGGCCTGGCTGTCGGCTTATGCGAGCGGACGGCGCACCTTGGTGTGGGACCTTGATCCTCAGGCTGCCTCGACCTTTCTCCTTAGCGGAGATCGCAAGGCCAAGGGCGAGGCGCAATCGATTTTTGCGGGCGACAGCGACCCCAAAAAGCTGATCCGCCCGTCGCGCCTTGACCGGATCGACCTGTTGGCCGCCGATGCCAGTCTGCGTAGGCTCGACCAGTTGTTGTTCGAAATTGACAAGAAAAAGCGGCTCACCAAATTGATCGACGGTCTGTCCAAACATTATGACCGCATCATCCTTGATTGCCCGCCCGGTCTTACCGAGACGACCGAGCAGGTCGTGCGCGCGGCCGATATTGTGATCGTGCCGGTCATCCCGTCTGCCTTGTCACAGCGCGCCTTTGATGAGGTGGTCGCGTTCATGGATGAAAAGAAAGCGCGGCAGGCGGCCTTGCTCCCGGTGCATTCGATGCTCGACCAGCGCCGCCGCGTGCATAAGGAGGCGCGTGAGGCAAATCCCGATTGGCCGGTCATCCCAATGGCGAGCGTGGTCGAGCAGGTTGCAAGCGAAGGTCGGCCGCTCGGGGCCCTCGCGCCCCATTCACCGGCGCACAAGGCCTATCAGTCGCTCTGGCGCGAGATTGAGGCGCGGCTGGCTTAGGCCGGGCGCGGCCCTGCGCCCTCTTGTTCAGGATGCGTAGCCGAGGTTCAACGCATCATCGTCGGGCGGGCGGAACAGTTCGGCCGCATCATTGGCGGGCATCGGACGACCGAAATATTAGCCCTGAATCTTCTTGCAGCCGAGCGCGCGGATCATCTCGACTTCAGCTTCGGTTTCTGCACCTTCTGCCGTCGTGCTCATGCCCAGGCTGTCGGCCATCGCGACGACTGCGCGGACAATGGCAAGGCTCTCCGGCTTGTTGCGGGCAGCGCCCTGGACGAAGCTACGGTCAACCTTGATCGTGCTGAAGCGGGTCCTGCGCAAATAGCCGAGCGAGGAATAACCGGTGCCGAAATCGTCGAGCGAAAGACGCAGCCCCAAACCCAGCAGTTGGTCGAGTATCTGTGCGGTTCCTCCGCCATCGCGGATGAACACGCTCTCGGTGACTTCCAGTTCAAGGCGAGCCGGCGGCAATCCGCTCTCCGATAGGGCCGACACCACCGACTCCGCAAAGCCGGGGTCAACCAATTGTTCGGCGGACACATTGACCGCAACGCGGATATTGGACGGCCAGTTCATCGCTTCATGGCATGCGGTACGCAAGACCCATTCGCCGATCTGCCCGATCAGACGGGCATCTTCGGCAATCGGAATGAATTTGGCCGGGGACACATTACCGAGATCGGCGTTGGTCCAGCGTACCAGCGCTTCAAACCCGTCAATCACGCCATCATGCGCGCCAACCACCGGTTGATAGTTTAGGTGAAACTCGCCGCGCTCGAGCGCCCTGCGTAGCGCGATTTCGATAACGCGGCGCTCCTCGGCCTGAACATGCAGGCCCGGTTCATAGGCATAATGATGATTGCCGCCCTTATCCTTGGAACGATAGAGCGCAAGATCGGCGCTGCGGATCAGCGTTTCGACCGTGCGGGCATCGCGCGGCGCCACGGCAGAACCAACGCTGGCACCGATATAAAGCGTCTGGTGATCGATTTCATAGGGCCGCGACAAAGTGGTAATGATCTGCTGCGCGAGCGTTTCCAGATAGCTCGTGTCGGGCACATCGCGCACGACGACGGCAAATTCATCGCCGCCCAGACGGCCACACAGCTCATTGTCCGAAACGACCATTTTGAGGCGGCTTGATACGGCCTCGAGCAGCCGGTCTCCAACCGGATGCCCCAGCGTATCATTGACCGCCTTGAAGCGATCAAGGTCGATCATCATAAAAGCACAGCGGCTCTTCCATTTCGCGCTATGCTCTAGGGCTTTGGCCAGCGCTTCGTTGATCTGGAGTCGATTGGGGAGGCCGGTAAGACTGTCAAAGCGGGCCAGACGGTCGATCTTTGCGGCCGAGGCCTGTTCCAGCGTAACGTCGGAACCAACGCCGCGGAAACCCATGAAGCGCCCGTTTTCATCGAGACGCGGGCTTGCCGACAATTCCCACCAATGGGTGTTGCCTCCAATATTCACAGGCAGCAACAGATTGGAAAAGCTCTCGCGCCGGTTGATGCGCTCGGCAAGATCATGCAGCGCCGAAGCGAAGCGACCCGATTCCCAGCTATCGCCGGCGAGCAGTTGAACCAGCGGCTTGCCTTCAATCTCGCGCGGTTCCCGACCCAGCGCGATGGCAAAACGCGGCGAGACATGGGTGAGGCGGCGGGCGGCGTCGATCTGCCACAGCCAGTCGGCGCCGCTCTCTTCAAATTCGCGCAGCAACAGGCTCACCGTTTCATTCTTTTCGACGATAGCGGTTTCGACGGTCTTGTAGCGGATGAAATCGCGCGCCGCAGAAATGCTCGCGGCCATCAAACCGGTCCCCGACAAAATCGTGACCAAGGCAATATTCGGGTAGCCGAGCAACAGCGTCATCACCGTATTGGCGATGGTCAACGTCACCGAAATCGCGAAGATCGAAGCGGGCAGCGAACTGGTACCGACCAACACGCCGACAACCATCGCGCCGGAAATGATCCAATATTGGGCGGCATGATTCCAATCGCTCTGGGGTGCAAACAGAAGCGGCGGAACCGACCAGCAGAGCCCGACTACAGCCGATAGCAGCGCATCGTTGCGGATGGCGCTCAAGGGGGCCTTGCGCACATATTCCGTCCGGTAGCGATGGCGCATCTGCGAGAGCAACAGAGCAACGATCACCGTCACAGAGGCCCAGACAGCCAATTGCGGTAACGCAATATCATCAATGAAGATCTGGACCGTCAGGAGCAGCGCTAGCAAAGCGCCGAGTAGACGGACAAGCGAGTAGCGACCGACATCCTGGATCTGGGCTGCGCGAATCTCGTCCCATGCTTCACTCTTCCCCGCCCGAAGTCCGAGGAGGTGCAGTAACGACAATTCGCTTTCCGGTAACTGGTTTTGAAGGTCCGACGTACTCACAGGTGAATCTATACTCGTTGATTCTTTCTGAAAGGTAAGCGAGCGCTTAGAAAACGCACTAAATCCCATGCTTGATCAAGGCCGGGTAATTACGCGAAAAGCCCGCCATTATAGCGGGCTTTTTTACGGGCGATCAGGCTGCGGGGTCAGGCCGCGACATCATAGGGCTGGATTTGCCCGGTGAGATATTGCTGGCGAGCCTTGGCGCGGCTCAGTTTGCCCGAGCTGGTGCGCGGCAAGGTGCGCGGCGGGACCAGTTCGACGACGCAGTTCATGCCGGTGATCGCGCGCACTTTTTCCTTGATGAGGTCACGCAATTCCGCGCGTTCCTTGTCGTCGGAGGTGCGGCACTGGACGAGCACAGCGGGGGTTTCCTCACCGCCCGGCGTAGTCACGGCAAAAGCGGCAATGTCGCCCGCCTTGAAGCCGGGAAGCTGCTCCACCGCCCATTCGATATCCTGCGGCCAGTGGTTCTTGCCGTTGATGATTATCATATCCTTGGCGCGGCCAACGATGTAGATGTAACCATCTGACATATAACCCATATCGCCGGTGTCGAGCCAGCCATCCTTGAGGCAGGCGGCGGTCGCTTCGGGATCGCGGAAATAGCCGACCATGATCGAAGGACCACGGCACCACACTTTGCCGATGGCCTTTTCGGGCAGGATGCCGCCATCTTCGTCGCGGATTTCGACTTCCATGTCGCGCACCGGCTTGCCGCAATTGACCATCGCGCGATAGCGTTGCGGGCGGTCGTCATTGGCGGCGTGGCTTTCGCCCGCAAGTTCGGTTTCCTCGACCAGTTCGACAATGATGCCTTCGCCCGGCGGCATGATCGACACCGCCAGCGTCGCTTCGGCAAGGCCGTAGCTGGGCAAGAAGGAACGGGCGTTGAACCCGGCATCGGCGAACGCATCGACAAACGCCTGCATCACATCGGGCCGGATCATGTCCGCACCATTGCCCGCGACCCGCCAGCGCGACAGGTCGAAGCGTTCGGCAACATTGGTCTGGCTCGAAACGCGGCGCGCGCAAATGTCATAGCCGAAGGTCGGCGAATAGCTCAGCGTTGCGCCTTTGTTGCGGCTGATCATGTCGAGCCACGCCAGCGGACGACGGGCGAAATCTTCGGTCTTGAGATAATCGGTCGAGACCTGATTGGCGACGACCGAGAGGAAACAGCCGACCAGCCCCATGTCATGATACCAGGGGAGCCAGCTGATGCAGCGGTCGCCATCGCGGACTTCGGTGCCGTGCGAATGCGCCGCGAGATTGTTAAGCAAAGCCCCATGGGTCACCGCCACGCCATGCGGGAAGCGGGTCGAGCCGGACGAATATTGCAGATAGCAGATTTCGTCTTTTTGCTGTTCGGGCAGCTTCGCCTCCGGCGCTTCGCGTTCGCCAAAGGCCGTCCAATCGAGGCCCTCGACGTCGCGCAGCTGTGCGGCAGCACCCGCCATTTCGGCAAGTTCGGGCGGGAAAAACAGGATTTTGGGGTCACAGCTTTCCAGCTGCACCTTGAGCTGGTCGATATAGGATTGCGCGCCGCCGAAGCTGGTCGGCAGCGGCAGCGGCACCGGCCAAGCACCGGCATAGACCACGCCAAAGAAGAGCGCGGCAAATTCGGGGCCGGTTTCGGCGATGAGCGCGATGCGGTCGCCCGGCTTTACGCCGTGTGCGACGAGGCGATAGGCGGTCTTGAGCGCATCGTCGCGCAATTCGCTGTAGGGGTAGGGGCGCGCCAAATTGCCGCGCGGATCGTGGAAATTGAGACCGCGCGTCCCTTGGGCGGCATAATCGAGCGCTTCGCCCAGCGTCGCGAAATCCGAATAACGGCGCGGCAAGGCGCAATCGGTCGGCGTCGGCTCCAGCGCAACGGCCTTATTTTCAGTCTTTTCCACTACAATATCGGTCAAATCAGCCACCGATGATGCTCCCTTTATTCTTTTCGGTCATCGACCCGGCTTGAAATCCGGAGACAACCCTTGTCAGCATTGCATGTTGACCCCGCAGGCGGTGAAAATCCGGCCCGACTGTGGCAAGATTGTGATGCACGGCAAAAAGCCTATAACAAGCGGCATCCACATGCGAAAAAATCATATTGCCACGCCGCTCAATGAAGCCTCGCTGAATGACCTCGCGCTGTCTTATGTGTCGCGTTACGCGACCAGCCGGGCGAAGCTGTTTGCTTACCTTCAGCGCAAGCTCAGGGAGCGGGGCTGGGGCGGGGAACGGCCCGCCGATCCGGACGCGGTGGCTGACCGGATGGTGGAACTGCGCTACATCGACGATGGCGCTTATGCGGCGATGAAGGCCGATGCGATGGTGCGGCGCGGCTATGGAAAAAGGCGATTGTCCGACATTTATTTCCGGGACGGCATTGCGGAGGACGATCGCGCCGAGGCGGACCGGCTCGCCGAGGATGGGCGCTGGGATGCGGCGGTGACGTTCGCGCGCAAGAAACGGGTCGGGGCGTTTGCGCCCGCACCGCTTGACCCTGACCAGCAGCGCCGCGCGCTCGCCGCCTTCCTGCGGGCAGGGCATGATATGGCGCTTGCGCGGCTGTTGATCAGCCTTGAACCGGGCGCGGATATCGACCAATACCGCCCCGATGCCGATTAGAGGAAACGCACCGATGAAACGCTTGATTTCCGCCATGCTGCTGGCGCTGTTGCTCCCCTTCCTGCTGGCGGGATGCGGCGGCGGGGACGGGCTCACCCCGCTCACCATCACGCAGGATGGCAAGGCGCACGCGTTCCGCGTCGAGGTCGCCCGCACCGGCGAGGAGCAGCAGAAAGGCCTGATGGGCCGCACCACGCTTCCCAAGGATGGCGGGATGCTGTTCCCGTTTGCAGCGCCCAAGATCGCAACCTTCTGGATGAAGAATACGCTGATCCCGCTCGACATGATCTTCATCCGCAAGGATGGCAGCATCGACCGCATCGCCGAAAATACCGTGCCCGAATCGCTCGCGCCGGTCGCCAGCGGCGGCGAGGTTGTCGCCGTGCTCGAACTCGCCGGAGGCACGGCGGCGGCGCTCGGCATCGACGAAAGCGCGACCGTGAGCTGGCAGGATGGCGGGGCGAAGCGTCCATAAGCATAATAGGGTCTTGCGGGCGGCAGGGGTAAGGCGCTAAGCGCCGCCCTATGGGATTGCTTGGCAAGATATTCACCTGGTGGGATGGCGCGACCATCGGCACCTTGTTCTACACCTGGCGCAAAGGCAGCGGTGTCGGCGAAGATGCGCTCGGCAACCGTTATTATCAGGGCGCCAACGGCCGTCGCTGGGTGGTGTATAAAGGCAGCAATGATGCAAGCCGGGTTCCGCCCGAATGGCATAGCTGGCTCCACCATCAGATCGAGCCGACACCCGAAGATGCGCCCGCATCGGTGATGCCGCCGCAGCGCCGCTGGGAGCGCCCTGCGACCGGCAACCTCACCGGCACCAACCTTGCCTATCGTCCGCCCGGCGCGCTCGAAGCGGGCGGGGTGCGCGCGGTTGCAACCGGCGACTATGAAGCCTGGACGCCCGAGGGCGAGGCATCGAGCATCGGTCGCGCATGACCCGCTTGAAACCGGCACTGATGGCAGGGCTGCTCCTGCCGCTTGCCGCCTGTAGCGGCGCGGACGGGGACGCCGAAAAAGCGTCGGGCAACACCGATTCAACGCCCGTAGTCCTGTCCAAAAAGGACGAGGTCAAGGATGTCGAGGGGGGCCTCGAAGGCACCACGCCGATGGCCCAGCGCGTCGCCGTGATCGGCCTGTTGAACAAGCGCAACGGCATTGTGCGTAACCTTGAAATGAAGCCGGGCGAATCCATCCGCGTTGGCCGTGCCGTGGTGCGCCTGCGTGCCTGCGAACAAGCCCCGGCTTGGGAAATGCCCGCAGATACCGGCGCGTTCGTCCAACTCCTCACGCTCGAACGTGATGGCAAATGGAAGCGTAGCTTTTCCGGCTGGCTGTTCCGCGAACGGCCCGAATTGAACGTCGTGCAGCATCCGATTTACGATGTCATCGTCAAAAGCTGCCAGATGACCACACCCGGCGGTGGCCCGGCGGTGAAGCCCGGCGATGTGACCGATGAGGAGCGTGAAGGACTGGCCGGGGTCGAAGGTGAACCCGGTAGCGTCAATCCGCCTGCCAGGAGCGCGTCGAGCGCCGACCAGTCGCCCGCCACCAAACCGGCAGCGGCCAAATCGGACACGCCAAAATCGGCACCCAAATCCGCCGACAAAGCCGGAAACACGCCCGAACCCAAGGCCAATTGAAGCCGTGCCAGATAGTCCGCGCGGCTGATCTCAATCGCCCCTAACGAGGCGAGATGGTCGGTGATGAACTGGCAGTCGAGCAGCGTAAATCCACCCGCATTCAGCCGCGCAACCAGCCAGGCAAGCGCCAGCTTTGACGTGTTATCCGCCCGGCTGAACATGCTTTCGCCAAAAAAGGCGCGGCCGAGCGCGAGGCCATAAAGCCCGCCGACAAGGCGCGGCTCGCCGCCCGTTTCCACCGCGCTATCATCCCACACCTCGACGCTATGCGCAGCCCCAAGTGCGTGGAGCACGACAAACGCCTCTTCGATGCTGTGGTTGATCCAGGTCGTTGGGCGGTCGGGCGCGCTTTCGGCGCAAAGCGTGATGACCTGGCGAAAGGCGGTGTCAGTGGTGACGCGATAGCGATCCGATACCAACAGCTTACGCAGCGATTTCGACAGGTGGAACCCGTCGAGCGGGAGGATCCCGCGCGTTCTGGGCTCGACCCAATAGACCTCGTCATCGCCGCGATCATCCGACATCGGAAACACGCCCATGGCATAGGCGCGCATGAGGAGCAGGGGGTCGAGCCGGAGAGGGTCGGGGGATTGCGGTTGCGACATAATCTTGCTTCTATCGCGTCGTGCGCTTCAAGAAAATTACAAAATTTGCAGAGCCGTCAAAAGCCGCGGAAAAGCTGGATTTTGTCATTCTTACGTTCCTAAAGTTCATAGATTTCGAGCAATTTTTTGTAGGATTTCGCGAGGGGGCCTAGTCCTCCCGCGCGGCCTTGCTGTCGATGCGGGGCGCGACGCCGAAATAATAGGGATATTCGGCGTTGCGCCGTTCAAATCTGGCCAGTTCTTCCTCCGCCGTCATGGTCTCCTGCGCAATCTGCTCGCGGGCACGGCGCTGCATCTCTTTCTTGCGCATGGCTTTGCGCTCGCGTTCGAGCGCGCGGTGATAGGCCTCCGCCTCGTCGCGCTCTTCATCACCGGCTTTCCACTCGGCGAGGCCAAGACGGCAACGGATCGACCCCTCCCAATTTTCAAGCCGCATCCGATATTCTTCAAGCTCGTTATATTCGCGCGTAATATCGTCAGGATCGCCCGTTGGCTTGCGCGACAGGCTGTTGAGCACCGCGATCAGCGGCCCGGCATTCCAGCGATGTTCGGTGCCGATCCTGCGCCCGTGATAAAAACGCGGCACCCATTCGCCGTCCTCGAAACGGTGCATGATCCGCTCGCGGGTGCGCTCGAGGCCAGCCCGTGAGGCCCGGTCCCAGGCGACCGAAAAGCTCTGCGCGCCGAGCTTGTCGCGCAAGGCATAGGCGGAGCGCGGCGTTTTGCCGACGCATCTCGCCGCCGCCTTGACCGATCCAGAACGCGCGAGTTCGCGAATGAACAGGCGCTGGTCATAGCTTGACCAGCCATTGGCGCGGCGGCGTTCGGGAACCCAGGGGGTGAAAGCGGGCACCGGATCACCTTCCGGCGTAAAGGCTAACGGATCGCGGGCGCTGGTCTTGGGCATGGCGGGAATCCTTGGCAAAGGCGTTGAAATGGCTTGGCGTTGGCAAGCCAAATCCTTGTAGGAAAGCCTTTTATGCGCGCCATGACGACAACTGAGTGCGTGGCTATTTAGTTTCCAATGAAATCAAAGGCTTTTCCATCAATATCCGAATCCGAAATTATGCGGTGAACCGTTCAATTTACATTTGCCAAGCGCCATTGTGCAGATTAGCCCTGTACGTTCGGGACCGACAAAAAACGTAACGGTAGCCGCCACGGGGAGTTATAAAAATGAAACGCGCCACCTTTCTGATTTCCGCATCCTTGCTTGCTGTAACCTTCGCTGCGCCGGCGGCCGCACAGACGGACCCTGCCGCTCCCGCCGCGACGCCGACCAGCACTACGCCCGATGAAGCGATTGTCGTCACCGGCACCCGCGTCGTGCGCGACGGCTATGAAGCGCCGACCCCGCTCACCGTGATGACCGCCGAGGAAATCCAGAATAGCTCGCCGACCAATAATATCGCGGATGTGGTTAACCAACTGCCTTCCATGGCGGGCTCCACCAAGCCGGCCAACTCGCGCCTCAATCTGTCGAGCGGCCAAGCGGGGATCAATGCGCTCAACCTGCGTAACCTTGGTGAAATCCGTACGCTGGTCCTGCTCGATGGTCGCCGCTCGGTCGGCTCGACCATCACCGGCCTTGTTGATATCAATACCATCCCGCAGATGCTGGTACAGCGCGTCGATGTAGTCACCGGCGGTGCGTCGGCAGCCTATGGGTCTGATGCTGTGGCAGGCGTGGTCAACTTCATCCTCGACACCAAATATGAAGGTCTGAAGGTCAAGGGGGACGTCGGCGTCACCGATTATGGCGACGGGTTCAACTATTCCTTTGGTGCAGCAGGCGGGATGTCGTTTGCGGGCGGCCGCGGTCATGTCCTGCTGAGCGGCGAATATGCGCACACGGATGGCATCTTCGAGGTCGACCGGCCGTGGAACCATACCGGCTATGTCCGCATCCAGAATCCGGCCTATAATGCCACCACCAACAGCAGCGTCCCGCAATTCCTCATCCGTACCCAAGTCGGCGCAGCGAACTCTACGCCGGGTGGCCTCATCCTTGCATCGGCGGGCGGAACCGCCAACCGGTTGCGCGGGCTTTATTTTGGCGATGGCGGCCAGGTGCTGCGCTATCAATATGGCGATCTGACTTATCCCTCGCCTACCGGAGCCTCTGCGCCGACCCTAACGCAAGGCGGGGACTGGCGGGTCAATGATAGCGGGCGCCGTATCGGGCTTGCCCCGCGCGACAATCGTTACGGCTTTTTCGGGCGGCTGAGTTACGAAATCAGCGATGGTATCGAGCTGTTTGCCGAAGCAGCCTACAATAAGCAGCGCATTTTCTTTAACGCCGGCCCGAACCTTTCCTCCTGCACGACCGCCTCGACCGGCAATATCGGGAGCGGCGCAAGCGGCGCATGTACGCTTTCGCCCAACAATGCCTATCTTATCCAGGCGCTCGGGTCGGCGCAGCTTGCCGGCATCACTGCTGTCGGCATTGGTACGACCGCCGTCGACCTTCCGTTCCGTGCGGTCGACAACCGCCGCAAGGTGCAGCGTTACACGGTCGGCGCGCAGGGTGACCTCGGCCTGTTTGACAAAGCTGCGCCGTGGAATATCTATTTGCAATATGGCCGCGCGGATTTGCGCGAACAGTTGCGCAATATCATGCATACGCAGCATATGGCCAATGCCGTTAATGCCGTGTTTTCGGTAGCGGGCAACACCGCCAGTCCGATTGTATGCGCCATCAATGCTGACGCCAACACCGCCAATGACGACCCAAGCTGCGTTCCGCTGAACCGGCTCGGCATTGGGGTCGCCAACCCGGCCGCCATCGATTATGTGCTCGGCGATCCCTATCGCGATGAAAAGATCGAGCAGAAAGTTGCGGGCATCAACCTGTCGATGGTGCCGTTCGCAACCTGGGCCGGGGACGTCAGCATCGCGGTCGGCGGCGAATATCGCGAAGAAAAGATTTCGGGCTTTGTGCCGACCGAATTCCAGCCGAGCATTACCGCCAACCCGTCAGGCGGCGTGACCACGATCAATACGTGGTCGGTGGGCAATTATCTTCCCACCAACGGCAAATATAATGTCAAGGAAGCCTATCTGGAAACCGTTGTTCCGCTCGGCTTCGGGCTCGAATTTAACGGTGCAGTTCGTGCAACCGACTATTCAACCTCGGGCTATGTGACCACATGGAAGGCTGGCGCTACCTGGCAGCCGATCGATGATTTCCGCCTGCGCATCACCCGTTCGCGGGACATTCGCGCGCCGAACCTCAATGAACTTTACGCGGCGGGCTCATCGAACAGCGATGCGGTGCGTAATCCGTTCTATGATACGTTGGCCCCACTTAATGGGGTGGTTTATAATACGGCCAGCCTTTCCTATTCGGCGACCGTCACCGGCAACCTTAATCTGAAGCCGGAAAAAGCTGATTCATGGAATATCGGCGGTGTGCTTACCCCGAGCTTCATTCCGGGCTTCAGCTTCTCAGCGGACTATTTCGATATCGACATTTCCGACGCGATCGGTTCGCTCAGTGCGCAGGAAATCATCAACCGCTGTTTTGAAGGCCGCACGGAATATTGCGCGGCCATCACGCAGGATCCGAACAGCCCGACCCGCATCCTGTTCCGCAGCCAGCCGTTCAACTTTGCCAACCAGAAAGTGCGCGGGATCGATTTCGAAACCTCCTATCGCGTGCCGCTGGACAAGATTTTCGGCAATGCGAACGGATCGTTGACGCTACGCGGTATGGCGACCCGCTATATCGAAAACCGGGTGGACCAAGGGATTGCCAATACGCTGGTGTTCAATACGGTTGGCGCGAATGGCGGCCAGTTCAGCACGCCCAAATGGCTCTATCGTGCGAGCCTTGCTTATGATTCGGATCATTTCGGCGCAACGCTGGTCGGGCGCGGGGTGAGCGCTGGCAAATATGTGGCAAATGGCATCGAATGTCAGACCAACTGCCCGGTTTCGACCACCCAGCAACCGACCTATGATGTCAACCACATCAAAGGCACCTTCTACACCGATCTCAACCTTACGGCGAAGATCGACATAGCCGATGACCGGCAGGGCGAGTTGTTCCTGAATGTCACCAACCTGTTCAACAAGGGCGCGATGTTGCTCCCCGAAACCGGCCTCGCGGCGAACTCGACCTTCTCCGATCTGCTTGGCCGTGCCTACCGCGTCGGGTTCCGCATGAAGCTGCGTTGAGATAAATAATCGGGGGGCGTGCGTATATCGGCGCACGTCCCCCCTTGCGTTCCGTGGCCCCTCGGGCTAGGGGCGCTCTCCTTGGCCTAGGGGTATAGCTCAGCTGGTAGAGCATCGGTCTCCAAAACCGAGGGTCGCGGGTTCGAATCCTGCTGCCCCTGCCATTTCCTTCCTTTTCTTTTGGTATCGATCCTCTCTTCCCGCATCTGCCGGGAAGCGCGCGGTTGGCTGGAAGGGGGAGGGAAGCCAAAAGGGGGAAGACGGGGAACCGGCCTCGACGCTTGCAAAACAGCCTCATGCGGGCTATCGGCGGCGCCTTGGCCTTAAGGAGTCGCTTTCTTTTGCGTCCCGCCGCTGTTGGTACAGGCAGCAAGCGGGGTTGCGGGGGTGTAGCGCGGTTCCTATCTGGCCGGCAGGACAATGGCGGGACCGCCCATACGGGGCGGCTTTGCACAGGTTGAAATGCTTGATTGAATATTGGGACAGTTAATGGCTGACGAAACAAAGAAAAAAGTGTCGGTTGGCGAATTTATCCGCCAGGTGCGGGTTGAAACCGGCAAGATTGCCTGGCCGACCTGGCCCGACACGCTGCGCACGACGATCATGGTGCTGATCATGACCGCGATCCTCGGCTTGTTTTTCTTTGCGGTCGACAGCTTTTTCGGTCTTATCGTGCGCAAGTTGATGAGCTTCATCGGCTAATTTCGCAACGGCTTTTACAACACAGGATTTTGGCACAAGAACATGGCGCGCTGGTATATTATTCACGCTTATTCGGGTTTCGAAAACAAGGTGCGCGACGCGATCATGTCCGAAGCCACCCGCATGGGCCTTGAAGCTCTGGTCGAGCAGGTCGAAGTGCCGGTCGAAACCGTGACCGAAGTGCGTCGCGGCAAAAAGGTCCAGTCCGAACGCAAATTCTTCCCCGGCTATGTGCTGGCCAAGCTCAACATGAATGACGATGTCTATCACCTCGTCAAAAATACGCCCAAGGTGACCGGTTTCCTGGGAAGCTCGGGCAAGCCGCAGGCGATCTCCGAAGCCGAAGCGGCGCGCATCCTTAATTCGAAGGAAGAAGCGGCGGCTGCGCCCAAGCACCAGATCAAGGTCGATTATGAAATCGGCGACGGCGTCAAGGTGCTCGAAGGCCCGTTCGCCTCGTTCAACGGCGTGGTCGAGGAACTCGACTTCGACAAGAACAAGGTCAAGGTGTCGGTCTCGATCTTCGGCCGCGCAACCCCGGTCGAACTCGACTTCGAACAGGTCGAACGGATCAAGTAAGCGCTTTCGCCCCGATCATCTGGCCCCCTCCCACCCTCCCTCACAAGGGAGGGCACGAAAAATCAAAGATTCTTCGGGGTGGGTAAAACGTTAGCTACGGGTGCAATACCCACTCCAAAAGACTGCGTCTTTTGACCCTCCCTCGCAAGGGAGGGTGGAATCTGCATTAAGCAACACTTGTCTTTATCGTTTCCCAAAGCGACGGGGAGACGGCGCGCGCCGAAGCTGCGTGACTGAGCGGTCGGCGGCGCTTGGCGTTGCCGCAAGGGCTTATGTTACAGCTTTTTGCCTCCCCGCTTTTCTGCTTAAACCCCGGCATTATTCACCGCACGAAACAGCGCTTGCAAAATTTGCACTGGCAAATCGCGGAGCGACCTCCTTTATTGTGCGTTGCAACATGGATGGAGAGGTTTTTTGCATCAACGGCAAGGAGCCCGAACAATGTATCTTTTTACCGATATCCCCGAAGCCCTTAATTATGGTCCCGGCCAGTCCTGGCTCAGCCCCGAGGGCAGCGCCGCCAATCGTCGTGCGGTAGCAAACCAGGCCCGTCTCAGCCCGCGCGCGCGTCTGCGCCACCGTGCGGCGGAACTCCGCGCGGCGCTGCGTCGGGTCGAGGAGGAGCTGGACGCTTACGGCGATTATTAACCCCGGCGGGTTTCACGCCCCCCGGTGAACTCTCGGAGTGAAAACTCTGTTTATCACTGAATTTACGGTGTTTTCTCTTTGCAGCGCCGCCGCGCCCGCTATAGCTTGCCCTACCGACAATCAGCAAGCGTTGGAGAACGGCATGAACAGGGTTCGCAGTTTCGCAGCAACAATTTTGATGACGGCAGGGACGCTCGCGCTCGCGCCATCGTTGGCGGGCGCACAGGAGGCGAAAGACGTCATTCAGGGCAGCCTCAATGCGGCGAGCCCGCGCGATGGCCGTCCCTATGAGGTCCGCACCGTGCGGCTCAATGCGGGGCAGCGTTATGAAATCAGCCTCGAATCCGGTGATTTCGATCCGATGATCGAATTGCTGAGCGCCGATGCGCCGGATCGGGGATCGCGCGGCGGGGATGATGACGAAGAGTGCATCCTGGCATCCGACGATGATGGCGGCGAAGGCAATAATGCGCTGATCGAATATACGCCGGACACCAGCGGGACCTACAAGCTGCGCATCAAGGCGGTCGATGGCGATCTCGGCCGGTATACGCTGAAGATGAATCGCCTTGCCCCGCTACCCCCGCCGGTGCGCGAAAGCGGCACCCGCGCGACGATGGAAGGCACCATCTATCGCGGCGCGCTCAGTCGCAATGATCCGACCGTGCGCCAGCGGCCGGTCAAGGACTATCTGGTCACGCTTACCGCCAACAAAACGACGATCCTCTCGCTGCAGCAGGATGGCGACGAGTTCGATCCCGTGCTCGAATTATATAAAGGAACACGCGGGCAGGGCGACCCCGAGGAACGCGACGATGATGGCGGCGAAGGCCGGGATTCGCTCATCGTCTTCACCCCTGAGGAAAGCGGCCCCTATGTCATCCGCGCGACGACCACGGGCGAAGGCGGCGTGGGACGGTTCAAGCTGACCGTGGTGCAGTGAAGCCCCGCCTCATAGGCATAAAGCTCGTCATCCCCGACTTGATCGGGGATCCATCTCCCGAGGCTTAAATTTAAGGGTCCGGTGATGGATCCCCGCCTGCGCGGGGATGACGAGGTTCAGGGTTGAGGTTTCGGCTTGGATCCCGCCACCTTGCGCGCCATCGCATCATTGGGCGTCGGCTCGGCCAGCTTGTGGAGCGTGTTCCTGTCCTGATGCTTGAACGGCGCCGCCTCGCCCTTGACCGTGAGCATGGTGGTAAGCTGGTAACTCCACGTCCCGTCATCATTGAAGGTCACGTCAATCGTATAGCTATCGGTGCGGAACGCATATTCGAGGAAGCCGCATTCGGAAATGCCATCCTCGGTCGATCCGCGGGTTGCTTCGAGATGCAGCGTCTTGTCACCCGGCTTGGCCTTGCCGCCCGCCATGATCGCTTGCCCGCGCGGGATGGTGACGGTCTGGAGGATAAGCCCCGTCGCAGGCTCCCACAGCCAATAGCCGACCTGATCGTGAAACGCGAACTCCTCGCCATCGGCGGTGATGTGGATATGATAGCGCAGCCCGTAAAATAGCTGCGGCCCGTTGGTCTGCGGATCAATCGGCTGGAGCTCGATATGTTCATGGAACACGCGATGTTCGGGGCCATCGGCTTTAGGGTTGATGTCGAGGCTCTTGTCCCCCTGCCACACACCGGCGAGCCGCGTTAGCGGGCCGAGATTGGCGAGCGTATCAGGATCGATATTGGTCGGTTCGGTGAAAATATCTTCAGGAAAAGCGGCCATGATGTTTCCTTACAAGCCAGTTTTTTCATCGTTCGTCATTCCCGATCAAGGCGGGGATGACGAATTTTCTAACTCTCGCACAAAGTCACAAAGGCACAAAGAGCCTAGGATATTATGTCACCTCTTGGTGGCTTGGCGGCTTTGTGCGAGTCAATTTTTTGGGCAATCGCGGTTTTACGCACCTCACCCCTTCTTCTCCAAATGCCCGCCAAAGGCGTAACGCATCGCCGACAGCAATTTGTCCGCATAAAGCGATTTGCCCTGGCTGGCAAAGCGGTCGAACAACGCCGAGGAGAGTACGGGCGCGGGCACGCCGGTATCAATCGCGGCCTTGAGCGTCCAGCGCCCTTCGCCGCTATCCGAGACCCGCCCGCCAAATTGTTCCAGCTTCGGGTCCTCGGCCAATGCGCCTGCGGTCAGATCCAGCAGCCAGCTCGAAATCACGCTGGAATGGCGCCACACTTCGGCAATCGCGGCGGTATCGAATGTGAAGCGGTAATATTGCGGCTCGGCGAGCGGCGCGGTCTCGGCGTCCTTGGAGTGGGTCTCGAGCCCCGCCCCGGCCGCATTCAGGATGTTGAGCCCTTCGGCATAAGCCGCCATGACGCCATATTCGATGCCATTATGGACCATCTTGACGAAATGCCCCGCGCCCGGTGGTCCGCAATGGAGATAGCCGAGCGGCGCGGTGCCGAGGCTTTTGTCAGCGGTCATCATCGGCGAAGGGCCGGGGGCGAGCGTTGCAAATATGGGCTCGAGCCGCGCCACCGCTTGCGCCTCGCCGCCGATCATCAGGCAATAGCCGCGATCCAGCCCCCACACCCCGCCGCTGGTGCCCGCATCGATGAGCGATACGCCCTTGGGCGCAAGCTCGGCGGCAAGGTCGATCGCATCCTGATAAAAGCTGTTGCCGCCATCAATGAGGATATCGCCGGGGGCGAGCTTGGCGGCAAGCTCGCGGGCGATTTTGGGCGTAATCGCGGCCGGCAGCATCAGCCAGATCGCGCGCGGGGCTTCGAGTTTGGTGATGAGATCATCGACCGATGCCGCCCCCGTCGCGCCCTCCCTGGCGAGCGCCGCGACCGCCTCGGGGTTGATATCATAAGCAACGCATTGATGCCCGCCCCGCATCAACCGGAGCGCCATATTCGCTCCCATCCGCCCAAGACCCATCATCCCGATCTGCATGGCCACTCCTTTGTTTGGGTGAGACTCGTGTGGGTGCAGCATGGGGCGATCCGGGCGGTTTGTCGATGGGGGCGAAGGGGGCGGGGAAAGGAATTGGCGCGAGCGTGGGGTTAGGGCGGGTTGCTCGGCATTACGCCGGAGTGCAAAGTTCCTCCCCGAGCTTGCCTTGGGGGGGGGGCCATGCGCAGCATGGTGGAGGGGGCGCGATGCAAAGCCGAGCGTGCGGGGCTATCCGTCGAGCGCTAAAAGGGTTCACGCAGAGGCGCAGAGAGCGCAGAGATGTCAGGGATTTTGTTCACGCGGAGGCGCGGAGGCGCGGAGAATTAAACCGCGTCGAGGCGCGTCGTCTTAAGCGCCAATCCGATGCGATACCCCCTGCGCGGACAAGGAATCCGTGCTCCTGCGGAGGCAGGAGTCGAGGGCAGCATAAGCGACCCTGAATAACATTGGACCGTAAAACGAGTCCGTGCCTCGTTTCACCCTGCGCAGGCGAACATGGCCGCAAAAAACTCCGCGCCTCCGCGAGGAAAAATCTCTGCGGCCTCTGCTCCCCTCTCGCGCCTTTGCGCGAAACAAGGATCAGCGCAACAAGTCCCGCACCAACGCCGGCTGCTTCGCAATCATCGCCAGCAACATTTTGCAGTGGCACGGTCATGTAGTGAGCGGCGGAGAGGTGCTAAAGCTGACGTTATGTATTCTAGCTTCCGTACAGCAACTCGAACACCAGCCTCGTCGTTGGCTGATAATCGGCCGCTCACGTGCGAGGGGCCGGCCGGGGCGGCTGCTGCCTTGTTCCTATAAACGTTCTGGCAACTGTTATTAAGCCTGATATAAGGTAGTAGATAGCGGATAACTATTAGAGGGGGTAACGTGACAAGAAAATTAGCTGCGTTAGTGATCGGAAATTCGAATTATTCTCAAGCATCCGTCCTAAAAAATCCCGTTAATGATGCTGCTGATGTAGCAGATAAACTCGAGACTTACGGATTTAACGTTATTAGATGCATCGATGCAACCGTTAAGCAAATGGACAAATACCTTAAAGATTTTAAAACAATTTTGGCGGACAGCGAGGTTGGTTTATTCTTTTTTGCAGGTCATGGTATGCAAATCGATGGCAAGAATTACCTTCTGGCTGTAGACACGGATATTGCGGATGAAACTGATGCGAAACACAGTTCGTTATCGTTGGACAAGGTCATCGAACGCTTGGAAAAATCTCCAGTTTCCACAAGTATAATTATATTGGATGCTTGCCGAGATAATCCTTGGGCGAGGACCTGGCACAGGAGTGCAGAGACCCGAGGACTTGCGTCCGTTTATGCACCAAAAGGGACTATCATCGGTTTTGCAACTTCTCCTGGTGAGTTGGCATCGGACGGCAAAGGGAGAAACGGTACTTACACGGCGGCGCTTTTACAACATATTGATGAGCCGGACTGCAACATAGAGACTATGTTCAAGCAAATTAGGAACACAGTGGCTGCAGAGACAAAGGGTAGACAGACTTCTTGGGAGCATACTTCACTCTCCGGAAATTTTTTCTTTAATTTGAGCTTGGGAAGGAGTGTAACGGAATACAGTGAGACTAGCCTCGCTGACGAAATGTTTGTGGTTGATGAAGCAAAGCCTTCACATCGCGTGATTAAGGGGCTGCGAAGCCATAATTGGTATTCTCAAAACGATGCAATAGCGCTTTTGACATGCAAAAGTATTAATAAGATGAATTGCGATAACTTATTTGTCGTCGGTAGAAACATATATCAATCTGCTTGCGGTGGCTCTAAAGATGCGATGTTATTTGTTAGATCTTTTTCAACGAGGACATCAGGATGTAATAAATATAAAAGAAAGGCCATTCTCGACGGAATTCTTTTCGAAATATTTTTTGACCCAAAGGCAAAAATACGACAAAAGATTAAAGGCAACATGTTTAACGACGTATTCAACCTCACAAAGGACAAATCGTTAAAAAGTAGTTTTGATTTTATTTCGGAAGTGCTCGTGAAGGCTCGAGGAGATTTCTACGTCGTTCCCGGGCGGGGCCACAACTTGTCGGTTGCAGTCGCAACATCTAAAAGGAAGGATTCTTATAGAATTGACGCAATCTATGTCGATGGCGAGAACGTTCTTCGCCAAGAGGGGGAAGAATGGTCCATCAGTGATGATGATGAAATTTTTTATGTAAGGCGCTCAGTATCCCAGCTAGAGGAACAATTGTCTCATGAATTGATGGTTCCTAGAGGGTTGCTGAAAATCAGTTATACTCCAGCCGAAGCTGCCGCCGGTGAGCTATCTTTTCCCGATGGCTACAGTGTGAGAAAGCGTTAAACCACCCCTTGCATTCTACCCCCGTCCCCGCTATGCGCGCGCCTTCCTCGTAGGCTTATCGCCTCAAGGATTCGTGCGGGAGGTGAGGCCTTATGCCCCACCGTTTGACCGCTAAGCTTGAACCGGGCCGGGCGTTTGACGCATCCCGCCCATCTATAGAGTGAGTGAACATGGCTAAGAAAATTGCGGGCTATATCAAGCTCCAGGTGCCGGCTGGCACCGCCAATCCTTCGCCGCCGATTGGTCCTGCTTTGGGTCAGCGCGGCGTGAACATCATGGAATTTTGTAAGGCATTCAACGCGGCGACCGACAGCCTCGAAAAGAATATGCCGATTCCGACCATCATCACCGTTTATGCGGACAAGAGCTTTTCGTTCATCACGAAAACGCCGCCCGCTACATTCCTCATCAAGAAGGCCGCGAACCTGAAGTCGGGTTCGAAGGAGCCGGGTAAGGTTTCGGCAGGCAAGATCGCGCGCTCGAAGCTCGCGGAAATCGCCGAGATTAAGATGAAGGATCTGAACGCGAACGATATTGAAGCCGCGACCAAGATCATCGAAGGCAGCGCCCGTGCGATGGGCCTCGAAGTAACGGAGGGCTAAGGACATGGCAAAGCTGACGAAAAAAGCAAAGGTTCTGGCAAACCTCGATTCTGAAAAGCTGTACGGCTTTGACGATGCTTTGAAGACTTTGAAGGAGCACACCTCCAAGAAGTTTGACGAAACGATCGAAATCGCGATGAACCTCGGCGTTGATCCGCGTCATGCCGACCAGATGGTGCGCGGCGTGGTTACGCTCCCCGCCGGCACGGGCAAGGACGTCAAGGTTGCCGTGTTCGCCAAGGGCGACAAGGCCGAGGAAGCGCTCAAGGCTGGCGCGGACAAGGTCGGTGCGGAAGACCTTATGGAAGATATGCAGAACGGCAACCTCGATTATGGCCGCGTCATCGCGACGCCGGACATGATGGGCGTTGTGGGCCGTCTAGGTAAGGTGCTCGGCCCCAAGGGCCTGATGCCGAACCCGAAGCTTGGCACCGTAACCCCGAACGTCGCGGAAGCAGTCAAGGCAGCCAAGGGCGGCCAGATCGAATTCCGCGTCGAAAAGGCGGGCATCATCCACGCCGGTCTCGGCAAGGCGAGCTTCGCGGACGCGGACCTCAAGAAGAATTTCGAAGCGTTCGTCGACGCCATCGTCAAGGCGAAGCCTTCGGGTTCCAAGGGCAAATATGTGAAGAAGATCGCGTTGTCTTCGACCATGGGCCCGGGCCTCAAGATCGATACGAGCGAAGTTGCTGCGTAAGTAACGTCCGCAATTGCTGACATAGAAGAGGCCGGGAGTGGAAACGCTCCCGGCCTTTTTTGTTTGGGATTCCATATATCCATCATCGTCAGCCTGAACCCGTTTCAGGGTCCATATATCCCGCGCTCTCGGTGGCTGCGGGTTCCATGGATGCTGAAACACGTTCAGCATGACGGTGTTGAAGAAGGGCGGCGCGCAACCGGCCATTGCCCGGCCATCAGCTCGACAAAAAAGAAGATGCCGCCGGACCTGGCGTGGATTCCGGATCCGGCGACATCCCCGCCGCTGGCAGCGGACCGAATCCGGCTGCCAAGCGAAGTCGCGTGAAGGCGGGGCAAGCGTCCCCGGGGTCGCAAAACGGCTGGCAAACCCCGCCTCCAACGTGACAGCCGGAACTCGCCGGAAATGCCGACGCGGGCCGCTTTATCTCCACAATTTGACAAAAAAGCATGGCACCACAGGGCGTAATGCGATTGGACGAATACGCCTTTTCATTGAAGATTTCGGACGTCGTGTTGAATATTTCGGACATTTTTGTACAAAATCGACATTGTGGGCGGCTCGCTATGTCGGGGCTCTTGCGGTTGGCACCCGTGTAAAAAGGCATAGGCGGATCGCGAATAGCCGCTGCCACCGGGTTCGGGAAAATTGTGGACGCTACCGCACTGCATAGCGTTGAAACTTCGACGGGCTTACGGCCAGCATCGCTTTGAATTCGCGGATCAGGTGCGATTGATCGGCGAAGCCGGTGCGAAACGCAATTTCGGTCCAGCTATGACCCGGCTCGGTTTCGTGCAACCGGATCGCGCGGCAGAGGCGATAAAGGCGTGCGAAGCTTTTGGGTGTAAGCCCTATCTTATATTTGAAGGCGCGCTGGAACTGGCGCGGCGAATATCCGGCATCGGCGGCAAGCTTGGCGATTTCGACATTGCCGTGCTCCTGCATCATCCGTTTGGCGGCTTGCATGATCCGGTCCGGACGCGGTGCGGCGAGCACGCGCACCGCGAGCCAACGATCAACCGTGGCGACCATATCATCGATCGAACCCAGCAAAGCGAGTTGCTGGCGCAAAGGTTCGGCTTCGGGGAGGGATAGGTGGCCATTGACGATTGCACTAACCGGGCGCCCGAACAAGGCTTCAAAGGCTCCGGGGTGCAAGCAGATGGTGAAGACGCGGACTGTGCTACGCGATTCCACTTCATAGCTGCGATTTTCCATCGGCCCGAACGCTGCCACGGCGGGGGCTGGTACTATCGCACCGGTGTCGACGCCGCGCAGCAATTGTGTGCCTTCGATCACAAACTGGATGAACACGCGGGGATGTGCTGACACGCGTCGCACCAGCACGGCGGGCCCTGCTTGCGAGACGCCGTAATAATAAGTCGTAACCCACTGGCTTAACCCGGCCAGACGGGATGCAATGAAATGTTCGGATTTCATGCCCGGTCCCAACAATTTATATGATGCGAACCGGTGATCCCGGTGTGCATCGTTCCTGTCATACGAACAGAAGAATCGCGGCCCTTATGGCGACCGACCGGTCGCGGCGATCAGTCCCCCGCGCGCTCCCGGGCCTTGCTTGACGGATAACAAAGCAGTCGGACAAGCGGGGAGATGACAGAGTTAACTTCATCCGTATTGGATAAAAACGACATCCCCGGCGTTAATGAAGATCAATCGCGGTGGACATTCTCGCAGCCCTCTCCGGCGGAGCGGTGCCACGGTCGGGGCAATTGACGCTCATTCGGCTTTATTGCAGGCAGAAACGCGTTATGATGGCCTGATGACGTCATCGCTATTTTCCCTTCGCCCATGGATCGCCGGCGCGGCCTTATGTTGTGCAGTGCCTGTAGCCGCGCAGGATATCCGGAATATTCCCGAAAAGATTGACACGCGGGTGACCGGCCCGGCGCAGACTAAACCGGGCCGCGAGGTCCAGGGGCCACCCGCGCCGCTCGAAACACAGTTGCGTGATACCCCGCCCGACGAGCCGATCGCCCGCCAGCCCTCGCCGCAACCTCCGGTGCAGATCCGGCCAAGGGCTACCACGCCTGAACCAGCGGCGAGCGAACGACAGGCTGAAGCCATGCCGCGTGGGACTAGCCGGCCTGCACAACGGACCATGGTGCCTGCTACCGTTGCGCCGGATCAACGTCAGGCAGAGCCAGCGGTCGCTGCCCCGGCGGCGGGCGCGGCACAGACCACAGCGCCCGTGCCCATGGGGGGTGGGGTGATACCGTCTGCAAGCGACGTCCCCGCAACGCCGGTCAACGCGCCGACCGTCGGCAATAGTGCGGACCTTGATATAGCCGCCGATCCGGAAGCAACGAATATCGCTGCCAAACCCGGCCCAAACGGCATGCCGTGGATGATAGGTGGCGCGGCTGTGGCCTTGCTCGTCGGCTTTGGTTATGCGCTGACCCGGCGCAAGCGCAACGCTTTGGCGGGCGCGTCCGATTATGGTGGCATCGAATTTGGCCAAACGCCGGATGCCAAAGCATTGGGACCGGTGCCGAGCCCGATTGCGCGTCAACCTGCCGAGCGCGAAGCGCCGCCGCCTCAGCCTCGCTCCGCTGCCGCCTCAACACCACCGCCCCCGCCACCGCCGCCACTGGTCAAGCCAAGCAGCGATGGGCGTATCGTCAGCCGCCTCCGCGCGGGTGCAGACGAACCACCGCCGCCAGCTCTGGGGCCGAGGCCGGTATCGCCAACGCCATCCGCGCCACCCGCGCCGCCGCCGCCCGTTATCCCTGCGAGCGATGGACGCATTGTGAGCCGCCTCAAAGTATCGGATCTGGTCGAGGAGGAAGCCGCGCCTTCTCCTCCTCCGCCGCCGCCGCCAGCACGCCGCCGCACCGGACCCGCTGTGCGAACGGTCAGCGTCGGCTATTCGGTCAAGGGCAAGGACGCAGAATAAGCGAAATAGCGCCGGGCCCCTTGCATTCCCGGCCTGCTTCGCTTAAAGGCCCGCGCAACCCTTCGGGGCCGCTCTTGGTGATTCTGTCACCATGAGTACCGTCCGAGACAGTTGGTGACCGGAAATTTGCCGGTCTTAATCTCCAGCCGAGACGGGGACAAGTTTTTGACCGGTGGCGTAATTCCGCCGGGTTCGGCTTTGGATCATCCGCCAATGGATGCCGCGATAAAGCCCGGGCAACGCTCCCCTAGGACATCGTCATGGTCTTTTTGTCCGCCCGCTCCGGCGCGTGGAGGATGGATCATATTTTCGACGCCTGCACCGGGCAACCGGGGCGGGCTTAGTATGGAGAATGGCATGGATCGTGCTCAAAAACCGCAGGTGGTTTCTGATCTCAACGCCGTCTTTGGCGAAGTTGGTGTGGTCGTTGTGACCCGCAACCTCGGCCTGACCGTCGCCCAGTCGACGGACCTCAGAACCAAGATGCGTGAAGCAGGCGCTACCTATAAGGTTACGAAGAACAGCCTCGCCAAGATTGCGTCCAAAGGGACGGCCTATGAACAGATTGGTGACATGCTCACCGGTCCGATCGCGCTTGCATCGTCGGTTGATCCCGTCGCTGCGGCCAAGGTCGCCATCGACTTCGCCAAGACGACCGACAAGCTCGAAATCGTCGGCGGCGCGATGGGAGATACCCTGCTCGATGCAAATGGTGTGAAGGCACTGGCTTCGATGCCGTCGCTCGACGAACTGCGCGCCAAGCTTGTGGGTCTGCTCAATGCACCCGCAACCAAGGTCGCCCAGATCGCTCAGGCTCCGGCTGCCCAGCTCGCTCGCGTATTTGGCGCTTATGCCGCCAAGGACGCCGCGTAAGACTTTATCGTTTGAACCAATTTCGGGGCATTTTTACTGACGCCCCATATGGAGATTTAAAATGGCTGATTTGAACAAAATTGTTGAAGAACTTTCGACCCTGACCGTCCTCGAAGCGGCTGACCTTGCCAAGCTTCTTGAAGAAAAGTGGGGCGTTTCGGCTGCTGCGGCTGTTGCTGTGGCTGCGGCTCCCGGCGGCGCTGGTGGCGATGCTCCGGCTGCTGAAGCCAAGGACGAATTCGACGTCGTTCTCACCGGCGACGGTGGCAAGAAGATCAACGTGATCAAGGAAGTCCGTGCGATCACCGGTCTCGGCCTCACCGAAGCCAAGGCGCTCGTTGAAAGCGCGCCGAAGGCTGTCAAGGAAGGCGTCAACAAGGACGAAGCTGAAAAGCTCAAGAAGCAGCTTGAAGAAGCCGGCGCTACGGTTGAACTCAAGTAATCATGCCGCCGGCCCTGCCGGTAAGCTGATACAAAAAGGGCGGTCCCAGCAATGGGGCCGCCTTTTCTTTTGCCCACCTTTTCTTTTGCGCCCTCCTGCGGCATGATGCGGTCGCATTAGCGGGAGGCGCGGCGATGAACGGCAAGCTTATCGGCGGATTGGCGGCATTGGCCGTGATGGGCGGGCTACTCGCCCTGCCATTGAGCGACCTGTCGAGCGGGCTCACGCGCAATGCGATTTACCAGCCGGATGCGGCGATCCGGGCCGTCACCCGCGATGGACTTCCTGAGGCCACCCGCGTGGTTGAGCTCAAAACCGCCGATGGACTGGCGTTGAAAGCCATCCGCATCGATGGCGACCCTGATCTGCCGCTGTTTCTTGTATTTCATGGCAATGCCTCGACCGCCAATGGCACCGCGCAATGGCTGCGGCCGCTGATCGACCAGGGCTATGGCTTCCTGTTCGTCGAATATCGCGGCTATGCGGGCAACCCCGGTAAGCCGAGCCAGAAGGGCACCGCGCTCGACGCGGATGCAGGCTATGCCGAGGCGGTAAGGATCGCGCGCGAAACCGGCCATGCGCGGCCCGTCTATCTGCTTGGCCACAGTCTCGGTGGCGGCGTAGCGCTGGACCTGACGCGGCGGGTCAAGCCTGACCTGCTCATCACTATCGGCACCTTCACCGATATTCCGAGCCTTGCGCCGAAGCTGGCGCGTGGGCTGATCAGCGACCGTTATGATAATAAGGCGGCGCTCGCGGGGCTTGGTGCGCCTTATTACATCATTCACGGTGCCAAGGATGATGTCGTGCCGCTGCCCCACGCAAAGCTGCTGTTCGAAGCGGCCGAGGCGCGGGGCCTCACCGGCGGCGCGTTCGTGCTCATGAACGAAGGCCACGCCCCCGACGGCGCGCTGGTTGCGAAAGCGGTGAACTTGGCCGTCCAGCGAGGGCCAAGCGGGCTGCGCGAGGATGATGGCGCGGGCTTCCCCGATACCAAGCTGATGCGCTTCCGTCAGGGTGTGGCAGGGCCCGCCAAGCCCTGATCGGGGAGCAACGATACGCCCGCACGATCCGCGAAATAGCGGGCGATATAATAGCCGACCGCGATCATGATCGCGGTGAGTAATCCGACCAGCAGGGAATCCATAATATGGATGGCCCAGACGCCTGTCGGCCCGACCTTGGCGGTTAACGCAGCGATAGCGAGACCATAATGCGGCACCATTAAGGGCAGGATGGCAATGAAGCTGAGCGGCGCGACCCATAGCGCGTGGAACCCCATGATCTTCGCCGAAGCGAGCGGCCCCAGCCGGTCATTGGCCAGCGTGGTCGCGGTGCCCCAGATAAGAACCAGCGCCCCGATGATGAACGATAGAACCATCTCGATCGCCATAACGGTACCCGAAATCGATCCGGCGTAGAGCGACACGGCCGCCATTGCCAATTGGAACAGGACATAGACTGCGAACAGCCGCACGGCCTTGGCGTCATAACGGCGCGCGGCTTCAGCATCGTGGCCAAAGGCGAGGAAGCGCGTGACCCAGTAAATCGGCACGGTCAGCGCCAGGATTTTGAGCATCCCCAGCCCCATGCGCAGCGGGTGATGCTCGACCGCCTTGGCCTGTGCGATACCGTCATACATTCCGATATGCATTTCGCCGACATGTTGGATAAATTCAAACAACACCGGCACCATGAACAAGAGCGGACAGGCGAGCATAAACGCCCAGCCACCTCGATACCCATTTTTGATTGCGCCCCACATGATTTGCCCCTCCCTCTCCTGATGCAATGACATAGGAAGGGGGAGGGGCGAAACAAGTCAGGTTCGAAATTTCGTTCACGCGTCCGTCGTGAATTTCAATATATCCCCCGGCTGGCATTCGAGCACTTCGCAGATGGCCTCAAGGGTGGAAAAGCGGATCGCTTTGGCCTTGCTCGTTTTGAGGATGGAAAGGTTGGCCATGGTGATCCCGACTTTTTCGCTGAGTTCGGTGAGGCTCATCCGCCGGTCGTGGAGGATGTCATCAAGGGTGACAATGACGGGCATCATATGGTTCCTTCCACGTCATCGGCGAGGTCCGAGCCTTGGTCAAACACATGCGCCAGCACAAAGCATAACAATATGGCGAGAAGGCTGGTGAGCGACAGTTCGAAATCAATATCGAGCTGGAACGCTCCATGTTCGTACCACGCGCCGAACAAGGTGACCGCGAGGGCTGCGATATGCATGATAATCAGTAACCATCCGATGGACCGCAGCCGGACACCATTTTCCCGGACGAAAGGATGGGCTGCGCGCACCGTGCTCAAAATCGCCTCAAGCTTGCGCATGATCATGGAAAACAAGAACATGGCAATTCCTGCCGATCCGAGCATACCAACCATAACGGGAAGCGATTTGTAAAGATCAGCGGGCGGGATAAAGAACCCTGCGATGATTAAAGTGCACAGCGCGAGCAGCATTACCGCCGCTCCTGCCAGGGCGAGCCAGCGTAGAAATTTAACGACGGCGTAGGTGAAACCCGTTGCGGGAGACCCGCCTGCAAGAGATTTGTTCATATTGTCCTCCGATAAATCTATTATCGAAATTCGATATATACGAATCGCGAGGGGCGTCAACGAAAATTATTGAAAAACGATAAAAAGATTATCGATAATCAAAAATCCCGCTTTCTGGTGGGGGGTCTTGGTGAAGGCTATAGCCTCACCGCTGCTGCTCATTCGCTTTGCGCATAAGTCTTGCTCCTCCCCCTCAGGCGGGAGCGGGTGATCGTCTCACAACCCGATCTCGCGTCGCAACCCGATGGCCTCGCGAAACGCGGTGTCGTGGCTCACGCACAGGATCGCGCCGTCATAGGCGGTGAGCGCGGCTTCGAGCAGTTCGGTTGCTTCGATGTCGAGATGGTTGGTGGGTTCATCGAGGATGAGGAGCTGCGGCGGCGCCGGGCGTGCGAACAAGCAGGCGAGGGCGAAGCGGACGCGTTCGCCGCCGGAAAGGCTGTGCACCTCGCGTTCGCCCCAGCTTCCGCGAAACCCTGCGCTGGCGAGGGCGGCGCGGGCGTCATGGGCGGAAAGGGCGGGGTTCAGCCGCTGCATCGTCGCGATGAGGCTGGCGTCCGCACTTGGGCCGGCATCAAGCAGCGACATATGCTGGTCAAGGAGCGCGATGCGCGGCTGGTCGGCGTTGATGCTGCCCGCCTGCGGTTGGGCTTGGCCGAGGATCAAGCGGGTGAGGCTGGTCTTGCCCGACCCGTTGCGCCCGGTGAGCGCGATGCGTTCCGGCCCTTTGATGGTGAAGCTGATCGGCCCGAACAAGGTGCGGCCCTCGACCGCATACACCAAATCGTGCGCCTCGACGAGGATATGGTTGGACGACAGCCCGGAGGGCGGCACGGCAAAGCGGATCGGCGTTACGATCTCCATAGCGCGCGCGGCCTCGGCGCGGGCTTCCAGCGCTTCATCGACCAACGCATCGCCCAGCTTGCTGGCGCGGCCCGCCGTTGCTTCGGCGCGGCGCTTTTGCGCGCCGAGCAGGATTTTGGGTGCTGATCCGCTCGCGGCGAAGGCTTTCCCGACCCGATCGCGGCGGGCCTGTTTTTCGCTGGCGGTTTGCTTGGCGCGCTCGGCCTGTTTGACCGCGCGGCTGGTGCGCTCAAGTTCGGCGGCGGCGCGATCGCGTGAGGCTTCGCGGGCCGCGACAAAGGCGTTCCAGCCCCCGCCGAAGATGCGGCAGCCTATCGGCGTCAGTTCGACGATGCGGTCCATGCGGTTGAGTAGTTCCCGGTCATGGCTCGCGACCAGTGCGCCGCCTTTCCAGCGTTCGAGCAAAGCCGCAATCGCCGCACGGCCGTCGGCGTCGAGATTGTTGGTCGGCTCGTCGAGCAGGATCATATCCGGCGCACCGATCAACAATTTGGCGAGCATCACGCGCGTCCGCTCGCCGCCCGAAAGCGTGCCGATGCGGCGCTCCATGATCGCGGCGGGGAGGCCGAGTTCGGTCAGCAACGCATCAACCCGCGCGGCCAAGCTCCAATCCGCCTCGTCGAAATCCGTTTCACTGCCGACGCCGCGTCCGATGCGGTCAAGCCGCGCCCAAGCCTCGCCAATGCCCAGCACAACCGGAACGGGGGTTGCGTCATCGGGCGGGAGTTGGCTTAGCAGTGCCATCTTGCCGCCGCGCTGGATCGTGCCTTCGGACGGCACCCCGCCATCGGCGATCAAATTGAGCAGGCTCGATTTGCCGCTGCCATTGCGGCCGACCAGGCCGACCCGTTCGGTGCCGAGTGACAGCGACAGGTCAGAAAAAAGCGGGCGGCCATCCGGCGCTACCAGCGAAACGCGATCAAGGGTGAGTAAGGTCATGAATATACCGAAGCAATTAAACTCAAATCCCAGCCTCCCTTGCGAGGGAGGGTCGAAGGCGCGTAGCGGCTTCGCAGGGGGGTCAGGCGTCTTTGCATCTCCCGGTATCAGGCGTTTTACCCAACCCAAAAGACGTACCGCCTTTTGACCCTCCCTTGTGAGGAGGGTGGGGGCGAGGAAGCCGCGCCAACAGAGAGATTACACTTTGCTTCAGTTGGTCATGATACACCTTCCAGTTGGGGAAGCCTGTCGCTATGGGTAGCGCCGTTTTTTATCCCCGACAAGAGTTGCCTTCCCCATGACCATCGCCATTACCGCTGCCCTTCCCGAAGAAGCGGACGCTTTTCTGCCGGGCGAGGGCGCGGCGGCGAGCCTTGGCTATCTGCCCATCCGGCGGCTCAAGGTCGGCGGGCGCGATGTGGTTATCGCGACCACCGGCATCGGCAAGGTGAACACCGCAAGCGCCGCGGCGCTGCTCCACAGTGCCTTTGCGCCGGAGTTGTTCATCGAGATCGGCACCTGCGGCAAACTCGCCGCGCTTGCGGGCGATTGCTTCTGGCTCGCCGAGGCGGTGCAGCATGATTATGGCGCGGAAGAGCCCGGGCGCTTTGTCCATTATGATGCGGGGGCCTGGCCGATTGGTGAGCCCAGCATCACGCCTTATGCGGCGATTGAAGATCCCGGCCTCGGCTTGCCGCATGCGCGCATTGCGAGCGGCGATGCCTTCATCGCCTGCCCCGACCAGGCGCGCTTTCTGGTCGAAGGCCTCGCCGCCGATGTGGTCGATATGGAAACCGGCGCACTGGCGCAATTTTGCGCGCGTACTGGCACAGGCTGGGCGGGAATCAAGGCGACCACGGATGAGGCCAATGGCGACAGCGCGGGCGAATTTCATGCCAATTTGCGGGCGGCAGCGCGGCGTGCGGCGGACGCGGCAGAACGGTTGCTGGCGCTGTTATGATTGAGGTCTGGCGGGATTTCTGGACGTTTGTAAGGCGCCCGCAACTGCTGGTGCCTGCGGGGTATAGCGGCGCGTCGTTGCGCGGGGTGGCGGCGCTGTTCGGCCTCCATCTCCTGGTGATGGCGGGGCTCATCGGGGCGGCGCTGCTCGCTTATGGCGCAGGGCTCAGTCCCGACAATTTTACCATGCCCAAAATGAGCGCGGGCATGCTGTTGGTGCTCGCCGTGATATTTGCGCCGGTGATGGAGGAAATTGCGTTCCGCTCATGGCTCTCCGGCCCCGGCGGCTGGCTCCGGCTATGGGGCGGGATCGCGATTGTCGCACTGGCTATTTACCTGTGGAACAGCAATCTCGTCGAGCCCGTTAGCGCCGCGATGCTGTGCGCGCTGGCCCTGATTACGCTGATTCTGGTTGCGCCGCGCATGGATACAAGCCGCCTCCGCTCATGGTTCGCGCGGTTTTTTCCGGCACTATACTGGCTGAGTGCGCTCGCCTTCGGGTTGATGCATCTCAGCAATTATAGCGAGCCCGAGCTTTCGACATTGCTGTGGGTGATCCCGCAAAGCTGGATGGGTCTGCTGCTCGGCTATGCGCGGGTGCGCTGGGGGATGTGGGCGAACATTGCGATGCACGCCCTCCATAATCTTCTGGCCATTTCGGTCTGGTTGCTCGGGCAATAAGCGGGCCGTTACAGCTTCAGATTGACCCGCGCGCCGATCATGTCGAGGCCCGGATTTTGCTCGCTGTTGAACAAGGTTGCGTGGCTGAGATGGGTCCAGTTGGCCTCGATGCTCACACGCGGCGCGACATTGACGCCGATACCGATTTCCGGCTCGAACACCACGCGCGATCCAAGATCGGTGCGGCGGCCATTGGCGGCATAGCGCAGCTTGGGCCCGTTATGCACGGCAAGGCCTACGCCAGGCCGGATATAAACCGGTCCTGCATTCAATTTCCATGCAAGCCCGGCCGCGATGAAGCTGGTATCGCCTTCGGTATTGAGGGATCCCAGCAGATAAGGCGCCGGCCCACCCACTGGGCCAACCTTCACAATCGGATCACCGCGCAGGCCCAGTTGAATGTCGGTTCCGCGCTCATAGGTTTTGAGCGTGAAGGGCGTGTCCACGCCATGCTTGGCGATGCCGCCAAAAATTTCCTGCGCCTGTGCCGGAACGGCGATTGACGCGATCAGCAGACAGGCTGCAACGGATAGTCTCTTCACCCTTATTCCTTTGCTTGCGCTTGTTTGACCGGCACCACCGGCAACCACACCTTGCTCGCCGCATTACCGCCGCGCTCGATCATCACCGTCGCGGCCTTATAATCGGAAGGCTGGGCGAAGAAGATGTTCGGCACATAGGTTTGCGGGTTGCGGTCATATAGCGGGAACAGGCTGGACTGGACCTGAACCATGATGCGGTGCCCGGGCTGGAAGACATGGTTCACTGTCGGCAGGCGGAATTTATAACGCTGGGTCTGGTTCGCCGGAATGGGGGAGGGGTTGGAGAAGCTCTCCCGATAGCGGCCGCGGAAAATATCGAGGCTGATGGGGAGTTGATAACCGCCCATCTTCTCGTTCGAGGCGACCTCGTCGGGATAAACGTCGATCAGCTTCACCACGAAATCGCCATCGGTGCCGGTGGTCTTGGCGAAAATGTCGGCAATCGGCGCGCCCGAGACCCGCACCGCTTCCTTGAGCACTGGCGTCTGATAGGTCATGACATCAAGGCGACCATCGGCATGGCGCTGATCGGATACCAGCCAGTCGCCCCAGCGCCCGTCATTGAAATTCACCGGGCGGGGCAAATGCGGGACAGGCTTGGCGGGGTCCGACACATAGCTGTCGCCGCCTTCTGCCGCCGTTTCAAAACCGAGGCTGCCGTTGGCGCCGAGATAGATTGGGGTGAGGCCGCTCTTGCACCCCTGTTCGCAGGCAAGCGGCCAATCGGCGAACCGGTCCCACCGATTTTCACCCGTATTATAGATGGCAACGGTGGGGAGGTTAGCGGGCGGGCCATCCTTCAGATATTGGTTGAACAAGGGGAGCACCATCTTTTCGCGGAACTGCGCTGCGGTGTCGCCATTCCATTTGAGCGGACCAAGCTCGAACCCGACGCGGTTGACCTGGCTATGCCGCCACGGTCCCATGACGAGGAAATTATTCCCCGTCTTGCCCTTGGCCTTGAGCGTCTCCCAAGCGGTGATCGCGCCATAAATATCTTCCTGATCCCACAGCCCCTGTTCCCACAGCGTTGGAATGTTGGATGGGTTGGCGGCAAGCAATTTGTCGAGCGCCTGGCCCTGCCAGAATTCGTCATAGGCCGCATGTTCACTCATGCGTTTCCAGTAAGGCAGCTGGTCATAGCCGGACTTTTTCGCCCAAGCGCCAGCGGAACCAATGCGGCGGAAATTGTCATAATCATCATAGCCGCCACTCGGCGGAAGGGGACCGCCCGACTTTTAGCCGGTCTGCCCGCCGAGCCAGGCGATATTGGCGAGGCGGAACGCACCATAATGGAACCAGTCATCGCCCATCCAGCCGTCGATCATCGGGCTTTCGGGGGCGGCAACCTTGAGCGCGGGGTGCGGATTGAGCAGCGCCATCACCACGGTAAAGCCTTCATACGATGAGCCGATCATTCCGACCTTGCCATTGGATTGCGGCAGATTCTTCTTGTTGACCAGCCAGTCAATCGTGTCCCACGCATCGGTTACATGATCGACCTTGGTCTTGTTGAGCGGGCCGATCACCGGACGGGTGACGACATAATCGCCTTCGGACCCATATTTGCCGCGAATGTCCTGATAGACGCGGATATAGCCATCGTTAACGAATATCTCGTCCGCGAGCGGAAGGGTCGAGAGCATGCTCGGGCTGTCCTCGCGATTGGCGCGGTTCTTGGCATTATAAGGCGTGCGGGTGAGGACTATGGGTGCGTTGGTCGCATTTTTGGGGATAACGATGACAGTATAAAGCTTTGTCCCGTCGCGCATCGGGATCATTTCTACCCGCTTGATATAATCGTTTTCGGCCGCAGGGAGCACGAACTTGGCGGGGATATCGCCGCCCGCATCCTTGGCCTTTTGCGCGAGCGCGGGTTGCGCGGTGAGCGTCAGCGCAACGGTGGCGGCAATAAGCGCGAATTTAGCTTTCATCGGGACTCCTCCTGTCGGGTGCCGAACGCTAGCAGCGTTGCCGCGCCGGTCAAACAGAAAGGCCGCCCCGATGCGGTCGGAGCGGCCTTTCCTTGCGACCCGGAAAGGAAGGGGTTCTCTTCCGGGGAGGGAGAACTTAACGCTCGGGTTGTTTGGTCCCGGGGCCGCTTTCGGGAAGGACCGGCACCGTCACCTTGGGCTGATCGCCTTTGAGCGTGGCGAGGAAGGCGGTGATCTTGTCGACATCCTGATCGGTCAGGGGTTCGGCAAGTTGCGCTTGGCTCATGACTTTCACCGCTTCCTTTAGGTCCCACACGCTGCCGGTGTGGAAATAGGGTGCGGTGAGCGTGATGTTGCGGAGCGATGGCACCTTGAAGCTATATTCATCGCTGACCGACTTGGTCACGGCTTCGCGGCCCTTGTCGCCGACCGGGCGATATTTGACATCCGGCGGGGTGATCACACCGAACTTTGCATACATGCCGCCGCCAAGGTTGATGCCATTATGACACGCCGCACAGCCTTTATCGATGAAGAGCTTGAGGCCGTCCTTTTGCTGCACATCGAGCGCCTGCGCATTGCCGGCGAGATATTGGTCGAACTTGCTGTTGGGCGTGATCAGCGTGGTTTCAAACGCGGCAATCGCGGTCTGCACATTGTCGAGCGTGATCGCATCCTGCTGGCCGGGGAAGGCGGCGGTGAACAAAGCGGCATAGCCGGGGATGCTCTTCAACTGTTCGATTACATGTTCTTTGGTCGTGTTCATTTCAATCGGATTGACCAGCGGACCCCCGGCCTGTTCGTGCAGATCCTTGGCGCGGCCATCCCAAAATTGCGCGGTGTTGAACACGGCGTTCAAGACCGTCGGCGCGTTGCGCCCGCCCATCTGCCATTTATGCCCGATAGAGGTCGGCTCATTATCGCCGCCGCCAAGGCCGATATTGTGGCACGAGGCGCAACTGATGGTGTGGCTGCTGGACAGGCGCGGATCATGGTACAGCATGTTGCCGAGCGCGATCTGCGCTTCGGTCGCCTTATTGCCTTCGATTTCGGCATAGCTTGCCGGAATAATCTTGAACTGGTCGCGCGCGGTTTTCATCAGCTCTTCGGTTGCCGGGCCCATGGCAAGGGTCTTGCTGCCCCCCGACGCTGTGTCGCTCGCCGGTTTGCCGCACGCCGACAGCGCGAGCAGCGCCGCAGCGGTCATAAGCAGATTCATCTGTCGCATCATGCCGTCTCCCCTTGGATTAAATCCGGAAGTTTCAATGTAGGCGGATAGGCTGACGCAAAGCTGACAGTCGGGGTCGGACGAGGGCTGAAAAAAATCAGGCGGGAAGGGTGATGCTGATCGTCCGGGCAGCAGCATCGCTGGCAAGCGTGCCGCCATGCGCCGCGACAATCTTACTGACAATGGCAAGGCCAAGCCCCGCGCCATGGTTGCTCGCGCTATCGGACCGGACGAGACGGCTGGTGAGGCGGTCAAGCTCGCTCTGGCTGAGACCGGGACCGCCATCGCTCACATGCAGGCTGGGCCCCGGACCAGCGGTGATGGTGACCGTGCCGCCTTCGGGTGTCACACGGATCGCATTTTCGATGAGATTGCGCAGCGCCGCCGCAAGCGCCTCGCGGCGGCCCTCGACCGGACCCGGCTGGTTGATTTCTAGCGCAAGCGCGCGTCCTTCGGCAATCGCCTGCGGGGCCATTTGCGCGACCAGCTCGTCGGCGAGCGCACCCAGATCGACCGGCTCGCGCTGTTCTCCGGCGACCTCGCCCGCATCAATCTGCGCAATCAGCATGAGTTGGTGGACAAGCTTTTGCATGCGCGCGACTTCGGCCTTGAGCGCAGGCGCTTCGGCGTCCGTGCTGCGATCCAGTTCCAGCGCGAGCAGGGTCAGCGGCGTGCGCAATTCATGCGCGACGTCTGCGGCAAAGGCAGCATTGGCCTCGTTGGCGCGCAGCACCCGTCCGAGCAGATGGTTGACGCCCGCAACAAATGGCGCGACCTCGCCGGGGAACGCCTCAGGCTCCAGCGCGATGGTCGAAGGGTTCATCTGCGCGGCTTCGGCTGCGGCGAGCGCCTGATCGACCGGCTGCAACGCCCGTCTGATCGCCCAGCGCGCGGCAATAATCATCGGAATGGCGAGCAGCAGCAGCGGCACGACCACATGCGCGGCAACCTCATGCAGCGCGCGGTGGAGCGCTTTGGGATCGTCCAGACGGGCAAAGGTCAGATGATAATCAATCCCGATGAACAGCAGCAACAGGACCGCGCCGCCCAGCCCGACAGCGGCAAGACTGAGCGACAGGGTCGAGGCGATGGAGCGCGGCGGTTTCATGGCTGTCCAGCCTCTTACGCTTCACGCAGCAAATAGCCAACGCCGCGCACCGTATGGAGCCGGTCGGCGCAGCCCGCTTCCTCCAGCTTACGCCGGAGGCGCGAGATGATCGCCTCGATCGCGTTGGGGGTGACCGGCTCCTGAAACGTATAGATCGCCTCTTCAATCTGGCCGCGCCGCACCACTTGTCCTGCCTTGCGCATGAGGAGTTCGAGCAAATCTTCCTCGCGGCGGGTGAGGTCGAGCCGCGTGTCGCCCGCATGGACGCTGCGCCCGACGGTATCAAACCGCAGTGCGCCGACTTGCAACACCGGCACCGCGCGCGCACCGGGGCGACGCAGCAGCGCACGGATGCGGGCCGCGAGTTCATCCATATCGAACGGCTTGGCGAGATAATCGTCCGCGCCTGCATTGAGCCCGTCAATCCGGTCCTGAAGCCCGCCGCGCGCGGTGAGGATGATCGTCGGGACGCGCTGGCCTGCCTCCTGCCGCGCCAGCCATTCGCGGCCATCGCCATCGGGAAGGCCCAGATCAAGCACCATCGCGTCAAATTGCGCGCTGGCAAGGCTGGCTTCGGCTTCTTCAATATTGCCCGCCGTGTCACAGGCAAAGCCGCGCTCGCCCAGCCCTTCGGCAATCAGCCGCCCGATGCGCAGATTATCCTCGACGATGAGCAGGCGCATGATGGTCAGTCGTCCTCTTCTTCCTCGTGGCCGCCGGCTTCGGCGCGGGTGCTCGGCTCAAACGCCGCCGGATCAACGCGCGAGGCAACAAAGCCGGTGAGCGCAATCACGCCCAGCGCCGTTGCCAGCGCGAGCGGCCCCGCGCGGCGGGCGTCGACGGCACCGGGATGACGCGCGCGCGATTTCCTGCCCGTTATCATCGCGCCGATCAAGCTTTCGCGCGACAGGACCGACATGGCAATCACCGCGATGACATGCACCACCACCAGCGCGAGCAGGGCATAAGCGAAGACCTCATGCCAATCCTCGGCGCCGCCGGAGAGGAGTTGGATGCCCGTGCCTACGGTGAGGGCGGAGAGGCCAAGCAAGCCCAAAACCGCAATCCCGCCCAACGGATTATGCCCGAGATGATGCGCGCCGCTGCGGCTCGTGAGGCCCTTGATGTGTGTGCCGATGTGCGATGGCTTGATGAAATTCACGAACCTTGCATGTTCGCCGCCGATCAAGCCCCAGACGATCCGGAACGCAAGTAGCGCGACCACCAGCCACCCCGCCGGATGATGCCAGCCCGCAAGTGCGCTATCCTCCTCGCCGGACAAGAGCGCGACAATGATCGCTGCCGCCAGCGTCCAGTGAAACAGGCGGGTGGGTAGATCCCAGACGCGGACTTTATCGTCGGCGGAGGGCTGGAGGGAGGGGGTGGCAGTCATCGGGCTATCCTTCATGGTTGATCAATGCCGTCCGCATTGGCACCGGATTAGCCTTCATCGCTGACAGAGTGCTGACGGATGGCGGCAGGGGGTTTTCATTTGCGCCTGATGCCGCCAAGGCGTGGACCATGACTTCAGACCGCCACGCTACCCCTTCTGCCTTTCACCCCGCCGCACCCACCTCGGCGCTGATTGCCGCGCTGGTCGGTTTTGGCGGGACGATTGCGCTCATCGTCCAAGCCTTCACCCATCTGGGCGCAGGGCAGGCGGAGCTGGTCTCGGCGGTGGCGGCATTATGTTTGGGCAAGGCGCTGTTTGGGGGCTGGCTCAGCTGGCGGCTCAAAATGCCGGTGGTGCTGGCCTGGTCGACACCCGGCGCGGCCTTGCTTGCGGCGACGACGCTCAGCCTCGATTGGCCGAGCGCGGTGGGTGCCTTTCTGGTCGCCGCAGCATTGATGGTGCTGACCGGTCTCGTGCCGCAATTCGCGCGCGGGGTGGAGCGCATTCCTTCGGGGATCGCGGCAGGGATGCTCGCGGGCGTGCTCCTTCCTTTCGTCATGGCGATGTTCAAGGGGCTGGGCGCAGACCCGCTGCTCGTCGGCGGGTTGCTGGCGGTCTTTGTGGGCATGCGGCTGCGCTGGCCGCTTTACGCGATGCTGGCGGTGCTGGCGGCGGCGATTGTGATGATGGGCGTGCGCGGCGATTTTGCAACACTGGCGCTGGGCGAGGGCGCGTGGCTTGCGCATCCGGTGCTGACCATGCCCCGCTTCACGCTGGATGCGGCGATCAGCCTCGGCGTGCCGTTGTTTCTGGTGACCTTGATGTCGCAAAATATTCCGGGTTTCGTTGTATTGCGCGCGGCGGGCTATGAGCCGCCCGTGCAACGGCTCTTGTTTACGACCGGCCTCGCCAGCCTCTTTGCCGCGCCCTTTGGCGGTCATGCGCTCAACATGGCCGCGATCACGGCGGCGATCTGCACCAACGAAGACGCGCATCCCGACAAAGCCCAGCGCTGGACCGTCGCGATGTGGTACGCGCTCTTCTATCTGGTGCTGGCGTTGTTTGCGGGTGCATTGGTAGCCTTGTTCATGGCGATGCCCGCGCTGATGATCGCCGCGATTGCCGGGATCGCGCTCCTCGCCCCGCTGACCGGCGCGCTCCAGAGCATGATCGCCGACCGCGACCATCTTGAAGCCGCGATGGCGACCTTCGCCGCGACAGCGTCCGGCGTGACGCTCTACGGCATAGGCTCGGCCTTTTGGGGGCTGGTCATCGGGCTCGCGATCTCTGGCGTGCAAATGCTGGTGGGCAAGCGCAGCTGAGACCGCCCCGGCATAGTGAGGCAGCCATGCGCAGCATGGTTGGAGGGGCAAGTCAAGGATCACAGGCCCCACGGCTTGGCTGATGTCAAGCGGCCTCCCCCTACCGGGAAGGTGTACGGGTCAAATCTGGAAATCGAGCACCCAGGTGCCGTCGTCCAGTCCGTGCGGCACCGCAGCACCCCGCGCGCGCCGCGCCATCATGAAATCATGGAGCCGTTGCACCGTGTTGCTGGCGGAATGTTCAAACCAGGCGGGGACAAGCGCGTGGACGAGGCAAGCAACGCCGCCGCTGATCAGTTGCAAGCCAAATCCGCCTGCCGTGGTGAAATGCTCGCCATAGCTTTCCCCGATGCTGCGCGGATGGCGCAGGAACAACCGTTCGATCATCTGATCTCTCTCCAGTTAATATTGTTTCGGCGGAAACTAACGGTTCCTGTCCGGGTCGTCCACCCCTTCATGCATGTTGGTCTGGCTCGCCCAACTCAGGTCCGAGGTCGTGCCGAAGGGCTTTGCTGTGGGGCGGCGCCCCAAAATGCCGACGACGGCGAAATGTGGCTCTTTAGTCACAGATCGCCATCATCAGGGCAACATCCCGGAATTGGACTATTCATTTACAAAAATTTTACCACCCTTTGCCTAAGGCTTGCCTGTGCCACATCGGTGCGGCGAACGGTAAACAGGCCGCTCGTAGAATCCCAAGGGGAGTAAGATGAAAAAGCTTTATTTCGTGGCAGCACTTGTTGCCCTCGTTCCGGCTCAGGCTATCGCTCAGGATGAAACCGAAAGTTTCAGCGGTCCGCGCGCGGAAATCCAATTGGGTTATGACACTGTGGGCCTAGAATTTACCGATGGCGTTGATACCGTAAAAGGGGATAAAAGCGGTTTCGCTTATGGTGCCGAAGTTGGTTATGATCACGATTTCGGCAAGGGCGTGATTGGTATTTACGGCAACGGCAACCTTGCGTCGACCAAGGCGTGTGGCGAGGTTTACGGCCTCGACGAACTTTGCCTCAAAACCCGGCATCAACTCGCCGCCGGCATCCGCCTTGGCGTGAAGCCGACCGAAAACCTGTTGGTTTACGGTAAGCTTGGTTATGTCGATACGCGTCTCAAGCTGACCTATGTCGATTATGAAGGCATTCTCGAAAATTATTCAGAAAAAGGCGGTCGTAGCGGCATCCAGTTCGGCGGTGGCGTTGAAGCGCGTGTCGGCAGCCGTGCCTATCTGAAAGCCGAATATATGCGGTCGAACTACAAGAGCTTTACCTATGATGAAGACGAAGGTATCCGCGGCGACCTGTCGCGCGAACAGATCATGGCGGGCGTCGGTGTCCGTTTCTGATTGCAAACCTACGCACTATGAGTATGAAGAAGGGGCTGCACCACGCGGCCCCTTTTTTGCAGATGACGTTTTCGTAAAGCTCCCGATACGGCGAGACAAGCCGGCAACGAATGGCAGAGGGGTAAGTCAAACTTGCCAAACCCCACCGCTTGGCCAACGCCAAGCTGCCTCCCCGTGGCGGGGAGGTGTGGGGGAGGCATCTATGTGTGCCACCCCCTAGACAAATCCTACACGCAATCCTATATCGCATTCATCGCCGCGCCCTGATCGGGACGGGTTTGCCACGCGCAAGGTGGGCCCATGGATAGACGAGGCAGCGGTTTCATAACGCGTAACAGCACAGGGTAGACCCCGATAAGGGGTTGATGCCTTGGGCTTTTTACGCGTTTCTGCGCGTCTGAAATGCACTGATCCCGCGCCCCGGACCGCATGACCGGCTGGCGCCAGCACAAGAGGCGAATCGATACCATGGCAACCAAGGCTCCCTCCAAGGGCACCGTCAAAGCGCTCGAAGCGACGGCTAAAAAGCGCATCCGCAAGATGTTCGGCAATATCCACGAAGTGGTGCAGATGCCGAATCTCATCGAGGTGCAGCGTGAATCCTACGAACAATTCCTGCGTTCCGATCCCAAGACCGGCTATGTCTCGGGTCTTGAAAAGACGCTGCGCAGCGTGTTCCCGATCCGCGATTTCGCCGGGACTGCCGAAATGGATTTCGTCCATTACGAACTTGAAGACCCCAAATATGATACCGAAGAATGCCGCCAGCGCGGCATCACTTATGCAGCGCCGATGCGCGTCACGCTGCGCCTGATCGTGTTTGAAGTCGACACCGAAACCGAAACCCGTTCGGTCCTCGATATCAAGGAGCAGGACGTTTACATGGGCGACATGCCGCTCATGACCGAAAACGGCACCTTCATCGTCAACGGCACCGAGCGCGTGATCGTCAGCCAAATGCACCGTTCGCCGGGTGTATTGTTTGACCATGACCGCGGCAAGACACACTCGTCGGGCAAGTTCCTGTTTGCCGCACGCGTGATCCCCTATCGCGGTTCGTGGCTCGATTTCGAATTTGATGCGAAGGACATCGTCAACGTCCGTATCGACCGTAAGCGCAAGCTGCCGGTAACGGCGCTGCTCTATGCGCTCGGCCTCAATTCGGAAGAAATTCTCAACCATTTCTACAACAAGGTCACCTTCGTTCGCGGCAAGGATGGCTGGCAGATCCCGTTCAACCCGGATGCCTGGCGCGGCCAGAAGCCGATGTTCGACATTGTCGATGCAAAATCGGGCGAAGTCGTGTTTGCCTCGGGCCACAAGATCACTCCGCGCGCGGCCAACAAGGCGGTCAAGGATGGCCTTGAAGAACTGATCATCCCGACCGAGGAAATCTTCGGCCGCTATTCGGCTTATGACCTCATCAACGAAAAGACCGGCGAGATTTATATTGAAGCCGGGGATGAAGTGACGGCGGAAAATCTCGAAAAGCTGGATCAGGCGGGGATTGACCGTCTCGAACTGCTCGACATTGACCATGTTACGACCGGCCCGTGGATCCGCAATACGCTGAAGGCCGACAAGGCCGAAGAGCGTGATCAGGCGCTGTCCGATATCTACCGCGTTATGCGCCCCGGCGAACCGCCGACCCGCGAAACCGCAGAAGCTCTGTTCGAAGGCCTGTTCTTCGATCCGGAACGCTATGATCTGTCGGCGGTGGGCCGCGTTAAGCTCAACATGCGTCTCGACCTCGATGCCGAAGACACCGTCACGACGCTGCGCAAGGAAGATATCCTCGCGGTGGTGAAGACGCTGGTCGATTTGAAGGACGGCAAGGGCGAAATCGACGATATCGACAATCTCGGCAACCGCCGTGTGCGTTCGGTCGGCGAGCTTCTGGAAAACCAGTATCGCGTCGGTCTCCTGCGCATGGAGCGGGCCGTCAAGGAGCGGATGAGCTCGGTGGACGTCTCGACCGTAATGCCGAACGACCTCATCAACGCCAAGCCCGCCGTGGCGGCGGTGCGTGAATTCTTCGGCTCCTCGCAGCTGTCGCAGTTCATGGACCAGACCAACCCGCTGTCGGAAGTCACCCACAAGCGTCGCGTTTCGGCGCTTGGCCCGGGCGGTCTCACCCGTGAGCGCGCAGGCTTTGAAGTCCGCGACGTTCACCCGACCCATTATGGCCGCATCTGCCCGATTGAAACGCCGGAAGGCCCGAACATCGGTCTGATTAACTCGCTCTCGACCTTTGCGCGCGTCAACAAATACGGCTTTATCGAAACCCCGTACCGCAAGGTGATCGACGGCAAGGTGACCGGCGACGTTGTCTATCTCTCCGCGATGGAAGAGCAAAAGCATACCGTGGCTCAGGCGACGGCTGAACTCACCGCTGATGGTGGCTTTGCGGAAGAACTGGTCTCGGCGCGTGAAGCGGGTGAACCGGTCATGGCACCGCGCGATACCGTGACGCTGATGGACGTGTCGCCGAAACAGCTGGTTTCGGTTGCCGCCTCGCTCATTCCGTTCCTCGAAAATGACGACGCCAACCGCGCGCTCATGGGATCGAACATGCAGCGTCAGGCTGTGCCGCTGGTGAAGGCCGAAGCGCCGTTCGTCGGCACCGGCATGGAAGAAACCGTGGCGCGCGATTCCGGCGCTGCGATTGTGGCGCGCCGTTCGGGCATCATCGACCAAGTGGATGCAACCCGTATCGTTGTCCGTGCGACCGGCGAGGTCGAAGCCGGCCAGTCGGGTGTGGACATCTACACGCTGCAAAAGTTCCAGCGCTCCAACCAGTCGACCTGCATCAACCAGCGTCCGCTGGTGAAGGTGGGCGATATGGTCAATGGCGGTGACATCATCGCCGATGGCCCGTCGACCGAACTTGGTGAACTCGCGCTCGGCCGCAACGTGCTGGTCGCGTTCATGCCGTGGAACGGCTACAACTATGAGGACTCCATCCTCATTTCCGAACGCATCGTGAAGGACGACGTCTTCACCTCGATCCACATCGAGGAATTTGAAGTCATGGCGCGCGACACCAAGCTCGGGCCCGAAGACATCACCCGCGACATTCCGAATGTCGGTGAAGATGCACTGCGTAACCTCGACGAAGCGGGCATCGTTTATATCGGTGCCGAGGTCGAGCCGGGCGACATTCTCGTCGGCAAGATCACGCCCAAGGGTGAAAGCCCGATGACGCCGGAAGAAAAGCTCCTCCGCGCGATCTTCGGTGAAAAGGCAAGCGATGTGCGCGACACCTCGCTGCGTCTGCCGCCTGGTGTTGCGGGGACGGTCGTTGAAGTGCGCGTGTTCAACCGCCACGGCATCGACAAGGACGAACGTGCGATGGCGATCGAACGTGAAGAAATCGACCGCCTGACCAAGGATCGTGAAGACGAACGCGGCATTTTGAACCGTGCGACCTATAATCGCTTGCAGGAAATGCTGCTCGGCCAGACCATCTCGGCGGCTCCCAAGGGCGTCAAGAAGGGCGAAACCATCACCGAAACGCTGCTCGGCGACGTCGAAAAGCATGAATGGTGGAAATTCGCGGTCGAAGACGACAAGCGTCAGGCTGACCTCGAAGCGGTTCGCGCGCAATATGACGAAGCCGTCAAGCTGATCGTCGAAAAGTTCGAAGACCGCCGTGAAAAGCTCGAACGGGGCGATGAACTCGCACCGGGCGTCTTGAAGATGGTCAAGGTGTTCGTCGCGGTGAAGCGCAAGCTGCAACCGGGTGACAAGATGGCCGGACGTCACGGCAACAAGGGGATCATCAGCCGCATCTTGCCGGCCGAAGATATGCCGTTCCTCGCGGACGGTACCCCGGTTGACTTCGTGCTCAATCCGCTCGGCGTGCCAAGCCGCATGAACGTCGGACAGATTTTCGAAACCCACCTCGGCTGGGCGGCGCGCGGACTGGGGCAGCAAATTGCCTCCGCGCTCGACAGCTGGCGTGAAGCCAATCCGAACCCCGAAGCCGGCAACCCGCCTGCTGCGGTCAAGGTGCAGCTCAAGAAAATCTACGGCGATGCTTATGCCGATGAACTTGACGCGCGTTCGAATGAGGAAATCGTCGAGCTCGCTGAAAATCTGCGCAACGGCGTGCCGATGGCGACCCCGGTGTTCGACGGCGCTGTCGAACAGGACGTCACCGACATGCTCGAGCTGGCGGGCCTCGATACCTCGGGTCAGGTGGACCTGTTCGACGGGCGCACCGGCGACCAGTTCGACCGCAAGGTGACGGTAGGCTACAAATATGTACTGAAACTGCACCACCTCGTTGACGACAAGATCCACGCCCGTTCGATCGGCCCCTACAGCCTTGTCACCCAGCAGCCGCTGGGCGGTAAGGCCCAGTTCGGTGGCCAGCGCTTCGGGGAAATGGAAGTGTGGGCGCTGCAAGCTTATGGCGCTGCGTACACGCTGCAGGAAATGCTCACCGTCAAGTCGGATGACGTGGTCGGCCGTACCAAGGTCTATGAAGCCATCGTCAAGGGCGACGACACGTTCGAAGCCGGTATTCCGGAATCGTTCAACGTCCTCGTCAAGGAAATGCGCTCGCTCGGCCTCAACGTCGAACTGTCCTCGTATGACAGTGAAGACGGCGACGATGCCGCGGGCGAATTGCCGGAGGCTGCGGAGTGAATTGACAAAAGAGATTAAGATCGCCGGACAAATTTGGCCTTCAAACGTAGCGGTTGTGATTTGCGACCATTTGATGGGCGAAAGAACAGTAAAAAGCTTTTCTTTGGATTTTGAAGGCGATCTAATCGCTGCTTGTGGAAGAGATGATCATAAAATGGAAAATTGGAAGTTAGTGAGTTTGCATCAGGTGATTGAAATGCAGCCGCTACTTAATGAACTTCCATTGATGGTTTTAGGCTCACAAGCGGATCTGTCAGATCAGAGTGGCGAATGGTGTGTCAGTTGCATGAGCAACGACAACTAAGCCGAAAAATTGAATTTGTAGAAGGGTACGACCCATGAACGAACTGACCAATTTCACCAATCCGATGGCGAAGCCGGAAACTTTTGACCAGATCCAGATCGGTCTGGCATCGCCGGATCGTATCCGCTCCTGGTCTTTCGGCGAAATCAAGAAGCCGGAAACCATCAACTACCGCACGTTCAAGCCGGAACGTGACGGCCTGTTCTGCGCGCGCATCTTTGGTCCGATCAAGGATTATGAATGCCTGTGCGGTAAATATAAGCGCATGAAATATAAGGGCATCGTTTGCGAAAAATGCGGTGTCGAAGTCACCGTGACCAAGGTGCGTCGTGAACGCATGGGTCACATCGAACTGGCCGCGCCGGTTGCGCATATCTGGTTCCTGAAGTCGCTGCCCTCGCGCATCGGCCTCCTCCTCGACATGCAGTTGAAGCAGCTTGAGCGCGTCCTTTATTTCGAAGCCTATATCGTCATCGAACCCGGCCTTACGCCGCTGGAAAAATATCAGCTGCTGACCGAAGACGAACTGCTCGAAGCACAAGACGAATATGGCGAAGACGCTTTCTCCGCCGGGATCGGCGCCGAAGCCGTGCGCACCATGCTCGAAAATCTCGACCTTGAAGGCGAAAAGCAGGCTTTGCTTGACGAGCTCGCCGTCACCAAGTCGGAACTGAAGCCCAAGAAGATCATCAAGCGTTTGAAGGTCGTCGAAAGCTTCCTCGAATCGGGTAACCGTCCGGAATGGATGATCCTCGAAGTCATCCCCGTGATCCCGCCCGAACTGCGCCCGCTGGTGCCGCTCGATGGTGGCCGGTTCGCGACGTCGGATTTGAACGATCTTTATCGCCGCGTCATCAACCGTAACAACCGCTTGAAGCGCTTGATGGAATTGCGCGCGCCGGACATCATCGTGCGCAACGAAAAGCGCATGTTGCAGGAAGCCGTTGACGCATTGTTCGACAATGGTCGTCGCGGCCGTGTTATCACTGGTGCCAACAAGCGTCCGCTGAAGTCGCTCTCCGACATGCTCAAGGGCAAGCAGGGCCGCTTCCGCCAGAACCTCCTCGGTAAGCGCGTCGACTATTCGGGTCGTTCGGTGATCGTGACGGGTCCGGAATTGAAGCTGCACCAGTGCGGCCTCCCGAAGAAGATGGCGCTCGAACTGTTCAAGCCGTTCATCTACGCGCGTCTGGATGCCAAGGGTCTCTCCATGACCTTGAAGCAGGCCAAGAAGTGGGTCGAAAAGGAACGCAAAGAAGTCTGGGACATCCTTGACGAAGTGATCCGCGAGCACCCGGTCATGCTGAACCGCGCGCCGACGCTCCACCGCCTTGGCATTCAGGCGTTCGAGCCGGTGCTGATCGAAGGCAAAGCGATCCAGCTTCACCCGTTGGTCTGCTCGGCGTTCAACGCCGACTTTGACGGTGACCAGATGGCCGTGCACGTTCCGCTGAGCCTTGAAGCCCAGCTCGAAGCGCGCGTCCTCATGATGTCGACCAACAACATCCTGTCGCCCGCCAACGGCAAGCCGATCATCGTTCCCTCGCAGGACATGGTATTGGGTATCTATTACCTCACCATGGAACGCGAAGGCGAGCCCGGCGAAGGCATGCTTTTGAGCGACATGGCCGAAGTGCATCAAGCGCTTTATGCGGGTGCGGTGACGCTGCACTCGAAGATTGTCAGCCGCGTTCCGCAGACCAATGAAGCGGGCGAGGAAATCATGGTTCGTTTTGAAACGACGCCTGGTCGTATGCTCATCGGCGAAACGCTGCCGAAGAGCCACAAGGTGCCGTTCGAAATCGTCAACCGCCTTCTCACCAAGAAGGAAATTGGCGACGTGATCGACCAGGTTTATCGTCACACCGGCCAGAAGGACACGGTGTTATTCGCCGACGCGATCATGTCGCTCGGTTTCCGCCACGCTTTCCAGGCGGGCATTTCGTTCGGCAAGAATGACATGGTCATTCCGGAATCGAAGGACGAAATGGTCAATGAAACCAAGGAAAAGGTGAAGGATTACGAACAGCAGTACCAGGACGGCCTGATCACCCAGCAGGAAAAATATAACAAGGTGATCGACGAATGGTCGAAGTGCGGTGATAAGGTCGCCAACGCGATGATGGACGAAATCCGCGCCCAGCCCAAGGGCAAGGATGGCCGCCTCGCGCCGATCAACTCGATCTATATGATGGCGCACTCCGGGGCGCGTGGTTCGCAGACGCAGATGAAGCAGCTTGCCGGGATGCGCGGCCTTATGGCCAAGCCGTCAGGCGAAATCATCGAAACGCCGATCATTTCGAACTTCAAGGAAGGCCTCACCGTCCTTGAATATTTCAACTCAACCCATGGTGCCCGTAAGGGACTTGCGGATACGGCGTTGAAAACGGCGAACTCGGGTTATCTGACCCGCCGTCTCGTTGACGTTTCGCAGGATGCTGTGATCGTCGAGGAAGATTGCGGCACCGACCGTATGCTCGAAATGCGTTCGATTGTTCAGGGTGGCTCGACCATCGCATCGCTGGGCGAACGTGTCCTTGGTCGTACCACGGCCGAAGATGTGATCGACAAGGACGGTAAAGTTCTGATCCCGACGGGCACCTTGCTCGACGAGCCGATGGTTGCGCAGATCGAAGAGATCGGCCTTCAAGCGTTGAAGATTCGTTCGCCGCTGATCTGTGAATCAAAGATGGGCGTGTGCGGCAAATGCTATGGTCGTGACCTTGCGCGCGGTACGCCGGTGAATATCGGGGAAGCCGTGGGCGTGATCGCGGCGCAGTCGATTGGTGAACCGGGCACGCAGCTTACCATGCGTACCTTCCACATCGGCGGTGCGGCACAGCTCAACGAAACCTCGAACCTTGAAGCGGTATCGGACGGCACGGTGGAATATCGTGACCTGATGACCATCACCGACAGCCGCAAGCGCAAGCTGGTGCTGGCGCGTTCGGGCGAAATCGCGATCATCGACAATGATGGCCGCGAGCGTGCGGTTCACCGTCTGCCTTATGGTGCCACCGTCCTCATCGACGATGGCAAGAAAGTAAAGCAGGGCGACCGGATCGCGGAATGGGATCCGTTCACCATGCCGGTGATTACCGAAAGGCCGGGCGTGATCAAATTCCAGGATTTGATCGAGGGCAAGACGCTGGTCGAACAGACCGACGAAGCCACGGGTATCGCGCAGCGTGTGGTCACCGAATTCCGTGGATCGTCGCGGACCAAGGAAGATCTGCGTCCGCGCATCACCCTGCTCGATGCCGATAGCGGCGAAGCAGGCCGCTATATGCTGGCGGTCGGCGCAATGCTTTCGGTCGAGGACGGTCAGGAAGTGCAGGCCGGTGACGTGATCGCGCGTGTCAGCCGTGAAGCGGCCAAGACACGTGACATTACCGGTGGTCTGCCGCGCGTTGCCGAGCTGTTCGAAGCCCGTAAGCCCAAGGACAATGCCATCATTGCCAAGGTGTCGGGCCGCGTGCAGTTCCTCAAGGACTATAAGGCGAAGCGCAAGATCGCCATCGTTCCCGAGGACGGCGAGCCGGTGGAATATCTGATCCCCAAGTCGAAGGTCATCGACGTGCAGGAAGGCGACTATGTGAAGCGGGGTGACAACCTCATTTCCGGCTCGCCCGATCCGCACGACATTCTGGAAGTGATGGGCGTGGAAGCGCTGGCCGAATATCTGGTCAGCGAAATCCAGGAAGTCTATCGTTTGCAGGGCGTGAAGATCAACGACAAGCATATCGAAGTGATCGTGCGTCAGATGCTCCAGAAGGTCGAGATCACCGACGGCGGCGATACCACGCTGCTCGCCGGGGAACAGGTCGATGCCGAAGAAATGCTGGAAATGAACGCCAAGCTTGCCAAGGGGCAAACCCCCGCGCAGGGCAAGCCGGTTCTGCTCGGCATCACCAAGGCAAGCTTGCAGACCCGCTCGTTCATCTCGGCGGCTTCTTTCCAGGAAACCACCCGCGTTCTCACCGAAGCGGCGGTTCAGGGCAAGAAGGATACGCTCATGGGCCTTAAGGAAAATGTCATCGTCGGCCGCCTCATCCCGGCGGGTACCGGCGCTGGCATGAACCGCATGCGCGTGGCGGCGTCGTCGCGCGACGCGGCCCTGCGTGCCCAATATCGTGCGCTGCAACAGCACCTCATCGCGCCGCAGACCGCGGCCGAAGAACATGCGGCAGAACTCGCCCAGGGCCCGGAAGCCGCAATCGGCAACGATCCGCTGGCGAAGGTTCAGGGTGAAGATTTCACCACCGATGACGTGGACGTGATCGACGTGGTCGAAGGCGGCGAGGGAGAATAAGTCCCGCTTCCGCCTTTAAGGCAACAAATAAAAGCCCCGCCGGAGCGATCTGGCGGGGCTTTTTGTTTGTTGAGCGCGCAAGAATAAGAAGGTCCCTGCGCTGCCGATCAGGAGGGCCATTATGCGCTTTGTGATGTTATCTGAATCGTGGCCCCCGCTGTGCAGCCGTTACAGACGCCGCATTACGAGTGGCGGGCCCCTGACATCAAAGCAGGATCAATATCGGGATAGCAAACTGCGCTATGACGCAGGCAATGAGAATGGCGCGGCCCATAAAATCCCCGGCTAGTGATAGGGACTTTCTTTACCTAATTCTGATTGACCAGCTTTGAAGAAACGAGATGAAGACAATATTAACTATGTTTATAAATAATAGTTAACGTATAATTAATATTACATTGCTTTACGTTCGGTTACGATTTTCTTCGAGTAACAAAGCCGATAAAGCATTCCGTTCATATTCGGAGTCGCATTATCTCTGTCCGTCTTAAACTTGCGCTGAATTTGGCGATTTCTTTGTTGTGGGTGGCATTGTCTTACTACCTTGCACAATGGTGGATCGCCAATATGAGCGAACAGGTATCACCCCTCATCGCCTGGTTCATTGTGATCAGTGTCGCTCTGATTCCCGGCGCAGCGACAATCTTTGTCCTGATGTCACTCATTACCGATGTCCGCATTCCCTATCATAAAAGGCCACCGGTCGACGAACCCCTTACAATTTTGGTCGCCGCCTATAACGAAGCATCCGCAATTGCGGACACATTGGCATCCGTCGGTCATCAGGATTATCCCGGTCCTGTCCGCGTCATCGTGATTGACGACGGATCAACCGACGAGACGGCCGCGATGGTCGAAGCCTTTATCGCGGCTAACCGGCATCCCCGCATGACCGTAGACCTCATCCGGCAGCCCAAAAATGGGGGCAAGTCGCATGCGCTTAATACGGGATTGGCCGAGGTCGAGACGCGGCTTACCGTTACCATTGATGGCGACACCTATCTGCATCGGGAAGCGCTCTCGAATATCGTCAAGGCGATGGTCTATGCCGAGCCCAAGGTGGCCGCTGTCGCGGGCTGTATTCTGGTTCGTAACTCGCGCACGAACTTCCTGACCAAGATGCAGGAGTGGGATTATTTTCACGGCATCGGCGTGGTGAAGCGGGCGCAGTCGCTCTATCACGGCACGCTGGTCGCGCAGGGCGCGTTTTCAATCTATGATACGGCTGCGTTGCGCGAGGCTGGTGGATGGCGCGAGGTCGTCGGCGAGGACATTGTCCTTACCTGGACCTTGCGCGGCAACGGCCATAATGTCGGATATAGCGAATGCGCGTTCGCCTTCACCAATGCGCCGACCAGCTTTCGCCAGTTTTTCCGCCAGCGCCAGCGTTGGGCGCGGGGGCTTATCGAAGCGTTCAAATCCACGCCGCAGGCGATTGTCCAGCTTCGTCTCAACAGCCCGTTCGTGTGGTATAACATGTTCTTCCCGCTGATCGATTTCGCGTATCTTTTTATTTTGGTGCCCGGGATCATTGCGGCATTTTTCGGCTATCACTTGATTGCCGGACTGCTGACCTTGCTGCTCGTGCCGATGGTGATTATCGGGACCGCCATCTACTATAAATATGAGAAAGAAATTTTCGACGAACATGACCTTCATGTGCGGCGCAATTTCTTGGGGCTATTAGGCTATATGTTCGTTTATCAATTCATCATGGCTGCAGCCTCGCTGTCCGGCTATTTCAATGAATTTTTCAATCTCAAGAAAAATTGGGGTACGAAGTGATGAGATATGCAGTCATGCTGCCCCTGCTTGCGATGCTCGGGACGGGACCCGCGCTGGCCGCCGATGACAAGATTTACGGCTCGGTCGATTATTTCACCGACCCTTATGCCGACACCGTGACGCTCGAAGGCGGCAAGGAGTGGGACGGCAAGGTCAATGTCAAGCTCGGCGGCTTCTATCAGAGCGTTGATAGCGGCGATGCGGATGTCAAAGGCATTGCGCTCAATGTCGCAACGACGCTCGACAACGGATTGAAGCTGCGCGGACGTGTGCTCGGTAGCGACGAAGGACTGCACGGTCTCTTTGGCGTCCGTCGTAACGGGGCGATCAGCGTCGAAGCGCAGTGCGACCATGACTATGTCGCGACCGCGCCCGCGATGCGGCGGGGAATTGACAGCAGCGGCTGTTCGCTCTCGCTTGAGACGCGGGATAACAAGCCTTTCTGGGTGGCGGTGACGGGCGACTATCACGGGTTCACCGACGGCAACCGGCGAGGCATGGTGGCGCTCGCCACCCGCACCAAGCTCGGTGCAGGCTTCACGCTGGCACACCGCTCGCGCATCCTCGATTATAAAAAGCGCGTGCCCGAATATTTCTCGCCCGACAAATGGGACCGCCATCAGGTTACGCTCCAATATAATGGCAAATATAAATATGGCACCTACCGTGTTGAAGCAGGGCCGGGCCTGGATTTCATCGATGGCCGCCGCAGCGAATTTGGCGTCGTCGGCGGTGCCTTTTATTATGATCGCGGCAAGACCAGCCTGTTCGCCCGCGCGACGCACCAGTTCGGGTCGGAATATCATTATACCCAAGTGACCGGCGGCGTATCGATCCCGTTCTGATCGAGCGCGGCAATCCCATGCGCAAAGCCCCGCTGGAGCAATCCGGCGGGGCTTTTTTGTTTTGCAGCGCCGACCACCATAACGGACCGGATTCTGCTGGACCCGGTCCCGCTCCTTTGTGTCAGATGCCCTGAGGACAGGATGACAGGGGCATTGCAGATGATACGGGCAAACAAGAATCCTTGGGTAGCGTTGGCATGCCTATGGCTGGGGCTGGCGCTGGGCGGCTGCGCGGAGACATCCGGTGCGGCTGAAGCGCAGGACGCAACCACAGCGCAAATTATCGCGACCCGCGCCAATTGTCGTGCGGCACCCGATGGCGCTGCGTCAATCGTGACACAGATCGGTTATGGCACCACCGTCAGCGTCGAGCGGCGCAGCGGAGATTGGTCCGAAGTGGAGTGGGACGGCCAAAGCTGCTGGGTCAATAACCGCCTGCTCGGCGGTAACACGCCTTGGAATGGAAGCGCGACAGAGGATGACCCATGGTCCGCCCCCCGGGATAATCCGCCCAACCAATCGCGCGCGCCGATCCTTGGCACCAGTGACGCGCAGATATGGACGGGCGCGGGGACAAGTTCCAAACGCAGCCGGTCTGCCACCAAACGCGCCACAACCCGGTCAAAACGCAGCAGCGGCTCGTCGCGCGGCTATCGTTTGCGGGGGAGTGGTGGCAACAACTGGGACAGTAGCTGCCCCTGTTCCGGCAGCAACATCTGCATCGGGCCGCGCGGTGGACGTTATTGCATCACCTCGGGTGGCAACAAGCGCTACGGGGTTTGAGGCTCAACCCTCCTTCTCCTCCCAAAAAAAGCCCCCGCCGTTGCGGGCGGGGGCAGGGGTGGCGAAGCGTTAAGAGGGGGACTGGATGCTTCGCGCCTGTTTCTTGGGTGGCCGCTTTCGCTCAGTCGGCAAGGAAGCCGATGGCGAAATAGATCGGGATGGCGAGGCCGAAGCCGACCAGCACGCTCGCAACCGTGGCGATACGCACCCACAGCGGGTCGACATTGAGATAGTTGCCGATACCGGCGCAAACGCCCATCAACTTGCCATTGGCGCGGTCGAGAGCGAAGCTGTTGCGTGCGGTCTTGTTCATGATTGTGATATCCCTTTGCATGATGATGTGGTGGCTGGTTGCGGTCAGGCGCTGAGCGGCTGGACCGTGACGAGAACCATCAGCGCGACGCTGATGAGGCTGCAGAAAGCGGCGGCGCTGAAGCTGCGAAATTCGGTGGTAGCGAAGTTGAACATGATGATACTCCCTTGTGCGTAGTCGTTGTGGTGTCCCTTTGGCCGGTCCAACCGGCTTGCCTGCTTCTTTGCACAGGCTGTGCCAATTTCGTTTATCCGCGGTTCAGCGTGGTATTTGGATGTAAAAATCACCAGTAAGGAAGTGATAATCACTATATGATGTGAAAAATACGATATGATGGTGAAATATACAATTCACTAATCGCTGGAGGCGGACGCAGCGCCCCGCTAAGGCAGAAAGCGCATGTTCATCCGCCGGCTCCTTCTTGACCATTTCCGCAATTATCAAAGCGCCATGATTGACGCTGCGCCGGGGCTGATCGTGCTCGCGGGCGAAAATGGGGCGGGCAAGACCAATATCCTTGAGGCGATTTCGCTGCTCGCGCCGGGGCGCGGCTTGCGCGGGAGTGCGCTTCCCGAGATGCTGCGCGACGGGGATGGCGCGGCCCACGGCTTTGCTATTGCCGCCGATATCGCGCCGGATGCGGATGCGCCTGCGGTCACGCTCGGCACCGGGGTCGAGCCGGGAAGGCTGACCCGCCGCGTGGTGCGCGTAAACGGTGCAACGCAATCGGCCAACAGTCTGGGCGAGTGGCTCAGCATATTGTGGCTTACGCCTGCGATGGACCGGATTTTCCTTGATAGCGCGGGCGGGCGGCGGCGCTTTCTTGACCGGATGGTGCTCGCGCTCGCGCCGGGCCATGCGAGCCACGCCGCGCGCTATGAAGCTGCGATGCGCGCGCGGACCAAACTGCTCAGCGAAGCCGCAGCGCCGGGCGGCCTACCCGCCGACCCGCATTGGCTCGACGCGCTCGAAGCGCAGATGGCCGAGCATGGCGCGGCGATGGATGGCGCGCGGCGCGGATTGGTAACAGCACTGGGCCAAAGTCTCGCAATACTACCCGACCAGCCCTTCGCGCGGCCCTTGGTGCATCTCGAAGGCGACGCGTGGAGCGCGGATAAACTTGCCGACGCATTAAAGCGCAACCGCGGGCAGGATGGCCGTGCGGGCCGCGCGCTCGCCGGACCGCACCGCGCGGACCTTGCTGTCACCCACGCCGCCAAGCGCCAGCCTGCCGCGCGCTGTTCGACGGGCGAGCAAAAGGCGCTGCTCCTGTCGATTATCCTCGCGCATGGCGATCTTGTCGCCGAGCAACGCGGCGCGCGGCCGATCCTGCTGCTTGACGAACTGGCCGCGCATCTCGATCCCCTGCGCCGCGCCGCCCTCTATCAACGCCTCGCCGATGGGGGCGGGCAAGTGTGGATGACCGGCACCGAAATGACCCTGTTCGACGATGCCCCTCAGCCGGTGATCCGCTTTGCCGTCAGCGACGGGGTGGTTGAGCGCGCGGGGTGATGAAGTGGTTGGGTGATTAAGCGCGTGGGTGATTAAATGCGTGGGGACATGAACCGCTTGAGGTGACGCCGCGCCCCCACCCTCCCTCGCTAGGGAGGGTCGAAAAATTGGGTAGTGGGTCAGTTTGAAATTATCACTGCAAAATTATGATAGGCACACTATATAGGTTGAATGACGAAGCAACCCAAACGCCCTCGCGACCCTAACCAGCTTGCGAAGCTAATGATCGACATTGCCAGCGGTGACGTTGAAGAAACGGAAAGGTCCGCGACAGAAAAACGGGCGTCAACCGCTGGCAAGAAAGGCGGGCCAGCCCGTGCCGCTAGCCTCACTCCAGAACAGCGTTCCGAGATTGCGCGTGCTGCAGCTTGTGCTCGATGGAAAAAGAGCTAGGCGGCACCTTTCAGCAGGGCTTGCTCAGCAGCTTCTCGTTCGGCAACGTCATCATTAAAATTTAGCACGGGTTGAATTGCGGGAAGATGTGGGTTTGCCTCGCTAAAGTGGTCTGCATCCATTTTCATCGAGTAACAATCGTCCGCAATTGACCGCCTACGTTGCCCTATGGATTTCGACATGAACGAGTGGGAGGCATTTTTGTCTATGTCTGCCCATAGGTTAAGCTGAACACCACCAACATTTGTCCGTATCGAGTGCTTTGCACGATACCAACGCTTCCCATCAAAACGCTTCTGGGAACGCGCGCCTTCGGCAATAACATCTCGGCACAGCTTCCTTACATCGAGAGGCCCTGGTCGAAACAACCCCTTATCGAGCGCCCATTCCGCTACTTCGTCCAATGAAACAGGTTCGCTCGTTACCTCGCTAAGGTAGCGATCCAAAATATCTGCGCCCTGTTCTTTTTTTGTCGCCATCTCAAACCTCACAATTCAACAGGAGCGACGGTGCCAAAGCCATCGACCAAACTTGCAGGAAGAATGTGCTGCCTAACAGTCACCAACCACTTACGCAGCCATGCAAAATCCTTTTTCAAAAACTGAATTTGGCCAACAACGATAGACGGGTGAACTTCGTTCAGGCTGGCAAATCCCACGACATCACGCTCGGAAATGTAGGGAGCTTTTCTGCTGTAGAAAGACATAAGCTTCTCGCGCGAAAACGCAAAATTCAACGATGCCGCATCAGCCTTTTCCTCTTGCTCACGACGATCCGTTTCAGCAATGGCGCGCGAATAAGGATCGCTGTCGAGATCATCAATCAGCTCTTCGCCATTCTTGCCATCGCCAGCCAGCACATGTTCGATTTCGTGGCGCAAAACATACCAGAAGTTATCCAGCCGATTGTGCCGCAAGGTCATGCCAATCACCGGCTCATTGTCAGAAAGCCAAGTGCAAACACCATCCACAGAGCAATTAGCGATTTTCTCGACCACCACGAAACGCACCCCCGCTGCGAGCAAAGCATTGGGAACGAAACGCACATCTTCAGCATCAATCATCCAAGAGCGCAATTCACCAAGAATACCACGGAGAGCATCTTCGGAATAAGTAGGGGCTTCGATGCTGCGCGCGACTTGGCGGACGCGATACAGCCAAGCCAATTCCTCCGGCGAATGATCATCGCGCGTCTTTTTTGCGGCAGCGGCGAACTCTCCGTTCCCCCCGAAATCGTTATCGTTGAGTTCAAAAAATCGAGAAAATTGTAATTCAAGAACGCTTTGCTCTGACTCTTCAAACCACCCTCGACCGATCATTTCACGGATAGGATATTTGGTCTGCATAACTGCGCGAGCGCGAATAGCCGGATCAGGCTCACGCGCTTCACGCAATTCCCATTCCTTTTGCAGGCCAGCCCATAACGACGCAGATGTGCCAAACGCTTCGCCGAGAGCTTTTGCCATTTCTGCGCTAATCCCAGACTTGCCAGAAATTACTTTCGTTACGGTCTGCTCGGAATAGCCGAGAATGAACGCTAGATCGCGCTGCGTCCAACCACGCGCCTCCAACTCCTCCCGAATGTAAATTCCGGGCGGCTCAGCAAAGTTGTCAAAGACAGCGTCCAAGATGCCCTCTTCATTCATAGTGGTTGCTAATCTCCAAGATAACTAACTCTAAAGGCTCGCATTCTTGATCTATTTCTAGAATGATGCGCCATTGGTCATTGATCCTAATGGACCTCTTGCCCTCTAGCTTGCCCTTCAATTTCTCATAATGAAGGCTCATCATAGCGTAGAGATCGCGCTCGTCTTCGGCCTCTCGAAGCAAACGAATTTTGCGACGCGCGGCCTGCACAACCTGCACCGGCAATTTAAGGCGGTGGGCTTGATTAGTTTCGACAAGGGATAAATCGTCATCTGCGTATCGAACCTTCATTCGCAGAGTCAGTAGCACCAAAGAATTGCGCCGTCAAGCACCAATGAAACATATTCTTTAAACTGACTTTTATGCTTGACTAATACCAGCAAAGGGCATATTGAAATTGCATGAATAAGCTGACCATCGAAGAGCGCGCTAAAATCCTTCACCTTCTTTGCGAGGGAATGAGCATCCGCGCCATCACGCGACTGACCGGCGCAAGCAAGAACACCGTCGCTAAGCTGCTAATCGACGCAGGCAAGGCTTGTGCGGCCTATCACGATGCGAACGTGCGCGACGTGAAAGCCTCGCGGGTGCAGGTCGATGAAATCTGGTCGTTCACCTATGCCAAGCAAAAGAATGTGGCTGGAGCAAAAGCTGCGCCGGATCATGCCGGTGACACATGGACTTGGACGGCAATCGATGCTGACAGTAAGATGATACTGTCCTATCTGGTCGGTGGCCGCGATGCTGAATATGCAATGTGGTTCATGGACGATCTGGCGTCACGCCTTGCAACCCGAGTCCAGCTTACCAGTGATGGCCACAAAGCCTATCTCGAAGCCGTGGAAGGCGCTTTCGGTTGCGATGTGGACTATGCGCAACTGGTCAAGATGTATGGCAATGTCGGTGCGACTGATAATCGCCGCTATAGCCCCGCCGAATGCACAGGCATCAAGAAGCGCTCCGTTGAAGGCAAGCCCGACATGGCACACGTCAGCACGTCCTACGTCGAGCGTAGCAACCTAACCATGCGGATGCACATGCGGCGCTTCACCCGCCTGACCAATGCCTTTTCGAAGAAGGTCGAAAATCACGCCCACGCCGTCGCGCTTCACATGATGTATTACAATTTTGTCCGCGTTCATAAAACGCTGCGTGTCACCCCAGCGATGGAAGCTGGCGTTGCTGACCGCCTTTGGGATATTGCGGACATTGCAATGCTTGTGGAAGAAGCAGAAGCCAAACCCGCGAAGCGTGGCCCATATAAGAAGCGAGAAATTTCAAACTGACCCACTACCAAAAATTGGCACAATTTTTCGGGGTGGGTCAAACGTTCGATGGGCCGGAACACCCACCCCAAAAAAGCTGACGCTTTTTTCACCCTCCCTGAAAGGGAGGGTGGATAGGCGCCGATCCTCCCTGTTGCGCAGCAATGGGGAGGGGGACCATCCGACAGGATGGTGGAGGGGTCGCGAGGCGGAGCCGAGCGGGCGGCGGTTCCTCTTAGCGCGCCCCTCAGAAGGACGGC
>JAEXAW010000004.1 GCA_023458055.1 Pseudomonadota bacterium
AGACGAATGTGTCGTCGCCCTCGCCATATCCGTTGGTGATACTATCGTTGCCGAGACCACCGATGATCCTATCCGCACCACCACGTGCATCAATCACATCATCTCCAGCACCACCTAAAATCGTCTCGCTAGCACCAGTGCCATTGATAGTTTCACCATTGGCTGTACCGCTGATGACATTAACTGCGGGCGGGGTGGTGAGTATGCCGGTGCGGTAGCGAAGGTCATCGTGCGACCATATGGTTCCGTCATTGAATCGTATCTGCTCAATCAAATAGTTGCCATTAGAGAGCACATTTCGTAGCGTAATCTGGTCACCATTGGAGCCGATGGTCAATATGAAATCCGTTGCGGTCTTTAGCACTGTCACATCGCTTGTGGTGATCCCTGCACCCAGCCACACAATATCAAATCCGCCGCCATTCCCGGACCAATAGTCTTCGACTGTGTCGTGGCCATCACCTATATTGAATATATAATTGTCATTTTCGCTGCCCCCTTGAAGCAAGTCATCACCTGCTCCACCTTCGAGCCGGTCGTTTCCCGCTTGACCACGCAACGTGTCGTCGCCTGATCCGCCGAGCAACACGTCATCTTCCGCGCTGGCCTGTAGAATATCGTTACCACCACCGCCGAAAATGGTATCGCGGGTGTAATAGCCGCCGTAGAGCGTGTCCGCATTTGCCGTAGGATTGAGCGAACGTTGCACCATTTCGCTCGCCGACCAGCGCGTGCCATCGGCAAACTGGACGCGCTCAATGTGATTGTTGCCGGAAAGCAACGTGTTGCGAAGCGTGATACGATCACCGTTACTACCGATTAGCAGAATTAAATCGTTGGCCGTCTGTTGAACCGTTACATCGGACGCATTAATTCCCGCGCCGAGCAGGACAGTGTCGAAACCGCCCCCATCGCCCGACCAAATATCTTCAATCGTGTCCTGACCGTCACCTAGGTTGAACAGATAATAGTCATCCCCGCTGCCTCCATGTAGGAGATCGTTGCCAGTGCCTCCTTCGAGCCGATCATTGCCTGCGCGAGCACGCAAAGTATCATCTCCCGCACCACCGGTCACGAGATCGTCGATAACACTTCCATAAAAAATGTCGTTGCCAGCATTTAGCAACATCGAACGACGAAGAAGCTCTCGGTCGGTCCATTTGGTCCCGTCTTCAAAGCGGACTTCTTCGATATGATTCCAGGCATCGTAGAGCGAATAACGCAATGTTATCCGGTCTCCGCCAGAACCTACGAACAAGACAATATCGGTTGCAGTTTGTTGGACCGTTACATCAGCGGGCGATATTCCTGCTCCAAATTTGACAACATCAAAGCCGTATCCGCCGTCCCAATAATCTTCGATGGTATCTTGGCCATCGCCTAGGTTGAACACATACGTATCGTCATTGGCACCGCCATGCAGAAGATCGTTACCAACGCCGCCAATCAATAGATCATTACCGGATTGCCCCCTCAAAGTATCATTGCCGGCGGCACCGTATATTTTGTCGTTACCGCCTCCTCCGTGGATGACGTTATCGCGGAAGTTTCCGAAGAAGATGTTATCTCCGCCATTGTTGGCATAAGCTCTGTCGAGCAATGTGGCAGCGCTCCACGTTGCATCGGGGAAGATGATTTGCTCGATTTCATGGGCTTCATCGACAAGAACGTCGAGAAGTGTGATCCGTTCGGCGCGGTTGGTGAACGAGATCACCAAGCTGCGACCGTCTGGGGTAAAGTTGACAGCTGCAATCGCAGCCGTCAGTCCTGCACCGAACACAATGCGATCGTTGCCCCCGCCCAATTCATCGGAGGGCGTCCATTGATCGCCGACAATTCCATCATTGATGATGTCGGAGCCATCGCCTGCATGGATATAATATTCGTCATTACCAAGGCCGCCCCGCAGATGGTCGTTGCCGCTGCCGCCGGTAATCTTGTCCGCGCCTTCGCGTCCGAAAATTTCATCATTGCCCGCATTGCCTACGAGCGTATCGCCTTCAGAATTGCTGCCGTAGATAAGGTCATCTTGGTTCGTCGCAAAGCCAGCAAATACCAAGTTCTGGAACTGTTGCCGCGACAGCGTCGTGCCATCGGCGAAACGGATCTGGTTGAGCATCCCTTCACCGCGCGCAATGAGCTGCTCACTGATATCAATGGCACCTGCATGGCCGGGTATCGCGACACGGATGCCGTCATACATATTGGGGCCGTCAGGATAGGACAATATGTATGAGAATTGAAGGTCGGCAAGTGTAATGCCGGGGCCGAATTCGAGAATATCAATCCCGTCTGCAGATGCAGCATCACCCATATGGCTGCTACTGTAAATGGTATCGACGCCATCTCCTATGTTCCAAACATAGGTATCGTTTCCTTCATCTTCATAATAGCCATCATTGCCTGCGCCGCCGATGATCCGGTCATTGCCGTTTTGGCCTTGCAGAAAATCATTGCCGCCCCGGCCATAGAGAATATCGTTCCCTGTGCCTCCAAGGATGCCATCGTCACCATCGCGACCATAGAAAATATTGTCGCCAGCGTTCATCATCAGCGACCGTTGGAACACATCGTCCGCCGTCCAACTGCTTCCATCGGCAAATTCGATGGCCTCAATCGCCGCATCGGCTTGACCTAGCGCACCGCGCAGTGTGAGCTCATCACCAGCACGGCCATAGGTCAGAATATAATCATTGCCATCAGCAGACTGGCGAACGCTCACGGTTGCGGCAGAGATACCCGCTCCGAAACGAACGTGATCAACGCCGCCCGATATTCCATTTCCGCCGCTATCATAGATGGTGTCAGCGCCATCACCGATCTCGAAGCGGTAGACGTCGTCGCCAAGCCCACCCGAGATATTGTCATTACCAATACCGGTATAAAAGATATCATCGCCATCAGATGCTTCGATCGTATCCCCGAACGCAGACCCGTAAACGATGTCGTTGCCGTTCGTGAGTTGCCTTTCGATGAACAGGCCTGCCAATTGCAAGGGCGTGCGGGTCGATCCATCACTGAGGATGATGTTTTGGAGCCCTGCCAGATAACGCCCGAGGAAACGGCCAAGAGAGCTGCTAATGCCTGCGGGGCTTGCCGCGCCTGTCGCTGAAACCTCGTCCGCTACATCCTGAAGATTAATGGTGAGCGTTGCAGCGCGCGTAAGGCCGGTGCTGTCATCAATTGCTTCGACAACCAACGTATAGCTTGGGGTTGTTTCAAAGTCGGTCGCGCCGAGCATATAGAGAACGCCATCTGCATCAAGCATCCACGGCCCAGGATTTTGACCGCCGGCCAATCGCCAGCGCAGGTTGGACCCTTCCGGATCAGCCAACATGATGGAGGCTAGGTTGATCGAATGCCCTTCAGCGTCGGGCACCGGGATATAGGGACCAAGCGCTACGTTGAGTTCATTGATCGACACCGTTGCGGCGTTGAGTGTGTGCGCTTCATTCACATTGTTGAGCGCGATATTAAGCGTGGTCTCGACGCTCGCGGACACCGGTCCGCTATTGCGGTCGGTAATCGATACACGATAGCTGAACTGGTTCGCCCCCGTATCGAAATCAGTGGTTGCGACCAGCAGGCGCAGTTCGCCTGTGTCTCTGTCGAGCGAATATTGTCCATCGGCCGACACCGTCAGATAACGACCGTTCATCTGGGTTACCGCAGACCCCACGAAGCGATAGTCGAGCTCACTCGACGGGCCGTCCGGATCGGTTGCGGTGAGGGTCGCAATCAGCGCTCCCTCACCGAGATTTTCATTGTGATTGGCGGTAAATCCTGCTGCCGATACTTGCGGCGCGAGATTGATACCCGATGCCGCAATATTGAGCCGGACCGGAACCGCTACCTGATGCCCGTCACCGTCCCGCGCGATGATCGAGAAACTGTCGGCACCGTGCGCGCCCCAGTGCGGCGTATAACGCACTTGACCGGTCGCTGCATCAACCAGCTCAAGCGCACCATATCTCGGCATCGTCTCTGGATTGAGGGCATAAGTCAGCGCAGCGCTGTCATGATCGACTACACCGGTGCCAGCGTTGATGACTGTTCCCGCAAGGGCCGTGACCTGTTGAACCGAGGGTTGGGCAAATTGTGTGGAATAAACCTGATTGCTTTCGCCATTGGTAACGAAGAAGCGCGATGCGACCGAAGCCGGAGTTGCGCTTTGCTGCCAGACAAAAAGATGGTCGAGCGCGCCAACCCGGTCTCCGGTGGTCGCGTCATAAATACCGCCCAACGTGGCCGCGTCGGCGACCCTAGATCCTGCGGCCGTTACATACCCAACCACACGATACCAGCGGTTGGCTTGGAACCGACCAGCTTGATCAGCAGCGGCAATACGCAAGAACTCCGGGTCATTAGCCGCAGTGCCACTAGCCGCATCTGCGACCAGCATATTGTCGCCAGCATTCAGGCCAAACACCAAATCATGTTTGCCGATGTCGGTCAGTCGGAAATAATAGGTGAACGCATAGGATTGCGCACGATCCGCAGCGATGACGTTAGTAAGCGCTCCGCCGCCGTCAACGTCTGCATCGCTCTGTCCGGCTTCAATGATTGCGACACTGCTATCGTCAGGCCCTGATCCAGCGATCCAATGGGTCTCGTCCCAAGCCGCACCCGATTGCCAGTTCGCCGGAATAGCGCTGCCAGAAGGCAGCGACGCCGTATCGGGCCACGCCGAGAGGTCGACAAGGTTGGTCGAGCCCAGTGTCACTGCATTGCTGAGGACGTTGACCGTCTGCGTCGAAACAGGCGCACGCGGTGCCGCCTTCTCGCCTTCATCCCAAGCCCTTTCAACCACGGCGTTCAGACTTGCGGGCATCGCTGCAGGTATTTCACCCGCAGCCGTCATTGCAGTGATCATCGCATTAGCATCGGAGGTGCCGAGGAACAATGTATGGGTCCCGGTTACGATAGAGGTGATTTGCGATCCTCCAGCGGCAAAATAGCCTTGGACGGTTAGCGTAGTATCCCCGCCGATCACCGAAATCTTAAGATCATTGCCGTTTCGGGTCAGCCACAATTGCTTGAGGGTGATATCGTCGGCGAACAGCAAACGGTTCGTCCCGTTGCTGTCGACCAACAGATCTTGGCCGCTGTTCCGATCGAACAGATAGTCATCGTTCCCGGCACCGCCCTTGAGGCTGTCATTGCCGCTGGCGCCATAGATCTTGTCATTGCCATCGCCAGCTTCGAGAACATCGTCGCCTGCGTCCCCCTGAAGATCATCATCGCCAGCCCCGCCAAACAACTGGTCAACTCCGGTTCCGCCAATCAGCGTATCATTGCCGTCGCCTGCATCGAGCAGGTCATCGCCTTCGCCCCCGACCAGCAAATCCTTATCCGCGCCGCCAAATAGCTGGTCGTTACCCAGCCCGCCGCTGATATTATCCTCGCCTGCATCGCCATGAAGAACGTCGTCACCCGCATCGCCGTCGAGGACATCGTTACCACCATGTCCTTGCAGCGTGTCATTGCCGCCCATGCCAAACAAGCGGTTATCGCTGTCATTGCCATGCAGTGTATCTCCTGCAAGGTCGGACCCGACAATATTTTCAACACCGACGAGCGTATCGCCCTCGGCATCGCCGCCATGCTGCGCGACATTTTCACCCCTGCGTAGATCGACATCTACACCTTGGACCGATCCGGCATAGCGGACCGTGTCGCCCCAGGTGAGGCTACTCCCTTCACCGGTTGCAGGACTATGCGCGCCGCCATCAATATGGTCGGCGCCTGCACCGCCTTCGATAGTATCGTCGCCATCATCACCATAAAGCTGGTCATCACCGCTGCCACCGAACATGACATCGTCGCCTCCAGCTCCGTGGAGCGTGTCATCTGTTGCGGCGCCCGCTACATAATCATCCTCGGTGCCGCCATTGGCGTTAAGCTTCAATTGCCCAAGATTGATCGCGAGGCCATCAAGCAATTGCAGGGTCTCAACACGACCGCCCAATGTGCTATGATTTTTGATCCGGATCGCAGATGCGCTGTTATTGCGATAGGTGATCACAAGATCAGCACCATCAAACGCAAAACTCAAATCAGCGAGATAAATGCCTTGGCCCGTCTCGATGCGGTCATCGCCGCCCTCATGTTCGGGGTCGAGCGCCGTGCGCAGCACCTGTGCACCAATACCGGTCCGCTCAAAGCCCGCGAGCCAGCCATCCTGCGGCCAGTCCGCAACATTGGTCGTGTAATTCTTGTCGCGGACACGTAAAATCTCGCGGCTGTAGATCAACTCGCCATTATAGGTGATGGTCAGCAGATGATCATATTTTTTCTTGGAAAAAAAACCGCCGTGAGAGTCCGTCCGACGCGCCGTAACTATAAACCCGGAATTGACTGTTCCGGCTTCAGTAAGCACTTCTATGGGAGCAAAGGCGCCTTCTACGATGGTGTCGACACCGCTGTGATCGTTGGTCGAGGCCGCATCCCAAAGATAGATATCATCCCCTGCATAGCCGCGTAGCGTGTCATCGCCCTTTGCACCGTCAAGGATATTATCACCTTCGTCGCCTTCGAGGATATCAGCCCCGCTGCTGCCGGTGAGATTTTCGATATCGTCATAGCTGTCGCCCGCAGCATCACCACTATTGACCCGGGCATTGGTAAGATTGGCACGCACGCCTGCGCTACCCTCGTAAGAGGCTGTGTCGCTACCGCTGCCGCCAACCAGCGTATCGCCGCCACTGCCACCAATAAGTAGGTCATCACCGCCGCCGCCGTAGAGGACATCGGTGCCGTCCCCGCCTTCAACGCGGTCCGCGCCGCCGCCGCCGTTCAAGATATCGTTGCCGCTCAAGCCCTGGATTGTATCAGCGCCGATCCCGCCGGTTATCCAATCTTCCCCGCCTTCAAAATAACCGGACGTTGGGTAGCCACCCATTTCCGGATCGTAATAATTGCCTTCGATCCATTGCCCATCGGTTCCAACAAGAGTGTCCGCGCCATCGCTACCCGCAACCATATTGAGCGAAGCAATATTGAGTATGCCCGTGCTGTAGAAAGCGAGGCGCTCAATAGCGCCGGGAACGGCATACCAATCAGACAGCGTGATCCGGTCAGCTATAGCAGAAGAACTGCTCCCATCCATCTGACTGTTGCCGATGCACAAAGTCAGGTTATCGCCGTGGCGCTCAAACACGATATCCTGAATAAGAATGCCGGGCGTGAACTCGATCATGTCACCGGCAGCGCTCGCATCCGCATCGCGGCTCGCTAGAGTGCCCGCTGCAGGCGCCACAAAACGCTTCAGCGTCTGCGACAGGCTGTCATAATCGTAGCGACCGATCCACTGGAAATCGGGCTTGTCCCAAGTTCCGAAATTCTTGCGGATGACTGTGCCGGACGGATCTTTGACCTCTCCGGTTGCCACATCATAGCTATAGCCATTCTGCCACGAACCGATCTGTGTCCCGTTGGCGCGCCAAATAACGGCCCAACTATCAACGAAGTCGTCAATGACAGTATCCGCCCCGTCGCCGCGGCTATATTTAATAATATCGTCGCCCGCACCTGTTGCGATATGGTCATCACCTTTGCCGCCGGACAATATGTCATTGTCATCACCGCCATAGATGTCGTCATTGCCGCCATCTCCGGTAATCGCATCAGCGCCTTTGCCGCCCATCAGCTCATCATTGCCGAGGCCGCCGAACAGCATGTCCTTACCGGAATCTCCAGCCAGGAAATCATTACCGGTCGCGCCCGAGCCAACGTCATCCCCTGCCAACAGGAACAGGCGATCATCGCCGTCGCCCCCGTAGACGAAATCATTGCCGAGCGTGCCGATGAGAACATCATTACCCGACCCACCAATGACGAAGCTCGTGACGTCAGCGATGCGGACTTCATTGCCATCGGCGAAGCGCAGATATTCAACCCGCTTGAACGGATCAGAAAACCAGTCCTTCACCAACAATTGCGTGCCCGATGCTTCGTTGACCCCCGTGGCGGGGTTTTTCTGCATCACGATCACAAGCAAGCTGTTGGTATCGATCGGATCGCGCTTGAGCACGATATCGCCCATGTCGATACCCTGACCAAAGCTGATCGCGTCCGCTCCGCCGACGAGAGTGCCGTTCTTTGTCAGGCCTGGCGTGTTCCGCCCTGTCCAGTCGCGGCTTACGGTCCCTGCTGAAATGCCAAAGAATCGACGTGATATTGCGTCCGCAATATTGGGTGATCCGGGAGTCTGAGTGCCTGTCGGTTGTGCGGCCGGCGCATTATTGGCTTGGTCTTCCGCCCTATCTGCACCATCGCCAAGACGCAACAGATATTGGTCGTCCCCAGCGCCGCCTTTAAGATCATCGCCATTGCCTGCGCCGCCGGAGAGGATATCATCCCCTTCGCCGCCGGTGATGATATCGACGCCATCACCCCCTTCGAGCCAGTCCGATCCTTCGCGGCCCCGGATAAGGTCATCACCGTCCCCACCATTGACGTAGTTTCCGTCGCCACCGAGCGCAGTCTGATCGAGCGTGCCAACGTCAATCTGGTCATTGCCATCGCCGCCAAGCAGCCAGTCATCCAGACGACCGCCGTAAAGCGTGTCATTGCCAGCCCCGCCAAAAATGTTATCGCCAAGGTTTGAGGCATAGATGGTATCATCGCCTTCACCGCCATCGACCGTCGCTGCGACCTCAATATCGAGGCGGCGGCGATCCGCCGTCGAAAACTCGACCGCTCCGGCAACACCGCTGCGCGAGCGCGAAACCGTGAAGACCGCCTGGCCGCTGGCTTCATCGACAACCACATTGTCGATCCACACCAGCGGCTCGGTGCCAACACCATCGACAATTGTGCCGGTGCCTGTCAGCTCGTCAGCACCGTTGGCCAGAAAACCTGCACTTCCGGTCTGCGTCTTGACCTTTAATGAGAAACGCTCATTGCCCTCTACATGGAGGAATTCTGGCTGGCCATTGCCGGGAATGGCTGCACCAGTGACGGGATTTCCACTCGGAGCTATATAATCCGGGTTAGCGACATTATCGGCAATCACTGCCGTGCGCACAAAAAGTTCGGTTTGACCAACGGCAAAGGTCGCGCTTGTAGCTGCGGTCCAGTTTACGCCATCAACGGACACTTCAAGGCCGGGCTGGTCTTCTATCCCGAAGTCTTTGCCTTTTCCTTCGGCGCGGCCATCGGCGAGCGTCAGGTCCACGGTGATAGCCGCAGTTGCCGCTTTGGACAGGCTCAAACGGAACACGATATGTCCGTCTGCCTCATGGGCATAGCTGTTGCCCACCATCAAGGTTGGGGTCGCGGCAGTTCCATCGACGATGGTCGCACGCGCTTCGCCACCCATAACCGCCATATTAGGCGCCTCGCCGAGTTTACCGATAAATTGCTCAGCCGCTTCGGCGAGGGTATCTGCGGTTAGAGTAACGGCGACCGCCCTCCGCAAATCCCCAGACGCAAACGATATGCTCTGCGCCAGGGCCGTGAAATCTTCGCCTGTTACCGCAATGTCATTATTAAGATGACCGTCAACCGTGTAGCCAATTTGATTGGCCAACGATGCCGAACGGAGATCGATTACGTCATTGGCGGCGCCACCTTCAATGGTCGTCTGCCCAGCAATATCTATCGTATCACCCAACACATAATCGCCGATACCGATAAGACGGCTGACTTGACCGCTAGCGGCGTCGTAATCGAAGCCGAATTCAACCGTTCCGGCTTGCGTTTGCGCCTCACGGAGCAGGAAGCTAAAGCCGCCAAACCAGTCGCTACGGTGGCGCTTGGTAAGGCCCAGCTCAACGGCACGCGCGAGATTAAGGGCGGTTTCAGCGGCAAATACGCTGTCCGGCTGCGCTGCAACAAGCAAACCGATAACGGCGGAATTTGCCAAATAAGCTGAGTAGGACTGCGCCGCCGATAAATTACCCATGATGACGCTGGGATCAAAATTGCGCGGATCATGACCGCCAAGTTCGAATGTTTTATAAAGGGCGCGTTTGGCATAGACATCGCCACCCGCGATTTGAAAATCGGGATCGGTCAAGCCTTGATAAACGCCATAACCGATCAGTTTGGCGGCAGCATTTTTATCTTTGCCCGAAAAACGCTGAGTAATAGCGTCACGGTCTCGCGTCGAATATGGACGATACACATAATCTTGCTTGCGCATACCGTAGTTGCCCGACTGGACAAGTTGTGGGTTTAAAAGTGTGCCTCCAACGGTGGCGAGAATGCCGTTAAAGGTTTCTGCAACAGCACGAGCGATGCTCTGTGCCGCATCCTTCGATCCCCCCTTTCTCGCATAGATATTGGAGACAATGAATTTCTGCTGCTTTTCGTCCCACTGGGCATCCGCGCCAGATCGTGGTGTGCCACCAAAAACAGAGCCTAGCACTCCCCCCACCAAAAAGCCTACAAACGCGAAAACGGCCACGGGTAATAAACCTGGTATCATCCCGGCTGTCAGCATCAATTGTGTGCCAGCGGTAACAGCTAATGAAGAACCAACAGCGGCGCCAATTTGTCCCCCGATGCTTTGGAAAGTCTTTACCTCCTGAGCCAATTTGGTACCTAAGAATGACCCAACAGCCTGCGCAATCATCATAGGATTGACGCCACTGAAAGCGTTTAAAGCCGCGCCGTCGGCTGCGTATTTAAACCCTCTAGATAAATTGATAATATTGGTTAACGTCTGGCCAATGACAGCTCCCCCAGTCGAATTTAAGAGCTCACCTACAAATCCCTCAAGATGAAGAGCATTGACCAGCTGCGCCGCAATAAACGTGGAAATTGCGCCAATACCCGCTCCCCGAACGTTTTCCACCAACTCTGGAGCAAATTTTCCGAAAGCGTGATTTACTGATTTTTCGACGGAAGCTCCAGATAATATACCATCTATCACATCACCAATATTATCACCGACAGTTTGAAAAATCGCGCCACTCAACACGCCGACAAAGGCATTCCCCGACGAAATACGGTAACCTAACTGACTCCCTAAAACTCCCCCAGCATCAGAAAAGTCTACAGGAATTCCGTTATTTAATAAAATATTATTGGAGATGACATCGGCAGTGCCCTCTCTATACGTCGACAATACGGTCAACTTGCCTTGGCGCAGCGTTTCTGACGATGGAGGAAGGACATTCCCTTCGCTGTCACTAGCAAGAGAACCATCACTTTTACGCCTATAATTATAGGACACCTCATATAAAATTTCGTATTTACCATCCTTCAAAGTATAAAATTTTTCCGATATTATATTACCATTTTCGTCAAACTCTGGAATAGATAATTTATTTGAAGTATTTCTATTTTTTAAATCATTGTTTTTACCGTTATATTTGGAAATATACCAATCATATTGATTTCTACCTAACAAATTTTTATCAACAGCCCTCCTTAGAGTTTCAATTATTGCCTTTTTTACCTCCTCTGCCGAACTTTGTTTTCCCGGCCCCCCTTTAGCATTTAAAACCCTAGTTAGAAGCGCCATTTGCTCGGAAGACGCGTCATCAGGTCGCTTTGAGTAATCATAATTATTTTTGCCGAATGTTTTCTTAAAACCAAAATGATATTGCGCCGATCCTTCGATGCCAAACGCATATCTCAACATCAAATTCGATATTAAGGTGGAATACTCTTCATTTCCAACCAGGTTCATCAGCGGATCTATAATATATTTGAACGTCTCCATGCTAAAATTCTTTGACTTGGCCGCGCCTGTCAAAAAATTTCCTAATCCATTAATGGCAGAATTATAAGGATTTCTATATATATTATTATCAAAAATTGCAGAATGAGCAAGTTCGTGTAAAAATGTTTGCTCAAATAAATACGCCATCCCTGAAGTGTTTTTTGTCACATCACTTTCTGCAAAAGCACTTTCAGAAAATTTAATTTCCCCACCGTTGTTTGTTCCGAAATCCTGCATGTCTTTATCGTATTCGAATTTGATATTTCCGAATTGAGACAAAAACAAACGCCCCGCATTCGTCTCATACAAACGGTCTATTGCACTAACAATCCTACCGGTTTGCCAAGCATTGAACGCAGTGCTTATCCGAAATCTCGACGCCCAAGGACGATTTATATTTTGATAAGATGACAAATCACACCTACATTATTTTTGTTAAACAAATATTCACAAGTTCATTCTCCGAAATATATTCTTTTCTATCGGAAGAATTAATAAGACAATACAAGTTTACCGACTTTTGATCTCTAAAAATCAGATAAACGTCTGCGTACGGATCGCTGCCCCCCAACGTCTCGCGAAAAAATTCAATCTCGTTTGGACCTATATCTACCGAAACGTCTTTGTTCCGACCTAAAATAACTCTATGAATATCTTCAAAATTATACACAGAAGAACAATTTTTGCTTTTAAAGTATTCCTCCAATAAATCTCGATAAGAAAGAGATTCCATCAAGTTTAAATCTTTACCTTCGGCGCATCTGCGTAGCTTTGTCAATAATTCACTTCTATTAATATTCAATATATTTAATTTTACTTGAAATCCATTTTCTAAATTATCAGAAAACCTCTCACAGATCGCTTTATATTTTATGTTTGATTGTCGAGTTTGGTTTTCTTCGATATAAACATCAAAGCCATTTTGGCTCTTTCGAGATGAATATTTGCATTTAACTATCTCTTCGCCTAAATACTGGGGAACGGTATCCGGAGATGAGATTTTTTCTTTTTGATTATATAGAAAAAAAACGGCAGCTAGCCCAGAAAGACAAAACAAACACAATGCCTTAGATGTTTTTGGAAGTTTCATCGACTAGCGCTCTCTCCCCGCCTCGTCTAGCGACTGGCTTATTGGCGACAATAGATACATAATTATCCGTCGTGCGCCAGTCTTAATTTCGGCTTGCACCGCGAGGCCGGGGCCGATGGGCTGTTCGACGCCGTTGATGCGGATGGTGCGCTGATTAAGTTTGATCCGCGCCGCATAGACGAGACCCTGCTGGGTCGGGCGGCCATGCGCGTCCTTTTGCGGCGCGGCGTTCTGGCTCATGTCGATGGCATCGCGGCTGATCGTTTCAACCACCCCTTCGATCAGGCCATAGTCGGTGAACGGGAACGCTTCGAGCTTGACCCTGACCGGCTGACCGACGCGGATGAACCCGATGTCTTTATTCTGGATCATCGCCTCTACCGCGACCTCGGCATCGTCGGGGACGATCACCATGATCGGCTGGGCGGGCTGCACCACGCCGCCGATGGTGTTGAGCGTGAGTTGCTGCACCGTGCCATCGACCGGCGAGCGCAGTTGCTGGAACTCGCGGCGGCGTGCGGCCTTGCGCAGTTCATCGGCAGCGAGCGTGGATTTGTCGGTCGCCTCGGCAACCTGCGTCACCGCCTCGCGCCCGAAGGTGCCGCGCAATTTGGCGAGCTGTGCCTCGATATTGCCGATGGTCGCCCGGGCCCGCGCGGCATTGGCCTCCTGTACATCGATATTGCGCAGATGCTCGACCCGGGCTTGCTCATATTCAAGTACTTTCAGCTGCGAATAATAGCCCTTGCTCGCCATCTCCTTGCGCGCGTCCATCTGCTTGTCGAGTAAGGGCAGCGTTTCGCGCAGCTTGGCGATCTCTGCGCGGGCGGCGGTGAGTTGCGCGTTCGCCTCGGCGCGGCTTTGCCTGAGCGCCGCCTGCTCGGCCTCATATTCGGCAATCGCGGTGCGGATATATTGCTGCTCGGTCGCTGCAACGTCGGCAGGCGTTCCTGGCGGCGTCACAAAGACGGCCTGACGCCCAGCCAAATGCGCGAGCAGCGCATTATTACGCGCGCGGATGAGCTCGGCGGACAGTAATTGCTGGCTCGATTGCTCGACCTCGGCGCCGGTGATGGTGGGGTCAAGTTCGACCAGCAACTCGCCCGCCTTGACCCGCTGGCCATTCTTGACATGGATGGCGCGGACCGAGCCGATCTCGATCGGCTGGATGAGCTTGCTATTGGCGGACGGAATGACCTTGCCCGAGGCAACCGCGACCACATCCACCTTGCCGATAAAGGCCCAGACGAGCGCGATGGTGAACAGCGCGCACAGGCTGATGAGTAGCCAGCGCAGCCCCGGGCTCGGCGGCTTCTCCATAATCTCGAGCGCTGCGGGTAGAAACTCATGGTCACTGCGCGGCTTGGCGTTCTTGTCTGCCACATTTTGCAGCGCCCAGCTTTCCTTGAAGATGCGCCAATGCTTGCGCGCGGTATCGAACATCACGCGCCCTTTACGCCCATTTGTTTGGTATAAAGCTGAGCATAGCGCCCGCCTGCTTTGACCAACGTTGCATGGTCGCCCATCTCGGTGACCTCGCCCGCTTCGACCGTCACGATACGATTGCAATCGCGCACGGCGGAGAGGCGATGCGCGATGATGATCACGGTGCGGCCTTGCGCGATACGATGGAGGTTGGCCTGGATGATCTCTTCGCTCTCGGCATCGAGCGCGCTGGTCGCCTCGTCCAATATGAGGATGCGCGGATTGCCAATCAGCGCGCGCGCAATCGCCATGCGCTGGCGCTGGCCGCCGCTCAAATTGCCGCCGCGCTCCTCGATGATCGTATCATAGCCATGGGGCAGCTGAATGATAAACTCATGCGCGCCGGCCAGTTCGGCTGCGGCCATCACCTGTTCCATCGGCCGGGTCGGATCGGCGAGCGCGATATTCTCGCGCACCGAGCGGTTGAACAGGATATTCTCTTGCAGCACCACGCCAATCTGCCGCCGCAACCATGCGGGATCAACCAGCGACAGGTCGACGCCATCGACCAGCACGCGACCTTGTTCCGGAACATATAAGCGCTGGACCAGCTTGGTAAGGGTCGATTTGCCCGACCCCGATGGGCCGACCACGCCGAGCATTTCGCCGGGCTCGATATCGAGGCTTACGCCGCGTAACGCCTCGGGCGCATCGGGGCGATAACGGAAGCGGACCTTGTCAAACTCGATCCGTCCCTTGATCGGCGGGAGGCTTGCACGGTTGGGATTATGTTCAGGCTCGGCGGGCGCATTGAGAACGTCGCCCAAGCGGTCGACCGAGATGCGCACCTGCTGGAAATCCTGCCACAATTGCGACAGACGCAGGATCGGCTGCGCGACGCGTCCCGCCAGCATGTTGAACGCGACCAGTGAGCCGACGCTCAGATCACCCGCGATCACGCTCTTCGCGCCGAAGTAGAGGATCGCCACGGTGGTGAGTTTGGAGACAATCTGAATGAGGTGGCTGCCCCAGGTCGCCAAGGTGGCTACCTTGAACCCGGTCTGAGTGTAGCCCGCAAACTGCTTCTCCCACCGGTCGCGCATCTGCGGTTCGACCGCCATCGCTTTCAAGGTGCCGATGCCGGTGACGCTTTCGACAAGGAAGCTCTGGTTCTCTGCGCCACGGCGGAACTTCTCTTCGAGCAATTCACGCAAGGGCGGCGAGATGAAGATTGAAATCAGCACATAAAGCGGGATCGACAGCGCAACGATCAGCGTCAGCATGGGCGAGTAAATATACATGACCGCGAAGAACACGATTGTGAAGAACAGGTCGATCACCACCGTCACCGCGTTCGATGTCAGAAATTCGCGGATACGTTCCAGTTCACGCACGCGCGCGACGCTATCACCCACCCGGCGCGCTTCGAAGTAGGACAAAGGCAGGTTAAGCAAATGGCGAAACATGCGCGCCGAAAGCTCACTATCGACCCGGTTGGTCGTGTGCGCAAACAACCAGTTGCGCAGACCCGACAGCACCGTTTCCCAGATCAGCACCACCGCCAAGCCAAAGGCGAGCACATCTAGCGTCGACATCGACTGGTGCACCAGCACCTTGTCGATCACCAGCTGGAAGAAGATCGGCGAGACCAACCCCATCAATTGCAGGAAGAAGCTGCCAAGCAGGACATCGCGCAGCGAGGAGCGATAGCGCACCAGCGCCGGGATGAACCAGCTAATGTCAAACGGGCGTTGCTCACCCGCCATCATCTCGCGCGAGGTCAAAAGGAGGGCGCGACGACCGAAACGTTCACCCGCATCTTCGCTCGACCAAACCTCAGGGCGTTCGGCATCGCCACGTTGGATCAGATAGCGCGGATTAAGGCTCTGATCTTCGATCTTAAGCAGAATCGCGCCCGATCCATCCTTAAGCTCAACAATGGCAGGCAACGGGATTTTATGCAGTTCGGCCGTATCAAACGGGCGGATCCGCGCAATCAGCTCCAGCCGTTTCGCAATCCGCGCCAGATCTTCGAGCGTATAAGGATCATTGCCCTTGCCGCGCTCATGGTCAATCTGCCCGGGATCAGCAGGCACCCCCAGAAACTTGGCAACAAGCACAAAACAGGCAAGCGTCGGATCGACAGCAGCGGCGTCAATGACGCCACTATCATAATCATTACTCAAACAGCCGATCCCCCTTACAGAGCCGGCAAGTTACCAGCGACTCTCGGCCCTGCCAATCCTCTTTGCGATGGGCTGACTCAGAGCAATCATTATGGCGTTACGCTTACGGCATCCAGCACAAGTTCGACGATCAACTTGGACTTGTAACGGTTTTGCGCCGGTCACTTGAGAGTTAAATACGCGCACAAGGAGACTGGTGAGATGATCAAGCATAGTGAAGAGTTCAAACGGGAGGCGGTTCGGATTGCGCTGAGCAGCGGGTTGCCGCGTGCGCAGGTTGCGGGGGATTTGGGGGTTGGCAAGTCGACGCTGGCGAAGTGGTTGGCCCAATACCGTCCTGCTGACCCGATGTTGGCGCCGCAAGCCGACCTTGCTTTGGAGAATGAACGTTTGCGCCTTGAGAACCGTATCCTGAAGGAGGAGAGGGATATCCTAAAAAAGGCCACGCAGTTCTTCGCCAGGGAGCGGCCATGAGGTTCGCATTTATCGATGCCTGGCGGCACCGATGGCGTGTTGCGACCCTTTGCCGGGTCATGCGCGTCAGCGAACGTGGTTATCGTTCGTGGCGGACACGCCCGACCAGCACACGCGAGCGCACTGACATGGCCGTGCTGGCGCATATCCGCGAACAATATCGCCTGAGCCTTGGCAGCTACGGTCGCCCGAGAATGACGATGGAGTTGAAGGAAGCGGGGCTCGATGTTGGCGAGCGTCGCGTTGGCCGGTTGATGCGGCAGAACGGCATCAAGCCCGTTCGCACCCGCAAGCATAAGGTCACCACCGACAGCCATCACCATCTGGACGTAGCAGCCAACTGGCTGGATGGCGATTTTGTGGCTACCACGCCCAACCAGAAATGGGCTGGAGACATCACCTATGTCTGGACATCGGAAGGATGGCTCTACTTTGCCGTCGTTCTCGATCTATACAGTCGCCGTGTTGTGGGCTGGGCCGCCAGCGACAGGATGAAGAAGGATCTGGCGATCCGGGCGCTGGACATGGCCGTGCGCCTTCGCAATCCGCCGCCGGGCTGCCTGTTCCACTCGGATCGTGGCAGCCAATATTGCTCCTATGCCTTTCAGAAGACGTTGCAGGCTCAGGGCCTGCGGCCATCGATGAGCGGCAAGGGCAATTGTTATGACAACGCAGCCGCCGAGACGTTCTTCAAAACGCTGAAAGCCGAACTGATCTGGCGGCAGACATGGCAAACACGGCGACAAGCTGAAACGGCGATCTTCCAATACATCAACGGGTTCTACAACAGCCGCAGGCGCCATTCCTATCTGGGCGGCATCAGCCCGTTGGCGTTCGAGGCCAAGGTGGCATAATGAGATCGGTGACCGGCACAAAACCGTTACAAGTCCAACTAGCTGAAAACTGGCTGGATATAGCCGCCTATTTCAATTGCTCGGGGCTCACAGAAAATGATCTAATTTTCTCTTCGGCAGGGTCTCGCAGCCGTCTCTTACGATATGTTGTTACGACCAGTCAGCTCATCGACCCAGCGATCATTCGCGACCTCTTCTGGGCTCGGGCGACACTTTTCATAGTCCGCCTCGATCTCTTGTGCATTGTGTTTCCGGGTTCTCACTTGCAATTGCCGCAGTCTCTTTACATCGTTTAGCGCGGCCAACAACCGGATATAGTCGTGAGCAGGCACCGCATAGTAGGCAGGTCGTCCGTGCACCGTGACTTCTTGAATTTGGACACAAGCCCGATCTTCGAAGGCGCCGTAATTCATCTGAATGGATGCCGAAGAAACGGTTTCGACGCATTCGATTGAGGGAAAATTTACGGCCTTTGCCATCGTGGAGTTACCTTTCTGCTGCTCGGCAATATCGAGCGAATCTTGGTTCGGTTCACAATTCCCATTTTATCGATAATACGCACTGCTGTGCATTTTTTCACGAATGTCAGTTGCGATGATCGAGTGGTTTGATTGGGCGCCTCTGCGCATTGCCCATATGAATTCCGGTTCCACGTCGATAAGTAACTCTGTCAAATACTCAACGTGAAAGATATACGATTTAGCAAGCATGTGTCGGTAAAGCAGGTTGCACGGCAATTTGCTCAAGCTACCGAAATAGCCACGATTCGTTTGCTTCCCATCAAAAAAGGGCGGACCGCTTTCCACCTTGCGGATGTCCGGCCTCAACCGCACCGTCTCGTTACGCTGACATTCCTGCCGTTCGTTGCCTGATGCACAGCCTCTGAAATGTGCCGTTCGTTCAGACTTGATTGTACGGGGCATTAGGGTTCAATGACATACGGTATCCAAACAGCTAAACGCAACACGCTACGAGATGAAGACCTAACCTTGCATGGGCCCAGACCCGTCTCGTCCGATCGCGATAAGCAAGATATGTTTGGTCGAGCTGTTTGACGCCGAAGACGGCAGTTGCAATTAAGCGTTCATTAAAAGCGAATGGTGACGCAGTGATCGAAGAGGGCAAATTTGGCGAAAGATATGAGACGCGGATTGCCAAGGCCATATCCTATGTCGATGCAAATCTTTCTGAACAGATCTCGCTCGAGAAGCTGGCCTCTATTGCTTGCCTTTCGCCCTTCCACTTCCATCGCATATTTAGATCGCTAACCGGCGAACCCGTTCGCGAGTTCGTTGAACGACGAAAACTTGAGCATACCATTGCGTTAGCGAACAAGGGCAATTCCTGGAAATACGCCGCAGCCGCATGCGGTTTCAAATCACCCATCAGCTTTACGAGGGCATTCAAGCGCGTGTTCGGCGTGCCCCCCTCGGAATTTGACCTAGCCGCATGGTGGCACAAGCGCAGCGATCGCGGCGACGCGCTAAAGGTTTCGTCGTACTTCCTGCGACCTGCGCCACCCCTTGATCCAGAGTTCAAGGTTGACGTGGTGGAGCGGCCCGCGGTGCGGCTCGCGGTCTCGCGAGCATGGGGCGGATACCTTCATCCCGAGCGATTAGTCGGCGCCTACAACAGGCTACGCACCTGGGCGGACAAAGTCGGAATAGAAGCCAAGGGCGGCAAAATCTCGGGCGCATCGCGCGACGATCCGGACCTCACGCCTTTGTCCCGGTGCCGCTACGATTTTTTGATCGAACTACCCGAAGGGATCGTGCCGCCGACACATTTTTCAATCACCGAGCGCAAGGCAGGTCTTTGGGCCATTGCGCCGGTCGCGGGCGGGCTGGATGTCGTTGATCGCGCATGGTCGATGCTCTTCAAAAGCTGGTTGCCCGCCTCTGGTCTCGACCTGAGGGACGAGCCGGCTGAGGAAGTCTATCTCAAATTGCCAGAGGACATCGGCTGGACGGAATTCGACCTGCTTTGCTGCGTCCCCGTCGCGCATCCACATGACTGAAAGGACCGCCATGCGCTTCAACCCAATCACAACCTCTGCCGGGATGTTTGCCGGCATTGGCGCAGCGCTCTGGACGTTGTTCGAATATGCGATGGGCTGGCATAACGAGCATCTTGAAACCGGCGCCACGACGGGTTTTGTCGCTATCATTTTCCCGACCGTAGCGATCCTTTGGGCATTGCGCGCAACCAAGCGTTCGCTCGGCGACCGCTTGACCCTGAAGCAGGCGCTGATGTGCGGCGTTGCGGTTTCGGCAATTAGTGCTGCCATCGGCGTCATATTCTTCTATGTCTATTACACGTCGATCAATCCTGCGTTCCTCGACGCGATGAGAGCCAGAGGGCAGGAAGTCGATGTGACAACTCAGCTGGCGGCGGTGGTCTTGGGATCTTTCATATTCGGGATCCTTCTATCCGGCGTTGCAGGCCTGTTTATGAGAGCGCGCGGAGAGGCGGCAAAATGAGTGATGAATTCCAAGCGATTTTTGCCCAGTTGCGTAGCCTCATGATTGAAGCCGCCCCAGGGATGGTGGTGACGGACGACACGCCTACCAACTTTACACTCAAGACCTCTTGGATCGAGGCGCGGACCAAGGAACCTGCCTGGTTTGGCTGGATCGCAATCAAAAAGTCGTATGTCGCCTATCATGTCATGCCGCTCTACACACTGTCCAACCTTAACGGCGCTGTTCCACCCAGCCTGGAAAAGCGGCGGCAAGGCAAGACTTGCTTCAATTTCAAGAAGGTGGACCCGATGCTGTTCGACGACCTTCTTCGACTGACGGAAGCTGCCGCAAGCATGGAGCCTCAACTTAGGGCTGCTATCGGTGAATAGCATTGTGCCGCGCCGTCCGGGTCTCCTGCTATTCAAGGGCTTTCCATGAAATTTCACGTGGCAATTCTTGCGGCCTTGCTCGTCTCGACTCCATCGTACGCTACAGTCCGCGTAGAAGCGCCACCGGCTATCTGGGGCTTTGAGCCAGTCATTCAGATCACTGGGCTTGCGTCACGCGAAAATGTTCGCGTTCACATGTTTCGTGGGTTCGTCCGCTGGGACACAGACGACCCCACCAAACGGTCGGGGTGGCGGCCTGTCCCGATAACCTTGCATGCCTGGGCGGATGTCCGCGCAGACCGGCGGGGGACCATTGACCTGACTCGAGCATCATCAAGTGCCGGCACCTACCGAGGGCGCGACGCCTACGGACTTTGGTGGTCCGGGCGGAAGCCAGGCGATGCCCTATTAGCGGGAGTAACGGTAAACGGCTTTGACCCAGATTCGATCAGCGATGGCCAATCACGTATTTTCGTAACGCGGAACGGCGATTCCCTCGCGTCGGCGAGCGCGGTCGGCCGGGCGCCAGAAGGATTGCGAACGGTGCTGGTTGCCGATGGTGCGATCAATGGAGCCTTTGCGGCACCGGCGGACGGTCGTCGCCACCCAACGATCATCCTTCTGCACGGAAGCGAAGGCGGTGACCGCGATTCAGCGCAGGCCATCGCTCAACGGTTCGCAGGCCAAGGCTTTGCCGCATTTGCGCTTAATTATTTCGCATGGGATCTGAAAGGGTTGTCTGGAATTCCGAACGCCCACGTCAACCAGCCGATCGAGTTGCTCGATCAGGTTCGAGCTTGGCTGGCAGATCAGCCGGAGGCGGATACCGAGCGGATGGGAGTCTATGGACACTCCAAAGGCGCCGAGTATGCGGCCGTTGCAGCCACCTACCTGCCTTGGATCGACGCCGTAGCCGCCTGTGTCCCCAGCGATTCCGTTTGGGAAGGATATGGCATTGGCGACCCACGCAATCGGCCAAACGCAAATCAGGTCGTTCCCACTCAGCTGTCGTCCTGGAGCTGGCAAGGCCGCCCGCTCCCATATATCGCGCTGCCCGCTAGTGACGATCGCTCGCGCTATTTCAATAACACCGCTTATTATGAAGCGCGTCGCGACGCGGACCTAGCAGCTGCAGCTGCAGCACGCATTCCAGTTGAGCGTTCGAACGCCCGGTTTCTGTGGATCGGGGGCGGTCGCGACGAAACCTGGGCGTCCGCAGCTATGGCGCAGCGGAACGATCGTCAACTAAGACAAGCGCACAAAGCGCGGAATTCGGAACTGCTCGTCTATCCGCGAGCAAGCCACGCAATTTGTGGCGACGGCACTTACCCGACACATCTCTGGGCCGACCAATCGACCGATCCGCGAAGGCCGGACCTCGACGAAGACGGCCGTGCGACGGCAGACGCATGGCGCAGGATGGTGCGATTTTTCCGGCGTGCGCTTTGACACGCTCAGGTCTGGTCAGCGAATGACCGGCATCTGATTTCGGAATAGTGCACGGTTCGCACGACCTCTTGCCAAACTGCGGCGTTGTTAACGGTCACCTTCAGTTCGCCGTTGCGGCTGACAGATCCGCTTTTTGCTGCTCAACCTGAATTACGCGCGCAGCAGCTTCGAGTGTCTTCAGGACATCATTTCCTGTTGTTTACCAATTCACGACGCTCATGCGCATCACCCGCATCCCTCTCCAATTGGAGCCGCTGAAGAACGCCGTCCCCTCGCGATTGAGGGCGTCTATGATCATGTCATTCCATGCATCTTGCTCGCCAGAACTGGCGCTCGGGTCGGGGTGAATGAACCGCACAAGCGCCTGATTCAACGTTGGCGCTGCCACGAGTTCAACCCCTGGAATTGACGCAAATCCCTGAGCCAACTCTTCCGCGAAACGGCAGCAGCGCTCGACGAGGTCGGCAATCCCATCCCGCCCCAATTCGCGAATCGCTGCATAAACGGCGAATCCTCGCGCTCTTCGGGTCCAATCAGGCGTCCAATCAATCTGGTCACGAACCCCGCCAGGTGAGGAAAGGTAGGCTGCACTCACACTCATCGATGCACGATGAGCTGAACTGTCTCGGATGATGGCAATTCCGTTGTCTTTGGGCGTGTTCAACCATTTGTGGGGGTCCGTAGCCCACGAATCAGCAATTTCGACGCCTGCAAGCTTGGATGCATGTTTGCTCGCCCGCGCCCATAGACCGAACGCCCCGTCGACATGAACCCAGGCGCCATAGGCTTTGGCGATTGGAATGAGTTGATCGAACGGTTCGATCGCTCCGACGTTGAGGTCTGCCGCGTCGAGCACTACAATGGCCGGTCCGCCTGAAGCCAGGCTCGCTTCGAGACTATGCGGTCTGACCCGGGCATCTTCACCTGTGTCGAGCGCAACGATGCTGTTCTTGCCCAGGCCTAGGAACCGGACAGCGCGCTCGATCGACCCATGATAGTGCTCGTTCGCGATAACACGGATTGTTGGGGCACCTTGAAGTCCATCGGCCTCCACATCCCAGCCAACGCTGCGTAGTATCGAATGCCGCGCGGCGGCAAGGCAAGTCACATGCGCCATTTGGCAACCCGTCGTGAACGCGAAGGTCGCGTTCATTGGGAGGCCCAGAAGTTGTTTGATCCAACTTCCTGCAACCTCCTCAACAACTGCCGAGGCAGGTCCGCAAGCATAGAGAGCCGCGTTATTGTCCCACGTCGAGGTAAGCCAATCTGCGGCGAGCGCTGACGGCAATGCACCTCCGATCACCCATGCAAAGAAGCGACCGCCAGCCGAGCCGAGATGGCCTCCGCGCGTCTGCTCGACAAGCTCGTCAATGACGCGGATTGGATCGCTGCCGGTCTCTGGCAAGGGGATGGCCAAGCGCTGGCGCAGGTCTTCAACGGTGCTGGTGGCTCCGACAGGGTGCGTTGAAAGACCATCGAGATACGATGCAGCATGTTCTGCGGCGCGGAAGAAAGGAGAATTAGGTTGCATGCGCCCAAATTAGCAAAGCGCTCGACATTCCACGTCCCGAAACTTGCTTTCAAAGTGAGTGCGCCACAAGCGCCATGAATTAGCGCGGCACAAAGCCCATGATAGCGAGCATGTTGCCGTCGGCATCCTCGAATTGCTGAAGCCTGAGAGAACCGGAAGCCGTCGTCTGGACCGTCTCGACGGCACCGACAAGAGTTGCACGCGTCCCTTGCAGGCGAACTAACGCCGCCGCAAAATCTTCAACATGGAAATATAGGATGCCGCCTGGCCGTTCCGGCCGCTTACGCGCCTCATCGCGGGCGATCATCAGCCGAGTGCCGCCAACGTCGAAGAACAGCATGTTGTTCGCTTCGAACATCAGCCGCAGCCCCAGGCGGTCGCGGTAGAATGTCCGTGCCGCATCGACGTCGGTGACCGTCAGCGCAACCTGCTCGAAGCGGGGTTCCCTCAGCACTGGCGCTGCTGAGTTCTGGGCTATCGCCGACGTCGGGAGCACTGCCAGAAACAGGGGGATGGCAAGCAGGCCTTTCATAAACTTTCTCCATCTTCCTTCAAAATCACGCTCATCAAGCCCAAATGACCTCCGTCAGGGTCAGTCAAAAAGGCTATCCACTCTTCCGTTCCGTCATCATGGACGTGGATCCGGTGTGGCGCGCTCTTTATTGTCACGCCCTTGGCGCGCAGCCCTTCAATCTCAGCCTCGATATCCCCGACGCGAAAATACAAAATTGAGTTGTTCGCCGGGTCGCCAGCCGAAAGATACAGCCTAACTCCGCCACAATCGAAGAACACCGCGCTTTCGAAGCGCATCACCTCCGACAGTCCTATGACGTCGCGCAGCCAATCTGCCATTGCTGGCAGATCGCGCGTGGTGCGAGAAACCTGTCCCAAGGACCAGCCTGCCGACCGACCCGAAAGCTTTGCTGCTGCAAGAGCGCTGTCGGCGCGGACACCGGACCATTGCTGCAACTCTTGACGCGAAGTCAGGCCGAGCTTGCCCAAAGCGCTGCTGACATGAAACTTGACGGCATCTAGCGTGAGCTCACACCGGGCGGCGATGGCCGGGTTGGTCAGTCCGTGCCGAACACCTTCGACGACCCGCCATTCGGCTGGAGTGAGTATGTCGGGATGGGGTGGCCTGCCTCGCTTTGTCATACACCGTGATTAGCGCAAGCGAGATCGAATTTCTCTACCCGACACAAACGCTGACAAAGCCGTCATCCAGTGCCCCGATTTTGTTACCGAGACCGGACATTCATTCAGCTGAGTTGCGCGACCCATGAACGACGGCTCCTAGTGCCGTCGATCGCCAGGCTGTTCGGCTAATTTGTGGAGGAATGCGGACAAGCGGGGCATCAACGCGACAAACGTTTGCCCATGCTCGTTCGGCGCTCGACTTGGTAACCGTTGCGCTCATAGAAGCGGACAACCGCTTCATTGCCTTCCCTTACTTGCAAGTTGATCTTGCCGCACCCGAGGGTCGCCAACCTAGCCTCAGCTTCCGCAAGTAGGGCGCTTCCGATGCCGCGCCTCTGGGCGTCCTGCTCCACCGCAATCGAATAGAGCCATCCTCGATGACCATCATATCCCGCCATTGCAGCACCAATCGCGCGTCCGCCTTGCTCCGCTACTAGGTTTCGTGGACAAAGGGTATCCAGAGTTTGACTGAGGCGAGCGCGACGAAGCCGAGGTAGGATTCCTTGGTCTTGTCGTAGCGTGTCGCGACCCTGCGCCAGTTCTTGAGTTTGTTGAACAGC
>JAEXAW010000040.1 GCA_023458055.1 Pseudomonadota bacterium
TTCAAACGGTCCATTAGTTAAGAACTATTTAATCCTGGGCTTAAATCCTTCATTGGAGATTAGGCGAGAACGAATTGATGTACGGTTGAATTCAAGGATGGAGGAAGGCTTGTTGGAAGAAGTTAAAGGCTTAATAAATTCTGGAATTGACCATGAGCAGCTTCAATGGTTTGGATTAGAATATAAGTACGTCTCTCGATATTTGCTGGGGGATTTTGATTTTTCTCAGTTTAAGGAGAAGTTGCGGACTGAAATCCATCGTTTTGCGAAACGGCAGATGACCTATTTTCGCAAAATGGAGCGGGATGGCATTCGGATTTTCTGGATTGACAGCCAATAAAAAAAGCAGGCTATATATTATATAACCTGCTTTTTTATATTACAATTTGATTTCTTCGTCTTTGGAATTGAAGAAGTGAAATTCGGTGAGGTGATAAGCGCTCATTTCTTTCACTTTTATCCATTTCCAGTATTTCAGGAACCATTTCATTCTTCTGGAGATGAGTCCAGATTTGATGTAAGCGGCGATATATGGGTGGACACATAGTGTTACCCCTACTTCGTTTTGTTCTTGCAGAATAAAGCTCAAATTGTTTTCAATATCGTCTAATAGTACGATACTGGATCTAATTTCGCCTGTTCCGTCACAAGCAGGGCACTTTTCATTAGTGACGATGCTCATTTCAGGTCTGACTCTTTGTCTAGTTATTTGGACGAGTCCAAATTTACTAGGAGGGAGAATGGTATGTCTAGCTCTATCGCTGAGCATGCATTCCTTCAAGAATCCATATAATTCTTTTCTGTTTGGTGCTTTGTGCATATCGATAAAATCGATTACTACAATTCCACCCATATCCCTTAGCCTAAGCTGTCGGGCAATTTCTTTTGCAGCTTCCTTATTTACGAGGAGTGCGTTATCTTCTTGATTTTCTTTGTTTGCAATTCTGTTACCGCTATTGACGTCGATGACGTGTAGTGCTTCTGTGTGTTCTACTACGAGGTATGCACCACCTTGGAGGTTAACAGTCTTGCCGAATGACGCCTTAATTTGCTTTTCTACGCCGAAATGGTCAAAAATAGGTTCTTTTCCTTTATAGAATTTCACTATTTTTTCCAGGTCTGGCGATATCTCTTGAATATATGATTTTACTTCCTCGAAGATTTCATTGTCATTTACATATATATGAGTGAATTCATCTGTTAGGATATCACGCAGGATGGTGGATGCACGATCCATTTCACCGAGCACTTTCTGAGGGGGTTCAGCAGTTTTAAGGCGTTTGGTAAACAATTCCCATTTAGATATTAGGTCAAGTAGGTCTTTTTGGAGTTCATCAACTCCTTTCCCTTCCGATACCGTTCTAATAATTACTCCGAAGTTTGCGGGTTTAATGCTTTCCACAATTTTCTTGAGCCTATTTCTTTCGGCACTGCCTTTTATCTTTTTGGAAATGGAAACCGAACTTGAAAATGGCACCAGTACTACGAATCGTCCCGCTATGGATAAGTCTGAGCTTAACCTTGGTCCTTTTGTAGAGATAGGTTCTTTGGCTATCTGCACTGGTAATAACATATTTCGGCTTAAAACATCAGATATTTTTCCAGCCTTGTCAATGTCCTTTTCAAGCTTCAAACTATTGAGCAGTTTCTCTTGATAACTGCCGTTCTTTACTACCCTTGTTAATTTGATCAAGGATTGTACTTGAGGTCCTAGGTCGAGGTAATGCAGGAATGCATCTTTTTCGTATCCAACGTCTACGAATGCGGCGTTCAGTCCGGGCATGATTTTCTTTACTCTCCCTAAGTAAATATCGCCTACGGCATAATGGTTGCCTGCTTGCTCCCTGTTTAGTTCTACTAGTTGTTTGTCCTGTAGTAAAGCAATAGTCACCCCTTTGTCGGGGACTGAATCGATAATTAATTCCTTTACCAACAGCTACTAAATTAAGGACTGTTGTGGACTCGCTCCACAACGTGTAATGTCCGGTTAAACATAAAACCGTTTAATGAAAAAAACAATCTATGATGATTACTCGATCATAGATTGTATGACTTGAATAATAAAGCTAGGCTTTATATTTATTTTTTCTTGTGTCTATTTTTTCTTAAACGTTTTTTACGTTTGTGAGTAGCCATTTTGTGTCTTTTTCTTTTTTTTCCGCTTGGCATAGCTTTAATGTTTTTAAATGATTTTAAAAAATGTGTTAATTACTTACTTAGTTCTTGGATCCTTCGATCGATGAACTGGGAGAGACTAGGATCTGCTGCCATTTCTTTGCTTTTCTGAAAAGCGGCGATGGCTTCATTCTTCATCCCTATATTTTCATATCCTGTTGCTAAATAAAAATAAGATTCAGCATCAGGTTTTTGTTCAATTACAATTTTAAAACGATCGATAGCACGGTCGAATTGGCGCGACTGTAATGAGAACAGGCCTAAAGTTTTGTTAGCCTCTAGGTTTTTAGGGTCTGCTTGCACGACTTCTCTCAAGATGGCGATTCCTGCCATTGGGTTGTTTGTTCCCGTAACCATTGCTGCACCTAATCCTGTTTTTGCGTCTAAGCTTGCGCCGTTCAAATCTACGGCTTTTTGATAAACTTCGATTGCTTTGAGGTTCAATGCTGTTGCAAGGGTTGTATCTTGGAGATTTGTGTATCCTTTTCTAAAGTTGTCCCCGGATTTCAACCAATATTCAAATTTAGGTTCTAATTTTGCCATTTCCTCGTACAGATAAGCTTGAGGCACTGATTTTTCGACGTCGTTCCATTTATCGGCAATTTG
>JAEXAW010000050.1 GCA_023458055.1 Pseudomonadota bacterium
GATATTTCTGACAAAACCAGATGTGGTTGAAAATCTTAAAGAGCACTTGAAAACCATCGAACAGCAATTCGATAATCAAAAGATATACAATGAAATCGAAGAAACTTTCATTAATTTGCTAAAAAACCATTAGAATGCTTTTGTTATATCGCCTTATCTTAAAAATACATACCTCTTATCAACTTTTAATTCAAAGGATATATCTTAAAATTTGTATTGCTAAAGGATTAAAAGTAGGAAAGAATGTGAGATTTGTAGAAGTTCCTGAATTCGGAACCGAACCATTTCTTATAGAAATTGGGGATGAAACAACATTTTCTAACAACGTACGATTTGTTAATCATGATGGCGGTCAAAATGCACTTCATTTTTTTGAAAAATATAAAGACGTGCGAACATTCGGGAGAATTAAAATCGGTAAACAATGTTTAATTGGAGCTGATACCATCATTATGCCTGGTGTAGAGATGGCTGACAACTGCATTTTAGGTGCGGGCTCCATTTTAACCACTTCCATGCCCAAAGGTAGTGTTTTCGCTGGTGTTCCCGCAAAATTTATTTGTAGTATTGAAGAATATGGCGATAAACTTCTTGCTAATAACATTCTCTATCCACGAGAGTTAGAGCTTAATCGCAAAAAACTTGAAGATTATATAAAAAAGAATCTTCCCCATACCTATAAACCCGTAAAATAACTGTGATTCCTAAAAAGAAAATCCTTATCCGAATCGGTTCTTTGCGTCATGGTGGTGCCGAAAAAGTCTTGGTGACCTTGCTTAAAAACCTGCCACAAGATAAGTACGAGATCGATTTGCTCTTGAATCTTTATTCCGGGAAATACCTTGCGGATGTTCCTAGTTGGATTAATGTAGTGTACTTGAACAAAGGCGAAATGATTACTACAAACCGTATTCAGGATATTCCAAAAAAAGCTTTTCGCGTCATTTACCAAGGTTTGTTGAAGAAATTCCCAAAGTTGTTATATTCAAAAATCCTTAAAAACAAAAAATACGATATTGAATTTGCAGCTATTCATGGTTTTCGGGATGAAATTTTAAATTCACCCATTTCCTCTTCAATAAAAATCATTTGGATTCATAATGACCTCCGTAAAACGGAATTTCACAATTATACTGATGAAGAAATCGGAAAATTCTTCGGTTTTGATAAAATCATGGTGATTTCCGAGCAAATTCAAGAAGATTTTGAAAAACTTGCTCAAAACGACGACGAAAAGTCACGAATTGTCAGAATCTACAATCCTTTAGATACCGAAGAAATTCTTACTAAGGCTGATTCTCCTGTTCTTAATTACCCATTTTATGAAAGAGTACCCACTTTTGTGTCTGTGGGAACAGTTTTTCCTCAAAAAGGTTTTGATCGTTTATTAAAGGTTCACAAGAGGCTTTTGGATGAGGGTTTTCCTCATAAAGTTCTCATTTTGGGGGATGGCTACGATTTTGAAAACATTAAAAAACTAAAATCGGATTTAGGAGTGGATGAAACCGCAACGCTTCTGGGTTTTACAGACAATCCGTATCCTTATATTAAAAAAGCTGACTTTTTTGTGTTGAGTTCACGCTATGAAGGTTTCCCAACGGTTTTATTTGAAGCGATAACCTTAAAGAAAAACATTATTGCGACCGAAGTTTCCGGTGCGGCCGAAATTCTCGACAACGGAAATCTTGGGTTGATTGTGGACAATAATGAAGAAGGAATTTACAAAGGAATGAAAACCGCCTTGGAAATGCCTTTCACCTTTGATTATTTTCAGCGAAATTTGGAGCATTATGAAGCGCCGTTTAATTTAGAAAATTCCGTAAATTCGGTTATGAAAATTATTGATGAACGCTAAACCTCAACGTGTGAACCCCTCAATTATTCAGAAAGATTTTTTTAGAGAAAGTGGAAAATGGCTTTCTTCCGCCGAAATCATCAGCAAATGCATCAATCCCAATTTGCATTTTATTTATTTATTGAGAAAATGCCAGCAATCAAAGAAAAAATCATTGAATGGCCTATTTTGGCGTTGGGTATTGCGACATCACCAAATAAAATACGGCTATCAAATCTATCCCGAAACGCAGATCGGTGAAGGCTTGTATTTAGGTCATTGGGGAGCATTGGTAATCAATCCTAAAGCAATTATCGGAAAAAACTGCAATATTGCACAGGGTGTCACTATCGGACAACAAAACAGAGGCAAAAATGAAGGTTTTCCCACCATCGGTGATGAAGTTTGGATCGGTCCGAATGCCGTTATCGTTGGCGGAATAAGCATTGGAAACAATGTACTGATCGCACCCAACGCCTATGTAAACACAAGTGTTCCAGACAATTCCGTGGTTGTGGGAAATCCTGCTAAAGTCTATCCCAACTCTAATGCGACTTCGGGATATATCAATAATAAAATATGACAAATATCATATATTAATTCATATTCACTGAAAATTATGCTAATAAGTATTAATTTTTGTTAATTGATAATGGTTTTTTGTCAGAAAATTTTATTTTTGCATAATTATTGATTCAATCTATTAGTTTTGAAAATAATTTAAACGAAATAAATAATTATTAATATTTTAAATTTTTTATTATGTCAAAATCGTACGAAGTTATTTTCGA
>JAEXAW010000056.1 GCA_023458055.1 Pseudomonadota bacterium
TGCCCATTCGAAAGGGAAGATCGTTCCCAAGGCAGCTTAAGACCTCGAATAAAAAGTGCAAGCACAGGACCTACACAAACTACAAACCGGCATGATAAAATCCTTAACTTAATGACATTGCCCAGAGGGGTGTCACTATTATAGAAATGATTATACGGCGCCATCAAACCCCGCTAGGGGTGCAACTATTCTAGAAAAAATAAGACCATTGTCATTTTCTAGTGGCAGGTTGGGACACCTGCCACGGCGAGAAAACCCCATCGGGGTTAAATGCCGGAGGCATGAAATATCTCTTAAATGCCATCGGCATGAAATATCTATAGAGATGAAAATCGCATCAAATACCAACGCCGTAGGTGTGGCATGTTTGTTAACCCCAGAGGGGTGTCACTATTAAAGAAAATATGTTATCAGGTCATCCAACCCCAGAGGGGTGTCACTATAAATTGCTGGTTAACTTAATGACATTGCCCAGCCAAGCGGCTCCAAATACCAAATTACTTCCAAATAAATTTCCCATCATAGACAACACAAACAACAAACCTCCCCCAAAATCTAACTACCAAATACTAACTACTAAATACTAACTACTAAATACTTTAAAAAACCCATTTATAATCCATAGATAAAATCTATCCATTCATCCATTCATCTTCAATTTTATTTATCTAACTTTAATTAAATTTAAAGAGGAAAACCAATTATGCCGATTCTCCTTTAAATCTTACAACACTTTAGACGTTTAAACATTCAAAAAACAATAATTAATAAAAAATACAAATTCAGAGATATGGAAAATGGAAATGACATCAGCAAATGCCCCTTTCACAATGGCAATGCAAAACAAAATTTAACCGTTGCAGGTGGAGGAACTACAAACTCCGATTGGTGGCCAAAGCGATTAAAAGTTAGCTTATTACGTCAGCACTCAAATTTATCAGATCCTATGGGTGATAACTTCAACTATGCTGAAGAGTTTAAAACCCTAGACTTAGAAGCAGTTAAAAGAGACTTACATGCTTTGATGACTGATTCTCAAGATTGGTGGCCTGCTGATTTTGGACATTACGGCGGTTTGTTCATCCGTATGGCTTGGCACTCTGCAGGTACTTACCGCGTAGGCGACGGTCGTGGAGGCGCTGGAACGGGACAACAAAGATTTGCACCTTTAAACAGCTGGCCAGACAACGTAAGTCTTGACAAAGCAAGAAGATTGTTATGGCCGATAAAACAAAAATATGGCAAAAAACTTTCTTGGGCAGACCTTCTTGTATTAACAGGAAATATCGCCTTAGAATCAATGGGATTTAAGACTATCGGATTTGCAGGTGGACGTGTCGATGCTTTCGAACCTGACGAAGATGTATATTGGGGTTCAGAAGAAACATGGTTAGGTGGTGATATCCGCTATTCCCACGGTGGTTCTGAAGGGATTACAGAAAAAGACCATGGCGTGTTGTCAGGAGAAGAAAAAGCGGATGGTGACTATCATTCAAGAGACCTTGAAAATCCATTGGCTGCAGTACAGATGGGATTGATATATGTAAATCCTGAAGGACCTGATGGAAACCCTGATCCAATATTAGCAGCAAAAGATATTAGAGACACTTTTGGAAGAATGGCTATGGATGACGAAGAAACTGTAGCATTAATCGCTGGAGGTCACTCTTTTGGAAAAACTCACGGTGCAGCATCAGCAGATCATGTAGATAAAGAACCAGAAGCAGCAGGACTAGAATCCCAAGGTTTAGGCTGGCATAGCACATATAAATCTGGAGTCGGTGCTGACGCAATTACATCAGGACTTGAAGTAATATGGACAGAAACCCCTACTCAATGGAGCAATAACTTCTTTGAGAACTTATTCAGATACGAATGGGAATTAACCAAAAGTCCAGCTGGAGCTTTCCAATGGGTTGCAAAAGATGCAGATGATGTTATTCCTGATCCATTCGATCCAAACAAAAAACGTAAGCCAACCATGTTGACTACGGATTTGTCCCTAAGATTCGACCCTGCTTATGAGAAAATTTCAAGGAATTTCTTGGAAAACCCAGATGCTTTTGCGAATGCATTTGCTCGTGCATGGTTTAAATTGACACATAGAGATATGGGACCTCGCTCCCGCTATTTAGGTCCAGATGTGCCTGCTGAAGTATTTATTTGGCAAGACCCTATCCCTGAACTTAATCATGAGGTGGTAAATGATGCTGATGTTGAAAGCCTTAAAGAAAAAGTGCTTAATTCAGGCTTATCAGTTTCAGAATTAGTCTCTACGGCTTGGGCTTCTGCTTCAACATTCCGTGGCTCGGACAAACGTGGTGGAGCAAATGGCGCACGCGTGCGTTTGGCACCACAAAAAGATTGGGAGGTAAACAATCCTAACCAACTTAATAAAGTCTTAGGAGTCCTTGAAAACATCAAAAATGAATTCAATCAAGCACAGGCTGGTGATAAAAAAGTCTCGATTGCAGATCTAATCGTAATTGCAGGTAATGCTGCAATCGAAAAAGCTGCTAAAGATGCTGGTACAGCAGTAAAAGTTCCATTCACTGCAGGACGTATGGATGCTTCCCAAGAAGAGACTGATGTTGAGTCTGTAGCATTCTTAGAGCCTATTGCTGATGGATTCAGAAATTACAAGAAAAGAAGATATTCTGCTACTACAGAAGAACTATTAATTGATAAAGCTCAATTATTAACTTTAACAGTTCCAGAATTAACAGTTCTATTGGCAGGAATGCGTGTATTAGATACCAATTACGATGGATCTAAAAACGGTGTCTTCACAAACAGACCAGGTCAATTGACAAATGATTTCTTAGTGAATCTATTGGACATGAACACCGCTTGGAAAGCTGCATCAGAAGATAAAGAGTTATATATTGGTTCTGACCGCAAAACTGGCCAACCAAAATGGACTGGTACTAGAGCAGATCTAGTATTTGGATCAAACTCTGAACTTAGAGTTGTCGCTGAAATTTACGCTAGTGCAGATGCTCAAGAAAAATTCGTCAATGATTTTGTCAAAGCATGGACTAAAGTAATGAATGCTGATAGGTTTGACGTAAAGTAGAAGTGAGATGTGAGATATGAGAAGTGAGATATGAAATGTGGGAATTAATTCTTGCATAATCTACAATCAAAATAAAAAGGGGCTGTCTAAAAAGGTCTCTTAAAAAAATAACCCCGTCATTAAAAAATGGCGGGGTTTTTCTGTTTTTTGTCCTCAAGATTTTGTATCTTAAGGTGCACCCAAAAAACAATATGGCAAAC
>JAEXAW010000077.1 GCA_023458055.1 Pseudomonadota bacterium
TACCAGCGCACACCCCACAAAATGATCTCACCGCGAAAATGACGCCATTTGAAATCGCTCACAACCATGCCTCCTGCGCTTGCCAATGCCTCAAATCCAGCATCAAAATGGTTTTTGCAACAGAGCCCATCTTCCATGTGTTCGGAGCTATCGCCCATTTCGAGCGGCGGCTAATCTCTGAGCGGACCCGCGATGGGATCGCCGCTGCACGCGCCAAGGGCAAGCAGCCTGGCCGTCAGCCGCTCGACATGTCCAAGGTGGATGCGGCCATCAAACTGGTCGAAGCCCGTATCTCGCCGACAGAGGCAGCACGGCAACTCGGCATCGGCAGATCCACCATCTATCGCGAAATGCGCCGCCTTGGCGTGGAAAGGCCTGCCTGAATGTCCAGATTGAAATCTGCTCACGATCTGTCCGGGCTGATGAAATATGCGGATCGTGCTCCGTGGGACGAGGCGATGGATGAAATGCTGTCCGCGCATCTCGGTCCGGCATGTGAAGCGACCGGCCTCGAACCCGACGCCATATTCGAGATCATCGGTGATCATTGGCAAGGGCCGCTATGGGGCTGCGCCTTTGAAGATCTGCTGACACAGGAACTGGAACCTGACGGTCGCAATCTGGTCGATGACTATCTCAAGCGCCGAGGCTGGAACGAGAAGGCGCCGAACAAGGCCTATATGGGGTCAGGACATAGAACGGGCACAGATATACGCTAAGCGTCTCTGCGCGCACTTATGGGTCGACTCTATGCGTCGACGACTCCAGCATTCCAAAGGCATCCATCGGACAGTTGTAGCATCGCCTCTCGTCGCAGAGCCGGCATATCGTCAGCGCCGAGACAGCGTCGTCAGACATCTGCGCAAGTATTGTCTCGGCAATACGTTCCAGCACGAGGCGGTCAGCATTCGAGACATGGCTAAGGATTTCGGATAAAGTCTCGTTTCTTCGTTGCAGGATCGCAGATAGGCGAGTCTCGCCTGCCTCAGTGAGCATCAGCGCTACTGCACGACGGTCCCGTAGCGCTTTGGATCGAACGGCGAACCCGGCTGCAACCAATCGATCGACAAGCCGCACCGTCCCCGCGTGGGACAAGCCTAGCACCCGTCCTAATTCGTCGATCGAAAGACCGGTCGCGTGACCGATGACGACGATCGCCGCGGTGGTTTCGCCACCGCCGGGTATCGTCGGGTCGAATGCCGCCTTCTTAATTCGATCGGTGATGCCCACTGCGAGGGCGCCGAACAGATTGACGAGCCGGTCCGAGAGTACGTTAAAAGGGTTGCCTCATTCATTGAGGGCGTATAGTGTATGCGCAGCGCATATATCACGCCTGTCTAAGCATGAAGGCAGGTCATGCGCCATGATGAAAGCGAGGCACCATGTTTTCGACATTACACATAGCTGAAAAGACGACCGGCTCTCGCGGGTCTCTCGCGTTGCTGCGCTGGGCGCTGGTGGTCATCTTTCTCTGGTTCGGTTGCATGAAATTCACGAGCTATGAAGCGATGGGCATCGCGCCATTGATGAAGAACAGTCCGATCATGAGCTGGATTCCGGCCGTTTTTGGGGTGCAGGGTGGAAGCTATTTTATAGGCACCGTCGAGCTCGCGACGGCCGCTGCGCTGATTATCGGTGCTTTCAACAAGACGGCCTCCGCTCTCGGCGCGGCGATGTCATGCCTGACTTATGCCGTGACACTGACGTTTTTCCTGAGCACGCCTGGCGTCGCCGAGCCGACCGCTGGCGGGTTCCCGGCGATTTCGGCCGGAACCGGACAGTTCCTGTTGAAGGACCTGGTGCTTCTTGCGGCATCAGCGTGCCTTCTACTTGCGTCCATACGGACAGCAGACGCGTGACGGCAAACAGGTGATAGGCGACGCTCCGGACCTGCGCTTTTGCCGAACCATACCCGCCTCAGCCCATAACGATCGACAAACCCTGTCGCTTTGATAGGGTGTTCGAAAACATGCTTTCGAGGGTTTGTCGTACATGCTGGTCGGATATATGCGGGTGTCAACGACCGATGACCGCCAAACGGTCGATCTCCAGCGGGACGCGCTCGTCGCAACCGGGGTCGATCATCGGCATCTCCATACCGACAAGGCATCCGGCGCGCGCGACGACCGACCAGGCCTGAAAGCCTGCCTCGACTATCTGAACGCGGGCGACACACTGATCGTGTGGAAGCTCGACCGGCTCGGACGCTCGCTGCCGCACCTGCTGACGATCGTCACCGATCTGAAGGCGCGCGGCATCGCGTTCCGGTCGCTGACCGAGCAGATGGATACGACCACGCCGCACGGCGAATTGCTGTTCTCGCTGTTCGGTGCATTGGCACAATATGAGCGTGCGCTCACGCGCGAACGGGTGATGGCGGGACTGGCTGCTGCCAAACGCCGGGGACGCCAAGGTGGCCGCCCGCCGATGATCGACGCCGAAACGCTCGAGCGGATCACCGCCGCGCTGGATGGCGGGGCCAGCAAGGCGTCCGTCTGCCGGACCTTCAAGGTGCCGCGTTCGACCCTTCTCGGCACGCTTGCCCGGATCGGCTGGACCGCACCGGCCAAGGTCTAAGCCGATGCCGCGTCGCGCCGTCCTGTCGGACGAGCAACGCGCGGCGTTGCTCGCGCTTCCCGACGACGAAACCCTGCTCGTCCAGCACTGGACATTGAGCCGGGACGACTTGGCCATCATCGTCCGCCGGAGGCGACCGCATAACCGGCTGGGTTTCGCGATCCAGCTTTGCGCGCTGCGCTATCCTGGCCGTTTCCTGCGACCCGGTGAACTGATCCCTGATACGCCGCTCGCGTTCGTCGCAGAGCAATTGCAGGTCGGACCCGAGGTGCTGGCCGACTACGCGACGCGCGGCCCGACCCGGTACGAACAGCTCGATGCACTGCGCGATGCATTCGGCTTCATGCCGCTCAGTCGGCCGCTGCGAACGACGTTGCAGGAATGGCTCCTGCCGATCGCGCTGACGACGACCAGCGGGGCTAGGCTGGCGCGCGTGATGCTGGATGAGTGCCGGCGACGGCGCATCATTGTGCCGGGCATCAGTTCGGTCGAGCGGATGGTCGCACAGGCGTTGCTCGATGCCGAACGCCATGTCGCCGAGCATCTGACCCGAGGACTCGATGCTCGACAGCGCCGGCTGCTCGATGCGCTTCTCCTGCCCCACACAGGCACGAACTTGAGCGATCTGGCCTGGGTGCGGCAGTCACCCGGCAAGCCCGGCCGAAAGACATTCGCCGCCATCATCGAGCGACTGACACTGCTTCGGGCCATCGGGATCGATCCGGATATCGCCGTAGGCGTCCATCCCGAGCGCCTCCGACGCCTGTGCCAGGAAGGCGTGCGGCTGACCGCGCAACATGTTCGGACGCTGCAAGCGACGCGGCGTCGCGCCACATTGGTGGCGACCATCCTCGAAACCATCGTTACCCTCACCGACGATGCGGTGCTGATGTTCGATCGCCTGCTTGGGCAGATGTTCCGGCGCGAACAGAACAGCGCGGACACGACACTCAAGCGCAACCGGCGCACCATCAACGGCAAAATCCGGCTGCTTGCCCAACTCGGCGCTGCCTTGCTCGCCGCCAAGATATCAGGTGGCGATATCGGCGCTGCGGTCGAGGCAGCGATCGGATGGAATGATCTCGGCCGCGAGGTCGATGAAGCCCGCAAGCTGATCCGCCCCGATTCGGTCGATCCCGTCGCGGTCGCCGCGACCAATTACCCCGTCCTCCGACAGGTCGGTCCCTCGTTCATCGCCTCGTTCACATTCGGGGCGGTGCCAGCCTGCCATGCGCTCGCGCGAGCGGTCGCGATCATGCGCGACCTTCATTTTGGTCATCTGCGCAAATTGCCTGCAGGCACGCCAGTCGGCTTCATCCGGCAAGCTTGGCGTCGGGCGATCGGCACCGGCATTCCCGATCGCAGGATCTATGAATTGTGCGTGCTGGTCGAGCTTCGCGACCGGCTTCGCGCCGGCGACATGTGGGTCGAGGGAAGCCGACGCTATCGTGCTGTCGAGCAGCAACTCATTCCTGCCCCCGTATTCGCCAACATGCGCGCGGCCGGCCCCTTGCCGATACCGGCACCGGATACGGCCGATATCTGGCTGGCCGAACGACGCGCCCGCCTCGCCCGTCGATTGGCCGAGGTCGAGCGAAAGGCGGAGACGGACGCGCTGGAAGACGTGCAGCTCAGCTTGGGCAGGCTGCGGATTTCGCCCTTGAAGGCGATTACTCCCGAGGAATCCGATACCGCCCTTGCGCCGCTCTATGCGCATCTGCCCGCGATCCGCATCACCGACCTTCTTGCCGAAGTCGATCGATGGACCGGGTTCAGCCAGTGCTTCACGCATCTGCAAAGTGGCCGTGCCGCGGATGAACCACGTGCGATCCTCACGGCGGTGCTCGCCGATGCCACCAATCTGGGCCATACGCGCATGGCGGAAGCCTGCAATCTCGTGACCCAGCGCCAACTCGGTTGGCTCGCCTCGTGGCATCTGCGCGAGGAAACCTACGGTCGCGCGCTCGCCCGGCTTGTCGACGCCCAACACACCGCGCCGCTGGCCGCGCTGTTCGGGTCCGGCACCTCGTCCAGCTCAGACGGTCAGAACTTTCCGCTCGACCGCCGCGCCCAGGCAACCGGCGCAGTCAATCCGCACAAGGGGACAGAGCCGGCTGTCTCCTTTTACAGCCACGTCTCGGATCGCTACGCGCCGTTCCATTCCACAGTTATCTCCGCTTCGGCGAGCGAGGCGGCACAGGTGCTCGACGGGCTGCTCCACCACGGCGCCGATCTGCACATCGAAGAGCATCACGTCGATGGCGGGGGCGTCTCCGACCATGTGTTCGCGCTATGTCATCTGCTTGGGTTCCGGTTCGCGCCGCGTATCCCGAATATCGCCGCACGCCGTTTGCACCTGTTTAACGGCATCGAACCCGGCCCCGATATTGCGCCGCTGGTCGCGGGCCGCATCGACGAAGGTCTGATCGAGGCACACTGGGACGACGTGCTGCGACTGGGAACCTCGATCCGCACAGGCGTCGTCAGCGCCTCGATCATGCTGGAACGGCTCGGCTCCTATCCACGCGCCAACGGCCTGGCACTGGCGTTGCGCGAGATCGGTCGCGTCGAGCGTACCCTGTTCACGCTCGACTGGATCGAGCAGCCCGAACAGCGTCGCCGCGCCACCCGCGAACTCAACAAGGGAGAAGCGGAAAATGCCCTGAAACGCGCCATCTTCTTCCATCGCATCGGCCGTATCCGCGATCATGCGCTGCAAGCCCAAAGCCATCGGGCGAGCGCGCTGAACCTCGTCGCCGGTGCCATCGTCCTGTGGAACACGACCTACCTGCAAGCCGCCCGGATGCATCTCGCCAACCTCGGCCGGCCGGTCCCGCCGGACCTGCTGCAACACCTATCACCGCTCGGTTGGCAGCATATCAATCTCACCGGCGATTACCTCTGGACCGATCCCGATGCGCCATCCACCGCGCTCAGACCGCTTCGCCAGATGCGCGCCGTCGAAGGCACGGCAAAACCTTAGCGTATATCTGGGTCCGTTCTGTGTACCGACCCCTATATGCGCGCGCTGCGGGATACGATGATGTCGCTCTATGAGGTTAGCGAGGTCGTCCCCGGTCAGTCGATGACCTTGCGTGATCTGTTGCGGGATGTTGCGCCAGTCACGGTCCGCGAACACGGCGCGACACAGACCCTCGTCAACTGGGACAAGATCGCTGCACGGGTTGTCGATGTGAACGGTCGCCATGGCATCTCGGGCGCGCTGTTGCCGTTCAGCGCTGATGGCGCCCTACAACTGATCGACGCGTTTGGCCGGCTTGCGGACGATGCAAAGGACACCTCCGAACTAAACCAGACCGACCGGGATGCTATTTTACGGGCATCAGGCCCGATGTTCACGAACATGTGGCTGCTCGATTGTCTGGGCAAAGCCATGCCTGGCACCATGCCGGATATGGTCAACGCCGATGGCGATGATCTTGTGTTCCACCGCATCGTCTTCCCCCTGGCCAAGGGCGTGATCGGCAAGAGCGTGGTTCGCAGGCTGAACGCGGCACAATGGCTGGAGCCTGCCAGCGACACATTCTGGAACTGGCTGGTGCCGGTGACGAAGGAGAGAAAACCACGAACGGCCAAAGGCGGGCAGGCTTTTGTGACGACCATGGAGGACGGCACACCCGTCTTCGCCAATGTCGAGTTGGCGGGACGCAAACTGATCGTTGAGGTCAATAGTGCCGCCCGTGCGGAGAAAGCGATTGCGCAAATGGGCGAATGGCTTGGTGATTGCGTGAGCACACCTATGACCGAAATCCGGACTCTGGCCCAGTTCATGGCTGATGACGCCGCCCGCGCTCCGCAGGAAGAGCCGCTCGATATCCCGCCGGACGAAATGGAGCGCATCGTTCATGATATGCTGACACGCGAATATACCAAAACGCTTGATGAAGCGGTGCCTGCCCTTGGCAACAAGACGCCGCGCGCTCTGGCCCGCACGAAGGCTGGCCGGGCGAAAGTGGCCGACTGGCTCAAATATATAGAGAATGGCGCAGCAAAATCCGGGGTCGGCGAGCCAATGGCTACCTATGATTTTACGTGGATGTGGCAAGAGCTGGGCATCATCGGCCTCCGCAGGTGATGCCCTTGCACGCCGTTCCGGTATTGTTCGTCCTTAGCGTTGCTTGGCGTACCTCCCACGCTATGCCCTCAGTTAGGATAGCTACGCGATGACCCTGCCTAACTGAGGTGGTCAACGTACATACAACGTATGGTCAATTTCGGAGACCAAGAGTGGGCAATCTCTTTGCTCCCAACACGGAGATCCTCGCTGCTACCGATGCTATGGCTGAGCGGGCCCGGAAGACCGGTAATACGACCATCCGATCGATCGGCGATATCGCCCGCCACCAGACGATCAAGGACAACGACGCGGAGTTCGTCACGCCGCAGGACATGCTGGCGGAATTGCGCGCTGATAATCTTCACATGGTCGAGTCGCTGCGTCGCGCAAAGGACGTCGCCGACCAGGCGAAGGACAATGCGACCTCCGGCCTGATCGATACCTGGACCGACGAGGCGGAACGCCGTGCGTGGTTCCTTTTCGAAGTCAGCCGATAGGATTGCTGCTCAACGGATCGGATCGTTCATGGCGTCTAACGATGCGCGGACCCAGTTTACTCAGATAGAGGGCGGTAGGATAGCCTTCGACGACACGGGCGGAGCCGGACCTGTCGTCATCGGAATTCCGGGAATGGGCGACTTGCGATCCGAGTACCGCCTCGTGAAGCCTATGCTGCAGCATGCGGGATGCCGAGTGGTGACGATGGACGTCCGCGGGTTCGGAGAATCGTCGGCCGAGTGGCCGGACTACTCTGCGCGAGCGGTCGGCCGTGACGCCATCTCCATCCTCCAACAGTTGGGTGCCGGTCCAGCCACAATCATGGGCAACTCGTTCGCGGCCGGGTCTGCGCTCTGGGCTGCCAAGGAGTCTCCTGGCCTCGTCAACGGGGTGGTGCTGCTCGGGCCGATTGTGCGCGATCTTCCCCTCAAGACGATCCAGAAACTTGTCCTCTTGCTCGGATTCGCAGGCCCGTGGCGTACTTGGTTCTGCACCACGTACTGGAGCAGCCTTTTTCCGACGAAGCCGGCACCGGATCATGCTGAAGTAAAAGCGGCAATCGCCGCAAACCTCCGAGAGCCAAAACGCATGCAGGCTCTCTTGAAGATGCTGTCATTGTCGAAGTCCGATACCGCAGCGTAATCGGCGGTCGGACAGGCCCATCGCTGCGCAATGGTCCCTACGCTGTTGTAATTGTCGCTGCGGGTAACAAGGATAGGTCGTATTCGTCTAGTCAATACCGTCAATGAGAGATTGAACTCGGCAAAACGGTGTTCACCGGACGCTTACGAAAAAGCGCCAATGCGTTTGGTCATCTGGTTCGTATTTAGCAGCGTGCCCAATATGAAAGGGCGGCGTGAAACAGAGCAATCAAACACGAGAAGATCTGATTATCCGTCTGCAAAGATGGTTACAAAAAATATGTTGGTTAAATTAGTCAATATGATAAGTATTTATAACCCATAGACAAATTGTATGTGGGGAGGCCCGCAAAATCGACCCTGCGGGCCTTTCTTTTTGCACGTTAAGATTGGCACCAAATCTATAAGCGCCGTGCAGATCTATCGGACCATAGTTCATTGACCGGCATCCCTATGGCTTTTGCCAATATCTCCTCAACGACCGGAGACCTTAAACTCCCTTTCGCAACCCGAGACAGTGCTGCGCAAGAAAAACCATGCGACTTTGCCAATTGCGTCATAGATATTTTATTCTTTTTCAGACCGGTAATGATCAGATTGTGCCGCCGCAGAGAATCTTCATGAACCACTCCGCAATCAAGGGGAGTGTTACCGATCTGATGCGCAATTACATCCAACAGCTTGCGTTCAGACTCGGCCGACGACTTACAAAATAGATTACCATCTCCGGCGACCAGCCAATTTAGATCAACGCTGAAGTCAGCGAAGGCAAAGAAAACATCACCTCTGGGATTACAGTCCATATTCTCCCACTGACGAACACGAGTGATGCTGCTGTCTATCATTCGGGCCATACCCACCTGTGAAAGACCACAATATTCTCGCAAGAATTTGAAACGCTCACCAGGCGTGAGAGAGCTCCGCGGATATTCATCTCTATTGAGTAAAGCGCCAAGCCGAGATCCCGATCTAGCGGCGCCATATGTAATTCCTTTGAAAAATTCGTTTCCTTGGGCATGAGGTGGCAACATCATCAAGGCCGATACAAGACGCTTCCGCAGTAACTCCAAATCTCCTCGACCCACGACCGCGAGAACATTATTCACATCCGTCGCCATCGAAACAAAATTACTTTCTACCAACAAATTATCGGCTGTTTTCTCGTCCCTGAAGAGCTTGTTAAAATCGATGCCGGTTGCATTACGAAGATGGCGCAGCGATGACGCATAAGGCGCAAGCTTTCGTTCTTGGTGCATCCAGCTATCGTAACTAAAGCCAAAACTTTCACAAAATATTCGCACAGAAACGCCATGTTCTTTACGAAAATGGCGTAAGCGCGTTGGCAAGTGTTTTGGCAGGCCTACAAAGCTGACGTCATTACCAAGCGATGTTGAAATTGAATGCATAATCAATTACCAATGCAGCTGCACAAAAGGATCCTGTGATGCAGAAATCGAATGCCGACCGCAAAAGCACTTGGGAAGTCGACAACGTGTGGAGCCAGTTCTTTCAGGCGGCCGAGGAGGCCAGGCTCTCGCATTATCAGAAAAAACGCGGGCACACTTCTAAACGGCATTGATTTTCCGACCGTAAAGTGTCGCCAAGCCATCCAAGCCGACGACTTCACCGACCGCATCACCCACAACAAAATCAACCTTAGCCCAACGCGCCGTCGCTAACCGCTCCTTGGTGTCAATTCCATCAACTATCAAGCGCCGATCTAAGATGCCGGTTAACTTAACGGCCGCTTCAATAAAATTGTTGGCAGTCAATTGGCCTTCGTCGAATATCGAGCCATTAACTCTCAAATCTGTCGCGCGCACCGATCTCAAAGCATCAAACCGCCACTTTTTCTTACCGAGACCGCTCAGACAAAAGCGAAAACCACGCCCCCTCAACTCACTGACGCTGCGCATCAACATATGCCCGGGATCTAATATATCTGGGCCCTCGACAACGATCACAACATTGCCAGCGTCCAAATCAAATTCATGACGAGCGTGGACAATCTGGTCAATTACCTTGCTATCGACGGCGGAATCGACAGACAAAACCAACCACAAAGACAGTGCTTTTCCACGCTCAGAAACCTGATTCAAGCGTTCAAAGCTTGCGCTGATCCAAAGTCTTACCTCATCTCCCATTTCGCGATAATGCGAGAGATCAAGCAATGCGCCAGCAACATATCCTTCGTGCAAATCAAGCACCGGCTTCAACTTTATAGTGGTTTCAGCGCTGTCACCCTTGTCCCAGCCATCTGAAAACAATCCGTCGTCACCGACGTCGCTAAAAAATAAAATGCCGTTCGAGCGCGCCCGCTCCAGGCTCGCTCTCACTTGTTCCAACATAACGGGCATATCCAGAGCTGCGGTACAGATGCCAAAATGGACATCCTCAACTCCGCCGAGGTTGATAGCTGAAGCTCTGCAAGCTTCCATTGCCATTGCTGCACCTGATCCCGTTTTTGGCAGCTTAGCAAGGTCAATCCATCCAGCATATGTCGTCCTATCCAGATGAAAGACCTCCGCGACCCCCAAATTTGCCTTCAGTATCGTTGCTAGTAGTTGATAACCGTCCGGGGGCGCTACGTTCCCCTCAAACTTCATCGCGCAAAGTACTTGACCAGCTTTCAGACCGCCCGAAAGAAGAGCCCTTTCACCCTCCAAATTGCTCAAAGGATTGACTGATGTTCCAGCATTGATGGCACCCTCGCGGACTCTTCGAGCCCATGTGTGTAGCGCAATGATAACCAAAGCAATGACGCCGGGAAAATAATCAACGATCAGATTGTTGCTTTCCAGCAATGCCAATAGAGGAAACCCGGCAATGAAAAACAACAATGGAGACCAATAGATCAGCTTTGGCTTATTCCAAACGAGCAGCAAGCTGGCAATGAGACCCGCAAGAAGTACCGCAATCCAAGCGCTATAATGCTTCGCACCGCCCTTCAAATGCCCTTCAGCGTAGAGCGCAATGGTGTCGACGCCTGGAATGATGCCATGGCCCAACATAAGTTCGTTATCTCCGAGCGCGTCGTCGCGAACTCCAATTATCCAACGTTTGACTTTGAATTTAGACAGCGAAATGTCACCACGAATAACGTCTCGATACCTAACTGACGGTATGTCATTCACACTCGTACTCAGGTCGGCATAAACTTCATTATTGCCACCAGTGGCTGCGTTGCCGAGATGCTGATGAAGCTGATACACCATCCCTTGGGGCGTTTGTAAACCACCATATCCAACCTGTTTCCAGTCCGGCACCAGCGAAGGATTGTTAGTTGCTGCAATCGTCACGTTTCCTTCAAAAGCAGGGGCTAACTTGGTAAAACGACTGGCCTTGGCGTCGATTCCAAGATTCATCCAGGCCCGATGAACATTAATGCTCAAATCTTGAGCACTGGTTGCAACCACTACCTGGGCCTTGGAACGTTTAATTGCATCATGAAATAGCTGATCGTCGGCGGTCGACCGAACAAAAGTAAAGTCGAATCCTACAAACTCCGCTCCCGCCGCATTCAACTTATCGAGCAAAATTGCATGATAGCGCCGTGGGATGGGATAACCTCCAAACTCAGCAGTGTCTTGTTGGTCAATGCCGATAATGCCAATTTCGCCGCTCGCCTCATGCTGAAAGAACTTTATGCGTGAACCCCGCAAAATATCTTCTATTGGCTGGACCAAATAGAGCGGCCCGAGCAACAAGATTACAATTGTCACTAGAATTGGGAACTTCAGTTTGTTACGTTCGACAAATTCTGATAATTTTCTCATTGCAGCCATTTCCTAACCGAACCTATGCCTACACAATTGGGTTTTCTGGATAAATAAGAAAAATCTGGAGAAGAATTTTGACGGTCAAACCAGTTCAAATATCCGATGCAGATGTCGGAAAGACCCTTCACGTTTACCTTTTTCTTCGCGAGCGTATTTTGCTTGGCCAGTATGCACCTGGGCAGAAGGTATTGCCTGCAACACTGGTAACTGCCTTTGACTGGAGCTCCACTCCAATTCGTGACGCCATCGCAACGTTGATGAACGAAGGTTACATTTGGCAGATTAAATGGTCTGTCTACGGCGTGAAACATTGGTCGCCAGAAGCCTATGCTGACGCTCATAAGCTTCGCTCTGCTATCATGCAGGTGGCAATAATTCGGGCAGCTGAACGCTTAAATGATGACGACAAAAACGTCCTCAACGCACTCATAGAGTTTTCACCTGATTGGCAGCGTCTCTCCCCTCAGGATGCTGAAGAATATATGATCCGAACTCGATTATTCTTCGAGGGAATTCAGTCTGCGTGCCAGATTCCCTATTTACGCGAAACAGTATCCCAACTTTACCCGATAGCATTGCAGCGATTAGTCGCGCGAACTTTCGATGCGCAGCGAGCAAAAGCACAATTCCAGACTCTACGCGAAATATTGGACCACCTAACTCAAAACAATAATCCGATTGGCGCAATGGATTTACTGAATCAGCTTTACAATCACGAATTTGACATTGCAGCACCTGCAATACAACGGCTGTCGCGGATGAAATCCGAAGCGGAAATTTCGATCGATGGCTCATCACTCGATGTCCCTGCCTTTGTGGATACGGGTTATTCGGCGCTGCCTTTCCAGAAAGGAGAACCTGAACCCATCTCTCCATTGGAATGGATCGCCAACCACAGCCGCGTTATTTCAAAGCCTTCCCAAGTTACGCGAACTGCCTAACCGACCTGCAAATCTAAGCGCATAACGCGTTCTTGATGGTTGAAAATTGCATCCACTCCAAGCTTGGCAGCTTGATGCAAAACAATTGGATTGAAATCCATTACCAGGTCGTCCCGGCGGTCACCCAATAAATCCCGTCGCAATTCGCGCATCATTTCGGTCACCGCACATGCTGCATTCGACCGATAAATGTCGATATCGCCGACCCATTCGACCGCCAGGAGTGCGCGATCCTTATCAATTCCGAGAAATGCGAAAGCCTCATAAAGCCTATCTTCGCTGAGAGAGCGACAACTGTGTAGTTGTTTGGTGAGATTGGAGCGGGTCATGTCCAACTCGATAGCGAGTTTGTTGATCGACACCTTTTGAAGCTCCAACTCTCGGAGAATGAGTAAATTGTATCCAGAAACCGATCGAGCGCAATTTTCTTCGGTACGACCCGGAAACTCGACAACATTGTCATCAATTCGTTCTTTCAAAGCCATAACAAATCGGTCCCACGCTCTCACTAGTTTCGTTTTGTATGTGTATAGTCACATACAAAACGCATCGGTTCAAGAGTTAATATTGCCAACTTATGCGTGTGGACAAACCGCGAACGTCTGCGGGGCATTCCAAATGAAGCGATGCGGCAGAATGTTTTGATCGCAGACGGCAGAGTGTCAGAAATAAACCGATTGACGACCTTGATGAGCAGGGCCAGCGTGTAGCTACCCACACGGCGCAACGCTGGCCCTGCTGTACTTATCGTTGGCGGGTAAAGTTTGCCCATCGCTACGCGATGGGCTCGGTCAGTTAGGCATTCGCTGGGAGCATAAACATTTTCACGACCGTCTCGATCATTACGAATTGAATGCATAATGATGCCTATTTGGTTGTGGGAAAGGTCAATTTCATTCCTCTGCACAGCCAAGAGTGTCTCAACGGAATGCAGGTTGCGGATTCCAGCCAGATTGACTCTTACGTCCGGTTAGAGGTGACTCAAGGAAATGGCGTAACGACCCAGATAGGGTGGAATCTGGAAGGTCCGTTTCAGCAGAACCCTTGTGGCATCCGCAGCACCTTAAGGCTTGAGAACTCCATCAATGAATGCATCGATCCGTTCCTCCCGATCCGCCAAAGGGATTTGGTGTCCAGCATCCGGGAAGATTTGCACCGACGCATGACCGCCGGCAGCGTTGATCCGGTTGGCCAGATCAACGGCCTGCGCCGGGTCGGTGCGCTCATCTCGCGCACCGTTCAGGATGAGCGTATCTGCCTCGATCCTGTCCGCCACGTATAGGGCCGAGCGCGATTTCAGCGCATCAGCACCGCCACCTGTTTGCGCGATCGCTGCGGCTCTGATGCTCTTGGCTGCGGGAGAGTCACGCTGCTCAAAAAAGGCGGAAAGATCATAGAGCCCAGAAATGAGCACTAACCCAGCGAGGTCCTTTTCTTGCGCACCGAGAAGAGCCGCTGTCACCGCCCCCAGACTTGTCCCCTGAATTGCAATTCTGTCAGGTATAGCCTGTTTCTCATTCTTCAGCTTCTGCATCACGGCCAGAACGGCACCTTGGGTGAAGGGGCCAGCGAAGTCCTTGGGGCCGGTCGAGTTGCCGTATCCCGGCAATGATATAGCAACGGCCAGATACCCTTCATCAGCAAAACGAGACAAAACGTCCCAATCGACAAAGGCCCGGCCACCTACATTTTCCAGGCCTGCTTGATGGCCATGCAGAAAGATAACGGTTGGCCAAGGTCCGTCGCCTGTTGGCCGCTGAACGAAATACTCAATCTTAGCCGCCGGGTCGTCGGGGTGTTGCAAGAGCATCGCCCCCGGCGAGGTCGGCGCGCTGCAAGCAGCTAGAGCCAAAAAGGCGGCTAGAATGAGACGTTTGATCATGCCCCTCAGATAGCATCGCCAAACGATGACCGCTATTGGAGAATTCTGAAGCGGTCGTTGATGACCGCCTTGGGGTTGTATCCTGACAGGCAGCTTTCGGGCAGCCAATCACGACAGCGGTCATTTGCATAGAATGGCGAGTTAATCGAAAATGGGCGATTGAGTCACTCGTACAATTCCCACTATGCAGGTTGACTCGTTTGAATGTAGCGTGCCCCATCGCATCGGACCTTGACGGCCTCGTCCAATCTCGCTCCCCATAACTGTCATTCCTACATCGGAAGCGGCCATTTGATCCGGCTTCCGATTTTGGTGGCTTTTGGGCCGGTTGCAGACTGGCAGGTTTCGGCGGTGGCATGGTAGAAGCGGGCACTCAGCTGGCATCAGCCAGCGGGCATTCTGTTACCTTCTGAACCTAAGAAACAGCACGGACCCGTATCGGTTCTCGGTGTCAAAATTGTCGGGTTATCGAGCCAGCGACTTGGACCTGCCGCATTGACTATTGGCTGCCACCATGGTCTGATTATTGCACAAGCCGTTCAACATATGTGGGGTTTATGCTAACGAGAGGATCTGAGTGGCGGCGATGGGAACCGCATATTCATTCGCCGGGGACGGTCCTCAATAACCAGTTCGGCGGGGTCGGAGCCTGGGAGACTTACCTGTCGAACATCGAGACGCGTTCGCCCATGATCGAGGCACTAGGGGTCACCGACTATTACCTGACCGAGACATATGAGCAGGTTCGATTGCACAAGGATGCGGGCCGGCTTGCGAACGTCTCGCTGATCTTCCCCAATATCGAACTGCGCCTGAGCGTCGCGGCGAAAACGGGCTTCGTGAACATGCATCTGCTGGTCAGTCCGGAAGATCCGAACCATGTGAATGAGGCCCGTTTGCTGCTCACCCGTCTGCAGTTCTCGGCGTTTGGGGACGTGTTCGATTGCACCCGTGAGGGTTTGATCAGGCTCGGCCGGCGGGTCGACGCCACGGCCACGGCCACGGACGATCGCGCGGCGCTCGCGATCGGCGCAACGCAGTTCAAGGTCGACTTCGACCAGCTGCGCAAGGTGTACGAGGCGAGTGAGTGGGCACAGGCAAATGTGCTGATCGCAGTGGCAGGCGCAGAGGGGGACGGCACCTCGGGGGTGCGGCAGGCAGCCGATGCCACCATCCGGCAGGAAATCGAGAAGTTTGCGCATATCATCTTCGCGAGCAGCGTTGCGCAGCGCGAGTTCTGGACCGGCCAACGCGGCGTTACCGTCGAAGAGCTGACGCGGCGATACAATGGCTGCAAGCCGTGCCTGCACGGCAGCGACGCGCATGACAATGCGACCGTCGGACAGCCGGTCCAGGATCGCTTTACGTGGATCAAAGGCGCGGTGACGTTTGATGCCTTGCGTCAGGCCTATATCGACCCTGCCGGACGCGCCTTTGTCGCGTCGGAGCCGCCCAAGACCGCAATGCCGTCTCAGGTCATCGCGAGCGTGGAAATCGAGAATGCGCCGTGGGTTTCGACGCCATCGATCCCGCTGAACGCGAGACTGGTAGCGATCATCGGCGCGCGCGGATCAGGTAAGACCGCCCTTGCTGATATGATCGCCGCAGGGTGTGATTCCGTGCCGCCTGCAGTCTGGGAGGATGAGGAAGGCGTCAGCCCTTCATTTCTCTCGCGCGCCAAGCCGCTGGTCGGAGAGGCCCGCGTTAAGCTGACGCGGGCTGCCGGCGCAGTGGTGTCGCGGTTTCTTGACGGTCGCGACGCGAACAATCCATCTTCTTATCCGAGCGCGCGGTATCTGTCGCAGCAGTTCGTCGAGGATTTGTGCTCAGCCGATGGCGCGTCCGAAGGCCTGCTTCACGAAATTGAGCGCGTTATATTCGAGGCGCACCCGGTCGAAGGGCGGGAGGGTGCGCTAGACTTCGAAACCCTGCGCGGACATCGCACTCACCGCTTTCAACTTGCACGTGGGCGTGAAGTAGAGGCGATCGGGGCGATTTCCAACCGCATCGCCGATGAGCTTGAGAAGGAGGCGTTGGTTCAGTCCTATGACGCTCAGATCAAGCAAAAAGAGAATCTCATCGCCGGCTACAGTGCCGACCTCACCAAACTGGTCGTGAAGGGGACGGAGCAGCAGGCCCAGCGCCATGCCGCGCTGAACACCGCCTTGCAGGGGCGACTTACGGCGTCGCAGGCCTATGCCGCGCAACGTCGTACTTTCGTCGCGATGCAGGATGAGGTCCGGCGCACGAAAGCGACCAAGGCGCCGGAGATTCTGCGCGAGATACAGTCGCGCCATCGAAATTCCGGGCTCTCGACGAAGCAGTGGGACGAGTTCCTTCTCGTCTTTCAAGGCGATGTCGATGCCTCGCTGGTCGGATATCTGGCTTGGGTTGATGGCGAGGTCGCCAAAATCGAGGGCGTGCCGCCAGCGCCGCCCCCGCCGGGTGTCCCGACGGCCCCGCTGATCGCAGACGATGCGGATCTCACCGAGCAAACAGTCGCGATCCTGCGCGCCGAGATGGGCAGGCTTGAAGGGTTGATCAGTGCGGACACCGTGGTGCGAAACCAGTATGGGGCCCTGTCGAAGCGGATGGCGTCGGAAAACGGTGCGCTTGCGGCGCTGCGCAAGGCGCTCGAGGATGCGAACGGAGCTGCAGAGCGGCGGAAGGCGCTGCAGGTCGATCGCGAAGATGCCTATGAGCGCCTGTTCAGCGCGTTGATCAGCGAGCAGCAGGCGCTTGTGGACTTGTACGCGCCGTTGATGGCACGCCTCGCGGTCGAGACGGGCACAATCCGAAAGCTGAGCGTTCTGGTTACGCGGGTTGTCGATGCGAAAAGCTGGGCGGACTTCGCAGAGGTGCATCTCATCGACTGCCGTCGCGCCGGCCCGTTCTACGGTCGGGGGTCGCTCGTCCGGCGTGCGGAGGCGGAGTTGAAGCCGGTGTGGCAGACGGGCACCGCTGCCGACGTGCGCGCGGCGGTATCGGCGTTCATCCACAAATACTGGAAGGACCTACTGGCGCACGCACCCTATGCGCCGACGGAGCAGGAGGCGTTCCGTGACTGGTCGAAGCGGTTTGCGCATTGGGTGTTCGGAACCGGCCACATATCGGTGCGGTACGAACTGGCCTATGATGGAATCGATATCCGCAAGCTGTCGCCGGGCACGCGCGGGATCGTTCTTCTCCTGCTGTATCTCGCGCTCGATGATGCGGACGATCGCCCGCTCATCATCGATCAGCCGGAGGAAAATCTCGATCCCCAATCGGTGTTCGTCGAACTGGTGTCTCTGTTCATCAACGCCAAGAGCAAGCGCCAGGTGATCATGGTGACGCACAACGCCAACCTCGTGATCAATACCGATGCGGATCAGGTCATCGTCGCACAGGCAGGGTCGCACGCGGCCGCGGGGTTGCCGACGATCGAATATTCATCCGGGGGGCTGGAGGACGCCGAAATCCGCCGCAAGGTTTGTGACATACTCGAAGGCGGCGAGGACGCGTTCCGCGAACGCGCGCGGCGACTGCGGGTTAGGCTGAAGCGTTAGGCGACGTGGGAAAGGCTTTCCGTTTGGGGGGAGCGCTTTCCCACATGACAGTCATGCGCCCGCCTAAACCCAATGCCCAGTTTGATTTCACGCTCGGCCTCAACAAGATAGTGAAGTTCAGGACTCCAACCGCGGGTGTCGTTCCATCGCTCCTGTGGAGGCTAAGTAAAGATTGGTTCATTATTAACTATCAGTCTGCCTCAGGGTCGACCAACGCGCCCGTCTCATGCCGCTAGGATGCCGCCTATGACCTCCTACGCCGCCCTCCTGCAGTCCGTGATGGACGACACGCTCGCGTGTCAGGACGAGTCCAGCCCGGAGTTCGCCTCCCGGCGGTCGGGTGCCTACCCCCCGCTCGGCGGCTTCATCGAGGGCGGCTATCCTACCACGGACGCCGCGCTCGACGCGGTCGCCCAAATCGCCGACCGCTTCCGGAAAAACGACCCCGCGCTCGAGCGCGCCGTATCGCGCGACGAGTGGCGGATGGCGGTCTCCCACTGCCTCGGGCGCAACCTCGACGATCTCTTGAGGGAGCCGGACCTCCGGGCCCGCTGGACCGCGCTGCGAGCCGACCTGCAGCGCTCCGCGGCGGCACTCGGCCTTGACCTGATGCACCATGTCCCGGCCTGGGTGTTTATAGGGCAGGAGGCCGCGCCGTTCGTGGTCGGCCCAGTCGAGTTCGTGCCGAGAACCGCGTGGCCGGATCAGGTGGCATTGCGCATGGGCGCCGACCCGCCATGGCGAGCACCGCTCAAACGTATCTGGGCGGAGCGCCGCGTCCCGAAGGGACCGGTCGTCGCCGGCCTGCGGTCCCTGCTGGACGCGGTTCGACGACGTCAGCTCAGACCGTCGACTGTGGCCCGGACCTTCTCGGGCGGCCGCGACTTCTCGCTGCCCGAGAACGTCGCGAACGCTCGCTCGCTCGCGAGCCTGATCCACCACGACCAGTGGGTCGCGTGCGCGCACGTCACCGGCTTCAGCCGCGACGAGTCGAATCGGCGGGGGTTGCTGGCGGCCAGGGTGGCGCTCGACACCGTGCGGCTGACCATCCAGCGCGGCCACCGGCACCTGCTGTCAACCGCTGCGGACAGCGTGCCGCCCCTGGCGGTGAACGGGCTCAGCCAGCTTCCTAATCGCGACGTGTCGCGGCGGTGGCGCATAAACCGCCCCGGCGTGTCGGGTCCGCCCGGCCTTGCCGCGCAGATCATCGCGTCGGGCGCCGGGCTGTTCGCGGCCGCGGGCCGCTGCATTGACGCGGCTACCGAGGTCACCCCGACCCACAAATGCCCGGAACTCGCGGAACGTTGGTTCAACGCCTGCCATTGGTTTGGCCGCGCCTGCCTAGCCGACGCCGACTTCACCGCCGTTGTCATGCTGGTCATCTCGCTCGACGTCCTGAGCGGCGGACTGATGGAGAAAGGGATTGTCGAGCTCATCGCACGGCTCGTGGACATTCCCGCCTCACAGCAGGTGCTCCCCGGGATGAACCTTCGGCAGCTAGTCGCGCGCATGTACAAGCTCAGATCGGAGGTGGCGCACGGATCGGTCCTTGCCGTCCACGGACAGCTCGACGTCGAGCGCGGGCAGCTCGAGGACCTCGCCGCGATCGCCATCGCCGAATACGCGCTGCGGCTCGACTCCTACGCCGCGGGCGGCGGGTCCGACGACCGGGACGACTTCCGAAATTCGCTGCCGGCGTTCCGCCCCTAGGGCGAAGGCACTGGGCCGTTGCGTAAGTCCCGATGACTCGTCCTCGCCGCGGGATGCACTGCATCACCTACGTACGGCCATGGCAATCGACGGGGTTGGCCCGGTGCGCGTAAATCGGCCCTTGTCGAAAACCGACGTTTTTGCGATGCGGGGAGGAATGACGGCTTCGTCCCAAACCCGGCCACCCAAGCCTATCCACGACAATGTCCGCTTTTAGGCGCTCTGCGGTTGAGCCGGTATGACTAGGAATAGGGCGCCTTGCTGCTGCGGGCATTGTGCACTTGGAACGTCCGCCACAGCCAATACAGCTGCTGATTACGGATAGACCCCTTTGTCCTCTGTAGCAGCCATCCCTTGACTCGGGCCACAAGTTAAATGTTCGGCAGCATTCCGTTTTGCCCGACCATTTCCGGACAGGCGTCAACATCCTTCAGAATCGGTTAGGCTAATTTAGGAAGCCCATCGCAACGCGATGGGCTGAAGCAAAACAACTTATACGTTGTGCAAGGCAGGGCCAGCGCAGCGCAAGCTTGAAAAGCTCTACGCTGGTCCTGCCTCTACATAGGTCAGTTTCGCGGAATGGAGAGGCACGAGGCAACGCAATGAGTCACTTTGGAAAGTGCGAACGACTCATTCTCATTGGAATCTCTAGGTTTCGTGGACAAAGGGTATCCAGAGTTTGACTGAGGCGAGCGCGACGAAGCCGAGGTAGGATTCCTTGGTCTTGTCGTAGCGTGTCGCGACCCTGCGCCAGTTCTTGAGTTTGTTGAACAGC
>JAEXAW010000059.1 GCA_023458055.1 Pseudomonadota bacterium
CTATTTCACTTGATGATTTTGGAACAGGCTACTCATCATTGAACTATTTAATTAATTTGCCTTTATCAAAGGTGAAAATTGATCGTAGTTTTATTAAAGGGATGGGGAAGCAAGATGAATTTAAAAGCCTTGTCCGACTGATTATCGATATTGCACATTCGTTACAATTACCCGTCATTTCAGAAGGTGTTGAAAATGAAGAGGAATTAGAAATACTGAAACAGATGGATATTGATAATATCCAAGGGTATTATTTCTCAAAACCTATTTCAAAAGAAGATGCTTTATTATTAATTAAATAAACAAAAAGTAGAAGATCTTAATTGAAGATTTTCTACTTTTTTTGTTTTTAACCACACTTAAAAATAATGAGTTGACTATACATTTTTTAACAAGGTGATTTCATATAATGAATTATCTTATAGTATATAGGAGGATTAGAGATGTATCAAAAAGTTAAGGAAATGGTCGATACCATTTATCCACAACTCATTGCTATTCGTCGCGACTTACATCAACATCCTGAACTAGGTCTAGAGGAATACCGAACATCGGCGTTAGTTTTAGACTATTTACAACAGTGGAATATAAAAGTAACCCAACTTATTGGAGAAACAGCCATCGTTGGCTTAATTGAGGGAAATCCGGGAGAGAAAACAATTGGGTTACGAGCAGATATGGATGCTCTTCCCATTGAAGAGAAAACAGGGGCACTATATGCCTCATTAATACCAGGAAAAATGCATGCTTGTGGACATGATGTTCATACAACAATTTTATTAGGGGCTTCTTATATCCTTCAACAGCTAAAAGAAGAGTTTAAAGGGAATGTTAAACTTTTTTTTCAACCAGCTGAAGAAACAGTAGGTGGAGCTAAACCAATGATTGAAGCAGGATGTCTGGAACACCCGAAAGTCAATCATGTATTAGGACTTCATGTTCGTCCAACTTTAAATGTGGGTGAGGTAGGATTTCATTATGGAAAGTGTCATGCGGCAAGTGACACCATTATCATAAGCATTAATGGAAAACAAGCACATGGAGCCTATCCACAAGATGGAATCGATGCAATTTTAATTTCGGCACATGTCATTACGGCATTGCAAAGTCTGATTAGTCGTAACTTATCTCCATTTGAAACAGCTGTTCTTAGTTTGGGGATTATTGAGGGAGGAACGGCTGGGAATATTGTTTGTGATCAAGTCACAATTAAAGGAACATTACGCACCCTTGATCAAACGACACGTGTTTTTATGAAAAAACGGATCATTGAAGTTGCAGAAAACACTGCAAAAGCTTTTGGAGGAAGTGCAGATGTTCGTATTGAAGAAGGCTATGCACCACTTATTAATGCTCACGCCATTACAGATGCTGTTGCTCATGTCGCAAGGAAGCTACTTGGAGAAGATAATGTAATTATTATGGAGCATCCAAGTCTTGGGGTTGAAGATTTTGCGTATTTTGCGGAGGCTGTTCCATCATGCTTTTATAATTTAGGAACATCAAATCCTCATAAAGGAATTCAAGCAGCTTTGCATGAGAATACATTCGATGTGGATGAAGAAGCCATTAAAATCGGGGTTTGTTTACAAGTGTTATCAGCACTTCATTTGCTAGAACAATAAAGGGGGAAGAGAGCGTGATTGAACCAAAACCATTAAAAATGGGAGGGAAAATAGCAATCGTGGCACCGGCAGGACCATTAGAAGCAGAAACCGTCTTTAAAGGAGAGGAAGTTTTAAAAGAAATGGGTTTTGATGTAATCATCACTCCTAGTTGCTTTGAACGAAAAGGTTACTTAGCAGGATTATCGGATCGCCAACGAGCAGAAGATATTATGATGATGTTTGCAGATGATGAAGTCGATGCTATCCTTTGTATGAGGGGCGGATACGGTTGTAATCGGATTATTCCATACTTTAAAAACTTCAAATTTGAAAACTATCCGAAACCATTTATCGGTTATAGTGATATTACTTACTTGCACCTTTTCTTCAATCAATACCATCATCTGATCACCTATCATGGCCCCATGCTAAAAGATCTTCTCCTTAAAAATGAAACAACGACTAATCATTTTTTAGAAACTATTATGGGAGAGACAAGTTTTGATATGATTGATGTTCCGTATTATAATCAAACCGTTTGTCCCGCTTCCGGAATTTTAGTTGGGGGAAATTTGACGATTATTTGTTCGACGCTCGGAACCCCTTATGAAATTGATACACGAGGAAAAATTTTATTTATCGAAGAAGTTAATGAACCTGTTTATGCGGTTGACCGATTACTCATGCAACTCAAATATAGTGGAAAGCTAAACGATGCAGCGGGAATTATTTTAGGTGACTTCAATGTTTATGATAAAAAAGAAACAGACAACTTACTTAAACGCACACTAAGATCTTGTCATAAACCGATTGCCTACAATATTCCAAGTGGACATTGTAACCCACTAATTACCCTTCCACTAGGTGCTTATGTTACTTTAAATCCTCAAACAAATAGTTTATCTATCCAACAAGGA
>JAEXAW010000035.1 GCA_023458055.1 Pseudomonadota bacterium
CCTCGACGCGGCCGGCGCGCGTCGTCATTTCCTCCCACTCGTTGATCCATGAGAATTGCCGGCGACGCCAATGCGGGCCGTTGCGGATGGTGGTGGCGATGACGGTCGATTGCAGCCGCGCCAGCGCAGCCTTGAGCAATAGATATTGCCGGTTGCCGGTCGGTCGGCCGATGGCGCGCAACAGATGGTAGGGTGTGAACCGGACGAAGCGCGAAGTCCTGAGGCCGTCATTCTCGGCCGCGACAATCTGCGAGGCCGCCCATATCAGCACATCGGCGTCCCAAATGGTCGCCATGCCATGCTCGGGCATCCCGAACACCTGCACCTCTATGTCGGCGGCCTTGTAAAGAATCGGCTTGGTGCGCGGGGTCTTCGCCAGCGAGAAGAACGGCCGTTCCATCAAGTCGCGCTGGTCGCGCGGCGGCGCGTCGCCGGTTGCGACCACGAAGGGGTCTAGGCGGCTACGCTCGCTGTCCTCGGTCGGCTGTGCGGGATCGTGGTCGTCCTCGCGCAGCATCTAGCAGTCGCCCCGTTCTTCGGGCGTAAGCGGACGCGCGGGAAAGACGGTGCCGGCGGTCTTGTCGCGGGTGGATTTGCGCTCGCCCGCCGCGCTCCAGTCTTCCAGATCGCGGACGGTGTAGAGGACGCGACCGCCGACTTTGCGATAGGTCGGCCCGGTGCCATAGGTGCGATGCTTCTCAAGGGTGCGGATGGATATGCCGAGGAAGCGCGCGGCTTCCTTGGTGCGCAACAGGCGCGGCGGCAGGCCCGCAAGTGGGTTGGGCATGGATCACCTCCAGTCGGGATTGGGCTGCCGGGGGCGGCAGCGGACTGTGGCGAACCATGGCGAGGGATCGGCGGCGCGTAGCGTGCCGCATTTGCGCCTATGCGCTGGCGGCACCCCCTTCGGGGCGGTGCGCGGCCAATAGATGAGGGATTTCAGCGGCTCATTGCCTGCTGCGCCGAAAAGCCAGAGACATTCCCACGCGGTTCGGTTAAGAATCGCAGCGGAGCAGACGCGCTGCTCTGGGGCGTAGTAACCCCTCACGAATGGCCGGTGCCAGCCAGAACGGCACCAACTCCTTGACCTATGGTCGGGGAGCCTGTGGCGTATACAACAGGCTTTCCGAGCTAAAGGCCATGGGGCCGTTTCGTGACGGTTACTAACTCCCCGATCACCAAGAGTCAGAGAGAATCGTTTGCGGGGGCGCACCGCAGACAAAGCTCTCTCGGATACGGGGAATGACTATGCGGGTTCCCGTCGAACTCGATCCAGATGTGGACGATGAAGCGCCGACCGGCGACACCATAACCGTCTATGACGAACAACATTACGTCACATATCTGCGTTTGCTGGATGCGAAGGCCGAGGGCGCGGACTGGAAGGAAGTCGCGCGGATCGTGCTGCACCGTGATCCGGCCGCTGAGGAACTGCTGACCCGCCGTTGCTGGCAAAGCCATCTCGAACGCGCGCAATGGCTATCGCGTGAAGGCTATCGGAAGATTCTGGAGCAGGCGGCAGCCAATAGGGCGTGAGGTCGATGGCCGTGCCCATCAACGCTTGTCGGGCTTGATCGGATAGTGGAGCAGAAGGCGATAGCCCCCGCGCATCATCTTGATGCCGTGCGCGACCAGGCGGCGGGCTTTGTTCTTGCGCGGATCGCTCTCGAAATCCTCCTTCGTGCCGCGAAAGCCGAGCAGGACTTCAGCGATGGTGCGATAGCTTTCGCCGCGCAACCGCGCGTCAAGCGCGCGCAGGGTCAAGATATGCCATTGCCGGAGTTGGGCAGGCACGGCTCGGAAATCAGGACCGGGCGCGCGACCGTTGAGGGACCGCCAAAATCGGCGGGCCGCGTGAGCACGCAGTTCCAGAAACGAATCCATCGGCAACGTGACGGCGTAGAATGCGGCGGCATCGGGCACGGCATCGGGCAGCCAGAATTGATGCGCGACGCCATCCACCTGCCAGATGCCGTGCCAACCATCGGCGGCGCGGCGCAAGTCAAGGCCATCGAGATGCGCCAGCGTCAATATTGGTTCGGTATCGCCGTTCTTGTGATCGACCGGCGACAACATCACCGCTTGCGGGTGAAGATTCGGATTCCAGATCGGCGATTGCGGGTCATGCTGCGCGTCGGGATCGCACGGGAAATCGCAAGCCCCAGCGATGTGCAAACATTTCGAGGTCACTGCCGGTCGGTTCCCCGGTCCTAGCGATGGTCTCGAAGTCCTGACGATAATCGTCATTCCGGCGCAGGTATTCCCAAGCGAAACCGGCGGCCGGAATTTGCTTCGCGTGTCTGTATGCCGCCGGCAAACGCCAGTCGATGCTTAGCATGGCGTCACCTCTCAAAGCCGGGGCGCGCGAGGCTGCGCCCGGACAAGAGAGATTCAAGTATCTATTCAAGTAATATAAGATGCTCAAAGCAGATATATTGATCATCTAACGCGATCAATATTGGTTATTTTCTTCTTAACACTATCTCGTTGAGTTTTACAGTCGTCGCCCGCATGTGCGAGCAAGCGACCGGCCTTCATCTGCTGGAAAACACATGGACCTCATCATGTGCGGTCTCTACGGTGAAAAGGTCGCCACTCATTTCAGCGTCTCGCGCCATTGCCTGCCAATCGACATAGTAGCGTAGCGCCTCGGGAATCGTGATGCTCTCGGTGGTCAGTTCCTCCATGTAATCGGCGAGACTGCCAAACTGACCATGATAGCAGTCCTGCAAGGCGGTTTCGGCTTGGTCCATGTCGCCGATGAACTGCTCCAGCAAGCCCGCGCCGAGTGCGCCATGCTCTGAGATGAAAGCGCCTATACGCGCCACGGTGTCGATGCCGGCATATTCGCTGATCGTGATGCCCTCGAAGCCTTCAAAGTCGTGGATGGCGTATTCCTCTGCGTGCGCGATGGGGGACCGTGCCAGCATGGTCACAATCTTATCCCTGATTTGGTCCGCGTCCTGATCCGCGTCGATCCAAGCCCCATGCAGATAGCCGCTATTGTAGGCGGCAAGGCAGGCCACATAGATGCGGGGGCTGCTCTCGGATATGTTGGTCATGTCTCTGATCCTCGGGTCTGAAGGTCAGCGAAGCGGAACGCCGCGCCTGACCTTCTGGCCGTCGCCGAGACTGGGGTAGCAACGAGCAAGGGCGACCGGGGTGGAGGGGGATCACCCGGCATGCACAAGCCCCTCGGGGTGCGGAAGGCTGGGGATGCCGCCCCGGACGGTTCCACTTACCTTGCTGGCGCGAGGGCAAGGCCCTTAGCAAAATTGTTGAGGATCGCGCGGCGGCGGCCGTGCCGGCCCGGAGGCGAACGCGCTTCCACATTGCGCTGTAGAGAGCCGGAGGGCAGCGAGTGGCAAAGCCACGCCACCACCTTTTCTCCGTCGCAAACATCCTGCAACAGACTGAACAGAAAGGATATTTCAGCGGTTCAAACGGCATCGAGCCAGTTCCGCGCCAATGGGGAGACTTCGGCCCTCCCCAAATCCCATCGACAAGGAAGCGTTCCTGCTCCCATTGACCCATAACCGAGGAGCTTTCGAGCTCCTCTGGACACTCCCGGTCAACCCTGAGCGGATTGGATGCCTTCAGGAGTTTCGCGCTCTGAACCATGGCCGAGCAACCAACAGGCGGATATTGACCTTTTGCTTCAGGGAGTCTCGATGCTATTCTAGGACACAGGGGGAGTGTCAAAGTGTTCATACATCGCGTCGTTATTCAAAATTACCGCTGCCTAAAAGCAGCGGATGTCATAATGAACGACAATCTAAACGTGATCGTCGGAAACAACGAATGCGGAAAATCTACGCTTCTTGAAGCCGTTCACCTCGCGTTGTCCGGTCAGCTCAATGGCCGACCGCTTGTGGTGGAGATGCACCCGTATCTGTTCAATCTCGACCTTGTACGCAAATACATCGATAGTCTAGCAGCAGGCGAGAAACCACACCCCCCGCACATCCTCCTTGAGGTTTATCTCGCCGACGACCCGAACCTGACTAAGCTCAAGGGCGATCACAATTCGCTTAAAATAGACCGCCCCGGCGTATCGCTCAGCATTGAGCTTAATCCATCACATGCCGAAGACTTCATTCAGTATGTCAGCGATCCCGCAGAAATTCGCACCGTTCCGATTGAATATTATCGTATCGTATGGCGCAACTTTGCAGGCAACGACATTGCCCACTCTCGCGACATTCCACTTCACGCGAGCCTCATCGACGCCAGCACGCTCAAGAACAATGCTGCCGCAAGCAGGTATGTCGTGGACATTGTTAAAGAGAGCCTGTCGGCACAAGAAAAAGTCGATCTTGCTCTCACTTATCGTCTGATGAAGGACCGCTTTCTGGAGCAGCCCAAGGTCAAAACAATCAATGACGCGCTTGCTCTAAAAAAAGGGAAGATCAGCGAGAAAACCATATCTGTTTCGCTCGACACGTCGGCCCGTGCGAGTTGGGAGGCAGGGGTAATGCCCCACCTCGACGACATTCCGCTCACGCTTGTCGGCAAGGGTGAGCAGAACGCCGTCAAGATCAAGCTCGCGATGGAGACGTCCGCCAAGTCCCACATCATCCTGATCGAAGAGGCGGAAAACCATCTCTCCTACGCCAGCCTCAACGAGTTGATCGGGCATATTTCCGCGAACGCGGGCACGAGACAGATTTTTATTACGACCCATAGCAGCTTTGTGCTGAACAAACTGGGCGTAGAGTCGGTGCTCCTGTTCCAGCGAGGCAGCGGCGTTCGGCTTTCTGATTTAGCAAATACGTCAACACAAGACTATTTCATGAAGCTGCCGGGCCACGACACGCTGCGTCTTATTCTCGCTAAGCGGTCCATTTTGGTCGAAGGCCCATCCGACGAGCTGATTGTGCAGCGCGGCTACCAAAAAAAGCACAGAAAGATGCCACTGGAAGATGGAGTCGACGTGATTTCCGTCAACTCCCTCGCCTTTAAACGCTTTCTCGAAATTGCGGTTCTGCTAAAAACCGAGACCGATGTCGTGACCGACAATGATGGCAGCGTGGCCGGGCTGCTGGCGAAATATGCTAATGGCTCTGTTGCAAAGATTGGCGGCAGTCAGAGGTAGGCTGTCGCTCTGCGCCGATCAGGCGGCTGCTGCGAAATGGTGGTTGAGCATGCCCATGGCCTCCGTCAGCGCCGAGGGCCCAATGCCAA
>JAEXAW010000046.1 GCA_023458055.1 Pseudomonadota bacterium
GGCGCGACCCCTCCACCACTCGCTTGCGCGAGCGGTCCCCCTCCCCCCTTGCTTCGCAAGCGGGGAGGATTTGATGTTGCAGGAGCACGCCAGCGTTGACCACCGAAACCGCCTCGCCCGTTGCCGATCCCGCGCCGCCGCGTCCTTTCTCGATCCCGATTTTCCGTAATGTCTGGTTCGCCAGCATGGCGTCCAATTTCGGCGGTCTCGTTCAAGGCGTCGGCGCGGCCTGGTTGATGTTGTCGCTGGGCGGTACCGCGACGCAGGTTGCGCTGGTCCAAGCTTCGGTCACATTGCCCATCATGGTGATGTCGTTGTTCGCCGGCGCGATTGCCGATAGCCATGACCGGCGCTCGATCATGCTCTATGCGCAAAGCTTCATGCTGGTCTGCTCGGCCTTGCTTGCCTTTGCCGCATGGCGCGGGATGCTGAGCCCGGTGAGCCTCCTCATGTTCACCTTTCTGATCGGTTGCGGCACCGCGATGAACGGTCCGGCGTGGCAAGCTCTGGTCGGCGACATGGTGCCACGCGCCACCCTCCCCGCAGCAGTGACGATGAATTCGATGGGGTTCAACATCGCGCGCAGCGTTGGTCCCGCGCTTGGCGGGATTATCGTAGCGGTCGCAGGGTCCTTTGCTGCCTTCGCTTTCAATGCGCTCTCCTATATTCCGCTCATTGCGGTGCTGGCGCGGTGGCGTGCGCCGCAGAACGGCAGCAATCTCCCGCGCGAAACCGTGGGGGCCGCCATGCTCGCCGGGGTGCGCTATGTCAGCGCGTCGCCCGCCATCATGCGCGTCATTCTGAGAGCCGCCCTGTTCGGACTGGGCGCCGCCGCCGTGCCCTCGCTGTTGCCGCTCGTCTCGCGCCATCTGGTCGCGGGCGATGCCACCATCTTCGGGCTTCTGTCCGGAACATTCGGAGCGGGCGCGGTACTCGGAGCCTATGGAGCCTCGCGCCTGCGCCGGACGCAAAATGCCGAACGCCTTATCCGCGCCGCCATCCTGCTGGTCGCAGTCGGAACTGCCATAGTTGCGGCCAGTCGCATTCTCCCGGTGACCATGCTCGGCCTGTTCCTTGCCGGGATGGGCTGGGTTGCGGCGCTTTCCAGCTTCAACGTCTCGGTACAGATGAATGCGCCGCGTTGGGTCGTGGGGCGCGCCCTCTCGCTCTACCAGATGGGCACCTTCGGCGCGATGGCGGTCGGTTCCTGGCTTGCCGGGGCAATTGCCCAGCATGGCAGCATCGCGCTGGCGCTGTATGTTGCGACCGCGATCATGGCGGCCGGCCTTATTGCCGCGCTGCTGTTTCCGGTTGCACCCGATGAGGCGCTCAATCTCGACCTTTCCAACCATTGGCATGAGCCTGATCTTGCGGTCGCCATCGAGCCCCGGTCCGGGCCAGTCGTGATCACGGTCGAATATCATATTGCCGAAGCCAATCAACTTGCCTTTCTAGCCGCAATGAACGAGCGACGCCGCATCCGTCGCCGCGATGGTGCGCGGCATTGGCGGCTGCTGCGCGACCTTGGTGATCCGGAGCTCTGGGTCGAACGCTATGACGTCCCGAGCTGGACCGATTATGTGCGGCACAATATGCGGCGGACGGTTGCCGATACCGATAATTTCGCCGCCATTCGCGCGCTCCATGAAGGTAGCTGGCCGCCGCCGATCCATCGCATGCTCGAACGCGAGCCCGGACGGCAGGCCGTCGATCCGCTGCCCGACCGCGAGGCGATGACCGATCCGGCGCGCTCAAGCTAGGGTCAGGACCCGTTAAATAGATCGTCGAGGCGTCAAAATGGCGAAGATATCGAAGTAAAACGGCCGCAGTCAGGCAGTTATTCTGCCTGCAAGGTTGTTTTGCTTTGAGATCAAAGCCATTTTGACGTCCCGCAGGGATTTGGCCAATTTCGCCCCGTGCTGCGTTGGCAAGTCTTGAGATATGTTTATATCCCTGCGCCTTGCCGCCTTGCACAGAACGAAATTGGCCCAAACCTCGATCGACCTATTTAACGGGTCCTGACCCTAGACCTTCCCCCGCACCGCGATCACCAGCCCCGCCGCGACCAGCACCGATCCGGCGATCGCAAGGCCCGACCAGTGGAAGCCTTCGAGCAGGGTCGAGATCAGCATCGCAATTACCGGGATGAGGACGCTCGACCAGGCCGCCGGCCCCGCCCCCACCTTGCGGATAATGCCATAATAAAGCGGGAAGGTGAGCGTGCTTCCGGCGAGCGCGAGATAGCTTACCCCCGCCCAATAGCGCGCATCGGCGGGAAGCGGCGGCGGGCCGCTCACCACCAGCGCCAGAAGCCCGTCAAGCAGCGCCCCGATCACCATCGACCAGCCGACCAGCGCGAACATATTCTGCCGCCGCGCGCTGTCGGCTTGCTGCACTACATTGGAGAGCGAGGCCGCCACCACCGCAACCAGCGTGAAGCCAATGCCTTTCAACACTGCCGCGCCGCCCACCGCTGCGCTGCGATATTCGTGGAGGAGCAACAACGCGACGCCGATGACCGCGATAGCCGCCCCCGCCAGAAACGGGCGCGACAGGGGCGTTTTGTGGAAAATCCAGGAAAACAGGCTGTTGGGAATGATGAGCAGAGCAAACACCACCGCGACCAGCCCCGAGGTGATAAACCCTTCGGCGAGATAGACGAAATTATAGTTGGTGACGAACTGGGCCACGCCGATCATCACCGCGAGCATCCAGCCGCCCCGATCCAGCCGGAAGCTCTGCCGCGTCACCGCGAGATAGGCCGCCATACCGATGCTCGCGATGACGAAGCGATAGGTCACCGACCAGATCGGCGGCACCGCGCCCAATCCATCGCGGATGACGAACCAGGTCGACCCCCAGATCAGCGTCACGATCACAAAGGGGATCAGGATGCGCGGGGAAAGGAGGGAGGGGGGATGGGTCATCAAATATCCGAAGCCCTGAGCTCGTCGAAGGGCGTGTATTTGGTTGAGAGACGTGCTTCGACAAGCTCAGCACTACGGATTTGTTTTGGCACCAGAGTCGGCAAAAAGTCGCTTTTCATTCGGTAATCTCGATCCAGGCGGGGGCATGGTCGCTGGGCTTTTCAAGGCCGCGCACATATTTGTCCACCCCGGCATCGACCAGGCGTTCGGCGATGGCTGGCGAGAGCAGCAGATGGTCGAGCCTCAGACCCGCATTGCGGCCCCAGGCATCACGGAAATAATCCCAGAAGGTGTAAATGCGCGCGTCGGGGTGAAGCTGGCGGATTGCATCCTGCCAGCCTTGGGCGAGGAGCGCCGCATAGGCCGCGCGCACCTCCGGGTTGAACAGCGCATCACCCTCCCACCGTTCGGGCTTATAGACGTCCAGGTCGGTCGGCATGATATTATAATCGCCCGCAAGGATCGCCGGGACGCCGCTATCATAAAGGCTCATCGCATGGGCTGCGAATTGTTGGAGCCATGCCAGCTTATAGTCAAATTTCGGCCCCGGGCGCGGATTGCCATTTGGGCAATAGAGGCAACCGATGAGGATGCCTTCAACCGCCGCTTCGATATAGCGGGCTTGGGCGGGGTCAGGGTCGCCCGGAAGGCCGCGCCGCGTTTCCACCGGGGTTGAGCCGCGCGCGAGGATCGCGACGCCATTCCAGCTTTTCTGCCCCTGCCACACCGCGCCATAGCCCGCCTCTTCGAGCGCGGCAGCGGGGAAATTGGCAGACGGGGATTTCAGTTCCTGCAAGCACACCACATCCGGCTGCTCCCGCGCCAGCCAGCCGAGCAGCGCGGAGAGGCGGCCGTTGATCCCGTTAATGTTGAAGGTCGCAATGCGCATCAGATACCATATGTTGTGGTTGGACAAAGTAGGAAATCAAACTGGCTCATTTCTGCCAAAAATACCCGCTTACGTTCCTAAACTTCTTAGATTTCACGCAAATTTCGGGGGGTATCCCGCATACTATATGTTGAGGGTGGGACCAGGGCGTGAAGCGGGACAAACAGGATCATGCGCGAATCTCCATAAGGGCGAACCGGTCGATAGTGGCGCGCGGGAAAACTGTAGGACAGGGGGTTTTTGCTGCCTGCAATTTAATTTTTTCCCGAAGTGCTGAGCTTGTCGAAGCACGTTTCGAGGTTTGGAATTTGCCGATGGACGTCCTTCGACAGGCTCAGGACTTCGGATACTATTCGGGTCCTCGCCCTAAAGCGCCGCAATCGCCTCGGCGAGCGGGCGCACGGCGGCTTCGTCCTGATCCCAACTGGTGACCAGCCGCGCCGCGCCTGTTCCGTCGCGACTTGGCCAATCATAAAAGTCGAAGCCTTTGCCCCGCAACCCCGCCGCCTCATCAGCGGAAAGGCGCAGGAAAATCTCGTTCGCCTCGACCGGATAGAGCAAGCGCGCACCCGCTGCCGTGCCGATCAGCGTCGCGCTCGTATTGGCGGCGCGGGCGTTGGCGAGCCACAGCTCGCCCTCCAGCATCGCCAAGATTTGCGCGGCCAGAAACCGCCCTTTGGATTGCAAATGCCCCGACCGTTTGCGCAGCTCGCGCGCGGCGCCGACAGAATCGCCAAAGAACAGGATCGCCTCCGCGCCCATACCGCCATTTTTGACGCAGCCAAACGACAGCGCATCGACGCCTGCGCGCCATGTCAGGTCAGCGGGTGACGCGCCGCCACTCGCCGCGCTCGCCACCGCATTGGCAAAGCGCGCACCGTCCATGTGGAGTTTGAGGCCGTGCGCCTTGGCGATATCTCCAATCGCCGCGACCTCGTCGGCCCGCCAGACAAGGCCATATTCGCTCGCATTGGTGATCGAAATCGCGGCGGGCTGGACCTGATGCACATCGTTGCGGATCGCGCCGAGCCGCGCCTTGAGCGCGTCCACCTCAATCTTCGCGCCCGCGCCGGGGAGGAGCATCAGCTTCGCCCCGCCCGAAAACAGCGCCGGGGCACCGCACTCATCAACCTCGATATGCGCTTCTTCATGGCACAGTATGGCTTGATGCGGGCGGGCAAATTGGGCGAGTGCAATACAGTTGGCGGCGGTGCCGGTGGCGACCCACAGCGCGGTCACTTGGGTTTCGAACAGCTCCGAAAAGGCGGCATCCAACCGCGCCGACCACCTGTCGCCATCATAAGCCGTGTCCTGACGATTGGCGGCGGCAATCGCCTCCATCACCTTGGGATGCACAGGCGCGGCGTTATCGGAAAAGAAGCGCATTTCTGCTCCCAACTCTGTGCTCCTGCGAAGGCAGGAGCCTAGGGCCGCAAAACACAGCGTCGGCCACACTGGGCCCCTGCCTGCGCAGGGGCACGACAAATTTTTACCGATCCCGTCGGCCCAGCAACCGCAAGCGCAGCGCATTCAACTTAATAAACCCTTCGGCATCGCGCTGGTCGTAAGCGCCCGCGTCATCCTCAAACGTCACCACTTTCTCGCTATAAAGCGAATAAGGCGATTTGCGGCCGACCACGATCACGCTCCCCTTATAAAGCTTAAGGCGCACCGTGCCGGTGACCTTTTGCTGGCTATGGTCAATCGCGGCTTGCAGCATTTCGCGTTCGGGCGAGAACCAGAAGCCGTTGTAAATCAGCTCGGCATAACGCGGGACAAGTTCATCCTTGAGATGCGCCGCGCCGCGATCAAGCGTCAGCTGCTCGATGCCGCGATGGGCGAGATGGTAGATGGTGCCGCCCGGCGTTTCATACATGCCGCGCGATTTCATGCCGACAAAGCGGTTTTCAACCAGATCGAGACGGCCAATGCCATGTTTGCGGCCGAGATCATTGAGCGCCGCGAGCAAGGTTGCGGGGCTCATCGCCTGACCGTTTAACGCAACGCCATCGCCGCGTTCAAAATCAATCGTGATATATTCCGGCTGGTCGGGCGCATCTTCGGGATTGACCGTGCGCGAATAGACATAATCGGGCACTTCCTCCCACGGATCTTCGAGCACTTTGCCTTCGGAGGAGGTATGCAGCATATTGGCGTCGGTCGAAAAGGGCGCTTCGCCGCGCTTGTCCTTGGCGACCGGGATCTGGTGCTTTTCGGCGAAGTCGATGAGCGCGGTGCGGCTGGTCAAATCCCATTCGCGCCACGGGGCGATGACCTTGATGTCGGGGTTGAGCGCATAATACCCAAGCTCGAAGCGCACCTGATCATTGCCCTTGCCGGTCGCGCCATGGCTCACTGCATCCGCGCCGACCATTTTGGCAATCTCGATCTGACGCTTGGCAATCAAGGGCCGCGCAATCGAGGTGCCGAGGAGATAGAGGCCTTCATAGAGCGCATTCCCCCGCATCATCGGGAAGACATAGTCGCGGACAAATTCTTCCTTGAGGTCATCGATGAAGATATGCTCTTCCTTGACGCCTGCTTGACGGGCTTTTTCGCGCGCGGGCTCGAGTTCCTCGCCCTGCCCCAGATCGGCGGTGAAAGTCACCACCTCGCAATTATAAGTGGTCTGCAGCCATTTGAGGATAACGCTGGTATCGAGGCCGCCAGAATAGGCCAAAACTACCCGCTTGATCTCGTCTGCCATTTGCAGTTCCTTATGCTTGAAGATGAAGGCAAGCCCCTATGCCGAGTCTTGCCATGTTGCAACCGCGAAGGGAGGATTTCGCGTGGCCGAACCCAAGACCAAAGCAACCGAGGTGGACCCGCGCGCTTATATCGCCGCGCTGCCCGATGCGAACCGGCGCGCCGATGCGGAGGTGTTGCTCGCTTTGTTCGAGCGGGTGACGGGGGAGCCTGCAACCATGTGGGGGCCGTCGATGATCGGCTTCGGGGCCTATGATTATGTCTATGACAGTGGCCATAAGGGCACCGCAATGCGCACCGGCTTTGCGCCGCGCAAGGCCAATCTGGTGCTTTATGTGCTGGATGGATGCGCGGGGGATTCGGGCGAGGGCGAACCGGGCGAGGCCAACCCGCTGCTGGCAAAGCTCGGCAAGCATAAGACCGGCAAATCCTGCCTCTACATCAACAAGCTGGCGGATGTGGATATGGATGTGGTGGAACAGCTGGTGCGCGAGGGGTGGGAAACGATGGCGCGGCGTTATCCGGCCTGAACCGACGCTTGGCGTCTCTAGCCCCGCAAAGCACGCAGCGTCTTAACCTCGTCGGGATGGCGCGCGAGCAGTTCGATGAGCCCGATGGCGGCATCGCTGGGCGGATTGGTGCCGCTTTCATATTTCTGGAACGCGCGCTTGCCGCCGCCGATGATGAAGCCCGCTTCTTCCTGCGTGAGGCCAAGCTTTTTGCGGACGGCGCGCACATGCTTGGCATAATCGGAACGCAGCGACTGATAGGCTTCGTCGGAGGCCTTCAAATCGGCCCCCGAATGAATCGAATCGCTGTCATCATCGGGATACCAGCCGGGAACATCGACGGTCCGCGCCATCGAGCCAAAGCGCACGGTTTGCGGGCGCACGCCGCGCCGCAACAGCTTGCCGGTTTCGGGATGGGTCCGCGTTTGCGTCATAATCTCATGCCTCTTTGAACGATGCGAGCGTCACATCAATCAACGTCTCGCCCGCAAATTTCAGATAAAGATAAAGCTCGTCCCAAGGGATAATATAGGTGTCGTGCCAGTTGCGCGGGTTGGCCGGATGATGGGCGGTTTCCGATTTCACAAAATCTCGGGGCTCCAACCCTTGAACGACCTCGACAATATCCTCCAGTGCATAGCCTAATGCTTGCGCATCCCGCATTGCCTTGCCGGTAATTTCCAGCGTTTCCGCATCAGCAAACTTCGCCTGGATTTTGGCAAGATCATGATGCGACTTGCGCTTTACCGTCACTACAAATACACCTTAGTGGTCAATTTTTCAAGATCATTTCATCGCCCGATATGTTGCTTCCGCTTCGGCAATATAGTCGCGCGTTAGGGGAAGCGCATCGCGGCTGCGTGCATATTGATATTGGTAATTGACCATGCCGCCATTTTCGAACGCGTTGGTCGCGCCTGCGAGGTAGAAGGTCCACATGCGGTAAAAGCGTTCGTCATAGAGCGCGACGATCTCGGCCTTTTTTTTAACGCAGCGTTTATACCATTCGCGCAGCGTATAGGCATAATGGCGGCGCAGCGTTTCACAATCGGTCATGATCAGGCGGTTGGGTTCGGACGCGGCGAGCACTTCGGACAAGGACGGGCTGTAGCCGCCGGGGAAGATATATTTGCGCGTCCAGGCGTCGGTCACGCCGGGCGGGTTGATGCGGCCGATGCTGTGGAGCAGCATCACGCCATCATCGGTCAACAGATCATGGCATTTTCGGAAGAAGGCGTTGTAGTTCGCGGGGCCGACATGTTCGAACATACCGACCGACACGATGCGGTCGAACCGCCCTTCAACGTCGCGATAATCGATGAGCTCGAATTTGACCTTGTCGGCAACGCCCGCAGCTTCGGCCCTTTGCCGCGCGACCTTCAACTGTTCTTCGGACAAGGTCACCCCGAGCAGCTCGACGCCTGCGACGCGGTTCAAATAAAGCGCCATCCCGCCCCAGCCGCAGCCGATGTCGAGCACGCGCTGCCCCGGCTGTAATGCAAGCTTGGCAGCGATATGGGCCATCTTGTCCTTTTGCGCCTGTTCGAGGCTTTCGTTGCCCGGATCGGTCCAATAGGCGCAGCTATATTGGCGGTCGGCATCGAGAAACAGGTCATAGAGCCTGTCGTTCAAATCATAATGATGTGCGACATTGGCTTTTGATGCGGCATGGCGATTGATGCGGTTGACCCGCCCGATGATCGCTTTGGCGGCGGCCTTGAGCGGCCCGGGTTGCTCGATCTTGCCACCGCGTTCCCAGCTATTATTGCGCCCGACAAGGGTCACGAAATCCATGATGTCGCCGCCCTCGACCGAGAAGCGCCCGTCCATATAGGCTTCGCCCGCACCGAGCCGGGGGTTGCGCGCGATGAAATTGGCGACCTTGTCGTCATGGAGGCGCAGGGTGAGATCGGGCCAGCCCGCTTCGGCCTTGCCATAGCTATGCGTCTTGCCGCCCGGTTCAATGACCGTCAGCGTGCCTTGCTTGATCAGGCGTTTGAGCGCCTTGTCCATCAGCCACATCGGATATGCTCCTTATTGGCCCCCCACTTGGGTTCCAATTGGCACATCCGCGTGGCTGGCGGCAAGACTTTACATCTCCGCCGCTTCGACGCCTTTCGCCTCGTAGAGCGCGCGGTAGCGGGTGCGCAAGCTAACCTTGTCGATCTTTTCGGTGCCGAGCCGGGGGAGCGCCTCGGCGCTGACCCAGATCATTTCCGGCACCTTGAAGGCCGCGATATGGCTCTTCAAAAAGTCGGAGAGTTCAACGCTGCTGGTGTGGCTGTCGGGGTGGAAATGCACCACCGCGCCCGGAATTTCGCCGAGCCGCTCGTCGGGAAGGCCGAACACCGCACATTCGGCGACATCTGGATGGGCATAGATGGCCGCTTCAACCTCGTAGCAGGTGATATTTTCCCCGCCGCGAATGATGATGTCCTTCTTGCGATCAACGATGAAGAGATAATCCTCAGCGTCGAGATAACCCAGATCGCCGGTGCGGAAATAATGGTCCGGAGTAAACGCCGCAGCGGTCGCTTCCGGATTATTCCAATAGCCTTCAAAGTTACAGATCGAGCGGATGCAAATTTCCCCGACCGTGCCTTGCGGCAAGGGCTTTCCCGCATCATCCATAATCTTCAAATCGACCAGCGGTTTGGAGGCCGGGCCGGTGCTGTTGGGCTTGGCCATATAATTTTCATTCAGGTTGCCGCAGCCGACCGCATTGGTTTCAGTGAGGCCATAACCCAAGAGCGGTTGCCCGCCGCCCATGCCTTCGGCAAGCTTTTTAACATGCTCGGGCGGACGCGGTGCGCCGCCAGCGGCATAGCTCATGCAGGTCGACAGATCATATTTTTCGCGGTTCGGGTGGACGAGCATTTCATAACTCATCAGCGGCACGCCGACAAAATAGGTCACCTGTTCCTTTTCGATGAGCCGCATCGCCTCTTCGGCATCCCATTTCGGCATGAGCACCAGCTTGCGCCCCATGCCAAAGCTTTGCAGCATCACCGGCACTTCGGCGGTGACGTGGAACAAAGGCACGTTGAGCAAGGTGCAAGGCTGAATGGTCGGTGCCATGCCTTCGGCGGTCGCATAGGTCAGCATCATCAGCGTTTGCGCCAGATAGCTGAACACGCCCTGCGTCACGCCGCGATGGTTGGACCAGGCGCCCTTGGACTGACCGGTTGAACCCGAGGTGAAGAGGATGGTTGCAAGGTCGTCCCCCATCACCAGGGGCAATTCGGTCTCGGCGCTGCCGCCCTTGGCCGCGATCGGCGCGATCACGGCATCAATCGGCTGCGCGATGTTGAGCGTGACGACCTCGGCCCCATGATCAAGCCCGCTTTGGGCGAGCCGTTCGGCGCGCTGGGCATCGGCAAAGACCAGCGTGGTTTCGCTGTCCATAATTCCGTCGGCCAGTTCCTCACCCTGCCACCAGCCGTTTAGCAAGGTCGCACAGCCGCCCGCCATGATGATGCCCATATAGATGACAATCCACGCCGGTGCGTTGCGCATCGCGATGCCCACGCGGTCGCCCTTGTGGACGCCATAACCCTCGACCAGCGCGGCCGCGACCGTCTTGGCCGCTGCATAAACCTGATTAAAACTGAGGCGCTCGTCGCCATCGACGAGGAAAGTTGCATCGCCATGCTGGGCGCAAAAATGGGCGAAATAAAAGGGCAGTGATGGCGGTGCATTGCTGATGAAGGGAACGGCGTGACCATGATAGTCGGTTTCACCGACCGTGATCGGCCCGCCCTCGCCGGTGACGATTTGATAGGCTTCTTCCAGTTTGCGGTCGAGTTCTGACGGCATCGCTTTTCCGACTCTCCTATTGGTACTCTCGATTTTTCCCTTTATGGAGCGGAAAATTCAAAGGGGAAAGCCTTGTTTCTTAGCCTTGCCAGTGCCGCTACGGCCTACACCAATTTTGCTGATCTCGGCCTTGACCCGGTTGCGCTCAAAATTGGCCCGCTCGCCATCAAATGGTATAGCCTTGCCTATCTTGCGGGCATTTTCCTGGCCTATTGGCTGCTCCTCAAAATGCTGAAGCGCCCCGGTGCCCCGATGGCCCGCCGCCATGCCGATGATATGCTGTTTTACGGGATGCTCGGTGTGATTCTGGGCGGGCGGCTTGGTTATGTCTTATTCTATAACCCGCAATTCTACCTCGCCAATCCGGGGAGCATCCTGAAACTTTGGGATGGCGGCATGTCGCTCCATGGCGGCGTGATCGGGGTGCTGATCGGCATCTGGTATCTGGCGCACAAAAACGGACTCAGCTTCCTGCGTATCTGCGATTATATCGCCTGCACCATTCCCTTCGGCCTGTTGTTCGGCCGCCTTGCCAATTTCGTCAACGGCGAATTATGGGGCCGCCCGACCGATGTGCCCTGGGCGATCATCTTCCCGCAATCGGGGACCAATGATCCGCGCCATCCGAGCCAGCTTTACGAAGCCGGGCTGGAAGGCCTGTTGCTGTTGGTGGTGATGAGCTTCCTCTTCTGGAAGACCGATGCGCGCTACAAGCCGGGCTTTCTCTTCGGCGTTGCGGCGATCTGGTATGGCCTGTCGCGCTTCATCATCGAAAATTTCCGCGAGCCCGATGCTCAGCTTGGCACCTTGTCCTGGGGCCTCACCATGGGCCAGACGCTGACCGTGCCGCTGCTGCTTGCAGGTGTTTGGCTGGTCGCCACCGCCAACAAGCGGCGGATCGACACCAAGCCGCTCGCACCCAACCCGGAATGAGCGGGCCGACGCCGCTCGAACAGCGATTGCGCCGGTTGATTGAACTGTCCGGTCCGGTTTCGATAGCGGCCTTCATGGCCGAGGCGAATAGCCATTATTATGCGACGCGCGATCCGTTCGGGATCGGCGGCGATTTCATCACAGCGCCCGAAATCAGCCAGATGTTCGGCGAGTTGATCGGCCTGTGGTGCGTCGACCTGTGGCTGCGCGCAGGAAGCCCTGCGGACGTGCATTATGTCGAGCTTGGCCCCGGACGCGGCACGCTTGCCAAGGATGCGCTGCGGGCGATGGCGCAGGCGGGCCTCGCGCCGCCGGTCCATTTCGTCGAGACCAGCCCTATCCTGCGCGAGGCTCAGGCGCGCGCGGTGCCGGGCGCGTCTTTCCATGCGGAGAGCAGCATCCTTCCGGCAAGCGGGCCCCTACTCATCATCGCCAATGAATTTTTCGACGCGCTCCCGGTGCGGCAGCTCGTCGCAACCCCGCAAGGCTGGCGCGAGCGGATGGTGGGCGACGATGGAACGCGGCTGGTGCCGGTTGCGGGCACGGTCCCGATGGATGCGGCAGTCCCGGCGGCGCTTGGCGGTGCGCCGGTCGGCACGATCATCGAAACCTCGCCGGCGGGGAGCGCAATCATGCACGACCTCGCCGCGCGTATCGCGCTTCAGGGCGGCGCAATGCTGGTGATCGATTATGGCTATCAAGGCCCGGCGGCGGGCGACACGTTGCAGGCGCTCAAAGGCCACCGCATGACCGATCCGTTCGCGGATATGGGCGAGCAGGATTTGACCGCCCATGTCGATTTTGCCGCGCTCGCCGGGGCGGCGGAGCGTGCTGGGCTGCAAGTCTCGGGGCCGGTCGGGCAAGGCGCGTTTCTGCGTGCGCTCGGGCTGGATGTGCGCGCGGTGGCGCTCGCCCGCGCTGCGCCTGACGCGGCCGAAACGCTCCAAAGCCAAACCGCGCGGCTTGCGGATGATGACCAGATGGGTCAGTTATTCAAGGTGCTGGCCGCCCGTGCGCCGGGCTGGCCCGAACCGGAAGGATTGAAATGATAGAGGGCGTTTATCCCCCGACCGAGGCCGATGCGGGCGCGATTTCCAAAGTTGCCGAAGCGAGCTTTCGCGCAACCTTTGGTCATCTCTATCCGGCGCATGAGCTCGATGAATTCCTCACCGAATGGATGCCGCCCGCCAAGGTTGCGGCGCAAATCGCAGGCGGCGAGATTGTCTATCGCATCGTGCGCGATGATGCGGGCGCGGTCAGCGGCTATATCAAGCTTGGTCCGGTCGATTTTGACCTCCCCGCGAGCGAACCCGACACGCTCGACGCGCTTGAACTCCACCAGCTTTATCTCGCCCAATCGGCCCAAGGCACCGGCGCTGCCGCGCACTTGATGGACTGGTGCCTTGAAGAAGCGCGGAGCCGGGGCGCCAAGCGGCTCTATCTGTCGGTCTTTATCGACAATATCCGCGCGCAGCGTTTTTACGCGCGCTATGGCTTTTACGAGGTCGGGAAGCTGGAGTATCGCGTCGGCAACACGGTCGATGACGACCGGATCTGGAGATGTGATCTGTGATCGATGGACTAACCCTCACCCGCGCCGCCGCGCTTGATGGCGTGGCGCATGGTTTTCTCGGGCGCACCGGCGGGGTTTCGACCGGTGGTTATGCGAGCCTCAATTGTCGCCTCGGCACCAGCGAAGACCCCGCCACCATCGCCGAAAACCGGCACATTGCCTGCGAGGCCGTGCTGCCGGGGGCGGGTCTCGCCTCGCTCTATCAGGTGCACAGCGCGACCTGTGTCACCGTCGATGCGCCGATTGCCGTTGATGCGCGGCCCGAAGCTGACGCGCTGGTGACGCGCACGCCGGGGCTGCTCCTCGGCATCCTTACGGCCGATTGCGTGCCGGTGCTGTTCGCCGACCGCGAAGCGGGCGTGATCGGCGCGGCCCATGCCGGATGGAAGGGCGCTTTTGCCGGCATCACCGACAGCACGATTGCGGCGATGGAAGCGCTCGGCGCGGACCGTGCCCGCATCCATTGCGCCATCGGCCCGTGCATCGCGCGCGCCAGCTATGAGGTCGATCAGGGCTTTTACGATCATTTCATCGCGGCGGATGACGCCAATGACCGCTTCTTTTCCACCGGAAAGCCCGGGCATCACCAGTTCGATGTCGAAGCCTATGTCGTCCACCGGCTCGCGTCCGCAGGAATCCGCATGATCGAGACACCCGGCATCGACACCTATGCCAATGAGGAGCGCTATTTCAGCTATCGCCGCGCCTGCCATCAGGGGACGAGTGATTATGGCTGCCAATTATCGCTGATCGGCCTAGGATCCTGACCCTTAGCACCCTAATCGGAAAAATCGAGGATCGGCCAGCCGCGCGCTGCGGCGACCGCCCGCAGCTTGGGCGAAGGCGTGGTCGCGAAGGGTTCGTCCGCCAGGTCCAGCATCGACACATCGGAGACATGGTCCGAATAGCAGCGCAAATGCGCGGCCTCACGCGAGACGCCAATCTTGGCCATCCATTCGGCGATGCGCGGTAATTTGGCGTTGTCATAACAATTTTCGCCATCGATCCGGGCGAGCACCATGTCACCCTGCTCGACCAGCCGGGTGCCGATCACGTCCGCGCTCGCAATCCCCACCCGCCGCGCAATCGCATCGACATAAAGTTCGTAAGACGCGGTGCACAGCGCAACATGATAGCCCGCCGCCTGATCCTCGGCGATGCGCGCCACCGCCTTGGGATAGATATTGTCCGCCATCACCCGATCCGCATAAGCTTCGATATGCGGCGCAAGGGCGGCGGTAGAAAGGCGCGGCCCCAGCAGCAGCGACAGGTTGATTTCCTTCAACCGCTTGCGGCTGATCAGCTTGATCGCATAGCCCGCCATCGCACCGAGGACGAGCGGCGCGAACAGCAATCGCCACGGCCGCATGCGGCGCGCAACGAACAGCAGGAACGGCGTATAAGTCCCGCCTACCGTCACCGTGCGATCCATATCATAGACCGCCAGCTTCACCTTATCCCCCGCCATAAGCCTTATAACCCAGATAAACCGATAAATTCTCTGCTTGCCGATAGCGGCAAATTCGCACAGTGTCGCGCCCGTTATGCAAGATGGGGCAGAGCAGGTCCGGGTCAATACCGATGAACAAGGCGTCGTCCGCTTGGGTGGACGGCTGACGCTCGGGCGTATCGGCGATCTGTCACGGCGGCTTGCCGAGCTTAGCGGCAGCGCCAAAACCATCGACATCCATGACGTCGAGCGCATGGATACGGTCGGCGCTTGGCTCGTCCATCGCCTCGCGCGGGACAGCGGCGCCGAGATTGAAGGCGCGAGCGAAGATGCCGCGCGCCTCCTCGCCGAAGTCGCGACCGCCGATCAGGGCGTTGAGATCCGATCGGCCCCCAACAATGCTTTTGTCCGCATGCTCAATGAAGTCGGCACGTCCGTCTATGACGCGCTGTTCAATTTTGTCGGCATGGTCGGTTTTTTGGGCGCAACCGTGCTCGGCCTGTTCGGCCTCATCGCGCACCCCGGCCGCTTCCGCTTCAACGCGATGGTTTCCCATTTCAAGGCGGTCGGCGTCGATGCGCTTGGCATCATCGGGCTGATGAGCTTCCTCATCGGCGTGGTGATTGCGCAGCAGGGCGCAACCCAGCTCGAAATGTTCGGGATGGAGATGTTCACCATCAACCTTGTCGGCCGTTCGGCGATGCGCGAACTGGGCGTCCTGATGACCGCGATCATGGTCGCGGGCCGCTCGGGCTCTGCCTTTGCCGCGCAGCTTGGCACGATGAAGCTCACCGAAGAAATTGACGCGATGCGCACCATTGGCGTGTCGCCGATGGAAGCGCTGATCCTGCCGCGCGTGATTTCCGCGGTAGTGATGATGCCGCTGCTCGGCTTTTACGCGGGGATTGCCGCGCTGTTCGGCGGCATGCTGTTCTGTTGGGTGGGCCTCGGGATTCCGCCGCTGACCTATGTCCAGCGCATCCAGGAAGTGGTGCCGCTCACCGATATCTGGATCGGCCTCATCAAGGCACCGGTGTTCGGCGCGATCGTAGCGATTGCGGGCTGTTATAACGGGATGCAGGTCAAGGATAATGCCGAGCAGGTCGGCATCCGCACCACCGATGCCGTGGTGCAGGGCATCTTCCTCGTGATCGTGCTCGACGCGTTTTTCGCGGTCTTCTTTACCTCGATCGGGTGGAAATAATGGTGAAGCTTCCCTTCCGCCAGAAGACGGCCGACGAGGCCAAGACGGCGGCACCCAAGGTCAAGGTGCGCAAGCAAAAGGCCGACCGCTATGCCGGTCGCGCACCGCGCATCCGCCCCGAAGAGCATGAGGTCGCGATCCAGATTCGCGGCCTTAGGAACAGCTTTGGGGAACAGGTGGTGCACGAAAATCTCGACCTCGACGTGCGGCGCGGCGAGATATTGGGCGTCGTCGGCGGGTCAGGCACAGGGAAATCGGTGCTGCTGCGCTCGATCATCGGCTTGCAGGACCCCGACGAGGGTGAAATCCGCGTGTTCGACACCCGCATGAGCGAGGTCGAGGATGAATATGATGCGCTCGACCTCAGGCGTCGCTGGGGCGTATTGTTCCAGGGCGGCGCGCTGTTTTCGACGCTGACGGTTGCGGAAAATATCGAAGTCCCGTTGCGCGAATTTTATCCGCATATGGATGACCAGCTGCGCGACGAAATCGCCGCATACAAGGTCACCATGGTTGGCCTCCCCCCCGATGCCGGGCCCAAATATCCGTCCGAGCTTTCCGGCGGCATGAAGAAGCGCGCAGGCCTCGCCCGCGCGCTCGCGCTTGATCCGGCGCTCTTGTTCCTCGACGAACCCACCGCAGGCCTTGATCCGATTGGCGCGGCGGCGTTCGATACGCTCATTCATAATCTCAAGGAATCGATGGGTCTCACCGTCTTCCTCATCACGCATGATCTTGATACGCTCTATGCGATCTGCGACCGCGTCGCCGTCCTCGCCGACAAAAAGGTGATCGCGGTCGGGACGATTGATGAATTGCTGGCGACCGACCATCCGTGGATCCAGGAATATTTTAATGGACCGCGAGGCCGGGCGGCGGCTGCCGCGTTTGAAACAGTAGAACAGACACCGGCTTCAAAGCCCGAAGCCAACGAGGAATAAACGATGGAAACAAAATCCAATCATGTTCTGGTCGGCATCGTCACGCTGGCGCTGGTCGCCGCGGTGGCCTTGTTCACCGTGTGGATCATGAACCTCGGTTCGGGCGAGAAGAAAGATTATGACATCTTCTTCAAACAGTCGGTGAGCGGGCTCAACAAGGGGTCGAACGTATCCTTCTCGGGTGTTCCGGCGGGCACGGTCGATAAAATCGAATTGTGGAAGCCCGACCCCAATTTCGTCCGCGTACGGATCAAGATCGACAAGAATATCCCGATCCTCCAAGGCACCACCGCATCGATCAACGGGGTCGGCTTTACCGGCGTTTCGGAAATCCAGTTGGATGGTGCGGCCAAGGGCGCGCCGCCGATTACCGAAATCGGGCCTGATGGCGTCCCCGTTATTCCGGCGAAACCGGGCGGCTTGGGCGAACTTCTCAACAACGCGCCGCAATTGCTCGAGCGGTTGACGACGCTGACCGAGCGGCTCACCGAATTGCTCGGCGACAAGAACCAGGCCTCGATTGCGGGCATCCTTGAAAATGTCCAGCGCCTGTCGGGCGACCTTTCAACCCAAGGCCCGGAAATGCGCGCCGTGCTGGCGCAAACCCGCCTTGCCATCCGTCAGGCGGGTGATGCCGCCGAACAGGCCGGCAATGCGGCCGAGGAAATTGGCGGGCTTGCCGATACCACCAACGGTATGCTCTCCAACGACGCCAAGCCGTTGATCAACGACCTGCGCAAAACTGTCGCGGCAGCGGAAAATAGCATGAAGAATCTCGACGCGACCATTGGCGCCGCCAAACCCGGCGTCGATGCGTTCAGCCAGAAGACCATGCCCGAAGTCGGCCAGCTGGTGCGCGATTTGCGCCGCATGTCGACCTCGCTCAATGCGGTTGCGGAAAAGCTCGATAATGGCGGGGCCACCGCCATATTGGGCGAACCCGCGCTCCCCGACTATAAGCCCAAAAAGTGACACTGATCGCCATGACACAGGAAACCGGCCTTATGCCTAGCAAATCCCTCTTCCGTATCGCGCTTCCGGCGGCGGCATCGCTGCTGTTGCTATCGGGCTGCGCCGGGCTTCTCGGCGGGGCCAAGCCGCCCAAATATCTGTTCAACCTGACGCCTGCGAGCAAGGTGGAAGCGGGCGCTGCGCAGAGCGGCACGACCGAAAATGCGCTGGGCGTGCTCACTCCGACCATTTCGCAAAAGCTTGCGACCACGCGTATTCCGGTGCAGTCACAGCCCAACCAGGTCGCTTATCTGGTCGATGCCAAATGGGTCGAAAACCCCGCGCGGCTGTTTCAGTCTTTGCTCGCCGAAACTATCACCGCGCGCACCGGCCGTCTGGTGCTCGACGAAGCACAATATCTGACCGCACCCAATAACCGCCTGTCGGGCGAACTGGTCGATTTCGGCGTCGATGAAGCGAGCCGCAGCGCGATTGTCACTTATGACGCGGTGCTCACCAACGCGAACGGCGAGATCATCCGCAAGCGCCGCTTCGTCGCAACCGAACCGATGGTCGAAATCACCGCCCAATATGCGGGCGATGCCATCAACCGCGCGGCCAACAAGGTCGCGGCGGATGTGGCGGCGTGGGTGGGGTAAGCTTACTCTTCCAGCCGTTTAGCTGACCGCTACGGGCGGCTGTTCCCACAGCATCAATTTGGTTGCGGTCACATTTTCCCGCGCCCTGTCGGGGCCAAGCTGATCGAGTTTAATGGTGCCCTTCAGCGCACCCATTTCGATCATCGCGTCGACCACTACGACCTGACCGGGTCCGACTTCAAGGCTGATGTTGGCGGGCTTGGCGAGGCTCGCTTTTGCGGCCGATACGGAAATATGATGGCTGCCCGGCATCACATCGGCGACCAGCATCTGCCCTGACTTGATCTGCGCCGTGGCGATGCCATCGAGATCAACATTCATGCCCTGCAACGCCCCCACAAAGCCGCGCCGGGTTATATAGATGCGCGCCTTACCATCGGGAGCGCGCATCGCTTGGGCGTCGGCCTGCTGCGCCGGACTCGCTCGGGCGGCACTTTTATTGTTCGACAAAGCCCAGACACAAAATCCGAACACCGCTACCAAAAAGCCCACCAGGAGGCCGAGAAGCGTGCCGGGCGAAAGGCCTTGCGTCACTATCGGACCAAGGAGAAAACCAATCACTGCGGCGACAATAGCGATGCCGATCCACATCATATTTTTGTTCAAGGGACTTTCCTTTTTTTCAAATCGGTTTTTTGGTCGCTGGTCAGGCCCCCAAACTCTTGCTCGCCTGTTCGTGGACGTCCTTTGATAGCCCCGGCGTTGCGAGGATGCGTTCGAGAGCGGCTTTCATCATCGTCTGACGGCCTTCGTCAAAGCGTTTCCAGCGGCCGAAGGGGGGCACGAGGCGCGCGGCGGTTTGCGGATTTTTAGCGTCGAGCGCGGCGATCAGATTGGCGAGGATTTGATAGCCCTTGCCATCAGCGCGGTGGAAGCTCGCCTGATTGGCGGCAAAGGCGCTATAGAGTGCGCGCACGCGGTTGGGATTGGCGAGCGTGAAGGTGGGATGTTCGGCCAGCCGCTCGACGGTTTCGGGAACATCGTCGCGCATCGCTAAAGCCTGCAACTGATACCATTTGTCGAGGACCAGCGCATTATCTTGATAGCGGTTGAAGAAATCGGCAAAGGCTTGGCCGCGTTCCGGCGTATCGCCGTGGCTGAGCGCCACCAGCGCGGATTGCCGGTCGGTCATGCCGCCCGCCTTACTATATTGGGCAAACGCAAGCGCGCCTGCATCCTCGACCCCGGCGAGCGCAAGCGCGCCGAGAGCCACACCGCGCAGCCGCCGCAATCCTTTGGCGCGCGGCGAAAGATCGGCGGCGTCGGTCTCGCCCGCCGCTTGCCAATGCCGCCACTCGCTTTCGAGCGCACGGCCGATTTCGCCCTGTAACGCCAGCCGCTGTTGCCGGATGGCTTCGGGCGCGACCACGGTCAGTTGATCGCCGATGAAGGCTTCGGACGGCAGGATGAGGGCTTCAGCGGCAAAAGCGGGGTCGTGTTCCGCGCCCGCCAGCACTTGCTTGACCGCTGCGATCACCGCATCACTGTCGCCCGCCTCGACGCAGTCGGCTGCGATCCGCGCCACTAAAGTATCGAGCATCAGCTGCTGCAAGGCTTCATAGCGGGCGAACGGATCATCATCATGCGCGGCGAGCCAGGCCAGTTCCTCCCGGTCGCGCGCGGCTTCGATGATGACCGGCGCAGAAAAGCCGCGATTGATCGAAAGCGCAGGCGCGCCCGAAATCCGGCCCATCGGGATGATTTTTTCCGCGCTATCGAGGAGGACGAGTTGTTCCCCGCCAGCATCATCCGCCGCTTCATTGTTGCGGTCGAACAGGCGGGTGCGCAGCGGCAGGAGCATCGGCTGCTTGTCCGGCTGCCCCGGCGTTGGTGGCACAATCTGCGACAGGATAAGGCTTGCCTCGCCGCTGTCATGGTCGTGCGCGATGCTCGCCTGCACGCGCGGGGTTCCGGCTTGCTCATACCAGCGGCGGAACAGTTTGACGTCGGCACCCCCGCCCTCTTCCATTGCGCGCACGAAATCCTCGCAGGTCGCCGCTTCGCCATCATGGCGATTAAAATAAAGGTCGGTGCCTTTGCGGAAATTGTCGCGGCCGAGCAAGGTCGCCATCATGCGGATAATTTCCGCGCCCTTATTATAAACGGTCGCGGTGTAGAAATTGGAGATTTCCTGATAGCTGTCGGGCCGGATCGGGTGGGCGAGCGGCCCTGCATCTTCGGGAAATTGTGCGGCGCGTAAGACCCGCACATCCTCGATGCGCTTCACCGCGGGCGAGCCCATATCGGCGGAAAAACTCTGGTCGCGATAAACAGTGAAGCCTTCCTTCAGGGAAAGCTGGAACCAGTCGCGGCAGGTGACGCGGTTGCCCGACCAATTGTGGAAATATTCATGCGCGACCACCGCTTCGACGCCGTCATAATCGGCATCGGTCGCGGTGTCGGGGTCGGCCAGAATATAGCGCGTGTTGAAGATGTTGAGACCCTTATTTTCCATCGCCCCCATGTTGAAATCGCTCACCGCGACGATGTTGAAGACGGGCAAGTCATATTCGCGGCCATAGACGCGCTCGTCCCATTCCATGCTGTTTTTAAGCGCGGTCATCGCATGATGGGTGCGGTCTTCATCCCCGGCGCGGACATAGATCGCGAGGTCGACGGGTTTACCCGACATGGTGGTGAAGCGGTCGCGGTTCGCCACCAGATCGCCCGCCACCAGCGCGAACAGATAGGACGGCTTGGGCCACGGATCATGCCACACCGCATAATGGCGACCATCGGCAAGCGCGCCCTCCTCTTCAAGCGCGCCATTGGAGAGCAGCACCGGAAACGCCTTTTTGTCGCCCTCCATCCGCACGGTATAGACAGCGAGATTGTCGGGCCGGTCGATGAACGGGATGATGCGGCGGAAACCTTCGGCCTCGCATTGGGTGCACAGCATAGCGTTCGAGGCATAAACCCCCATGAGCTGGCTGTTCTGATTGGGGTGAATGATGGTTTCGAGCGCGAGCGAGACGGCGTCCTTGGTACCATCGACCGCAATCACGATCTGGCCATCTTGCTCTTCCCACTGGGCGGGGAGGCCATCGAGCGCCAGCACCTGGGGCAGCGCGCCATCGACATCGAGCCGGATGGGTGCATCCTTGACGTCACTATTACGGCTGATCGCCAAGGTCGCATGGACATGGGTCTCCTCGACCCCGAGGTCGAACAGTAAATTGACGGTTTCGACCCGCCAATCCGCCGGTTTATAATCAGCGCGGCGAATGGTGCGCGGCTCTTCAGGCGCGGCGGGGGTTTCGATTTTCTGGAGATCGCTGGTCATGGGATCAGGATATAGCAGGGTCGCGGATAATGGTAAGACCCTTCTCCCCATCACACGCCGTCATTGCGGCTCGCAAAGACGATGATCATTGCGTAATGCTAGGAGCTCCATGCCCCGTTTGCTCATCTTCGGTCCCGGTCACAGCGCGCGGCGCATCGCTGCGTTGGTCGAAGCGCGCGGCTGGGAGGTCGAGATGATCGACCGGGCGCGCTTTGTTGACGGAGATTTCGTGCGGGGTGCCATCCGGCGGGCGAGCCATCTTCTCTCTTCGGTGCCGCCGCTTGACGGGCATGATCCGGTGCTGGCGCTTTACGGGCAGGCGCTCGCGGTCGCGCCTTTGCACTGGGTCGGTTATTTGTCCTCGACCGGAGTTTATGGCGATGCGGGCGGCGCGTGGATCGATGAAAGCGCGCCGCTTTCCGGTCGTCGCAATGCGCGGATTGATGCGGACCGCGCGTGGCAGGCGCTGCGCTCCGATGTCAGCATCTTCCGCCTCCCCGGCATTTACGGTCCCGGGCGCTCGCCGTTCGATAAATTGCGCGAGGGGAGCGCGCACCGCATCGCCGTGCCGGGCCATGTGTTCAGCCGCATCCATGTCGATGACCTTGCACGCGGCGTAGTCGCGAGTATGATCGGACCGCCGGGCATCTATCATCTGGCCGATGATTGCCCCGCCCCGCAGGAGGCGGTGGTCGCCTATGCCGCGCAATTGCTCCGAATGGAACCGCCGCCGCTTCAGACGCTCGGTGAGGCGGGATTATCGCCCATGGCGCGGGGTTTTTATTCTACCTCGCGTAGGATCAGCAACGCCAAGGCGCGCAACCTCTTGGGCTGGCGCCCGCTTTATCCGAGTTATCGTGAGGGGTTGATGGCGGTTGTCGAAGGGCTGGCCCAAACCCCGCTCCTTTAACCTCGCCATGCCGAACTTGTTTCAGCATCCATAGGGCAATGCACTCGCGATGGCGCACGACGTATGGACCCTTTAACAGGTTCAGGGTGACGATTGGATTAGTGCACCTAATCCCGCCGATACAGCACCAGATGCGCGCGGTCGTCATCGCCCTCGCCATAAACTTCGCGCAATATGTAGAAACCCAATTTGCGGGCAACCTTGTCGGAGGCGACATTGCCGAATTCGATCATGCAGCCCAGCGGCTGCTTGCCGAACGTCTCTTCAAACCATGCAATCGTGCCTTCCATCGCCTCGGTCGCATAGCCCTTGCCCCAATGGTCCCGGCCGATGATCCACCCCGCTTCGGGGAGGAGGTCGAAGTCGGCCCCATGTCCACGCGCGGTACGGAAAATCCCGCAGGTGCCGACGATATCGCCGCTCGCTTTTTCCTCGACCATCGCAATGCCATAGCCGAACAGCGCCCAGCTCCCGGCGTTACGCAACAGGCGGTTGAACGTGTCGCTGCGGTTATTTTCGGGCATGGCGAGATAGGTTCGCATTTCTTCGGGTTCATTCAGCTGGAACATCAGCGCGTCGTCGCCGGCCTCGGGCTTGCGCATCCGCAGCCGTTCGGTTTCATATACATAAGATGATGCGCGCATGAGCTTCCCCCTAAAGCAAATATTCGGCGGAATGGATCAACACACCGACAAGGCCGCCGACCAATGTTCCGTTGATGCGGATGAACTGGAGATCCGGCCCGACCGTCGTTTCGAGCCGGTCGACAATCGTGCGCGTGTCCCATGTCCGGACGGTATCGGACACGAGCCGCACGATATTTCCGCCATAAGCCGCAGCGCCGCCGACCACCGCGCGGCGCGCGAAGCGGTTGATCGTGCGCCGGAGATGCTCGTCCTGCTGCAAGGTTGCACCCATTTGCTGGAGCATTTCACCGATCCATCCGGCAAAGGCGGTATCGGGGTCACGCGCTGCCTTGAGGAGAGCCTTGCGCGCCTGTTCCCACAGGCCATCGAGCCATTCGGTCACCGCTTCATTTTCGAGCAATTCATCGCGGAAGCCGTTGACCTTCGCCTGCATCCGCTTGCTCTTTTTGAGATCCTTAGCGAGCTTTTTGAAGCCTTCTTCGGCCTTCAGGCGAAACGGATGCTCCGGATTGTCGCTCATTTCCGAGAATAATTTGTGGAGACCATCGACGAGCGAATTGGCGATTTTTTCATCAATGCCGACAAAGCGGATAAAGGCATTAGCGCGATCATGCACCATTTCCCGCAGCAGATGCTCATTTTCATCCAGCGCTTTGGATGCCCATGAGACCACCGCATCCAATACCGGCTGATGCTTGTTTTCCTTCATCGCCGCGTCGAGCGCCTGCCCGAGCAAGGGCGCGATATCGAGCTTGCGAATCTGGTCGGCCATCGCCGATTTGACCATGCCGCCGAGGCGCTTCTGGTCGAGCGAGGCCAGCACATCGGCAAACAGGCGCGAGGCCCCGGCGCGCATCCGCCCTTCACCGCTCGACGGCGAGGCCAGGAATTTGCCCGCCGCGCCGGCAATATCCACCTCGACCATGCGCCGCGCAATCACGTTGGGCGTGAGGAAATTATCCTTGAGGAACAGGGCCAGCGTGTCGCCGATGCGGTCCTTGTTGCGCGGGATGATGGCGGTGTGCGGGATCGGCAGTCCCAGCGGATGGCGAAACAGCGCGGTCACCGCGAACCAGTCCGCCAGACCGCCGACCATCGCCGCTTCGGCAAAGGCACGCACAAAGCCGACCGCAGGGTGCAGCTTCAAAAAATAGGTGGTGGTCACGAACACCAGCGCCATCAGTACGAGGAGGCCGGTTGCGACCCAGCGCACGTTCAGCCCTCCGGTCGGAACCTCGACCGAAAGGTGCGGCATATTAAGGGCCATAAGCGGCCTCTTGGTCTGGCGGGTTCGTGGCTTGCTCACGACAGGTTAAATGGGCCAGTCGCCAAAGCGTTGCAAGGGCGGGGAAAAAACACGGCACGTCTTCCCCCGCATCCCGGAACCAGGCGGGCGTTCCTGATCGTCACTCCGCAGGTTGCGGCGCGACAGGGGGGAGCCCGCCATGGATACGCGATTCCCGCTTTTTGTCGGGATCATATTCGCTCAAAAGCCGCTTGCCAAAGAAACGACCGAAGCGTTTTTCGACGCCGTCGGCAAGACTGAACGCCGCCGGCACGATCACCAGCGTAAGCACGGTCGATACGATCAGGCCGCCGATCACGGTGGTCCCCATCGGCGCACGCCAAGCGCCATCGCCTGAAATCGACAGTGCCGTCGGCACCATCCCTGCGACCATCGCCACCGTCGTCATCACAATCGGCTGGGCGCGTTTGTGCCCGGCATCGATGATCGCTTCCTTCTTGGGAACGCCCGCGGCCATTTCCTCGATGGCAAAATCGATCAGGAGGATCGAGTTTTTGCCAACGATGCCGATCAGCATGAGCAGGCCGATATAGACCGGCATCGAGATCGGCTGACCGATCAGCCAGATCGCGAGAAGTCCGCCGAGCGGGGCCATGAAGAGCGAGCTCATATTGACGAGCGGCGCAATGAAGCGATGGTAGAGGAGCACCAGCACGGCAAAGACAAGCAACAGCCCTGAAACCACGGCGATGAGGAAGCTGCCGACAAACTCGGCTTGAATCTGGTCTTCACCGGCCAGCGTGTTGGAAACGCCTTGGGGCAGATTTTTCATCGTCGGCAGCTCGTTGATTGCCTTCATCGCATCGCCCTTGACGACATCGGGCGCAAGGTCGGCACCGATATAAACACGGCGCGCCTGATTATAGCGTTCGATGGTCGTGGGTCCCGCGCCAAAGCTGATTTCGGCAACGCGGCTCAACGGGACCGAGCTACCCGTTGAGGTCGCAACCGGCAGATTGGCGATCACCGACAAATCGCGGCGCGCATTTTCGGGCAGCATGACACGGATCGGGATCTGGCGGTCTGCGAGCGAGAATTTGGCGCTATTCTGGTCGATATCGCCCAGCGTCGCGATGCGGATCGTCTGGCTCAAGGCCGAGGTGGTAACGCCGAGCGCCGCCGCGAGTTCAGGGCGCGGCTTCACGATGATTTCGGGCCGGTTGAGGTCCGCTTTGACGCGCGGTGCCTCGATCAGCTTGATCTGGCTCATCTCGGCGACCACTTTGTTGGCGGTCGCTTTGAGCAGTTCGGGGTTCGAGCCCGACAGCATAATCGAAATCGCGCGGCCAGACCCGCCACCACCAAAGCCGCCCGAGCGGAAGCTGACCCGCGCGTCGGGAAGGTTGGCAAGCATGGGTTGCAGCCGCCGCTTAAATTCCTCCGAGGTGACCTTGCGATCTTCGCTCAAATTGGCGCGAACAAAACCGCTGCCTTCGCTGGTGACGATCATCGCCTGCGTCACTTCGGGCTGCGCGAGCAGGATCTTTTCTACCCGCTCACCCACCTGCCGCGTCTGCGCCATGGTCGTGCCGGGCACCATTTCGATCTGCGCTTGAACGCTATCTTCGTTGATGGCTGGCTGAAACTGCTGCGGCACGGTCACGAGCAATACACCCGTCATCACCACTGCCAGCATACCGCAGCACAGCATCCATAGGCGATGGTCAAACAACCGCGCCCAGACGCGGCGGAAGAAGCCACGCACTTTGCCCTCGTCGCTATAGGTTGAGCCATTCGCCGTGGTCAGGAGATGGCGCGATTTGCCATCATCCATCGTCCAGCGCAGAACTTTCATATAAATGTCCATGAGCCGCCCTTCGCCATGGGATTGCGCGCCATGGGCTTTGAGGAAATAGGCGGCGATCATCGGGGTGATCATGCGCGCGACCGCAAGGCTCATCAGCACCGCGACGACGACAGTGAAGCCGAAATTTTTGAAAAACTGGCCCGGAATACCGGGCATCAGGCCGACCGGCAGAAACACCGCGACAATCGAGAAGGTGGTAGCAACCACCGCCAGCCCGATTTCGTCGGCAGCGTCAATCGAAGCCTGATAGGCGCTTTTGCCCATGCGCATATGGCGCACGATATTTTCAATCTCCACAATCGCGTCATCGACCAGCACACCCGCGACGAGGCTGAGCCCGAGCAGCGCCATGCTGTTAAGGTTGAAGCCCATCAGATCCATAAACCAGAAGGTCGGAATCGCGGATAATGGAATGGCGAGCGCCGAAATCAACGTGGCGCGCCAGTCGCGCAGGAACAGAAAGACGATGAACACCGCCAGCACGGACCCTTCAACCATCGCGGCGATGGTCGAGGAATATTGATCGCGCGTATATTGCACGCTGTTCGAAAGCGCGGTGAATTGCAGCCCCGGGTTTTCAGTCTTGAGTTGGTCAAATACCTTCAGCGCTTCGTCATAGACGGTGACGTCCGACGCGGTTTTGGTGCGAGAGATGGCAAAGTTGACCGATTCTTTGCCATTGATCGTCGAAATGCGCACGCGCTCGGAATTGCTGTCCTTGACTGTTGCCACCTCGTCGAGGCGGATAGTCCGCCCGTTACCGAGGGGGATTGCCAATTGGGCAAGCTCGCTTGCATTTTGCGCATTGCCGAGCACGCGCACCGACTGGCGCGACCCTGCAATCTCTGCCTTGCCGCCACCCGAGTTGATATTGATCTGGCGCAGCACCTGGTTGATTTGGGATGCCGTGACACCCAGCGCTTGCATTCGCGCAGGGTCCAAAGTCACACGGATTTCGCGGTCCACACCGCCCCAACGCTCGACATTGGCCATGCCGTCAATCGCAAGCAGGCGCTTGGCGACCGTATCGTCGACAAACCAGCTCAGTTGCTCGAGCGTCATATCGGGCGCGGAGACGGAGAAGCGCCCAATCGGTTCAGCGGAGGTTTCTTCCTTCCACACCCGCGGTTCGAGAATACCGTCCGGCAAATCGCCGCGAATCTGGTCAATCGCGGCCTTGACCTCGTTGACCGCTTCGTTGACGTCGATGCCCATTTCAAATTCAGCGGCCGTCTGAGAACTGCCCTCTCGCGCGGTCGAGCTGATATTTTTCACCCCGTTGACGCCGCGAATAGCCGCTTCAACCCGCTGGGTGATCTGGTTTTCAATTTCCGATGGCGCAGCGCCGGGCTGCGATATCTGGGTGATGACGAACGGGAATTCGACATTGGGCTGGTCGACGACATCCATCCGCATGAAGCTGACCAGACCTGCAAACAACAGTCCTGCAAAAATCACAATCGGAACGACCGGATTCTGGATCGACCAGGCAGAGATGTTACGCAAATTCATTGACTAAGCCTTTTCGAAGCGTCGTAGGTCGCCCGCCCGTTCATTTTTTTGCCGCTGGCGTGGTTGGCGCCGGTGCGGGTGCGGCTGTGCCTTCACTGGCGGCGGGTGCCGGAGCCGCATCGGTGACCGTACCCACATTTTGCATCACCACGCGGTTGGGCTTGACCACATCGCCCACGCTGACGAAGCCGCCGGCGCGCAATACCACCTGTTCGGTACCGTTGAGGCCGGAGATAATCGCAATCCCGTCGTTCGATACCGTGCCAGTGGTGACACTGCGCCGCTCGATTTTATTCTGAGCGTTGACGATAAAGACATAGGCGCCATCGTCATCGTTCAACACCGCCGATTCCGGCAATAGCGGCGCTTGGACCGAGCCAGCCACAATTTCCGCATTGGCAAAGCCGCCGGGACGCAGGCCGCGATCAAATGGCAGCGAAATCCGCGCAATACCCTGGCGGGTCTGCGGATCGATGATCGGCGCAATCTGCCAGATCTGTCCTTTGAATTGCTGGGTCGTGCCAACCGGCGTCACCGCCGCACGCGTGCCAACCGACACATTGGCAAGGTCCGCCTCGTTAAGCTGCGCATTAAGTTCGATCTCGCCGCCGCGTGCCATGGTGAACAAGGGCTGCGATCCGGCGCTGATAACCTGCCCGATCTCGACATTGCGCGACAGGATATAGCCCGATGCGGGCGCACGGATATCGAGCCGGGCATTGCGGGCGCGGAGTTCGCTGAGCTGGGCGCGGGCGACATTGACCTGCGCATTGGCATTATCCCGTGCAGCGCGCTTGCGATCTACGTCGGCCTTGGAAATGAAGCCGCGGGCGATCAGCGCGGTGGCGCGATCCAGTTCGGCCTGTGCGAGACGAGCCTGCGACTGCGCGGCGACGATCTGGGCTTCGATGCCGCGCACCTGTTCATTCTGTACCGAGCGTTCGACCACGACCAGCACCTGGCCTTGCGACACCCAGCCGCCAGCATCGGTGCGCACGTCGATCACGCGGCCGCCTTCACCGACCACGCCGATGGGCACTTCGCGCCGCGCACCGAGCGTCCCCGACGCATAAATCTTATGCTCGATCGTCTGACGCGTAGGGACCGCGACGCTGACGGTCGGAACGTCCTTCGCTGCATCGCCCGCCGATGCGGTGCCTTGGGTCGCGGTTTTATTGCCCGACTTGCTGTGGTTGAACATGTACCAAGCGCCGAGCAAGGTCGCGGCAATCAGCGCGATGGCAACGATTTTGACCCAGGCAGGCCGGCCCTGACGCTCGACGGCAGCGCTGTAGGTCGTCGTGCCATCGGCCTCGACGGTGGTGCGCTCTTCGATTTTGGTCTCATAATTCATAAAGGGAGTGCCGCTCTTCTGCCACGTCAATACGCGGGTGTATTACATGATTACATCACCGCGATCAAGCCGCAAAATAGCGGAGGGCCGGGGAGAAATTTCGGCCCTGTTGGTTCAGCTTCGCCCCAAATGCAAATGAAAATGGCTCCGAAGAGCCATTTTCCCGGTCAAAATCCGACCGGTTAGTTTAGATTTCTGAAAGATCGCCGGTAGCGATCTATTCAGCGTACCCGTCCGCGTGTGATCATATTTTTGATGCCGAGCAGAACCACAGCACCGCCGAGCGCAGCAAGCAAGGTCGTGATGTTGAACGGTTGATCGCGCAAATTGGGGGTTCCGCCGGTCAAAAAGCTGAACAGCCAGCCACCGAGCATCGATCCTACACAGCCAATGATGACGTTCATGACGATACCTTGCTGGGCGTCGGTGTTCATGATCTTGCTGGCAATCCAGCCAATAATCCCACCCATAATCAATGCGATAATAAAAGTCATATAATAGGCCCTCGCTCCCTGAAATTAAGGTGCGACAATTTTAACCTCGATTAAGCGTATTGCAAGCGGACATGAAAAAGGGCGGCTTCCGCAACCGGAAACCGCCCTTCCCATAGGCTGTGAAGCGTTTACAGCTTAACGAACGCTACCGCGACGAACGAGGTTAACAATCGCGAGCAGGATGACCGCGCCGAGGAAAGCAACCAGCAGGTTCATCGGTGCAAGCATATCGCCGCTGTTGATGCCGGGCGCGCCGAACAGCGGGCCAAGCAGCAAACCGCCGAGGAATGATCCGACAATGCCGACGACAACGTTAAGAATAATGCCTTGTTGACCATCAGTGCGCATCACGATGCTGGCGAGCCAGCCAAGAATACCACCGATGACGAGCCAAAGAATAAAAGCCATGTTTACGTCCTCCCATTAAATGCTTGCCGTCCGCTTCTCCAAATAATTACTCCATTTGGACGGTTCGCGTTAAAGACGAAGCAAGGAACGGCTCGAAACCATTCGGGTTCCGTCGCTTAACATGGGTGAATCGATTAGGCGCGCCATTGGCACGACTGATCGCAGCGACGAATCAGCCTGAAAAGCACGTATTTGCGCCGCTAAATTGTCGGTGGAACCGTTTTGTGAAAGAGAATCCCGCATGAAAAAAGCCCGGAAAAAAATTACCGGGCTTCCTCGATTATCCGAGATTGAGAGCGCCTCAGACTTTTTGCTGGCGCTCGTACAGATCGCGATAATGCTGGATGCGTGTGACGCGCAGACCCGGCATGCCCGACCGGTCAATCGCCCTTTGCCAACCGGCAAATTCTTCGACCGTCAGGCCATAGCGCGCGCATACGTCATCAACCGTCAACAGCCCGCCATTAACGGCGGCGACAACCTCGGCTTTGCGCCGCACCACCCAACGGGTCGTGTCTGGCGGCGGCAACGAATCGACCGTCAGCGGTTCGCCGAGCGGGCCAACTACCTGTGCCGGAGAAATTTTCTGATTTTCAATCATTGCGTCCTCAAAACCAACAAGTTTGAATGTTCCCGTGCGTCGAACTGTAAAATCGATCTCTCTAACATTCTTTGAAACGCCACGGTTAAGATCGGGTTTACAATTCTCATTTCATCGCGAATTTGATTCATGTCGTCGACCTCTTCGGTCGAGAGTTCAAATTTAACGGTTCAAAAACACCCGCATAGCGGAGGGGCAGCGCAACATCCGAAAAACGCGCGAGCGTCGGCTTGGAAGAGCGGCCTAACCCGGCACGGCTCGCCAGCAGTTGGATGCGATGCTGGTCTGGCGCCCCGGCTTGTGGTTGGTTGCGGGCGTTGATGGCAACCGCGCGAGCGGTCTCGCTCGACGCCTGACGCACGCTCGCCGGCGCCACCAGCAGGTGGAACCCAAGCCTGCCGTCAGCTTCGCCCCGTTCGGACCCATGATTACGGATTTTATTCATTAGCCAAACTGCCTTACACCCCTAACTCTGAAGGTCCGGTAAAGACGGCGTAAACAAACTATTAGCTTTGGTTAACGCGAGAGGTTCGCGCAGGGGTGGTCAACACCGCTACAAAGGCTTAAAGGCGCCGCTATTATGTCGTTTTCCAGCATTCCAGAATTCCAGCTGTCCGCCCCCTTGAGCGCACGCCGCATCGTTGTTGCGATGTCCGGCGGTGTCGATTCCAGTGTGGTCGCGGCGTTGGCAGCCAAATCGGGTGCGGAGACGATTGGCGTGACGCTCCAGCTCTACGATCATGGCGCTGCGGTCGGGCGCACCGGCAGCTGCTGCGCGGGCCAGGATATCCGTGATGCGCGCGCGGTGTGCGACAAGCTTGGCATCGCGCATTATGTCTTCGACCATGAAAGCCAGTTTCGCGAAAGCGTGATCGAACATTTTGCCGACGAATATATGGCCGGGCGCACACCAATCCCTTGCGTGCGCTGCAATATGGGGGTGAAGTTCACCGACCTGTTTCGCCTTGCGCGTGAGCTTGGCGCGGATTGCCTGGCCACCGGCCATTATGTCCGCCGCGTGATGGGTCCGAACAAGGCCCAGCTTCACCGCGCCGCTGATCCGGCGCGCGACCAGAGCTATTTCCTGTTCGCAACGACGCAGGACCAGCTTGACTATCTGCGCTTTCCGCTCGGCGGGATGCCCAAGCCCGAAGTGCGCAAGATCGCCGAGGAATTGGGTTTGGCGGTGGCGATGAAGCCGGATAGCCAGGATATCTGCTTCGTGCCCGACGGCGATTATGCCAAGGTGGTGCGCAAGGTCCGCCCCGATGCCGACGACGCGGGCGATATTGTCGATCTCGAAGGCCGGGTGCTGGGCCAGCATCGCGGGCTGATCCATTATACCGTCGGCCAGCGGCGCGGCATCGAAATCGGCGGCCAGCCCGAACCGCTTTATGTTGTGCGGTTGGATGCAGCATCGAAACAGGTGGTCGTAGGCCCCCGCCGCGCGCTTGCGGTTTCGGGTGCCCGGCTATCCGAGATTAACTGGCTCGGCGATGATTATGCGGGTCCCATGTTGGTCAAGGTGCGCAGCCTCGCCAAACTTGTCCCCGCCCGCCGTGAAGGCGACCGCGTGCTGTTCGATGCCCCCGAATATGGAGTCGCGCCGGGTCAGGCCGCGGTCTTCTACGCGCCCGATGATGGCAATGGCGAACGCGTCCTTGGCGGCGGCTGGATCGAAGAAACGGTCAGCGCAGAGGTCGCGGTCGCCTGATTACACATTTCGCCTGCCGCGGCGAACAGTGGCCCGACCGCCGTTGAGCCCGGCACTATTTTGGCAGATTTGTAATTTTTGGGATTCCCTTTGTCCGGATTTGGCTATGTGCTGGCGCATGGCGGATACGGGCTCGCCGCGCCGCCGTTGCCCCCATTGCCGCAACCATCCATCCTTAAAATCTGCCCGGTAGGGTTAAGGTCCTGACCCTACCCCCTCAGCGTCGCGCCCAGCTTAGCCGCCGCTGCGACCACCTTGTCGGCCACCGCCTTCAACTCGGCATCTGTGAAGCTTTTGTCGCCCGGTTGCAGCGTTACTTCGACCGCGAGGCTTTTCTGGCTTTCGGGGACGCCCTGCCCCGCGAAGCTGTCGAACAGGCGCGCGTCGACAATCGTCGCCTTGTCTGCGCCCTTGACCGCGCGCACCAGATCGGCGGCGGGAAGCGCCGCATCGACGAGGAAGGCAAAGTCGCGCGTCACCGCCTGGAGCGCAGGCGGCGCATAGGTTTCGCGCACCGGGGTCGCGGCGCGCTTCACCGGGATCGCATCGAGGAAAATTTGCCCCGCAACGACCGTACCGCCAACATCAAACGCCTTGGCGAGCGCCGGATGGAGCGTGCCGAACTCGGCAAGGATAGTCTTGGGGCCGAGCCGCAGCGTTGCCGACTGGCCGGGATGCCAGATCGCCGCATCGCCTTGATCGACCGGGAACACCATCAGCTTGTCGACCGGCGCGCCCGCCGCTGCGAGGATCGCCAGCACTTCGGCCTTGGCATCGAACGGACCAAAGCCGCCTGCCTTGCCCGCCTGCCAACTGCGCGGTGCCTTATCACCCGCCAGCACGAAGCCGAGGGTCAGTTTTTCATCGCTAGTCCCGTCGGTGTCGGTGAAATAGCGGCGACCGACCTCGAACAGGCGGATGCTGCTTGCACCGCGATCCTGATTGCGCTGCGCCGCCGCTAACAGGCCGGGGAGCAGCGAGGGGCGCATCACCTTCATATCTTCGGAGATCGGGTTCGCGAGCGTCCACGTGCCGCCGCCCACTTTCGCCGCTTCGGCTTCGGAGATGAAGCTCCACGTTACCGCCTCGTTGAGCCCGCGCGCGGCGGCAGCACGGCGCGCCTTGCGCTCGACCAACTGTTCGGGTGTCGCGGTGGGCTTGGCCACCCCGTCAGCACGCGGCAGGGGGGTGGAGGGCACAAGGTCGATGCCGACCATGCGCACGACCTCTTCGACCAGATCAGCGCTGCCGATAATGTCGCGCCGCCAGGTGGGGATGGTGACTTGCCACACTTCGTCACTCCCGCGCGCGATGGAGAAACCCAGCGCTTCCAAAACACGCTGCTGTTCCTCCGCCGGAACCTCCAGCCCGCCGAGCGTCCGCGTATGGTCGGAATCAAACGCCACTGTGCGGGGTTCAAGCGGCGGCTCGCCTGCGCGCGTCACCGCACTGGCCGTTCCCCCGCAATGGTCGAGCACCAGCTGCGTTGCAAGCGACAGGCCCTCATCGAGGAAGGCCGGGTCGACGCCGCGTTCAAACCGCTGGCGCGCATCGGACGTCAGCGTCAATTTCTGCCCGGTCTTGGCGATGGCTTCGGGGGTGAAATAGGCGCATTCGATCAGCACATCGGTGGTGGTCTCCGACGCGCCCGAATGTTCGCCGCCCATGATCCCGCCAATATCATGCGCCGCGACATCGTCAGCGATCACGGTCATGCTGGGGTCGAGCGTGTAGCTTTTGCCGTTCAGCGCCAGCACCTCCTCGCCATCCTTTGCCTTGCGCGCGACGAGCGCCCCCGACAGCTTGGCGCGGTCATAAACGTGGAGCGGACGGCCAAGGTCAATCGAGACGAAATTGGTGATATCCACCAGCGCCGAGATCGGCTTTTGCCCGATGGCTTTGAGCTTGGCCTGCATCCATTGCGGTGCAGGGCCATTGGTCACGCCCGAGACGGCCTGCGCGTAAAAAGCGGGACAGCCTTCGGGATCATCCGTGCGGACGTCGGGCGCGGAACCATCGCCCGCCACCGGCTCCAAATTCTCGCGCCGATAGACTTGAGCGAGCGGCCTCAGCGTCCCCAAGCCTTTGGCGGCAAGGTCGCGCGCAATGCCGCGCACGCCCATGCAGTCCTGACGATTGGGGGTGACCGACACTTCGATCACCGGATCATTGAGGCCCGCATAATCCGCATAGGCGCTGCCCGTGGGCGCATCCTCGGCCAACTCGATAATGCCGTCATGGTCATCGCCCAGTTCAAGCTCGCGGGTCGAACACATCATGCCGTTCGAGGTTACGCCGCGAATTTCGGCGAGCTTCAAGGTCATGTCCGCGCCCGGCACATAAGCGCCGACGGGGCCGAACACGCCCTTCATCCCGGCGCGCGCATTGGGCGCACCGCAGACGACTTGCAGCGGCACGCCGTCGCCCTGATCAATTTGCAGCACTTGCAGCTTGTCGGCTTGTGGGTGGCGCTCGGCGGACAGCACATGCGCGACCTTGAACGCGGCCAGCTTTTCGCCGGGATTGTCGACGCCCTCAACCTCAAGGCCGATCGCGTTCAGCGCATCCAAGATCTGCTGGAGGCTCGCTTCGGTTTCGAGATGCTCCTTGAGCCAGCTCAGGGTGAATTTCATGCGCTTACCCCTCCCGATAAAGTGGGCACATCGAGCGCCGAAAATCCATAATGTTTGAGCCAGCGAAGGTCGCCGTCAAAGAAGGCGCGCAAATCGTCCATGCCATATTTGAGCATGGCGAGGCGGTCGACACCCGCGCCGAACGCAAAGCCTTGCCATTCGTCGGGATCGAGTCCGCAGGCTTCTATCACGCGGCGGTTGACCATGCCGGAACCCAGCAATTCCATCCACGCATGGCCTTCATCATCGCCCGACCCGCCGATCACGCGGCGGCCCTTTTCCTGACGGTAGCCGACATCGACCTCCGCCGAGGGTTCGGTGAAGGGGAAATAGCTGGGGCGCAAACGCAGCACGATATCGTCGCGCTCGAAAAAGGCCTTCAAGAAGGTTTCAAGCGTCCATTTAAGATGCCCGAGCGTGATGCCCTTGTCGATCACGAGGCCTTCAATCTGGTGGAACATCGGCGTGTGCGTGGCATCGCTGTCGCTGCGATAAACGCGGCCCGGCGCGATGATGCGGATCGGCGGGTCCTGCTCAATCATGGTGCGGATCTGCACCGGCGAGGTGTGGGTGCGCAGCAGCATGGCGCGGGTTTCGTCGCCCGCCTTGAGCGCCATCTGATTTGGGAAATAAAAAGTGTCATGCATCGCCCGCGCCGGGTGGGTTTCGGGGATATTGAGCGCGGTGAAATTATGCCAGTCGTCCTCAATCTCCGGCCCGGTCGCGACGGCAAAGCCCATATCGGCGAAGATTTCAGCAAGTTCATCCATCACCTGACTGACCGGATGGACGCTGCCCACCGGGACCATGTCCGCCGGGAGCGACATATCGACCGCCTCGGCCGCAAGCCGCTGGTTGAGCACAGCGGTTTCGAGCGCATCCTTGCGCGCGCCAAGCGCCTCGGTGATCGCCTCGCGCGCCCCGTGAATCTGCGGCCCCATCGCCTGCCGCTCCTCCGGACTCATCCCGCCGAGCGTCTTCAGCAAAGCGGTAATCTCCCCCACCTTCCCCAGCGCGCGCACCCGCAACGCCTCAACAGCATCGGGCGTCTCCGCCGCAGCAATCTCGGCCAGCAGGCCGGATTTCAGAGTTTCAATATCGGTCATGGTTCAGCCTTACTGCCCTCTCCCGCTTGCGGGAGAGGTTACGGAAACTTGCCAGCCAGAACGCGGGCCGCGTGATGGCTGCTAGTTGAAGTTGGTGAGGGCTTCAAGCGTTGCGACCCTCACCAGATGGCTGAACGGCGCGCTTCGCTTGCCGAGCCATCTTCCTCTCCCGCAAGCGGGAGAGGGGACAAGAAAAAAGGCACCGCAGCCCAATGGCGCGGTGCCTTTCTTTTCCTTCAATCCCTATGCGGGGATCTTAGTTCTTCGGCAGCGCAGCCTGGGCCTGGGCGATGATGCCCTTAAACGCTTCGCCTTCGTGCATCGCGATGTCGGCGAGCACCTTACGGTCGAGTTCGACCCCGGCGAGCTTCAGGCCGTGCATGAACTGGCCGTAGGTCAGGCCTTCCATGCGAACGGCGGCGTTGATGCGCTGGATCCACAAAGCGCGGAAGCTGCGCTTCTTAACCTTGCGGTCGCGATACGCGTATTGGCCGGCCTTTTCGACCGCCTGACGCGCGATGCGGATGGTATTTTTGCGACGGCCATAATAGCCCTTCGCCTGCTTCAAAATCCGCTTGTGCTTGGCGTGCGTGGTCACACCGCGTTTAATGCGTGGCATAGTTCGGTGCTCCTCTTATTTCAGGCCGTAGGGGGCCCAAGCCTTGATCGTCTTGGTATCGGCTTCCGACACCAGCGACGTACCGCGGTTTTGGCGAATATATTTGGCATTGTGGCTCATCAAACGGTGACGCTTGCCAGCGACGCCATGCTTGAGTTTGCCGGTAGCGGTGATTTTGAAGCGCTTCTTCACACCGCTCTTGGTCTTGAGCTTGGGCATTTTGGGTCTCCTTTGTTGAAGGTGCGGTTCCGGCCCACTCCCCCACCCGGCACCCAACAGCATACCCTGAAATGGGAGGCCGGGTGGGGGAGTGGGCTGGTGCCGAAAGTTCGCGCGAGCGAACACACCAAGACTCCGTTGCGAACCGGCATGGCAGCCCTATTAGCCAGCCGTGTTCATTCGGAAGCGGCGCGCCTAGCGGGATTCGGGGAGAAATGCAAGGGGACAAACTGCGGGGGCGGGGGGAGGGGCCCCGCGCCTACCGCCTCAGCCCGCTTGCGCCGCTTCAAACAGGAACCAGGCGCGTTGTTCGGCGGCGTCGGTCCATTCGTCGACCACGGCCGAGGTCGCATTATCCTTGGCGTCGTCGGCAAGGTCCTTGAGGGTGCGCAGGCTGTCGACCAGCTTCAGATTATCGTCGCGCAATTCCGCGAGCATATCCTTCGCACTCACAAAATTCTTGTCATTATCCTTGAGCGTCTGGTGACGGCTGATGTCGCCGATCGAGCGCAGCGTGGTCTGGCCGATCTTGCGCACACGTTCCGCGATGAGGTCGGTCGTGCCGAGAATTTCCGCTGCCTGTTCATCGAACATGAGGTGATAATCGCGGAAATGCGGGCCCGACACATGCCAGTGAAAATTCTTGGTTTTGAAATAGAGCGCGAAGCTATCCGCGAGGATGCCGTTCAGGGCTTCGGCGACCGAATTGACTTCGTTGGTGTTGAGGTCGGTGGGCGTATCAAGTTTGCTCGGCACATTCGTCATGATCTTATCTCCTTGAAAAAAGCGGTTGAAATTCCTGAACCGGATTGTCTCACACAGAACGCCCCCGTGCCAGAGTCGTTGCGCTTATGGGAGCCTAAACTTTTCAATAAGACTGAATGAACCATTCGATAAGCCGAATCATTGAGGCAGGGCAACTACATAAGACCGGATATCGGCAACAGCGCCGCGCAGCATCGCGCCCGTGAATCCCTAAGCATAGCAATTGCGCGCCCTTCCCCCTTGACAGCGGGCGGCTTTTCCATCATTGGGCGGCGCTTGAAGGAAAGGCGGCTATGGCCGCTTTTTATTTTACCGACAATTTTTCGTCCGTGGGCCCCGGCTTTGCAAGGGGTGCGGCGCATCATAGGGAAGTTAAGGTCATGGCAAAGCCGACCACCATCAAAATCCGTCTCGTCAGCACCGCTGACACCGGCTTCTTTTACGTGACCAAGAAGAATCCGCGCAACCAGACCGAAAAAATGTCGATGCGCAAATATGATCCCGTCGTGCGCAAGCATGTCGAATTCAAGGAAGCCAAGATCAAGTGATTCGCGTGTGGCGGCGCCGCACGTGCTGCTGCCGGATTGCTGGACAAAAGCGAATCAGCCGTTCTGGTAATGCCGGAGCGGCTTTTTTGCGGTGTGGTGGACGGGATGCGCAGTGCCTATTGAACTCGTCACCCTGAACTTGGTTCAGGGTCCATACCGCCTGCACCATCGATAGCTTCCGGGTCTATGGATGCTGAACCAAGTTCAGCATGACGATTTTGGAAACGTTCGCTCCCATTTAGACCATATTAGGCAGAGGCGCGCCACCATCGGGCCCCTACCGCTCGCTCAAATAATAACGATCCACCGCGTTCAACTGGTCATCGAGCTCATACACAATCGGCTGGCCGGTCGGGATTTCGAGGCTGGTGATTTCATCGTCCGGAATGTTCGACAGATGCTTGACCAGCGCGCGCAGGCTATTGCCATGCGCGGAGATCAGCACGCGCTTGCCCGCTTTCAGATCAGGCGCGATGCGGCTTTCCCAATAGGGAAGCACGCGCGCGATGGTGTCCTTGAGGCTTTCGGTGACGGGGATGGCGACGCCCGCATAACGGCGGTCGGTGGCGAGCTGGAATTCCGAGCCTTCATCCAGCGGCGGCGGCGGAATATCAAAGCTGCGGCGCCAGATATGAACTTGGTTCTCGCCATATTCGGCCGCCGTTTCCGCCTTATTGAGGCCGGTGAGCCCACCATAATGGCGCTCGTTCAGATGCCAGTCCTTCTCCACCGGCAGCCACAGCCGCCCCATTTCCTCCAGTGCGAGATTGAGCGTCTTGATCGCGCGGGTCTGCACCGAGGTATAGCATTGGTCGAAATCCAGCCCCTTGTCGCGCATCAGACGCCCCGCCGCCCGCGCCTCTTCCACGCCCTTTTCGGTCACATCAACGTCCCACCAACCGGTGAACCGGTTCTCCAGATTCCATTGCGACTGGCCATGACGGATAAGAACGAGAGTGGGCATAATTACTCCGCTGCGTTGAATTAAAGGTTCAGACTTCGTCGACGAGTTCGGCCAGTGTCGCGAGGCAATCGCGGGCCAATTGCATTGAGCGTTCGGGTGACCAGCCATAGTCCTCGTCAGGGAGGAATTTGTTGTCCTTGAACGGCATTTCGAGCGTCATCGCGGTCGCGCCGAAGCGTTCGGCGACCTGGTTGGTTGACATGCTGAGGTTCGCCTGGCCCGGCTTTGATTGGTCATAGCCAAGCTCGGTCTGGAAATCGGGGGTGCGGCGCGCGAGGGCTTCGCGGTATTTCAGGAATTTGCCATATTGCGCCTCATTCCACGACGGGATGCCTTCAAAGCCGGCAAAAAACACGGCGGCAATCGCTTCATCGCCATGGACGTCCATCGCGAAATCCACGCCGCTTTCGTCCATCGCATTGCGCACGCACAGCACCTCGGGCGAGCGTTCCTTGCTCGGATTATCCCATTCGCGGTTCAAATTCACACCCGCATAGTTGGTGCGCAAATGCCCACGGAAGCTGCCATCGGGGTTCATGTTCGGGACGATATGGAAGCGGCATTTCTGCAAAAGCTTGCGCGCCACCGAATCATGCGGATCGGTGAGCATGTCCAAGGCTCCTTCCATCCACCATTCGGCCATCGATTCGCCGGGATGCTGGCGCGCATAGAGCCACACTTGTTTGTCGCCCTCGCCCATCGTCAGGCAATCAATCGGGCGACCTTCGAGCGAGGTGCCGAGCTGGCGCAGCGTGACGCCTTCATAAGCAGCGGCATTGGCGATGAGGTCATAATGGCGCTCCAGCGAATAGGGCGCGAAATAAGCGAACCACACGACGTCGCTGGTCGCCTCCCAGCGGATGCTTAGCGTGCCGCCATCGGCCTTGGCGTCCCAATTGGTATCGGCGCGCATCCAGGTATCGCGATCTTCCGACACACAGGCGCGATACTGGTCCCAGCCGAGCGGATAGGCCGAAGCCTCAAGCCCCGTGATGTGCAATTCAAGCACATCGCCGACCGCACAGGCGACACGGAAATGGAACCATTGCAGGAATTCCGACTCGCGGTCGGGACGGATCGCCAAATGCGCGGTCGTGCCCGTAATCTGGTTGACGATGATGTTGCCGCTATCGAACGCGGCGTTTATTTTTATGTCGCTCATGGCACCCTGATAGACGCACCATTCTTTCCGGGGAAGTCCTTGAACAGGGCAGCGGCCATTTTTGCGGCCGCGACATTGGGCTGCGAGGCGGCGCTGCCTTGTTTCGATTCGCTGGAGGCGCGGCCTTCCCACACCACTTGATTGTCGGCGCGGCGGGTTATGCTGACCGCCAGATCATCGCCGACGCGCGGCTTGGGCGGCCCGGAAAGGTCGATGCCGATGCCGACCCCGAGGCCCGAGCCATAGCTACCGGTCGATCCGCCAACGCCGACCGATACGGGCGAGCGGCGACCACCGAGCGCGGGATCGACCATGCCACGATTATGGCTGACCTTGACGATATAGGGCGCATTGCCGCTATCGGCACGGAAACCAAGGCGGGTGAGTTCGCCCGCCACCGCATCGCTCCACACCTTGTCTTCAAGGTTCGCGCCGCCGAAACTGCCGGTCGTTTCCACCGTGAACGCTCCGGGCGTGAGCGCCACCTGATCCGCGCGGTGGAAGCGGGTCACATCGACCGGCCCTGCGCTGGTGGTAGCACAAGCCGCCAGCACGAGCGGCGCTGCGACGATGGCGATAATTTTTGAAAGTTGCATGATCCCGATTTCCCTGTTCCGAAAGCATAGCTATTGCCGCTATGCCCGTTAGGCTAAGCTAGCACAACTGAACCGGCATTTAACCAATACATGCGATAAAACGGCCATTATGAGCAAAAAATTTCCCGTCCTCGTCACCGGCGGTGCCGGTTATATCGGCAGCCATGCCGTTCTTGCGCTGCGCGATGCCGGATGGCCGGTCGTGGTGATCGACAATCTCACCACCGGTTTTCGCTGGGCGGTGCCCGACGATGTGACCTTCATCGAAGGCGATATCGGCGATGAGGCGCTGGTGCGCGAGAGTTTTCGCACCCACATGATCGGCGCGATCATGCATTTTGCCGGATCGATCATCGTCCCCGAATCGGTGGAAAACCCGCTCAAATATTATCGCAACAATACCGCCAACAGCCGCAGCCTGATCGATGCAGCGGTGGCAGAAGGCGTTCGCCATTTCATCTTCTCTTCGACCGCCGCGACCTATGGCATCCCTGAGGTGTCGCCGGTGACCGAAGACACGCCGCAGCGCCCGATCAACCCTTATGGCTGGTCCAAGCTGATGACCGAGCAGATGCTGGATGATGTCGCCGCCGCGCATAAGTTCAACTATTGCGCGCTCCGCTATTTCAACGTCGCGGGCGCCGACCCTGAACGCCGTTCGGGGCAATCGACGGCTGGCGCGACCCATTTGATCAAGGTTGGCGTGGAAGCAGCACTCGGCAAGCGCGCCGGCGTCGGCGTGTTCGGCACCGATTTTGCAACGCCCGATGGCACCGGCGTGCGCGATTATATCCATGTCAGCGATCTGGCTGCAGCGCATGTGCTCGCGCTGGAGGCCCTCATCGCGCATCCCGAAACCAGCTACCGCCTCAATTGCGGCTATGGCCGGGGCTTTTCGGTGCTGGAGGTGCTGGACGCGGTCGACCGGGTGGCGGGCGTCACCATCGCGCGGGCGATTGAGGGCCGCCGCGCAGGCGATCCCGATTCGCTGATTTCGGACAATAAGCGCATCGTCGAGACCTTCGGCTGGGAGCCGCGCTACGCCGATCTCGACATGATTGTCGCGCACGCGCTGGCGTGGGAGCAGAAATTGGCCGAGATTCGCAAATAGGGCACGCTTATTCCCCCGAATCGGGTTGACTTTCTCAAGGCTGGCCCGTAACTGCGCGCCTTCACATTCATTGTACCCTTATTTTTTGGAAGCGTTTCGTCATGAAGATCCGCAACAGCTTGAAGTCGCTCAAGGACCGTCACCGGGATAATCGCGTGATCCGTCGTCGCGGCCGCACTTATGTCATCAACAAGACCAACCGTCGTTTCAAGGCGCGCCAGGGCTAAGCCCTAACGCCTTTTCCGATAACCGGTTTGAAAAGTTGAAGACCGCCGTTCGGGAAGGCCCGCGCGGCGGTTTTTGCGTGCCTGTGATTTGTGAAGGAGCGCCATGACAGTCGATACGGTCATCTTCGATGTCGGCAAGGTGCTGGTCGAATGGGATATCCGCCTGCTCTACCGCAAGCTGATTGCCGACCCGGCCGAACTCGACTGGTTCGTCACCCATGTGGTGACGCCCGAATGGCATTTTCAGCATGATGCGGGCCGTCCCTTTGCCGAGACCAGCGCCGAGTTGATCGCGGCCTATCCAGCCTATGCCGATTTGATCCGCGCCTTTGGGCCGCGCTTTGGCGAGACATTGGGCGATATTTTGCCCGGCATGCGCGCACTGGTGGGTGATCTCGCCGCGCGCGGCGTGCCGCTCTATGCGATCACCAATTTCAGTGCGGAATTCTGGCCCGCGTTCGAGGCTGGCGAGGCGGAACTATTCGCGCCGTTTCGCGGCATCCTCGTATCGGGGCGCGAATATCTGGCGAAGCCCGATGCAGCAATCTACCGGCTCGCGCTCGAACGCTTTGGCCTCAGGGCGGAGCAGTGCCTGTTCATCGATGATCGCGCCGACAATGTCGCGGGCGCGGATGCGGTGGGGATGGTCGGCTATCAGTTTGAGGGCGCGGAAGCGCTGCGCGCCGAACTGAAGCGGCGGGGCCTGCTTTAGAAAACCGGCTGTTGCTTGATTTCAACCGCGAGCAAGGTTTCGCCGACATATTTTTCGGCCTCGGGCTCGAACAGCGGCCACGGCTCGAACGGCTGTTCGACCAGGGCCAGATCGCCGAGCCCATCGAGCTTGAAGGTGCCGAGCTTGATCTCGCGCGGCGGATTGCCATCGCGGGTGATCGTCGTCGCATCGACATGGAGCTCGCCATGTTTGGTATAAAGCACATGCGGCGCGAGGATCACCGTGCCGCGATTATAGGTCGCCGACACGCAGCGCAGCCGCGCAATCGCTTCGAGGATGATGGCAGGCGAAGACATGGCCCGCATCATATCGCATCTCGCGCGGCTGTCCAATAGATTGTGCGCTGCAGCATAGGTATGTGATTGCGCGCCCTCTTTGCCTTCGTCATTCTCGCGCAGGCGGGAATCCATCACCGGGCCGCTCGTCTAACCCCGCGCTCGGGTGATGGATGCCGGGCTGCTTAGGCCGCCGATCCCATCTGCGTCAGGATGAACGCAAATTCCTCCGCATCTTCCCGGAGCGATTCGAAGCGGCCCGATTTGCCGCCATGGCCGGCACCCATATTGGTCTTGAGGAGCAGCAGATTCTTGTCGGTCTTGGTCACGCGCAGCTTGGCGACCCATTTGGCTGGCTCCCAATAGGTGACGCGCGGGTCATTGAGCCCTGCCGTCACCAGCATCGGCGGATAGGGGTGCGGCTCCACATTATCATAGGGTGAATAGCTCTTGATATACTCGAACGCCGCCTTGTCGGTGATGGGATTGCCCCATTCCGGCCATTCGCCCGGCGTTAGCGGGAGCGTTTCATCCATCATCGTGTTGACCACATCGACGAACGGCACATGTGCGGCAATTGCGCCCCAGAGGTCCGGTGCCATATTGGCGATGGCGCCCATCAACTCGCCGCCCGCCGAGCCGCCCGAGGCCGAAATCCGGCCGCGCGCGGTATAGCCTGCCTCGGCCAAGCCTTCGGCCACATCGATAAAATCGGTGAAGGTGTTGATCCGCTGGTCAAGCTTGCCTTGGAGATACCAGTTGCGCCCCAGATCATCGCCGCCGCGAATATGCGCAATCGCATAGATGGTACCGCGATCCACTAAACTCAGCCGCGTGGTCGAAAAGCCCGGCGGCACGGCATAGCCATAAGCCCCATAAGCATAAAGATGCAGCGGGTTGGCACCGTTTTTGACCGTGCCCTTCTTATAGACCAGCGACACCGGGATCATCGTCCCGTCGCGGCCCTTGATGCTGATCCGTTCGGTCACATAGGCCGATGCGTCATAGCCGCTCGGTATTTCCTGCACCTTCAAGGTGGTAAGCGTCCTGGCGCTCACGTCATAATCATAGATGGTGTCGGGGGTGACCATCGATTCATAGCTGAGGCGCAGTATCTTGACGTCATATTCGGGATTGCTGTCGAGCCCCGCGCTATAGCTTGCTTCGGGAAAGGCGATGCGCTCGGCCTCGAGCGGCGTTTCATATCGCCTGATCTCGATCTGGTCCAAGCCCTGCTCGCGGCCTTCAACCACGAAGAAATCCTTAAAACTGGAAATATCGGTGATGTAAAAATCGTCCGAACCCGGAATGAGCGTGGTCCAGTTGCCGGGATCGGCAATCGGGGCGGTCGCGACGCGGAAATTCACATGGTCATCATTGGTGAGGATGAACAATTGGTCGTCATGGGTTTCGACCGAATATTCGCGGCCCTTCACGCGCGGCGCGACGAGGATCGGTTCGCCCCGTGGATTATCGGCAGGGTAGAGCCGCACCTCGCTGGTTTCATTGTCGCCGGTTTCGATCATGATCCAGCGCCGGTCCTGGCTCATCGAAACGCCCGCGCTAAAGCCTTCGTCGGGTTCATGATAGAGGATGATGTCCTCAGAGGGCGGCGTGCCGAGCACATGAAGCTTGATCGTGCGCGACCGCCATTGTTCGTCGGCAAGGCCATAGAGAAGTTCGCGCCCGTCCGGCGTAAACAGGATCGAGCCGACGGAGCCTTCAATCTGGTCATCGCCCCATTGGCCTTTGGCATGATCAATCCCGTCGCCCGGCGCCTCGTCCGTCGCGAGCGCCTTGAAGCGGATGGCGTAGCGTTCCGAGCCATTATCATCGACCGACCAGGCCATGCGCGTTCCATCATCGCTGATGTCAGCCGCGCCGACGCGGAAATAGTCTTTACCTTCCGCGAGCGCGGGTTCGTCGAGAATCAACTGCGGCGCGCTCCCATCAAGCTTGCTCCTGTACCATTTGCGATATTGCGCACCGGTTTCAAATTCGGTCCAGTAGAGCCAGTCGCCATCCTTTTGGGGGACGCTCTTGTCATCTTCCTTGATCCGGCCCTTCATCTCCTGAAACAATGTTTCAACGAGCGCCGCATGCGGTTTCAGCCAGCTTTCAAAATAGGCGTTCTCGGCCGTGAGATAGGCAAGGATTTCAGCATCATCGACGGTCGGATAGGAAGGGTCACGCAGCCAGAACCACGGGTCGTCCCAGGCCGTGCCATGGGCTTCAAGCGCATAAGGTTTTTGAGTGGCGATAGGCGGCGACGCAAGCGTTTCGTTCATAAACAGGGATTTGGCTTTCTGATGTCGGATGGCTCCAGATCGCCCCATATCGGATGCCCGCGGCGCCAAGGCAAGAGATGCGGAAGGGACTAGCCATTTAGGCCCCGCCTAGCCTAAGGGAATTTCAGCAGATAAATGCCTTGGCCCGCGCGTGTCGATCAACGGAAACGCCGCAGCCATGGTCACATAAGGAATAGTCCATGCCCACCTCTGACCCGCATAGCGCCCGGCTTGCCGCGCTGCGCAGCGAACTTAAGGCCCGCGATCTTGATGGCTTCATCATCCCCATCGTCGATGAATATATGTCGGAATATGTCGGCAGCTATGCGCAGCGCATGGCATGGCTGACCGGCTTTGGCGGCTCTGCGGGAAGCGCGGTGGTGCTCACCGGCAAGGCGGGCGACCAGGCGGCGGTGCTGGTCGATGGCCGCTATACGTTGCAGGTCCAGAACCAGGTTTCGGGCGAGGATTATGCCTATGTCGGCATTCCGCGATCGAGCATTGTCGGCTGGCTGAAAGACAATGCCGCCAAGGGTTCGCGCATCGGCTTTGATCCCTGGCTGCATACGATTGACTGGGTCAAGAGCAGCACCCAGCGCCTCAAGGCCAAGGGCATCGACCTCGTGCCGGTGACGAGCAATCCGGTTGATGCCATCTGGACCGGCCAGCCGCAGCCTTCCACCGCGCCCGCCGTCGCGCATCCGGATGAATTTTCCGGTCGCAACAGCGCGGACAAGCGCGCCGAGATTGCGGACTGGCTTACCACCAATGAACTCGACGCGACCATTGTCACCGCGCTCGACTCAGTCGCCTGGCTGCTCAACATCCGGGGCGAGGATGTGTCGCGCACGCCGGTCGCGCTGTCCTATGCCATCCTCAACGCCGATGGCACTGCCGATCTCTTCATCGCGCCCGAGAAAGTGACCCCTGATCTCGTCCAGCATCTGGGAAATGCGGTGCGCATCCATGATCGGGCGGCGTTTGAAAGCGGTCTTGATGCGCTCAAGGGCAAGAAGGTCGCGGTCGATCCCGAACGCGCGGTCGCCGCGATCTTTGAACGGCTCGAACAGGCCGGTGCGACCATTGAGCGCCACCGCGACCCGACCGTGCTTGCCAAGGCGATCAAAAATCCGGTCGAGATGGCGGGCCATCGCGCCGCGCAAGCGCGCGACGGTGCGGCGCTGTCGCGCTTCCTGCGCTGGGTCAGCACCGAAGCCCCCAAGGGCGGGCTTGATGAGCTTACCGTATCTGACAAGCTCCAGTCGCTGCGCGCCGAGGGCGGCCTCCTCAAGGATTTGTCGTTCGACACGATTTCGGGCGCGGGACCCAATGGCGCGGTGGTCCATTACCGCGCCGATGAAAGCACCAACCGACCGCTCGAAAGCGGCACGCTCTATCTCGTCGATTCGGGCGGCCAATATCAGGATGGCACCACCGACGTCACCCGCACGCTCGCCATCGGCACGCCCACGGACGAGATGATCCGCCGCTATACGCAGGTGCTGAAAGGCCATATCGCGCTTGCCACCGCCATTTTCCCCGAAGGAACGGCGGGGTCGCAGCTCGATGCGCTCGCCCGCCAATATCTCTGGGCCGACGGCGTCGATTATGCGCATGGCACCGGCCACGGCGTCGGCAGCTTTCTTGCCGTCCATGAAGGGCCGCAGCGCATCGCCAAGGCGGCGGGCGGCCAAGCCGGGACCGATGAGCCGCTACAGGCAGGCATGATCATTTCCAACGAACCCGGCTATTACAAAACCGGCGAGTTTGGCATCCGCATTGAAAATCTGGTGGCAGTCGAGCCGCGCGAGATTCCGGGCGCCGAACATCAAATGCTCGGCTTTGAAACGCTGACCTTCGCGCCGCTTGAGCGCGCGCTCATCGACACGCAAATGCTGAACGAAGCAGAACGCCACTGGGTCAATGCCTATCATGCCAAGGTGATGGACGTGCTCGGGCCTGAACTCGACAGCGACGACCGCGCCTGGCTCGCCAATGAATGTCGCCCGCTGGAGGCGCGGTGATGGACCGCGCGCTCTGGGCGCTGCCGCGCGACGAATTTCCCGTCTCGGAAACGGTGCGCGTGCGCTATAACGAGATTGACGGGCAGAATATCGTCTTCAACGGCAATTATTTCATCTATGGCGACATTGGCGTAACCGAATATTTCCGGATGCTCGGCGAAGGCCAGCCGGGGCCCTTCTTCCACCAATATGGCACCGATATTTTCGTCGTCCATGCCGAGATTGATTATCATGCGAGCGCCGTGCTCGACGACCATATCGATATTGCGGCGCGGGTCAGCCGCATCGGCCGCACCAGCTTTACCTTGCATGTCGCAATCTTTCGCGGCGAAGAACGGCTGACCGATATCCTTATCGTCTATGCCCATATGAATGTTGAAACCGGCGAGGCGTCGCCGCTTCCGGCAAGCTTCATCGCCGATGTGCGCAGCGCCCAGAAGACCCCGCCAACCCAGGACCCGGCGAAGGATTGGGGCTAAACCCGGCGCCGGTGCGTTGTTCTATAGAGTGACCGGCATTTCCGCTCGCCCCGGCATCGAAATCGGCGCGAAGCCAAGGGCTTGCGCGGGAATTGTCGCGGGCGTAAGGGCCATTGTCACAAAACTGTCATAACAGCGTAACAGGGACCCGATCATCAACCAGATAGCCGCCTTGACCTATCGCCAGACCAGCGATGCCGCCGACGCTCCGGTGGAGATCCTGCTGGTGACCTCGCGCGAAACCAAACGGTGGGTGCTCCCCAAGGGCAACCCTATTCGCGGGCTTGAGGCCCATGCTGCCGCCGCGCATGAGGCCGAGGAGGAAGCGGGGGTGCGTGGGTCGGTCTGCCCCTCGCCGATTGGCAGCTATACCTATCGCAAGAAAAAGCGCACTGGCGCGTCGTTGTTGACCGCGGTTGATGTCTATCCGTTCCTGGTCACCGCGGAGCTCGATGAATGGCCGGAAATGCACGAGCGCGAACGGCGCTGGTTTCCGCTCGGAGAAGCGGCACCCGCGGTCGAGGAAGAAGATCTACAGATTTTGCTGCGCAATTTCAGCGCGGGCGATGTCGCCGCGCGCGGCTTTATCGCCACCAGCGCACGCGATTATAAAAAGGGCACGGGCATGTTTAACTGGTTTCAGGCGCTGCTTCCCAAGCAGGGCAATTTCTTTGAAATGTTCGAAGCCCATGCGGCAACGCTCAACGCCGCCTCCAATGCGCTGGCGCGGTTGCTCGAGGGCGGTCCCGGCATGGCCGACCATATCAAGGAAATCGAACAGCGCGAACATGATGCCGATGATATCATCCGCGAAGTGTTGCGCACGGTGCGCCGCACCTTCCTGACGCCGTTCGACCGCGGCGCGATCATCGAACTGATCAACGCGATGGACGATGCGATTGACCAGATGCAGCAGACCGCCGGCGCGATCGACCTTTATGAGATCAAGGAGTTTGATCAGGGGATGCGCGACATGGCCGCGATCATCGTCGATGCCTCGCGCCTTACCGGCGAGGCACTGCCGCTGCTGCGCGATATTCCCGCCAATGGGGCGCGGCTCCACACGCTGACCGAACGGCTGGTGCACCTCGAAGGTCAGGCCGACAAGATTCACGCCGCAGGGCTCCGGTCGCTGTTCCACCAATATGGCAAGACCGACACGCTCAAATTCATCGTGCTGCGCGAACTTTACAGCCATCTGGAGCGCGTAGTGGACAGCTATGAGGACGTCGCCAACGAGATTGACGGTCTCGTCATCGATCATAGCTAAGATCGGCATCCGCCCATGCACGAACTCGCCTTTCCGCTGCTCGTCGGTCTTGTCATCCTCGCGCTGGCGTTCGACTTTCTGAACGGCCTTCACGATGCCGCCAACTCGATTGCCACCGTGGTTGCGACCAAATTGCTGTCGCCGGTCAAGGCCGTGCTGTTCGCCGCTTTTTTCAACGCCGCCGCTTATTTTCTGACGATCTTCTTTCCCTCGCTGCACAAGGTCGCGGAGACCATCGGCAAGGGGTTGATCGACAAGGATCTGGTGACACCCGCGGTCGTGTTCGGCGCGCTGGTGGGCGCGATGTTCTGGAATGTCGTGACCTGGCTCAAGGGCATCCCGTCTTCCTCAAGCCATGCGCTGATCGGCGGGATTGTCGGCGCGGGCGTTGCGCATTCGGGCTTTGGCGCGATCCAGTGGGCGGGGCTCAACAAGACGCTCATCGCCATTGTGCTGTCGCCGACGCTCGGCATGATGCTGTCGATGCTGATCATGCTGGTGACGAGCTGGATTTACAAGGATGCGAGCGTGCGCACGGCGGAAACCCAGTTCCGCTATCTCCACCTCCTGTCATCGGCGACCTATTCGCTGAGCCACGGCCTCAATGACGCGCAAAAGACGATGGGGCTGATCACCGTGTTGCTTTATTCAACCGGCTATCTGGGCGGCGAATTCCATGTGCCGCACTGGGTCGCGATCAGCTGCTATGTCGCGATTGGCCTTGGCACCCTGTCCGGCGGCTGGCGGATTATCGAAACGATGGGCTCGCGCATCACCAAGCTGTCGCAGCATCAGGGCTTCAGCGCCTCGATGGGCGGATCGATCATGGTGTTTGCCGCCTCCGCGCTCGGTATTCCGGTCTCGACCACCCACACCATCACCGGCTGCATCATCGGCGCCGGCACCGCCAAACGCGCCTCCTCCGTCCGCTGGAGCGTCACCGGAAATATCTTCATGGCGTGGATTATCACGATCCCCGCGTCGGCGACTGTGGCGGCGTTATTTTACTATCTGACGCGGTTATTTTGACGGCTCAGGTGGGACGCTGGTTGGCCACCTCATAAAGCTGCAGTTTGCGATCCCCGATCTCCAAATCTGTCCAGCTTGCACGCCATTCGGCCAAGTGGGCGGACGCAAAATGTGCGTCGAGAGCAGTTTGGTCGCGCCATAATTCGCTGACGTGGATGAGGGCGGGGTCAAACAGATCTTGCGCATAGGCATAGTGCAAGCAGCCATCTTCCGCGCGACTCGCCTGAACCATCTGTTCCATCACCGGCTTTGCGGCGGGCAGATTTTCCGGCGGGATGCAGATGGTACCAGTGATCAACAGCATCGGAACTGATCAATGCCCCGCCTGCGGTCCGCGCTTCAGCCCTGACAGCGCCAATTGCTCGTCAATCTGCGCGAGCAGGCGGTCGAGGCCAGCTTGGTCCTTGGCTTCCGCGCGCGCGACGAGGACGTCTTGGGTGTTGGAGGCGCGCAGGAGCCACCAGCCGTCGGCCGTGTTGACGCGCGCGCCATCGGTGCGGTCAACCTTGGCGCCCGCCGCTTCGAGCCGCGCGAGCACTTCATCGACCACCGCAAATTTGCGGCTTTCATCAACCTGAAAGCGCATTTCGGGGGTATTGATCATCACCGGCATTTCGCCGCGCAATTGGGTAACGCTTTTACCCAAGAGGTGCGAGGCTTCGATCGTCCGCACGGCGGCATAAAGCGCATCATCATAACCGTAATAACGGTCCTTGAAGAAGATATGCCCGCTCATCTCGCCCGCGAGCGGCGAATTTGTTTCCTTCATTTTGGACTTAATCAGGCTGTGCCCGGTTTTCCACATGAGCGGCTTGCCGCCCAGTTCGGCGACGCGGTCGAACAAGGCCTGTGACGCCTTGACGTCAGCGATAATCGTTGCATTTGCGTGCGTTTTAAGCACTACCTCGGCGAAAATCGCGAGCAATTGATCGCCCCAGATCACCCGTCCTTCGCCGTCGATTGCGCCGATACGGTCGCCATCGCCATCAAAAGCTACTCCAAAATCGAGCTTCTTTTCCGCGACAAGTGCTTTGAGGTCGGCCAGATTTTTCTCTTCGGTGGGGTCGGGATGATGGTTGGGAAAATTACCGTCGACGTCGGTGTAGAGGGTGAAATGTTCGCCCGGCAGCTTTTTGACAAGCCGATCAAGTGCGGGGCCAGCCGCGCCATTGCCCGCGTCCCAGCCGATCCGGAAACTACCACCCCTGAAGCCTTCGACCAGCCGGTCAATATAGCGGTCCATAATATCGACCGCTTCCGACCCCGCCGTCCCTTCGACCCAGTCGCCCTGCGCCGCCATCGCACCCAGCGTCTGGATGTCCGCGCCGAAAAACGGGCGGCCCTGAAATACCATTTTGAAGCCGTTATAATTGGCGGGATTATGGCTGCCGGTTATCTGTATGCCGCCGTCAACCTCTAACACTTCGGAGGCATAATAGAGCATCGGCGTCGGCCCTTCGCCGACGCGCACCGCGTAGATACCGCTGTCGTTAAGCCCCTTGACCAGCGCCGCTTCCAGCATCGGAGAGGAGGTGCGGCCATCATAGCCGACCGCAACCCGCTTGCCGCCCGCGCGCGCGACCAGCGTTCCGAACCCGCGCCCGATGGCATAGGCATCCGCCTCGCCCAAGGTTTCGCCGATAACGCCGCGGATATCATATTCGCGCAAGGTTGACGGGTGGAAATTATGGGTCATGGATAAAGGTCTTTCCATAGGACAGAAGAGGGTGACTTAGCCCAGTTGACGCTCGAGGGCTGCGAGCATGGTATCGCGCGCGCGGTTGACGTTGGCGGCAAGCACCGGAGAGCCTCCGCTGTCCGGATGAACACGCTCGATCAAGGAACGGTGCGCCGCGATAATGGTTGCACGGTCGGCGTTGGGAGAGATGTTGAGCAGGCGGGCGGCCTCCGCGACCTCGTCCCCCATGGGACGCCGCGTGCGCTGTTGCCACAGCCACCACACACCGCCGGCGAGCGCAATCAGGAGAAGAAGCTTGGCCATCGGCGAGCGGGATCCTTTGCGGCTAGTTCGCAGCAACCATCGAGGCGGCGAGCGGGTTCAGGCCGCGGGTCGCATCCAGGCCATCGCGCTTGGGCAGTTGCAGCCCGGCGATCATCTCGCGCAATTCCTGCCGTGCGGCCACATGGCTGATGCCGAGATCGCCGAGCATCCCCTTGTCGAGCAAGGTGAGGCCCGAGGGGAAGAGTTCGCGATAGATCACACGCTCGCCAAGGCCGGGGAGCACGCGGAAACCCACGCGCTTCGACAATTCGGTGAGCGCATCACCGACGCGGCGCATGTTGCGCGCTTCAATATGCTGGAGGCGGTTGCGCATCAACACCCAATCGACAGTGCCGCCGTCCGATTTGGCGCGCTTCTGCCGCGCCTCCCAGATGAGTTCGGCGTAAAAAGACAGGCGCTTGACCTTGAACGTTTCAGGATCAACCTGTCCGACCAGATCGAAATCGACGAAGCTGTCATTCATCGGCGTCACCAGCGTATCGGCACGCGTTGCGAGATGGCGCGCGAAATCATCGTCGCGCCCCGGCGTATCGGCGATGAAGAAATCGACGCCTTCGCTGAGCGCGGCAACCTGTGCATCCAGTTGTTCGACCGTGTCACCGGTGAACACATCAAAAGCGGGCATCGGCAAGTCGACCCCGCGCCGGGCGATCGTCGCCTGACGATTTTCAAAATAGCGATAAAAGGTGCGCTGGCGTGGGTCGAGGTCGAGCCCGGCGACCTTATAGCCTTGCATCACCAGGGCGACGGCAACGTGCACCGCGCTCGTCGATTTGCCCGTACCGCCCTTTTCGTTGGCAAAGATTATATAATGTGGCGTTTGTGCTGACATGCGATTCCGACTACTGCTCCCCCGTCAGGGTTGATCCCTGCATCGTGATTTTCTTCTACCGGAGCCCAAGCCTTGGTGCAAATTTTCCGTGACGTAAAATCTCTGCGCCAGGGGCTCGATAGCCTGCGCGCCAAAGGCGAACGCATCGCGCTGGTGCCGACTATGGGCGCGCTCCATGCAGGGCATATGGCGTTGGTAAAAGCGGCTGGGGGCCATGCCGATCATGTCATCACCTCGATCTTCGTCAACCCAACGCAGTTCGGGCCGAATGAGGATCTGTCGCGTTATCCGCGCCAGGAGGCGGCAGACGTCGCGATGCTTGAGGCGCATGGCTGCCTCCTCGTCTGGGCACCCGATGTCGCGGCGATGTACCCGGAAGGCTATGACACGATGATTCGCGTCGGCAAGCTCGCGAGCCGCTGGGACGGCGCGGCGCGCCCCGGCCATTTTGATGGCGTTGCGACCGTCGTCACCAAGCTTTTCAACCAGGTAGAGCCCGATGTCGCGCTATTCGGCGAAAAGGATTGGCAACAGCTTGCGGTGATTCGCCGCACGGTCGCTGACCTTGATCTGCGAATCACTATTGTCGGGGTTCCAACCGAGCGCGCCGAGGATGGCTTGGCGCTCTCCTCGCGCAATGCCTATCTGTCCGAACAGGAGCGCAACACCGCACCAGAATTGCACCGGGCGATGCAGGATGCCGCTACGGCAATCAGGGACGGTAGCGATATTGCAGGAGCGCTTGCGGCAGCACAGGATCGCCTCCTTGCGGCCGGCTTTGGACCAATTGATTATCTCGAACTGGTTGATGCGGATACGCTCGAGCCGCTCCGCACATTTTCAGGCTCTACCCGCATGATTGCCGCTGCTAAACTCGGTACGACCCGGTTGATCGACAACATTGCTGTCAGATGAACGATTTTTCATAATCTTATGATTTTCAACAATTCTCGTATTTCCGCGCCTTTGCGGGCCATTGTAAAATGTGTGACCAGATAAGTTTACAGGCGCGTTAACCATTTGTTGACCAGCGGCGGCGATTGTCGGCTCATCGAAACGCAACAGGGAACATTTGCGATGGGTATGAGCATAAACGGGGCGGCTATTCTGCTGGACGGCCGCATGGCAAAGGCAAGCGGGAATAACGCCGATGCTTATTATGATCTCGGGGTCGCTTACTCGACCGGATCGGGCGTCGATTATGATCTGGTCGAAGCGCATAAATGGTTCAACCTTGCAGCGCTGGCTGGAAGCAAGGAAGGCCAGATGTGCCGCGCCGAGATTTCGGGCGAAATGACTCGCGAGGAAATTGCCGAAGCGCAGCGTAAAGCGCGCGCTTTTCTCGCCCACACCGCCCAAATCGCAGCGCGTCCGGCGATGGAACTGCGTTACGCGGCGTAAAAGTTAGCCTCCCTGGAAAGTTCGCTTTTCGGGGGAGGAAAGAGAGGTGGGATGCCGTCGGCGGGGGCACGTCATGCGACGCCCCACCTCCATTTTCCTGATATTGATCCTATGGGGGCCTTAGTCGCCCTTGCGGAACGGAGCCTGCGCATCGAGCCAGGCAATTTCTCCCGCCACCGCGCGGGTTTCGCGCTCCAGAAAATCGCTAACCGCCTCCCGGAAACCCGGATTGGCGATATAATGCGCGCTATAGGTCGGCACCGGCACATAACCGCGCGCGAGCTTATGTTCGCCCTGCGCGCCCGCCTCGACCCGGGTGAGACCGCGTGCAATCGCCTCTTCGACAGCGCGATAATAGCAAAGCTCGAAATGGAGGAAGGGAATGTCCGCGCTCGCGCCCCAATAGCGGCCGTAAAGCGCATCGTCCCCAATGAAATTAAGCGCGCCCGCGACGGGCTCTCCGTCACGATAGCCAAGAAACAACAGGATTTTGTCGGCCATCCGCTCGCCCATCAGGTCAAACGCCGCGCGGGAGAGATAGGGTCGCCCCCATTTGCGCGCACCGGTATCCTGATAAAAGCTCCACATCGCATCCCAATGTTCGGGTTTCAGTTCGTCGCCCGATAGCGCGACGATATCGACCGCCGCTTGCGCGGCTGCACGCTCCTTGCGGATCGCCTTGCGCTTGCGGGCTGCGAGATCACCGAGGAAATCATCGAAGCTCTGATAGCCCTTATCATGCCAGTGAAACTGGCTGCCGGTGCGGATGAGCCAGCCCGCGCGCTCGAATAGCGCGACCTCTTCGTCGGTGAGGAAGGTCGCATGGGCCGATGAAAAGCCGTTTTGTTCGACCACCGCTTCGGCGGCGCGGATAAGGCCAAGCTTGTGCTCATCGTCATGCGCCAGCAAGCGCGGACCCGGAACCGGCGTAAACGGCACGGCGATCTGGAGCTTGGGATAATATTGTCCCCCCGCCCGCTCGAAAGCATCGGCCCAGCCATGGTCGAACACATATTCGCCCTGACTGTGGAGCTTTAGATAGGCCGGCATTGCCGCCGCGAGTTTGCCATCCGCGCCATCGATCAGGATCGGGGCGGCTTGCCAGCCAGTGCGTGGCCCGACACTGCCTGATGTTTCGAGCAAGGCGAGGAAGGCATGGCTGATGAAGGGATTATCCCCGCCCGCCAGCGCGTCCCACTGGCCAGCGTCAATGCCTGCCACCCCATCGGCCAGCCGGGCCGTCCAGTTGGGCCCGTCCGCCATCAGCTATGATCGCGTTCGTAGATGATTTCATCCGCCGCGTTGAATGCGGTCGCCTCATCCGCCGCCGTGCGCACCGTCCAGGTAAGGACGGGAAGGCCACGCTGACGCTGGCTTTCGGCAAAGTCGCTGGGAAGGTCGCGGATATCATAAGCGAGGAAATCGGGCTTGGCTTTCCACAGGCTGAGATGGCGTTCGGCGCGGCCGCGCAAACCTTTCTTCTGCTCCTCGCTCACCACCAGTCCGCGCACGATATGGTCGCCATGTTTGGCAAACCAGCGTCCGACATAAGGGTTGAACGACATCACCGCGACAGGCCCGCGATAGGCCTCAAGCGCACGCTGCATCGAAAGACAGAGCGCATGGACGCGCCGCCCGTCGGCCTTGATCTCGATCAGCAGCGGCACGCGGCCTGCGACCAGATCGAGCATTTCGGTGAGGCGCGGGATGGTCTCGTCGCTACCTTTAAGCGTAATGGCGGCGAGATCGGCATCGTGGCGCTCCGCCACCCTGCCCGTTTCACGGGTCAGCCGCTCAAGCATATAGTCATGAAAAACGAAAGCGGTGCCGTCTTTCGACGCTTGCACATCGCATTCAATGCCGTGACCCAATGCAATCGCGCCGCGAAACGCCGCGCGGCTATTTTCAATCACCCGCCCGCCATGCAGCCCGCGATGCGCAAAAGGCTGCGCGGTCAGGAAACGGAGGCGGCGATTTTCGTCAGGGGCCGGAGCAAACCGGCTGTCAAGCAGGGCGGACAGCAACAATGGCATCGACTTCGACCATCGCTCCGCGTGGCAGTGCCGCGACGCCGACGGCAGCGCGCGCGTGCTTGCCGGCATCGCCGAACACGGCTTCCATGAGGTCCGATGCGCCATTGGCGACCTGCGGCTGGGCGATGAAATCGGGGCCCGAATTGACGAACACGCCAAGCTTCACAATACGTTCGACGCGGTCAAGCGAGCCGAGCGCTTTCTGCAACTGCGCGATCACCATCAGCGCGCACAGTTTGGCAGCTTTCTGACCTTGATCAATATCATCGTCGCCGTTGCAGCGGCCGATCACAACATGGCCGTCGTCAAACGGCAACTGGCCGCTGATATGCGCAAGGCCGCCCGCTTCGACCACGGGCACGTAGGAGGCGATGGGCGCAGCAGCTTCGGGGAGCGTGTGGCCAAGTTCGGCGAGGCGGGCTTCATAATTTGCGGACATCATATTTCCTTCAAGCCAGAGGGGTGGACGGCGCAGCGACGCCGCGTGCGAAAATATCGAGAATATAGGGGAGCGCTTCATCCCAATGGTCAATCCGCGCATGGGCGTCACGCGCCGGTTTGACGCGCGGGGCCATGGCCGGTTCGCCGACCATATGGAGCCGCCAGCATTCGGGTGCATGCTCGGCCGCGCCCTTGATGTGCTGGGGCAGGTCATCAATGAACAAGGCAACGCTCGGCTGATATTCCGCGATCAATGCGGCAAGCGGCGGGCCTTTGCTGCCGCTATTGGCATTGACGCGCAGCGGCAGGCCGTAGCTTTCAAGCTGGCGCGTGCGATGCGGCTCGAACGCTTTTCCCGTATTGGTGAGCACCACAATGTCTGCGATCTCCGCGATCTTTTGCAGCGCCGCGACCGCGCCAGGAAACGGATATTGGCGATGCATTTCATGCTCGAAAAATTCTTCGAACAGCGGCCAGATCCGCTCGCGGTCGACCCGGTCGCCGGTATCGCGGTGGGTCAGCATATCGCTCAATTCATCCGCGCCCATGTCGAGATTGATCGCATGCGCCTCGCCCAGCCACGCGCCGAAAGGGACGATCATGTGCAAGATCACCTCGTCGCAATCGGTGACGAGGAGCGGGCGGGGAGCGGTATCGGAATTCATTGCAAGCCCCCTTAGCCCCAATCTGCCCCGCCCGACAACCTTTGTTGCGCCGCCGCAATGGTTTCGGGCCGCACCTCCAGCGCTTCGGCGCACGCGACAAGATCGGGCTCATGGGCCGCGAGATAATCGAGGATCGCGGCGTGGGTCGCTTCCTCGCCCGCACTTTCGCGCAGGCTGTTGGCATCGAGCCCGGTCAGCGCCAAAAGCCGCGCCGCGCGGTCATCATCGCCCAATATCCACACCAGCGCGCGCAGGGCCAAAGTGGCGGGATCATCGGACATAGTCTTGTCTTTTTGCATATCGATTCTCGCGCTAATAGTTTTTTAACTTTGTTTCCCGGCGAAGGAACTCTATCCCTGTTTTTACAAACACAGGGATAATGCCGGAAATGGCAAAGAAGATACTGGTTGTTGAGGATAATGAACTCAACTCCAAATTATTTTGCGATCTGCTCCGCGCGCATGGTTATGCCGCAGAGCCGGTCCGCGATGGCCGGGACGTGCTGGACCGTGCGCGCGATTATGCGCCGGACCTCATCATCATGGACATTCAGCTGCCCCATGTGAGCGGCATTGACCTTATCAAACAGATCAAGTCCGAAGAGGGTTTGCGCCATATTCCGGTGATGGCCGTCACCGCTTATGCGAGCCGGGGTTATGAAGACCAGATCCGCGCGGTCGGCGCAGAGACTTATGTGTCGAAACCGATTTCGGTGATCAAATTCGTCGAAACGGTGAGCGCAATGCTCTAAACCACCAGGTCAGTCGCGCAGCAGTTCGTTGATTCCGGTCTTCGAACGCGTTTGCGCATCGACGCGCTTGACGATCACCGCGCAATAAAGATTGGGTCCGGGTGATCCATCGGGAAGCGGCTTGCCCGGCATCGAGCCGGACACCACCACCGAATAAGGCGGTACCTCGCCGATGAAAATCTCGCCGGTCGCACGGTCGACAATCTTGGTCGATGCCCCGAGATAGACGCCCATCGACAGGACCGAGCCTTCGCGCACAATCACCCCTTCGGCAACCTCGGCGCGGGCACCGATGAAGCAGCCATCCTCGATCACCACCGGCCCGGCCTGCAGCGGCTCGAGCACGCCGCCAATCCCGGTGCCGCCCGAAATATGCACATTTTTACCGATCTGCGCGCAGCTTCCGACCGTGGCCCAGGTATCGATCATCGTGCCTTGATCGACAAACGCGCCGACATTGACGAAGCTCGGCATCAGGACGACGCCCTTGGCAATATGCGCGCTGTGCCGCACGATCGCGCCCGGCACGGCCCGGAAACCCGCCTTTTCGAAATCCTTGGATTTCCAGCCCGTAAATTTGGTCGGCACCTTGTCCCACCATGGGCCCGGACTATCGTGATCGCCCATCAACTCATTATCGTGGAGGCGGAAGGAGAGCAGCACCGCTTTCTTAAGCCATTGGTTGACCTGCCAATCACCATTGCCGCCTTTTTCGGCCACGCGCCATTTACCGCTATCGAGCCCGTCGAGCGCTTCGCGTACCGCTTTTTTGACATCCTTGCCGAGCGCGTCGGCTTCATCGCGATGGTCCCAGGCATGGTCGATAATGGCCTGAAGCTCTTTCATGGATTTACGCTTTCTCTTGGCTGCAAACGGGCGACCACGCCCTGCAGGAAGGGGACGAGATCGTCAATATGATGATCGACATAATCGGGCTCATGGCCACGATCCCCGCTTTCCGAGCCATTATCGACCCAGACGGTGGTGAAGCCAAGCTTGTGTGCGGGGACGAGATTGCGCGCCATATCTTCAAAGAAAATCGCGCGGGCGGGATCAATCGCGAAGGCATTGACGATACCCTCATAGGGCGCGTTGGCGGGCTTGGGCACGAACTGGCTCGCGCGAATATCGTAAATGCCGGCGAACAGATCAGCGACGCCCAGCCGCTTGAGTACCCGCTGCGCATAGGGCGTATCGGCGTTGGTGAAGATGAGGCGGCGACCGGGGAGCGCAGAAAGTGCCTCGCGCAAGCCCGGCTCGGCTTCAAGATTATCGAGAATGATGTCGTGGACAAAGTCCAGGAAATGGTCGGGTTCAACCCCATGATCATGCATCAACCCGGCCAGCGTCGTGCCATGGGCGTGGAAATAATCCTTCTGGATGCGCCGCGCTTCGACCAGATCACAGTCAAATTTATCGGCGATAAACGCGCCCATCTTGGCATCAATCTGGTCAAACAAACGATGCTTGGGATGGTAAAGGGTATTGTCGAGGTCAAACACCCAGGTGTCGATGCGGGAAAGGTCGGCGGCCATGCGCTGGCTCCTAGCAGCTTGAGCCGGGCAGCGGAAGCAGGGAGCGGAGGGTTGGGGTCGGGACCCTAAAAGACGAGCGCGCAGTTGCAGTGGCTGCGGCTTTGGCTAAAAGTCAGCAGCCTTCAAGGAGTAACGTCATGCGCCTCACCAAAATTGCCCTCCTCGCTACCCTCGCCCTCGCCGCTGCGCCGGCCATGGCCAAAAGCAAGACCCCGCAGTGGACGCTCGCGATCCATGGCGGCGCCGGAACGATTGAGCGTAGCCGCATCACGCCGGAACAGGATAAGGAAATCCGCGCAGCATTAGACAGCGCGCTTGAGGCCGGATCGGCCGTGCTGAAGCAGGGCGGGACCTCGCTGGATGCGGTCGAAGCCGCGATCATGGTGCTGGAAAACGACCCGCATTTCAACGCGGGGAAAGGCGCAGTGTTCACCTGGGAGGGCAATCATACGCTTGATGCCTCGATCATGGAGGGCGCGGGCCGGAAGGCGGGCGCAGTCGCCGGATCGACCACCACCAAAAACCCTGTCCGCCTCGCGCGCGCGGTGATGGAGCGTAGCCCGCACGTGCTGCTGTCGGGTGCGGGTGCAGATGAATTTTCAAAAGAACAAGGTCTCGAACAAGTCCCCAACAGCTATTTCGACACGCCGGACCGCAAGCGCCAGCTTGAGGAGATGAAGACCAAGAAATTAAGCTGGTATGATGTCGACCAGAAATATGGAACGGTCGGCGCGGTCGCGGTCGACCAGCATGGCCATGTCGCGGCGGCAACCTCGACCGGCGGGATGACCGGCAAGCGCTGGGGCCGCATCGGCGATTCCCCGATCATTGGCGCTGGCACCTATGCTGATGATCGCGCCTGCGCCATATCCGCCACCGGTTCGGGCGAATATTTCATCCGGTTAGGAATCGCGCATGAAATTTGCGCGCGCATGCGCTTCAAGCGTGAAAGCGCCCAAAAGGCCGCCGACCATGTTATCAAGGAATTGGGTGCCATTGGCGGCGATGGCGGCGTGATCGTCGTCGCGCCCGATGGCAGCAGCGCCTTTTCCTTCAACACGCCAGGCATGTATCGTGGCCGCGTGACCTCCAAGGGGGTGCGCGAGGTTGCTATTTACGGAGACGAAATCAAATAAATCGTTACATCAATTCAATCAGATAATTAAGTCAATCTTTACCCTGTTTCACTAATGCTCCGCGCTGTTCAATAAGAGGCGGGGACAAAAATATGGGCCGTGATATCCGGGCCGAGATCGGACGCAATGAAAAGCCTGCAAGGGCAATGTTGGAAAAACGGGTCGCGGCTTATTGCACCGGCACCGATCTGCGCGCCAATCTCAGCCGCATCTGGGGGCGCTTCAGTGAGGAAATCACCAACTTCAGTCGCGACTATTGGACGACCCATATCGGCACCATGCATGTCGAAACGCTGTCGCGCCAAAGCGGCGAGACCATGAGCCTTGAACAGACCGTCGGCCAGTGCATGGGCTTCTGCCTCACGCCCTTTATCGGGCAACAGGAACATCATTGGATGATCGCGGCGGCAAAACTCGCCACGGTCAGTTGGGTGGGCAATGTCGAGGACAGCATGGTCGATACGGTGATCGATTATACCACCGCCCTCAGCCTGCATTTGATTGGCCTTACCGAAGATGATCCGGCGATGCGCAATCTTGTTGTGGGCACAATCCACAAGCTCGGCTCGCTCCAGTTTGAAATCATGTCCGCGCACCGCGCCGAGCTTGACCGCAAGCTGCTCGTTCACACGATGGGCGAAGGCAGCGAACAGTTTCGCGACCGCTTGGTCAGTCTCATGACCGATAGCATGTCCGACACCCGGCGGCTGCGCGAACAGGCAGCGGAAACCGCCGCCCAGACCGCATCAACGCTCGACAAGGCATCGGAAATGACCGTGGTGTCGGAACAATCCGCCCAGGCGATGCGCGAGGCGGCCAAGACGGCGGCCGGTCTCATCACCGCAATCGACACGGTGCAGCAGCAAATTCATTCGAGCGGCGACATTGCCGCAATCGCCGAACAGCGCGCCGCCGAAGCGGTCGATGCGAGCAGCTTCCTTGCCGAGCAAGCGCAGATGGTCGAATCGATCCTCAGCCTCATCCGCGATATTGCAGGGCAGACCAATCTGCTTGCGCTCAACGCCACCATCGAGGCCGCGCGCGCCGGGGAAGCGGGCCGCGGCTTTGCCGTCGTCGCGCAGGAGGTGAAAGCCCTCGCCCGCCAGACCGCAGGCGCGACCGACGACATCGCGGCCAAGGTGGGGCTGATGCAGGAGGCAACCACCCGCACCGCGCAAAGCACGGTCTTGTTCAAAGACTCGGTCCTCGCGATTAAGGGGGCCTCGACCAGCATCCTCGAAGTCATCGACGAACAGGCGAAATCGGTCGCGACCATGTCGGCGGCGGTCGATGAAACCGCAATGGGCGCGGATTCGATGTCCTTCCTTTTGAAGGGCATTTATGAGGACATTAACGGCATGACCAACCGCATCAAATCGGTCGCGGATGGCTTTGCCGAGGTTGATCAGCGCCTCGCCCAGGCGGGCGAAGATACGCGCTATTATGTCAATACGATTGTCGCACAGACCGCGTAAGGTTTAATCCCAAAGCACAGTAGCGAGCGCATTCCACGCAGCCTGTTTGGCGGCGAGCGGTAGCGTGAAGGCGGGGCTGCTTGAGGGCAGCAACAGCACCGGCATGGCATGATCGGGCCCGAGCGCCTTCAAACCGATCTTGGCCGCGCGCTGCCCGTTAAAGGCTATCGCGCGCAGATCGGGGAGGCTTGCAACCAGTTGCGCCAGATCATTGGCCGTGACGTTGCGGATGGCAGTGTCGAGACTGCCCTGCCGCTCGGCATTGGCGACCACATCCCACAGCGCAATCTTATGCGTGACCAGCGTTGCGAGCCGCGCTTCATAAGCCATATCCTGCAATCCAGCGCCAATCACACCGCCGACCAGCCGCCAGAACTGGTTTTGCGGATGCGCATAATAACGCTGTGCCGCGAGCGAGGCTTCACCCGGCAGACTGCCGAGAATGAGCAATCGTGCGTCGGGCGCGAACACCGGCGCAAAGCTGCTCTTCCGGTCGGGTGGCGGCGACGGTATGCGCAACGCCTCAGAGATATTTTTGCCAGGTGGCGAGCATCCGCGTCCAGGCGCGCTCGGCCTGCGCTTCGTCATAAACCGGTGCATCGATGGTGCACCAGCCATGTTGCGCGGGATAGACTTCGATTTCGGCGGGGCGCCCCGCTGCATCGGCGGCGGCGCGCAAAGTCTCCTTGGCCTTGGGGTCGCGCTCATCATCATTCTGCGCAATGGCGATTAGCGCTGCCGCCTTCATCGTCTTGAACAGGAGATGCGGGCTGTCCGGCTTGTCGGTAGCAAGCCCGCCGCCGTGAAAGGAGGCAATCGCGCCGACACGGTGGGGCCGCGCCGCAGCGGTGCGGAAGGTGAACGGTCCGCCCATGCAATAACCGCTTGATCCGATCTTTTTGCGCTTGTCCACCTCGGCCTGCTGGTCGAGCCAATCGACAAAGGCTCCGCCGTCGCGGGTCGTGCCTTCAGGCGTGATCGCGGCAATCATCGGCTTCAGCTTGGCCTGCCCCGCCTCGGTGCGCCATTCGGCCATCGTCTGCATGACCGGCGCGGGCGCGGAGCGATAATATTGGTTGACCACCAGCACCGCATAGCCGGATTGCGCCAGCCGCGTCGCCATGGTGCGATACGCCTCGCGCAGTCCCGCAATATCGGGCCACAAAATGATACCGGGATGCTTGCCTTTGGCCGGATAAACGAAAAAGCCGTCCGCCGTCCCGTCCGGAGTGGTTATGGCAACGCTGCGGCTGGCCACGTCGCCGCGCGCAGGCGTATCGCCCACAGCACTGACGCAGCCCGGCACCAGCGCAACCGCCGCGACGCCGACACCCGCCTTGCCAAGCTCACGCCGCCCAAGCGGCATGCGTTTCAACCACTGCTCATTGTCCCGTTCGGTGATTGCATCGCACATGGCCTTGGTCCTTTCATCGATAATGCGCCCCGCGTCTTGTTAAGCACCCATCCGGTTGGCGACGAGATCGTCCACCACGGAAGGGTCGGCCAGCGTCGAGGTGTCACCCAGATTGCCGACCTCATTTTCTGCGATCTTCCGCAGGATGCGGCGCATGATTTTGCCGGAGCGGGTTTTGGGGAGGCCGGGGGCGAACTGGATGAAGTCGGGGGTGGCGATGGGGCCGATCTCCTGGCGCACCCAGCCGACCAGCTCCTTGCGCAGCTGTTCGGTCGGCTCTTCATTGGCATTGAGGGTCACATAGGCGTAGATGCCCTGCCCTTTGATGTCGTGCGGCATGCCAACCACGGCGGCTTCGGCAACCGTCGGGTGCGCGACCAGCGCGCTTTCAACCTCGGCGGTGCCCATGCGGTGGCCCGACACGTTGATCACATCATCGACCCGGCCGGTGATCCAATAATAGCCATCCTCATCGCGGCGGCAGCCATCGCCGGTAAAATATTTGCCGGGATAGGTCGAGAAATAGG
>JAEXAW010000075.1 GCA_023458055.1 Pseudomonadota bacterium
TTTCATAGCCTTCCTCAATCAATTGTTCCTTTTCTTTTGGAATAATCACGTCTCCAAGATTGAACGAAAGCCCACCCTTGAACGCCATGTAATAGCCGAGATTTTTGATATCATCGAGGAATTGTGCCGTACGAGCTACACCACAAACCTTGATAACAAGACCAATGATGTCACGGAGAGCCTTTTTACCCAAAATTTCATTGATATAGCCAACTTCTTTCGGCACGAGCTCATTGACCATCAAACGGCCAACAGAGGTCTCAACCATACGGGTAACGGGGGCTCCATCTACTACATCATCAACATACACCTTGATCGGAGCGTGGAGATCAACTTTCCCACCATTGTATGCAATCGTTGCTTCCTCTGGACCATAGAATACCAAACCAGCTCCTTTGGCGTCAGCCCTAAGCTTGGTGATGTAATAAAGCCCCAACACCATGTCCTGAGAAGGCACTGTAATAGGAGCTCCATTGGCAGGATTCAAGATATTGTGGGACGCTAGCATCAGGATCTGAGCCTCCAAGACAGCTTCCGTACCAAGAGGCAAATGTACCGCCATCTGGTCTCCGTCAAAGTCCGCATTAAAAGCTGTACAAGAGAGAGGATGCAACTGAATAGCCTTTCCTTCAATCATCTTGGGTTGGAAAGCCTGGATACCGAGACGGTGAAGAGTAGGAGCACGGTTGAGCAATACGGGATGCCCCTTCATCACATTTTCCAAGATGTCCCAAATCTGAGAATCACGCTTCTCTATGATCTTCTTCGCGCTTTTAACCGTCTTGACAATGCCTCGCTCAAGGAGCTTGCGAATAATAAATGGCTTGTACAATTCGGCAGCCATATCTTTAGGCAAACCACACTCGTGCATCTTCAGCTCCGGCCCTACCACAATCACCGAACGGGCTGAATAATCAACTCGCTTACCTAACAGGTTTTGGCGGAAACGTCCTTGCTTTCCCTTCAAACTATCAGAGAGAGATTTGAGAGGTCTGTTGTTTTCGCCCTTGACGGCACTACTCTTTCGACTATTGTCGAAGAGGCTATCTACAGCCTCCTGAAGCATGCGCTTCTCATTGCGGAGAATAACCTCTGGAGCTTTGATCTCGATCAGACGCTTGAGACGATTGTTGCGAATAATTACTCGGCGATAAAGATCATTGAGATCCGATGTGGCAAATCGGCCCCCATCTAACGGCACGAGGGGGCGCAAATCAGGCGGAATCACCGGGATTACCTTCATGATCATCCACTCGGGCTTATTGATATTACGGGAGCTCCGGAAGCTCTCCACCACTTGTAAGCGCTTGAGAGCATCATTCTTGCGTTGCTGGGAATTACCATGATTGGCACTGTGGCGCAACTCATAAGACAATTCATCCAGATTAACCCGTTGTAGAAGATCATACACAGCCTCTGCCCCAATCTTTGCAATAAACTTGTTAGGGTCGTCATTGGACAGTTCCTTATTGGCTGGGGCACGTTTTTCTACCTCATCTAGGATATTGAGATACTCCTCCTCGGTAAGCGTATCCATCGCCTCCAAAGGCTTCTGCTCCTCTTCACTCTGGAAATGTGCTGCGATACCGGGCTGTATTACCACATATTTCTCATAATAAATGATCGCATCCAAGGTCTTAGTCGGCAAACCGAGCAAATAGCCAATTTTATTGGGGAGAGAACGGAAGTACCAAATATGAGCTACCGGCACCTCAAGCAGGATATGCCCCATTCGCTCACGCCGAACCTTTTTCTCCGTCACTTCTACTCCACAGCGGTCACAAACTATCCCACGATAACGGATACGTTTGTACTTACCACAGTGGCATTCAAAGTCCTTCACAGGTCCGAAAATACGCTCACAAAACAGGCCATCTCGCTCAGGTTTATATGTACGATAATTGATTGTTTCAGGTTTGAGAACTTCGCCGCAAGAATTCTCAAGAATCTCCTCGGGAGAGGCTAAAGAAACCGTAATACGAGAGAAATTGCTCTTTATTTTATTTTCTTTCTTGAAAGCCATATACCTTAATGTATTATGAGTACGCTTTGCTACCAAACAAGCCAATATTCAATTATACTCGCCAAGCAAAAGTGTTAGTCTAACCTGAAACTCAATCCCAATCCGCGTAATTCATGGAGAAGGACGTTGAGAGATTCCGGTATCCCGGGAGTTGGCATCGCATCCCCTTTTACAATTGCTTCATATGCCTTGGAACGACCGGCCACATCATCTGACTTAATCGTAAGAATCTCTTGTAGAATGTGCGAAGCACCAAAAGCCTCAAGAGCCCAAACTTCCATTTCTCCAAAGCGTTGACCACCAAACTTGGCCTTACCACCAAGAGGTTGCTGAGTAATAAGTGAATACGGGCCAATGGAACGAGCGTGCATCTTATCGTCAACCATGTGCCCCAACTTGAGGAAGTAAGTGACCCCAACGGTAGCTGGTTGATCAAACCGCTCACCGGTACCACCATCGTAAAGGTAGGTCTTCCCATTCCGCGGTAAACCAGCTTTATCAGTCCACTCATTGAGATCCTCAAGTGATGCTCCATCGAAAATAGGGGTAGCAAACTTCACGTCTAAGCGACGACCGGCCCATGCCAAGACAGCCTCAAAGATCTGCCCTAAGTTCATACGAGAGGGGACACCCAAGGGATTGAGACAAATATCCACAGGCGTCCCGTCAGCCATAAACGGCATATCTTCCTGACGCACAATCTTGGAAACAATCCCTTTATTACCATGGCGACCCGCCATTTTATCCCCAACCTGGATCTTGCGCTTTTTTGCAATGTAGACCTTCGCCATCTGAACAATACCGATTGGCAGTTCATCACCTATCGTTTCATCTATCTTGCGACGCCTCAACTCAGCCTCAATCTCTTTCGATTTACGAATATAATTAACAGCTACAGCGTTGATCAGCTTGTTGGTGTGTTCATCATCAGTCCACCCAGCAAGTTGAACCAAATCGAAATCAATCGCTTCAAGATCCTTTTTGGTAAACTTAGATCCAGGCTTGATTACATCCACCTTGAGATAATCCTGTACACCAGCACAGGTACGCCCCTTGGTGAGGGTTACAAGCTTCTCTATCAACAACTGGCGAAGTTCAGCCTGACGCTTCTCATACACTGCATCAAGTTCTTCTCGAATCCCTTTCTCCTGGCTTCTCGGCTTTTTCTTGACAACCTTGGAGAAAAGCTTAGTGTCAATAAC
>JAEXAW010000084.1 GCA_023458055.1 Pseudomonadota bacterium
TTGGCATATTTGCCAATAGTCGCAATCGCATCGCGATAGGCTTGATAATAACGCTCGGCATCTTCCATCGTGCGCGCCGCTTCGCCCAGCATGTCGAACGAACAAAGCTCGTCCGGCGCGATTTTACCGGCGCGCTTGATCGCATCTTCGATGGTTTCCCCCATGACAAATTGCTGGCCGAGCAATTTCATCGCGGCGAAGGCGGCCTGCCGGATGACCGGTTCGCCCGATTTGCGGATCATGCGCTTCAAGATCGACAGCGGCGAGGATTTGCTGCCGATACTGTCGAGTAGCAACGTCGCACTGCCGAGCGACAAGCCCCATGCCGACATATCGACGAGCATCTTGCCGGATTTGGCATCGCTTTCGGTCCAGTCGCGGCCCGCGATCTTGTCGCGGATCAGCGCGTTCGCCGTTTCATCGTCAGGGACGCGCAGCAGGGCTTCGGCAAGACACATCAGCACCACGCCCTCTTCGGTCGAGAGGCGATAGCGATTCATGAAGGCGTCGATCAGCGTTTCCTTATTATCGCCCGATTTCGCCATGCCGATAATCTTGCGGCCCAGCGCCTTGACCGTGTCTGAAGATGGCGCATCGACCGCCAGACTGGAAAGGAAGCCGCGGACAAGTTCGCCTTCATCCTTGCGTTGTGCCGCGCGCAGTGCGCTGCGGTCGTCTGCCTTGACTACGGCCATGAACCATTCTCCGCTCGCCGGGTGAAGCCCCGGCTTTATCTGAACTCAATGCTGCGCACCTAGCGCCAAAGCGGTTTCATTGGCAACAAGATGCGGAAAAACTTATTGGCCCCCGGCTTTTCAAAGGCGCGCGACATGATTAGCAAGACCGACAATGAAGACGATCATTGATCCCCAAAATGCGCTCGCTGACGGCCTCGCCGCGATCCGTCTAAAGTTTCAGGTGCCCTCCGATTTCCCCGCCGATGTGCTGGCGGCAGCGGAGGTAGCTGCGCAGCGCGCCCCGTCCGCCCATCGTGACCGGACGAACCAATCCTTCGTCACGCTCGATCCGGCGACCTCGACCGACCTTGATCAGGCGTTCACGATTGAAGAAGCAGGGTCGGACTTGCTGCTCCACTATGCCATCGCCGACGTGGCGTGGTTTGTCGATGATGGCGACCCGGTCGATATCGAAGCTTGGAAGCGCGGCGCGACCATCTACCTGCCCGATGGCAAGGCTGGCCTTTATCCGCCGATCCTTGCCGAAAATGCTGCTAGCCTGCTGCCCGATGGGCCACGCCCCGCTGTCGTGTTTACCGTGCGAATCGATCCGGATGGCCAGGCAACGCTTGAAGGAGCCGAGCGCGCGATCATCCGCAGCCGCGCCAAGCTTGCCTATGACAGCGTGCGGATGGACCAGTTACCACAAGGTTTTGCTAAGCTGTCGCGCCGCATTCAGTCAGCCGAATTGAAACGCGGCGCGGCGCGCGTCGACCCGCCCGAGCAGGAGGTCAACCGCAACCCGGACGGCAGCTACAGCCTGTTGTTCCGGCCGCGCCTTGCGTCCGAAGACGACAATGCAGCCTTGTCGCTCGCGACCAATCTCGCCGTTGCTGCGACGTTGCAGGCGCATCATACCGGGCTTTTCCGCGTGATGGATGGCCCGAACGACAGCGCAATCAAGCGGCTGCGCTTTACCGCCAGCGCTTTTGGCCTCACTTGGCCAACGGAGATGCCGCTTGAGGATTTCGAAAAAGGCCTGTCCGCCGACAATGCGCGCGAGGCCGCATTCATGATGGCGATCCGGCGCGCAGGCGATGGTGCGGCCTATGTCCCTTATCGCGAGGGGGTGACGCCTTGGCATGCCGCGATGGCCGCGACCTATGCGCATGCCACAGCGCCGCTGCGCCGCCTTGCCGACCGCTATGTTGTGCGCGCAGCGCTCGCGGTTGCCAATGGCGACCCGGTCCCGCTCGCGGTGAGTGAGGCGTTCACCAAATTGCCCGAAGTGATGGCCCGTGCCGATGCTCTCGGCGCGCAGGTCGAACGCAGCGTGATTGACCTTGCGGAAGCCGTGATGATGCAGGGCGAAGTCGGGGAAACCTTCGATGCCGTCGTCACCGACATCGACGAGCGCGGCGTCCGGATGCAGTTAAAGGATATGCCAGTGGTTGCACGCGTACAGGCGCGCGGGACCGATCCGGGCGATGTCATCCAGGTTAAACTCAATCGCGTTGATCTCGCCAATCGCGCGCTTGAGTTCCAGCGAATGTCTTGATGAAGCACATCGTCGGCTCACGTCATCGGTTGCTAAAGCGCCGACGGTAAAATGGAGGCCCGTGCCGGAATCGAACCGGCGTATACGGATTTGCAGTCCGCTGCGTCACCACTCCGCCAACGGGCCCCGCTTGCGGTGAAGGCGCCACTTGCGAAGCATTGGGCATAAAGTCAAGCCACAGTGGATGAGAAAAGCGACAAAGAGTCGTCCCGAACACCGAAATTGCGCCTCAATTATGTTGGCGCATCCGGCAAAAGCCATTAAGGACAGCCGCATTTGGATCAAGCGGCCACCGCCGCACCGCCCTTACTGTATTACTGTTGCAATACAGAACGAAACGCGATAGATGATTAAGGTATGACAGTGAATCAACGCCAATTTCAAACGATGCGCAAGCATATGATTGAAAGCCAGCTGCGCACCAGCGACGTCAATGACCTCGCGGTTCTCGCAGCTTTCGCCAAGGTTGCACGCGAAGCCTATGTTCCCACCGATAGCGCAGGGTTCAGCTACATGGATCGTTCGATCCCGCTGGGCGAGGGGCGCAGCCTCAATCCTCCGGTGACAATCGGACAGATGCTGGTCGAGGCGGACATCGCAAAAACGGATACGGTGCTCCTGATCGGTGCCGCGAGTGGTTATACCGCCGAACTGGTGTCGCATCTCGCGCATCATGTAACGGCAATCGAAGAATCGCCCCGGCTCGCGGCGACAGCGCGCGAAAAGCTGGCGGCGTCCGCTAATGTCACGCTGGTCGAAGGACCGCTTGCTGACGGCGACCCCAATGGCGCGCTCCATGATATCATCATCATCGATGGCGCTGTTGAAGAAGTGCCCGCCGCGATTGCGCGCCAGTTGAAGCCTAGTGGCCGGATCATTGCTGCTCTCAACGACCGCGGCGTGACGCGATTGGCGCGCGGTGTGCGCGTCGGCGATCAGCTTTCGTTCAACCCCTTTGCGGATATGGAAGCAGCGTCCCTTCCGGGCTTTGCCAAGCCCAAGGCTTTCAGCTTTTGATGCGCCGACCCAACTGGACACGTGAAAAGGAATAATGAGTGCGCATATCCGTTAAAGCCCTGTCCCGCTCGTCACTGGCGCTGGTTGCCCTGGTCATGACGTTAGGAGCATCGCCGGTGGCCGCCGAAACGCTGCAAGGCGCACTCGAAAAGGCTTATGAGAATAATCCGACCCTGAGCGGAGCCCGGGCGGGACAGCGCGCACAGGACGAAAATGTACCTATTGCCCGCTCGCAACAATTGCCAAGTGTCGGATCGCAAGCTGGCTATAATGAAAATCTGTTCGGCTATGGGTCGGGCAGCGCTGACCGCAACATTTCCGCGGGCGTGACCGGAACGGTCCCTATTTATCAAGGCGGCCGCGTCAAGAACGCGGTTCGCGCCGCTGAAAAACGGGTCGAATCAGGTCAGGCCGATCTTCGTGCAACCGAAGCGTCGGTGTTCAATCAGGTCGTCGCCGCTTATATGGACGTGATCCGCGATCAGGCTATCGTTTCGCTTAATCGCGGCAATGTCGGCGTGCTACAAGTCAACCTGGAAGCGACCAAGGACCGGTTTCAGATCGGTGACCTCACCCGCACCGATATCGCGCAATCAGATTCGCGTTTGGCTTTGGCCCAAGCACAATTGCGCAATTCGGAAGCCCAACTGATTTCCAGTCGCGAGCGTTATATTGAACTGGTCGGCGAACCGCCGGTCAATCTCCAACCGCCGCCGCCGCTCCCTAATTTGCCGCAGAGTGGCGAAGATGCGGTGCAACAGGCTTTGGCAGGCAATCCGGATATTGAAGCCGCCCAGCATATGGTCGAAGCAACCCGCTATGACGTGAAATCGGCCAAGGGCGCGCGCATGCCGCAGGTCGAGGGTACGGCCCAGAGCAATTACACCAACTATCTGGGATCAGCGAACAGCGGCATCCCCACGCTTCCCGCCGACCAGTCGCGTTTCGTTGGCGGCGTCGGCGTCACGGCAACCTTTCCGCTGTTCCAAGGCGGGCGCCCTTCTGCGCAAGTTCGCCAGTCGCAGGCGCGCAACAGTCAGGCGCTTGAGGGACTGATCGCTACCGAACGCAATGTCATCGCGCAAACGCGCTCGGCTTACGCAAGCTATCGCGCCTCGCAGGACATTATCCGCTCGACCCAGACCGCTGTTGAAGCAAGCGCCTTGTCGCTGGAAGGTGTCCGCGCCGAAAATAGTGTCGGCAGCCGTACAATCCTGGATATCCTCAACGCCGAGCAGGAATTGTTGAACGCGCAGGTGCAGCAGGTCACCGCCGAGCGCAACGCTTATGTCGCCGGCTTCTCGCTGCTCGCCGCGATGGGTCGCGCGGAAGCGCAAGATCTTGGGATAGAAGGTGGTGCGCTCTATCAGCCCGAGGCCAATTATAATCGCGTTAAAGGCAAAATTTGGGATTGGGACGATGATCCAATGCCGACGCCGCAGGCGACGCGCACCTATCAAACGCCAGCGCAAAACGCGACCGTGCCTGAATTTGCGCGCCCGAAAACAACGCCTAAGCCCGCGCCGCCCCGTCGTTAAAATACCGCGCTTTGATGGCGGCCTGATGATCCATCAGAGCCGCTGTCTCGCTTTGGCACAAAGCAATTGGCAAAAGCCGCTGAAAAGGCTAGATATTGCCGTTTCACACTCCAGAGGTTTATGAAGACGCCATGAGCAAAGAACCTTCAATGGAAGAAATTTTGTCGTCAATCCGCCGTGTCATGGCGCGCGAAGATGCCGAATCGCACGATGGCCCGCGCGCTCGCATGCCGATTTTGAGCGCTGATTCGCAGCAAGAATCAGATCAATTCGCGGGTGACGACTATGGTCAGACAGAGGCCAATTCGATGGCCGCCGCGCCCTTGGAGGCTCACCCCCTTGCCTCCGATCCGGTTTTTGCGGACACGCCCGAGGTGATCGAAGACGAGGTTCTGGAGTTGACCGACGCCACCTCCGAAGCCGATATTTATGAGCCCCAGCCCTATGCGGCAGAACCCTATGCGGGAGAGCAGCCGATGAACGCCGAACAACCGTCTGACGATGATATCGCGCACCATGATGCCGTTACCGATGCCGAGCGCGAGGCAGAACTTTTGTCGAACGAGCATATTGCGGCCAGTCGCCAAACGCTTACGCAATTTGCCGAGGCGGTGAAGCCCGCACCGCGTCCGGACCTTCCGGTTGGCACGGTGTCGCTCGACGCGATGGTGCGCGAGGCGATTACGCCGATGCTCAAGGACTGGCTTGACCAGAATCTCCCGACAATTGTCGAAGAAATGGTCGCGCGCGAACTGCAGCGCATCAGTGGGCGCGCCTACTGACCAACCAGTTATTCGGCGGCGAGGCTGTCCAGCTTTTCGATAATCGCTGAAAAATCATGTCCCTCGGGGTCGCCTGCGACAAAGGCCTCGTATAGCGCGCGGGCGCGTTCGCCCATGGGGACGGACGCATCGACGCTGTCGGCGGCTTCCATGGCGAGGCGCAAATCCTTGAGCATCAGTGCCGCCGCAAAGCCGCCCTTATAGCCATTATCCGCCGGGCTTTGCGGGCCCACGCCGGGAACCGGGCAATAGCTCGTCATCGACCAGTTCTGGCCGGATGAAACCGAGGCAATGTCGTAGAATTTTTGTGGGTCCAGCCCCAGTTTTTGGGCGAGAAGGAAGGTCTCGCAGGTCGCAACCATCGACGCGCCAAGCAGCATATTGTTGCAAATCTTGGCCGCCTGCCCCGCGCCGCTGTCACCTGCGTGGATCACCGCCTTGCCCATTTGCGCGAGGATCGGCTCCGCGCGGGCAAAGCCTTCATCGCTGCCCCCGACCATGAAGGTCAGTGTCCCGGCGTTAGCGGCAGCAATGCCACCAGAAACGGGGGCGTCAACGGCGACAAAGCCCTTGGCGGTCGCGGCGGCAGCATTGCTCTTGGCGGTGGCGACGTCGATGGTCGAACAGTCGAGCAGCAAGGTGCCCGGGGTGGCATTGGGGAACACATCCGTTTCATAGACGCTCGCGACATGCTTACCTGCCGGGAGCATGGTGACCACGGCGTCGGCCCCCGTCACCGCCTCGGCAGCGTTTGCCGCGCGCGCGCACCCGGCCTCAACCGCACGCGCCAGCGCCTCCTCGCTCAAGTCAAAAGCCCGCACCGCATGGCCTGCCTTAGCAAGGTTCGCGGCCATCCCGCCGCCCATATTGCCAAGCCCGATAAACGCGATTTTCATGAGGTTAGTCCTTTTTCATAATCCGCGACCGATGCTCGCAGCGTGGCCAGAGTGATCTTCATCAATTCCGCATCGTTGAGGATCGTTCCATCATCATCCCATGCCGCCTGCCGTTCCCACAACCAGATTTGCGTTTCCATCGCATGGATAAGGAAACGCGCTTCCTTGAGCGTGAGGTCGCAGGTGATTGTCACTTGCCCGTCCAGTTCCCCGGCCGCTTCTCGACAAAAGCCGCCATGCCTTCCTTCTGGTCGGCGCTGCCGAACAGGCCGTGGAACAGGCGGCGTTCAAAGTTGATGCCTTGCTGGAGGCCCGTTTCAAACGCGGCGTTGACCATTTCCTTGTTCGCCTTGACCGCAAGCGGGGCCATGCCGGCAATCGTCGCAGCGGTTTTCATCGCATCGTCGATCAGATCAGCGGCGGGAACCACCCGCGCCACGAGGCCCGAGCGTTCGGCTTCCTCCGCGCCCATCATCCGTCCGGTGAGGCACATCTCCATCGCTTTGGCTTTGCCGACCGCGCGCGTCAGCCGCTGTGATCCACCCATGCCGGGGGTCACGCCGAGCTTGATTTCGGGTTGGCCGAACTTGGCGTTGTCTGCGGCCAAGATGAAATCACACATCATCGCGAGCTCACAGCCGCCGCCGAGCGCATAGCCCGCCACCGCTGCGATCACCGGCTTGCGCGTGGCGGTAACGCGGTCATAGCCGGCGAAATAATTGGCCCCATACATATCGGCAAAGCCTTGCGCCTGCATTTCCTTGATGTCCGCACCCGCGGCAAAGGCCTTCTCGCTGCCAGTGATGACCGCGCAGCCTTGGCTCGAGTCGGCGTCGAACGCTTCAAGCGCGGCGATCAGATCGGCCAGCACCTGGCTGTTGAGCGCGTTCAAAGCTTCGGGGCGGTTGAGCGTGATCAGCGTCACCGCATCACGTTGTTCAACGAGGAGGGTTTGATAGGTCATTTGGTTTCCTTTTCGTCATCCCCGACGTGATCGGGGATCCATCACATCACCTCAGCCGTCATCTTAATCCATCCGCTGCGAGATGGATTCCCGTTATAGCGGGAATGACGACATCCTTTAGTCCGCTGGCTTCCATGCCTCACTTTCGGGCAAAGTCGCAAAAATAGCGTCAATCGTCGCATCGCTCACCTCTTGCGGGGTCGCGGGCGACCAGTTGGGCGCATTATCCTTGTCGATAATCAGCGCGCGCACGCCTTCGATGAAATCATGGCGCATCACCACGCGCCCACCGATCGCATATTCCTTGCGCATCTCGTCGGCAAAGTCGGTGAGACTTGCCCCTTCCTCAACGAGCCGCAGCGATACTTTCATGCTTTCGGGGCTTTTCGTGCGGAGCGTCGCCAGTTCCTTGTGCGCCCAGTCGCTGTCATCGGCCTCAAGCGCAGCCATGATCTCCTCGACCGTGCTGGCGGCAAACAGGCGGTTGATGACCGGGATGTTGCCGACGATCCGCGCCTCGGGCGGCGTTTCATTATATTTGGCGAGGATATTGTCGATCCGCTCCGGCTCCGCGACGATCTCCGCTTTGACGATTTCGAGCTTGTCCGAGGCGATATAATGGGTCGCAAGCCCCAATTCCTTGCACTCCGCCCCGTCGAGCCGCGCCCCGGTGAGCGCGAGGAACACCCCCACGCGCCCTTCCAGCCGCGACAGGTGCCAGCCGCCGCCCACATCCGGGAACAGACCAATGCCCGTTTCCGGCATGGCGAGCCGGGTATTTTCGGTTGCGATGCGATAGCGCGCGGGCGCACTGATCCCAACGCCCCCGCCCATGGTGATCCCATCCATGAAGGCGATCACGGGCTTGGCGTAGGTGAAAAGCTTATGGTTGAGCTGATATTCGGTATGGAAAAACTGCCGCGCGGCCACGCCATCGCTCGCGCCACTTTCCGCGAGCATACGGATGTCGCCGCCCGCGCAGAAACCGCGACCTTCGCTGTGGTCGATCAGGACGGCCTCGACGCCGCCATCCTGCTCCCAGCGCTGGAGCGCGGCGAGCATTGCCTCGCACATGGCCAGGTTGAGCGCATGGATCGCCTTGGGGCGGTTGAGACGCATGCGGCCAATGCGGCCCTGCTGCTCGATGATTACGTCGTCGGTCATTTCATCTCCAAACCTTCTGCGCCTGCGGGCAAAAGGGAAATCCTTCCTTCTTTAAATCGTCATGCTGAACTTGTTTCAGCATCCATAAGGCGGTGCCCCCCGATAGCGCGGGACTTATGGACCCTGAAACAAGTTCAGGGTGGCGAAGAAATTACTGCCTCAACATATCGCGCGAGACGATCATGCGCATGATCTGGTTGGTGCCTTCGAGGATCGAATGGACGCGCAAATCACGCCAGAAGCGCTCGATCGGATAGTCTTTCAGATAGCCATAACCGCCGAATAATTGCAGCGCATCGTTGACGATCTTGGAGCCGTTATCCGTCGCAAGCCGCTTGGCCATCGCTGCGAATTTGGTTTTGTCGGGCGCGCCCGCGGTCACCTTCGCCGCCGCAAGATAGAGCAACGCGCGCGAGGCTTCCAAATCGGTGGCCATATCTGCGAGCATGAACTGGGTGTTCTGGAACTCGGCAATTTCCTTGCCGAATTGCTTGCGATCCTTGGTGTAGGTCACAGCTTCATCAAGGCAACGCTGCGCGCCTCCGAGCGAGCACGCCCCGATATTCAGCCGCCCGCCGTCGAGTCCCGCCATCGCAAAGCGGAAGCCTTCGCCTTCCTTGCCAACGCGGTTTTCCACCGGAACCTTGACATTATCGAACATCACCTGCGCGGTCGGCGAGGCGTTCCAGCCAAGCTTGCGCTCCTTCGCGCCGAATGAGACGCCCGGCATATCCTTGTCGATGACGAGGCACGAAATGCCCTTGGGGCCATCCTCGCCCGTGCGCACCATCGTCACATAAAGATCATTGACGCCCGCGCCCGAGATGAACTGCTTGGTGCCGTTGACGATATAATGATCGCCCTCCAACTTGGCCGTGGTTTTGAGCGCCGCGGCGTCCGACCCCGAACCCGGTTCGGTGAGGCAATAGCTTGCCATCTTGTCCATGCTGACGAGATCGGGAAGGAATTTTGCCTTGACCTCCGCCGAGCCGAAGCTGTCGATCATCCAGCTTGCCATATTGTGGATTGAGATGAAGGCGCTGGTGGCAGGACAACCATAAGCCATCGCCTCCATGATCAGCGCGGCTTCCAGCCGACCGAGGCCGATGCCGCCGCTCTCCTCGCTCACATAAATAGCGGCAAAGCCGAGTTCGGCGGCCTGCTTGATTACATCACGCGGGAAATGCCCCTTTTCGTCCCATTCGGCCGCAAAGGGCGTGATCGCATCAGCCGTAAACTTGCGCGCCATATCCTGAATCGCAAGCTGGTCTTCGGTGAGTTCAAATTGTGTGGTCATAGCGGAATGCTAGCACCGCCATGACCACTATGCCATACGCAACATTGTTGCGTGGGTCGGATTTTAATCCGCTGATGGAGCAGGATTCGGCGTAACCGCTTCGGCGGGCTGGCTGGCGGCGGGTGCAGGCGCACTTTTATTCACCACCATATCTGCAACACCAGGAAAATCGGTGCGTGTCATCACTTGGCCCGCGCAGCTATAGGTCGCGCGATTTTCGATCGGGACTTCCACCATTTTGGCGGCAACGTCCGGCTGAAACTGGGCCATCGCCGCTTTGGCTTCCGCAAAATTGCGCGCATAGCCCATGCCGGTATGTTTGCCGCCATTGCTGAGGTTTGCGCCCATGAACGGCACGGCATCGGCGAGATAAGCGAACTGCCCCGCCTCAACCTTGAAAATAGGCGCGCCAAAACAATTGGTCGTGTTAGGTGCCACCATACCGACCGCATCGGTTTGAAGCACATACCAGCCGGGCGTTAGCTTAAGCAGTTGCAACTCATAAGCTGCCTTCTTGTCCTTGCTGACAAATTCGCTGCCATAGGTGGTGAAATCTGCCTTTTTCTTCCAGTCGCGCGGTTGATAAAAAAGGTCACCATTATCCAAATCATAACGCCGGATTTGCACGCGACCGGACCGACCAGCGCTGCCCGCATCGTTGCGGCGGAAGGCGAGCACCAGCCCGCCTTCATTATCCGCGAGGGTTACCGGCGTCTTGGGATCAATTTTTTTGCCCAGGAACAACGCAGCCGGACCCGCTAATGGCCCTGTCATACTAAGTTTCTCATCACTAATGGGCGTGAAATTCGTCATCTCGGTGACTGCGCCATCAACCGTCGGTGCGCCCACCACCGTGTTGAAATAACTCTCCCGTTCCGCGTCGGGCATCGCCGCGATCTTCGCAGCCTGCGCCGCCGGCAATTCAACCAAGCGCCAGCCTTTGATGAGCAGACAGTTGCGGCGATTGGCGCGGCGCATCTGCCCTTCCGCAATAGCCGCAGCGATCGCCGCGCCGATTCCGCTGCCCACTGCTCCGGCCAGCGGAGAAATTGCGGGATTATACATTGCCGGATTATAAATCGGCACCGATCCTGCCGGGGTCTGAGATCCCCGCGCAATCAGGCGACATGTCTGCCAATCGGCGTCATATTCCGCCCGAGTCGCTCCGGGCTTGTTATAGAAGCGGCTGTCCTTGAGATCGCGCGCAGCATCCTGCGCAATTTCTTCCGGACTATCCGCATTTGACGGCGGTTCCTTCGCTGCCACCGGTTGCGCGACGACAGCCGCCATGGTTGCCCACCAGATCAATGTCTTCATGATTACCCCCTGTCCCAAACCTCACTGCGGATCATCCGCAGATTAAGGAACAGGTCGACGATAAAATATAATCGCGGGGGGAATCAATGCGAGATTGAGGAGGCCATCCTGATCAAACCGAACATTTTTTATAGATGACAGCCTCGACCGGGTCCGCATCCGCACGGGACAAGGTCTTGCCGCCATCCGACAAGGTCAGGACAGAGTGGGTATCCCAGGTCTGGCCCTCGCCAGTCCAGCTCCAATCCACGTCGAGCGCATCGCCTGCCAGCTTGCCCGATTTAATCTTTGCGCGCGATTCGTAGAATGTCGCCTCGCTGGCCTTGATGGTCATCAGGCCCTTATTGTCAGCGCGCTTGGGGTCGCAATCAGCAGCGTTGATTCCCCAGCGTCCTTGGAATTTAGCCGGGAAGCTGGTCAGCGTCCCTTCGCTTTTTTCCGATGTGGTTTCGTCCGCCTTGGTGGCCGCCTCCGGCGGCGGTGCGGCATCGGGTGCCGGAGTGGGCGTTTCATCGGCGACAGTGGTGACGTCCGTCGGCACAGTGTCCGCCGTCGTTGCAGCGGAACCAGAACTGTCCGGAGCAGGGCTGCACGCGGTGAGCAAGGCAAGCGCTGAAATCGTCGCGGCGGCGGGTAGAATTCGGATCATCCTGTCTCTCCTTGAAGGCATGATGAACTTTACGCCCCGTCTCGTGACGATGTTCCGCCTGCGACGATCAAGCGCCTCGCCGAACCGATGAGCGGTTAGCGACCGGGGATGAGAGTGGCGTCCTCAACCTCTTCGACCCGCTCCACTGCTTCTTCGTCTTCATCCAATATTTCGCGGCTCATGTCGAAACTGCCGCTGGCACCGGCGAGCAGCCAATGCCCCGCGATCCGCCGCCCGTCGTCGCTGACTTGCCCGAAATAATCGACCCGATGTGCGGCATCGGACGCGCCGTCATAGGTTTTGGCAAAAAACACGTCCGCGCCCTCGCGCGTGCCGGAGAGAAAGGCGTTCAATTCTTTCGAGCTATGGCCGATCTGGTTAGGCTCGCTGATGGTGCCGCTGAGCGTGCCGCCGCTTTCCTCAATGGTCGCAAGAAACTGCACCGGTTCCGCGACGCTGCCTTCATAGGCATAGCGGCCCACCCAAAAGCCGGACAGATTTTCACGCGGGCGGCGCATTTGCCTTTAGCGGGCGCAGCGCCACAAAGTTTGCCGCCTGCCGTCGGGGCGGTCCTCCATCACCAACGTCTTGCCATCTTTGGTCACGCGCCAGATCTGCAGCGATTCCCACTCGCCGCCGCCCCCGGAGTTGCTAAGTTCAACGAGGATTTCACGCGGCTCTCCGACACTAACAGATTTGGTCGTCGCCGCGCCCTCAGCCTGCGCGATGCCACCGCTGTGGATCGTCAGCCGGGTCAGCGATTGCGGTCGGCACTTACCGCGCTCGGTCGTCCACACGCCGTGAAAGGCTTTAGGCACCGCCTTGCTTTTCTGTTCGACAAAATAGGCGCGGTCCGTGCCAGTCGTCTGAAATCCGAAGGCTGGCCCGGTGAAAGCGAATAACAGGCTGGCGGCTCCAAATTTAATAGCCTTCACGCATTCTTCTCCTGCGGTTGGATATGAAACTGGCCAAAGAATGCCGCTGCTTTGCTCCAACCGCAACGGAAAAATCGTCTACGGTTTTTCGTGGAGCACCCGTTCGCGATAGAGGCGGCCTGCCAACTCCATGTCATTACGCTCATACCAGCGCGGTGCGGGCAGGCCTTTTTCCCAAGCCAGAAACTCGGTGAGCGTACCTTGTGCGCTCGGCACGTCCGGGGCAGCATTGGCGAGCAGCGGTTCGGCATAGGCTTCATCGGCGGTGATAATCGTCCACCCATCGGCCCGCAGCGCCGCTACCAGATCGGCGATGAAAAATGCTGCCATATCGGTTTCGTGAAGCAGCATCACATGCGCGGGCGATTTACCCAGCGTTTTGATGGCCAGCTTGTCGTAGAAATTCGCGGCCTGGACGTGGCTTTCGACATAAAGATCACGGAGCGCCGCCCGGTCGATGGGCTTCCGGGCTTTCACCGCCGCCGCAGTCATCGCTTCGAGATTCCAGTCGGAAGATTCGGCGGTCACATAACCATTGCGATAACCGCGCTTGGCCAACCCGGCGCGGATAGCATCGCGTTTCACCTTATCGGTGCGCCCCTCGTTCAAATAGGGATAGCGAAACCAGCGCCGGAAGCCGGGCCGATCCTTGAGCCAACGGTCCGCACGATCGATGTCATCAAGATAGGCGGCGGCGGTTAGATCAGTCAGTTGTGGGTGGACAAAGCTGTGGTTGGCAATCACGTTCCCCGCGCGAACATAAGCGTTGATCCGCGCCTCCCCGCCTTTGCCATCCTTTTCGAGAAGGTTGCCGGGCGTCACAAAAAACACCGACTGTTTGACTTTGGCGCGCTTAAGGCCTGCGATCAGCAGCCGGGTACGCTGATCAGGCGTCAGCCACGGACCAGCGCCGCGCGGAACATCGTCGAACGACAGCGCGATGCGTTTTTGCTGGGCCACTGCGGGGCTGGTCATTAGCAGGGCTAGAGAGCTGATTAACAGCAACCATATCAAGTGCCGCCACGCAGGCAGGAGGCCCGGATTCGAATGACGCCGCGACCAACCGTTCTTAATCCCTGCCTGCGCAGGGACACAGGCAGAAAACGCCCGCACCCCTCTTATCCCATCGTCGGGATAACAAACGCATTGCCGCCATCGGGCGAGCCATCGGGCCAGCGTTGCGTCACCGTCTTGACCTTTGTCCAGAATTTGACGCCTTCCATGCCGTGCTGGTTGGTGTCACCGAACGCGGAGCGCTTCCAGCCGCCGAAGGTGTGATAGGCGACCGGCACCGGGATCGGCACGTTGATGCCGACCATGCCGACATTGACGCGCGCGGCAAATTCGCGCGCGGCGTGGCCGTTTCTGGTGAAGATCGCAACGCCATTGCCATATTGATGCTGCGAGGGAAGCGCGACGGCGTCTTCAAAATCCTTGGCGCGCACCATCTGGAGCACAGGGCCGAAAATTTCTTCGCGATAGCTTTCCATCTGCGGCGTCACATGGTCGAACAGGGTCGGGCCGATGAAATAGCCTTCCTCATAGCCTTGGAGCTTGAAGCCACGGCCATCGACCACCAGTTCCGCGCCTTCATCCGCGCATTTCTGGATCCAGCCTTCGACCTTGGCCTTGTGCTGCGCGGTCACGACCGGGCCATAATGGGCCTCGGGGTCGGTCGAAATGCCGACCTTGAGTGCTTCAATCGCGGGAATGAGCTTGGCACGCAGCGCATCCGCCGTCTTGTCGCCAACCGGCACCACCACGGGGAGCGCCATGCAGCGCTCACCCGCCGAGCCGAACGCTGCGCCGGAAAGGTCATGCACCACTTGGTCAAGGTCAGCGTCGGGCATAACGATGCCGTGGTTCTTCGCGCCGCCCATTGCCTGGACGCGCTTGCCCGCCGCGACGCCGCGATTATAGACATAATGCGCGATATCGGACGAACCGACAAAGCTCACCGCGCCGATATCCGGATGGTCGAGGATCGCATCGACCATTTCCTTATCGCCATGGACGACTTGGAGGATGCCTTCGGGGCCTCCTGCCTCGCGGAACAGTTCGGCGAGACGCACCGGCACCGACGGGTCGCGCTCCGAAGGCTTAAGGATAAACGCATTGCCGACCGCAATCGCGACGCCGAACATCCACATCGGGATCATCGCGGGGAAGTTGAACGGGGTGATACCAGCACCAATGCCGATCGGCTGGCGCATCGAATAGACGTCGATGCCCGGCCCCGCGCCCTGGGTATATTCGCCCTTCAGCGCATGCGGGATGCCGCAGGCGAATTCGATCACGTCGAGCCCGCGCATCACATCACCCTTGGCATCGGCAATCACCTTGCCATGTTCGGACGACAAAAGTTCAGCGAGTTCGTCAATATTGGCTTCAACCAACCGCTTGAATTCAAACATCACCCGGGCGCGCTTTTGCGGGTTGGTCGCAGCCCAATCGGGTTGTGCTTTCTTTGCTGCCTGAACGGCGGCTTCGAGCACCGCCTGATCGCCAAGCGCAACTTTGCCCTGCACCGCGCCGCGATTGGGATCGAATATGTCGCTTTCGCGCCCGCGCGCAAAGGACGCGCCGCCTGCTAGAAAATGGTCAATCTGGCGCATCACGACTCTCCTCACGTTTTGTGAACGATTATTGTGCATCACTGTAACAAAATTACGGCGAGACTCAAGGGTTGCTCGCTTCTTACACCCCCATTGCCTCCTTGGCCAAATCCTCGGCCATGGCGAGCAGTTCGTCCTCGGTCGCCTCGCGCGCGACATTTTCATGGCCCACAATCACCATCAACGGAATGGCGAGCGGCGACACGCGGTTGAGGCGCTTGTGCATCATCGTTGCCTGCGCGCGGTCGAGGAGGTCACCGAGGCGGGCAACATCGGTCATGCGCGTGCGCGCATCCGCCCAGGCGGCCTGCAGCAGCAGATGGTCAGGCTCATATTTTCTGAGCACATCATAAATGAGATCGGTCGAAAAAGTGACCTGCCGCCCCGATTTCTTCTGCCCCGGATGCTGGCGCTCGACGAGGCCGCCGATGATCGCAACCTCACGGAAGGCGCGTTTCAGCATGTGAGACCCTTCCACCCAATCGACAAATTCATCGGCTAAAATGTCGGGGGATAGCAAAGCAGCCGGATCCTCCACCGGCTCCAGTCCATAAACGAGGAAGGCATAATCATTGGCGACAAAGCCCAGCGGTTTGAGCCCCGCATCCTCCATCCGCCGCGTCACCAGCATGCCGAGCGACTGATGCGCGTTCCAGCCTTCAAAGCTGTACACCGCCATATAATGCTTGCCTTCATGCGGGAAGGTTTCGACCAGCAATTCGCCCGGCGCGGGGATCGACGAGACGCGCTCCTGCACCTCCAGCCATTCGCGCACATCATCGGGAAAGCGCGCCCACCGGCTGCGGTCGTGCATCATCGTGCGGACGCGGTTGGCGAGATTGGTGCTGAGCGCGAGCCTCAGTCCGGTATAGCTCACAATCCGCGCGGATTTGGTCGATGCGCGAACGATAAGGTCAAGGTCCTTCATCCGCTCGACCTCGACCGCAATCCCCGCAAAATAAAAACTGTCGCCCGGCATCAGGGTTGATGCGAAATATTCCTCGATCTGCCCCAGATGGCGGCCATTCTTGAAACGGATATTGATCATCGGCGCATCGACGATGATCCCGGCATTCATCCGGTGCTGGCGGATAAACTGCGGGTGGGAGACGCGCCACAAACCCGACCCATCGCGCACGATCCGCGCATATTTATCATAGGCCCGGAGCGCATAACCACCATTCGCAACAAATTGCAGCACACGGCCAAATTGCTCCGCCGTCAGCGCCGAATAAGGTGTTGCCGATTGCACCTCGGCGAGCAAGCGCGCCTCGTCAAACGGCGCGGCACAGGCGCAAGCCATGATATGTTGCGCCAGCACATCAACGGCACCGGGGCGGAAATTATCGCGATCCAACTCGCCCGCCTCGACCGCATCGAGTGCAGCGCGCGCTTCGAGATATTCGAAGCGGTTGCCCGGAACTACAATCGCTTGTGATGGCTCCTCCAGCCGGTGATTGGCGCGACCGATGCGCTGTGTCAGGCGCGAGCTGCCCTTGGGCGCCCCCATTTGCACCACGCAATCGACATTGCCCCAATCGACCCCCAAATCGAGGCTCGCGGTCGCCACCAGCGCCCGCAGCTTGCCGGCCGCCATCGCTTCTTCAACGCGGCGACGCGCTTCGACCGAGAGCGAACCATGGTGGATGCCGATGGGCAGCTGCGCATCATTCACCTTCCACAAATCCTGAAAGATCAGCTCGGCAAGACTACGCGTATTGCAGAAGATGAGCGTCGTCTGGTTGCGCGCGATGAGGTCCATCACGGCGGTAGCGGCATAGCGCCCGCTATGCCCCGCCCAAGGGACGCGACCTTCGGGGATCAGGATCGACATATCGGGGTCCGCGCCCGGTTCCCCCTCAATCAATCGCACACTGTCGATATCGCCCCAAGGCGCGAGCCAGGCACGATAGGCGTCCGGATCAGCAATCGTCGCGGTCAGACCGACGCGGCGCATCGCGGGCGCAATCGCCTGCAAGCGCGCGAGGGCGAGCGATAGCAGATCGCCACGCTTCTGCGTTGCGAAGGCATGGATTTCATCGATGATAACGGTCTTGAGGTTCGCAAACAGGTGAAGGCTGTCCTCATGGCTCAAGAGCAGCGACAAGGATTCGGGTGTGGTCAGCAAGATTTGCGGCGGCTTGCTGCGCTGGCGTGCCTTGCGTTCGGAGGGGGTGTCACCGGTGCGGGTTTCGACGCGGATATCGAGCCCCATCTCCTCAATCGGCGCGAGAAGGTTGCGCCGCACATCGACGGCGAGCGCCTTCAACGGCGAGATGTAGAGCGTATGGATGCCGCCTTTATGCGTCTCCCCGTCTGCGGGCCGATTGATGAGGTCCGCCAGCACCGGCAGGAACCCGGCGAGCGTCTTGCCCGCGCCGGTCGCGGCGACCAGCAGCGCATGGTCACCCGCCCGCGCCGCATCCAGCATCTCGGCCTGATGTCGACGCAGCTGCCAGCCTTTGGAGGCAAGCCAATCGGCAATGACGGGAGGAAGCGGACGGGTCACGCCTCAATCTAGGGAGCGCACGCCCAAAACAAAAGGGGAAGCGGCGCCCCGCTCCCCCTTCCTCAATTATCCTCAAATGCGGCAGATCAGCCCTTGGGGTGCGCCTTGACCCAGTCGAGCACCGGTTCCGGCTTTGATTCGCCATAGGGATCGCCGCCTTCGCCTTCATCATTAATGCCGGGTTCGACGAACATGGCGCTGACCACGCCATCGTCGACCACCATCGCATAGCGCCAGCTGCGCATGCCGAAGCCGAGATGATCCTTGTTGATCAGCATCCCCATGCGGCGGGTGAACGCGCCCGAGCCATCGGGGACCAGCTTCACATTTTTGACGCCCAGATGCTTGCCCCATTGGTACATGACGAACGCGTCATTGACCGAAATGCAATAAACGTCATCGACACCGGCGGCCTTCAATTCATCATAATTGCGCTCGAACGCGGGGCATTGTTCAGTGGTGCAGGTCGGCGTGAACGCGCCGGGCAGCGAGAAGATCACAACGCGGCCCTTGCCGAACAGATCACCCGTTTTGACGTCCTGCCAGCGGAACGGATTATCCCCGCCAATCAATTCATCGCGAACGCGGGTTTTCAGAGTAACGTTGGGGACTTTCTGACCGATCATAACGTGGGCTCCTCTTTACATCTCACCGCGCGCGCGGCGGATTTCGTACCATTTTTCGACATTGGCATTATGTTCATCGAGCGTCGTCGCGAACACATGTCCGCCATCGCCCTTGGCGACGAAATAGAGATAGTCCGTCTTTTTGGGGTTGAGCACGGCTTCGATCGAAAGCTTGCCCGGATTGGCAATCGGCCCTTTGGGAAGGCCGACCATCGCATAGGTGTTGTAATCGTTCACCGCGTCGATTTCGGAGCGCAGGATGCGGCGGCCGAGCGGCTTCCCCTTGGTGATCGGATAGATGATCGTCGGGTCCGCCTGCAATTTGATGCCTTGCGTCAAACGGTTGGAATAAACGCCCGCAACCGTTGTGCGTTCGGCAGGAACGCCCGTTTCCTTTTCGACGATGGAGGCAAGCGTGATTGCTTCGTTGCGGTTTTTGACCACGCTGTCGGGCGATTTTTTGGCCCAGAGCTGATCGAAGGTCTTGTTCATCGCCGCCTGCATCCGCTTGACGACAGCGGCGCGGCTCTCACCGCTCTGGAAGCTGTAGGTGTCGGGGAGGATCGAGCCTTCTTCCGGCACCGGTATCTCGCCGGTCAGCCGCGTTTCAGCCATCAACCGGTCATAGACGAGGATCGAGGGCATGCCTTCGGGTACGGTCACGAACCGCTGTTTGGTCTTGCCCTCTTCAAGCATCGCCATCACCGCGCTCGCGCTGGTGCCCTGCTTGATTTCATATTCGCCGGGCTTGATCTCGCCGCCGCCGAAAATCTTGGCATTGCGCACAAAGGCGTCGGCATTGCTGATCGCGCCTGCCTCTTCGAGCAGCTTCGCCGCCTTGGTCAGCGACGCGCCTTCGGGGATGATAACCGTCGTGTCTTTTTCCGCCGACCCGGCCGAGCAACCGGTAAGCGCCAGCGCCAAGGCGGCGGAAACCAATAGTTTGCGCATAAAAGGCTTAATCTTCCACCGCTTTGACGATGAGGCTCGCATTGGTGCCGCCAAAGCCGAAGCTGTTGTTAAGCGCGGCGCGAACCTTACGCGGCTTGGCCTTGTGCGGGACAAGGTCAGCGCCTTCGGTACCCTCATCCGGATTGTCGAGATTAAGCGTCGGCGGCACGATCTGGTCCCGGATCGCAAGAATGCAGAAGATGGTTTCCACCGCCCCTGCCCCGCCGAGCAGATGCCCGATGGCCGACTTGGTCGAGCTCATCGAGACATTGTTCATCGCGTCGCCAAACAGCCGCTTGACCGCGCCAAGTTCAATCGTGTCCGCCATGGTCGAGGTGCCATGGGCGTTGATATAGTCAATATCGTCCGGCGTCATGCCCGCCTTTTTGAGCGCCGCGCTCATCGAACGGAAAGCGCCATCCATTTCGGGGTCGGGCGCGGTGACATGATAGGCGTCGCCCGACATGCCGTAACCCACGACTTCCGCATAGATTTTCGCGCCGCGCGCCTTGGCATGCTCATATTCTTCGAGCACCACCACGCCCGCGCCTTCGCCCATGACGAAGCCGTCGCGGTCCTTGTCATAAGGACGGCTCGCCTGTTCGGGGCGGTCATTATAGCTCATGTTGAGCGCGCGCGCCTGCGCAAAGCCGGCGATGCCGATGGGACAAATGGTCGATTCCGCGCCGCCCGCGAGCATGATGTCCGCATCATCGTCGCGGATCATCCGCGCCGCATCACCAATCGAATGCGCGCCGGTCGAGCAGGCAGTGACCACCGCATGATTGGGGCCCTTAAGGCCATATTTGATGCTGACCTGGCCTGAGATCAGGTTGATGAGACGACCGTGAACAAAGTGCGGGCTGACCCGGGTCGGGCCTTTTTCGGCGAGCAGCAGGCTTTCGCTTTCGATGCCCGGAAGGCCGCCGATTCCCGAACCGATGGACACACCGGCGCGCAGCTTTTCTTCGTCGCTCATGTCGGTAAGGCCCGCATCTTCGAGCGCCTGCCCCGCCGCATCAATGCCGTAAATGATGAACGGATCGACCTGACGCTGGACCTTATGGTCGACGCGCTTGTTGGGGTCGAAGCCATATTCATGATCCGCCGGTTTGACCTCGCACGCGATGGTGCATTTCTGGTCGGACGCATCGAAGCGGGTGATCGTGCCCGCGCCCGATTTCGAGGCGAGAATGTTCTTCCACGTAGTCTCGACATCGCCACCCAGCGGCGTCACCAGACCCAAACCCGTTACAACAACACGGCGCATTCCGGCCCTTCCTATGCTCTCACTAAAATTTTCCGGTAATCATATGCTAAAACGGCTTCCCTAGCCATAGGGCGAAATCGCCCAGACCGGGAAGCCGTCATTCTATTGCCCTTGGTTAGACCCAAGCGCAGCGGGGCTTAGCCCTTGTTCGAATCGATGAACGAAATCGCATCCTTGACCGTCGAGATTTTCTCGGCGGCATCGTCGGGGATTTCCACGCCGAATTCTTCTTCAAACGCCATGACGAGTTCGACGATGTCGAGGCTGTCCGCGCCCAGATCATCAATGAAGCTGGCGTCTTCGGTCACCTTGTCGGCTTCGACGCCAAGATGTTCGACAACGATTTTCTTTACGCGATCAGCGGTTTCGCTCATGCCCTGTTCCTTTTCGTTAGGGTATTGGTTGAATCTGGTGTGCTAGCCCTAGTGCGGGGCAAGCTTCCATGCAACCCCCCTGTTAGCGCTGAAAGCGACATAGGAAAGGTTGCGCGACCTTACAACATCGCCATCCCGCCATTCACATGCAGCGTTTGTCCGGTGACGTAACCGGCCTCTTTAGACGCGAGATAAACCACCGCCGCGCCGATATCCGCACCGTCCCCAAGGTCGCCTGCGGGGATCCGGCCGAGCAGCGCTTCTTTCTGCGCTTCGGGCAGCACATCGGTCATCGCCGAGCGGATGAAGCCCGGCGCGACGCAGTTGACGGTGATGCCGCGCGAGGCGAGTTCCTGCGCCAGCGCTTTTGACATGCCGACGAGGCCCGCCTTGGAGGCGGCATAATTGGCCTGCCCCGGATTGCCGGTCGCGCCGACAACGCTAGTGATCGAAACAATGCGCCCGAACCGCGCCTTCATCATCGGTTTGGCGGCCGCGCGGCAGAGGCGGAAAGCCGCTTCCAGATTGACGCGGATCACCTGATCCCATTCGTCATCCTTCATCCGCATGGCGAGATTATCGCGCGTCACCCCGGCATTATTGACGAGGATATCAAGCTTTCCGCCCAGAGCTTCGACCGCTTGCGGCACCAGCGCGTCCACCGCAGGGCCATCGCCAAGATCACATACCAGCGTCTTATGATCGCCGCCCAATTCTTTGGCGAACGCGGCGAGCTTGTCCGCATTGGACCCGGAAAGCGCCAGCGTCGCCCCTTGCGCGGCCAACGCCCTGGCAATCGCCGAGCCAATCCCCCCCGAAGCGCCAGTCACGAGTGCGGTCATTCCTGTCAGGTCGAACATAGAAAATTATCCTTCGATTTGAAATGTACGGTTTACAAAGGGGTTTACAAAGGGGTTCACGCAGAGGCGCAGAGGACGCAGAGTGTATATGATCTTATCCCGTTGCTTCCGCCAGCTTTCCGGCAAGAACAATCTCATAAACATTCTCAAACAGTCGGCGCCGAGCTCTCGATGTCCGTATTGAAACGCCGATGACATCAGCCGCGTTTCATCAATACACTTCATCTCTGCGTCCTCTGCGCCTCTGCGTGAACCAAAATATTCAAATTTGATTCCTCCGCGCCTTCGCGCCTCCGCGTGAACCCAAATTACCGCTTAAACAGCCCCTTCAGCATACCGGCCAGCGCATTGCCCGCCGCGCGGCCGATTTTGTCACCGACCGCGTTGGCCGACAGGTCGCTTTGACGACGCCGACGGCGGCGCTTGGGTTTGGCACCTTGCGCGGCGCCTTTCAGCATATCTTCCAAAAGGCTCATAGTGTTCCTCCCGTCATAATGTCTTCAGCGCGGCTTCGATATCGTCCATGCTGATGATGCTGGTGGCGCCCGCATCGGGGGCGGAGCGTTTGACCATGGGCGCGAGAACCTTGCCGCCAAATTCCAGAAACTCGGTGACGCCAGCGTCAAACATCGCGATCACGCTTTCGCGCCAGCGGACGCGGCCCGTTACCTGTTCGACGAGGCGCGCACGGATATCCATCGGATCGCTGATCGGGGCGGCCAGCACATTGGCATAGACCGGCACGAACGGCCCGCCTACGCTGGCGGTTTCGAGCGCCGCCTGCATCGCATCGGCGGCAGGTTGCATCAGCGGGCAATGGAAGGGGGCCGATACGGGAAGCAGCACCCCGCGCTTGATGCCGAAATCCTTGACGAGTCCGACCGCGCGCTCGATCGCGCCCTTATGGCCGGAGATCACCACCTGCGAGGGGTCATTATCATTGGCGACGGTGCAAACCTCGCCCTCGGCAGCGGCATCGGCAAGTTTTTGCGCGCTATCAATATCCGCGCCGAGCAACGCCGCCATCGCGCCCTCGCCGACCGGAACGGCGGCCTGCATTGCCTGTCCGCGCAATTTGAGCAGTTTCGCCGTCGTCGCCAGATCCATCGATCCGGCGGCACAGAGCGCCGAATATTCACCCAGGCTATGCCCTGCAACAAACACCGCTTTTTCCGAAAGCCGCACGCCGCCTTCGCGTTCGAGCACGCGCAGCGTCGCAATCGCATTGGCCATGATCGCGGGCTGGGCATTTTCGGTGAGCGTCAGCTGATCCTCGGGCCCTTCGGCCATGAGTGCGAATAGCTTTTGCCCGAGCGCATCATCGACTTCCTCGAACACTTCGCGTGCGACCGGGCTGGCGTCGGCGAGCGCCTTGCCCATGCCAACCTGCTGGCTACCTTGTCCGGGGAAAATAAATGCGCGCATCTGTCTTTATCCTGTTTGGGGTGGGTAAGGTTCGTTTATCAAGCGTCAGCCATATCGGCCATAGGGTACGATGCGGTTGGTCGCGGTATGGCCGATCATCGAGGAGCCGAGGATCGGGATGCCGCTCTTTTGCGACCAATAGTCCATCACCTCGTCGATGGTCATGCCGAAATCGGGTTCGTTGGGGGTGATGTCGCTGAACGCCCCGATGCGTAGCCCCTTTAGCTCCTTCATCTTGGTGCGCGCGGTCAGCTGGAACATCATGCGGTCGATACGGTACATCGCCTCGCCGACATCTTCGAGGAAGAGGACGTGGTTGGCGACTTGCGGCTCCCATTTGGTCCCCATGATGCTGCACCAGATCGACAGATTGGCCGCGATCACCGGCTGCTTGGTCTCTTTCACCGCCGGGTCGATATAGCTCGCATCATTATCGACCAGAAAACGCAGCGCCTGTTCGATGATCGCCGGGCCGACCTCCTTGCGTCCGACATCGACCGGCATGGGCCCATGCACGGGACGGCCGATGCCGTGGCTATAGAGCGCACACAAGGTCGCGGTCACATCGCTATAGCCCATATAGGTTTTGTTGCGGGCGGCGTTGTTGAGATTGGGGACCACCCGTTGGAGCAGCCGCCCCGCGCCATAGCCGCCACGCGCGAACCATACCGCATCGAACGCGGGGTCATTGGCCATTTCGAGGAAAGCGCCCGCTCTCACCTCATCGGTCCCGGCAAAATGGCCTTGGCGGGTGAAGCATTGCGGATGGAACACAATCTCCAGCGCCCCCAGCGGATAAATGCCCCCCGCAACCTGGATCACCTGTTCGGCGCGTTCAGGATTAAGTGGATTGCTGGTTCCCACCACCGCGATACGTTTCACTGGTCCAGTCCCCCGAAATTCACTGCCGAGTTGCTTTTGCGCGCGAACCCCAATAGCGGGATGCGATGACAGCAAGCAAATCCTATTTCTTTTGCGGGGTTGGCGGCAGCGGCATGTTGCCGCTCGCAACCATTCTTGCCGATCAAGGGCATAAGGTCGCAGGGTCCGACCGCTCGATGGATCAGGGCCGCCACGGCACCAAGTTCGATTGGCTCGAACAACGTGGCATGACGCTGTTCCCGCAAGACGGGAGCGGGGTCACCTCGCCGGACCAGATATTGGTCGCATCCGCAGCGGTGGAAAACACCGTCCCCGATGTGCGCCGTGCCGAAGAATTAGGCTGTGCGCGGATGACGCGAGCGGAACTCCTCTCCTCGCTATTCAATGCCGCGCCGCAAAGCATCGCCATTGGCGGCACCAGCGGCAAATCCACCGTCACCGGCATGATCGGCTGGATCGCGCATGACCTTGGCCTTGACCCAACAGTGATGAACGGCGCGGTGATGAAGAATTTTGCTGACGCCGATGCGCCGTTCGCAAGCGCGCTGGTTGGCAAGTGGGATTTGTTCGTCAGCGAAGTTGACGAAAGCGACCGTTCCATCTCGCTCTTCACCTCCACCGTCGCGGTCATCAATAATATCAGCCACGACCATCGCCCGATGGCGGAATTGCGCGAATTGTTCGCGGATTTTGCGCAGGCCGCCAAGGTTGCGGTGTATAATGCCGATGACGCAGAAACCGCGACCTTGCTTGACCCGTTGGCTCTCCCCGGCGCGATCCGCTTTGGCACCAGCGCCGACGCCGATTTTCGCGCCTCCGATATTGTCGAAGAGCCGCTTTCGGTCCGCTTCACCCTAACCGCGCCAGATGGACGTCATGACGTCACGTTGCGCGTCCCCGGCAAACATAATGTCGCCAACGCCCTTGCAGCCATCGCGGCAGTCCATGCGGTCGGAGTACCGGTTGCTGACATTGTGCGTTCCATCGCCGGATATGCAGGGATTAAGCGCCGTTTCGAGGTGGTCGGGACGAGGAACGACATCACCCTGATCGACGATTTCGGCCACAATCCAGACAAGATCGCAGCGACGCTCAAGACACTCAAAGCCTTTCCTGGCCGTCTGCTCCTGTTCTTCCAGCCGCATGGTTATGGCCCGCTGCGCGTCATGGGCGCAGAGCTCACCGGGATGTTCAAAAGCCTGCTCGGCGACGAGGATGTGCTAGTCTTTTCCGACCCCTGCTATTTCGGCGGCACAGTCGACCGCTCGGTAGGCTCGGAAGCCGTGATCGATCCGCTCAAGGCCGCCGGTTTCAACGCCGAACTCATCCCGACGCGAGAGGCGTGCGGCGACCGCCTCGTCGAACTCGCCCGCCCCGGCGACCGCATCGTCATCATGGGCGCCCGCGACGACAGCCTGCCCTTGTTCGCTGCGGATGTGCTGAGCCGCCTCTGAATATCCGCCGTTCAAGCGTTTAGTCCTTGCTTTTCCGACCCAATTGATTAAGGGACCGGCCTTCACCGTGGACGGCAAGTGATTCCCGCCCGGTGAAATAATACCCAAGACGACAGCCGGAGGGGTATCCGCATGGGGCGGAATACCAGCAATCGGCCAACATGAAAGAAGACGCCATGCCGCTTTACGAGCATGTATTTCTCGCGCGTCAGGATCTGGCTCAAGCCCAGGTCGATGCGCTGGCAGAAGCTGCCACCAAGATCGTCGAAGATAATCAGGGCAAGGTCACCAAGACCGAGACCTGGGGCCTTCGCCAGCTTGCTTACAAAATCGCCAAGAACCGCAAGGCTCACTATGTGATGCTGCACATCGACGCTCCCGGTAGCGTGGTCGCAGAACTCGAGCGCCAGACGCAGATCAACGAAGACGTGATCCGCTATGTCACCATCAAGGTTGATGCGTTTGAAGATGGCCCGTCGGTGATGATGCGCAAGAGCGACCGTTCGGATCGCGGCGAACGCGGTGGCCGTGGCGAGCGCGGTGAACGTGCGCCGCGCCGCGAACGCGAAGATTTTGACGCTGGCGTAGAATAAGGAGACCTTGAACCATGGCACGCCCATTTTTCCGCCGTCGCAAGAGCTGCCCCTTCGCAGCCAAGGACGCCCCGAAGATCGATTATAAAGATGTCCGTTTGCTCCAGGGTTTCGTCTCCGAGCGCGGCAAGATCGTCCCCAGCCGCATCACGGCTGTCTCCGCCAAGAAGCAGCGCGAACTCGCCAAGGCGATCAAGCGCGCCCGTCACCTGGGCCTGCTTCCCTACGTTGTGAAGTAAGGAGTAACCACAATGGAAATCATCCTTCTCGAACGCGTTGAAAAGCTTGGCGCGATTGGTGACGTGGTCACCGTAAAGAACGGCTATGCCCGCAACTTCCTTCTTCCCAACAAGAAGGCCCTGCGCGCGAACGAAGCTAACCGCAAGCTGTTCGAAAAGAACCGCGAGCAGATCGAAGCCGACAACGCCAAGAAGCGCGACGAGGCTCAGGCTGCATCGGCCAATGTCGATGGCAAGCAGGTTGTCCTCATCCGCCAGTCGTCGAACGCCGGCCACCTTTATGGTTCGGTTTCGGTGCGTGACATCGTGGAAGCCCTGCACGAAGCTGGCATCAACGAAGTCACCAAGGCGATGGTTGTGCTCGAACGCCCGATCAAGACGCTCGGCCTGTTCGACGTCAGAGTTGCGCTGCACCCGGAAGTTCCGGCCAATGTGCAGATCAACGTCGCCCGCTCGCCGGAAGAAGCCGACCTCCAGAAGGACGGCGTCGATGTGATGGCGCAGATGTTTGAAAAAGAAGAAACCGGTTTCGTTGAGGATTATGATCCCAACGCTGAACCCGGCACCATCGCTGGTGAGGAAGAAGCAACCGAAGAAGCGGCTCCGGCTGCTGAAGCTGCTGCGGACGAAGCTGGCGAAGAAGAATAAGGTCTTCTTACAAGAATGCGAAAAGGGCCGCCCGGTGATACCGTGGCGGCCTTTTTTTATTCCTCCCCGCCAGGGCGAGGATTTTTAACGGACCACCGCCATCATAAATCCGTCCCAGCCTTTTGCGCCCACCGTCTGCAGGGCGGTCGCATCGAGCTGCGGATGGTGGCGCAGCATGTCGAACATGGCACGATTGCCTTTAGTATGCAGGTCGGTTTTGTGGGCGTCGATAACGCCACCGCTGCGCACCACATTATCGACGATGATGACCGCTCCGGGACGGGAGAGGCGCAGCGCCGCTTCTAGATAAGAGGCATTATTGCGCTTATCGGCGTCTATAAAGATGAAGTCGAACACGCCATCGAGCGTCGCCAGCGTATCCAGCGCGGCCCCTACTCTCACCTCCACGCGGTCGGAAAGGCCCGCCGCCTCGATATTGTCAATCGCTACTGCCGCCGTTTCCGGATCAATTTCGAGGGTCACCAACTCCCCGTCTTCCGGCAACGCACGCGCCATGCAGATCGCCGAATAGCCGCCGAGTGTGCCGATTTCGAGGATACGCCGCGCGCCGCTGATCCGCACCATCAGCGCGAGAAGCTGTCCTTGCAGCGGCGACACGTCAATCGGCTGCAATCCGGCGGCCTGATTTCGCGCCCCAACGCCCGCCAGCGCCGGATCATCCACCAACAGCGCTGCTTCCAGATAGCGGTCAACCGCCGCCCATGCGGGATCGTCAGCCATCAATAGCCCATCAGGCTCAGCACTTCCTTGCGGCTGCGGTCATCGTCGAGGAAGCAGCCGATGAGGCGGCTGGTCATCATGCGGACGCCGGGCGTGCGCACGCCGCGCGCAGTCATGCAGCTATGGCTCGCACAAATCACCACCGCAACGCCGCTCGGGCGGAGATGCTCGTTGATGCAGTTGGCAACCTCTGCGGTCAGCCTCTCCTGCACCTGCAACCGCCGCGCATAGCCGTTAAGGACGCGCGCAAGCTTGCTGATCCCGACCACGCGGTCGGTCGGCATATAGGCAATCGAGGCGGTGCCGATAATGGGTGCCATGTGATGCTCGCAATGCGACTGGAACGGGATGTCCTTCAGCAGCACGAGTTCGTCATAGCCCCCCACCTCTTCGAACGTACGGGCGAGGTGCATTCCGGGGTCTTCTTCATAGCCCTGACAATATTCCTTCCAGGCGCGCGCCACGCGCTTGGGTGTATCGAGCAGGCCTTCGCGGTCCGGATCATCCCCCGTCCAGCGGATCAGCGTGCGGATGGCGTCCTGCACGTCCTGCGGCACCGGCACCTTGGCAGCCTCGCGCTCGTCCAATGCCGCTTGTATTTGCTCACCATTCATCCGCTAATCTCCTTGCCCGTTGGGGCGTACCATAGAAAAATGGCCGGACTGCACAAGGGCAGCCCGGCCATTTATTTGAAAACACAGCGTCAGCTATTAGAAACCGGCGCGGACGCGAACTCCGTAGAAACGCGGCGTCGAGGGATAAACCGCGAAGCTGTTGCCTTGCTCCGGAATCGGGAACGCAGTGACGTTGTAATATTGGTTCGTCAGATTTTCGACAAAGGCTTCAACGCCGAATTTACGGTCCGGACCAAAGTTAAGGCCAAGCTTGGCATTGACGATGACATAGCCGTCATTCTGCACATATTTGAGCGCCAGCGGCGTATTCAGCGGCGTCGAATCCGACTGCAGACGGAAGTTGGTCGCAAACAACAGGCCGACATTGTCCGACAGATCCGGCGTCCAGGTGAGACCGCCCGTCACAACATGCTTGGGCTGGTTGGTCATCTGCTTGCCATTATCTTCCCCTGCCAGCGCATCCTTAATCTTCGCGCTGAGGTAGGTATAGCCAAGATTGACCGTGAATTCGCGCACCGGACGGATGATCGATTCAAGCTCAATCCCCTGCGAACGCACCAGATCATAGGATTGCACCTGGAAGTTATTGCCGACGAACTTCAGCGACTGGAAGTCATGGAAATTCTGGCGGAACGCGGTCGCGTTGAAGGTGAATTCACGGCTGAAGTTGGTCTTGATACCAATTTCATAGTTATCCACCGTTTCGGGGCCGAATGCGAGGCTGTTGATATTAATACCGGTGCCACCGTAGCTCGGATAGCTGAAGGTCGCGCGGTCAAGATTGTAGCCGCCCGACTTATAGCCGCGATCATAACCACCATAGAGCATCACTTCATCGCTGACCTTGAAGGCCAGCTTGGCGGTGCCGGTGAATTCATTGTCCGCACGATCCCCGGTATAGTTACCATTGGACTGCTGATTAACCGTCGGGTTACACACCAACAGGCTGAGCGAGCGGGCACCGGCATTACCCTGTAAGGCACCCGCGAGGATGGGGTTACCGAGCAGGGCCGAACAGGCCGGGTTCACCACGTTCAAATTCGCTTTGATGTCCTTCGATTCATGATTGTAGCGAAGGCCGAGCGTCAGCGACAGCTTGTCGTTGAAGTTGATGATATTGTGCGTGAACAACGCAATTGCTTGGGTATCGACCGTATAATCATCATTATACTGTCCTGCGCCAGCATTGCTGGGGAGCGGCGCGGCGATGGCGGCGAGGGTCGCCGGATTGGCCGCGAGCTGCGCAAACAGCGCAGGGTTGGTCGCCTGAATCGTAGCAAGCGCGACTTGGCCAAAGGTCGGAACGCCCGCACCCAGCGTGCCATGCCATTGGAAGCCGGTGGGGAGTGCCGCTGAACGGCTGGCCTGGCTGGTCACGAGATCGGCATAGGCATTAGCCTGCGACCCGAAGCGCACCGTATCGCGCAGTTTGAGCTTTTCGTTGAGGTAGAAGCCGCCGATCAGCCAGTCGAGCTTGTCGTCAAATGCTTTGCCCTGCAGACGAAGTTCCTGCGAAAAGTCGCGCATCGAGGTCTTGTAACCCTCGCGATAGGCACGATCCGCACCCGAAAAGTCAATGTCCTGGTTACGCAGCGCCTTCCAGTCACGCCAAGCGGTGACCGAGGTCAGCTTCATGTCGCCAATATCGACATCAAACTGGCCGGAAACGCCCCAATCCTTGACCTTTTCAAGGAAGGAGCGACCCGGAGTAACGGCCATGGCGCGATCACTTGGATTGAACGGACGGACGATGCCATCAATCCGCGCCGCGCCAGCGAGCGCCTCGATCACGTTGCTTGCGATATAGCCCACCGCCGAGCTGCTGCTCGTATCACCGGCCGGATATAGTTCAAAACCGCTATTGGTGTTCAGCGCACCACAGCAATTTTCGTCGGTCTTGGAATAGTCCGCGATCAAACGGAAGGTCAGATTTTCCTTCTCATAGAGCGCTTGGCCACGAACGAAATAGCGATCAAGATTGTTGATGCGATTGCCCGAATTCACATCTTTGATATAACCGTCACGCTTGTGGTAGCCGCCATCAAGACGCAGTGCCAGCGCGTCGGAAACCGGGCCGGTCACGCCAGCTTTGAATTCGATATTGTCGTAATTGCCATAAGCCGCTTCGGCATAGCCACCGAGCGTGAACTTCGGCATGGCGGTTGTGATGCTGAGCGCACCCGCTGAGGTGTTGCGGCCGAACAGCGTACCCTGGGGGCCACGCAAAACTTCGACACGATCAACCGGGGGCAGTTCTGCCAGCGCAACGCCGGCGCGGGCGCGGAACACACCATCGATGAAAACGCCGACCGCCGGTTCAAAGCCCGGATTGTCGCCCGCGGTCCCGATACCGCGGATCGAGAGCACCGCACCGGTCGCTGCCGACTGGCCGGTGGTCGCCTGAAGCGACGGCGAAAGCTGCTTGAGGCCGCGAATGTCGGTGACGCCGGCAACCTTGAGCTGCTCACCGCCAACCACGCTGACGGCCAGCGGAACATCCTGCACCGATTGTTCACGGCGGGTCGCGGTTACGACGATCTCGTCGCCATAGCCATCATCGGCAGGCTGCGCGGCCGGATCGGCCGCGGTTGTCGTCGCATCCTGAGCAAAGGCTGCCACCGGCATGGTGACAAGCGCTACGCCCGACAAAAGATAATGTGAAAATTTCATCAGAAACATCCTTCCCCGAATAAAACTATTTCAGCCTCTGCCGCCCGGTCGAATGAGGATTTGCCCTTATTCTATCCTCCGGATGGAAGGCATAAAGATGAAGCCCAACAATCACGGACTGACTCTACTGTCAATGGCGAAACGGGCAGAATTCCTAGCCCAAGCGACGGTTTGCCCGAGGTTGTGTCTCTTTCGCCACGGTCCATAACGTTACGGAAATTTGAGCTTGAAGCGAAATATGGTGCGCCCGACAGGATTCGAACCTGTGGCCCCCAGATTAGGAATCTGGTGCTCTATCCTGCTGAGCTACGGGCGCGCCGCGTTTCCCGTATAGCGGTGGGAGGCACGCGTCAATTTTGCTGTTTGGGGGGAACCACCGGAAAAGGCAGCGGCGCAACGGCGACACCTTCGTCGATCAAGGCCTTGGCTTCTTTCCCGTCAACCTCGCCGTGGATCGCGCGACTCTCGGTTTCGCCATAATGAATGGCCCGTGCCTCTTCGGCAAATTTAGGCCCGACCCAAGTCGATTGCTTAAGCATTTCGCTTTGGAGCGACGCTGCTTCGGACATGATTTGCCGCAAGCGCGCCATCTTGCCCTCCCCCGACGTTTCTGACAATGCGACCTCGCTTGTGGGTCGCCCGACTGGTGTGGCGCTACCAAGATTGGGGCGCATCGGGACCTTGGCGATCTCTGCACTGTTGCATGTCGGGCAAGCCACAAGCGATTGCGCCCGCTGCTCGTCATAGGCGCGCGCGGAACCGAACCAGGCTTCAAACCGCAAAGCGCAATGCTGACATTCCAGATCGTAAACAATCATTGACGCGGCGGCTCAGGCCAGCCCAAGCAAGGGATCAAGTTTGCCGTTGCGCTCGAGGTCGGCAAGGTCATCCGACCCGCCGATATGCCGCCCGTCGATGAAAATCTGCGGAACCGTGGTGCGGCCATTGGCACGCTCCAGCATTTCGGTGCGTTTGGGGCCGCCCATGCTGATCTCATATTCCTCATAAGTTACGCCCTTGCGATCAAGCAACGCCTTGGCGCGCGCGCAATAGGGGCAGGTAAATTTCGTGTAGATTTCAACTTTGGGCATGAAGGCCTTCCGGGGTTTAGAATTGCATGGCTTCCATATCGGAATCGGCGAAGGCGGAGTCAAGGCGAACGCTATCGGGGACGACCCGCGCCCAGCACAGGATGATGACCTCGCTGGCCCCTGCCCGCTTCAATTGCCGCGCACAGGCTCGCGCTGTTGCCCCGCTGGTGAAGACATCATCGACCAGAATGATCTTGCGACCTTTGATTTTCGGTTTTGCGGTTGCATCGACTTTAAATACCGCACGCACTTCCTTATCGCGCTGCGCCGGGTTGAGGCCCTTGAGCGGCCGCGTACGTTTGGTCCTCCGGATAAGGTCCGGCTCAACCGCAATCGCTGCCATTTGCCCCAGATGGCGCGAAATCAGCAGCGATTGGTTAAACCCGCGCTCGCGCAGGCGCGAGGCATGGAGCGGCACGGGCACTAACAGCCACTCTTGCTCTCCGGGCGGCAGCAGCCGTTGGAGGTGACGCGCGATCAGCCGCGCAAAGCCCGTGCGCCGCCCATATTTGAGACGAATGACAATGTCTCCGCTTTGCCGGGTATAATGAACCGCGGCGCGGACGCTATCAAATGGCGGCTCTTCGGCGATGCACCGCGCGCACCAATCGCCTTCCAGCGCGGTCTCGCCGAGCGGCATCTGGCAGCGCGCGCACCAGGGCGGCCCGATAAAAGGCAAACGGCTCCAGCAAGGGAGGCAGAAACGATCATCCCCATCAACAATCACCCCGCAACTCGGACAGCGCGGCGGCAAGGCATAATCAAGCGCCTGTTGCCATAATCGTCGGGGGATTGCGCTCCATTGGCCCATAAAGCTCTTGTGAAGCAGCGCGGCGCGCGGCACAAGCCCAGCCCGATGGATAGCCCCACCCCCCCGCAGATATTCGACCGCCGCCGCGTGCGTCAACGCCGCGACCGCATGGCCGCCATGGCGCTGGCGAACCCGGACAGCGAAACAGATTTCCTTGCGCCGATTATGGCCGAACGGTTGCTCGAGCGGCTCGATGACCTCGATACCCCCATTGCGAACCTGCTTCTGATTGGCGCGCACAGTCCGGGTTTTGCCGCCAGGCTGATCTACCGCGGCTTTGCGGTGACGGTGGTCGATCCCGGCCCCGCCTTCGCGGCGGCGGCCGATGGCTTATGCTGTGATGAGGATCAACTGCTGGCATCCGGGCTTGAACCCGGATCATTCGATGTGGTCCTGTGGAATGGCGGCCTTGATATCACTAATGATGTGCCCGGCGCGCTGGTACAATGCCGGCGGTTGTTAAAGCCCAATGGCGTGTTGCTCGGCATAGCGATGGGCGCGGGGAGCCTTGGCACCCTCCGCTCGGCCATGCGCGTGATCGACACCGGGCCAGCGGTGGCGCGATTTCACCCGCAAATCGATGTGCGCGCAATGGGCGATCTGTTGCAACGCTGCGGCTATACGTTGCCGATGGCCGACCATGAAATATTGACCGTGCGCTTCGGCAATCTCGGTCGGCTGATCAAAGACCTTCGCGCCAGCGGGCTAACCAATTGCCTCTCGGGCACGATTTATCCTTTGAACCGCAAAGACTGGCTGGCCCTTGACGACGCTTTCACGGCTTGCGCCGATCCAGACGGGCGGATTAGCGAACAATTTATGTTGCTTTATTTTACAGGCTGGGCACCGGCCTCCAGTGTGCGCTCATAATTGATGAGCGCATCGATGAACGGCAAATCGGCAGGCGGCATGGCAAGGCCGCGTAAGTCTTCCGCCCTCAACCATTGCAATGCAGTAGCTTGATGGGCGGCGGGTTCACCGGTCCAATGTCGGCAAACATACAGCAACAATAAGAGATGCCTATCCGCCAGCGGTTCACTCGCAAAAATCAGCGGCTTGAGATGGGCTTGCTGCACGGTGATGCCGAGTTCTTCCGCCAGCTCGCGGGCCAGCGCCGCTTCGGGCGTTTCCCCCGGCTCGATCTTGCCGCCGGGAAACTCCCACAGTCCGGCCATCGTCGTTCCGTCGGGGCGTTGCTGCACCAATATCCTCGATTTCGCGTCGATCAGCGCCGCTGCAACAACCATCAGCATTTATTTTTACAATTCTTTATCTTCATAACAATTTCTTAACGATGACTAGCGTAGCGATGCAAGCTCAGGAACCTATAAACTAACAAGGCGAGCGACCATGACCAAGTTACTCTGCCTGCTGCAGTCCGAAAAGGCTGCAACGGCTATCGAATACGGGCTTATTGCAGCCCTCATCTGCATTGGGGGTATTGTGAGCCTCCAAGCCTTCGGAAATTCGGCGACCGGTATGTGGAATACCGTGCAAACCAAATCTGTCGACGCAATGAAATAAACAAAAAAGTTTCTGGGCGTTAAGAAATTGAAAACCTTTATGCCCTAGAGATCATCCTCGTCGAACGGGCAACCGTTTGACCGGGTAAATTGAAGCTTGAGACCAAGGAGACCAAATATGAAAAATCTTAAGAAACTCGTTCGTAACGAAGAAGCTGCTACCGCCATCGAATATGGCCTGATCGCTGCTCTCATCGCTGTCGCTGGCATCACCGCTTTCGGCGCTGTTGGTAACTCGATCAAGAACACCTTCAACAAGGGTTCGAGCAAGATGGACAACGCCATCAAGGACGTATAATCCACAGCGGTTTCGTACCGAAAAAAGGGCGGCCATCCTATCCGGATGGCCGCTTTTTTTATGTCCGCGACGATCAAGAAATATTGATTGAAAATTTGATTGGTCGGCGGATACTACCGGCATGGAAAAAGGGACGCTTTCTTTTGGAAAACGTCCTTTTTTTTCGCTTATCGCTGTTGATCAGTAGGTGATGATCTTAACGCGCTGGCCACGGGTTAACGATTGCCCGGATTTCAACCCGTTGAGGACCAAGAACCGATCCTGCTTATAATCGGGATAGGCCATACGCGCGGAGAGCGACGCTACCGTATCTCCGGCGCCGACCGTTACGACATCGACCTTGCGCGGCCTGATGCCCGCAGCTTCGGAATCCGATAGGCGACGCACGCTCTGGAACATCGGATTAAACAAGCTCGATTGTCCGGCCTGTGTTTTCGTCATGAAATGGAAAGCCTGGTTCCGCGAAAATTCATAAGCGAAAACCGTGAGATCAACCTGTCCGTTCTGCGTCGCGACGCGCGCGATGCGATAATAGGCGGGAAGGCCGTTCACGGTCGTTCGTTGCAGATCGCCAACTTGTGCCTGATTATTGCCGAGCACCGATTTCAGCGCGGCATCGATATAAGCTGACATGTCGCCATTATATTGACCGGTCGTGAAGATGGCCTGGCCCGAATTTCCGTTGATCAAGACAGCTTGGGTGCCATTGGACATGCCGAACCCCGTCGGCACGCTAAAGGCAAGCTTGAGGTCGGGGTGACGGAACGTGCGGCCTTCGACCACACCCTGACGAGGATCGTCATCATACATCACGCCGTCCAGCGCGTTCAAAAACTGGTCGCGATTGCGGATCCCTTCGGTGCCCCCAACCTTGCGCGCTTGGGCCAAGGCGCGGGTTACGCGTGAGGCCGGATCGGGGTGGGTGCTCGCCCATTCGGGCAGCGAACGCGCATCTTGTCCAGCCACTCTTGCTTCCAGATTGGTCTGGTTAGCGAGCGAGGCGAGCATCGACGAAAGCGCATCAGTGTCGTAGCCTGCCCGGCGCAGATAGGTGATGCCCAGATCATCCGCCTGCAATTCCTGCGTGCGCGAGAATTTCAACGTCGCCATCTGCGCGAACTGCATCGAATAATTTTGCAGCCCTTGCCCGAGCAAACCGCCCAGACCACCGCCATCACCGCCGATGACGCCGCCGAGAATTGTGCCAAGCACACCGATGATCGTATTTTGCGTCGCGGCTTTCTGGCGCGCGCGCGAGTGACGGGCGGCCACATGACCCACCTCGTGTCCGAGAACGCCCGCTAATTCGGCCTCATCATTCATCAAGCCCATCAGTTGGCGGGTCACATAAATATAGCCGCCGGGAATCGCGAAGGCGTTATTGACCGGCGAGTTGAGCAAGGTCACGGTAAAGTCACTGCGCGCGTTGGAGAGACCCGATTGCACCGCGATATTCTGACCAATGCGGGTGACATAATCATCCTGATTACCAGCGGTATAAGCACCGCCAAATTCCTGCATCAATTCCGGGTGCGCCTTGGCACCTTCCTGCTTGTCCTTGGCGGAAATGGATTGCACGGCACCCGATTGTGCGGCTGCCGTGGTTGCAGCGCAACTGGCGAAAACCAGCGCAATCGCAGCAATTCCAGATGTCTTGATTCTTTTCATGGCTGACCCCTCATTTTGACCAATAGCTTATTTTAGCATCAAAAATGATGCCAATCCTGACCCTATAACCGCGTCATCGGCGAAGGGTTCCAAGCCATACAGTCTAACGATCGTAACTTAATGTGACGTGGCGGGGTGGTTCATCCCGGCGACAGCCCTGCGGGTCGGTCAGATGCTGCCCATTTTGAGGAATTTTTCTTCGCGGTCATGGCGCAACGACTGCGCGGTCTTGCCGCTGAGGGCGTCAAGATTGCGGGTGATGGCCGCGCCCAAATTGGCGATGGCCGCTTCCGGATCGCGATGCGCGCCGCCCACCGGCTCGGCGATAATTTCATCGATGACGCCAAGTTTCTTCAAATCCTGTGCGGTCACCTGCATCGCCACCGCCGCGTCGCTCGCCTTGTCGGCGGTGCGCCACAGGATGGACGCGCAGCCTTCAGGCGAGATGACCGAATAGACAGCATGTTCGAACATCAGCACGCGGTTGGCCGCAGCCAGCGCAATCGCGCCGCCCGAGCCACCCTCGCCGACAATCGCCGCGACCATCGGCACGCCGAGCGCAAGACATTGTTCGGTCGAGCGCGCAATCGCTTCTGCCTGCCCGCGCTCTTCCGCCTGCACCCCGGGAAAGGCACCCGACGTATCCACCAGCGTCACCACCGGCAGTTCAAACCGGTCGGCAAGCTGCATCAGCCGGATCGCCTTGCGATAGCCTTCCGGCTTTCCCATGCCGAAATTATGTTTGAGGCGACTGGCGGTATCGTCGCCCTTTTCATGGCCGATTACCACGACGCGGCGATCCCCCAACCGCGCGAGCCCACCGAGGATCGCCTGATCATCGGCAAAGGCGCGGTCGCCCGCCAGCGGCATGAAATCTTCAAACAGCCCGGCGACATAATGTTTGAAATGCGGCCGTTCGGGATGGCGCGCGACCTGCGTTTTCTGCCATGGGCTCAGCTTGCCATAAATATCGGCGAGCAGCTTTTCCGATTTGCTTTCAAGCTTGCCGATCTCGCTTTCCAGATCGAGCGGGCTGTCGTCCGCCGTTTCACGCAATTCGGTGATGCGCTGATCGAGCGCGGCGACCTGTTTTTCGAAATCGAGAAAGCTTACCATAGGAAAAAGCGGTTACGCATCTGCCGCGCCCGCGTCAACGCCGCTCATTCTATTAGCGAAGCCGCCGCCGGCCAGAGGATGGCGCTTATTGACCAGATCGACCAGCCGCTTGCTATCGACATGGGTATAAATTTCCGTGGTCGCGATATCGGCATGACCGAGCAAGGTTTGGAGCGCACGCAAATCGGCCCCGCCTTCGAGCAAATGGGTTGCAAAAGCATGGCGCAGGACATGCGGGCTGATCCGGTCGGGGTCGATCCCCGCAGCCGCCGCCAGTTGCTTGATCATCTGATAAAGCCGGATGCGGGAGATATGCGATTTTCCCGAAGGAAACAGCCAGGGCCGGTCCGGATCGACAAACTCAGCCCAGCGCCCCGCAACCAGCCGCGCGCGGTCGGATAAAGGCACCAGCCGCTCCTTGCCGCCCTTGCCCGTGATAATCATGAACGGACGATCAGGCCGGATCGCCTGACGCGGCAGGCTAACCAGCTCGGTTGCCCGCAAACCCGATCCGTACAGCAGTTCGAGCATCAGGAGCAGGCGTACATCGGCCATGGGCGGATGGTCGCCGCTGGTGCGCTGTTCGAGCAGCGCAAACAGCGCTTCGACATCCTGATGCGACAAGATTTTGGGAAGCTTGCGTCCCGCCTTGGCACGTTCGAGCCCTTCCGACGGATCGCGCGCGATCATGCGTTCGTCGACCAAAAAGCGATAGAAATGCCGCAAGGCCGAGCTTTTGCGCATCGCGGTCGCAGGCGCGAAATCCTGCCAGCTTGCGGTGAGGTCGCGCAGCGCGGCGCTGTCGGCATTGACAAGCCCGCCAGACAGCCCGTTCGCGGCTTGCACAAGGTCGCTGCGATAAGCTGCAAGCGTATTCTCCGCAGCCCCGCGCTCCGCCATCATCATTTCCAGAAATCGCTCGATCAGCGCGCGGTCATCATCCTGCGCCAAGGCCTGTTATCCGCTCCGCGCCACCGCTTCGGCGGCAATCATGCGCGCCTCAGCATTGAGCCCGACTTTCCGCAGCGCCGAGGTGATGTGGTAAAGATGCATCGGGTTCATCTTGCTCCACCCCTCACCTTGCAGGCCGACCGCGGCCAGCACCGCGACAGTGCCCGGTTGATCAGCGTCGGCGGCTTTCTGGATCGCCACCGCCCAATCGCTCTGGCGGGCGAAGTTCATTTCCAGATCATCGGCAAGGCTCGCCGTCGACTTGGGATCGAGACGGCCAAGCCCTGCAAGAGCCGCGACGAAAATCTTGCTTTTGAGCGAATCCGCACTGTTGTCGTTGCTGACAAAGCTGTCGACCGAGCCCGAATCGACGCCCTTGAGCGGCGTCGGTGCGGCGAGTGCGAGCAGTGCCCACGCGTCCGTTCCTTCCTCGGCGACCGGCGCCCAGGCGGCAGCATTCACATCAAGACCCGCGCTCAGCATCGAGGCAATCAGCTTGCCCATATCATCGCCGACTTCGGCTGTGACCGGGATGCGCGCAGCGGCACGCGCGGTCAGCACCTGCCCCGAATAAGGATCGCCCGCCTTGGCACCATCCGCCCACAGCTGGCGTATTGCTTTCAGCCGCTCACCCAAGGTCGCCCCGACATAAGCGGTGCGCAGCAATTCGCCTTCCGCCTCAATTTTTTCATTGCGATCTTCATGGTCAAACGCCGCACTCACAAGATCGACATAAGCGCGGTTCGACAGCACGCCCAATTGCGCTGCGGTCGGCGCCGCCCCTGCCCGGTCATTGAGTGCGGTCATCGGCGTCATGCTCTGCCAAGCGAGCATCGCCGGATCGGCGGTTTTCATCAGATTAGCCGGGATTGCGACGCCCGTTGCGGTCGCCAAGCCGAAGCGCCACGGCGTCATCTGCTTGACCCCGTCCCATTCAATCTTGACCGCACGACGACCATTGGTGCTCGCGCCCAATATTTTTTCGGCAAGGCGGCCATCAATGCCCTCGACGTCCGGCTTGCGCATCGCGCGGTCGACGATGACCCCGGCGGTGCCTGCATCACCCGACATGCCGGTGCACATGCCGCGCGCCAGCTCCCACTTGCCATCCCTACTATTCTGTAGCCCCTTGGGGACGAGCGGACAGAGGCCGCCGGGATCGGCGTTGGCCATATAGATGGGCAAGGCTGCGGCGAGCAATTTGGGCGTGGCCTTATCCGGGTCGACGCTCTGGACAAGATCACGCGCCGCATTGGCCTCGCCCATGCGCAGCAACAGGCTGGCGCGCGCGGCGACAAAGTCCGCGCCGTTGATCGTCGTCGGTGTATCGACCGAGGAGACCAGCGCGCGGCGCAGCAGGATCGAGCCCCAGCGCGACACCAAGGGTGCATTGGTCTTGTCCATCAGGATCGAGAGATAATTGCCGCCAGCGCCCCAAAAAGCAGTCGGTGCCAGGCCGCCTTCCGCAGCCGTCAGCGGGCCGATGCGATCAAGCGAGCGGCGCGATCCTGCAGGAAGGTCATATTTGCGGATACGGGTGATTTCGTCCGTGCCGTCCTGTTCGCCATCATCTGATCCGGGATCAGAGCTTTCGAATGTGCCGGTATCGCCAGCATCAAATTCCGGGCGACTGACCGGGCGGTCACCTACATCAATACTGGGCGAGGGAGCCGGTTCGGGCGAGGGCTGCTCCGGCAGCGCGGGCGCGGGCGTTTGTGCTGGCGCAGGGTCGGCTTTTGGCTCGCTCTTGGGCGGTTCGGATTTTTTCGGCTCCGACTTTTTGGGTTCGGATTTGGGCTTGGGGTCGGCTTTTGGCTTAGGCTCGTCCTTCTTGTCCGGCGTTCCGAACCCCGGAGGCAGGATCGATTCCTGACTATCCGCCGGAACGGACAAGGCAAGCGATGCCGTCCCTGCCAAGAGCGCTAAACCGAAGATGGAACGCTTATTCATGCCGATCAAAGCTTTCATAGCCTGTTTTGCGATTACCCGCCTGTTGAATTTAGCTGGAGTCCCAGCGAAAGTTAACCCTGTTTCGCTGCCGGTGCGGTGACCGGCGCTTCCATCGGCTTGAGCGGCTGTTCGCGATCACAGCGGGACAGCAAAAACAGCAGGCCGAACAGGATTACGGCTGCGATGATGACATAATAAAGGTTACGCGACATGACCGAGCGCGATAAAGGCTTGGCGCGCAATGCGCAAGCCAAGCGATCCATACTTGCCGCATGAGCCGATGCGCCTCTATAGGCCGTGCCATGCCGCCTTCCGCGCCCCATCATCGCGACGCCAAGTCACGCGACATCTGGCTTGAAGCCATCGACCGACCGATTGTGCTGGTCGGCTTGATGGGTGTGGGGAAAACGACCGTCGGCAAGCGGCTCGCATCGCGGCTGGGCGTCCGTTTTGTCGATGCCGATGCGGAAATTGAAAAAGCCGCCGATATGAGCGTCGCGGATATTTTCGAACGCTATGGCGAAACCGGTTTTCGCGATGGCGAGCGGCGCGTGATCGCGCGCCTTCTGGGCGATAGGCCGATGGTACTCGCAACCGGCGGCGGCGCGTTCATGAATGAGGAAACCCGCGCGCTCATCAAGGACAAGGCGCTCGCGATCTGGCTTGACGCCGATATTGCCGTGCTTGCGGACCGGGTCGGGCGGCGCAACACACGGCCCTTGCTACGCGGCAAGGACCCTCATGTCGTTCTCAGCGACCTCGCGGCCAAGCGGAACCCGATTTATGCCGAGGCGCATATCCATGTGACCTCCAACCGTTCGCCACATGAAGAGGCGGTACGCGCTGTGCTGGCGGCCATCGCCCAATGGCAGAAGGATCAAGGCAAGCCATGACCATAGTGACGGTGCCGCTCGGTGAGCGCAGCTATGATATTGTCATCGAAGACGGGCTGCTCGACCGGGCGGGCGCAATGCTGAAGCCCTGTTTCCCGCTTGGCCGCGCGTTGGTGGTGACCGACAGCCATGTCGAAACCGTGCAGTTGCCCCGCCTCGCCGCCGCGCTGCGGCACGAGGGGATTGCCATCGAGCCGATTGTCCTGCCCGCTGGCGAGCGGACCAAAAGCTGGGAAGAATTGGCTTCGCTGGTTGATGGATTGCTTGATCGCGGGCTGGAGCGCAGCGAGGCGATTGTCGCGCTGGGAGGCGGCGTGATCGGCGATCTCACCGGCTTTGCCGCCGCTATTGCCAAGCGCGGCTGCAATTTTGTCCAGATCCCGACGACGCTGCTCGCGCAGGTCGATTCGAGCGTGGGCGGCAAAACCGCGATCAACACGCCTGCGGGGAAGAATCTGGTTGGTGCGTTCCACCAGCCGGTCGCAGTGCTGATCGACCCCACCGTGCTCGCAACCCTTCCGGCAAGGGAAGCGCGCGCGGGCTATGCCGAGATTGTCAAATATGGCCTGATTGACGACGCCGATTTCTTCGCATGGTGTGAAGAGCATGGCGCGGCGATGATTGCGGGCGATGCCGAAGCGCGCCGCTATGCGATTGCGCATAGCGTGGCCGCCAAGGCGCGGATTGTCGGCGCGGACGAAAGGGAAACCGGCGGCACCCGGGCGCTGCTCAACCTTGGCCACACCTTCGGCCATGCGCTCGAAGCCGACCATGAATTTTCCGACAAGCTGCTCCATGGCGAGGCGGTGGCGGCGGGCATGGCGCTCGCTTTCCGCTATTCGGCTGCAAAGGGCCTATGCAGCAACGAAGACGCCGAACGCGTGTCCGCGCATCTGCGCACGGTCGGCCTGCCCGACGGGCTTGCCGCCGCTGGCGTTGCCGCCGACGGGGCGACGCTCGCCGCGCACATGGCGCATGACAAGAAAGCGAGCGGCGGGCGCATCCCCTTCCTGCTCGCCCGCGGGATCGGCCAGACCTTCCTCGCGACCGATGTCGATATGGCGGATATTATCGCGTTTCTGGATGCCGAGCCGCGCTGATCGCGATCCAGCACCAGCTTGCGATCAACAGCGTCCCGCCAATCGGCGTGATCGCGCCGAGCCATTTGGGGCCGCCTAGCGCCATCACGTAAAGCGTGATGGCAAAGATGGTCGCGCCCGCCAGCATCAACCAGCCTTGGCGGGTGAATCGTCCGGTCAACCCCAACATCAGCGCGGCAACCGCATGGATCAGCTGATATTCCCCGCCAGTGCGCAGCCATTCCGCCGCCTTGGGCGAGGCCGCACCATGCGCGCCGAACGCCCCGGCGGCGACCGCCAGCGCTGCCGATAACGCGGCCGCGACAATCAGGCGGTTGGCTCGTCCGGTCATCCGCAGTCTCCTACCGGAGGTGAGGGCTTCCCGTCTTGCGCGCGATCCAGCACCTCCTGGAAACTCGGCCCTTCATCGCCGGGCAGGAAGCGCAAATGCCGCCCCGCCGCAAGATCGCCTTCCGCAAGCTGCATCTCGAGCCGTTCTGAATCCATCAGGCGGAACGCGCGCTCAATATCGCGCACTTCGGCGACGGGGGTATCAAGCGCCTGCAGCGCCATGACGCCCATGGTGATCGCGCTTTCATAAACCTCGCGCACGGTCCCGGCGAGGCCGATATTGTCCATATGGAGCAATTGCTGGCGGTCGAACACCCGCGCATAAACCTGAGCCTGCGGGAAGGCGTGGAGGATCGGCTCGAGATCCTTGCCGCTCATCGCCGCATTGTCGATGCAATAGAGGATCATCTCGGCATCCTGCGCCCCGGCATGGCGCAGCACATCAAGCCGCAAGCCGTCGCCATAATAAACCTTGGCATCGAAGCGGTTGGCCAGTTCAATCTGGCGCGGCTTTTTGTCGATCAGCGTCACATTCGCGCCCGCGGCATTAAGCAATTGCCCCACCACCTGACCAAAGCGGCCATAGCCGATGATCAACACCTTGTTGCGCGCGGCCTGTTCAGGGCCATCGAGATGCTCGCCTTCTTCGCGCGCCTCCATTTCAAAGCGGCGGGCAAACATCATCAGGAACGGCGTGGTCGCCATCGAGAGCGTCACAATCGCGCCGAACAGGCTCGCCGCTTCGGGTTCGATCAGCAAGGCTTCCTGCGCTTGCTTGAACAGGACGAAACCGAACTCACCCGCTTGGCTAAGCAGCAGCGCAAGGCCGAGCGCACCGCGCCGCTCCATACCCACCACCCGCGCGATGACGAACAGCACCAGCGTTTTTACCACCACCAGCGCCAGCGCCATGCTGACGACGAAGAGCGGCTTCGCCATCACCGCATTGAGGTCAAGCACCATGCCGACCGCGACGAAGAACATGCCGAGCAAAATCTGGCGGAACGGTTCGACGTCGGCTTCAATCTCGTGGCGATAGGGCGAATCGGCGAGCATCACGCCAGCAATAAATGCGCCAAGCGCGGTCGACAGGTGCAGCGCGTGCATCAGCGCGGCAGCCGCCATCACCGTGAACAGCGCAACGACGATGAACAATTCCTGTTCGCCCAAACGCCCGACAATGCGCAGCAATACCCTGAGAATAAACCGCCCGGCCAACACCAGCGCGACAATCGCACCGACGGTATAAAGCGCAACCAGATAACCCGGCGGCGCATTGGGATCAGCGGGCGCACGCGACATGGCGGCGATGATGGTGATGAGCGGGACAATCGCCAAATCCTGCATCAGGAGGATCGAGAAGGCGCGCTCGCCAAAGGGGGAATTGATGCGGCCCGAGGATTTCAGCCCCGGCAGCACCTGCGCCGTTGACGAGAGCGCCAGCGGCAAGCCCAGCGCCAGCGCCGCTTCGGGCGAAAAATCCGAGGCAAAATAAACCAGCGCGGCGAGCGCAATTCCCGCGACCACCACTTGCGCCAAGCCAAGCCCGAAGATTTCGCGCTTCAGCCGCCATAGTCGCTCCGGATTAAGTTCAAGCCCGACAAGGAAGAGCAGCAGCACGATGCCAAGTTCCGCCGTCGCGAGCTTGGTCTCGCCGCCACCGACAAGGTTCAGCACCTGCGGCCCGATGAGCGCACCGGCAATCAAATACCCCAGCACCGACCCTAAACCGAACCGGCGGAACAGCAGCACCGCGCCAAGCGCCGCGCCCAGCATGATCACGCCTTCTTTGAGCAGGAGAGCTGTGCCATCAACCGCGGTTGCAGCATCCATCATGCGTCTCCCGCAAGCGCAGCGCGGGCGGCGGCGAACGGCAACAGCATCGCCCCATGCCGCGCCGGATAGGCCCGTGCGGCAGCAAGCTGGTCAATCTCCGGCCAATCGGGGAGCGTCTCGCTCACACCGGACAGCCAGGCCGTCATCGCGTCATGCACCGCCGCAATCTCGGCCAGGGTCTTGCCCATGGCATGGCGCGCAAACAAGGTCGCCGAAGCCTGCCCCATCGCACAGCTTTGCGGCTTCAGACCAAGCGCCGCGATCCGCCCTTCGCCATCCAACTTCACGTCGAGTTTGAGCACGCTGCCACACAAGGGCGCGCGCTGTTCGACGCTGCGGTCGGGGGCATCAAGCGGCGGCCAGTTGATCGTTTCAGTCGCGAGGCGCAAAATCTGCGTGGTGTAGAGCGGTTCAGCCATCCGCTCCCCTTTGCAGGGAAGCGGCGCGGGCAGCAAGCCCCGTCCGCTATCGCTGCGCCTTGCTGTCCGCCTTTTTCGCGTCTTCCTGCTGCGCCTTGACCAGATCGCTGATCTCGACGCCGGTTGCGCGGAGCAGCGGATAGGTGCGGCTTTCGCGCAGCCAATCGGGCCGTTCGGCGGTTGCGCCATAGATATAATCATAAACCATGAAGAAGAGGAGCAGCGCGATGGTTGAGAGGACCAGCCCCTTGAGCATCCCGAAGCCAACGCCGAGCACCCGGTCAAACGGGCCGACCATGCTTTCGCGGCTGGTGCGACCGACCCGCCGCGCGATCAGCTTGCCGAGCAGCAGCACGCCGCCGAATACGATCAAAAAGGCGAGCACCGCCGCCCCGCTGTCGGTCCCGACCTTGGGAATCAGCCATTCCGTTGTCGGAGTATGGAACAGTTTCAGCGCGACAACCGCCGCGCCCCACGCGACCAGCGACAGGGCCTCCTGCGCAAAGCCACGAAAAAAGCCCAGAATCGCGCCGCCGCAAATAAGCGCAAGCACGATCATATCGAAACCGGTAAGACCGCTCATGATTTAGCCCATAAATTGAGGCAGAAAACCCGGCATGCCGGTGCCTCCTTGCCTCCCCCTTGGCGCCATATCTAGTCACGGCCAAGCATATGGTCAACGAATTCGGCCAGCGTGCGATAGTTTTTGCACGCAATCGCCTCGCCATCCGATTTGGTTGCAGGCGGCACCATCGCGCGCGAAAAGCCGAGTTTTGCCGCCTCGCGCAGGCGCAAAGCACTATGCGCAACGGGGCGGATTTCGCCCGACAGGGCGACCTCGCCGAACAGCACCGCATCGGCGGGAACCGTGCGTTCGCTCAACGCCGAAATGAGCGCGGCCGCCACCGCCAGGTCCGCCGCCGGATCGCTCAGCCGGTAGCCGCCCGCAATATTCAAATAAACCTCGCACGACGAAAAGCTGAGGCCACAGCGCGATTCCAGCACCGCGAGGATCATCGCGAGCCGCCCCGAATCCCAACCGACCACCGCGCGGCGCGGGGTCGCCCCGCTCGCCAGCCGCACGGTCAGCGCCTGCACCTCGACCAGCACGGGGCGCGTTCCTTCGAGCGCCGGAAAGACCGTCGCGCCGGTAACGCTTTCGGTGCGGTCGGAGAGGAACAGCGCCGACGGGTTGCCGACCTCGTCGAGCCCCTGTTCGGCCATCGAGAACACCCCGATTTCATCGGTGCCGCCAAAGCGATTCTTGATCGCCCTAAGGATACGATATTGGTGACTGCGCTCGCCTTCAAACGCGAGCACGGTATCGACCATATGTTCGAGCACGCGCGGCCCCGCAATGCTGCCATCCTTGGTGACATGGCCGACCAGCACCACCGCGCTTCCCTGTTCCTTGGCAAAGCGGATCAGCTCCTGCGCCGATGCGCGCACCTGGCTCACCGTCCCCGGCGCGCCTTCGATAAGGTCGCTGTGCATGGTCTGGATCGAATCGATGATGAGCAAAGCGGGCGGCTTTCCCGACGACAGCGTGGTCAATATGTCGCGCACGCTGGTCGCGCTCGCCAGTTGCACCGGTGATTGGCCAAGGCCGAGCCGCTGCGCCCGCAAGCGCACCTGCCCCGCCGCTTCCTCGCCGGAAATATAGGCAACCGAAAGACCGCGCGAGGCCATTTTCGCCGCCGCCTGAAGCAGCAAGGTCGATTTGCCGATGCCCGGATCGCCACCGATCAGCGTCGCCGATCCTGCCACCAGTCCGCCGCCGAGCGCGCGGTCAAATTCGGCTATGCCGGTCGATTCGCGGGCCGGAAGCGCGGTCTCGCTGTCGAGCCCTTCAAGCATGATCGCGCGCCCGCCGCCCTGAAGGTTATGCTTGGCCGAAAAGACGGTCTCGGCGGCCTCTTCGACCAGCGTATTCCACTCGCCGCAATCCGCACACTGCCCCTGCCAGCGCCACGCCACCGACCCGCACGCCTGACACACATATTTCCGCTTCGCTTTGGCCATAGAAGCGTGATGGCAAAGCCGGCCCGGCAAGGCAAGAACAAAGTTGGAACAAATGGCTTTCGATATGAAGTCGCCAATGACACTGAAGCCGCCGCAAACGTCATCCCCGCAAAGGCGGCGATCCATCACCGGGCATTGAAAGCTTCACAGCATCGGCTCGGCTTCCCGCTTTAACCGCCACCATCGTCATTGCGAGCCAGCGAAGCTGGCGCGGCGGGCGGCTCGCAAGGACGGAAAGGAGAATTTGGTGTCCTTGTTTCGCGCAGAGACGCAGAGGAAGCAGAGACCGCAGAGGGGTTGCGATAAAGTCGAACTCGGCTCCATCACCTCTGGGCTCTCTGTGCCTCTGCGTGAACCCATTAAAGCTTGTATTTCCGAAATACCGAAATAGGGGTCTCCCCGAATTTTGGTGTCCCCCAATTTCCTGCCGAAACCTTGCCTTGGAGTCTCCATTAGCAACTGCGGATAAACTTGGTAATATGCGCGCGCAACAAATCGTGAGTGCCGTATGAGTTTTTGGAAATTAGGGGCGGTGGTTTTTTTAACTGCATTTTTGGCAGGATGCACATCATCAGAGCGCTATAAAATGACAGTCGAGGTTGATACACCTGACGGTTTGCGGACTGGTAGTGCTGTGCGCGAAGTATGGAAGCCATTAGATATTCCATTTCCTGCGCTTGGCGAAACTTCTAATTATCCGAACCTTAGTGGAGAAGCGGTCGTGGTTGATATCGGCGACAAACGGCACTTGTTTGCTTTGCTTGCAAGCAATCAGTGGGGTCGTGAATTTTCAACCAGCGTGCGTTTAAATTATCTGTATGATCATAGGAACAAGCCGCCAGTCAAAATAGACGGCCCGGTCGAAATATGGCCGATACCCGCCAAATCATCCTCTTACGCTTACGGATTTGAACACGGGATGGAAACGCCGACCCCGCTATTTATAGCATTCCATGATGAACAGGACCCCTCAACGGTTTTCGTCGTCGATAAGAAGGATGCAGCCAATAGCCTTGGCAGCGGATTTGACATCAGACGAATTACAGTTGAGCGTACTAGCGACCCTGTTACACAAATTATCGATCAGGTGTTACCATGGCTCAGATTAGAGAGAAACAGTTTGATCCTTCGTAATGCGTCGGGAACAAATCTTAGTGCCGATTACATTACCGCGAATGACTTCAAACAGGGAGCAAATAGATAACTGAAAGTTGCACAATTACGGCAATTACAGAATTGCGGAGAATTTCGGGGGCACGATATTTATTGGTTCACGCAGAGGCGCAGAGGGCGCAGAGATGTTGGGTAAGACCTTAATCTGATCGCAAGGCCTCTGCTTCTCTGCTTCCTCTGCGGTCTCTGCGCGAAACAAATTTCGCGCGAAGCTGCGAAGATCGCGACGAGTGTAAAGCAACACGTTTTCCACGCGAGCGTCGAGCGAATACCGTAACTCGATTCACGGCCTGATGAGCCGGGCGGCAAACCAATACGGGCCCTTCCTGGTGCGAGCGCACCGTCCTCCCCATCATAGATGGGGCGGTGTGATGCGGCCCTCGCCACACGCCTTTCCGGGTCGCAGCGCGCCCGCGTAAAACTTATCGCTGTCCTACAGCTTTTAGCTTGTGGCAGCCTCCCGCTCAACGATTCGTCTGTTGGTCGAGGAGTAAGGACTATCTTTCAACGGTTGCCCCCTTTGGCCGGAAGGGCCGGACGCGCCCGCTTACGGGCTCAACCACAACATATAGATCGGGCCAATTGCTCGAAGTCTACGAACTTAAGGAACGTAAGACGCTATTTTTGGCAGGTTTCTGCGAGTTTTATTTCCTATTTTCGCCGACTACCATATCTTGTGTCCGGCGGGGGTGAGGCGCTTGGCTGCGCCGGGATATACCGGGCGAAAAATGGCATCGCACCGCATCGCCCTCCCCTCAATCTTTCAATCCCCTGCCCGTCCCGTTCAGCCTCCGCACAGCGATTGTGCGGCAGAGCGAAGCGGATTAAATCAACCTTATAACAACGCATAAAAGAGGATCCCCCATCATGGTCATCGAAACCCCGCTTACCCGCCGCACGCTGATCGGTAGCACCGCGCTCCTCGGCCTTCTCGCGCTTCCCGGTTGTGCGACCGGGATTGGCGGGTTCAGCCTGATCGATGCGATCCGGCAGTTGCTCACCATTTCCTCGCAGCGGGCGTTCGCGCGGCTGATGGAGCCCAACGGCTTTTATGACAGTCAGATCGCCCAGATCGCGCTCCCGCCGGAACTTGGCGGCAGCGGCGCGAGCAATGTCATCATCCGGGCATTGGGGAGCGCGCTCGTCCGCGACCGGCTCCACCGCCAGGTCAACCGCGCCGCCGAAGTCGGCGCCGAGCGCGCCGCGCCGATGGTGATGGATGCCATCCGCGGGGTGCAGATTGCCGATGCGCTCGGCATCATCCGCGGCGGGCCGACGGCGGCGACCGATATGCTCGAACAGGCGATGGGCGATGCGCTGTTCAACGCGATGGTGCCGGGCGTCGGCGAGGGCCTGCGGATGTTCGACAACCAGATTGTGACCGAAGCGTTGCGGCTTGCGACCGGCATCAACCTCACCGGCCTCACCGACGATATCAGCCGCAAGGGAAGCCGCGCCATCTATCGCGCAATGGGCGCAGAAGAGGCCGCGATCCGCGCCAATCCCTCGTCCGCCAACGATCCGCTGATCGCGAGCGTGTTCGGGGTGTTGTGATGGCAGATTGGTTGACTTGCACCATATATAGTGCATAAAGCAATTAATGGTTGCCAGTAACCCTGCCAGAATCGAACTGGTTTTTTACCGGACCGCGAAGGGAACCATGCCGGTTCGGGATTGGTTGCTGGGATTGGATCGGGATAATCGCCTTGCCATCGGTCAGGATCTGCAACGGGTGCAGTTCAGATGGCCTGAGGGAATGCCGCTGGTCCGACCCTTGGGAAAGGGATTGTTTGAAGTCCGTACTGCGTTGCCGGACAAGACGATCGGGCGAGTGATATTCTGTTTTCATGATGGCCTGCTTTATGCGTTGCACGGCTTCAAACGCAAGCCACGTTGGCCACGGATTTAGAGATTGCACGCAAGCGCCAGAATGAGGTGAAAAATGGCTGAAAACAGACATCGTGGTGATACGCTCGACAGCTTTCTTGAAGAAGAAGGCGTGCTTGGCGAATTTCAGGCCAGGGCGATCAAGGAAGTCATTGCATGGCAATTGATCGAAGCGATGAAGGAGCGTAAGCTGAGCAAGACGCGCCTCGCGGCGATGATGCAAACCAGCCGAACCCAGATTGATCGGGTGCTTGATCCCAACGATGGCAACGTCACCATCGAAACCTTGCAACGCGCTGCCGCTGTTGTAGGGCGGCGCGTGCAGCTTGAACTTATATAGGACATTTCCCGATGAAATTTTTTGCCGATACCGCCGAAATTGCAGACATCAAGGAACTGGCTGAGCTCGGCCTGGTGGACGGTGTTACCACCAATCCTTCGCTGATCGCCAAATCGGGGCGCGATATCATGGAGGTGACAAAGGAAATCTGCAGCATCGTCGATGGTCCGGTGAGCGCCGAAGTGGTCGCGCTCGATTATGAAGGCATGATGCGCGAAGCGGAAATCTTGCGCAAAATTGCGGATAATATCGCGATCAAGGTGCCGCTGACGCTCGATGGCCTCCGGGCATGCAAGGCGCTCACGAGCGACGGGTCGATGGTCAATGTGACCTTGTGCTTTTCATCGAACCAGGCGCTACTCGCAGCCAAGGCCGGCGCGACCTTCATTTCACCGTTCGTTGGGCGGCATGACGATAATGGCCTCGACGGGATGGAACTAATCCGCGACATCCGCCTGATTTACGATAATTATATGTTCGACACGCAAATCCTCGTCGCCTCGGTGCGCCATGTGATGCACGTCTATGAAGCCTCCAAGATCGGCGCGGATATCATGACTGCGCCGCCTGCGGTGATCAAGGCGCTGGTCAAGCATGTGCTGACCGACAAGGGGATTGAAGGCTTCCTCGCCGATTGGGCCAAGACGGGGCAGAAGATCGGGTAGGGTGCGCTGAAGCGGATAGGCGCCCATCGACAAGCTCAAGGCTACGGATAAAATCCGAAGTGCTGAGCCCGTCGAAGCACGGCTATCCGAACAAGCTTACCATTTCTTCGCGGCCGGGTCGACGACGGCAAAACCGCCAGCGCGGACTTCGCTGACTTCAAGCGCACGGTCGGCAATACCGCGCTTGTCGAAGCGGAAAATCCCGTCAATGCCGCCAAAGCCGTCCTCGGCATTGAGGTTATTGACGGGGAAATTGGTTCCGGGCTTCCAGTTGCGGGCCATCTTGATGGTAAGGAGCACAGCATCATAACCAAGGCTGGAAATCCGGTGCGGCGCCTTGCCATAACGCGTGCGGTAGCGGTCGGCGAGTTGGCGGTACATCTCGTCCGACACGCTCGCAAACCAGGCTCCGCGCAATGCCGCGCTGCCCGCAAGGCTGGCGTCGGTATTCCACAATTCCGTGCCCAAAATCTTGGCGGTCTTGGAAGCATTGGCGCGGACCAGCGGAGCGGCCTGCATCGCAACGCGTCCACCATCGGCGATGAGCAGCGCATCATAGCTTCCCGCCGTGCGCGACAGGCGGCGGATTGCGCCGGTGACACCAGCGGCCGAGCGGTCATAGCTTTCGGTCGCGACCACTTTGCCGCCGCTCGCCGATGCGGCCGAGCGCAGCGCCACGAGCGCACGGTCGCCATAAGCACCCTGCGGTGCAATCGCGGCGAATTTGGTCATGCCCTTGCCGCGCGCATAGCTGACGACGCGGCTGACCGACTGGCTCGGCACATAGCCGAGGAGATAGACGCCATTTCCGGCCACCGCCGTATCATTCGAAAAGCTGAGGATCGGCACATTGGCCGCGCGCGCAATCGGGGCAACCGCGCTGACCTCATCCGACAGCAGCGGCCCGATGATGAGCTTGTTGCCCTCGGCCACCGCTTTTTGCGCGGCAGCGGCAGCACCAGCGCCGGTATCATAGGTGGTGATGCGCAGCTTGTCGGTATTGCTGTCGAGCACCGCCATCATCGTCGCATTGGCAAGTTCCTGCCCAATCTCGGCATTGGCGCCGGTTTGCGGCACGAGGAGCGCAATCCGGTGACGCTGAGTGTCGGTGGGAAGGCCCGGCGTAACCGGCCCGCCCTGATCCTTGGGCGGCTGGGTGACCGGCGGACCTTTGGGAACCATCGTTTGACAGCCCGCAACCAGCATCGCCGTGGCGATCACAAAGCTCCGCCCTAACCACTGCCGACGGCTCATGCCGCCCTCGCGCTCACGCATATTGCCCTGTGCATCAACACTTTGGTCTGCCATTACCGCTTTCATGGAATCATCTCCTTCTCCCGGTCTCTACATCGTGCCGACACCAATCGGCAACCTTGGTGACGTGACAAAGCGATCAGCCGAGTTGCTTGCTGCCGCCGATGTGGTCGCGGTGGAGGATAGCCGGGTCACCGGAAAGCTGCTCAATCACCTCGGACTCAAAAAGCCGATGGTGCCCTATCATGACCATAGCCGCGAGGCGGATCGCGCACGGTTGATCGCTCGAATGGCGGATGAAGTGGTGGTGCTGGTGTCCGATGCGGGGACCCCGCTCATCTCCGATCCGGGCTATAAATTGGTGCGCGACGCGCGCGCGGCAGGGCGCTATGTCACTGCCCTTCCCGGCCCATGCGCAGCGACCACGGCGCTCAGCATGGCGGGCTTGCAGACCGACCGGTTTTTGTTCGCCGGCTTCCTTCCGGCCAAGGAGAAGGCCAAGGCCGATGCGATTGCCGAGCTAGGCGCGGTGCGCGCGACGTTGGTTTTCTACGAAAGCGGGCCGCGTTTGGGGGCCACCTTAAGCGCGATGGCCACATTGCTGGGCGAGCGCGAGGCCGCAGTGGCGCGCGAGATTAGCAAGAAGTTCGAGGAGGTCGTCACCGGTAGCCTCACTGAGCTTGCCGAACGCTATGCTAGCGAAGAACCCAAAGGCGAGATTGTGCTGATGGTCGGGCCACCCGGCGAAGAGGCCGCACCTGATGCGGCAGGGCTTGATGAGGCGCTCCAGGCCGCTCTCGAAAACCTGCCCCCCGCCAAAGCCGCCAAGGAGGTCGCCAAGGCGCTGCGGCTCGACCGGCATGAGGTTTATGCCCGCGCGATGGAATTAAAGGCGGGATGAGCGCGCCCTCTGCCAAGCGCCGCCGCGCCGAGGAACAGGGCCGCCGCGCCGAAACGCTGGCGGCCTGGTGGCTACGCCTCCACGGCTGGCGCATCCTCGACCGGCGGGTGCGCGTCCATGGCGGCGAAGTTGACCTTGTGGCGAAACGCGGGCGGATCATCGCTTTTGTCGAGGTGAAACAGCGGCAGAGCAAGGCCGAGCTTGACCACGCCATCGACGCCTGGCGTTTGCGCCGCGTGGTGCAGGCGGCAGATTATCTGAGGCCGCGCTATGCCAAAAATGGCGAAGATATCCGCGTCGACGTAATCCTGCTTGCACCCCGCGCGCTCCCACGCCATCTGGTGAATGTGACGATATGATCGGCTCGAACGGACCCCACACCGCCAATAATAACCGTAGTCCTGAGCCTGTCGAAGGACGTCTATTAGCATGCAGAGCCCTCTAAAACGCCCTTCGACAAGCTCAGGGCTTCGGACTATGTTTAACCGCTTACCAGGCAACGGAGTAACTATATGACCCTTCGCACCGCCTTCCAGATGGACCCGATGGCCGGGGTCAACATCAACGGGGACAGTAGTTTCGCGCTGATGCTCGAAGCGCAGGCGCGCGGGTATGAAATCTGGCATTATGATGTGAAGGCGCTGACCTGGCGCGACAATCGGCTGAAGGCATTCGCGCACCCGGTCGAGATGGTGCAGCGCGTTGCGGGCGACCATTATCGCCTCGGCACACCGCGCACCATCGACCTTGGCCGCGATGTCGATGTGGTCTGGGTGCGGCAGGACCCGCCCTTCGATCTAAGCTATATCACCGCAACCCATTTGCTCGAACGCATCGAAGGCGAAACCTTGGTGGTCAATAACCCGCGCGCAATCCGCGATGCGCCGGAAAAGCTGTTCGTGCTCGATTATGCCCGCTTCATGCCGCCAACCATGATCACCCGCAGTCTTGATGAAGCGCGTAGCTTCCTTGCCGAACATGGCGCGATTGTGATCAAACCGCTGCACGGCAATGGCGGCAAGGCGATCTTCAAGATCGAGGCCGATGGCGCGAACCTTTCGGCGCTGATGGAGGTGTTCGACACCCTCTGGATCGAGCCGCATATGATCCAGGCCTTCATCCCCTCGGTAACCAAGGGCGACAAGCGCATCGTGCTGGTCGATGGCGAGGTCGCGGGCGCGATCAATCGCCTGCCCGGCGATGGCGAGATCCGCTCCAACCTCGCGGTCGGCGGCTCGGCGGAAGCCACCGACCTCACGCCGCGCGAACAGGAAATCTGCGCCGCGATGGGCCCGGAGCTCAAAAAGCGTGGCCTCCTGTTTGTCGGTATCGACGTCATCGGCGGCGAATGGCTGACCGAAATTAACGTGACCTCCCCGACCGGCATCGTGGCCATCGACAGATTCAACGGCACCAACACACCGGGGATGATCTGGGATGCGGTGCAGCGGCGACTGGGTTGAGCGGACCATGAAGGACAAACAAAAAGCGGTTGCTGAACGCTGTTTCGAGGCAGCGGAAACCAATGCGCTGAAATTTCCCGCGATTGTCGCGGAACTCATCAACGCCGGGTTTGAACGCTACACGGTCGATTATGCCCGTGCCGAGCAGACTTATTATCTCCCCGACGGCGAGAGCATCCGTTTCCATACTAGGCTTGGCGGACGGCCGATTGGCAAGGATTTCGATGTGGCGGCGATCAAGGCCGCGATCCTTGAAGCGCAGCAGGATGCGCCGGGCTACAGCTATGAAGCTTTTTGCGAAAAGGTGATGCACGCAGGCTGCGTCGGTTATGTCGTGTCTTTCCTGGGGAAGCGCGCGGTCTATTCCGGTCGCACGGGGGAAACCCATGTCGAACTCTTTCCCGAATAAGCCTTATTCGGCGCGCGGGTGCGCGTTCCGGTACACATCGAGCAAATGCGCCGTATCGACCGCCGTATAAATCTGCGTCGAGGCGAGGCTGGCATGGCCGAGCAATTCCTGCAAGCTCCGCAAGTCCGCACCGCCCGCGAGCAGATGCGATGCAAAACTGTGGCGCAGCGCGTGGGGCGTGGTGCGCTCGCTGAGGCCGAGGCGGCCGCGCGCACCTTGCACCGCGCGCCGCACCAAGGCGGGCGACAGCGGGCCGCCGCGACGCCCACGGAACAACGGTTCGCCTTTGCCGGGCGCATAGGGGCAGAGGGAAACATAGGCCTCAATCGCTTCCCGCACCGCCGGGATAATCGGGACCATCCGGGTCTTGTCGCGCTTGCCGGTGACGCGCATCGTTTCGCCCAAGGGGATCACATCGCCCGTCAACCCCATCGCTTCGCCGATGCGTAGCCCCGCGCCATAGAGCAGCATCAGCACCGCCCAATCGCGCGCGCCTTCCCAGCGGTCGTCGCGCTGGCTCGCGACATCTTCGGCGAGCGCAAGCACATCGTCGGGCGATACGGGACGCGGCACGCCTTTCTTGACGCGCGGACCCTTGACCGCCGGCACCGCCGCTTGCCTGCCGCCGACAAAGCGCAGGAACGCCCGCACCGCCGATAATTCGCGCGCGGCTGAACTATTGGCCAAACCATCATTGCGGCGGTGTGCGAGATAGGCACGCAAGGTGGCAGGCGGCAAGGCGGACAGCAGCGCGCGATCCACCCCGCGCCCTTCATAGTCTTCAAGAAAGGCGCACAACCGCTCCGCTGTTGTCACATAGGCGCGCACCGTATGTGGCGAACGGCGCTCACCCAGCGCAAGGCTGCGCTGCCAGTCAGCGATGAGTTGGGTGGCAAGCATGGGCCTAGCCTATAACCTGTAGTCCCGAGCTTGTCGAAGGACGACTATCAGCCTTGGCGCTATCCTTGGAAAACGTCCTTCGACAAGCTCGGGACTACGGATATTTTGCGAGCTTCCCGCCCGACTAACCATCCACCGCAACAATCTCCGGCAGGATCGCATCGAGCAGTAGCATCCCGCTTTCCTCGACGGCCAATCGATCACCCTCGCGCCGGACAAACCCCTGCCCCGCCAGTCGCGTCACCGCCGCTTCGTCGACCAAGCTTGCTTGCGCAACGCCGGTCACCGCCGCGATCCGCGCCAGATCAACACCCTCACGCAGCCGCAAACCCATGAGCAACGCCTCGGTCGCGCGCGTGGCCGGATCAAGCGCCAGTTCGGCCTTGATGCCGTTGCCTTTGCGCGCCATCGCCGAGAGATAGTTTTCCGGCTTCTTGTGCCGCTCGGTCGCGTGCGCCAGCCGCCGCCCATGCGCGCCGGGACCCACGCCGACATAATCGCCATAGCGCCAATAAGTGAGGTTATGGCGGCTCTCCTCGCCTGCCCGCGCATGGTTGGAAATCTCGTAGGCCGGAAGTCCAGCACTGGCCGTCATCGTGCGGGTGAGATCGAACAGATCGGCAGCCGCGTCACCATCGGGCAGAGAAAGCTCTCCCTTCGCGGCCAACGCCGCAAAGCGCGTACCGGGTTCAATCGTGAGTTGATAGAGCGACAAATGTCCGGTGCCGAAGGATAGCGCACGCGCCAGTTCAGTCTCCCATTCCGCGAGGCTCTGATCAGGCCGCGCATAGATGAGGTCGAAGCTGACCCGGGCGAAATTCTGCTGCGCGGTGTCGAGCGCCGCCAGCCCTTCCGCAACGCCATGCGCGCGGCCAAGGAAATGCAGTACCTTGTCGTCCAAGGCTTGAAGGCCGAGCGACACCCGGTTGACGCCTGCTGCGGCGAGATCGGCAAAGCGCGCGGCTTCGACCGATGATGGATTGGCCTCCAGCGTTATCTCGGCATCGCTATCAAGCGTCCAGTGTTGCCCAGCCGCCTCGATCAGCGCGGCCACGGTAGCAGGCTCCATCAGCGAGGGCGTGCCGCCGCCGAAAAAGATCGAACTTACCCGCCGCCCCGGCAGTAACGCGGCTTCAGAGGCAAGGTCGCCAAGCAAGGCATCACGCCACGCGCGCTGATCAATATGTTCGCGCACATGACTGTTGAAATCGCAATAAGGGCATTTCGAAACGCAAAAGGGCCAGTGGATATAGAGGGCGAGCGGTGCATCATCCTGCGCGGTTACCGGCGGGATTATGCTAACCGGCGCGTTAACCTTGGGCTTTACCGGGATATTCACTTCGTTTTCATATGCTGGGGCCATGTCGAAGCCTGTGACCAGTCTGCATGTGCTGTCAATTGCTTTGCTCAGCATCGCCGACGCGGGTGGCGGTTAAACAAAGAGATTTTCCGGGCGGAACGGAAAGGCCGGGAGCGATCCCGGCCTTTTTGCTATCGGCCTCGGCTTGAAGGCATCAGCCTGCCAGCATATCCTTGATTTTAGTGAAGAAGCCGGTCGATTGCGGGCATTCCTCGCCGGTTTCGGTTTCGCGGAAGGCTTCGAGCAATTCGCGCTGCTTGGCGTTCAATTTGGTCGGCGTCTCGACATCGATCTGGACGACCATGTCGCCGTGGCCGCGCCCGTTGAGGACGGCCATCCCCGCCCCGCGCTGGCGGATTTGCTTGCCGGACTGGATGCCTGCAGGGATCTTGATGTCATGCTGCTTGCCATCGAGCCCCGGAACCGCGATCGAGCCACCGAGCGAGGCGGTGGTAAAGCTGATAGGCGCGCGCGCGAACAAGGTTGTGCCTTCGCGTTCGAAGATGGCGTGCCGCTTCACATGGAGGAAAATATAAAGATCGCCCGCTGGCGCACCACGCGCGCCAGCCTCGCCCTCGCCTTGCAAGCGGATGCGGTTCCCTTCGTCAACGCCCGCCGGAATGGTGACGTTCAACGTCTTGCGCTTGCCCACGCGCCCTTCACCATGACAGTCTTTGCACGGGTCGGCGATGGTTTCGCCCATGCCGCCGCAATGCGGACAGGTGCGCTCGACCACGAAAAAGCCTTGCTGGGCGCGGACCTTGCCGCTCCCTTGACAATGACCGCAGCGCGAGGCGCTGGTGCCGGGCTTGGCGCCGGTGCCATCGCACGTGTCGCAATGCGCCGCGACATCGACCACGATATCACTCTGGTGCCCGTGGAAGGCTTGTTCGAGCGTGATTTCAAGATCATAACGCAGGTCTGCGCCGCGCGCCGGCCCGCGCTGAGCGCCGCCGCCGCCAAAGCCGGCCGCGCCGAAAATGGTTTCAAAAATATCGCCGAGATCGGAAAAGCCGCCGCCGAAACCGCCACCACCCATTCCGCCATTTTCAAACGCCGCCTTGCCAAACCGGTCATAGGCTGCGCGCTTTTGGGGATCCTTCAGGCAATCATAGGCTTCGCTAATCGATTTGAAGCGATGTTCAGCGTCACTGTCGCCAGGATTACGATCCGGGTGATAGCGCATCGCAAGGCGGCGATAGGAGGATTTGATCGTCGCATCATCTGCGGTGCGCTCGACTTCGAGCAATTCATAATAATCGATATCGGTACTCATGCCCCGCCCCGGTCATGCCATAAGGAACGAGCGCCATCCCCTAAGGACAGGGATGACGCTCGTCCAATCATCAGGCCTTAGCCCTTATTATCTTCGTCGACTTCCGAAAATTCGGCATCGACCACATCATCATCCGAAGCGGGAGCAGCTTCTGCCGTATCCGCGCCCGGCGATGCTTGCGCCGCCTGTTCCTTTTCGTAGATCGCCTGACCAAGCTTCATTGCGACCTGAGCCAAAGCTTCGGTCTTGCTGGTCATCGCGTCCGCATCGCCGCCTTCGACAGCGGTCTTGGCTTCGGCCACCGCGGCTTCGATTTCCGACTTGAGGCTCGCATCCACCTTGTCGCCATGCTCTTCGAGCTGCTTTTCGGTGGTGTGGATGAGGCTTTCAGCGTTGTTCTTCGCTTCTGCCGCAGCCTTGCGCTTCTTGTCTTCTTCGGCGAATTTTTCGGCGTCCTGAACCATCTGTTCGATGTCGGAATCCGAAAGACCGCCCGAGGCCTGGATCTTGATCTGCTGTTCCTTGCCGGTGCCCTTGTCCTTCGCGGTCACGTTGACGATGCCGTTCGCGTCGATGTCAAAGGTGACTTCGATCTGAGGCACGCCGCGCGGCGCGGGGGGAATGCCGACAAGGTCGAACTGACCGAGCAGCTTGTTGTCCGCCGCCATTTCACGCTCGCCTTGGAAGACGCGGATCGTCACCGCCTGCTGATTATCATCAGCGGTCGAATAGACCTGCGACTTCTTGGTCGGGATCGTCGTGTTGCGGTCGATCATGCGAGTGAACACACCGCCCAGCGTTTCAATGCCGAGCGACAGCGGCGTCACGTCGAGCAGGAGCACGTCCTTGACGTCGCCCTGAAGCACGCCTGCCTGAATGGCCGCGCCCATCGCCACGACCTCATCCGGGTTGACGCCGGTATGCGGTTCCTTGCCAAAGAAATCCTTCACCGCATCACGCACCTTGGGCATACGGGTCTGGCCACCGACGAGCACGACCTCGTCAATATCCTTGGCCGAGAGGCCAGCGTCCTTGAGCGCCTTCTTACAAGGGTCCATGGTCCGCTGGATCAGCGGATCGACCAGCTTTTCAAGATCCGCGCGGGTGATGGTTTTCACCAAATGCTTCGGGCCATTTTGATCGGCGGTGATGAAGGGCAGATTGACTTCGGTCGTTTGCGCCGAAGACAATTCAATCTTTGCCTTTTCCGCCGCTTCTTTCAAACGCTGGAGCGCAAGCTTGTCCTTGGTAAGGTCGATGCCTTCTTCCTTCTTGAAGCCTTCAGCGAGATATTCCACGATCTTGGCGTCGAAATCTTCACCGCCAAGGAAGGTGTCGCCGTTGGTCGACTTCACTTCAAATACGCCATCGCCGACTTCGAGGATCGAAATGTCGAACGTACCGCCGCCAAGGTCATAAACCGCGATGGTCTTGTTTTCCTGCTTTTCGAGGCCGTAAGCGAGCGCTGCTGCGGTCGGCTCGTTGATGATGCGCAGCACTTCGAGGCCGGCAATCTGGCCAGCATCCTTGGTCGCCTGACGCTGGGCGTCGTTGAAATAAGCCGGAACGGTGATGACCGCTTGGGTCACGGTTTCGCCGAGATAGGCTTCCGCCGTTTCCTTCATCTTCTGAAGGATGAAGGCGCTGATCTGCGAGGGCGAATAATCTTCGCCGCCCGCCTGAACCCACGCATCGCCATTCTTGCCCTTGACGATGTGATACGGAACCAGCTTCATGTCCTTCTGGGTCAACGGATCATCAAAGCGGCGGCCGATAAGGCGCTTCACCGCAAAAATCGTGTTGTCCGGGTTGGTGACAGCCTGACGCTTGGCGGGCTGGCCGATAAGGCGCTCGCCATCCTTGGTGAAGGCAACGATCGACGGCGTCGTGCGCGCGCCTTCCGCATTTTCAATAACCTTGGGTTTGCCGCCGTCCATAACCGAGACGCAGCTGTTGGTGGTGCCGAGATCGATACCAATAACTTTTGCCATAGTTTCTTTCCCCTAAAAGTGGATGTGATTGAAACGGCAACTCCGGCTGGACCGGGTACGCCGTCTAAATGTGTTGCACGCGATATAGGTGCGCTTTTTCTTGGCACAAGATGAGGAGCCGACTAGAGAAGCGACAAATTATTACCGCATGAGGACAATGATCATGACCCGTTTGCACTTTGCGCTTGCCGTTTCTGCTATTGCTGCTGTTTCTGCCTGCACGCCGCCCGCAAAGCAACCCGTGCTCAATATCCACGGAGCACAGACGACGCTTCCCGCGGTCAAGGGCAATCCCTCTGCGGTCTATTTCGATATTACCGGCGGTCCGCAGGACGTGCGCCTGCTTTCGGTCTTGGCGGGCGATGCGCTGCGCGTCGAGATGCATGAATCGGTCAATGAAAATGGCGTTGTATCAATGAAGCAACTCACCGCCGTTGACGTTCCCGCCAAGAGCCGCATCCAGTTCAAGCAAGGCGGCAAGCATGTGATGATTTGGGGCATCAACGACGCTGCAGCGAAGCGCGGCAGCTTTCCGATGACCTTTGTCTTTTCGAACAATGACCGCATCGTGGCCGATGTGAAGGTCAATCCCGCGCCGACCGCTGGCGGAGCTGACGATATGGCCGGGATGGACCATGGTGCAATGGATCATGACAAGATGGGCGAGAGCAAAACCGGCACCGCAGAAAAGACCAAGTGACGCAACCGGAGGGGGGCAAACAAGGTGGCGGATAAGACTCTGATCGATAGCCTTTTGGGGCGCTGGCGGCTGGTGGGCGCATGGGCCGGGGTCCCTAATGGAACAGATCTTGTTCCGGCCTATGGCGATGCGCCGCCTGATGGCATGATCCATTATGATGCCGATGGCCGCATGATGGCGATGATCACCAGCGGCAATCGCGCGTTGATCGATGGCGACCGCCAGTCCGCTCCGCCCGAACAACGCGCGGCGGCCTTTGCCGATTGCCTTGGCTATGCCGGACGCTGGGAGATTGAAGGCGACCGCATCACCCATCATGTCGAACTTGCAACCGTGCCTAATTGGATCGGCACCGATCTGGTGCGCTTCATTTCTTGGCAGGGCGACCAGTTGCGCTTGCGCACCGCGCCGCAAATGCACAAAGGCTCGCTCGCGGTGATCGACCTTCTCTGGCAGAAAATGGACGCAGCATGACTGCGCGCAAATTGACCGACAAGGAAAAGGCGCTTGCGAGGAGCGTGTTCGGCAATGCGATCAATTATGAAACGGTCGAAATCCGCAACAAGAAATGGGCCTTTTTCCAGCCCAAGCTGGTCGCGATGGCCCCGATGGGACATATCCATTTCAACCCGGCCTCGGACCTGTATTGCGATGATTTCTGCGACATGGAGCTCTACCGTCAGGGTCTTTTCATCCATGAGATGACCCATGTATGGCAGGCGCAAAAGCGCGGGCGCTTCTATCTGGTGCTGATGCGGCTCCCGTTTGCGCGTTACAGCTACAGCCTCAAGCCCGGCTGGCCGCTCGAACGCTATGGGCTCGAACAACAGGCCGAGATTGTCCGCCACATCTTCCTGTTGCGGAACAGGCAGAAGGTGCGTGGGGCGCCTCCGCTGGAGCATTATGAGGGTATTTTGCCCGACAATTTCCGGCTGGCCGATGAGGTTGGGCGTAGCGCTTAACCGCAAACATATGCGGCGAGGCAAGCGAACCTTCCCCCGCCGCACTGGCGATGCCTAACGCCGAGGCTTACAGCCGTTCGATCTTGCGCGCGGCTTCATCAATAATCTCGACAATCGCGAACAGGCGTTCTCTGGCTGCCTCGCCCTCACCTGCCGACTGCATCATCTTGTGGCGCAGCGCGGTTCCGAGATTTTGCATGGCGCGCATCGCCGGAGCAGCGTCGGCCCGGTTGCCGCGCCGGGCAAATCCGGCAATGCGTTCCAGCAATTCCTCGATCTCGCCCGATTTGGCGTCGAGCTCAGCCTTACCGGCATCGGTGATGGCATAGCTTTTGCGCGGGCCGCCATCGCCCTGTTCGACGATGAGGTCCATGTCAGCGAGCAATGTCAGCGTCGGATAGACCAATCCCGGCGAGGGCGCATAACTTCCGCCCGATAGCTCTTCAATCGCGCGGATGAGTTCATAGCCGTGGCGCGGACTATCCCCGATCAGCTTGAGCATGAGGAGGCGCAGTTCCTCGCCATCGAAGCGCTTGCGACGCCGTTGCCGCCCGCCACCACCGCCGCCGCCGAACCCGCCGCGACCACCATCGCCGAACGGACCACCGGGAGCGAACGGACCGTCAGGGCCGAAAGGCCCGTGCGGACCGAAGGGGCCGTCCGGGCCGAAAGGTCCATCGGCACCGAATAGACCGGCGAAATTAGCGCCTTTGTGAAAGCCGCGTCCGCGCCCTTCGCGCCGTTCGCCATGGCGGCCTTCACCGCGGGGGTGATCACCCTGCTCTTGTCCGCGACGATATCCGCCACGGGAATGCGAATGAAAATGCGTCAAATCTTGTTTCCTTAAATGTTTCATGATGTGTTTAAGATATATCTTGATGTGTCTTTGTCAATGAGGAGCAGCGGAATTTTTAATAGCGGGAACCCGGACATCGATAGGCTGGGGCTGGCGCGCGGCGATCCTACGGCTTGCGGGCTTGGCGGCGCGACATGCTTGCGTCATATTTGTGCGGCACAAGAACCTCACCAAAGCGCAATCGCAACCAGGAGAGCCGCCGATGGCCGAAATCACATTCTACACCAACCCCATGTCGCGCGGGCAGATTGCGCGGTGGGCGCTCGAAGAAGCGGGCGCCGATTATGAGCAGGTGCTGCTCGATTATGATACGACGATGAAGACGGCCGACTATTTGGCCATCAACCCGATGGGCAAGGTTCCCGCCATTGTCCATCATAGCGGTGGCGGCGACCGTGTGGTGACCGAGGCCGCCGCAATCTGCGCCTATCTCGCCGATGCCTATCCCGACAAGGAACTCGCGCCAACCGAGGCCGAGCGTGCCGATTATTATCGCTGGATATTCTTTGCCGCCGGGCCGATTGAAGCGGCGGTGACCGCCAAATCGCTTGGCATGTTACCCGATCCTGAAAAAGCCAAGTCGGTGGGCTATGGCAGCTATGACGACGTCATCAATGCGCTTGATCATGTGCTGGGCGATGGCCGCGCGTTCATTTGCGGCGACCGTTTCACCATGGCTGACGTCTATTTCGGTAGCCAGATCGACTGGGGTCTGATGTTTGGCACCATTGAAAAGCGGCCCAATTTCGAAGCCTATGCCGCGCGCCTGCAGCAACGCCCCGCTTATCAGAAGGCCAAAGCGATTGACGGCGAACTCATCGCCAAGATGCAGCAGAGCGGATAGGCAGCAGCCTTTGAGGGACAAACAAAAAGGCCCGGCGGATCGCTCCACCGGGCCTTTTCGTAAACTGTTTCTAGCTTAGTCGTTGCTGCCCATGAACGAGAGCAGGAACTGGAACATGTTGATGAAGTCGAGATAGAGCGACAGCGCGCCCATGATCATCGTCTTGCCGACCATGTCGGAACCCGCAACATGGAAGTACATGCTCTTGATACGCTGCGTATCATAAGCCGTGAGCCCTGCGAACACGAGCACGCCAATCGCGCTGACCGCGAAATAGAGCGCCGGGGACTGCAGGAAGATATTGATGATCGACGCAACGATCAGGCCGATCACACCCATGATCAGGAAGCTACCCCAACCGGACAGATTCTTCTTCGTGGTATAGCCCCAAATGCTGAGACCCAGGAAAGCAACCGCGGTTGCAAAGAAGGTCTGGGCAATCGATCCGCCGGTAAAGCGCAGGAAGATGGTCGAGAGCGATGCACCCATAACCGCAGCAAAGGCCCAGAAGGTGAGCTTGAGCGCGCCTTCGCTCATGCGGTTTACGCCCGCGCTCAGCACCAGTACGAATGCCAGCGGCGCGAACAGTGCAACCCAACCGAGCAACGTGAAGCCGGTCGGGCCCACGAGCAGATTGACGAGGCTGCTATTGCCGATGAGATAGGCAACAACGCCGGTCAGGCCAACGCCCGCCGCCATATAGTTATAAACGCCCTGCATGTAGGAACGCAGGCCCGCATCATAAGTCGCGTCCGGAACACCGACACTGCCGTGATAGCTGGTGTTGTCGACGCCGACGCGATTGTCGAGGCGGGGATCAGACCAGTTAGCCATTATATAAAACTCCGTTGCACCGGCCCCTCGCCGGCATGCCTGATATATTGGAGCATGGCGGGAAAAATACAAGAAAAACCGGACAAGGACGTTCCGATTATTCATACTGCGCCGCTTACACTTGCACCGTCCGGCCGAATCCATCACGATGCGGCCCATGCACCGCTTGTTCGTTGGTTTGAGACCCCCCCCTCCCATGCGCGCACTCCTGCTCGGATTGATGGGCGGGGTTGCGGGCGCGCGCTGGCAGGATGACGGCCAACTCCATCTGACGCTCAAATTCATCGGCGATGTTGATCGCAATCAGGCGGATGATGTGGCGGCGGCACTCGGCAGCCTGCCATTCAGCGGCATCGACCTTGCGCTCAATGGTGTGGGCACTTTTGCAAAGAAAAGCCTGACCCATACCCTATGGGCGGGGGTTACGCCGCATGACGCGCTGATCCGCTTGCACAAGAAGGTCGAACAGGCTTGCGCCCGCGCAGGTGTGCCGGAAGAAAACCGAGCCTTTGCGCCGCATATCACGCTGGCGCGGCTCAATCGCGCGACCGGGCCGCTTGATGCGTTTCTGGAAATGCATAGCGGCCTTTGCTCTCCGCCGATGCGTTTCGATCATTTCTATCTCTATGAAAGCCATATGGGACAAGGTGGCTCAATCTATGAGCCGGTGGTGCGTTATCCGCTGGCTTGAAGCGACGCCAGCAAACCCCGCACGCCAGCGTCACAATCTTGCCAGCACAGCTCGAAATCCTTTTCGTCGCCATAATAGGGATCGGCGACCGCCTGCCCTTCCCGCCCCGGCACATGGTCGAGGAGCAAGCTCAGCTTTGCCGTGCTCCCCGCCGGTTGGAGTCGCTTTAAATTGGCGAGATTTTCATGGTCCATCGCAACGATATGGTCGAAGCGGGTAAAGTCCTCCGGCTGGATTTGCCGTGCCCGCAAATGATGGATCCGCGTATCGTGCCGCGCCGCCTCGGCAATCGCGCGGGGATCGGGCGGATGGCCGATATGCCATTCCCCGGTGCCGGCCGAATCCAGCTTAACCGCAAGCCCCATTTGCTCGCTGCGCACTTCCGCAATCCCTTCGGCGGTCGGCGAACGACAGATGTTGCCGAGGCAGACAAAGAGGATGGATGGAACGATCCTGGACATAAGCTTTCCCTAGCGGTGGATATTTTACGTTAGACAACGGGTTTCGCTCTGCTACCTATTGGCCAACGAAAAGAAAAAGAGAAGAGGGGTTGCATGGCCGACGAGGTACAGACCGACGCGCTTGTGGTCGAACAGGAGCCAGCCGGCCCCCCGATTTCCCGCAACTATAGCTGGTATGTGCTCGGCATATTGGTGCTGGTTTATATCGTCAATTTCGTTGACCGCCAGATCATGTCGATCCTTGCGAACGATATCAAGGCCGACCTTCAACTGACGGATGCGCAGCTCGGATTTCTCGGCGGCGCCGCTTTTGCCGTATTTTATGCGCTGTTCGGCATTCCGCTCGGGCGGCTTGCGGATAATTGGCATCGCGTGCGGTTGATGACTATTGGCCTCACCTTATGGTCGATCATGACCGCCTTGTCGGGGTTCGCGCGCAGCGTGCCGCAACTCGCCGCGGCGCGTATCGGCGTGGGGGTCGGTGAGGCCACCGCAAGCCCTTGTGCTTATTCGCTGATTTCCGATTATTTCCCCAAGCATCAGCGCGCGACCGCGCTCGCTATCTATTCATCGGGCCTTTATCTCGGCACCGGTCTTTCGCTGTTTCTCGGCGGGAAGATTGCGACCTGGTGGAACGCGACCTATCCCGGCGGGGGGCCGCTCGGGCTGGTCGGATGGCAAGCGGCATTCGTCATTGTCGGCCTTCCCGGCCTGTTGCTGGCGATCCTCGTCTTCACCATCAAGGAGCCGATCCGTGGCCGGTTTGAGGATTATACGCCCGCACCCGCCGTCAGCCCGTTCAAGGATTTCGTCGCCGAAATCATGTCGGTGATCCCGCCCTTCACGCTGATCGGCGCAATGAGCCGCGGCATGGGTGCGCTCGGTATCAACCTGCTGTTCGGCGCGCTGATGGCTGCGATCGCCTATGGCATGATCCGTCTGACGGGCGAGAAAAATATCCCGCAATGGGTGGCGATCTGCCTTGGTTTTTATGCCGTGTTCAGCTGGGCCAACGCGCTCAAGGAACGCTCGCCCGCAACCCATCGGCTGATCTGGGGAACGCCCGCGTTTCTTTATACCGCACTGGGCTATAGCTTTGTGAGCTTCACCTCTTATGCGGTGAGCTTCTGGACCGCGCCTTATGTCGAGCGCACCTTCCCGATGCTAAGCAAGGCAGAGATCGGCTTTTCGATCGGTGGTCTCTCCGCGCTGGGCGGTTTTCTCGGCGTCATCGGCGGGGGCAAGCTCGCTGATATCCTGCGCGCGCGTAATCCTTCTGGCCGCATTCTGGTGGTGATGTTCGGCGCGCTCGCGCCCATTCCGCCGATGGTCGTCGCGCTCTATACCACCGACTTCACTTTATTCTGCGCGATGTATTTCTGCATGGCGGCTTTTTCCGCGATGGCGCTGGGCGCGGCGGGCGCGACGACACAGGACCTTGTGCTGCCCCACATGCGCGGCGCGGCGGCGGCGGCGCTGTTTGTCGGGACAACATTGGTCGGCTTGGGACTCGGCCCCTATGTGGTGGGGCAGGTTTCCACCATCACGGGGAGCCTGCGCACCGGCATCCTGTCCTTGCTGACGTTGATGCCGGTCGCGATCGTCTTGCTGACCCTCGCCTACAAGAAATTGCCGGAAGCCGAAGCGACCCTGGCCGAACGCGCCAAGGCCGCCGAAGAGGGACGCTGAGCGCAGTAGCGCGTTAAACCTGACGGAACACGCCGCAGGCGATACGATCACCGCTATTGCCCGACGGGTCGGTTTTCATGTCGTCTGGACCTGCGTGAACGACGATGGCCCCGCCATCCGTATCGATGATGCCGCCCGGCCCCGTCACGGACTGGGCTGGAATACGGAAGCTAATGCTCCCCGCCCCGTTCCCGCCCACGACAAGATTGGGAAGGTCACCGCCATGCGGTCCCATGCTGCTTTCCAGGCCATGCTGGCGCCCCATGGGATTCCAGTGCGCGCCTGCGGTGGTGAATTTCGGCGCGTCGCACTGGCCGACCATGTGGATGTGCGTACCATAAGTGCCCGCCGCCAGTTGCGAAACGCCGACCTTGATTTCGATGTCCGAGCCGCGCTGATAGGCGAGCGCCTCCCCGATCACGCTTCCCCAAGCGTTGCGGATATCCGCACGCGCCGCCGGAGCCCCGGAGCCGCTATAGGTCGCGCAGGCCGAAAGACTCATTGCGGCAGCCAGAGAAAGACCAATAAGCGGATAGTGGCGGGACATAATCGGGTTCCTTTTGACTTGAGGCGGGTGTTCAACCCTTGCAACGGCTGAGCCGCCGCCCCGGTTCCCCGCAAAATCCCGAACTGATACCTATTGCGAGTCGCTTAGCCCGATCGAATAATGCTCGAAGCCGGCGCGCTCCACCTCGGCGCGCGGATAGACGTTGCGCAGATCGACCAGCTTTTTCTGGGCGACCAGCCCCGCTAACTGCTCCAGATCAAGCGCGCGGAACGCGTTCCATTCGGTCACGATCACCACCGCGTCCGCGCCATTGGCGGCATCATAGGCGTCTTTTGCCATTTTAACCTCGGGCATCAACGGCGCGGCGACCTCCATGCCTTCGGGATCATAGGCAGTAATTTCGACACCCGCATCGAGCAGCGACTGCACAATCGCGAGCGAAGGTGCATCGCGCATATCGTCGGTATTGGGCTTGAAGGTGAGACCCAGCAGCGCGACCTTCTTGCCGCGCGCATCGCCGCCCAGTGCCTTGATGATCTTGCGGCCCATCGCGCGCTTGCGGTTGTCGTTGACCTGCGCCACCGCCTCGACGATGCGGATCGGCACGTCATGGTCTTGCGCGGTCTTGAGCAGCGCCAGCGTATCCTTGGGAAAACAGCTGCCGCCATAGCCAGGTCCGGCATGGAGGAATTTCGATCCGATACGGTTATCAAGGCCGATTCCGCGCGCGACATCCTGCACATCCGCGCCCACCACCTCGCACAGATCGGCGATTTCGTTGATAAAGGTGATCTTGGTCGCGAGGAACGCGTTCGCCGCATATTTGGTGAGCTCGGCGGTGCGACGGCCGGTAAACAGGAGCGGTGCCTGGTTGAGATAGAGCGGGCGGTAAATTTCGCGCATCACGTCCGACGCCCATTCCTCCTCGCTGCCGATGACGATGCGGTCGGGGCGCTTGAAATCGCTGATCGCCGCGCCTTCGCGCAAAAATTCGGGGTTGGAGACGACCGCGATGCGGTTGCTGCTATTGGCCTCCCGCAGGATGCGTTCGACTTCATCGCCGGTGCCGACGGGGACGGTCGATTTGGTCACAACCACGCAGTCATGGTCGAGCGCCTCGCCAATCTCCTTCGCGGCGGCATAGACATAGGATAGGTCCGCATGACCATCGCCGCGCCGCGAGGGCGTACCGACCGCGATGAATACCGCGTCAGCGTCCTTGACCGCATCAGAAATTTCGGTGGTGAAGGAAAGCCGCGCTCCGGCGACATTGGCCGCAACCAGTTGATCAAGGCCGGGTTCATAGATCGGCATCTTGCCTTCAAGTAGCGCATCAATTTTGCGCTGGTCTTTATCGACGCATACCACCTTATGGCCGAAATCGGCGAAGCAGGCGCCCGAGACGAGGCCGACATATCCGGCACCGATCATTGCAATCTTCATTATGTCATACCCTTATCGCGGTTGGTTCGCGGGAATACGGTTGCCATAGGCCGCCGTTCAACTTGGCGGCGCTATAGCGAACCTCGGCAGGGTACAAAAGTAGTTATAATGAGCGCGCGTTCCTCAAAACGCGCGCGCATATTGCTCGTTACCGATGAAACCGAGACTGTTCACCCTGGCGTGCTTGATCGTCGCCAGCGTTTCATCCACCACCACATAGCGCGCCCGTTCATCGGGTTGGAGCTGCAGCTCGGGCGGGACATCAAAATCTTTGGTGGCATCCAGCAATTGCGCCAAGCGGCGCTGATCAACCGGTTCGCCATTCCAGGCGAGGACATTGTCGGCATCAATCGTGATCTTGTTGCGGACCGGATCTGCCCTGCTCTCCCCGTCCATCGGGAGGTCGACCTTGACCGAGTGCGTCTGGACCGGGACGGTGATGATGAACATCACCAGCAGAACGAGCATCACGTCGATCAGCGGCGTTGTATTCATTTCTCCGAGCGGCGTTTCACCGGTACGAAGTTTGGCGGCAGCGACTTTGATCCTTTCATATGACAACATCGCATCCTCCTGTGTTTATCGATATAACATATCATATATCGAGGTCGATGCAATGTAGATTTCGCTGTACGCAAGGTTGAGGCGTACCAAGACTAAAGCAGATTGCCTCATGGGCGTTTTTGGTTGGAGGCTGGGGACCGTGCGCAATCAATCGCGCCGCCCCCAATCTCCTGCACGTCAGCCGATTTCGCGATTCGTCCTCTACAGACTCGCGCACCTGTCAGCGCCACTCCCCGAAGAAGCCGCAGGCGCCAGCTTGCTGATGGTCAAGGCGGATGCCATTGATAACGCGTCGCGAAAACCCGCCCAAGAAGGTCAGCCCCAACAAAAAAGGGCCGGACCATTGGCCCGACCCCTTATTTTCATATTTCCGGAAATTCAGATCGTCAGATCAGAAATCGCGGGCATATTGTTCGTTACCGACGAAGCCAAGCTTGCCGACTTCCGAGCGCTTGATCGTGGCGAGCGTTTCATCAACCACGACATAGCGCGCGCGCGGATCCGGCTGGAACTGAAGTTCCGGCATCGGCGTGTACGACTTGGTTTGCTCAAGCTTGGCCGCGAGCGCAGTCTGGTCAACGGGTTCGCCATTCCAGGCAAGAACACCTGCCGCATCAATCGTGAGCTTGTTCTTGATCGGATCGACATTGTCGGTTTTCGGAGTGTTGTCCGGCACCGGCAAGTCAACCTTGACCGCGTGGGTCTGGATCGGAATGGTGATAATGAACATCACCAGCAGAACGAGCATCACGTCGATCAGCGGCGTGGTGTTCATTTCGCCCATTGGGGCTTCATCGCCACCGCCACCCATAGACATAGCCATATTCTTATCTCCTATCTATGAGTTACAGACGCGGTGCCGTTGCAGAGCCGGGAGCGGGTTCGGAGATGAATCCGATCCGCTGATAGCCCGCATATTGCATCGTATAAATGACGCCACCGATACAGCGATAAGGCGTATTCACGTCCCCGCGAATATGCACTTCGGGCATCGTTTCATCGGTGATGTTTTCGGCACCGCCAACGTCGTCGATCAGCTTTTTAAGCTTGTCTTGCCCTGCCTTGAGAAGCTGGGTTGAATCGATCAGCGATTTACCCATGTATACTTGGCACGCGCCTGAGCCATCGTCATTTTCCGCGCGAACCGTCAGCAAGACGTTCTCCGGCTTGGTTTGCGTCGGATCAAATACGACCGGCGGCAGCTTGACCGCAACGGTATCAAGCACCGCCGGAATTGTCAGAAGGAAGATGATCAGCATGACCAACATCACGTCCACGAGGGGCGTGGTGTTGATGTCCGCCATCGGACCATCATCGCCTTCCGATCCCATACTAATTGCCATTGATCAGCATCCTATCATTAGATTTCCGCCAAAGGGTGGGCGTTAACGCCGCCGCCCTTGGAGAGGACGGGACGGGCGGCCAGCAAAGGCACGCCCATCCCCTGTACCAGATCAGGCCTTCTGCGGAGCAGCGGCAGCCGGACGTGCAGCAGCGGGAGCCGCAGCAGCCGAAACCGGGCGGATCGTGCCGCGCGACATGATCGACCCCTGAACATCATTCGCGAAGGTGCTCAGCAAGCGAGCGATATTCTTGTTACGCGCCTGCAGCCAGTTATAGGCAAGCACGGCCGGAACCGCGACGACGAGACCGATGGCGGTCATGATGAGCGCTTCACCGACCGGCCCTGCAACCACGTCAATCGACGCCTGACCCGAAGCACCGATTTTCACGAGCGCGTTCAGAATGCCCCAAACCGTACCGAACAGACCGATGAACGGTGCGGTAGCACCCACGGTTGCGAGGAACGAAAGGCCGCCAGCGAGCTTCGAATTGATGTGGCTCTGGGCGCGCTCAAGCGTGCCGTGGACCCAATCATGCGCTTCCACCGGATCGGTCAGCTTGGTGTGTTCTTGTTCAGCGCGTAGCGCATCGTCTACGATCTGACGGAAAGCACTGTTCTTTTCAAGCTTGCCAGCCCCTTCCTGGACGCTGTTGGCGCGCCAGAAATTGCCCGACATCGCCTTATATTGGCTCAAAATCTTGTTCTGTTCGAACAGCTTGGTGAACAGGATGTACAAGGAACCGACAAACATGATGACGAGGATGCCAAAAGTGGTCCAGGTAACCGGCCCACCTTCGCGCATCGCAGCCATAAAGCCATATTTGCTTTCGGTCGATGCAGCTTCTGCGGCGGCAGCTCCTGCCGTAGCAATGAGATCAAGCAACATATTAAACTTCCCTCTCAGTAAATTCTTAAAATGATTGAAACTGGTTCATTATAGGAGCGGGCGAAAGGTGGCTTCCACCCGTTCCTGACATTTATTAGTCCTTCGGCATTACCCAACGCACCGAGCGCGTCCAACGACCGGTAGTAGGGTTGCCATTTTCGTCGGTTGCCGGGGTGAACCGGGCGCGACGCGTGATGTTTGCGCACGCAGCCTGGTTCAGGTCCTCGTGCGGCCCCGTTGCCGTGCAGCTTGCAACGCGACCGTCAGTACCAACTGTTACGCTGACGTTGGAGACGCCTTCGCGCTCTTCACGCATCGCACGCGCCGGATAATCGTCATTGGTCACCCACGAACCCGAGTTGCCCTTGGGCGCAGCCGGTTTAGGCGTCGCTTTAGGTGCCGGCGGAGGCGGGGGCGGGGGGGGTGGCGGTGCCGGCGGCTCCGGCTCAACCGATGCCTTGGGCGTTATCGGCGGCACGTAAGGCGGCGGGGTTTCCGTCGTATCGCGCAGCACATTCGGTGTCGGACGCGCAATCGGCGACGGCGGAATCACGACCGGCGGCGGCACTTCCTTCTCCGGCGGAGGCGGAGGCGGTGGCGGCGGTTCTTCCGGTGGCGGCGGTTCTTCAACATCGACCACGTCGAGTTTTTCGAGCGCCTTCTTTGCAATATCAACGGCCAGGCCGTTGACCAGGCCCCATCCGATTACAAATGTGATCAAGCCGACCAAGATAGCGGCTATGACCCTATTTTTCGGATCTACATTATCACCATATGCCATTCAGGTATGACACTCCTTGCTTCGATTCTTTGGGGAGATACAGATCAAACTGTCATAGAAAGCACCGAAACGGACCGTTTCGGCTATCCAGCAGCATCACTTCCCCAACGTCTAATTTTTTGGCACGCAGGTGGTTCCTATCGACTCCTTTTCGCCTGCGCAAACCCTTTATCGCGGGTTAATGTAGGAAATCATATGTCAATCCCTGTTCAGTCCCGAAAATTTATGTCTCACAAGGAAGCGTAATGTTGATAAAAATTGCCCGGATGTCCGTTTTGCTGATGGCTCTGTCCGCTCCCGCCGCAATCGCACAAATTTCGGCCAGTAATAATAACTTACCTTCCTCTGCCGCCACACTTGCAGCGGGGCGATATGCTTATGCCGATGTGGCTGATCTCGCGGATCATGCCCCGCTCGTGCTGGATGCGGTGGTGCGGTCGGCGGCAAAATCCGGAAAGCCCACCGCAGATCCCAAGGGCGTGATTCGTCAACGCTTTTATGTCGAAGCCGATGTTACGGCTTTGATTCGTAGTCCCCACGCCATGGCGTCGCGTGTCAGTTATCTTGTGGATATGCCAGTTGATTCGAAGGGCAAAATTGCAAAGCTGAAAAAACAGCGCGTTCTCTTGTTTGCGCAACCGATTGCAGACAAGCCCGGCATGATCCAACTGGTTTCGCCCGATGCGCAACTCCTGTGGGACGCGACCTCGGAACGCTGGGCACGCAGCGTCGTGACAGCGCTGTTGAATACGAATGCGCCGGCCAGAATCACCGGGGTTTCGAGCGCCTTTCACGCGCCCGGCAACGTTACCGGCACAGGGGAAACACAGATTTTCCTGACGTCCGCTAATGGCCAGCCAGCCTCACTCACCATTTCGACGCCCGACGGTGCCCAGCCTTCATGGTCCGCCAATTTCGGCGAGGTTTTGAACGCGGCGGCCGGTATTCCGCCGAAAGACACGCTCGCCTGGTATCGCCTTGCGTGCGGATTGCCCGAACGCCTGCCCGCCGCTGCATTCGAGGATGGGGGCAATGCGCATCAAGCCAAGATTGATGCCGATTACGCCATGGTCCGAGCTGCCCTTGGGCCTTGCACGCGGACGCGGCCAATGATTCCGGTAAAGTGAGGGCGCGTTAGGGCTGGCACTCGCGCCCGTTCCTGCGTAGGGGATTGGCGCTTTATTGTCAGGGAAACCCTTATTCATGTCCGAAACCGCCGTCATGTCGCCTCAAGCCCCGTTACGCATCGCCCTTGCGGGAATCGGAACCGTGGGCGCAGGCGTGATCCGGCTATTGGACGCCAACCGCGAACTGATCACCCGCCGCGCCGGACGCCCGATTGAGGTCGTCGCTGTTTCGGCGCGCGACCGGTCCAAGGATCGCGGCGTCGACCTGTCGCGCTATCGCTGGGACGATGACATGGACGATATGGCCGACCATGACGATGTCGATGCGGTGGTTGAACTGATCGGCGGTGCCGATGGCCCTGCCCTCACCCTCGCTCGCAATGCACTCAAGGCCGGAAAGCCCTTTGTTACCGCTAACAAGGCGATGATCGCGCATCACGGCCTCGCGCTCGCCGAGGCCGCCGAAGCGGCTGGCGTTGCGTTCAAATATGAAGCCGCCGTGGCGGGCGGCATCCCCGTGATCAAGGGCCTGCGCGAAGGCGCTGCAGCCAATGACATCAGCCGGGTCTATGGGATCCTCAACGGCACCTGCAATTATATCCTCACCACCATGGAGAAAGATGGCCGCGATTTTGCGGACGTGCTCAAAGAAGCACAGGATAAGGGCTTTGCCGAAGCTGACCCGACCTTCGACATTGATGGTGTCGATGCAGCCCATAAGCTGGCGATCCTCGCGAGCCTCTGCTTCGGCACCGCGCTCGATCTTGCCAGTGTCGATATTGAAGGCATCCGCGACGTCACGGCGCAGGATATCGCCGAAGCGGACGATCTTGGCTATCGCATCCGCCTGATCGGTTCGGCGGTCGGCAATGGGGAAGGCCTGCTCCAGCGGGTCGCCCCGATGCTGATCCCGAAAAGCCACCCGCTCGCCCATGTCGATGGTGCGACCAATGCGGTCGTTGCGGAGGGCAATTATGTCGGACGTCTGCTGTTCCAGGGCGCCGGTGCGGGCGATGGCCCGACGGCTTCAGCGGTGGTGGCCGATCTTATTGATATCGCGCGCGGCGAGGTGGGCCCCGCCTTTGCCATGCCCATCGCCTCGCTCAAGCATGTCGCGAGCGCGGACCCCGGCGAACGCAGCGAACGCTATTATGTGCGCTTCGGCGTCGAGGACCGGCTGGGCGCATTGGCCGAAATCACCGCCGCGATGCGCGATTCGGGCGTTTCCATCGAAAGCGTGACGCAGCAAGGCCATACCAGCGAGGGCGGCGTGTTCGTCGCGGTCGTGACGCATGACTGCAAGAACCGCTGCATTGACGATATGGCAGAACGGCTGACCCGGTCCGAAATGGTGACCGGACGCCCGCTGGTCATGCCCTTGCTCGAAGAGTAACTCTCAATCCTTGCGCGCGAGGTCGGCCAATTCCTTGCCGCGATCCCGCGCGGCGCGCAGCGTTTCGGTCAGGAGCGCCACCAGCTTGCCGTCGCTGTCGAGCACATCAAGCCCCGCCTGCGTCATCCCGCCTTTGGATGCGACCTGAGTCACCAGTTCGGATGGAGCCAGCGGCGAGCGGGCGGCGCTCGCCGCCGCACCAGCAACCATCGCGCGGGCGATTGTCACGGCTTCCTGCTCGGGCAAGCCTAGTCGAATACCGCCCGCCGCAATCGCTTCAATAAAGCGGTACACATAAGCCGGACCACAGCCCGCAACCGCCGTGTAAAGGTCAAACTGGCTTTCATCATCAAGCCATTGCATGTGCCCGAGGCTTTGCATCAGCGCGTCGATTTCACCGCTGCGTTCCCCGGCCAGAGTCACGATCCCTTCCCCGTGCCGGACCGGCATATTGGGCATCGCGCGAACCAGTTTATGTCCCGGCAGCGTCATGGCAAGATCAGCGAGCGACACGCCCGCAAGGATCGAAACTATTGTCGCGTCCGGCGCAACAGCGGTCGCGAGCGCGGGCGCGATAGCGGGCAGTTGCTGCGGCTTGAACCCCAGCATCACGATGCCGCCCACCGGTGCTATTTGCGCCGCGTCGGTGACCACCTGCACCCCATCGGCTACCGTCTGACCGCTTGGGCGGACGACTGTAACCAGCTCAGGCGCGAGGCCATCCTCGAGCCAGCGTGCCAGCATCGCCCCGGCCATATTGCCACAGCCGATCAGCGTAAGCGGAGTTGAAAATTGGGCAAGGCCGTGGGTCTGCCGCATAAAAATTGTCCTGTGCTATCGGAATGGCGGATATTATGCCGCCGGGATCGGCAGCACGGTGGTCGATTTAATTTTCGACAAAGCCGTCGTCGCAACAATTTCCCGCACACCGGGAACCTTGCTGAGCTTGTCGAAGAAGAAGCGCTCATAGGCTTCGAGGTCTGCGGTCACAACCCGCAACATGAAATCAATCGCACCGATCAGCACCCAGCATTCGAGCACCTCGTCAAATTCGAGCATCCGCGCGGAAAATTCATCAAGATGCTGGCGGCCATGCGCGTCCAGCTTGACCTGGACGAACAGCTGGGCGTTGAGCCCGACCCGCTTGGGATCGACCAACGCGACTTGCGCGCTGATATAGCCTTCCTTCTGCAAACGGTCGATCCGCCGCCAGCAGGGCGATTGCGAAAGGCCGACCGCTTCACCGATCTCGGTCACCGACCGGCTGCAATCGCGCTGCAGTTCGTTGAGAATCTTGCGATCAAGCGAGTCGAGAGCGTGTGACATAATTTATTCCGAAAAACACTATTTTGGATATTAATAATGTTAATTATGCGCGTTTTCGACAAAATTTGCAAAGATTTTTCGAAGAACCCGCTCTAGATAATAGTCGGACCTCCGGAAGAACTCGGGTTTCACGAAAAAGGAAAGATCATGACACTCGAGCAGTCCTTGGCTCTCAACTCCCCTCCTACCCCGGCGGAGGCTCTAGCGATCCCCTCCGCTTCCCTGACTGCGCCGCGCAAAAACACGCCCCCGAAAACCGTTCTTGCGCGGCGCAGTAGTTTTCAAATGACGGTCGATGAGGGTCCGCAATCGCTGTTGCGCTTGCTTGGCCTGTTTGCGGCGCGCGACGTCGTACCCGCAGTGGTCCGTGCGACCAGCGAGCAGGATTGCCTCTATGTCGAGATCATGGCCGACGGGTTAGACGACGCGGTAGCCCATATCATCGCGGAAAAGGCGCGCATGACCGTTGGTGTGCGCGACTGTGTCCTCAGCCGCTTTGCGCGGGTATAAAATCCGCGCTCAGCCTACAGCCTAAGCTCAGGCCTCGCCGCGCGTTTCAATAAGCGACGATGCAATTGCATCGCTCGGCGTTTTGCCGCCCCACAGGACAAATTGAAACACCGGATAGAAGCGTTCGCACTCGTCGATAGCCGACTCGACGACGGTTTCCGCAGCCTCAAGGCTCAAACCTTCGCCCTCGCCGATCAACAGGCCGTGGCGGAACAATAAGATACCGCTCGACGACCACAATTCAAAATGGCCGAGCCATAGCTGCTCGTTGATGAGGCCGATGGTCTCGTAAATCGCCCCGCGCTTGTCCTCAAGCACGCGGATATCGGGGAAAACCAGCAATTGCAGCACCTGGTCTTCCGCGCGCCATACGGCACGCACCTCATAAGAGGCCCATGATCCTTGCGTATTGGCTACAATTTCGTCGTCACTGACATGCTCATGGCTCCAGCCATGCGCATCAAAATAAGCACACAGCATATCGATCGGAGCGGCATCATCGGGCCCTTCCGCATCATCGTCATAAAGGTCGTCAGTCAAAATTATCTCATTCGCGAATTAATGTGCGCGAGTCGCGCCGGATGGAACGCTTGTCGCAATTGCGTTTCCGCTTGGCAAGCGGTGTGCGACTCAGGGCTTGGCCGGCTTGGCTGCTGCTTTGGCGGTGGCCGCTTTGGTGGTCGCCGCTTTTGCGCGAGGCTTTGCCGCAGGGCGCGCTGCCACTGGAGCTTTGGGCGCGGGTGACGTCTTACGCGCACCTTCAAGCGCCGCGATCCGCTCTTTCAGCGACTCGACTTCACCGCGTGCGGTGGCGGCCATTTGCTTGACCGCTTCAAATTCTTCGCGCGAAACAAAGTCGGCACCGCCCAGAAATTCGCGGAAACGCTCGCGCGCGCCAGCTTCTGCTTCGCGGCCCATACCGGCGAAAGTCCCGGCCGCACCGTTCAATATCTTGGCGAGGTCATCAAAAAAACGATTTTGCGATTGCATGATCTTCTATGCTCCAAAGGGGGACCGGTTAACGCGTTACGCTGCCAATTTGGGTACGGGCAACAGGATTTTTAAGGCTTTCCGCGTCGGGGTTGAGCCGATCAATCGAGAAATTGAGATAAGCGGCAAAGCACAACCAGGCGAGATAGGGCACCATCAGCCATGCTGCGAGTCGGCGGATGCGTCCGAAATGCCAGCAGGTGACGGCAGCCACGACCAGGATCGCAATGAGAAGCCATAGCGCCATCCCCACCTCATGCTGGCCAAAAAACAGCGGCGACCAGGCAAGGTTCAGCACCAATTGCACGACAAACAGGATGATCGCCCGCATCCGCCCGGGAGCGCCGCGCGCATGAATAATCATCGCCAGCGCAATCGCCTGAAGCGCGTAGAGGATGGGCCACACCACACCGAAAACCCATCCGGGCGGGTTCAAAGCAGGTTTCTCAAGTGCTTGATACCATGGGTTATTACCGCCTGACCCGGACAATAATCCGGATGCGGACCCCAACACGATGAAGAGCGGCACGAGCACGATGCACCACCGCGCCAAGGACATACGCAACTGGCCCGGAGACGCAAGCTCACTCATCGCGAAACCCTTTCAACATAGGCCCTGCTAATCATGTCCGGTCGTGCTGTCGAGGGTATCGGCAGGATGATCGCCGGAAACTTGTAAAGTTCCCTCTATGTAACGACTGGTAAATCCAATCTGTGTTTAACCGCATCTTAAGATTGTCATGAGAAACACCCCCTCGCAACATCCATTGCAGTAACAGTTTTATCTGAGGGTCGTGTCCAACGTGGTACAAGTTAATTCCACAGCTACCGCTTCCAACGGCGAGCGCCGGATGCATCTTGTCGCCTATGATTTCTGGGCGCGCAATTTTGACAACGGCGTGTTCCCGAGCGCCGACTCCGTCCTTAAAGACGGCATGGACGAATTTGGCGATCACGCCATCGTCATGGCGCTCGACGATGAACTCGAAACCGCAAAAATAACCTATGTCGGACAACAGGTTCTGGACGAGGGCAAGCTCAAGCAGAGCCCGCCGGATGTGTCCGCTGTTCCCAGCCGCTCGATCCTGTCGCGGCTGACCGATCATTATATGCAGACTGTGGCCAACCGCGCGCCGGTCGGATTCGAAGCCGAATTCGTCAATGATGCGGACCAGCTGCTCCTCTATCGTGGCATCCTCCTGCCTTGCTCGTCCAATGGCGAGAATATCGATTACGTTTTGGGCGTAATCAACTGGAAGGAAGGTGTGTCGGCCAATGACATGAAAACATTGGCCCACGATGCAAGTCCGCTTCAGACCAAGAAGAAAAAGAAGGCTGACGCGGAATTGCCGCCCGGACAACCAACTCAGGAGCGAAATACTGTCGCGGTTGCCCAACAGGATAATGAAATGCCTAAAAAACCGATTGTACCAGAAAGGAAAATTTCAATGAGCTACGAAGTTAAACTGCAAGAATGCATGGACATCGAAGGCGCACAGGCTGTTGCCCTCGTCGATATCGCCAGCGGCATGGCGCTCGCTACTGCCGGCAACCCCAAGAACCTCAACCTTGAAGTTGCTGCTGCTGGTAACACCAACGTGATGCGTGCCAAGATGGACACGATGCGCGAACTCGGCATCAACGAAGAAATCGAAGACGTTCTCATCACGCTCGGCACCGCGTATCACATGATCCGTCCGGTGACCTCGGAATCGGGCAAGGGTCTGTTCGTATACCTCGTGCTTGACAAGTCGAAGGCGAACCTCGCTATGGCTCGCTTCAAGCTGAGCAAGATCGAACGCGAACTGACCGTCTAAGGTCAGCGCCTGTTCGAAGGCTAAAAAAAGCCCCGGTCGATCCATCGACCGGGGCTTTTTCTTTGTCGAAACGGTTATTGCCGGTGAGCGGCGATCAAAAATTCGACATTACCTTCGGGGCCGGTGATCGGGCTTTCGACGATCCCTTCAACCGACCAGTCGCGCGACTCGAGCCAAGCTGCGACCGCCGCACAAACGCGCGCATGTACGCTTGCATCGCGCACCACGCCCTTTTTGCCCACCTCATGCCGTTCGGCTTCAAACTGCGGTTTGATCAGCGCCATTAGCCGCGCGCCAGACCTCGCAAAACCGAGCGGCACGTCGAGCACCTTTTCGAGCGAGATAAAGCTCGCATCGCACACGATGAGATCAAGCGCTTCGGGCACATGCTCGGCGGTCAAGAGCCGCGCGCTCAATTGCTCATACACAACGACCCGGGGATCTTGCCGCAGCGACCAGGCAAGCTGGTTGGTGCCGCTATCGACTGCATAGACCCGCGCCGCACCGCGCGACAGGAGCACGTCGGTAAAGCCGCCGGTCGAACTGCCGACATCCATCGCGACGGCGCCGCTTACGTCCCAGTCGAAATGGCTGAGCGCGTGATCCAACTTTAATCCGCCGCGCGAGACCCAAGGGTGGTCCCGTCCCTTGACGGTCAGCGGGGTATCCTCGGCCAGTTGCAGGCCGGGTTTGTCGATGCGACGATCAGACTGTTCTCCGGCAAATACCAATCCCGCCATGATCAGCGCCTGCGCGCGCGTCCGGCTCTCAACCAGCCCGCGATCAACCAGCATCTGATCCACCCGCGCTTTGGCCATCAACGCGCCCCTGCCCTTTCCGCAAGCATAGCGGGGGTGAGGATTTGCGGCAGGATTTCCGGCTCTGCTGCGCCCGACTTATACCATAAATAGAGCGGTACGCTGTTGCGCTGATGCGCGGCGAGCGCGCGGGTAATGTCGGCATCACCATTGGTCCAGTCGGCCACCAGCACGGTCACACCAGCCTTGCGGAAAGCGTCCAGGGTTTCCGCGCGGTTGATCGCTGCGGCCTCGTTGACCTTGCAGGTGACGCACCAATCAGCCGTGAAATAGACGAAAACGGGCTTGCCGGAAGCCCGTGCTTTGGCGAGCGCGGCTTCACTATAGGTCGCTCCGGCCAAATCGGCGGCGCCGTTTTTCACGGCCACCTGATCCTTGATCGCGAACGTTGCGCCCCCTGCCGCGAGGACGAATAGACCGAGCAGCACCGGACCCCATGATCTACCTTGCCGTTGGCCCCGCCCATAAAGCAGCGCGAACAGGCCGGTCACCGCGATCCCCGCCAGTGCCGCAATCAACCCTGCATTTCCGGCCATGCGCCACAACAGCCAGGCGAGCGCGAGCGCCGTCAGCCCCATCGGCAGCGCCATCCAGCGGCGGAAGCGTTCCATCCACGGCCCAGGCTTCGGCAACAAGCCGCGCAAGCGTGCGCTATAAGCGATGGCGAGGAACGGCAGCGCAATCCCTACGCCGAGCGCCCCGAAAATGAGCAGCGCGGCCCATCCGGGCAACAACATCGTCGCGCCCAAGGCTGCCCCCATGAACGGGCCGGTGCACGGTGTCGCAACGATGGCCGCGAGCGCGCCGCTCCAAAACGCGCCAGCGATACCCCCGCGCGGCGCACCGGTCGTCGTTACCGAGGGTCCGATTATTTCAAACAAGCCTGCGAGATTGGCGGTGATGGCGCTGACCAGCAGCAACAGCAGAAAGATGCTCGCCGGATTTTGCAACTGGAACGCCCAGCCGACCTGCTCGCCCCCTGCCCGCAGCAACAAAATGACGAGGCCGAGCAGCAGACACACCGCGACGACTCCGCCCGCATAGGCCCAGGCTTCGCGGCGGACGGTGGCTTGGTCACCGCCAGCGCGCGCAACGCTCAAGGCCTTGAGGCTGAGAATCGGAAACACGCACGGCATGATGTTAAGGAGAACACCGCCAAGCAGCGCGCCTGCCAGCGCAATCAGCAACAATTTAGCATCAAAGCCGGAGGCAGCCGCTCCCGCAACCGCCTCTCCACTGCTTGGCAATTCCCCGGCCTTTGCCGGCTGCGCGATAAAACGAAGCCCGCTATCGGGCCCGATCTTGAGCAGTGTGTCGAGGCTCGCAGGATTGGCCGCGACCGATGAGGCCGCGTCGGTCTCCATCACCAGCCAGTCGCCGCTCCGGTAAAAACGCTGCGGCGCCGCATAAGCAATCGCATCCTGTGTCGCGGCAAATATATGGGGCGCATCAAGCGCCAGCGTTTGCGGCAGTTTTACGCCGATCTTCACCCGACCATTGGCACGCTCGAAGAGGGCGTCACGCGCACCAAGAGTCAGCGGGCGCGGCATCTTCGCGCGCCAGCCATCAAACTGCGCGCGGCGCTCGGGCGCTATTTGCCCGTCACCAACCACCAGATCGGCCGCGAGCTCAAAGTCTTGCGGCACGCACAGCTTATCGTCACACACCAGCGCCGACGCTTTCACCCGCACCGGAATGGGCGTGCCTTTCGCCAGCCCTTGCGGAATGGTCAGCGGCACCAGCACCGCATAATTACGCTCGTAAACATGGTTCATCAACCCGGCGAGGATAAGCGTGCCGGGGACGGGATAGTTCAACTTTCCAGCCGTCACCCCTTGCGGCAGCGTCCAGTCCGCCGTCATGCCGAGGCCCGCATCGCCGGGATTCTCCCAATAGCCATGCCAACCGGGATCGGGCGTCATATGAAAGGCGAGCATGACCGTTTCGCCGGGCGCTGGCACTTGCGTTTCGGCGATGAGCTCGCCCTGCATGTGACGCTCCATGCCCGGTCCGCCCAATTGCGCCGCCGCCGGAACGCCCAGCAGCATCGCGAACAGCGCGGCAATCATTCCCGCAATCGAGCGGCCAAGTATCCAACGAGATAAGTTTCGCGGTTGCATGAGCCGCTCTATACGGCCAAGAACGCGATTGCACAGTAGCTAATAGGGAATCCTGTCCGCATGAAAGCTCTCGCTCCCCTCGCCGCCTTACTCCTGTCCGTCACAGCGCAGCCGGTTTATGCTCAATCAAGCGCCGCACCGACGCCTGCTCCCGCACCAGCACCCGTTCCGCCCGCGCGCCCCAAGTTGCTGATCGCGATTTCGATGGATCAATTTTCTTCCGAATTGTTCAACGAATATCGCCCGACCTTTACCGGCGGATTGAAGCGGTTGAGCGACGGGGTAGTTTTCCCGGCTGGCTATCAGGGCCATGCCGCGACCGAGACTTGCCCCGGCCATTCGACCTTGCTCACCGGCAGCTTTCCGGCGCGAACCGGGATTGTCGCCAATAACTGGTATGATTTCAGCGTCGGCCGCGAAGACAAACGAGTATATTGCGCCGAGGATGAAAGTCTCGCGGAGAGCAACTCGCGCAAATATACCGCCTCGCCCCATCATTTGATGGTGGATACGCTTGGCGAATATATGGTGCGCGCCAACCCCGCCACGCGCAATTTTGCAGTGTCGGGCAAGGATCGCGCGGCGCTAATGATGGGCGGCAAGACGGTGCAGCAAGCCTATTGGTGGAGCGGCGACAAATTCGTCACCCTCGCCGGGCGCACCGTTGTTCCGACCGTGGTTGAAGCGAATAAGGCCGTGGCGCAGCGTATCGCCGCTGGCAATCCGGCCATGGCGGTAACCGGTTATTGCCAGACCAAGGACCGCAATTTTGCGGCGGGCAAGGTTAATCTCGGCACGCATCATTTTGAACGTCCGGCGGGTGATACCAAACTGTTCCGCGCCTCCCCCGAACTGGATGCGGCCACCCTCGCGCTCGCGATGGCGATGGTGCGCGACTATAAGCTGGGTCAGGGCGCGGCGACCGACATGCTCTCGATCAGCCTTTCGGCGACCGATTATGTCGGTCATGCGCTGGGCAATCAGGGCGTAGAGATGTGCCTGCAACTCGGCTCGGTCGACCGCGATCTGGGCGCATTCTTCTCCTGGCTTGATACGCAGAAGATTCCTTATGCGGTGGTTTTGTCGGCGGATCATGGCGGGCTTGATGCGCCGGAGCGCGCGCAGGCCCAGGCAAACCCCGCCGCGCGCCGCAATGATGGCTCGACCGATCCCAAAGCCCTCAGCGAAGCGGTCGGTAAAGCGTTGAAGATCGCCGATACCAAGGATTTGCTGGTGAGTGATGGCGCATTTGGCGATTTTTACGTCCATCCGCGCTTTGCCAGCCAGCGCGGCAAGATTGTCGCCGAAGCGGTGAAACAATTGGGCCGCAACCCGGATGTCGCTGCCGTCTTTACCAAACAACAGCTCGCGGCCATGCCCATTCCAACCGGATCACCGGAAACCTGGTCGCTGGCCGAACGTGCGCGCGCCTCTTTCTACGCGCCGCGCTCGGGCGACCTCGTCATTTTGCTGAAATCGCGGGTGACGCCGATTCACGAACCCGACCTTGGCTATGTCGCGACGCATGGCAGTGCGTGGGATTATGATCGCCGCGTGCCGATGCTGTTCTGGTACAAGGGCATCCAGCCGTTCGAACAGCCCGCCGGCGTCAACACGGCGGACATCCTGCCGACCATGGCGGCGCTGATCGGTCTCCCGATTGACACCAGCAAGATTGACGGGCGCTGTCTTGATCTTGACCCGGGCGCGGGCACGACCTGCCGCTGATCATCGGCTCCGGAAAGGCGGGCTAATTGGGGAAGACCGGCAGTTCGCTGTCGGCTTGCTCGTTCCGCCGCATTTTGCGCCCATAGACCCATTCGAACAGGGGTGAGGCCATCACGGTGGTGGCAATCGCCATCAGCACCAGCATCGAGAACAGGGTTTCGCCGATAATTCCTTTTTGGAGGCCGATGTTGATGATGATGAGTTCCATCAGGCCGCGCGCATTCATCAACGCACCGATGCCAAGCGCGGTCGGATTATCCTGTCCCGTCAGCCGCGCGGCGAGCCAGCAGGCTCCGAATTTCGCGACCACCGACACCAGCAGGATGAGGACGGCAATAAGGAGCAGCTTGGGATCGCTCACCAGATCAAGCCGGGTATGGAGGCCCGAATAGGTGAAAAACACCGGCAGCAGGATTGCCACGGTGAAAGGCTCCAATTGCTTTTGCACGCTTTCGGAAAAGCGGCCGCGTGGCATTACGCACCCGAGCAAAAAGCCGCCGAACACGGCATGGATCCCGGCCCCGTCCATCGCGAAAGCCGATAACATGAAAGCGATCATGGCGATGGCAAGGATCGTCGGCGTCACTTCGCCCGCCTTTTGCGTCATGGTCTCGAGCGGCGCGACCATGCGGCGACCTATCGTCACCATGAAAATGGCGAAGGCAAGCCCACCGCCGATGGCGAGATAGGCGACCTTGGCACCCGCCCCGAAACTGGCGAGAACGACCGCGAGCACGCCCCACGCGACCGCATCGCCAAAGGCACCGGCGGAAAGCGACAAGGTGCCGAGCGATGTCCCGGCGATACCCCGCTCCTTGATAATCCGCGCGAGCATCGGGAAAGCGGTGAGCGCAATCGCCGCGCCCATGAACAAGGTCGCTTCGTTGGTCGTAATCTGCGGTGCGAACAGGCCCGGCACTTTCATCAGAAAGGGCGTGAGCGGAACCGCGAGGAGGAATGGCGCAAGCATTCCCGCCAGCGAGACCGCCGCTGCACTTTTGAACTGGGCGCGGAAATGATCGGTGCGAAACTCAAGGCCGACGAGAAACATATAGAGCCCGACCGCAAATTGCGACAGGACATAGAGGACCGACTGGCTGTCTTTGGGAAAAATCATCGCCTGAAGATCGGGCGCGACGAGCCCGAACAGCGAGGGGCCGAGGATCACCCCGGCAATCATTTCTCCCACCACCTGCGGCTGCATCAGATATTTATGCGCCAGCCATCCCACGACACGCGCGGTCACCAGAATCAGCGCCATTTGCGCGAAGAAATGGATCGAGAGGTCGGCGGGGCTCATGGGGCTGGAATATGCGAATTACTAAACGACGCAAGAACAATTAACCCGTAGCCCTGAGCTTGTCGAAGGGCGCCCATCGACCTGGCGCGACATCGAGAAACGTCCTTCGACAGGCTCAGGGCTTCGGTTTCGTCCTAATCCAAATTCGGTCTCAGCCAGCGCGTTGCCTGTTCGACACTGACCCCGCGCCGTTCGGCATAATCCGCCACCTGGTCCTCCCCAATCCGCGCAACGCCGAAATAGCTCGATTCCGGGTGACCGAAATAAAAGCCCGAAACCGCCGCGGTCGGCAGCATCGCGAAATGGTCGGTGAGCGAAATACCGGTCGCGTGGTGCGCATCGAGCATATCGAACAACAGCGCCTTCAAACTATGCTCCGGGCAAGCGGGATAGCCGGGCGCGGGGCGGATGCCGCGATATTCTTCCTTGATCAGCGCCTCGTTGGTGAGCTGCTCACCCTCGGCATAGCCCCACAAGGTGCGGCGGACATGCTTGTGCAGCACCTCGGCGAAGGCTTCGGCAAAACGATCCGCCAGCGCTTTCAGCAAAATGTCGGAATAATCGTCTATGCCCGCCTTGAAGCGCGCGAGATGCGGCTCGATGCCGTGGAGTGACACCGCAAAGCCGCCGATCCAGTCCCCATCCGGGCTGATGAAATCCGCGAGGCTCATATTGGGTCGCCCGCCGGTTTTGGAGACTTGTTGCCGCAACATGGGCAGCGTGACGTGGCGTTCATCTTCGACATGGACGATGATATTGTCCCCATCCCGGCGGCAGGGCCATAAGCCAACCACGCCGCGCGCCGTCAGCCATTTTTCGGCGACAATGGTGTCCAGCATCTTGTTGGCGTCCGCAAACAGCGACTTTGCGCTTTCCCCGACCACCTCGTCATCGAGGATTTTGGGATAGGTGCCTGCAAGTTCCCACGCGCGGAAGAAAGGCGTCCAGTCGAAATGCTCGCGCAGGTCGGCCAAGTCCCATTCCTTGAAGATGTGGATTCCCGGCTGCTTGGGCATCGGCGGTTTCAGGTTCATGTCCGCTTCAAACGCATTGGCGCGTGCATCGTCCAAGCTGAGCAATGCGGTTTGTCCCTTATTGGCGCGCGCATCGCGGATATGCTGATAGTCCGCGGCCGTCGTCTCGATGAACCCTTCGGCCTGCGTATCCGACAAAAGCTGTGAGGCAACACCCACGGCGCGGCTGGCATCGAGCACATGGATCACCGGGCCTTCATAGGCCGGGTCGATGCGGAGCGCGGTATGGACGCGGCTGGTGGTCGCGCCGCCGATGAGGAGCGGCATGGTCAACCCCGCGCGCTGCATTTCCTCCGCCACCGTCACCATCTCGTCCAGCGAAGGCGTGATGAGACCGGACAGACCGATCATGTCGGCATCATTCTCGTTCGCCGCTTCAAGGATTGTGGTCCAGGGCACCATGACGCCAAGATCGAACACTTCATAGCCGTTGCACTGCAGCACCACGCCGACGATATTCTTGCCGATGTCGTGAACGTCGCCCTTGACCGTCGCCATGACGATGCGGCCCTTGGACTTTTGCCCTTCCTGCTTTTCCGCTTCGATGAAGGGAATGAGGTGCGCGACCGCTTTCTTCATCACGCGGGCGGATTTGACGACCTGAGGCAGGAACATCTTGCCCGATCCGAACAGGTCACCGACGACATTCATCCCGTCCATGAGCGGACCTTCGATCACTTCGATGGGACGACCGTTCGCGGCGGCGATGGCCACGCGAGCCTCTTCGGTATCATCCACGATATGCGCGTCGATCCCTTTGACCAGCGCATGTTCGATGCGTTTGGTCACCTCCCAACCGCGCCATTCTTCAGCCGCTTTTTCTGCGACCGCGTCGGTGCCCTTATAGCGTTCGGCAATTTCGATCAGCCGCTCGGTCGGGATCTGGTCAGGATTGCGCGCCGGACGGTTGAGGATCACATCTTCGCATGCTTCGCGCAGTTCGGGGTCGATCGTGTCATAGACATCGAGCTGCCCGGCATTGACGATCCCCATATCCATCCCCGCCGGAATGGCATGGTAGAGAAAGATCGAGTGCATCGCGCGGCGCACCGGTTCATTGCCACGGAAGCTGAACGAGAGGTTGGACAGCCCGCCGGAAATATGCACATGCGGACAGCGCTGTTTGATCTCGCGCGCGGCTTCGATAAAATCGACGCCGTAATTATTATGCTCTTCAATCCCCGTCGCGACGGCGAAGATATTGGGATCGAAGATGATATCCTCCGGCGGGAAGCCGATGCCGGTGAGGAGCTTATAGGCACGCTCACAAATTTCGACCTTGCGCTCCTTGGTGTCCGCTTGGCCGACCTCGTCGAACGCCATCACGACGACAGCAGCGCCATAATCCATGCATTTTCTGGCCTGCTCAAGAAACTGCGCCTCGCCCTCCTTCATCGAGATGGAATTGACGATGGGTTTGCCGGACACGCATTTCAAACCTGCTTCGATCACCGACCATTTGGATGAATCGATCATCACCGGCACGCGCGCGATATCGGGTTCGGCCGCGATCAGTTTTAAAAAGGTCGTCATCGCCTCAAGCGAGTCGAGCAACCCTTCATCCATGTTAACGTCGATAACTTGCGCGCCATTTTCGACCTGCTGGCGTGCGACCTCTACCGCCTTGGTATAATCGCCCGCCATGATGAGTTTCTTGAACGCGGCAGAACCAGTGACATTGGTGCGCTCGCCGATGTTGACGAAAGTGGCGGTAGTAGTCGGTTGGTCGGTCATTTTTGTTACTCACTCCCCTCCCGCTAGCGGGAGGGGTCGGGGGTGGGATTGATACAAACTATAAGAGATGAGAAACCCACCCCTTACGCCTCCCGCATGCGGGAGGGGAAATGCTTCAGGCGGCCACCGTCATCGGTTCGAGTCCGGCCAGCCGGGTGCGGACTGCAACTTGCGGAAGCGTGCGGGCCGGCAAATCCTTCACCGCACCCGCCATCGCGGCAATATGGGCCGGTGACGACCCACAGCAACCGCCAAGAATATTGACCTGGCCCTTCTCCGCCCATTCCTTGACCAGTGCAGCGGTCTGCTCGGGCAGTTCATCATATTCGCCAAGTTCGTTGGGCAGGCCCGCATTGGGATAAACCATGATAAGCGTATCGGCGAGCGCTGCCAGCACCTGCACATGCGGGCGCAATTGCTGTGCGCCGAACGAGCAATTGAGGCCAATCGTAACGGGCCGCGCATGGCGCACCGCATACCAGAAAGCCTCGACGGTGTGGCCGGACAAGTTACGTCCGGACAGGTCCGTCAGCGTCATCGACAGCATGATCGGGATGTCGCGCCCGAGCGCAGCTTCCGCCTCTCGCACCGCCATGATCCCCGCTTTGGCGTTCAGCGTATCGAACACGGTTTCAATGAGGATGAAATCCACGCCGCCTTCGACCAGCGCTTCGACCTGTTCGCGATAGACCGCGACGAGATAATCAAAATCAATCTCGCGATAGCCCGGATCATTAACGTCGGGAGAGAGCGACAAAGTCTTGTTGGTCGGGCCAATCGCGCCCGCGACGAACCGCGGACGGCCATCCTTGGCGGCATATTCATCCGCCAGCTTGCGCGCGATCTGCCCCGAGGCAAGGTTGATGTCGCGCACCAGATGTTCGGCCCCATAATCGGCCTGGCTGATGCGGTTGGCGCTAAACGTGTTGGTCGAGACAATATCCGACCCTGCATCAAAATAAGCGCGGGTAATGATTTCCGGCACCTCGGGCTTGGTCAGCGCGAGGATGTCATTATTGCCCTTCTGGTCATGCGACAGGCCGAGATTGCCCGCATAGCAATCTTCGGTCAGCTTCATATTCTGGATCTGCGTACCGAATGCGCCATCGGTGAGGAGGATACGCTTGGCCGCTTCGGCCAACAGTTGTTCACGCGCGCTCATGCGGCATCTCCTTGGGGTCTCAAACCAAGTAAATGGCAGATCGCATAGCTGAGCTCTGCCCGGTTCAATGTGTAGAAATGGAAATTGCGCACCCCGCCCGCATAGAGGCGTCGGCACAGTTCGGCGGCCGTGGTTGCGGCGACGAGCTGGCGCGCTTGCGGTAGATCATCAAGCCCCTCGAACAAGCCAGCCATCCAGTCGGGAATGGTCGTCCCGCACATCCCCGACATGCGCTGGAGCGCTGCATAGTTGGACACCGGCATGATGCCCGGAACAATCTCGGCGCTGATGCCCGCAGCCGCAGCTTTGTCGCGGAAACGAAAAAATGTGTCGGGCGTATAGAAAAATTGGGTGATCGCGCGGGTCGCGCCCGCGTCAATCTTGCGCTTCAAATTATCCATATCGCTGTCGGCACAGTCGGCATCGGGATGGACCTCGGGATAAGCTGCGACCGAAATTTCAAAATCATGCAGCGCCTTCAGCCCCGCGACCAGATCAGCCGCGTTCGTATAGCCGTCCGGATGCGGCGTGAATTTGCTGCCCGTCGGCGGATCGCCGCGCAGCGCCACGATATGGCGCACGCCTGCGTCCCAATAGGCATTGGCGACATCGGCAATCTCCGCCTTGCTCGCCTCGACACAGGTCAAATGTGCGGCGGCGGGAACGCGCGTTTCTTTGGCAATCCGGGCGACGGTCGCATGGGTGCGCTCGCGGGTGGTGCCACCTGCCCCATAGGTCACCGACACAAATTTGGGCGCAAGCGGCGCGAGCGTTTCAAACGTATCCCACAATTGCGCTTCCATCTTCTCGCTCTTGGGCGGGAAAAATTCAAAGCTCACGTCGATATCGCCTTCGAGGCCCGCAAAGAGCGGGCTGCCTTGTGCGCGATACTGTTCGGATTGGGGGGTAGGTATCATGGTCGGTCCTTGAAAAAACAGTCAGGCAGCATGGCGCTGCGCCTCTTCGCGCAGCGGATTATCGTCGGAACGGCGGCGCCCGAGCCACAGCCGCACGGTCAATTCGCCGCCCGAGAGTGCATCGCTCGCCTCGACGATCAGCCCGCTGGAGGCAAACCAGCCACGAATTTGCGCGTCGGAAAAGCCGAGCCGTGCGTGCGCCGCTTGCGCGCGCAATTCCTCGCGGTCGTGCGAGGCGAAATCGACGATCAGGATATGGCCGCCCGGGCGCAGCACGCGCGCCGCTTCGGCAATCACCTGATCGGGAGCCTGCGCAAAATGCAGCACCTGATGGAGGACGACCGTGTCCGCGCTTTCTGCACCCAGCGGCAGCGCATAAAAATCACCCTGCACCAGTTCGACCGGCCAGTTCTTGGGCGCAACGCGCGCGCGCGCCAGCCTCAGCATTTCGGGGCTGCGATCCAGTGCCGTGATGCGGCGGGCGGAGGGCGCGAACAATTCCACCACCCGTCCGGTGCCAGTACCAATATCGAGCACATGGCCCAGGCGGCGGTTTTGCATCAGCCGCAGCATGGCCTGTTCGACCTCTTCCTCGGCGACATGGAGCGAGCGGATCGCGTCCCATTGTTCGGCATGGTCGGCAAAATAGCGGTTCGCCGCCGCCGCGCGTTCATCCTGCACCACGCGCAGCGCGGCCAGATCCTGATCGACGATCTTTTGTTCTGCAGCTGATAAGGGCATCGCCTCGATAAGCCCGCGCATCGCCTCCGCCGTCTTGGCCGGAGTCAGCCGCAGGAACACCCAACTGCCCTCCTTGCGCCGCTCGACCAGTTCCGCTTCGGCCAATATACGAACATGACGCGACACGCGCGGTTGGCTTTGCTGCAGAATTTGGGCCATTTCGCCGACAGACAATTCAAGAACGCGAAGCAACGCAACGATTCGCAGCCGCGTCGGATCGGATAGAGCCCGGAAAATGTCTATCAAATGGGTCATGATTTACCGATATATAAAGATATCTTTATATGTGGTCAATGGCACAAAAGGCGCGGATTTCTTTGGCTTGGTCATATTTCTGACATAAGTTGGAAAAAATGCGGTGAACCGGAAAAAAACTGCCATTGCATGTTGATTCTCGAGATTGTAGTGAGCGTTTCGCTGGACGCAGGGGAGGCGGCTTCGGTTGTCCTTTCCTTCTGCCTGCACTGTTTCTCTATTATTTTAGGGGTGTTCCCACATGAAAAAGACCATTGCTCTTTCGCTCGTTCTCGCTGCTTCGCTCGCTGCTTGCTCGCAGCCGGCTGCTGAAAATGCTGCTGCTGACGCCAACGCTGCTGCTGCGACCGCTGACGCCGCTGCTGACCAGGCTGTAGACGCTGCTGCAACCGCTACCGACAAGGCTGGCGACGCTGCTGCTGCTGCTGGCACCGCTGCTGTTGAAGGCGCCGCTGCAACCGCTGACGCTGCTGCTGACACCGCTACGGCTGCTGCCGACAAGGCTGGTGACGCTGCTGCCAAGGCTGGCGACGCTGCCAAGGACGCTGCTGCTTCGGCTGTTGACGCCGCTGGCGACGCTGCCAAGAAGACCGCAGAAGAAATGAAGAAGTAAGTTCTTCGTTCTTTTGAAGTTAGAGGAAGGGTCGTCCCGCAAGGGGCGGCCCTTTTTCGTTGCAAGAACTTGTTTTAAGTGCCGCAGCCGGTCATGCGAATTTCATACAGCTTCGGCCAATTTTTGCCGGTGACGAACAGGCGCTTGCCCTTGGCATCCCAGGCGATGCCGTTGAGCACGCTGTCCGCACCCGACGCGCCCGCCTGAGCCGACAGGCCCCGCATATCCACCAGTGACCGCACAGTGCCGCTCGCGGGGTCAATCCGCACAATATAATCGGTCATCCAGATATTGGCCCAAAGCTCGCCGTCGATCATTTCAAGCTCGTTGATCTGCCTGAGCGGACGGCCTTGGAGGCGCACCTTGACCGTCTTGGCGACCCGCATCGTGGCGGGATCAAAGAATTTGAGCGTGTCGCTGCCGTCACTCAAAATGATGTGGCTCTGGTCTGCCGCGAGGCCCCAGCCCTCGCCTTCATAGCGGAAATTGCCGAGCGGCTTCAGATCGGACAGACGCCAGCGATGCCCGATTCCGTTCTGCCAGGTGATCGAGATGATCTGGTCCTTCCAGCGCACAATCCCTTCACCAAATTGATCGGCGGGTAGCGCGCGCTGGGCGAGCGCCTTCCCCGTCGCAAGATCAAGTCGCGCCACCCGCGACTGTCCATATTGGCCGGTGCCCTCGTAAAGATGCCCCTCATGATAGAAGAGCCCTTGGGTGAAGGACGAGGAATCATGCGGATATTCACGCATGATTTCATAGCCGCAAACAGGGACAGTCGCGGGCGTCGAAGGCGCTGCCGATTGGGCCATGGCGAGGAGCATGAGTGATAACATGGGCGTGGTTTAGCAAGCGTATGCTTAACAGACCATAGATTGAAATTTCAACCTGTCCCTGCCTACGCAGGGGCACCTCCTGAGTTTACAAAAAAAGGCCGGAGCGTTTCCACTCCGGCCTTTCCCTTTGTTCGATGAAGAATCATATGCCCGTTTCCGAAACAAAATTCTTCATTTTGTACGATGGTTCATATCCGTCGAGGACATTGCCATCCGGCCGAACTGCCGCCATCATAGCGCGCCGGGTGCGGTCATTCTCCATGATGCTCCCATATTTGCGATAGGCAAAAATGAACGGTCTCACTGCCGGATCCATCGTACCAAGGCTCAAGCCCACTTGCTTGTCATCCATATCCCCCATCGCAAGCGCCGTAGCTTGAACCTTATCGAGCACGACGTTGATCTTGGTCTCGAGGATGGCCCTTATGGTGTCAAAATCCCACCATAATTCCTCCGGAATGAGCAAGCGTACGGCATCAAGATCATCGCCTGACTGGATCAATTCCCAAACCCCGAGCGGCGTAACCCCGCTAATCAACGCGTGAATACGGCTATATTCTGCGCCCTTGATCTTAAGCCGCATGCCCGATGCGAATTGCACAACATAGCCTTCTTCACTGGCCGGGAGCGTCGATGCATGGGCTATCATTTCGTCGGCGCTGGCAAATCTGTAACGCTTTGCAACCCGCCAACCGATTGCATCGGCAAGTGCCTGCAGATCAGAATAGCTCTGCTCATACCCTTGCGCATCATAAGCAGACAGCAAAACGAGCGCAGGTTCATCATACCGGATGACAATGCGGTTTTCAGGGTAAACAGCTTCGGCCAAATAAGTCGTGCCCGGCTGCAACAGGCTGGTGTTACTCTGATCGACGATAGATTGCGCCCATTCGGCTTGCGCCGAATAGAAGCTACCACGCATGATCGCATGCCACTTGTCGCGATGATGGAACAGGATGATCAAGCTGCCATCGAGCTTTTCGAACACGTCGAACGGTTCATCGGGCATGGTGATGCCCATTTCCCCCAAGTTGAAAAACTTCGGGAAAGGCGTGGCGACGACCGCACGCTGATCGTGGTCGAGGATTAACCCCCGCGCAACTAACGTATAGTCATTCCATCCCCTGTCGAACATACAGTGGTTGGTATACTTGTATAAAGTCAGCCCGTTCGGCCCTTGCCGACAAGTGACATGGTTTTGCGCAATGGCCTGGTTGAGCCCTGATAAGAGCTCGTCATAGCTGATGCGTCTTGCATAATGTTGTTGATACATTTCGTCCTCACTGGTTGTAGACCCAGACTCCGGACGGAATTCGATTGTCGAATGTAGAAAACCCAACCCCGTCCACTAAGCCGGGGCCGGTTGGTTATGACCTCGAAATCAGGTCAATCCATGCCCCATGCATGCGCGTTCGCTCACGCGCTCGGCGACGTTGCCGAGAGCGAGTAGAGAAGGTTTCAAGGCGCACAAATGTGACATGGGAGCGGGCCACTAGTGATTTCGGGAGAATGTGTCAACCGCGTCCGCACGATTTCGTCAGGTGCCGTGGCCTGAGCCGTATTGATTAAAAAAGGCCGGAGCGTTTCCACTCCGGCCTTTCTTTTATCCTGATCGGATGGGCTGGACTTAGAAATCCATGCCGCCCATGCCGCCCATGCCGCCGCCCATCGGCATTGCCGGGGCCTTGTCTTCGGGGAGTTCCGACACCGCCGCTTCGGTGGTGATGAGGAGACCCGCGACCGAAGCTGCGTCCTGAAGCGCGGTGCGAACGACCTTGGTCGGATCGATCACGCCCGAGGCAACGAGGTTTTCATATTCGTCGGTCTGTGCGTTAAAACCACGGGTTTCGTCATTTTCGCGCAGCAGGTTGCCGACAACCACGCCGCCGTCATGGCCAGCGTTTTCAGCAATCTGCTTCAACGGCGAAACCAGCGCCTTGCGGATGATGTCGATACCGCGGGTCTGGTCTTCATTTTCGCCCTTGAGGCCTTCGAGAGCCTTGGTGGCGTAAAGAAGCGCAGTACCGCCGCCGGGGACGATGCCTTCTTCGACAGCCGCGCGGGTTGCGTGGAGCGCATCATCAACGCGGTCCTTGCGTTCCTTCACTTCGACTTCCGAAGCACCGCCGACCTTGATAACGGCAACCCCGCCAGCGAGTTTCGCCAGACGTTCTTGCAGCTTTTCACGGTCATAGTCCGAGGTAGTGTTTTCGATCTGCGCACGGATCGCTTCAACGCGGCCCTTGATCGCCTCTTCGTCACCAGCCCCGTCAACGATGGTGGTGTTGTCCTTGTCGATCGAAACGCGCTTGGCCTGACCGAGCATGCCCACGGTGACATTTTCAAGCTTGATGCCGAGGTCTTCCGAAATCATCTCGCCCTTGGTGAGGATCGCGATGTCTTCGAGCATCGCCTTGCGACGATCACCGAAGCCCGGTGCCTTGACCGCAGCAACCTTGAGGCCGCCGCGCAGCTTGTTGACCACGAGGGTCGCGAGCGCTTCGCCTTCAATGTCTTCCGCGATGATGAGGAGCGGACGGCCCGACTGGACGACGGCTTCCAAAATCGGGAGCATCGCCTGAAGGTTCGACAGCTTCTTTTCGTGGATGAGGATGTAGGGGTCGTTCAGTTCGACCGTCATCTTTTCCGGGTTGGTGATGAAGTAAGGCGACAGATAACCGCGGTCGAACTGCATCCCTTCAACCACGTCGAGTTCGAATTCGAGACCCTTGGCTTCTTCAACCGTGATCACGCCTTCCTTGCCGACCTTGTCCATGGCTTCAGCGATTTTTTCGCCGACTTCCTTGTCGCCATTGGCCGAGATGATGCCGACCTGAGCGATTTCCTTCGAGCCCGAAACCGGGTTCGAACGACCTTTGAGGTTTTCAACAACCTTGGTGACAGCGAGGTCGATGCCGCGCTTCAGGTCCATCGGGTTCATGCCAGCGGCAACAGACTTCATACCTTCGCGCACGATGGCTTGAGCGAGAACGGTTGCGGTGGTGGTGCCGTCGCCCGCCAGGTCATTGGTCTTGGAGGCAACTTCGCGCAGCATTTGTGCGCCCATATTTTCGAACTTGTCCTTCAGTTCGATTTCCTTGGCGACCGAAACACCATCCTTGGTGATGCGCGGCGCGCCGAAGCTCTTGTCGATTACAACGTTGCGACCCTTGGGGCCGAGCGTGACCTTGACGGCATCAGCGAGAATATCGACGCCCTTTAAAATGCGTTCGCGTGCGTCACGCGAAAAACGTACGTCTTTAGCAGCCATTTGAATGTTCCTTTTTCCAGTAACTCGTCATTCCCGCGAAAGCAGGAATCCATCACCTGAGCGCTCGTGCAAAGCCAAGGGTGGGCAATGGATCCCCGGTCAAGCCGGGGATGACGATCATGCGAGTTAATCTCAGCCCAAAATGCCGAGAATGTCCGATTCCTTCATAATGATGAGATCTTCACCATCGACCTTGACCTCGGTGCCCGACCATTTGCCGAACAGGATGCGGTCGCCGGTCTTGACGTCCGGCTTGATGCGGTCGCCATCTTCATTATACGCGCCTTCGCCAACGGCGACGACTTCGCCTTCCGACGGCTTTTCCTTGGCGTTATCGGGGATGATGATGCCACCCGCAGTCTTCTCTTCAGCCTCTACGCGACGGACGAGAACGCGGTCGTGCAACGGACGAAATTTCATGAGGTAACTCCCTTGCCTCTCAAGCGTTGTTGATGAGATAAATTGTTAGCACTCCAACAAGGGGAGTGCCAATGGCCGCGATATGGGCGCGCGATGTGACAGCGTCAAGACAAGCGGGAGAGATTCTTTTGGGTGATGATCAAGAAAGAGGCCCCGTTGCTCCAAGGAGCAAGGGGCCGCGCAAATTGGATGACGATAAACCGTCCGTATCTGCCTTTAATTTACAGCGCATGTCACGGAAAATGTCACCGTGCCTCCTGCGGGCAAAGACGGAATTGGCGTATCCGCGCTCATGATATTACCCGGAGACGCGGGACAGGTCGCACTGCCAGAGCTGGAACAGGTTACCGTACAAGCACCCAGCCCAGCGCCCTTTGTGTCCCTGACGGTTGCTCCATCGGCGGCGGCAGGTCCGCCATTGGTGACGACAACGGTATATGTCGTCTGCCCTCCCGATATGACGGTATCAGTGCCATTGCTCTTGGTAATTTTCAGGGAGACCTCCGGGCCGTTTACCGGCACGGTAATCGTCGCGCCGTTGTTGGTGGTGTTGGTTTCACCACCTCCCGAGACCGTCACCGTATTGCTCAGACTGGGAACAGCCCCGACCTTCGGCGTCGCATTAATCGTCGCGACCGGCACCGATGTTGCCTTCATAATATTAGCCGATGACGTGCAACTCACGGTTACTGATCCGGAAGTTATCGGAAATCCGGTGGTAGGTGTACAGCTCCAACCGCTTGCAGGCGTAATGCTGTTAATCGTCAGATTGGCCGCGTTGATCGTATCCGTAACAGTAACAACACCGCTGCTAGGTGCGGCGCCGGTAACCGTGTTATTGGCAGCCGTCAGGTTGAAGTTAAAGGGTTGATCTACATTGGCGGTGGCAACGGACGCCGTCTTGCCACTCGTCAAGTCAGGGTCGGGAGCAATGCAAAAGCTCATGCTGGACATCCCAGCAGATTGTGTAGCCGGGTTTGCGCTAGCCGCACTTTGTGGAAAGTTACCATAGACCATGGTCACGGATTTCAGATAATTGTTGAAGGCTACCCCGGCATTGCAAGCGGTATCGGCATTGCCACATTCGTTGCCCGCACCGAGGGCATATTGAACAGATCGAACTACATTGCCTGCAACTTCGACTTTCGCCGGATTATCTGGGGTTATCGTCGGCGCAATATTTCCGAGCGGCCCGTTGGTAGTAAAAGCGATACCGTCATTGTAGGTACTACCGACAATTGCCCGATCTATATCCAGAACTTTGAACGACAGATTGGTAATCGTTTTACTGAAAGTCCAAGCCAACGTGGTGGTTTGTGCAGCCGAGCTATAATTGACCTGCCAGTTTAAACCGTGAAACCCATAGCCTGTTGCAGGGGGAAAATAGCGCGGCCAAGTAGGTGTATTCATCGGTCCGGTAAAGGTTCCGGTTATCGTGATTGCGCTTGCCCCACTTCCCAAATTGAAAGTCTGGCTCATCGCACCTTGGGTCCAAGGGTTAGTTGCAAAGTTAAGCGTCTGTGCAGTCTCTCCGGCTGCGCAGGTTTGTGCGACTGCTTGTACCGGCGCGGCCACCGCTGCCAGTGCCAACATCGCGCGAACCGCGCGCGAGGCGGTTAAAAATTTGAACAGGTTGGTCGGCATCATGCCGTTCGCCAAAACTTTCATATAGCGCCTTATTTTATTCTGGCTGCTCCGATACATGAAAACAGTCGATCAGACGGAGTGCATATTGTGCAGATATTCTGCCCGAAATATGACAGGCTTATTACTCAAAAACGATAATAGCCGCCAATGTTTATCTGCCGGTCTTTACCAGATGTGACAACGATTGACTGCAAATGTATCTTGCGTATCACCATTAAAAACACTGGGTTTTCAGTGGGGCAACAATCCTAGCCGGTCACGCCGCGACCAACGCCATAGCATCAACACCGCCACCGCCGCTAATCCGAGTGCTAGGCCTACCCAAACCCCCACACCTTGCCAGCCCGCCCGGAAAGCGAGCGCCGCGCCGCCGCCAAAGCCGACCAGCCAATAGCCGATGCCCGCATAGATCATCGGCACGCGGGTATCGTGGAGACCGCGCAACATTGCCGCCCCCACCACCTGCGCGCCATCGACCAGCTGGAACACCGCCGCGACCCCGAGGAAGCTCACGGCAAGCGCGAACACTTCGGCATTGGCCGGAAGCGCGGGGTCGAGGAACAAGCCCACCAACTCACGCGGAAAAATCCACATGATGGTGGCGGCAACACTCATGAAGAGCATCGCCAATACAAAAGAAGCCCAACCCGCGCGGCTAATCCAGGTGTGATCCTTCGCGCCATAGGCCATGCCCACCCGGATCGTCGTTGCCTGCGAAATGCCGAGCGGCACCATGAAAGTCACTGCTGCCAGTTGCAACGCAACCGCATGCGCCGCAATCGAAGCGGTGCTGATCAGACCCATCAGCATTACGGCAGCCGAAAACACGGTGACCTCGAACGCCAGCGTCGCAGCAATCGGTAGCCCCAAACGGAATATCTCGAGCAGGCGCTGTCCGTCCCAGCGGAAGAAACGACCGAAAATGTAAAAGCGCCGGAAATGACGATGGCGCAGCACAATCAGCCCCAACACCAGCGCCATGGTAAAAGTGGTGAGCGTACTGGCAAGCCCCGACCCTTGCAGCCCCATTGCCGGAAAGCCCCAATGGCCGAAGATGAGAAGCCAGTTGAGCAGCGCGTTGAGCGCAACCCCGATCAGCGTCACGACCAGCGCCCAATGCGGCTCGTCAAGCGCCGACACGAAAGTCCGCAACACCACGATGGCGATGGCGGGCAGGATGCTCCACTGCACCCAGCGCATAAAGGCCGCGGATTTGGCGGCAAGCGCCGGGTCTTGTCCCAGCAGGTTGACCAAAATCCATTGCGCGTTCCACAAAATCGCCCAGCCGATCAGCGCGAAGATGATCCCGGCCCACAGCCCCATGCGGACACTGCGGCGTACTTCGCGCACGCTATGCTTGCGCGCGCCGAGTTCGCTCGCGATCAAGGGGGAGACTGCGGTAACGAGGCCGGTTCCGGTGAACAGTAACACCGACAACATATTGGTCGCAAGCGCCGAGGCGGCCAATTCGGTCGCGCCGAGCTTGCCGATGAACAAGACGTCCGTCGCATAGATGGCGGTCTGCGCCAGATTGGCCAGCACCAAGGGCCAAGCGAGCGCGAGCGTCGCGCGCATTTCCGCACCCCAGCTTTGCGGTGCGGAGACGAGCAGATGGTGCGAAGAAGAAGGCGCGATATCCATGGCCGCGCAGGGATGGCGCAGGAGCCGCCAAGTTACAAGCGCATCTTAACCATAGACCCTAACCACAAGTGTATTATTCTGTTGTAACGGCCTCTTGTTTTCGCGCAGAATACCGCTATTTTGCGCGCTTATGGAAAATAGCACGCCTGCCCCTGCCGCCACCGTTTCGGTCCCCCGTCACTTGCGCGATGCCGACACTCCTCACGCCAGCCGCAACGATGCGTCTGCGCGGACGTCCAACCGCGCATTTCTTGGCAAAGCCTGGCGCATATTGGTGGGAATCAAGGATGCCTTGGCGCTCATCTTCCTGCTGATTTTCTTCACCTTGCTGTTCGGTTTCCTGAGCGGATCGCCCAATCCGGCGATTGTCAGCGACGGGGCGCTCAATCTTAAATTGAAGGGTACGATCAGCGAACAGCCCGCCGATCTTGACCTGATGACGGTGCTGCAGGGCGGCGATAATATCCCGACAGAATTTCGCGCGCGCGATCTCATCCGCGCGCTGGAAACCGCCGCGACCGATGATCGGGTGAAAGCGGTTGTGCTTGATCTCGACAGCTTCATGGGCAGTGGGCAGGTGACGCTGGGCGATGTCGGCGCGGCCATCGACAAGGTGCGCGCGGCGAAAAAGCCGGTGCTGGCCTACGCCACGGCTTATACCGACGATGCCTATCAGCTCGCCTCGCACGCTTCGGAAATCTGGATGAATGATTTCGGACAGGCGGTCATCACCGGACCCGGGGGTTCCAACCTTTATTACAAAGGGCTGATCGACCAGATCGGCGCCAAGGCCCATATCTACCGCGTCGGTACGTTCAAGAGCGCGGTTGAGCCGTTTATGCGCAGCGATATGTCGCCCGAAGCGCGCGAAGCGACCCGCGCTTATGCCGATGTGCTGTGGGATCAATGGCTGACCCAGGTAAAAAAAGCGCGACCAGCAGCCCAGCTTGATACCTATATCAAGGACCCGGTTAGCGTTTCCAAAGAATATGGCAATGACATGGGCAAGGCCGCGCTGGGCCTCAAGATCGTCGACAAGCTTGGTGACAAGCTCGCTTTCTCGCGCCGCATTGCGGAGATCACCGGCACCAAGGATGACAAAAAGCCCTGGTCCTACAAGGCGATCCCCTATCAGGCGTGGGTTGATGCCAATCCTGCAAGCGAAAGCGGTACGCCGATTGCGGTGGTGCCGGTTGTCGGCACCATCGTCGATGGCAAGCAGCCAAGTGGTACGGCCGGCGGCGATACGGTCGCAAAGCATATCCTCAAAGCCGTCGCCGACGATAGCGTCAAGGCGCTGGTGCTGCGGGTCGATTCGCCGGGCGGATCGGTGCTCGCCTCCGAACAAATCCGCCAGGCGCTGCTGCAAGCTAAAGCCAAGAAACTGCCCGTAGTCGTCTCGATGGCCAATCTCGCGGCAAGCGGCGGCTATTGGGTCTCGACGCCGGGCGACAAGGTGATCGCCGAACCTGATACCATCACCGGATCCATCGGCGTGTTCGGCGTGCTGCCGAGCTTTGAAGGCACGCTCGCCAAATGGGGCATCAATGCCGATGGCATCAAGACCACGCCTCTGTCTGGCGAACCTGATGTGTTCAAGGGTTTCAGCCCCGAATTTGATACGCTGGCGCAATCATCGGTCGAAGATATTTACGCACGCTTCACCGGGCTCGTCGCGCAGTCGCGCAAGCTTCCGATCGAAAAGGTGCGCGAAATTGCCGAAGGCCGCGTCTGGGCAGGGGGCACCGCGCAGCAACTGGGTCTGGTCGATGGCTTTGGCGGTCTTGACGTTGCCGTTGCCGAAGCGGCCAAGCTTGCGAAGCTTGACCCCAAGACCGTCTATCCCAAATATTTCGAAAATGAGCCCGACGCCTGGGCACAGATGATCGCGGCCTATAATCGTCCCGCCGACAATGGCGATGAATGGAGTGACGACATGCCCGCGCAAGGCCTGTTCGCCAAGGTCGGCGCGCTCCAGAAGGCGCAGATGGCCGAGGCCGTCGACCAGTTGACCCTCCTCGCGACCGGCGGCAACATTCAGGCGCGCTGCCTTGAATGCGGCACCTTATCAGCGCCGAAAGCGATGAATGCCAAGAGCGAAGGGATGCTGGCCAAGCTGGTCGCGTTGTTCGCGGACTGACGGGAGAACCCTATCGCGGTGTCTTGCCACCGCGATAGGTCGGAAGCGCAAGCCCTCGGGCAATCGCCATGCCGCGCAGCGCGAACCCGGCGATGGCCGCAACAGCCGCAGCGATCCAGAAATTTGCGTCCAGCATGAGTAACGAAACGAACGACCCAGCCGCGAGCGCCGCTGCAGTTACATAAAGTTCGGGCCGCATGATGATCGAGGGCTGGTGCGCGAGCATATCGCGGATGATCCCGCCGACACAGGCGGTAATCACGCCCATCATCGCGGCGGGCAGCGGGTCGACCTCATAAGCCAGCGCCTTGGCCGTGCCGAACACCGCATAAGCCGCCAGCCCCACCGCATCGAACCAGTCGAGCGCCTTGCTCTCTCCGCCTGCGCTCACCCACCAATGTTGCGGGGTCACCCAGATGAGGAGCGCCATCGCAAGGCAGGTGAGCGGCACCCAACTCGCATGCACCCAAAAGACCGGCGCACCGATCAGAAGGTCGCGCACCGTGCCGCCCCCTACCCCGGTTGCCACGGCGAAAAAGGCAAAGGTCACGAGCGTTTGCCGCCGCCGCGCCGCCGCCAGCGCGCCCGACAGGGCAAACACGGCAATGCCGATCACATCAAGAATCGGTAGCAGCCCCGGCGCAAGATGGGCGGGCAGGTCAGACAGCGTCGATGCAGCACTCATACGCTTGCTTTTAGTCGGATAGGCTGCCGGGTAAAGAGTACAGCAGCGGGTTCATTTGCAGGATGATCAAGGCGGCACAACCCGCCTTTCAATAGAACGCGGGCGTAACGAAGGCGGCGCGGGCAAGCTCCAGCGACCCGGGTTAAGCGCCAAGGCGGCGATCAGGATCTGCGCGGACGCTTTGACAAGGTCGCAGCGGCGACCGCGCTCATGCCTCCATGCGTCGTTCGAGCAGCATCAGATGCCCGTCGCACCCCATCAATAGACCCGCTTCTTCGGCTTGATATACTCAATCTCGTCCGACATCGTATATTCGTGCACCGGGCGGGAATCGAGTTTTACCGCGCCGCCCTTGCCGCCCCAGCCGTCGAACCAGGAGACGGTGTGCTTCATCCAGTTGGTATCGTCGCGGTCGGGATAATCTTCGCGGGCGTGGGCGCCGCGCGATTCCTTGCGGTTGAGCGCGCCCTGGATAGTCACGGTCGCCTGCGAAATCAGGTTATCCAGTTCCAAGGTTTCGACCAGATCGGTATTCCAGATCAGGCTGCGGTCGGTGACGCCGATATCCTGCATCCGCGCATAGGTTTTGCCGAGCATGTCGACGCCTTCGCTGAGCAGTTCCTCGGTGCGGAAGACGGCACAATGGGCTTGCATATTCTTCTGCATTTCGACGCGGATCTGCGCGGTCGGCGAGCCGCCCTTGGCATTGCGGAAATGGTCGAGCCGCGAGAGCGCCAGATCTGCGCTATCCTTGGGCAGCGGACGGTGGAGACGATAGCGGTCGATGGTCGCCGCCATACGATGCCCCGCCGCGCGACCGAACACCACGAGGTCGATCAGGCTGTTCGAGCCGAGACGGTTCGCGCCATGCACCGAAACGCACGCCGCTTCGCCGACCGCGAACAGGCCGGGGACGACCGTATCCGGACCATCCTTGCCCAGCGTCACCACTTCGCCATGATAGTTGGTCGGAATGCCGCCCATATTATAGTGGACCGTCGGCGTGACCGGGAGCGGTTGCCGGGTCAGGTCAACGCCCGCGAAAATCTTGCCGCTTTCGGTGATGCCGGGGAGACGCTCGGCCAGCACAGCCGGATCGATATGGTCGAGGTGGAGATAGATATGATCCTTCTCCGGACCCACGCCGCGCCCTTCGCGCATTTCCATCGCCATAGACCGGCTCACCACGTCGCGTGATGCCAGATCCTTGGCGGACGGTGCATAGCGTTCCATGAAACGCTCGCCTTCGGAGTTGGTCAAATAACCGCCCTCGCCGCGCGCGCCTTCGGTGATGAGCACGCCCGCGCCATAAATGCCGGTCGGGTGGAACTGGACAAACTCCATGTCCTGAAGCGGCAGGCCAGCGCGCAGCACCATGCCGCCGCCGTCACCGGTACAGGTGTGCGCCGAGGTCGCGGTGAAATAGCAGCGGCCATAACCGCCCGTCGCGAGCACCACGGCATGGCTGCGGAAACGGTGGATCGAACCATCTTCCATGCACAGCGCGATAACGCCGCGGCATTCCTTGCCGTTCGGCCCATCTTCCATGATGAGGTCGATGGCGAAATATTCGATGTAGAAATCCGCGTCATATTTCAGCGACTGCTGATAGAGCGCGTGGAGCATGGCGTGGCCGGTACGGTCAGCCGCCGCGCACGTGCGCTGCGCTGGCGGACCTTCGCCCATATTCTGCATCATCCCGCCGAACGGGCGCTGGTAGATGGTACCTTCCTTGGTGCGGCTAAACGGCACCCCGGCATGCTCAAGCTCGTAAACCGCAGCAGGCGCTTCCCGCACCATATATTCGATCGCGTCCTGGTCGCCGAGCCAGTCGGAACCCTTGACGGTATCATACATATGCCAGGTCCAGTGATCCGGTCCCATATTGCCGAGGCTCGCGGCAATCCCGCCTTGCGCCGCGACCGTATGCGAGCGCGTGGGGAACACCTTGGTGACGCACGCCGTCTTGAGCCCTTTTTCGGCGGCGCCCATCGTCGCGCGCAAGCCCGATCCGCCCGCGCCCACAACCACCACGTCATAAGTGTGGTCGATGATCTTATACGCAGCCTGTGTGTTAGCGTCGGCCATTATGCCGCTCCCCCTAATGACATTGTGGCGAATGCAATCTTGGCGACCGAGAACAGGCCAAAACCCGCTCCGGCGATGGTGTAGAAATTAAGCAGCATCAGCATGAAAATCTTGGATGCATGCCCATGGAAATAATCTTCGATGAGGACTTGGAGGCCGAGGCGCAAATGCCAGAAGATCGACAGGATCATCAGCATCATCGGCACCGCGACCAGCGGCGAGGCAAGCCAATCCGTCAGCGCCTTATAATCAAACACCGGCAAGCGCAGCAGCGAGATGACCAGCCATCCGACCAACGCCAAATTGCCGAGCGCCGTTGCGCGCTGGATCAGCCAGTGATGCGCACCCGTCTTGGCGCTGCCGAGACCGCGGACGCGGCCGAGTTCGGTTCCGGTACCCATTAGTTGATCCCCTTGCCGAAGATGAAGAGCCAGGTTGCGGCGGTCAGCAGCACCGGCAAAACCAGCACGACCAGCGACCACATACGGTTGGCCTTGAGTTCATAACCCGCGCCGGTATCAAGCACGAGGTGGCGAATGCCGCTCGAGGCATGCGAGAACACCGCCCAAGTGAGGCCAATGAGGATGATACGGCCGGGCCAGCTTCCCATACATTCGAGGAATTGCGCATAAGCCGCTTCCCCCGTCGCGAGCGCTCCCAGCCACCACAGCAAAAGTGCGGTGCCGACGGTCGCGAGACCATCGCCGGTGATGCGGTGCATGATCGATGCGATCATATGCGGCCCCCGGGTATAAATACCGAGGTGCGGCGAAATCGGGCGGCTGCCGGGCTTGGCCATAGCTGTTTTCCTGTTCCCTTTAGCTGGAGGGACAGGAGCGCACATATAGCCCATGTCCCCACATGAGGTCAGGGCCCGTTTAGCGCGCACGGCGCATCATGCAAGGGGGGTTTGGGGGGTGAAGCAGGAAATTGGGGGGTGGGCGGCATGAAAGTGGGGGATCAGTGGGTATCTGGCGAGCAACAGGGCATCCATTATCCCCTTCGTGCGATGGCCCTACACCAGCATGGCAGACACAAGATATGGTGGTTAAAAGGCGTCAACGCATGTTGGAAAATATCCCCCGCATAAATCCGCCAAAAATGCCTTCTTACGTTCCTAAAGTTCCTAGACTTTGATCAATTGCGTACCCCCCATATATAGAAAGCTCCCCGTTCCGCACGAGGGACCGACGCCTACGCCAAACATCATCAAACAGACAGTATCAAAGAGCCGCAACATCGATGCGCGCCGCAACCGGCCACACCCAAGGTTTGGACAAGGCTGGCACGCGCATAATCTGTAGGACAGCAAAATCGACAAGGGGGGTGAATTTTATGGGAACGGCTTGTTGATGGTCTGGTGGGTTGGGGGCGTATCGCGGTTCTCGCCGAGGAGCGAAGGCGCTGAAAGAGCGGAAGGCGCGGGAGTTATTGCAGCCTTGCTGCGGCATCACAACAAAGCAGCCCCAACCCGACGTCATCCCCGTGCAAACGGGGATCCATCACCCACCATTTGAAACCGGAACGGCATCGGCTGGTTTACCAAAGTCGCAAGCAGCCGCGCCGTCCCCACGTCCAGCACGCCCGAAAATGTTTCGCTGCCTTGCGCGAACACAGACTGGCTCATAGCCAAACAGGCAACAGCCGTTGCATGTTTGAGGCTATCGCGCCGCGTCAAATCCATCAAGCTGCCCTCTCACGATGTCATGGATCAGGCGGAAAGCTGACAGGATTGTCAATTACATATGGATCGGCTTGCCGGTCACCGCCATCGCGGCTTCCTTGATCGCCTCGCTGTGGGTCGGGTGGGCGTGGCAGGTGTAGGCGATGTCTTCCGACGTCGCGCCAAATTCCATCGCTTGTGCAGCCTGTGCGATCATTGTGCCGGCTACGCTCGCAATGCACCACACGCCGAGCACGCGGTCGGTTTCGGCGTCCGCAATAACCTTCACAAAGCCGTCCGGCTCATGGTTGGTCTTGGCGCGGCTGTTCGCCATCATCGGGAATTTGCCGACCTTGACCGCACCCTTCTCTTTCGCCTGCTCTTCGGTGAGGCCGACGCCAGCGATTTCCGGCATGGTATAAACGACGCTGGGGATCACATCATGGTTCACGATGCCGGTGAGGCCAGCGATATTTTCCGCAACCGCAATGCCTTCATCTTCGGCCTTGTGCGCGAGCATGGGTCCGGGGATGACATCGCCAATCGCCCAGATGCCGGGGACTTTGGTGGCAAAATCATGGTCAGTTTCAATCTGGCCGCGCTTGTTGAGTTCGATGCCAGCCTTATCCAGACCCAGCCCTTCGGTGTTGGGGCGGCGGCCAATCGAGACCAGCACCACGTCGGCTTCGATAGTTTCGGCGTCACCACCCGCCGCAGGTTCGACCGTGAGCGTCACGCCCTTGGCCCCGGCCTTCGCCCCCGTGACCTTGGTCGAAAGCTTGAACTCCATGCCCTGTTTTTTGAAAATCTTGTTCGCTTCCTTGCGCACTTCGCCGTCCATGCCGGGGAGGATCTGGTCGAGATATTCGACCACGGTGACCTTCGCGCCGACGCGCCGCCATACGCTGCCCAGCTCTAGCCCGATCACGCCGCCGCCGATCACAACCAGATGATCCGGCACCTTGGCAAGTTCGAGCGCGCCAGTGGAATCGACGATCTGGCCCTTGGCATTGTCCACCTCGACGCCGGGGAGCGGCGTCACCGACGATCCCGTCGCGATGACGAAATTCTTGGCGGTGTAGCTCTTGCCCGCAACCTCGATGGTCTTGGCATCGGTAAAGGTTGCGTGCCCCTTGAGCCATTCGACCTTATTCTTCTTGAACAGGAATTCGATACCTTGGGTGAGGCCCTTGACCGCATCCTTGCGCTGACCCTGCATGGTGTCGAGGTCGAGGCTCATCTTGTCGATCTTGACGCCCAGTTTCGCAAGCGCGCCGCTCGCGGCTTCCTCATAGAGTTCCGACGCATGGAGCAGCGCTTTCGACGGAATACAGCCGACATTGAGGCAAGTCCCCCCAAGCGTCTCGCGGCTTTCCACGCACGCGGTCTTTAGCCCCAACTGCGCCGCGCGGATCGCAGCCACATAGCCGCCCGGACCTGCGCCGATAATGATTACGTCGAAATCTGTGTCAGCCATTTCAAACTCCGTCTGGGTAAGGGGTCATCTTTATCCCCTTTTTAGTAAGTGCGATGAATAGCCCCTCAACGGATTGACTATCCAACAATTGCAATATGATATCGGCTACATGGCGCGGTTCCGCGCGACCTAACCGACTATAAATCACGGCGGCGGGCCGCGGATAATCCCGATGAAAAATTAACTCACCAAAATCCCTGTCAAACGTTACGAATATCCATTTACCAATATCTGACCGTTGCAATATCTCCGTGTCGTCTGTGCCCGGCATTGTTTCAATGATTGCTTCAACGATGTGGCCAGCGTCCCGCAAGCGCTGAATGACAATGGGATGCAGGTTTTCATCGGCTAGAATATCCATTAGGCGGCGCGGCGATCCGCAACCGTTCGTTCCTCCGCCACCATATCATGCGCAAAACCGATTGCAGCAAGCACCTGTTCTTCGCGCAGATGCGGATACGCCGCGAGAATATCCGCAACGCTGCAGCCATCCGCGAGATATTCCAGCACCAGCTCAACCGAAATCCGGGTACCCCGAATGACCGGTTTTCCGGTCAGGACTTTGGGATCGGAATGGATATGATCACGCCAGTTCATGTCGTCCTCACGGGCTTGCTCGAAATCAGGTCGATAGCTTTAGCCGGTTTCGCCCCAATTTTCAAAACCATCAAAATTTCCACCGCAGGCCTCATCATTGCGCCGCTTTTGCATGGTCCTTCATGCAGAGGTCGGCGGCGGCGAACATTTCGCCCTCGCCGACCTTAAGCAAATCGCCGCCTTTATACCTGGCCTGAATTTTATCCGCCGTACAACTGCACAGCTTGGTCGCGACTGACGCGACCGCGCCGGTTTTGACTGCCGAGGTCACGCAATTATCGACAAACTCCTTGCGGAAACTCTTTTCCACCCTTTCATCGAGGGATGTTTTCGCGTTTCCGCACGCGGCGAGCGGCAGTGACGCCGCAACAACCGCGAGGATCAAGCCCGTTTTGCGCATGCGGGAATGCTCTTACAGATCGATCAACAAGCGGGTCGGGTCTTCAATTGCTTCCTTGATGATCTTGAGCGCGGTCACCGCTTCGCGGCCGTCGATCAGGCGATGGTCATAGCTCAGCGCAAGATACATCATCGGGCGCACCACCACCTGCCCGTCACGGACCACCGGGCGGTCTTCGATGCGGTGGAGGCCGAGCACGGCGGACTGCGGAGGGTTGATGATCGGGGTCGACATCAGCGATCCGAACACGCCGCCATTGGAGATGGTGAAGGTACCCCCCTTCATATCGTCCATGGTCAGCGCGCCGTCCTTGGCCTTTTTGCCATAAGCGGCAATCGCCTTTTCAATGTCGGCAAAGCTCATGCTTTCGACATTGCGCACGACCGGCACGACGAGGCCATTGGGCGCGGAGACGGCGACCGACAGGTCGACATAGTCGTGATAGACGATTTCATCGCCGACAATCTGCGCGTTGACCGCCGGGATGTCCTTGAGCGCGAGGCACGCGGCTTTCGCAAAGAAGGACATGAAGCCCAACCGCACACCATGCTTCTTTTCGAACAAATCCTTATATTTTTCGCGCGCCGCGATGACTTCGCTCATGTCCACATCATTGAAGGTGGTGAGCAACGCCGCGGTGTTCTGCGCTTCCTTCAAACGCTTGGCGACGGTCTGGCGCAGGCGGGTCATCTTGACGCGTTCTTCGCCGCGGCCGGGCGCACCCGATGCGGCAGGAGCGGCCGATGCGTCCGCTGCCGGAGCGGCGCTGGCGGTCGCCGTCGCGGTGCCGGCCTTGGCAGCGGCCATTACATCTTCCTTGGTGAGGCGACCATCCTTGCCGGTGCCCTTGACCTTGGTCGGATCAATCCCCGCTTCGAGCACCGCGCGGCGCACGGCGGGCGACATGGTGAGATCTCCGCTACGCGCTTCATCGGCAGCGGCGACATCGACCTTGTCCTGATTGTCGAGCGATTGCGACACCGTCTTGGCCGCCGCGCTATCGAGTGCCTGCGGCGGGGTTTGCGCGGCCTCTACCTTGGCTTCGGCGGCCTTTTCCTCGCGCGGCTTGACCGGATCGGCACCAGCCGCCGAGGTCGCATCCTCGATCATTGCAATGACCGCGCCAACATTGACCGTATCGCCTTCCTTGACGAGATGTTCGCCCATCGTGCCCGACACGGGGGACGGCACTTCGACCGCAACCTTGTCGGTTTCAAGGCTTGCAATCGGTTCATCGACCTTGACCGCATCACCGGGTTGCTTGAGCCATTCGCCGACCGTTGCTTCGGTCACGGATTCGCCCAGCGTCGGAACTTTCACTTCGGTTGCCATGGTCTCTTATCCCTTCTTCTGACGGCGAATTTCTGCGCGGACCGAAAGGCCCAGCGCGTCGGCGATCAATGCGCCCTGTTCGGATTGGTGGCGGCTCATGAGGCCGGTTGCTGGTGATGCACTCGCCGCGCGTCCGGCATAGCGGGCACGCATGCCCTTATGCCCTGCATCCGTAAGGCTCTGTTCGATTTCCGGCTCCACGAAGAACCAGCTGCCGTTATTTTTCGGCTCTTCCTGGCACCAGACCACATCCTTGAGATTGCTCATCCGCTTCAAGCGGACCGTGAGCGGTTCGCCGGGGAACGGATAAAGCTGTTCCACGCGGATGATCTGGGTGTCGGTAATGCCCGCCGCATCACGCGCTTCGATCAGGTCATAGGCGACCTTGCCCGAACACAGTACGACGCGGGTCGTATCCTTGTCGGTCGGCGCCGAAGGATCGGACAACAAGCGGCGGAAATGCGTATCGCCGAGGAAATCCTCGCGGGTCGATACCGCCATCCTGTGCCGTAGCAATGACTTGGGGGTCATCACGATCATCGGCTTTCTGAACGGACGCATCATCTGGCGGCGCAACATATGGAAATAGTTGGCCGGGCTGGTGATGTTGCACACCTGGATATTATCCTGCGCGCACAGTTGCAGGAAGCGTTCGAGGCGCGCCGAGCTATGCTCCGGCCCCTGCCCTTCATAACCATGCGGCAACAGCATCACGAGGCCGTTGGCGCGCAGCCACTTGGCTTCGCCCGAGGCGATAAACTGGTCGATCATGATCTGCGCGCCATTGGCGAAATCGCCAAACTGCGCTTCCCACAGCACCAGCGCCTTGGGGTCAGCCATCGCATAGCCATATTCAAAGCCGAGCACGCCATATTCGGAGAGCGGGCTGTCCAGCACCTCGAAATGGCCGTGCGGCACGGTCGAGAGCGGGATATATTTATGCTCGTCGGTCTGGTCGACCCACACCGCATGACGCTGAGAGAAAGTGCCGCGCCCCGAATCCTGCCCGGACAAACGCACGCCATAGCCTTCGGACAGGAGCGAGCCGAACGCCAGCGCTTCGCCGGTCGCCCAGTCAAAGCCGACGCCGTTTTTGAACATATCCGCCTTGGCTTCCAGAATACGCGCGAGCGTCTTGTGGACGGTGAGGCCTTCGGGAATGGTCGTCAGCGTGCGGCCGAGGCTGTCGAACAGCTTATCGGTGATGCCGGTTTCGACGTTGCGCCGTGCGGTTTCCGGATCGACCGGCTTGTTGAAGCCCGACCAGCGCCCCGCGAACCAGTCCGCCGTGTTGGGCTTATAGTCCTTGGCCGCTTCAAATTCGCCTTCCAGCTTGTCGACGAAATCGGTGGTGGTCTTGTCCATCCACGCATCGTCGATCACGCCTTCGGCCTTCAGCCGGTCGCCATAGATGGTCGAAACCGCCGGATGCTTGCGGATGGTCGCGTACATCAGCGGCTGCGTGAAGCTCGGCTCGTCGCCTTCATTGTGACCGAAGCGGCGATAGCACCACATGTCGATGACGATGTCGCGCTTGAACTGCTGGCGGAAATCGGTGGCGAGCTTGCAGGCAAAGGTCACCGCTTCCGGATCATCGCCGTTCACATGGAGGATCGGTGCCTGCACGCCCTTGGCGACATCCGAGGGGTAAGGCGAGGAGCGCGCAAATTGCGGGCTCGTCGTAAAGCCGATCTGGTTGTTGATGATGAAGTGGATGCAGCCGCCCGTGTTATAGCCACGCACGTCGGAAAAGCCGAGGCATTCCCACACAATCCCCTGCCCTGCAAAGGCCGCATCGCCGTGGATCAGGATGGGCAGCACCTGTTCATGCTTGCCCGGCCCTAGATCATCGCGGAAGGCTTGCTGCGCCCGGGTCTTGCCAAGCACCACCGGGTTCACCGCTTCGAGGTGCGACGGGTTCGGCACCAGCGACATATGGACGTTGATGTCATCAAACTGACGGTCGGTTGACGTGCCGAGGTGATATTTGACGTCGCCCGAACCGCCGACATCTTCGGGGTTGGCCGAGCCGCCTGAAAATTCGTGGAAGATCACGCGATAGGGTTTCGCCATCACGTTCGACAGCACGTTCAACCGGCCCCGGTGAGCCATGCCGATGATGATTTCCTTAACGCCCGTCTTGCCGCCATATTTGATCACCGCTTCGAGCGCCGGGATCATCGACTCGCCGCCATCCAGGCCAAACCGCTTGGTGCCGACATATTTTCTGGCGAGGAATTTTTCCCATTGCTCGGCGTCGATCACCTTGGTGAGGATCGCGCGCTTTCCTTCGGGCGTGAACTCGATATGCTTGTCCGCGCCTTCCATCCGTTCCTGCAGGAACTGGCGTTCGGCGACGTCGGAAATATGCATATATTCAAGGCCGACATTGCCGCAATAATTGGCTTTGAGGATCGCAACAATCTCAGGAACCGTCGCCCATTGCAGGCCGAGCGTGCCGCCGAGATAGATTTTGCGGTCCATGTCCGCTGCGGTAAAGCCATGATATTCGGGCGTGAGGTCGGCCGGAATATCGCGATGGTTGAGCCCCAGCGGATCGAGATTAGCCGAAAGATGGCCGCGCACGCGATAGGTGCGGATCAGCATCATCGCGCGGATCGCATCCGCTGCTGCCGCCTCAATGCTCGCCGCATCGGTCGGGGCACCAGCCGCTTTTGCGGCACCCTTGATTGCATCCTTGAGCTCGACCTGCATCCGCGTCGGATCCATGCCGTCATCGCGGGCATCGAGCGCATCGAGCGGCCAGTTTTTGGGCGCCCAACTGGGGCCGGTTTCGGCTTCGCTAAAATCGGCGGCGGAGAGACCTTCGTAATCCATCGTCATTTCCTACTTCATTGTGCTCCTGCGACACGCAGGAGCCCAGTGCAGCACAGCATAAACTTTCTGGGCCCCTGCGTGTCGCAGGGGCACAAGCAAAATTAACCCTTCAACACTTCAACCAAAGTCGTGCCGAGTTCGGAGGGACTGTCGGCAACGACAATGCCCGCTTCCTGCATCGCAGCGATCTTTGATTCCGCATCGCCCTTGCCGCCCGAAACGATCGCGCCGGCATGGCCCATGCGGCGGCCCGGAGGCGCGGTGCGGCCAGCGATAAAGCCAGCCATCGGCTTTTTGCGACCGCGCTTGGCTTCATCGATAAGGAATTGCGCGGCTTGCTCTTCCGCGTCGCCGCCGATTTCGCCGATCATGATGATCGACTTGGTATCGTCGTCGGCGAGGAACAGTTCGAGCACGTCGATAAAGTTGGTGCCGTTAACCGGGTCACCGCCAATGCCGACAGCGGTGGTCTGCCCCAAACCTTCATTGGTGGTCTGGAACACCGCTTCATAAGTCAGCGTGCCCGAACGCGACACGACGCCGACCGAGCCCTTCTTGAAGATCGAACCCGGCATGATGCCGATCTTGCATTCGTCGGGGGTCAGGACGCCGGGGCAGTTGGGGCCGATCAGGCGCGATTTGGAACCCGACAGCGCGCGCTTCACCTTGACCATGTCGAGCACCGGAATGCCTTCGGTAATCGCAACGATCAGCGGGATTTCCGCATCAATCGCTTCAAGGATCGAGTCCGCAGCAAATGGCGGCGGAACATAGATGACGCTCGCATCTGCGCCGGTCTTTTCCTTGGCTTCGAGCACCGTGTCGAACATGGGAAGGCCGATATGCGTCGTGCCGCCCTTACCCGGCGTCACACCCGCAACCATTTGCGTGCCATAAGCCAGCGCCTGCTCCGTATGGAAGGTACCAGTGGCCCCCGTCATCCCCTGCGTGATGACCTTGGTATTTTTATTGACGAGAATGGACATTAACCCTTGCCTCCCTTGGCATATGCAACGACCACGCGAACGGATGGCGCGGTGTTGGTTCCAGTTGTATTCATTTCAATCGCGCGGTCGCCTGCCAGCCAGAGCGGCGCGCCGCTGTTGGATTTGACCGGCTTGACGCCGATTTCGCTCGACAGCGCATTGCCTGCGAGCGCGATGTCGCTCGGGCTTGCGAGATTGGCCATGACGATGCAGCCGCCGCTCGCGGCGTTGCTTTGCGGCAGCACGATCAATGCCTGACTGCCCGCATGGCTATACATGCGGACCGGGGCAGTGACCGCCTGACCCGCCTTGTTGCGCACCGGCGCCAGCTTCCACCCCGCCTTGGCGAGGTTGGCGGGGAGCAAGCCCTTGGCACTCACCGCCGTGCTGCACGATTTGATCGCGGTCACCACATTGGCGGGCGAGGCGAGTTTGACGGTGGTCACGGGCGCAGGCCTTGTGGTCGCTTTGGGTGCCGCTTTTGGTGCAGCCTTGGGCGTCGCCTTCTGCGCGACAGCGGGCACGGCAAGAGCGGCAGCCACGGCCACCGCTCCATGAAAAGCAAAACGCAGTTCAATCATGGACATACTCCTGAACGGCCACCTCTAATGATCATGCTATGCGGCACCTAGTTCGCTTTCAACGTATGATTTTTGGCCGCCGTTAGCATTAAGCCCCCCATCGCGTTCATCTTGCTCTTGATCTTATCACGTTGTCCGAACCCCATTGTAAATTCGACATGGTCGGGTTCTAATCCAGGCACCCATGTAGCGTTTCCCCCCGCTTCTCCCTTGCGCTCCTCAACTGGTTCTCGTCCTAACCTGACAGAGATATCTTCGGCATAAACGCTGCGCGTTTCACCAGGGTCAAACATATGGCATTCAATACGCTGCTGGCCGCTTCTCTTCGTGTCTGTGATAAGGAGAAATAGTTTCTCTTTTTCTACATTTTTAGCCATCGGCGGCACTGCGGTCACGTCGGTCGAAGCATCAAAATTTAGACCATCTAGCAGTTTCACTAGCGGCTCTATTGCGGGATCCAAGGTTGGTTCAATAACCCACCCCTGCTTCCGCGCTATATCATAGACTTGCTTGTTCGACGTCAGATCGTCGCATACCTTGACAAATTCTGAATAGACAGCGCCAATAGGATAGCCACTTTTTGACAGCGGCGGGGCGTTGACGGCGTCGCGGGCAGCATCCGGCGCGTTGCCACACCCTGCCAGCAACAGGGCCGCAATCGCACTGACGCCTAATCCAGCCGCTGTCTTCGAAAGGCTCATGAGCGCATTCCTAAAAGAATGTTGTCAATCGCTTAAGCAAGCGAGCTGTCTATAGCCTTACAAGCGACGAGCAGTTCTTTCACCGCGTCGACCGACGTTTGGAAGTTGGCCTTAGCGTCCGCATCAAGGTCAATCTCGATAACCTCTTCCGCGCCGTTCGCGCCGATCACGGTCGGAACGCCGACATAAAGCCCATCAAGGCCATATTTGCCGTCGACATAGACCGCGCAGGGCAGGATGCGCTTCTGGTCGCCAAGATAGGCTTCGGCCATCGCAATCGCGCTGGTCGCGGGGGCATAATAAGCCGAGCCGGTCTTCAACAGCGCGACGATTTCGCCGCCACCCGAACGGGTGCGCGCGACGATTTCGTCGATCTTTTCCTTGGACGACTTGCCCATCTTTACGAGGTCATCGACGGGGATGCCCGAAACCGTGGTGTACTTCGTCACCGGAACCATCGTGTCGCCGTGGCCGCCGAGGACGAACGCGTTGACGTCCTTCACCGACACGCCGAATTCCCAGGCGAGGAAGGTTGCAAAGCGCGCCGAATCGAGCACGCCGGCCATGCCGACGACCTTATTGTGGGGGAGACCCGAAAATTCGCGCAGCGCCCACACCATCGCATCGAGCGGGTTGGTGATGCAGATCACGAACGCGTCGGGGGCGTGCTTCTTGATGCCTTCGCCGACCGACTTCATCACGCCAAGGTTGATGCCAAGGAGGTCATCGCGGCTCATGCCCGGCTTGCGGGGAACGCCGGCGGTGACGATGATCACGTCCGCGCCCGCAATATCCGCATAATCATTGGTGCCCTTGATGTTCGCATCAAAGCCTTCAATCGGGCCGCATTGCGCAAGGTCGAGCGCCTTGCCCTGCGGCATGCCTTCGGCGATGTCGAACAGGACGATGTCGCCCATTTCCTTTTTCGCTGCGAGATGCGCGAGCGTGCCGCCAATCATACCGGCGCCGATAAGGGCAATCTTCTTGCGAGCCATCGATGAAACTCCTTATGCCTTGGTCAAGGCCGCCAATGCCAGAGGGGTCCTTTTACCCGCCCTGTCGCAGCCGCCGAAGCGCGCCTGCGAAGCCGAATCTTGCGGGCGAAACAAACCATTCACCCAAATGACGGGCCCGCGCATACGCGCTTATCGAAGAGACTTCAACCTAAACCAAAGGCGGGGGCGACAACTATTTATGCGATTCATTCGCAATAGCAATAGTGGATTATAACATTGCCCATGACATTGCCGATGTGCCCCTGCGCAGGCAGGGGCATAGAGTTATACGAGCGTGCGTTACGGCCCTAGGCTCCTGCCTTCGCAGGAGCACAGAGACTGCCCGCCCTACCCCGCCAGCTTGCTGATCAACAGCGCCCAATGATCGACATTGTTGCCCAGCGCCTTGACCGGCAGCCGTTCATTCTTGCCATGTGCACCGCTGCCGCCCGGCAGGCTCCAGCTGCCGTTGACGCCATAGATCGGGATCCCGGCATTGCGGAACGGGCGGGCATCGCTTGCCCCCGTCGACATGCGCGGGATAACCGGCGCGCCCGGATGGAGCGCCCGCACGGTTTCGGTATAGGCTTTGACTACATCTGCGCGGAGAGGTGATGGCAGGCTCATCTGGCTGACACCCACTTGCTTTACCTCGACCTTGGCCTTGCCCGCAGGATCGGCGGCAATCTTTTCCAGTTCCTGACGGATGGCTTCAGGCTCAACCCCCGGCATGATGCGGCAATTGACCACCGCCCGCGCCATTTGCGGGAGCGCGTTGGGCGCATGCCCGCCGTTCAGCATGGTCGCAACACAGCGCGTGCGGGTCATGCCGATCTCCTCTTTTTCGATCACATCCGCTGCCGCGCCATCGGACGGATTTTTGAGCCAGGCCCGCATCGCATCGCCAAGCGGCCCTTTTTCATCCTTCTGCCGTTCTGCAAAATAAGCGCGGGTCGATTCGATCAGCTGCGGTTCAAACCGATATTGGCCGAGCCGGGTGAGCGCGTCCGCCAGCTCATAGATGGCGTTGCTAGGCTTGGGGCGCGAACTATGCCCGCCATCATTGCGCACGATGAATTCATAATCGGCGTAGGTTTTCTCGGCGATCTGGATGTCGAAGCTTTCGACCGATCCATCTTCCCGCATCGACCCGCCGCCGCCATCCGAATTGAGGCCGAATTCGGCATCAACCAGCGAGCGCCATTGGGTCGCGCCGAGTTTTGCGCCTTCGCCATCCGTCTCCTCATCGCCCGAATAAAACACAATGATGTCACGCTTGGGCTTGAAGCCTTGCGGCTTTAATTTGAGGAGCGCGGTGGTCGTCCCGACAATGCCGGATTTATTATCCGAAACGCCGCGCGCATAGAGGATGCCATTTTCCTCGCGCAGCTTGAACGGATCATTGCCACCCCAATCCTCGGCAAGCGCCGGAACGACATCCATATGCGCGAGCAACAAGATCGGCTTTTTGGCGGGCTTACCCGCCGCACGCCAGCGCACCACCAGATTGGCGGTCTTGCCATAGGGAAGAATCCGGATATCCGCTTCGGGAATACCCGCCGCTTTATAGAGACTGGCGAGATAGGCGGCATAAGCGGGCACCTGGTCTTCGCCCTGCACCGTTTTGAAAGCGACGCTTCTATCCATAATTTCCCGCGCCTTGGCGTGCCACGGATCCTGTGCCTGCGCCGATGCGGGGGATGCCACGAACGCAAGCGAAACGAGAAGGATGGCGGAACGATACATGCGGCTGGTCTCCTTGTGAGGTGGTGTAGCCAGCATCGCGCCTGCCCGCCCCAAGTCAATAAGCTTTCGCATCGGCGCTGGCGTTGAAGCGCAGCATTTGTATAAGAGGCGCTATGGATTCAGCCGAGACAGACCCCGCCCCGACCCATTCCGACACGTTTAAATTGCCCTGGTGGGCGATCGCCCTTCCGGTGTTGGGCGTCGGCGCTAGCCTGTTCGGAGCCTCGGACAATGGTGCAATGATCGCCTTGTTCGCGGTCATATTGGGCGCGGTGGTGCTGGTCGCGGTCTATCATGCCGAATTGATTGCCCACAAAGTCGGAGAGCCGTTCGGCACGCTCATCCTCGCGCTGGCCGTGACCATCATTGAAGGCTCGCTCATCGTCTCGATGATGCTCAACGACGGCGAATCCGCCCGCGCGCTTGCCCGCGATACCGTGTTTGCCGCGATCATGATCGTGCTGAACGGGATGATCGGCGTGTGCCTGCTGGCGGGCGGGCACCGGCATACCGAACAACGTTATACCCAATATGGGGTGAGCGCCGGCCTCGCGATGATCGCGACGCTGGCGGGGCTGACCCTCGTGCTGCCCAATTTCACGACCAGCGAGGCGGGGCCGGTTTATTCATCCAAACAACTGGTCTTCGTCGGCGTTATCTCGCTGATCATCTATGGCACCTATGTGGTCGCGCAAACCATCCGCCACCGCTCTTACTTTCTGCCCAAGCCGCACGACGAGGCCGAGCGGGCAGCAGAGGATCAGGACGAAGAGCCGCTCGACCATGGTCCGTCTCCCGAAGGGATGACCTTCGCGGCGGTGTTCGGATTGCTGATCGCGGCCCTGGTTGCGGTCGTCTTGCTGGCCAAAGCCCTCTCCCCCGCGATCCGCTCGGCGGTGCTGGAGGCAGGTGCGCCGGCCGCCACGGTCGGCATCATCATCGCGGCTCTGGTGCTGATGCCGGAAGGGGTCGCCGCCGTCCGCGCGGCGCAAGCAAACCGGCTCCAGACCAGCCTCAACCTCGCCATCGGTTCCGCCTTGGCGACGATCGGCCTCACCATTCCGGTGGTCGCGGTCGTGTCGCTCATGCTCGATCTTGATCTCGTCCTTGGCCTCAGCGCCAAGTCGATCACGCTACTGGTCCTGACCCTGATCGTCAGCACGCTCACGCTCGGCACCGGCAGAACCACGATCATCCAGGGCGTGATCCATCTGGTTATTTTCGCCGCCTTCCTGTTTACGACCCTCGTCCCCTAGCCGACAAAGTCGCGCGGCCAAATCCATGAACAGAATGTTGTTTTCTGTTCATGCAACCTTCCCGTGCGGCGCTGCGTTGGCCTCTCATCATCGAACAAGTCAGGAGATGGGACGATGAAGAAAATGATGTTGCTTGCAGCGCTCGGTGCGCTCGCCACCACCAGCCCTGCGCTCGCTCAGGGCAAGGGCAATGGTCATGGCAATAACAAGGGCAAAAATGCCCAGAGCCAACGCTATGACCGCTATGATGATCGCGGCCGCTATGATCGCCGTGATGATGATCGCAGTCGCTATGACCGCGATACCCGTCGCTGGGATTCAAGCCGCGTGCGCTATGGCGATGGCCGTGGCTATTGGTATAATGGTCAATATTATCGCGATGGCCGATATTATGGCAGCAATTGTCCGCCGGGCCTCGCCAAGAAGAATAATGGCTGTATGCCCCCGGGCCAAGCCAAAAAGGCGCGCTGGACGGTAGGCCAACGCCTGCCCTACACGTATCGCGACGATTATGTGCCGCGCCAGTATCGCAACTATTATAGCAACGGCACTTACCGTTATTATGACGGCTATGTCTATCGGGTGGACCCCACCACCTATGTCATCCGCGAAATTTTGCGGGCCGTGTTCTAAGCGACACGATAGGGTCGAACAAACGAGGCTCCGGGAAACCGGGGCCTCTTTTTTAATGCGTATATTTACACACATCGGCATGATTGACACAGCGGTATCCAATGCGTATTTATATACACATGATTTCGGATTGAAACGCGATGCTCGAGACAAACAGCAAGGCTATATTGAAGCGGTTGAAGAAGGAAGGATGGGAAGAGATTGGCGGTGGCGGAAAAGGATCACACCGCAAACTCAAAAAAGATAATCAGGTTATTATCCTGCCTCACCCGAAAAAAGACCTCCCAAAGGGAACGGCAAGATCAATAGCAAAAGCAGCCGGGTGGCTTTAGCGACAAGCCCTATGGATTCGAATTCAAGCACCTATAACGAGGCAATCGATGCTCCATTATTATGGCATAGTTCATAAGGACGAAGACAGCGCATTTGGCGTTTCCTTCCCCGACCTTCCGGGATGTTTTTCCGCCGCAGACGACGAAGCGGATCTCATCTCTAACGCTGGAGAGGCCATCGCCCTTTATCTTGACGATGTCGATAGCGCTCCCAATCCGTCGGATTATCAGCATATCCGCCAACTTGCGGCTGATGATTTAGCCGAGGGCGCATTTCTGATCCGCGTCCCCTATATTCGCGATGCCGGAAAAACTGTGCGCGTCAATATCACGTTGGACCAAGGCATGCTGGATGCGATTGACGAAGAAGCAGGACGCCGGAAAGTTAGCCGAAGTGCATTTTTAAGTGCAGCAGCCAGACACCTGATTGAAGCCTGACCCAAAACTCGACAAACGGCTTCAAGCCTCCCCATGCCCGAGGCTGAGGTAGGCGTCCGATTGCATCTCCATGAGGCGGCTGGCGGTGCGTTCAAATTCGAACGCTCCATCGCCTGCCGTGTAGAGCTGGTCGGGTTCGGCATCTGCCGCCGCGAGGAATTTGACCTTATATTCATAGAGCGCGTCAATCAGCGTGACGAAGCGGGCGGCCTCGTTGCGGTTTTCCGGGCCGAGTTTCGGGATGCCGACCAGAATGACCGTATGATAGTGACGCGCGATGGCAAGATAGTCGCTCGCCCCCCGCGCTTCGCCGCAGAGTTTCTTGAACGAAAAGACGGCCACACCCTTAAGCGATTTGGGCACATGGAGGATGCGCCCGCCGCCCACGTCAAGATCGGCGCTCGGCACATGGGCGCGGTCTTCGACCGAAAAGTCGGTGAGGCGGAAAAAGGCATCGCTGAGCGCCTTGGTCGCTTCGGGGCCATTGGGCACATACCATAATTTTGCGCCGCCGAGGCGGTCGCGGCGATAATCGGTCGGGCCGTTCAAACTCAGCACATCGAGCCGGGTTTCGATGAGATCGATAAAGGGCAGGAAATGTTCGCGGTTGAGCCCGTTCTTGTAGAGATCCTGCGGCGGCCGGTTGGAGGTCGCAACCACGGTCAACCCATCCTTCATCATCGCGGTGAACAGGCGCGAGAGGATCATCGCATCCGCGCTGTTATTGATCACCATCTCGTCGAACGCCAGCAGGCGCAGGCCTTCGGTCAGGCTCTCGGCGACGGGTAAAATGGGATCGCCACTCTCGCTCTTGCGCGCTTCGCGCAGCCGCGCATGGACCTCGATCATGAAGGCATGGAAATGAACGCGGCGCTTTTCGGTAATGTCCAGATGGTCGTAGAACAGGTCCATCAGCATCGATTTACCGCGCCCGACCGCGCCCCACATATAGATGCCGCGCGGTGATGCCGGTTCGGCTTTGCCAAACAGTCGCCCCAGGAAACCCCCGCTCGCGGGTGCCTTCTCCAATTGCTGTTGCAGCCGTCCCAGCCGCGCTGCGGCAGCTGCCTGATCCGCGTCGGGTTTCAGTTCGCCATTGGCGACCATCGCCTGATAGGCTTCGACCACACTGCTCATGCTCAGCCCCCTGCGGTGGTGGTCGATGCATCCCCGCTGGCGCGGCGAATGATCCCGGTAAAGGAGGCGATATTATTATCCCCCTGCACTACCAGACCACGCAGGAAGATCAGCCTTTTGGTCGCGCGCACAATTTCGATATCGGCATCGAGCGGCTGGTTGATTTCGCCCGCGCCGATAAATTGCGTGTCGAGGCTGATCGTCACCGATCCCGGCGCATGGAAATGCCCGGTCACGGCCGAGGCTGCGAACAGGCCGACATCGAGAAAAGCGAGTGTCACCCCGCCATGCACCTTGTCCATCAGATTGCTGTGCGCGATGGTGGGGAACATCCGCACCATCGCCCGTTGGTCTCCCGTCGGGCGCACGATGATCTTACCCAATGCGATCGCATTGAAGCGGCGATCATCGTTGATGCTCCAGGTCTTCCAGCCCGGATTATCCGGATCGTCAATATGGATGATGGCGGGGGCGTCGGACATTAATCGGCTACTCTGTTTGATTTTTTGGAGATACTGTTCGAGGTATCGGTTAACTGGATGGTGGTGCCACCACCTTCGCGGGGCTGCAAGCTGATCAGCACCGAGAGACCCGCACTGGGCCGCACGCCTCGAATTGATAACCCGCTTCCTTCTTTCTGCAAATTGGGGCGAAAGCTCAGCTTTGCCAACTCGCCGCGGTAATATTCGGAAACCGTTGCAAGGTCGTCCGGGGTCGATAATTCGACCATCATAAGCTCGCCATCCTTATTGCGATAGTTCGCGGCATCGACAATCTGCGACCCCGGATATTGGGGCGCGTAAAAGGAAAATCGCGCGCTGCCGCTACCGGTCCGTAACTCCTGCTCGGGCGTAGCGGGTTTTAGTATCGGCGGACGCGGCGGATTCATCCAGCGAACGATATAATTGCTGAAATACCAGGCCGCCGCAAACAATAATCCCAACGCAATCAGGACCGGCCATATGCGTCGACGTTCGCTACCGCGTCGGGGATCAGCCAAGCTTCACCTTATTGCTTGGTGCTCAGGATAAGGCTGACCTTGGTGCCGCTGCCTTCGTCAGCCGGTGCGGCGACGATGATCGCGCTCGGCAATTCTTTGCCGCCTGCGTTGACCATGACGCTGTTATCAACGGTCATTACCGATGGTTCCATGCCCTTGGCGCCAAGCGACTTTTTATAAAACTCGCCCACCGCTGCAGGAGTATCGGCCGTATTAAGCTCAATCGTCGCAACCTTGGAGCCGTCGCTGCTCATGGTTGCTTGGGTCACGACCTTGGATCCGGGATATTGCGGAGCGAAATCAGGAAAGTCCGCCTTTGTGCTGTCAAAGCTTGTCGTTTTGCCTTCCGCATTGGTGATGACGGCTTTTTCTCCGTCACCCTTGATCGTGGCGGTGCCGCCCTTGCCATCGGGAACGGTTACGGTTTCCGTCTTGCTACCGCAGCCCCCGACTAGGGCCAAAGCGGCTGCACAAGCGATAATCTTCTTCACCAAATCTCTCCCTTTTGGTTCGGCCTATCAAGGTCAGGCCATTCCCATCAAACGTGGCGTTCGGCTTCCATCTTCTTGATTTCGGCAATGGCGCGCGCCGGGCTCAGGCCCTTGGGGCACGCGTTCGAACAGTTCATGATGGTGTGGCAGCGATAGAGGCGGAACGGATCTTCCAGTTCGTCCAGACGCTCGCCGGTCGCCTCGTCGCGGCTGTCGGCAAGCCAGCGATAGGCTTGAAGCAGGATCGCGGGACCAAGAAACTTGTCGCTGTTCCACCAATAGCTCGGGCACGAGGTCGAGCAGCAGGCGCACAGGATACATTCGTAAAGCCCATCGAGCTTGGCACGATCTTCGGGCGATTGCAGCCGCTCCTTGTCCGACGGCGTCGGCGTCACGGTCTGGAGCCACGGCTTGATCGAATTATATTGCGCATAAAAATGGGTGAAATCGGGGACGAGGTCCTTGATCACCTCCATGTGCGGCAAGGGCGTGATCGTCACATCGCCACTGAGATCCTCGATTGCGGTGGTGCAGGCAAGGCCGTTTTTGCCGTTCATGTTCATCGAACAGGAGCCGCAAATCCCTTCGCGGCACGACCGGCGGAAGGTCAGCGTGGGGTCGATTTCATTCTTGATCTTGATGATCGCATCCAGCACCATCGGCCCGGTTTCATCAAGATTGATGTCATAGCTGTCATAGCGCGGATTTTCCGACGTATCGGGATCATAGCGATAGATTTTGAATTTCTTCACCCGCCCTCCGCTGCCGGTCGCGGGGTAATGGCGCGGCTTGCCGTTGATCTTGCTGTTGGCGGGCAATGTGAATTCAGCCATGTCGGTCTAGCTTCCCCTGGATGATGTGCCCGGTACGAAATGGGCCTTCCAAAGGCCGTTAGCCAAAAGCACGGCGCGGCTCAATGGCGAATTTGCCGCTTTTCAATTCATGGCTTTTGCATACGGGCCTGATCGGTTAAGCGGCGCACCCATGCGTATCGGCTTTCTCTTCAACCATGACCAAGCGCACCAGGTGGCGCATAGCCTGCCGATTGCGCTCGCCTTGGCGAAGCGCGGAGGGCATGAGATCATACTCGCGGTCACCAGTGACGTGGTCGAAGAGGAAGTGCGGCGTATTGCGGGTGATGCGCTGGGCAGCATGACACTGGTGCGGTTGCGGACCAAGGCGGGCTTGCGGCAAAAGCTCGCTGCCGCGCTCGACCGGATCGTTCCCGCGAACCGGCTGTCCATTTATGCGGACAATCTCGATTTTTTCCGTCAGTTTGATGTGCTGGTGGTTTCGGAAAAAACCTCGTTGGGGCTGAAGACACGCTATGGATTGAACAATCTCAAGATCGTTCACAGCCGCCATGGTGCCGGCGACCGCGCTATCGGGTTCAGCGAGGAAAGCAAGGCGTTCGACCTCTCACTGGTCGCGGGGCCGAAAATTCGCGACCGGCTGATTGCAGTGGGGGTTGCGCCGGAAAAAATAGCGCTCACGGGCTATGTGAAATTTGACCTGTTGCCCGAAACGCCGCCGCAGTTGCCGCTTCAGGCCAATGGCCGCCCGACCGTGCTCTATAACCCGCACCCCAGCCCCCATCTTTCGAGCTGGTATCAGTGGGGCGAGGACATATTGCGGCAATTCGCCGGGCAGGATCGCTATAATCTCATTTTCGCGCCGCACGTGATGCTGTTCCACCGCCCGGTCAATTTCGCGCTCGACAAACTCTCTGCCGCGCGTGCAGTACCGCCGGACCCGGCCTATAGCGCCTTTCCCCATATGCTGATTGATCTGGGGAGCGAGGCGAGCACCGACATGCGCTACACGCAGGCGGCGGACATTTATATGGGCGATGCAAGCAGCCAGATTTATGAATTTTTGTTGACGCCGCGCCCCTGTCTGTTCCTCGACGCACACGAGACCAAGTGGCAAGGCGATCCCAATTACCTCCATTGGGAGGCCGGGCCGGTGGCGACGAGTGCAGACAATATTATCGCACAAATCGATGCTGCGGTGGCCAACCACAACGCCTATCTCGTCAGGCAACAGGAATTGTTCGCGAGCACCTTCGATGTCAGCGACCGCCCATCCGCCGAGCGTGCCGCCGACGCGATTGAACGACTGGCCCGTCATGGTTGAGGTTGTAAGCATCGGTATCGTGTTGCGCAGTTTCGCTCTGGGCGGCAGCGAGCGCATTGCCATCCGCCTCGCCCGCCAATGGGCTGCCTGCGGTCATCAGGTCACATTATTGATGGGCAGTAGCGAAGGACGCCAGGCAACGCTCCTCGCTGACACGGTCCCGACTGGCGCGCTCGCGATCATAACGGCGCCGCCGGGAAAATTGGAAGCGGCCAAGGGAAAAGCCCGATCAGGCCGTGCCTTTGGCGAATGGTGCGGCGAGGAGGCAAATGCACGCAACCTTTCCGTCCTGTTCGTTCCGGGCAACAGCTATTATCCGGCCATTCGCGCAATGCGCAAAAGCGCCGGGCCGCAGACGCGGATCATCGCCCAGATCAGCAATCCGATTGTCCGGACCGACAAAAGCGCTCTGCGCAACTTCATCTTTTCCTGGATTTGCCGTTATCGGCTGAAGGCAGTAACGACCGCAGTCGCAATGTCACCCAATCTCGCAAGCGATGCGCGCCGGGCGTTGGGAAAACATATTGCGGTGGCGACGGTCACCAGTCCGATCCTTGATGCGGCCAACTTCAAAGAAGCGAAGCGCGCGCGTGACGGGGAGCGCAACCCGAAACAGTTGTGCGTCGTGGCGCGGCTTGAAGCTCAAAAAAATGTGGAATTTGCGATATCTGCGCTGGCTGCTTTGCCCGACCGCGAGATGGTTCTGCATATCGCCGGAGATGGCCGACTGCGGCATAGTTTAGAGGCCCATGCGGTCAAACTCGGCGTCGATAAGCGCGTCATATTTCATGGCATATTGGATGATGTCACGCCGCTTTTCCGGCAAAGTGCCGCATTGTTGCTCACCTCCAATTTCGAAGGCTATCCAGCAGTAGCCGTGGAATCGCTCGCCCAAGGCACGCCCGTCATCGCCAGGCGGTGCAGCAACGCGATGGAAGAAATCCTAACCGATCACCGGCACGGGCGGATCGTTGAGACGCGTTGCCCCATCGCCTATGCACAGACCGTAACCGCGTTCCTGTCGCAGCCGCCTGCCGCGCGGCAGATCGACGCAAAAGATCAATATACGCGCTATGATATCACAAGCGTTGCCCAAAGCTACGAACGGTTGTTCGCCCCGTTGAGCGACGCGTAATGAACGGAGCTGACATGCCTTCAAGGTCGGCCCAACGCCAAATCTGGAGGTTCCTTTCCGGCCTCCTCACCGGCAAAGCTGCGGCAGGCGTTATCAGCCTTGGCTATTTGGTGATTGCCGCGCGAATGTTGGGCGTCACCGAATATGGGGTGCTCAATCTCGTTCACGGCTATGCGGTGATGATCGGCGGGGTGATCGCCTTTTCCGGCTGGCATGGCCTCGTACGCTATGGGCATGATGCCTTGTTGGCCGGCGACCATGGCCGGTTTCGCCAACTTGTCCGGTTCATGACGTTGTTCGAGCTCGGTTTTTTCGTGATCGCGGTAGTTGTCGCGATCATATTGGTGCCGTTGATCGGCCCCCGGCTCGACTGGCCGCCCGCCGCGATGCAATTGGCGCCACTCTATGCGCTCTCGATTATCGCAACGGTGCGCACCACCCCCAACGGCATTCTCCAGATTGCCGAGCGGTTCGATCTCATCGGCTGGCATCAGATTGTCATGCCCGTGACCCGGCTCATCGGCGCGCTTATCGCGTGGGCGAACGGCTGGGGGCTCACCGGCTTCATCTGGATCTGGTTAGTGAGCGCGCTGGCGGAAGGCGTATCGATGTGGATCATGGGGCTGTGGCAGCTTAAAAAGATGAACCTCGAACAGCCGAGCCGTACCACTTTGCGCGAAATCAACCGCGCCAATCCCGGCTTTATGCGCTTCATCCTGACCACCAATGCGGACATTACCTTGCGCGAATTTGCACCGCGTGCGGTCCCGCTGGTGATCGGCTGGATATTGGGGCCGGCTGCGACGGGCCTGTTCTCGCTGGCGCAGCGCGCGAGCGTTATCCTCCAACAACCAGCGTTGATGCTGGGCCACGCCAGCTACGCGGTCGCGGCTCGCCTCGCGGCAGAAGGCAAGGCGGCGGAAAGCCGCACCGCCATCTGGAAAAGCGTCGGGTTAGCCACCATCGTCGCCTTGCCGGTGGCGCTGGTGATTTCGCTGTTCGCGCCGCAGCTTTTGAAACTTATGGGCGGAGAAGGGTTTGAGGCCGCCGTGCCGCTCCTTATTGTGATCGTTATCGGGCGGGCAATGATCGTCGGCGGGCCAACTTTCTCGTCCGCGCTCACCGCGCTCGGCAAACCGGGACAATCAATCGCGGTCAATCTTCTTACCAACATCGGATTGCTCCCGCTCTTACCGTTTTTTCTGAATCGATTTGGTGTAATAGGAGCGGGATATCATTTGCTGCTGCAAAGCGTGCTGGCTTTGGTGTTGCTCGGCTGGTTGGTTCGCAAGGCGCAGAACGCGTCCTCGCAAACCGGCAGCGACACGCCTCCGTCCGCGAGCGATTAGCATAACGGGCGTTATGTCATGACCGGAAGTCTTCACAACAAAACCGTCTGGGTGATGGCAAAAGGCTACACGCCCGACGAGGGCGGAATGCAGACCTATGCCCGCTCGGTAGCTGAAAGTTATGCGGCTCGGGGGGCTCTGGTTGTTGTGTTCACACAAACCAGCGCGGGGCCTCGTGATGCCGATATCGGGCCGGTGCGCGTCATCGATATCGGTCCCGGAAAATCCCCCGCGATCCTGTTCAAATTCCTGCGGGCGATGCGCTATCTGTTGAAGCGGGAAGGCAAGCCCGATTTCATCCACGCGACCACCTGGCGCACGTCCGTCCCGCCAATGTTGCTCGGCGTCCCTTATGTGACCACCTTTCATGGCCGCGAGTTCATGTATCCGAGCGGGCTTGCCTTCGCCGTGATGCGCCGCGTCGCGCGCAAGGCCGACCGCGTGATCGCGGTCAGCCATTATTCGGCGGACCAATTAGCGCGACGGCTGGACGGAGCGATCATACCGGTCGTGGCGTGGAACGGCATCACGCGCGGGCTCAATGAAAATTACGTGATGGCAACGCGAGAGCGTATCCCTTTGGTTCTGTCGCTCTGTCGGCTTGAGCCCCGCAAGAATATCGCTGCGGCGATCGAGGCAGCGGCCGTGTGCCATGATCGCGGGCTACCCTTCCATTATGTCATTTGCGGACGCGGGCCGGAGGAGCAGGCGCTCGCTGACCTCATCAAACGCCAAAATCTGGAACAGCGCGTGACGCTGGCGGGCTTTGTCGAACAGCGTCGCGCCGAACAATTATATCGCGACGCGGACATCTTTATCCACCCCCAGATAACCGCCGATGAAGGCCGCGATTTTGAAGGGTTCGGCATTGCCATCGCCGATGCGATGCTGAGCGGGTGCGCGGTGATTGTCGGCAAAGATGGCGGCAGCGCCGAACTTGTCCGCGATGAAGACTCGGGTCTCGTCGTTGACGGTCACAGCCCCGCCGAAGTTAGTCAGGCGCTGGCGCTCCTCCTCTCCGACCCTGACATGCGTGAACGCATCGGCAAGAGCGGCGCGATGCGCGCCTCCACTTTGTTCCGCTGGGATCGCCATGTCGAAATTGTGATGGGTGAGGTTCCGGGCGACGAACTTTAGGTCGCGTTGGCCATACCCGCGAGAATCGCCTCGACCTGTTCCACGTCAGAAGGCTTGTCGACATCGATGCAGGCCTCGGCTTGCGGCATCGGCACCAATGCCGCGTCAAGGCCGAGTTTGCGGCCCGCTTTGGCCACCGCCTGCGGCCCGGTGATAAGGCCGAGCGCGGCCTGCGCGAGAAGTACGGGGCCGAAGCTCGCGATAATCTTCCAGCCCTTTTTGCGATCCTGTTCAACCCCGCGCCATAAGTCGAGCAGCGGCTTGACCTTGGGCCCCGCAAACCAGAACAGGTTCGCGCCCGACCACCAGCCGTTCTTGAACTTGAGCCAGGTGCGCTGCGAATTGGGATAGCGCATCAGCAAGACTTGCCGCTCGACCGCACCTGCGGCCAGATCATGCCCGGCGGCGCTCGCCAGGAAATGGTCGATCATCGCGTGGGAGAGCAGCACATTGTCGGCGGTGGTGACGAATAGCGGCCCGCCTTCGCGCGCGATTCCCTCTTCAACCGCCGCCGATACCGAGGATGGCCCCGCCAGCGTTGCGACCTTGTGGTGGAGCGCCATCCAGCGGGTCTGCTCGTCCTGCATCAGCGCCGCCGGGTCCTGCGCCACCACCACGACTTTGGCGATCCGCTTATGGCTCACCAGCGTCTTGGCAACGCGCGATAGCATCGCTTCGCCAGCAATCCGGATCAGCACCTTGTCACGCACCCCATAGGCCTCGCCAAGTGGATCGGTGCCGGGGCGACGTCCGGCGAGAAGGAGGGCGGTAACGGCTGTGGTCATTGGGCCACCTCATGCAGGAATGCGGCGCTGTCGGCGAGCACCGGCGCTTTGCCGCGCCAAGGCCGCGCCAGCGCCATCAGCGGGTCGACATGATCGAGGCCGGGATAATCCTTGGCCACCGCCCGCGCGCCGAGCTTTTGCTGGGCGGCGGCCAGCACATGGCTGTTGCGCGGTTTGACCGTCACATCGTCGCTCCCCGTCCCGAGCCACAGCGGCGGGGCATCGGCGCGGGCAAAATGGAGCGGCTGGGTCAATTCGGGCTGCGGGCCATCGAGCGCCGCTTTGGCCGCTGCGTTGGTGAAGGGGTAAAAGTCGGTCGGTGCGGAGAGCGCGGCAACGCCCTTGATCGCCCCAGAGGATACGCCTGCGGTCCTCAGCCATTGCGGGTCAAGCGCGAGCATCAGCGCTATATGCCCGCCCGCCGAATGGCCCGCAAGCAGGATGCGGTCGGGGTCCGCACCATAGTCCGGCGCAAGCGCCCGCGCCTTGGCAACGGCGGCTGCCGCATCTTCGACAAAGGCCGGAAATTTGACCGCCGGGTTGAGCCGGTAATCGGGTAGCGCCACGACAAAGCCTTCCTCCGCATAAGCCTTGGCGGCAAAGGCATAATCAGCCTTGTCGCCACTGTTCCAGCTGCCGCCGTAGAAAAATATCAGGAGCGGGAGCGCCTTGCCCTCCGGCGCGGCGGCGGGTCGGTACATATCCAGCTTTTGCCGCGCGGCCTTGCCATAGGCCACATCGCGCGCCGCAAGCACAGCCGCGCTGCTCCCTGCCAGCCGGTCAAGCTGGTCGAGCTTTTGCGGACCCCGCGTCGCAAAGGCCCATGCGCCACCGGCAACGAGCGCGAACAATAGCAAGGCGGCCATCATCTTGATCATGCGCGCGCTGCTGCCTGCTTTCGATTGCGCGCGCAATGTTTTTCGCTAGCATGCGCCCGCTCGGAGGGAGAAAAGGCAGGATGAAGCGACACATAGGGACCACGACTATCGCTGTGATCGCGGCGATGGTGGCACTTGGACAGATGCCCGCCAATGCGCAGCAGACCAGCATGGATAAAGATGAACCGCTCGCTGCCGAAGACATACCGTCAAACGCTGTTCGCCCGCCAATGCTGCCCGAGCTGGTCGAGGGGCGCAAAAACGCGCCCGGCGATTACCTTCTCGAAGGGGTGATGGAAGTGGGGTCCGGCCTCCAGCTCACCGACGATGGCCGGTTCCGCTGGTTCATCAGCTATGGTTCGGTTGACCAATATGCCGCCGGGCGCTGGGAATATCGCGGACCCAAGGGCGCGGAACAGATCATCCTCATCGCCGATCCCCTTCCCGTGATCGACAAGCCTTATGCGCTGGCGGAGCGGCAGGATTGGCATCAGGGAACCGAAGCCCATTATGTGGCGCTGGTCAATACAGGCGCGCGGACAGAGGCGGAGAAGCTACCCTCGCCTTATGCCAATCCCGGCGCAATCAAGCCGCGCTCGGCCATCCAGTTGATCATCGCAAATCCCCGCCTCGAGCAAGTCCAGCGCGGCCTCGGCCGGCGACCCGCGGAGGACGATGCGCTCGGCGCGACGCTGATTTATCCCGATGGCCGCGAAGAAGCGGCATCCTTGCTTGACGGCCTCATCCTGCTCAAGGACGGTGCGGCAAAGCCGGTCCGCATCCGGCTGAAGGGCAGTACCGCCAGCGGTTTTCCCGAACAGACATTGGAGCTGCCCGCGCTCGGCTCCGGCGTGCAGTTCATTCTTGCCTATAGCAATGACGGCGACGAAATGCCCTTCGACCAGATGCGGTTGAACGTCACGCGCGAAGGGCTGGCCCCGGTCTGGCCCGATGGCCGCACCCAAGGAGTTTACAAAAAGGCGGATTGACAGCCCCCCACCTTAAGAGTGGAATAGAGGCATCAAAGGAGAGACGATCATGATCCGCACCCTGACGGTGTTGACGCTTGCGAGCGCGGCACTCACTGCGCCGCTTCAGGCTGAAACGCTGCGTGTCGCCGCAGGTGAAAATGCGCAGGAGCGCGTGCAGACCGCCCTCATTGATGCCAAACCCGGCGACGTGATCGAACTGGGCGAAGGCCGCTTCGATTTCACCGATGGCCTCTCGCTCGATGTCGATAAGGTGACCGTGCGCGGCGCTGGCGCAGACAAGACCATCCTGTCGTTCAAGGGCCAGAAGGGCGCGGGCGAAGGCTTGCTCATTACCTCGGACGACGTGGTGCTGCGCGATTTCGCGGTCGAGGACACCAAGGGCGACGGGATCAAATCCAAGGGCGTTTCCAACATCGTCTTTTATAAACTCCGCGTCGAATGGACCGGCGGCCCCAAGCAAAGCAACGGCGCTTATGGCGTCTATCCGGTCACCTCGACCAATGTGCTGATCGATGCTGTCAGCGTGCGCGGGGCTTCCGATGCAGGCATTTATGTCGGCCAATCCAAAAACATCATCGTGCGCAATTCGGACGCGCGCTTCAATGTCGCAGGGATCGAGATCGAAAACAGCTATGATGCCGATGTCTATTCCAACATCGCGACGCGCAATACCGGCGGCATCTTGATCTTCGACCTCCCCAACCTCCCGCAGATGGGGGGCAAGAATGTCAATGTCTTTGCCAATTATGTCGGTCGCAATGATACTCCCAATTTCGCGCCCAAGGGCAATATCGTCGCGACCGTGCCCAACGGCACCGGCATCCTCGTCATGGCCAATCGCAACGTCCATCTGTTCAACAACCGGATCGAGGAAAATGCCACCGCGAACGTGATGATTGCGGGCTATCGCGCACCGTTTGACGACAAAAATTACACGCCGACGGGGAGCGATATCTATGTCTATGGCAACCAATATGGTCGCGCCGGATGGAAACCGGGGCCGCAATTCCCGGGCGGCGAGCAGATGGCGGCGGCCTTTGGCGGATCATTGCCCTCAGTGATTTGGGATGGCACCGGCAGCAGGATCGAGGTGCGCGATGGCGCCGCGCTCATTCTCGGTCTCAGCGCGCCGGGGGCCGATCTTTCCACCGCCAAGCCGCGTGTGCTGCAAATGACTTATGAAAATAAGCCGCTCCCCGCGACCACGCGCATCACTCTCCCGCCCGCGATGGAGCAGGCGATCAAGTGAAGCCTTGGCAGGCCTCCCTCGCCGCCCTGTCGGCCTGGACCATGCTCGCGAGCAACGGCGGCACCACGCCGGTCAATGATGCGCTGATTATCAGCGACAGCTTGCCCGCAACCTTGTCCCAATTCCGCCTGCTGTCCGGACCGCAGGGGACCACCCCTAACCAGCGGCTCATGCCCTATAGCCTCACCACCCCGCTCTTTTCCGATTATGCCGAAAAATGGCGCTATCTTTATCTCCCCAAAGGCACCGCGCTCGCGTGGGAGGGTGATGGTTTGCCGCGCTTTCCGGTGGGTGCGGTGCTGGTCAAAAGCTTTGGCTATCCCGCCGATATGCGCCGTCCGGAGGCGAATATCAGGATGATCGAAACCCGGCTCCTCATCCATCGCAAGAGCGGCTGGGTGGCGCTTCCCTATGTGTGGCGGGCGGACGGATCGGAGGCAGACCTCAAACGCGCCGGCACGCGCACCATGGTCAACTGGATCGATGCTGCGGGCAAGCCGCGCAAGCTCGATTATGCGGTACCCAATGTGAACCAGTGCAAGGGCTGCCACGATGTTTCGGGAACATTGGTCCCCATCGGCCCCAAGGCGCGCAACCTTGCGGGCAATCCCTTCGGTACGATGCCGCCAGGCGCACGCCTCCCGGTGTGGAATAACCCGGCCAGCGGCACGCTCGACCAGCGCGCGCACGCTTATCTCGATGCCAATTGCGCGCATTGTCACAACCCCAAAGGCCCCGCGAGCAACTCCGGCCTCAACCTCAACTGGGAGGAAAAGAACCCGGTCGCCAAGGGCGTCGGCAAGCGTCCCGTCGCCGCGGGGCGCGCATCAGGCGGGTTTGATTTCGACATCGCGCCGGGTGATCCGGCAAGCTCGATCATGATCTATCGGCTGAAAAGCCTCGACCCCGGTATCGCCATGCCCGAACTTGGCCGGGGCAGCGTCCATGAGGAGGGGGTGGCCCTGCTCGAACAATGGATCAGGACCATGCCGTCCGCCGCCAAACAGAAACATTGAGCCCGGTCGCGACGATGCGTTCCCCCTACCCCGCTGGTTCCGATGTTTTTATCGCAGCCTGTGTCGCGCCGTTCGCCGCCAGCATCCCGGTGATGGCGGTGAGTTTCCTATTTGCCCTGTTTGAGGGTTCAGCCGATTCGTTCGCGGCGGTCGCGATTTTCGGCCTCTATTCGCTGGTGATCGCGGCGGTCCATATGCTCGTGGTCGGCCTCCCCGTCTATCTCCTCTATCGCCGCTGGTTCACCCTGACCTGGTGGGGAGCAATGCTCGCCGGCTTCCTCGTCGGTAGCCTTCCCGGCCAGCTGTTATTCGGTGAATGGGGCAGCTGGACGATGGCCGTCATCCTCGGCATCCCCGGCGCCATCGGCGGGCTCGCCTTCTGGTATGTGTTGCACCGCAGCAGCCGGGCGCGGCGGGAAGCTGATCTCTTTACCTAAGATCCGGCCCCAAGATCCGGCCCTCAGCCCTCACCGTCCAGTTCCGCTGCCTCCGCTTCCGTTACCTGGCCCTGATCAATCTTCTCGATCAGCTTCTGCGCCGCTGATGCGAGGCTGCCGCCATGCGGGTTATAGGCAACCGGTGCCAGCAGGTTGCGCGCTTCCTTATATTTCTTGTCGCGCATATATTGGCGGGCAAGGTTGGCCCGCAGGCCCATATCGAACGGCGCCAGTTCGACCGCACGTTCAAGCCCCTGCACGGCCAGTTCCGGCGGCTTGCCCAGCGCCGCATAGGTGCGGTAAAAATAGATGAGCGGCAGCGGATGGTCATTTTCGATTTTGTTGAGCGCAACAAAAGTCTTGCGCACGTCGCGATAGGCGGCGGCTTCATCTTTCGCTGCTTCGGCCAAGCGAAACTGGGCATAGCCTTTTTGCACATAGGCGTTGATCTCGTCGGGATTGGCCACAATCGCCTTATCCGCGGCAGCGATGGCTTCTTTGTCATTCCCGGCATCATATTCCGCCTCGGCCAGGGCCGCGAGGACCGCCGGATCGGATGGGTATCGCGCCGCTACCGCACGGGCATCGGTAAGCACAGCGGGCGCAGTCTCGCGGTCAACCCCGCGTTTGGACCGGATGCGGACATCCATCATCGCCGCCTCTCCTTCCCGCAAGGGTCGCAGATTAATCGCGCCAACCGGCAGCATGGATGGCTTGATATTAAACGTCATCATCCGCTTGGCATTGAGATAGCGATCAAGCTCCTTCTCAAGCGCGCCAAAATCGCCGAACGCCTGCTTGGCGGCATCGACCGCCGGAACCCCTTCGCCTATCTTGGTCAGATAGGCTGACAATTGCCCACGGCGACCCTCGTTGAACACCAGATAATGGTAGAGCAGCCAACTCTTGCCATAAAAGGAATCATAGGCCTTGCTCTTGCGCTTTTCGTAACTGTCGGGATCAAGCAAATCGGTCGCGGTGACGTCCTTGGCATAGTGAAGCTCCAGGCCGCGATGACCGGCAGGGCGTCCGATGCTTACGCCGCCATCGGGGAGAAATTTGGCCGAGGCATAAAATTCCGCCGAACCTTCGGACACCCAACGCGGCAAGGCCATCGCACTCGCCGAAATGGTGAAGTGATGCGCATATTCATGGAGCAAGGTCAGCATCGATTCATTGATGTCCCCGCGCGCTGCATCCACCCGCGGGATGATCGCTATCGAACCGCCGGCGCGTGGCACATAAAAACCCTGCAGCCAGCGTGAGGTATCCGGACCCGCCAAACGGCGAACCTCGGCTTCGTTCTTGACGACATAAACGGTGACGCGGTTGGACGGGCTGGGCTTGGGATATTCCCCCGTGGTGATAAAATCCATCGCCGCATGGTAGCGTTCAAGCTGTTCGGAAAAGAGCGTCAGATCCTTTTCATTGTCGTCAGCATAGACGACAAAATGATCGCTCGATACTTCATACCAACGCGCCGACGCTGCCGACCCGCTGAAGGCCATCACCACCGCTGCGACAAACCCCACCCATTTCATATGCACGCTCCTCCCCTCTGACCAAGGCGAGACTATCAATTTCGGACCGTGCGACAATAGTAAATGTGGACCCACTTTATGCCACTCCATTTCTCTGTTGACAGAAATGGAAGAACGCCTCATATTTCTGTCATGACAGAAATTATTGAAAATGAGTCGACCGCCGCTCAGGCTGCCACTGTTCAACCTTTGGCCCCTGCTGTCAGCCAATTCGTGCTTCATTGGGGCGAGATGGGCAATCAATGGGGCGTCAACCGTTCGGTCGCGCAAATCCATGCGTTGCTCTATCTGTCCGAACGACCGCTCAACGCCGAAGAGATTAGCGACAAGCTCGCCATCGCGCGCAGCAATACCTCGAACAGCCTCAAGGAATTGATGACGTGGCAGCTGATCCGCCGCGTCCCCGTGCTGGGCGATAGGCGGGAACATTTCGAAGCCGAGGTTGACCTGTGGCAAATGCTCACGGCGATCGCCAAGGGGCGCAAGCAGCGCGAGGTCGATCCGGCGGTCGCCGCGCTCAAAACCTGCCGCGCCGAAGCCGAAGCCGACCCGCAAATCAGCAAGGTCGCGCGGCAGCGGATCGAGGCGATGCACGAATTTGTGACCACGATGGACCAGTGGCACGATGATATGATCAACGTGCCGCCCGCCAAATTGCTCACCGCGATCCGCTTGGGCCGCAAGGTGCTGAACTTTCTGCCGGGGAGCAAGACGTGAGGGTGGCGCAGTCCTCACGTCAAATCACAACGTAAAAAATTTTGATCAGAAATTTCTCTACATACAGAAATAACCGACGGGAGGAAAAAATGAACAGGGGAGCCGCACAAACCATTGCCCGCCAATTCGCCGGATGGCATCCCGCCAGACCAGCCCAGTGCGGCGCGACCGCTCACCCGCTCAGGGAGATTCTGGGCCACAGCAAATGGGCGTCGCTGCCCCGCGCGGTGCAACAACGCTTTGCCCGCAAGGTCGTTGGCGGCGCGTGCATATCCTATGTCGGGGAGGTTGTCTCCTGCCGCACCAGCCGGCTCGGCAAATTATTCGCACAATTGGGGCGGCTGGTCGGAGCCCCGCTCCCGCTCGGCGAAGAAGAAGGCGTTGCCGCCCAGGTTTCCGTGACCGGCGATGCTGAAGGATTTTCCCAATATTGGACGCGCAGCTACAACCGCGCCGGCCATTTCCCGCAGACGATCCACAGCGTCAAACGCTTTGCCGGGCCCACCGGACTCGAAGAATATCTCGGCTTCGGCGTCGGCATTGCGCTGAGTCTCGATGTGGTCGATCAGGCGCTCCTGTTCGTCAGCGACCATTATTTCGTCAAGATTGGCGGCCTGCGGCTGCGCCTTCCGCGCTGGATGGAACCGGGTGCGCTGACGGTCAGCCATATTGATTGCGGAACGGATGCCGAAGGACGCGGCCGCTTCGCCTTCGTGCTCGAACTCCAGCACCCGCAACTGGGCGAGTTGTTTCACCAACTGGCCGTCTTCGCTGATCCGGCAGGCAGCGGCGCTCCATGACCCATCCCATCCTCATCTTCGATGGCGATTGCGTGCTGTGCTCGGCCAATGCGCGCTTCGTGTTGGAGCACGATCGACGCGGAACGTTCCGGCTGGCCGCGATGCAGGGGCAAGTGGGCGCGCGGTTGCTGCGCGAGGCCGGTCTCGACCCCGCCGATCCCGATACGATCATTGTCATCGAAGGCACCCGCATCCGGCGAGATAGCGACGCGGTGATTGCCATTTATGAAGCGCTGGGCTGGCCGTGGCAGGCAGCAAAACTGTTGCGGCTCATTCCAGTCAGCCTGCGTGATCCCGTCTATCGCTGGGTCGCGCGCAACCGCTATCGGCTGTTCGGGCGGCGTGCGCACTGTTTCGTGCCGCGCCCCGAATGGCAGGAGCGGCTGTTATGAAGCGCGTCCTTCTCATCGGTGGCTATGGCGGATTTGGCGCGCGGCTGGCGCGCCGCTTGTCGGATGGTGATACGCACATCATCGTGGCGGGGCGCAGCCTCGCCAAGGCGCAAGATTTCGCCGCCACGCTGCCCAATGCGAGCGGGCTTGCGGTGGATCGTAATGGCGATATCGCCGCCGTTCTCGCCGAGCATCGCCCTGACCTCGTGATCGACGCGGCGGGGCCGTTTCAGGCGAGCAGCTATGCCGTGCCCGAAGCCTGTATCGGAGCGCGCATCCCCTATACCGACCTTGCCGATGCGCGGGATTTCGTGGTTGATTTTGGTGACCTTGATGCCGCCGCCAAGACGGCGGGCGTGGCTCTGGTGAGCGGTGCCTCAAGCGTTCCCGCCCTTTCCGGCGCAGTCGTGCGCGCGCTCTCCCAAGCGATGAGCCGCGTCGATGCGGTCGATATGGCCATCAATGCCTCCAACCGCGCGAGTTCGGGGGAGTCGGTAGCGCGGGCGGCGCTCTCTTATGCGGGCCAGCCGGTGTGGCTGTGGCGCGGCAAACGCTGGCACGCCAAAGCGGGTTGGAGCGAGTTACAACGCGTGCGGTTTGAAGCCCCCGATGGCACCGAACTCAAGGGCCGCTGGCTCGCGCTCGCCGACATTCCCGACCATGCGCTGATGCCGGACCAGCTACCCGGCAAGCCCGCCGTCACCTTTCGCGCCGGAACCGAGCTGTGCTTTCAGATGACCGGCCTGTGGCTGGCGAGCTTTTTGGTGCGCTGGAAGCTGGTGCGCTCGCTCGAACGCTTTGCCCCACGGATTTTGCCGTTCATCCGCGCGACCAAAAATTGGGGCGGGGATCGTTCCGCCATGCACGTCATCGTCAAAGGGCGGCGCGATGGCGCACCCGTTGAACGGCGCTGGACGCTGATCGCCGAGCAAGGCGATGGCCCGGAAATCCCGACGCTCGCGGCGGAACTGGTCGCACGCAAATTGTTGGCAGGGGCGCTGGAGCCGGGCGCGCGCGATGCCTCGACCACATTGAGGCTGGAGGAATTTGCGCCGCTGTTCGATCGCCTCGCGCTTCATCACGGGATCAGTGAAACCGCGCTCCCCTCCCCCGTCTATGCCCGCGCGCTGGGCCCGGCCTATGACCGCTTGCCCGGAGCCGTGCGCGCCATGCATGATATCATCGCGGATGGCGGCGCGGAGGGCGAAGGCACGGTCGAGCGCGGCGGCAATCCGTTCGCCCGATTGGTCGGAGCGGTCATGCGCTTCCCGCCTTCCGGCACCTATCCGCTCGATGTGGATTTTGCGGAAAGCCGCGGCAAGGAACGCTGGACCCGCCATTTCGGCGCCCATCATTTTTCGAGTGAGCTCAGCCAGGATGGCGACGGCGTCATCGAACGCTTCGGCCCCATACGCTTTTCCTTCGCGCTGCCGAGCGATGAGACGGGGCTTGAGATGCACTTACGCCGCTGGACAATCTGCGGGATCCCCCTACCCCTAGCCCTCGCCCCGTGCATTGCGGCGCGCGAGTGGGAGGATGAACAAAGACGATTTCGGTTTAGTGTTGCGGTAGCTTTGCCGGTGATCGGGCGTGTCGTGCTGTATCAAGGATGGTTGGAGCAGAGCTAAAACACGAATCCACGCCCTCTCCCCCTGTGGGAGAGGGTTGTGTAGCGTTAGCGAGGAACGAGCTTACGCGGAGCTGGATGAGGGGTTGCGGTCGCGTTGCGACCGCGCGAGCCTTAAGGCTCGCACCCCTCTTCCAACTGCGCCTAACGCCTTTGGCGCAAGGCTTCGTATCCTTCTCCCACAAGGGGAGAAGGCTTTATGCAACAAAAAAGGGGCCGGAAAAACCGACCCCTCCTTTGGTTGATAGCAATCCAGCGGAAACTTAGCGCTTCGAGAACTGGAAGCTGCGGCGGGCTTTGGCCTTGCCGTATTTCTTACGCTCGACCGCGCGGCTGTCGCGGGTGAGGAAGCCTTCGCGCTTGACCGTGGTGCGCAGCGCCGGTTCATATTTGGTCAGCGCCTGCGAAATGCCGTGCTTGACCGCGCCAGCCTGGCCCGAAAGGCCGCCGCCCTTGACGGTGCAAACAACGTCATACTGGCCTTCACGTTCGGTGACGGTGAAAGGCTGATTGATGACGAGGCGGAGCGTCGGACGCGCGAAATAGACTTCCTGATCGCGGCCATTGACCGTGATCTTGCCGGTGCCGGGCTTGACCCATACGCGGGCGACGGCGTCCTTACGACGACCGGTCGCATAAGCGCGGCCAAGCTTGTCCAGTTCCTGCTCGCGCAAGGGCGCGGCGGGCTGGGCCGGGGTTTCAGCGATAATTTCGGTGCCTTCGGTGAGGTCTTTGAGATCTGCGAGGTCAGACATTATGCACTCACCTTATTCTTGCGGTTCATCGAGGCGACGTCGAGGACTTCAGCCTTCTGGGCGTCATGCGGATGTTCGGTGCCCGCATAGATACGCAGATTCTTCATCTGCTGGCGGCCGAGCGGGCCACGCGGAATCATGCGTTCCACGGCCTTTTCAAGCACGCGCTCCGGAAAACGGCCTTCGAGGATCTTCGCCGGCGTGGTTTCCTTGATGCCGCCGATATAACCGGTGTGCTTGTAGTAAACCTTGTTATTGAGCTTCTTGCCGGTGAAGGCCACCTTGCCCGCATTGATGACAATGACATTGTCACCGCAATCGACATGGGGGGTAAAGCTCGGCTTGTGCTTGCCGCGCAGGATGCTGGCGATGATGGTCGCAACGCGGCCAACGACGAGACCTTCCGCGTCGATCATCACCCATTTCTTTTCGACCTCAGCCGGCTTCACCGACTTGGTCTGTTTCATGAGCGCCTTCATGGGCGTGAACTCCTGTTAAAAATAAAAACACGGCGAAACAGCCCCGAGGCCATTTCCACCGCGAATGGAGGCGCTAATGACGGGGAATGAGTCAAAAGTCAAGGGAATGAGCGGGTGTTAAAACGGGTATTATGATACCTCGAGCAATAGTGCTTATAGTTTTCCCGTAGCCCTGAGCCTTGAGCCCTGTCGAAAGGTTGAAGGGCGCTTATCCGGATAAACGTGCTTCGACAAGCTCAGCACTACGGAGATGGGAAGATCGTAGTGCGGGCACCGGCCCACACACAAAAGCCCCTCCGCATTGCTGCGGATGGGGCCTTGCTCGTTTTACGAACGATAAGGGGTCACGGTCGGTGCGTCTTGCCGCTGGCGTTCGCCGGGGGCTGACGCTATGTCAGCTTTGTGGTGAAACCGTCCTGTCGCTGGCGCGACGTTCGGGTTTCGGAGGGTGCCGTCAAGGCCCGTGGCATGCTGGGCCGGTCATAATCGGAAAAAGGTTTGAGTGTCCTTTCCATGACCGGTCCGGCGGCCTGCCAAGGCCGGGACGGGCGCGTGAGCTCGAAAGACGAACTTCGCACCGACCGCTCTGATATCCGGATCGCTGGGAACGAAAGTGCAACCCGGTTCAGACCTTGCTCCCTCGAAACACCTCGCGACCGCGCTCCTCGAAAGCGGCACCATGAATAACCAAATTGGTTATCTTGTCAAGAGGAAATTTCCTTTAATCCTTTTGGTGGGGGTATAGAAATGTCCAAACGGTCATTTGAGCGGGTGCGCGTAGCAGTGTGATTGACGGGGTTGTCGGGCAGACAATAGCGGCTCAGCGGGCATTGGCCTCTTCGCGGTCGAATTTATAATCCGGCGGCAGGGGCTTGGCGAATTTACGAATCCGCTCAATTGCGGCCTTACGCATATTTTCGTCGACGATGACCCCATATTCCGCCTCGGTCAGACGGCGCAGGCTGATATCATCGCCCTCCTTGATCCCCAAGGCTTGGGCGACATCGGCGGGGATGCGGATAGCGAGGCTATTGCCCCATTTGGCAACTTTCATGGGCGCAACTCCATGAAGGCAAGATCAAATTATTAATAGTCAGACCAAGCGGTCCGCTGGCGCGGAATGGACACAATCGGATCGCCAAACTTCGCCAGTAAAAAATCAGTCTTACAGGTGGGGCAATTAACCTTTTCTCCGCCACGGCCTTTTGAGATTGTATTCAAAATCGACTTGTGACCATCTTGAAAACACTTTGCACACAACCGATGCAAAGGCTCGCCATCCGCAACCTCTGGTATTAAATCATATGTATACGCCCCCAACGGCGATTGTGTGAGCTGATACCTAGATTTCTGCTGATCCCAGTCGGAGTTACGATCCAAATCAGACTGCAGTTTTTTATTCTCGTTGAGCAATTCAGATATGCGCTCCCTATCGTCAAACGCACTGGCTTGCGCATCCAACAAGGCGCGCTGAATATCGATCAAAGCGCGGTTGATTTCTGTTTCACTTTTAAGTGCGCTAACTCCCTTGGCGATTTCCAAGGCCGCTTTGATGCTACCAATCGCGCCCGCTGCTTCTGCGTACATTTAAGCCGCCCCTTCGCCTACAACGCCCACACTATTATGCCGCAGCGCCTTCAGCACCGTTTCGACGATGTGCGGGGCGTTCAAACCGGCTTCGTCATATTGTTTTTGCGGGCTATCCTGATCCTGGAAGATGTCGGGGAGGCGCATGGTGCGCAGCTTTAACCCGGCGTCGATCAGGCCTTCGTCGCTGGCCATCGTGAGCACATGCGCGCCCAAACCGCCGACGGCATTTTCTTCGATGGTGACGCAAACCTCGTGGCTCGTCAGCAGCTTGCGGATGAGCGCTTCGTCGAGGGGCTTTGCAAAACGCAGGTCGGCGACCGTGGTCGAAAGCCCCTTGGCGTCGAGTTCATCCGCCGCCTTCAATGCTTCTTCCAATCGCGTGCCGAGCGAGAGGATCGCGACGGTTTTGCCTTCGCGCACGATCCGGCCCTTGCCGATTTCGAGCTGCTCCGGCACCTCGGGCAAAGGCACGCCCACGCCCGCGCCGCGCGGATAGCGAAGCGCAATCGGGCCGCTGTCATGCAGTGCCGCAGTATAGGTCATGTGCACCAGTTCGGCTTCGTCCGCTGCGGCCATCACCACCATGTTGGGGAGCGTTGCGAGATAGGTGATGTCGAACGATCCGGCATGGGTCGCGCCGTCCGCGCCGACGAGGCCAGCGCGGTCAATCGCAAAGCGCACCGGGAGATTCTGGATCGCCACATCATGCACCACCTGGTCATAAGCGCGCTGGAGGAAGGTCGAGTAAATCGCGCAGAAAGGCCGCATGCCTTGGGCGGCAAGCCCCGCGGCAAAGGTCACCGCATGTTGTTCGGCAATGCCGACATCAAACGCGCGGCTCGGGTGCGCCTGCGCGAATTTATCAACGCCCGTGCCCGAAGGCATGGCGGCGGTGATCGCGACGATGCGCTCGTCGGTGTCCGCCAGTTTCGCCAGCGTTTCGCCGAACACATTCTGGTAGCTTGGCGGGCCAGCGGGCCCCTTGGCCTGTTCGCCCGTCACCACATCGAATTTCTGGACGCCATGATATTTGTCCGCCGACGCTTCGGCGGGCGCATAGCCCTTGCCCTTTTGCGTGACGACATGGATGAGGCACGGGCCGTTCGCCGCATCGCGCACATTTTCGAGCACCGGAATGAGGTGGTCGAGATTATGCCCGTCAATCGGCCCGACATAATAAAAGCCAAGTTCTTCGAATAACGTGCCGCCCATCGCCATGCCGCGCGCAAATTCGTCGGTCTTGCGGGCCGCAGCGTGAAGCGGCGGCGGGAGCAGGCGCGACAATTTCTTGGCGACTTCGCGCAGTTCAAGGAATGGCCGCGACGACACCAGCCGCGCAAGATAAGCCGACAGACCGCCCACCGGCGGCGCAATCGACATATCATTGTCGTTCAAGATCACCACCAGCCGGTTGCCCGCCGCTTCGGCATTGTTCATCGCCTCATAGGCCATGCCGGCGGACATCGAGCCATCGCCGATCACCGCAATCGCCTTGCCCGGTTTATCGGCAATCTTGTTGGCGATCGCAAAGCCGAGCGCCGCGGAAATCGAGGTCGAACTATGCGCTGCGCCGAACGGGTCATATTCGCTTTCGCTGCGCTTGGTGAAGCCGGAAAGGCCCCCGCCCTGCCTCAGCGTGCGGATGCGGTCCCGCCTGCCGGTGAGGATTTTATGCGGATAGCATTGATGCCCGACGTCCCAGATCAGCCGGTCGTCGGGCGTGTTGAACACATAATGGATCGCGGTCGTGAGTTCGACCACGCCGAGGCCGGAACCCAGATGCCCACCGGTCGTCCCCACCGCCGAGATCGTCTCGGCGCGCAGTTCATCGGCGAGCTGCTTCAACTGCTCGGGCGCGAGCTTGCGCAGATCGGCGGGAAGCTTGATCGTATCAAGCAAGGGGGTTTCGGGCGAAAGGCTCATGCAGATGACAGTCCGGTTACACTGGCAACCGCCTTAGTCATTTTGCGGGCGGTTGTCGAAAGGAGTTTCTATCCACAATCGGGGCACTTGCCGCGCACCTCGATGACCGGATGGTCGACCGCAAAGCCGGTTTTGCCCGCGACGCTGCGCACCGACTGGGTGAGGCGGTCATCGTCAATATGCGTTGCGCTCCCGCAATTATCGCAGATGAGGAAGATGCAGTCATGGAGGCAGCCGGGATGTTCATTGGCGATGAAGGCATTGGCGCTTTCGACGCGGCGCACGAGGTTGGTCGCGACGAACAGGTCGAGGATGCGGTAAACGCTGTTGGGCGCGACCCGCTTGCCGCGCTTTTGCGAAACGATATCGGCAATATCATAAGCCGAGGACGGTTTTTCGAGGCCGGAGAGCGCGTCGAACACATCGGCGCGCATCACGGTCCATTGCTCGCCCGCCGCCTCAAGCGTTTCGCGCGCGGCGTCAGCGAGGTGCTTGCCGTCGGGATGATGATAATGATCGTCGTGATGGACGTGGGAATGCACTTGGGTCATGGTTGATAATGTAGCTCTTTACACCGCTTGCGGCAAGGGCAAGCGGCGTGTTGGATGCCAAGCGGGCGGGGCTAACGCAGGCGGCTGGAAGCGCGGATATTAAGATCGTGCCCCAGCGCCAACAACGCAACGCCGACCATCGTATAGACCATTTCGCTGCTCCCATGCGGCAGCGACAGCGATCCCGCCATGATGCCAAGCCCCAAGCCGCCAAAAGCTGCGGGCTGGAGATAGCCATGTTCGACAATCCCCTTCCACAGCGCGAGCCCGCCAAAGCCGAGCGCGACGATGAGGCCATATTCGTGGATATGCGGATCAACCAGCCAGCCGCCCGCCGCCGACAGCAAGGTGACCATGATTGTCGTCGCGACGCAGTGAATGAGGCAGAGGCCCGACAAGGTCATGCCGAGACGGTCGAACAATCCCTTGGGCGCATCCGAATCGGTCAGGCGCGACAACGCAGCACTTCCCTTCCGGAAGACCGGATAAGCAGGGGCTGCGACCGCGCGCATCATCATATTGGATCTGGTTTGCGTCATTGCTCGCCATGATATGACATATCGGGTGGCAAGATACAATATATCATGAGAGTAAATTTCTAGCGGTGTCCCTGCGTGCTGCTCTGTGTGCTCCTGCGTAGGCAGGAGCCCAGAGCCACACAGCGCACCACAACACTGGGCCCCTGCCTGCGCAGGGGCACGGGACGGGTGTAAGGCTCGTCACTTCCGCGCAGGGGCACGGGGAGCTTGCGCCCTGCCCCGCTCCGGCCTAGGGGCACGCTTCATGACCCAGCCCTATTCCAGCACCGCCCGCCCCGCCGCCATTGCCAACTGGCTGTGGACCATCGCGGCGATGGTGTTCCTGATCATCGTTGTCGGCGGCATCACCCGGATCACCGAATCGGGCCTCTCGATCACCGAATGGAAACCGATTTCCGGCGCGCTCCCGCCGCTCACCGATGCCGACTGGCAGCATCAGTTCGCGCTCTACAAACAGACGAAGCAATATCAGACCGTCAACCAGCATATGACGCTCGGCGATTTCAAGTTCATCTTTTTCTGGGAATGGGTGCACCGGCTGATCGGGCGGCTGATCGGCGTCGTATTTGCGTTGCCGCTCCTGTGGTTTGCGTGGAAGCGGGCGATCCCCCAAGGCTATGGCCCGCGCCTTGTCTTCCTCCTGTTCCTGGGCGGATTGCAGGGCGCGATTGGCTGGTGGATGGTCAAATCCGGACTCGTCGGGCGTACCGAGGTCAGCCATTACCGGCTCGCGGTGCATTTGATGAACGCATTTCTGATTCTCGCGGTCACGGTGTGGACCGCGCTCGACATGCGCAATCTCGCGCGCGGGCGGGCGGGCAAGACCATGCCCACCGGATTTGGCTGGCTCGCGCTCGGAATGCTTGGCGTGCAGCTGACCTGGGGGGCGTTTGTCGCAGGACTTCGTGCGGGGACCGCATCGGCAAGCTGGCCCAAAATGGGCGTGACCTGGTATCCCGAAGGCGTAACCTATACCGCGCCCGCGTGGCGCAATATCATCGATAACCCCATCCTCGTCCATTTCTTCCACCGCTGGTGGGCGTGGGCCGTGGCGGTGGTGCTGGTGATGCTCGCGCTAAAAGCGATGCGGACGGGCCATCGCGGCGTCGCAATGGGCCTCAAACTCGCACTTGTCGCGCAAATCCTGCTCGGCATTTTCACCGTGCTGACCGGCGTCGATCTGTGGATTGCGGTCACGCACCAGGCGGTCGCGGCGATCCTCCTCATGTTCGCGGTGGCAAGCGCACATGCGGTGGGGGAGCGCCGATAATTCAGGCCTGCGCTCCTCCCCGTGTTTCATGGGGAGGCAGCTATCCGCGCAGCGGATAGCGGAAAGGGCCTGTTTGGGAGGATGGCTACGAGCGGGATAATCACTGGCCCCTTCCGCCCATTCGCTGCGCTCATGGTTGCCTCCCCAAGCAAGCTTGGGAGGATCGCTTACCCCCGCCGCAACCGCGCGACCACGCTTACAAAAAACGCGGTTGACCAGCCGAGCAGCAGGAAGCCGTTGACGCCTTCAATCGCGCTCACAATGCGCCAGCCGGGGTGGAGAATATCGTCCGAATAGCCCACGGTCGAATAAGTGAAGGTCGAAAAATAGAGCGCTTCTTCGAAAGTATTGGTCGCGCCCGCGAAATGATAAAGCGCGGCATAGAGCCAGATATCGATCCCGTGGAGGGCGAACAGCGCAAGCACAATGGCCACCACCTTGGCCATGAGATAGGGCGTCAGATGCTCGTGATGTTCATGGCTTACCTCGCCCAGATGGCGTTGCAGCAAACGCCCGAGAATCATCAGGCCATAGCCATGCGCGGTCACGGTCAGCACGACCATGAGTGTCGCTACCAAAAGCTGCGCGGCAAGGCTCATGTCGCGCTCAAGCCGGATTGCTTAGTTCTGCGGCGCGTCGGCAATCGCATATTGGCCCGCGCCTTGCGGAGCCGAAAGGATGTTGCGCACCACCGTGCCCTTGTCGACGCTGTTGGTCGCGGGATCGCCAACGGTCGAGCGGATCCCGGCATCGGCGCGCGCACCGCCGGCATCATTGATGAGCGAGGTTTCAGCGCCGCTGCGGGCAGCCGGACCGCCGAACAAGGCGCGCAGGGTCTGGTCGCCCGTGCTTTCCGAGCCGGGGCGCGGCGCGCCGGGCTGCGGCGGGGTGAGGCTGAAATCGGGGGGCACCACCAGCGGTGCCTGACGACCCACCGCAAATTCGTCCGGACGGTCGCGATTGAACAGGCCGCCAGCCGCACAGCCAGACAGGCCAACCGCCGCACCAACAGCAATGATCAGGGTCGATTTACGCATTTTTTCGCCTTACTCCGTTCGAATGTGCCCGCTTGTGGCACTGCTCGCCTGTCGGCAAGCTGAATTACTCGCGCTACTCGCTAGCGGCTTCCTTTGGATCGCGCAACAAAAAGGCCCGCGCGATCAGAATCAATACGCCAAAGGTGATCGCGACGTCGGCGAGGTTGAAAATCAGGAAGGGCCGGAATGTGCCGATATGGAAATCGGCATAATCGACCACATAGCCAAGCCGGATACGATCCAGAATATTGCCCAGCGCGCCGCCAAGGATAAGGCCGAGCGCAATCGCATCCCAGCGCGCTTTTTCGCGCCACATCCACACCGTCACTAGCGCCGCGACGACCACGGTAAGCCCGACCAGCAGCCAGCGCTGCGTGTCACTGCTCGCGGTCAGCATCCCCATCGATACGCCGTTATTTTCCGCATAAGTAAGCTTGAAGAAGGGCAAGAGGCCAATCCCCTGCTCGCCGCGTGATTGCAGCGCGAGCGGACCGGTCACGAAATATTTGATGAACTGGTCGGCGAGGAAGACCAGCACGGCGGCACTGAGGCCGAGGATGCGGTTTTTAGTTAACATGGAAGGTCTTTACCTGTCCTTCAATAAGTACGTCACCCTGAACTTGTTTCAGGGTCCATACGCCCCACCCTCTCAATGGCTCCGGGTCTATGGATGCTGAAACAAGTTCAGCATGACAGTTGTTAAAAACCTCACGCATCCAGCACGCTTTCACACCGCGCGCATAGTGCGCCATCTTCCGGCACTTCGGGGAGGTGCCGCCAGCAGCGGCCGCATTTGTGGCGGGACGTCGCGGTGACTGCGACCTCGTCATCCGCGCTGTCGGCATAAGCCACGCTCGACACGATGCAGATTTCCGCCATGTCGATGTCGCCGAGATAATCAAACGCGCCCGCGCCCTTGCCGCCGATCACGACTTCGGCCTCGTTGCTCGAACGGATGATTTTTTCGCGGCGCAGCGGTTCGATCGCTTCGGTCACCATCTGGCGCAGCGCGCGAATATCCGCCCATTTTTGCGCGAAGCTATCCTCGCCCGCTTCGGCGTGGGGCACGCGCACCGCGTCGCTGGGCAGTTCCGGCAATTCCGGCCATTCAAGCATATGCACGCTCTCCGCACCCGGATAGCGCGACTGCCACACTTCTTCCGCCGTAAACACCAGCACCGGCGCGGCATAGCGCACCATCGCCTGGAACAGCGTATCGAGCACGGTGCGGTAGGCGCGGCGCTTGGGGTCGCCCGGCGCATCGCAATAGAGGCAATCTTTCCGGATATCGAAGAAGAAGGCCGACAGATCCTCATTGGCGAAATCGCTCAAGAGCCGGACATAGCTGTTAAAGTCGAAATCATCGACCGCCTGCTTGAGCTTCGCATCCATGTCGCTGAGCAAATGGAGCATATAGCGTTCCAGCTCGGGCATCTCGCTCACCGCCACCTTTTCGCTCTCGTCAAAGTCCGACAGCGCGCCGAGCATATAGCGGAAGGTGTTGCGCAATTTGCGATATTGGTCGCCGACGCCTGCAAGGATTTCCTTGCCGATGCGGTGGTCCTCGGTGAAATCGACCGACAGCGCCCACAGGCGGATAATGTCCGCGCCATAATCGCGCATCAAGTCGAGCGGCGAGATGGTGTTGCCCAGCGACTTGGACATTTTCATGCCCTTCTGGTCCATCGTAAAGCCGTGGGTCAGCACCGCATTATAAGGCGCGCGGCCCCGCGTGCCGCAGCTTTCAAGCAGGCTCGATTGGAACCAGCCGCGATGCTGGTCCGACCCTTCGAGGTACAGATCAGCGGGCCAGCGCAAATCCGGCCAGCGCCCGGATTCGAGCGTGAACACATGGGTGCAGCCGCTATCGAACCACACGTCCAAAATGTCGGTGACGCGTTCATAATCGTCGAGCTTATAAGCCTCGCCGAGGTAGCTTTGCGCGGCCTCATCGTTCCACGCATCGACGCCCTTCGCGCGGATGCCTTCGACGATGCGGGCGTTGACTTGCGGGTCGACCAGATAGTCGCCGGACTTTTTGTGGACGAACAAGGTGATCGGTACGCCCCAGGCACGCTGGCGCGAAATCACCCAATCGGGGCGGCCTTCGACCATCGCGCCGATGCGGTTGCGCCCTTTTTCCGGGACAAAGCGCGTGTCGGCAATCGCTTGCATCGCGACCTCGCGCAAAGTCGGCGCGGCACAGATATCTTCCTCCGCCGGATTGATCGCCCCGCCCTCATTTTCCCAGCGCTTTTCCTGTTTGGTCTTGGGGCTGATATGGGTCAGCACCTTGTCCATCGGGATGAACCATTGCGGGGTGCAGCGATAGATCACCTTGGCCTTGGAACGCCATGAATGCGGATAGCTATGGACGAAATCCGCCGACGCCGCGAGCAAAGCGCCTGCTTCGCGCAGGTCCGAACAGATCGGGCCATCGGGCGCATTAAACTTGGAATTGATGACCGATCCTTGACCGCCCAGCCACGCCCAATCCTCGCGATATTTCCCATCGCCCTCGACCGCAAACACGGGGTTGATGCCATTGGCTTTGCAGAGCTCAAAGTCATCCTCGCCATGATCGGGGGCCATATGGACGAGACCGGTGCCCGCGTCGGTCGTAACAAAATCGCCGGGGAGGAACGGGCGGGGGCGGAGATAAAATTCGGCGAGCGGTGAATCAGGGTGAACGGTCTTAAGCCCCTCCCCTTCAGGGGAGGGGTTGGGGTGGGGACTGTCAACAAGCGCTGAGTCAGGCGGACATTCCCCACCCCCAGCCCCTCCCCTAAAGGGGAGGGGAGATTCGAACAGCTTCGCCATCGGATGGCGGGCGATGGTGCCAGCAAGGTCAGAGCCTTTGCCACGCCAGACGACTGCTTGATCAAGTTCCCACCAAGTTTCTGCTTCCGATACGGACGCTGACAGCGATCGGAAAAATCTGCTTGCAGCGCCTTCCAACAGAGGTTCGGCAACCAAAAACGAAGCGGTAAGATTTGCCGCGAGAGGATTCTCCATCTCTCGTTCGGCCATCTCAGAATTCTTGGAATAGAGCATCGCCGTCAATGAAACGGCAACATACTCAACCTCCGGCCCATAAGCGATCGCCTGGTTCACCGGAATCGTCCACGGCGTCGTCGTCCAGATTACCGCATGGGCACCCACCAATTCAGGGATGGGACTCTCCACAATCTCGAACGCCACATCAATCTGCGTCGAGGTGATGTCCTCATATTCCACCTCGGCTTCGGCGAGCGCGGTTTTTTCGACCGGGGACCACATCACCGGTTTCGCGCCGCGATAAAGCTGGCCGGTTTCGGCGAATTTCATCAGCTCGGCAACGATGGTCGCCTCGGCGTTGAAATCCATGGTGAGGTAGGGATTATCCCAATCGCCGCCGATGCCGAGGCGCTTTAGCTGCTCGCGCTGGGTATCCACCCAATGCTGCGCATAGGCGCGACATTCCGCGCGGAATTCCTCGACCGGAACTTCGTCCTTGTTGAGTTTCTTCTTGCGATATTGCTCCTCGACCTTCCATTCAATCGGGAGACCATGGCAATCCCAGCCGGGCACATAGGGCACATCCTTGCCCTTCAGGCTCTGGGTGCGGACGACCATGTCTTTCAAGATATGGTTCAAGGCATGGCCGATATGCATGTCGCCATTGGCATAAGGCGGGCCGTCATGGAGGATGAATTTTTCACGCCCCCGCCGCGCATCGCGCAGCTTTTCGTAAAGCTGCTCCTCCTGCCATTTGGCAAGAATGATCGGCTCCTTCTGCGGCAACCCGGCCTTCATCGGAAAGTCGGTCTGGGGCAGGAAGACAGTGTCTTTATAATCGGGTTTCGGCGCGTCAGTCATAGGATTTGCGCCTTAGGGGAGTGGGGCCGTGGATTCAACCGGTGATATGAACGGGAGATGTGTCCCCATTCCTCCCCCGGGAGGGGGAGGGGGACCATTGCGAAGCAATGGTGGAGGGGATGGACAGGATGAGAGGGCGGTTTACGCAATCCCCTCCACCACATCTCCTTCGCTTCGCTCAGTCGTGCGGTCCCCCTCCCCGTTCCGGGGAGGAATTTACCGGGTGCGCAACACCGCCCGCGCGTCGTCACAATCCTTCGCGATCTGGGCCATCAGCGCGTCCAAACTTTCGAACTTTTCCTCGCCGCGCAGGAAGGCGTGGAATTCGACCTCCACCATCTGCCCGTATAAATCCTCGGCAAAATCGAAGAAGTGCGGTTCCAATAATTCCTTGGGCGGATCGAAGGTCGGGCGGATGCCGATGTTGGCTGCGCCATCGAGCAGGCGGCCATCCTCCAGCCTCCCCTTCACCGCATAGATGCCATAACGCGGGCGGAGATAATGGCCCATGTCGATATTGGCGGTGGGAAAGCCCAGTTTGCGGCCGTTCTTGTCGCCATGCTGGACCGCGCCTTCAATCGCGAACGGGCGGGTCAGGAGGCGGGTGGCGGTGGCGCAATCGCCTGCTTGCAACGCCTCGCGGATGCGGGTGGAGGAGACGATTTCGCCGCCCTCTTCGACCGGGCCGACGGTGCGCACGCCGATGCCGACCTCCGCGCCGATTGCGCGCAGCAGGCCGATATTGCCGCCGCGCTTGTGGCCGAAGGTGAAGTCGTCGCCCGTCACGACGCCCGCGACGCCCATCTCTTCGCCCAAAATGCGGCGGACAAATTCTTCTGCCGGGACACTGGCCATAGGGGCGCCAAATTCGAACACAAACATCGCGTCCGCGCCTGCTTCTTCAAACAAGCGCTGCCGCTGGTCGAGCGTGGTGAGGCGAAACCATGGCGCGTCGGGCACGAAATGGCGCACCGGGTGGGGGTCGAACGTCGCGATAATCGCGGGCCGCCCCTCGGCTTTGGCCCACGCGATTGCCTCGCCCGCGACCGCCTGATGCCCCAAATGGAACCCGTCAAAATTGCCGAGCGCGACAATCGCCCCGCGATAGGGGGCCGGGATCGGCGCGGCGCTGGTGAGGCGGGGGATGGTCATGGCGCGGTGCCCGTTTCAGAGGTTTTACCCACCCCGAAAATTGGCCCGCCAATTTTCGACCCTCCCTCGAAGGGAGGGTGGATGGGTAGCGCACCAACGTCTCGCCCTCCTTTATAGGGAGGGCTAGCGCGTGTAACACCAACCTCCCACCCTCCCTTATAGGGAGGGTCAAAAGGCGTGAGCCTTTTGGGGTGGGTATGCCCGATAGGTTTGACCCACCCCGAAAATTGGCCCGCCAATTTTTGACCCTCCTTGAAAGGGAGGGTAGATGAGTAGCGCACCAACGCCCGAGCGCCCCTGAAAGGGAGGGTGGATGGATCACGCGCCAATGCCCCACCCTCCCTTTTAGGGAGGATCAAAAGGCGGAAAGCCTTTTGGGGTGGGTGTAGTTCCGCCATGCGGCAAGGCCTTACCCACCCCGAAAATTGTTGCCAATTTTCGACCCTCCCTGAAAGGGAGGGTGAGGTGGCGCGCTGTTTGACCGTGGCCTTCATCACCCCTCCGGCAATGTCTGCATGAGGACGCGGGCGACATTGCCGCCCATGACCTTGGCGATGTCTGCATCGCTCAGCCCGGCGTCGATCAGTGCCTGGGTGACATGCGCAACGCCGCTGGTGTCGAACCCCGTCGTCACCGCGCCGTCGAAATCGGAGCCGAGCGCGACATGGTCGATCCCCGCAATGTCGCGGACATGGAGGATCGCCTTGGCGATATCGGCGGGCTTCAACGAACAGACCGCGCCATCCCAATAGCCGATGCCGACCACGCCGCCGGTTTTGGCGATGCCCTTCACTTCCTCGTCGGTCAAATTGCGGTTGACCTTGCAGGTTGCCTGTACCCCGCCATGCGAGGAGATGACCGGCTTGGTCGCCATCGCCAACACCTCGGCGACGCCCTTGTGCGAGAGGTGCGCGATGTCGACGATAATCCCGCGCGCTTCCATGTCGCGGACGATCTGGCGGCCGAAGGGGGTCAGCCCCGCCTGCTTGATGCCGTGCATCGAGGAGCCGAGTTCATTGTCGAAAAAATGGGTCAGCCCCGCCATGCGCAGGCCCGCATCATAAAGGCGGCCCAGATTGGCCTCCTTGCCTTCAAGATCATGCAGCCCCTCGACCGAAAAGAGCGCGCCGACGGGCTTGCCGTAAAGTTTGCTGAGGCCGGGGCCAGCGCGCGCGGTCATCAGATTGGCAAGATCGGCTTTGGTGCGAATGAGCCGCAATGCGCCGCCCGATGCCTTGGCGGCGGCTTCCAGTTTTTGCGCATGATAAAGGCTGCGCTCGAACAGCGAAAACCAGGTGCGCGGCGGCTGCAACTGGCCGATGCTGAGCAAGGTGATGCTGTCGCTGTCGCCACTATTGTGGTCGTAGTTGATCCCGCGCGGGGTTTTCGAAACCGAGGAAAACACCTGTAGCCCTACCCCGCCCTGCACCAATCGCGGCAAATCGACATGGCCGCGGCTGCTTTGGGTGAGCAGGCCGCGTTTCCACATCAAAGCGTCGGAATGAAGATCGGCGATGAACAGTTTTTCATGCAGCGCGGCAGCGCGCTGCGATACGGCGCTGGGATCGCCGACCACCTTGTTCATGCTGTTTTCGGCGATGCCGGGCGCGAGCGTGAAGAAGGCGACCGCGCTCGCCGCGACCAGACCCGCAATCAGCCAGAGCCGCTTGCGCTTCACGGCTGCGTTTTCCGCTGGAAGGTTACGAAGCTATAGGCGGGCCGTCCGCCTTCTGCCGGATGATCGATGCACGACACTTTCTGCCATTGATCGTCCGGATAGGGGATGGCGGCATCGCCTTGTGGCGTTGCGTGCACCTCGGTCAATTCGATCCGGTCGGCATGCGGCAGGAACAGATTATAGATTTCCGCGCCGCCGATCACCGCGACATGCGGCGCATTGGCGATTTTGAGCGCGTCTTCAATGCTGTGCGCGACGGCGACGCCCTCTTCTTCCCACGCTTCGTCGCGGGTAAGCACGATGTGCGGGCGGCCCTCCAATATGCCGGGGAGGCTATCAAAGGTTTTCCGCCCCATAATCATCGGCTTGCCCATGGTGAGCTGTTTGAAACGCCGCAAATCCGCCGGGATATGCCAGGGCATCTTGCCCTGATTGCCGATCACGCCATTGTCGGCGCGCGCCATGATGAGGATGATTTCGGGATGATCGCGGCGCATTAGGCATGGACCTCGCTTGTGCGGGAGAGCCCCGGCAGGACAGGTTCGGCATCCCCGGCGAGCACCCAGGTCGCATGGCCCATCTTGCGGCCGGGGCGGCCTTTGCCCTTGCCGTAGAGATGGAGGTGGCAGTGCGGGTCGGCGAGATAGTCCGGCCAATCATCGACCGCATCGCCGATGAGATTGTGCATCACGACTTTGCCTCCCAGCGTTTCGGTGCTGCCGAGCGGGAGCCCGCATATCGCGCGGATGTGATTTTCAAACTGACTGGTGAGTGCGCCTTCGATGGTCCAATGCCCGCTATTGTGGACGCGCGGGGCCATTTCGTTGAACACGGGTCCCTCGGCACTCGCAAAATATTCGCAGGCCATGACGCCGACATAATCGAGCGCTTCGGCAATTTCGGCGGTGAGGCGGCGGGCGGCGGCGATGCTGTCGCCAAGCGCATCCGGCGCGGGGACCAAACTGCGGTCAAGGATGCCATCGACATGGATATTTTTGGGCGCGTCCCACGCCTTGACCATGCCGTTGGGACTGCGCGCGAGCAGAATCGAAAATTCGTGAGTGAAAGTCACAAAGCCTTCGAGCACGGCGGGCTGTTCGCCAATCGCGGCCCATGCGGCGCGGGCTTCGTCGGCGGCGCGGATGACCACCTGCCCCTTGCCATCATAGCCCATGCGCCGGGTTTTGAGGATTGCGGGCGTGCCCATCAAGGTGAGCGCATCGTCAAGATCGCCAAGGCTGTTGATCGCCTGATAGGGTGCGGGATGTCCGCCCAGCCGCCGGACAAAATCTTTTTCGAGCAAGCGGTCCTGCGCGATTTCGAGCGCGCGCGTGTTGGGCCGGACCTTGGCCCCGAGCGCCGCTATCGGCGCGGCAGGGAGATTTTCAAATTCATAGGTGACGACCGCGCAGGCTTTTGCAAACGCCGCCATCGCCGCCGCATCATCATAACCCCCTTGCGTCCAGTGGGTCGAAACCTCGAACGCCGGTCCCGAACTTTCCGGCGCATAGATATGCGTGCGATACCCCAATTGCGCCGCAGCCATGGCGAGCATCCGCCCCAACTGGCCGCCGCCGATAATGCCAATGGTCGCCCCCGGCTCGATCCTTCCCGATGACGTCATGATGGCGTTTCAGCTACCTTGTCGCTTTGCGCTGCGCGCCAACCCTGCAAGCGGGTGGCGAGCGCGTCATCCTGCGTTGCGAGGATCGAGGCGGCCATCAGTCCCGCATTGGTCGCGCCCGCCTTGCCGATTGCCAGCGTCCCGACCGGAACCCCGCCCGGCATCTGGACAATCGACAAGAGGCTATCCATCCCGCTCAATGCTTGCGACTGCACCGGCACGCCGAGTACCGGGAGCCAGGTCATGCTCGCAACCATGCCGGGAAGATGCGCCGCGCCGCCCGCGCCTGCAATGATCACCTTATAGCCCGCACCCGCCGCCGCCTTGGCATAGTCCACCAGCCGGTCGGGCGTCCGGTGCGCCGACACGATGCGGCAATCATGCGCCACGCCGAGTTCGCGCAGCACATGGCTGGCATGGATCATGGTCTCCCAATCGGACTGGCTTCCCATTATGATGCCAACCAAGGGCGTGTCAGCAGCCATGCGTTGGTCTCTCCCTTAAGAACCACGGGTCAAGCATGCGCTCTAGCCAGTCCGTGCATCAGGGGCAATGCCGTAACCCCGCAAATTTGCGTATCGAGCGGCTCAACCCCGGATGCGCGAACGCATAAACCTAATGATAACCCTGTTTGGATAAGCTCGAATCCATCTACACATGCGATTCGCGAGAAGCGGGCCGCCAAAAGCAGGGCCAGATAGAAGATGGATGCAGGCGGGGGAATCGTCACCGGGGCGACAGACGAGGCGGCTAGATTGACTGAAACGGAAGAATTGGCGGCGCTGCGGCAAGAAGTGCAGCGGCTGACGCGCGAAAATCGCGGCCTTAAAATCGCGGTCGGCGAACTGGAACGGATCGTTGACCGCGATACGCTGACGCCGTTGTTCAACCGGCGCTATTTCATCAACGCCTTGATCAAGCGGAAGGCCTTGCTCGAACGGAGTGATGATCCGTGCGCGCTGCTATTTGTCGATGTTGACGGGCTTAAGTTGATCAATGACGCGCACGGCCATGGGGCTGGAGATTTCGCGCTGATCGAGGTCGCGGAGCGGTTGAAGGCGAATATCCGCGCCAACGATATTGCGGCGCGGATGGGCGGCGATGAATTTGCGCTGTTGCTCGACCATGTCGATGAGGAGACCGCGCGCCAAAGAGGCGACCAGCTCGCCAGCGTGATCGGGGGCGAGCCTGCCGACTATCACGGCAAGCCTATTGCGCTCAGCATTTCAGTCGGCTGCATCATGATCACCGCCGATGAACATGAAGATGATCTCGTCGCGCGCGCGGACCAGGAAATGTACCGGGTGAAACAGCAAAAGGCGCGGTAAGGCCCTGCCCGCCTCAGCGGTGGTAAAATAAAAAAGGCCGGGTCGTTGCCCGGCCTTTCTTTTGATCCTGTGTGGGCGCGCTTATGCCGCCAATTTCCGCAGCACATACTGCAAGATGCCGCCATTCATGAAATATTCGAGTTCATTGGCGGTATCGATGCGGCAGAGCGCGGTGAAGGTGACGCGGGTGCCGTCCGGGCGGGTGACTTCGACCGTTACGTCCTGACGCGGCTTCAGATCGGCGACACCCATGATGGTGAAGCTGTCATCGCCGGTGAGGCCCAGCGTGTCGCGGGTTTCGCCATCCTTGAACTGCAAGGGCAGTACGCCCATGCCGACAAGGTTGGAACGGTGGATGCGCTCGAAGCTTTCGACGATCACCGCTTTGACGCCGAGGAGGTTGGTGCCCTTGGCCGCCCAGTCGCGCGACGATCCGGTGCCATATTCTTTCCCTGCGATGACGACGAGAGGCTTGCCCTCTTCCTTATATTTCATCGCCACGTCATAGATCGGCATCACCTCGCCCTGATAGCGCGACATGCCGCCTTCGACGCCCGGCACCATTTCATTGCGGATGCGGATATTGGCAAAGGTGCCGCGCACCATCACATCATGATGCCCACGGCGCGAGCCATAGCTGTTGAAATCGGCCTTGGCGACCTGATGCTCCATCAGCCACTTGCCCGCCGGGCTGTCCGCCTTGATGCTGCCTGCGGGCGAGATATGGTCGGTGGTGATCGAATCGCCCAGAATGGCGAGCGGCATCGCGTCGATAATGTCCGCGACCGGGGCCGGGGTCATTTCCATGCCTTCGAAATAAGGCGGGTTTGCAACATAGGTCGACACCGGATTCCACTGATAGGTTTCCGAACCCGTGACGTTGATCGCCTGCCAATGCTTGTCGCCCTTATAAACGTCGGCATAGCGCGCGATGAACATGTCGCGGCTGACCGCGCCCTGCATGAGGTCAGCGACTTCCTGATTGCTCGGCCAGATGTCCTTCAGATACACGTCCTGCCCGTCTTTGCCTTGGCCAATCGGGGTCGCGACGAAATCTTCGGTCACGGTGCCCTTTAACGCATAAGCGACCACCAGCGGCGGCGAGGCGAGGAAGTTGGCGCGCACGTCCGGCGAGACGCGGCCTTCAAAGTTGCGGTTGCCCGAAAGGACCGAAGCGGCAACCAGATCATTTTCATTGATTGCCTTGGAGATTGGCTCGGCGAGCGGGCCGGAATTCCCGATGCAGGTGGTGCAGCCATAGCCGACGAGGTTGAAGCCAATCGCGTCGAGATGCGATTGGAGGCCGGCCTTTTCGAGATAGTCGGTCACCACCTGTGATCCCGGCGCAAGGCTCGTCTTGACCCACGGCTTGGGCTTGAGGCCCAGTTCATTCGCCTTCTTCGCGACCAGCCCCGCCGCAACCAGCACGCCGGGGTTCGAGGTATTGGTGCAGCTCGTAATCGCCGCGATCACCACGTCGCCATCGCCGATGTCATGGTCTTTGCCTTCTACGCCCACGCGCTTGAAACCGTCATGCTTATAGACCGACGATAGGTCCGCGTTGAACACATCGTCCACCTTATCGAGCGCAACCTTATCCTGCGGGCGCTTGGGGCCAGCAAGGCTCGGCACGACCGTCGACATGTCGAGTTCCAGCGTATCGGTGAATACGGGATCCGCCATATCAGCATGACGCCACAAGCCTTGCGCCTTGGCATAAGCTTCAACCAGCGCGATCTGCTCATCGCTGCGGCCGGTCAGACGGAGATAATCAATGGTCTTTTCGTCAATGCCGAAGAAGCCGCAGGTCGCGCCATATTCGGGCGCCATGTTCGCCAGCGTCGCGCGGTCAGCGAGGCTTAGGCTGCTGAGACCGGGGCCGTAATATTCGACGAAGCGCCCGACCACACCCTTGGCGCGCAGCATCTGGGTGCAAGTCAAAACGAGGTCGGTCGCGGTGATGCCCTCAGGGAGCTTGCCAGTGAGCTTGAAGCCGACCACTTCGGGGATGAGCATCGAGACCGGCTGGCCGAGCATCGCGGCTTCCGCCTCGATCCCGCCAACGCCCCAGCCGAGCACGCCAAGGCCGTTGATCATCGTAGTGTGGCTGTCGGTACCAACGCAGGTATCGGGATAGGCCACGGTTTCGCCGCTCGCATCTTCCGACGTCCAGACCGCGCCCGCAATATGTTCAAGGTTGACCTGGTGGCAAATGCCCGTGCCCGGAGGAACCGCGTTGAAATTGTCGAGGCTTTTGGAGCCCCATTTCAAAAAGTCATAACGCTCGCCATTGCGATAATATTCGATTTCGACATTCTGCTCGAACGCCTTGGGGGTGCCGAATTCGTCAACCATGACCGAGTGGTCGATGACGAGGTGGACGGGGACGAGAGGGTTGATCTTGGAGGTATCACCGCCAAGCTTGGCAATCGCATCGCGCATTGCCGCGAGGTCGACTACGCAAGGAACGCCAGTAAAATCCTGCAGCAACACGCGCGCGGGACGATATTGAATTTCGGTGTCCGAGGTCGGGTTCTTTTGCCAATCGACCAGCGCCTTGACATGGTCGTCACCAACGGTGAAGCCGCCATCTTCAAAGCGCAGCAGATTTTCGAGGAGGACCTTCATCGAGAAAGGCAGACGCGAAATATCGCCATATTTTTCCGCCGCCTTGGCAAGCGAATAATAAGCATATTTTTTGCCGTTAACGTCCAGCGTCGCGCGCGCGCCCAATGCGTCCTGTCCAACTGCGGTCATGGAACTTTCCCTCTATTAGCTGCGGCTTTTGCGCGAGCGGTTTGGGGAATGATACTGGTGGCCCGAAAGCCTGAGCCAAGCATCAAACCAGCGCCAAAAGCACGGGTGAATGATTATGGGAGCGCCACTAAGCCGAAAGGCGCAGGGAGTCAAAGGACGCTTCAATTTATCGCTATGCAATTTTTTTAACAGTAATACGAAACAATGTGCCATACGCCAAACAGCACATCCTTGTGCGAGCCAAGGACCTATGGGGTGATTTAGAATGTCAGTATATGCATTGTGGAACAACAAAGGCGGCGTTGGGAAAAGTTACCTTACTTTTCAGATAGCTTGCGAATATGCCCGTACTCATCGGGATCAAAAAGTCTTAGTGATTGATATGTGCCCCCAAGCCAACTCATCTTGCATGCTGCTCGGAGGAATTGAGACGGGCGAGCAAAGACTCGAAAACCTATCAGGAATGACACCCCCTCGGACGATTGCAGGGTATGTTTCAGATCGAATTGTCAGCCCATATGTAAACACCAATTCGGGTGCTCAATACCTTACACAGGTTTCAACAATTAATGATGTCGTTCCCGACAATCTGTTCCTTGTTTGCGGCGATGAAGAATTAGAAATGCAGGCAGCCGGCATTCGTCTTGCCTGTTCTGCTGGCCCTACTGACGCTTGGCGGATAGTCCATACTTGGATCACCGATCTTATCGGTGATGTTGAACATTCTTGGAATCAAGATGGACTTACAGTTTTTATCGATTGTAATCCCAGTTTCACGATATACACGGAACTCGCATTGGCGGCATCGGACAGATTGATAATCCCTTTCTCTGCCGATGGATCATCAAAAAGGGCTGTCAAATCAGTCCTCGCATTAGTTTACGGTGTTCTCCGTCGGCCCGGACAAATCCAATCGGATTTTTACAATAATATGACACGGTATCGAATGGCAACTCCGCAAATATATTCTTACGTTGGGAACCGGTTAACGCAAATGAACAACAGTTCGGCGAGCGCCTTTAGAACGGTAGTTTTGGAGATATTCAATGAGGTGTTCCGCGTATGGCAATCTAACCCTGCCCACTTTGCAGTGCATCCAACTGGAAGCCCCGCTCCAACCAATCGACAAACTTTTCGGACTATGTTTGAGGCTCAAATCAACGATGCAAATACTGCTTCCGTAGTTTCAGGGGCTTTAGGCATACCGATATGTCGATTGACTGCTGGGACAAAGAATTTTGCTGGTCGACGAGTTCAGGTCAATCAATCGCAACTTGACAAACAACAACCCAATATCAGGGATTTTGTCGCCACAATTGAATGAAGCAATGACGGGTTCAACGGCACAAAGCTAAGCGACTATTTCAATGCCGCTCAAAAATGTGCCAGATGGCCGCCGTCCACCGCTAAAATATGCCCAGTGATGAAGCTCGCGGCAGCGGAGGCGAGGAACACCGCTGCGCCCGCAATCTCTTCCGGGCGGCCCCAGCGGCCGAGCGAGGTGCGCTTGGCGAGCCATGCCGCAATGTCGGGATCGGCGGCCATTTCGCTATTGGCCTCGGTCGCGAAATAGCCGGGCGCGATGCCGTTGACGGTAATCCCGCGCGGCCCCAGCTCCGCCGCCAGCGCGCGGGTGAGCGCCGCTAGCCCGCCTTTGGCGCTGGTGTAGGCCGCATCCCCGCCCCGCGCGAGCGGCCCTGCGATCGAACAGATATTGATGATCCGGCTGCCTTCGCCCATCTGGGCGGCGGCCAGTCGCGCCAGATCGAACGGCGCGACCAGATCGATTTCGAAGAGCGCGCGCACCGCCTCGCGACCGAGCTCAGCCAGCGGGCGACGATCCCGCACGCCCGCATTATTGACCAATATGTCGATCGGACCCAAATCGTGCATGGCAGCCTCGGTCGCGGCGCTATCGCCCAGATCAAAGGCGATGGCGCTGAACTGCCGCCCCGGATTTTCGCTCTCCAGCCGCACCACGGCGGCGCGGACTTTCGCGGGATCGCGGCCATGGAGGACAACATGCGCCCCGGCCTCGGCCAGACCGCGCGCCATCTCGCGCCCCAGGCCGCCGGTCGAGCCGGTGATAAGCGCGCGCTTTGCCGCAAGATTGAAGGGATGCGATAGTGTCATGGCACGGTGCCTAGCAGGAGGTTGGCCCGGCTGCCAAACTTATTGAGACGGATTTACGGCTGGCCGCCAGCTCCATAACAATACGAAAAGTTACGATTTTTCTGGCCAAACTATCCTGCTTCTATTTGCGGCGAAAAAATTTTGCTGATATCAGCAGCGATTGCGGTATTTGCCGCTACGATAGTCTTTGTTAATAGATGGCTGGCAACCAGGGGCCCATATATGTTTCGTATCATCGCCGCCGCGAGTTTGGTTTTGGCGCAAGCCTTGGGTATCTGGTCTCCGGCTTATGCCGCCCATGAAGCCGGCGCGGTCAACACAATGGTTAACGAAATCGTGTTTGTCGACGCGCGAATCGATGATCGCCAGAGCATGATCGATGCCTTGAATACGGACACAAGCCAAGCCAACCGCATGGTGGTGGTGACGGGCGATGATATGCTCGGCGAGATGGATCGCATCCTCGCGCAGCATCACAACCTCGCCAAAATCCACATCATTGCCCACGGCGCGCCGGGGCAGCTTAATCTCGGCAAAGCAACGCTGGTCCGTCCGACCCTGCAAGACGAAGCAGCCCGCATGGCGCGTTGGGGCAAGGCCCTGTCTAGCGATGGCGGCATCTATATTTATGGCTGCGAACTGGCCAAGGGCGAGAATGGCGAGGCGCTTGTGCAGCGGATGGCCGATTACGCAGGCCGCCCTATTTTCGCTTCCAACACCGCGACCGGCAATGCCCAAAAAGGCGGCGACTGGACGCTCGAATATGCGGCGCGTCCGGCAGAGGCTGCGAAGGCCCTGAAACTACCGACCTATCAGGGCCTGTTATGGACTACGCAAGCCTGGGCAGGTGGATGGTATGGCGACCTCAACGCGACCATTACCGATCGTCGTCAACCTGACACGTCCGGTGTTGGCTTTTCCAGCATGGGGTTCATGACGGGCGGCGCGGGGGTTACCCAAACCACGCCGGTATATAACGGAACGTCCGTTTTCCGGGCGACAGGTATTTCCGCTACAAATATCACCCAGTCGGTTAGCGGCAATCAATATATCGGGGCAGCGCTCACCGTCGATCCTGCGGCCACGGCCGGAGTAAGAATTTCGCAGATCACCTATAATCAAGTAGCTAATACCTCGCCAACCACCGACACCAATCAGGAAACGACCACGCGGGTTCAGGTTGCCATTTATGATCCCACCGGTACTCTCGGGACTAACCCGGTCATAATTTCAAGCGCCGTCGCGACCCGGGGAACCTTGACCACGCAGACAATCCCCCTCACGTCGCAGCCCGTGCTGATGCCGGGTGTGGCCTATGAAATCCGCTTCTATTTCTTTGATACCAACACCAACGCAACCAATGTTGCGATTTTCGATAATCCCATAATTAATGTCCAATATGGCCAAGCCGTGCGGCTTCGGAAAACTTGGGTCGGGGCCGCCGTAGGCGATAGCGCTACCATTAATGTTACGGGATCGGGAACAAGCAGCTTTACGGCAACCGCAACGCAGGCCAATGAAACCTTGCAGCAGGCCCAGGCCAATTGGCTCTATCTGAACACGGGCAATAGCGTGACATTCGCGGAAACGCTGGCCGCCACCAATACGGGTGGCTATACGCCGTCGCTCGCCTGCTCAGGCAACACCAATGCGCTGTCGGGAAGTTCGCTGACCATCGCTGCGGCCGACCGGCTGATCACCTGCACCTATACCAATAACCGCAAGCCCGAAATCACGCTTTACAAAAAGACGGCCGGGTCGACCGGAGGTCCGTTCACCTTCACGCTCACCAATACGACGCTGGCGAGTAACAGCGTCACCACGACCACTGCGGATACGGCAACGCAGGTCGATGGCAATACGACGCTGACCGGGGCCAACCCGTTCATCGTTTCATCGGTTAGCACGCCCGTGACAATCAGCGAATCGACGGTCGCTCCGGATTTTGTGCTGGATACAAGCGCGACCTATACGTCCTGCAAAAATTCGGGCGGAACCACTGTCGGCTCTTATTCGGGCGCATCCTATACCATCCCGACAGGGGCACTCACCACCGGCGCGCAGATCAGCTGCGAATTTTTGAACCGTCCCGAGGTCAAATTGTCGATGACCAAGACCAACACGCCCGCCGCAGGCAATGTCGATCAGAACGGCGACACGGTGATCTCCGGTACCACGACGACCTACACGGTCACCGCAAGGAACATCGGCGCGCAGCCGGCCGACGGTGCGACGGTACAGGATACGCCGGGGGCCGGCCTGTCTTCCTGTGTCGTTACCAACTGTACCGCGTCGGGGTCGGCGCAGTGCCCCGCAACGCCGGGCAACATCATGACCGGACCAACCGCTATCCCGACCTTCCCGGCAGGGAGCACCGTGACTTTCACAGTGCAGTGCAACTTCAACTAAAAGTGCGTGTTGGCGGCGCTTTATCCGCGCCGCCGATAGCGGAAATACCAAACCTCGTGCCCGATTTCGCGGGCCTTGGCCTCGTAACGGGTTTCGGGCCAGCCGCCGGGGCGGGTGAGAAAATCCTTCGGGCTTTGCGCGAGCCATTCAAACTGGTGCTCGTGCCGTGCCATCACCATCATCGCGTGGCGGACATAGACGGGATGATCGGTGCCGAACCGGAACTCGCCGCCGGGTTTCAGCTTCGCCGCGATCATGTCCACGGGCCCGTCATTCATCATCCGCCGCTTGGCGTGGCGCGCCTTGGGCCACGGGTCGGGGTGGAGCAGATAAACAAAGCTCAGCGCGCCATCGGGCACCCGGCGCAGCGCATCGAGCGCATCGCCCATATGGAGGCGGACATTGGGAAGATGCCGGTCGCGCACATGGCCGAGCGCCGAGACCACGCCGTTCAGGAAGGGCTCTGCGCCGATGAAGCCATGGTCGGGCAGCATATCGGCGCGTTCCGCCATATGCTCGCCCCCGCCAAAGCCGATCTCGAAATGCAACGGGCGATCATAGCCGAACAGGTCCGCTGCGGTCACCGGCCCTTCAGCGGGCACCGAAATAGCGGGGAGCAATCGCTCCACCAACTCCTGCTGCCCGGCGCGCAATTTTTTGCCCTTGGAACGGCCATAAAGACGCGACAATTCGGTCGGATCACCCGCTTTATTGCTGGTTTTTGGGGGATGGATGTCACGCATAGGAGGCTCTTTAAACTGGCCGCTCCAATGATGAAACCATGAATCTTTAATGGCGGACGCAACTTAATTGCCCGCCATCGATTGTCCGTTCACTCACAGGGAGGGATTCGCTAAATGGCCAAAATGACGACGACCGGCAAAACCAAGGCCGCGTTGAAAAAAAATGACGTCAAAACTTCAGAAAAAACGGCCAAAGCCAAAGGGATCGCGCGTGCGAAGGCTCATGCTCCCCATCTGGCCGCACCGATTGGTCAAACGCCGCTTACCAAATTTCGCGGCAATCCCGACATTTTTGGGCGGCTCGTCGAAGACCATGACAAGCACCGCGCGCTGGTGGCGATGATCGAACAAACCGAAGGCAAGTCCAAAGACCGCCAGAAATTGTTCGAGGAACTGGTCAAGGAATTAAAGGCCCACGCGGCGGCGGAAGATCAGGCTCTATGGTCGACTGTGCTGCGCAACCCTGAAACCACCGATGACGGTCGCCACGCAGTTGCCGAGCATAAAGAGATCGACGATATGCTCGCGGACCTCGCCGCCCGTGACATGGGGAAATCCGGATGGCTCAAACGCTTTGCGACCTTCAAGGAGGAATATCTCCACCACATCAAGGAAGAAGAGCAAGAGCAGTTTGTTGCTGCTGAAAAGCATCTGAGCGCCGCCGACGTCAAATATATGAAGAGCATTTTTGTCCGGCGCAAAAAGGAAGAAAAAGCAGCCGCGACGGTCGAAAAGAAAATCAAGCTCAAGGCCTGATCATTATAACGGCTCCATTTTCGTATTGAGCGAGATTAACTCCTGCGTTTCTTTCTAGGGGATAGGGTAGCGCCAAGATATAACGACTCTGCAATTTATAAGCTCCGGTACGTAAGGAAAGGTGAGGCCGTCAATGTTCACGCAATTGAACCCGCCCATCCCGGTTCATGTTCTGGAACGTGGTGATGGTTATGCGGTGGCCGTCATTGATTATGGTCAGGAGCATAATCTGATCTGGGTCACCGCGCTTGATGCGACGGGCGAAATATGGTGCGCGCCCAACCCCAAGGTCCGCTTCCAGAAGAATTGGAGCATGGGCCGTTTGCCCGTGGCCGCAGTACCCGCGGTCGATATGTCTAACCGGGTCCCGGCGTAAGGCGCGGTTCGTCCGTACGCCCGACCCGAATGTAATATGAAGCCCGGACATAATCCCGGGCTTTTCATATCCGTTAATTAACATCACAAGAGAGGAATGCCCCATGCCTGACCAGAAACCGACCGCAGCCGATTCCCCCAAGGGCGACCGGATGGTGGACAAAAAAGCCAAGGCAGCCTCGCCCGCGCTCGATAATAAGCTTGATAAGCATGCGCCCGGCTCCGGCAAGCAAGCGCCGACCGATGCTGGCAAGCCCGGCAATGGCGGCGAGGAACATCAATATGTGCCGCATGACGGCAACCATGAAGATAGCGTCGCGCACCTCACCGACAATTTCGGCCATCGTATATCGGACAACCAGAACAGCCTGCGTGCAGGCGAGCGCGGCCCGACCTTGCTCGAAGATTTTATCCTGCGCGAAAAAATCTTCCATTTCGACCATGAGCGCATCCCCGAACGCATCGTCCACGCGCGCGGCAGCGGCGCGCATGGGGTGTTCAAGGTCACCAAGGCAATCCCCGAATTCACCAAGGCGTCGCTATTCCAGAAAGCGGGCAATGAATGTCCGGTGTTCGTCCGCTTTTCAACCGTAGCGGGCGGCGCAGGCAGCATTGATACACCGCGCGACGTGCGCGGCTTTGCGGTCAAATTCTACACCGACAGCGGTAATTGGGATCTGGTCGGCAATAATATCGCGCCCTTCTTCATTCAGGACGCGATCAAATTTCCCGACCTTGTCCATAGCGTCAAGATGGAGGCCGACCGCGGCTATCCGCAGGCCGCATCCGCCCATGACACCTTCTGGGATTTCATCAGCCTGATGCCCGAAACCATGCACATGGTGATGTGGGCAATGTCGGACCGCGCCATTCCGCGCAGCCTCCGCATGATGGAAGGATTTGGTGTCCACACCTTCCGTTTTGTCAACGCAAAGGGTGAAGGCAAATTCGTCAAATTTCACTGGAAACCGCGCCTCGGCATGCAATCAACCTGTTGGGAAGAAGCGGTCAAGATTGCCGGGGCCGATCCCGACTATCATCGCCGCGACTTGTATGAAGCGATTGATGCGGGCGATTATCCCGAATGGGACTTGGGCGTGCAGATTTTTGATGAAAGCTTTGCGGCGAAACAGCCTTATGACGTCCTTGATGCAACCAAGCTTATCCCCGAAGAGGATGTGCCGGTGCAGTTGATCGGCACGATGACGCTCAACCGTAATGTCGATAATTTCTTTGCCGAAACCGAACAGGTGGCGTTCCTGCCCTCCAATGTCATTCCGGGGATTGATTTCACCAATGATCCGTTGCTCCAGGGGCGGCTATTTTCCTACCTCGACACGCAAAAGTCGCGGCTCGGCACCACCAATTTCCACCAGATCCCGATCAATGCGCCCAAATGCCCGTTCCACAATTTCCAGCGGGACGGCATGATGCAGACTTTGGTGCCGGTAGGCCGCGCCAATTACGAACCCAATAGCCTTGCCCAAGCGGGCGAAGATGGCGGACCGCGCGAATGTCCGGAAACCGGCTTTTCCAGCTTCAAGGCCAATGACGAGCGCAATGACCCCAAGGAAAAATTGCGCGTGCGATCAGAATTGTTCGCGGACCATTATAGCCAGGCGCGATTATTCTTCCAATCGCAGACGGAGATTGAACAGACGCATATCATTGCCGCTCTGGTGTTTGAACTGTCCAAAGTTGGCTTGCCGCACGTGCGCGAGCGGGTCCTCAGCCGCCTGCGCAATATTGACGAGGATTTGGCCAAACGGGTCGCAGCGGGTCTGGCGATGGACCTGCCGGCCAAGGCCAAGGCGGCGAAAGAGCCGGTCACGCTGAAACCGTCCAAGGCCTTGTCCATCCTCGCCAATGCCAAACCCGTGCTCAAGGGCCGCAAGGTTGGCATCCTGTTTGCGGAAGGCTCAAGCATGAGCGACATCGAGGCCACCAAGAAAGCGGCGCTCGATGCGGGCGCCGCGGTCATGCTGATTGCGCCCAAGGTGGGCGGGATCAAGGTCGATGGCGGTACGCTTGAAGCCGACGGACAAGTTGCGGGAACCCCGTCCGTGCTGCTTGATGCGGTCGCGCTGGTGCTCACCGATGCTGCCGCCAAAAAGCTGACCAAGGATAGCGCCGCTGTGGGGTTCGTCTCCGATGCCTGGGCGCATTTGAAAGCGATTGGTCATAATGACGGGGCCAAGGCGCTGCTCGACCATTGCCATGTTCCGGCCGATGCCGAGGGCGTGACGGGTCTTGGCAAAGCCTTCGCCGAGGCGGCGGCCACGCGCTACCATGCGCGTGAGCCCGAGGTTCGCGACCTCCCGTAATAGGATCAAACAAAAGGGCACCGGAGCGATGACTCCGGTGCCCTTATTTTACCTGTTGGTGTGGCGAATTTACGCCAAAGCCGCTTTCAACTTGTCCACCAGATCGGTCTTTTCCCACGGGAAGAGATCTCCCTCCGGCTGGCGGCCAAAATGACCATAAGCCGCCGTGGTGCGATATATCGGCTTGTTGAGGCCGAGATGCGTGCGGATGCCCTTGGGCGTAAGCTTGACCAGCGTGGGCAGAACCTCCTCAAGCTTGCTTTCCGCAACCGTGCCCGTGCCGTGCGTGTCGACATAGAGCGACAGCGGCTCGGCGACGCCGATGGCGTAGCTCAGCTGGATCGTGCAACGGCGCGCCAGACCAGCGGCAACGATATTCTTCGCCAAGTAGCGCGCGATATAGGCGGCCGAGCGGTCCACCTTGGTCGGGTCCTTGCCCGAGAAGGCGCCGCCGCCGTGCGGGGCAGCACCGCCATAAGTGTCAACGATGATCTTGCGCCCGGTGAGGCCGGCATCGCCATCGGGGCCGCCAATTTCGAACAGGCCGGTCGGGTTGACGTAGATATCCTGATCGTCGGGGAGCCAGCCTTCCGGCAGCACATCCGCGATCACGCCCTTCACATAATCGCGCAGCCGCGCTTGCCCTTCATCGTTGGAGAGCGCAGGCGTGTGCTGGGTCGATACCACCACCGCCTTGGCGCGCACCGGCTTTTCGTCACGATATTCCAGCGTCACCTGGCTTTTCGCGTCGGGTTCGAGGAAATCGACCGTGCCTGCGTGACGATCCGCCGCAAGCCGCTGCAGGATCTTGTGGCTATAATCGAGCGTTGCCGGCATGAGGTCGGGCGTTTCGTCCGAAGCATAGCCGAACATGATGCCCTGATCGCCCGCGCCTTCATCCTTGTTGCCGCTTTCATCCACCCCTTGCGCGATGTGCGCGGATTGCGGGTGGAGGTTGTTTTCAAAGTGCAGGCTTTCCCAGTGGAAGCCCGATTGTTCGTAGCCGATATCCTTGACCACGCCGCGCACCGTGCGTTCAATCTCTTCCCTGATCCCCGGCGCCCAATTGCCGTCTTCATCCATGATGCCTTCCCCACGAATTTCGCCCGCGAGGATTACGGTCTGGGTGGTCGTCAGCGTTTCGCACGCGACGCGCGCTTCGGGGTCTTTGGAGAGGAACAGGTCGACAATCGCGTCGCTGATCTGGTCGGACACTTTGTCCGGATGGCCTTCTGAAACCGATTCAGAGGTAAACAGGAAATAGTCGCGCATGGTTGTGCCAGCCCTTTGCTGTATCTGCGTGGTTGATAAAAATCGCCTGGTAGCAGACGAGTATAAAGAAAACTTTATATGTTGGGCGGGCTTTAGCGCCAAGCGCGGCTGCGGGCAAGGGCGAAGGCGGCAATCAATAATAAAGCGGCGAGTAGCAGAGGTATCGCATTGCCGTAACGCGCAAACAAGGTAGGTGCGTGGGCGGGCGGCATGACCGCATCAATCCGCCCCGCCTGCCCCTGCGCGATGCTGGCGACCCTATTGCCGTCAGCGTCGATAATGCCGGAGATGCCGGTCGGGGTTACGCGCGCGATGGGGAGCCCCTCCTCGATCGCGCGCAGACGGGCTTGCGCATGATGTTGCGGCGCGCCCCAGCCACCGAACCACGCATCATTCGAAGGCGAAAAGATGAAATCCGGGCGGTTCGCCTTATCGACCACATGGCCGGAAAAGATCATCTCGTAGCAGATCAGCATGCCGACCTTGCCGAAGGAGCCGATATTGATGGTACGCGGACCGGGGCCGGGGACGAAATCAATCGCGCCAGGCACAAGGCGCGCTATTCCGAGCGGTTCAAGCACGGCGCGCAGCGGCACATATTCGCCGAACGGCACAAGATGCGCCTTGTCGTAGCGGGCCAGCAATTTTCCTTGGGTGTCCATCGCGAAGATCGAATTACGCGCGCCCGTAAGGGTGCCTTGGGCATCGAAGTCCAGCTTGACCGCGCCGGTCAGCACCATATCGTCGGGGTTGAGCAACCGCGCGATCCGCGCCCGCGCCGACGTGGGCGAGAGCGTGTAATAATCAGGGGGATAACCATCCTCGAGGAAATCGGGAACGGCGGATTCGGTCCATAACAGGAGGCGCGGTGCTGCATCCTTTGGCGTGGACAGACCCGCTAGCTTGGCGAAATTCGCGTCCGCCTCCTCGCCCGCCCATTTATTATCCTGCCCGATATTGGGCTGCACCAACGTCACGCGCGGCCCGGGCTGGGCGGCGTCGCTGCCCACCGCCAGATCGGCGACGCCGACGAGCAACGGCAGCGCGAGAGCCACGCCTGCGGCCTTCCAGTTTTTTGTAGCAATCGCGACCCAGCTGCCGGCGATCAGCAGGATCATGGCGGAAAGACCGTACGTGCCGACGAAGCGCGCTTCTCCGGCGAGGCCCATCGGCAGCGCGATTTCGGCAAGCGGGTTCCAGGCAAAGCCGGTGAAGAGCGTCGCGCGCAGCCATTCGGCGAGCGCCCAGCTGCCGCCGAGCGCTAGGATGAGCGGGAGCAATTTCCCGCCCGCGATCCGCTTCGCCGCCCAACTCGCGAGCGCGAGATAGACCGCCATCACCCCCGCGAGCAAAAGGAGCGCAACCCAGCCCAAAAAGGCGGGCATCTTTGCCTGATAGCCAAAAGCGGTGGGGAGCCAGATCAACCCGACGATGAAATGGCCAAAGCCGAACCACCAGCCGGTGCCGAACCCGCCACGCGGGCTGGTCTCCCCGCTCATGTGGAGCAACCAGATATAGGCCGCCAGCGCCACCATCGCCACCGGCCACCACCCCAATGGCGCCATGCCGAGCGACACCGCCGCGCCGAGGATGAGGGGGAGGAAAATTGAAACCAGCTTGTTTCCCTGCACAGGAGCACGCTTCCTGGTGAATAAAGTCTTCATCACCCGCTCTGTAAATCCGCAATGCGGCGGCGATCGGCCTGCGGGATCAGACCTTCGCACACGCGCCAGAAGCCGGTCACCGCATCCTGCCCGGCATCGCTATAGGCCGCGGCCATCGCCTTGCGCAGTTCGGTGAAGAGGCGCGCCTCCAAATCCTCGCCCGCATCGGTCAGCCGCACTTCCTTTTGCCGCCGGTCGCTGCGCCCGGTCGCAAAAGCGATCAGCCCGTGCGTCTCCAGATCCTTCAGCACCCGCGACAGCGATTGTTTGGTGACGCCAAGAAGCGCAATCAAATCGGAAATCACCAGTCCGGGCCGCCGCGCGATGAAATAAAGCGCGCGCTGGTGGGCACGGCCCAGCCCTTCCTTGGCCAGCAGTTCGTCGAGCCGGCGCATCAGATGATTATGCCCGAAATAAAGCATCTCGATACCGCGACGCACCTCGGCTTCGCGCAAATAGAGCGCGGAGGCGGTCATGATAGTGGCGGGGTTTTGTCCGTCCGGCATGGCTGAGGCTCTCTTGCGCGGACGCTGCGCCTTTGGCAAGGGGAGACGCACACTTTGCTAACAGGAAGGCCCTCCACCCATGACCGCCGCGCCCGAATTCATCATCGAACCCCATCCCCACCCGGTCGATGCGGTATCGCGCGCAGCGATGATCGAAAGCCCGGGCTTTGGCACTCTGTTCACCGATCATATGGTGACCATCCGCTATACCGAAGGGCAAGGTTGGCATGATGCCAAGGTCGGTCCGCGCAAAGCGCTGTCGCTCGATCCGGCCACCGCCGTCCTCCATTATGCGCAGGAAATTTTTGAAGGCCTCAAAGCCTATCGCCATGAGGATGGCAGCTTCGCACTGTTCCGGCCGGAACAAAATGCGCGGCGGTTTAATGCGTCGGCGCGGCGGCTCGCCATGCCGGAACTGCCCGAAGAATTGTTCCTCGCCTCGATTGAGGAAATTGTGCGCGCCGACAAGGCGTGGATGCCTTCGGTCGACGGTGGCTCGCTATATCTGCGCCCGTTCATGTTTGCGAGCGAGGCGTTTCTCGGCGTGCGTCCGGCGAAGGAATATCTCTATCTCGTCATCGTCTCGCCGGTCGGGGCCTATTTCAAGAGCGGCGCGCCTGCGGTCAAAATCTGGGTGAGCGAGGATTATTCGCGCGCCGGACCCGGCGGCACGGGCGCTGCCAAATGCGGCGGCAATTATGCGGCGTCACTCCTGCCGCAATCCGAAGCGATTGCCGAAGGCTGCGATCAAGTCGTGTTCCTGGACGCCAGGGAACAGCGCTGGATTGACGAGCTTGGCGGCATGAACCTGTTTTTCCTGTTCGATGATGGCCGCATGATCACGCCGCCGCTCGGCACCATCCTCCCCGGCATCACCCGCGATTCGATCATGCAACTCGCGCGCGATGAGGGCATCACGGTGAGCGAAGAGCCCTATGCCATCGACCAGTGGGAGGCCGATGCCACCAGCGGCAAGCTCATTGAAAGCTTCGCTTGCGGGACGGCGGCGGTCGTCACCCCGGTCGGCGAGGTGCGCGGGCACAAGCATAATTTCACCATCGGCGCGGGCGGCCCGGGACAGATGACGATGAAGCTCAAGGACAAGCTCACCGGCATCCAGCGCGGCACCTTGCCCGATACGCATGGCTGGGTGCGGAAGATTACGGGGGTTTGAGCCGACGCCTTTTGGGGCGTGCTTTGGGAAGGCTTACCCCCACCCTCCCTCGCCAGGGAGGGTCGAAATTGGTGCAGCCAATTTCGGGGTGGGTCAAACGCTCAATGAACACGCCGATACCCACCCCAAAAGACGTACCGTCTTTTGACCCTCCCTGGAAGGGAGGGTGGAGGCATGAGGATTTTGCCAAATTCCCCCTTCCCATCCGCGCAACTCCCGCTTATAGGGCGGCGCTCACCGGCCCTTTAAAGGCGAAGGCCGGTCATGCGCATTGGGGCGTAGCCAAGCGGTAAGGCACCGGTTTTTGGTACCGGCATGCGGAGGTTCGAATCCTCCCGCCCCAGCCATCCTTCTACAGATTCAACGCGCAGCGTGTGCACTAAGCCCAACAGTCTTGCAAAACCTCGTCAATCATGCTCCAAATCTGCGCGAATGAGAGAAGATTTGGGGTAGCAAGCTATGGCCGCTAATGGTGTGAACCGCATCCTGATCGCCGTCCATGATTTGGAAAGCGCGAAGAAAAAATATCATGATTTGCTCGGCGCTACCTTCATGGATGCCCATTGGACCGGCGAACCGTTCGGCATTGGCGTTTCCATTGCATGGGACGCAGGAATCGAGCTGTGCGCTCCACTGCCGGGTCGAGAGGACAGCAGCGCCGTATCCGGTTTTCTTGCCAAGCATGGCGAGGGCGTGATGAACGTCTTCTTCAACATCTCCGATGGCGGAGCTGCGATGGATCTCGTGATCGCGCAGGGATACAACAGCATACATTCTCTCGATTATACGCAAGAAGAGATCGACCAGCATCTGGGCGGCCTGTTTCGCCGTTATCAGGAATTCAACCTTGATACCGCCGCGCGTTGCGGCTTTGCGATCAGCTTGGCCCGCATTGAACCCAAAGAAGCGTGAGTCTTGCCGCCGGGTTCTGCGCGCCTATATCCGGATTCAATAGAGATGATTTCCCCTTCATCAGGATCATAACTTCCATGCGTACCATATCCGTCCCCGTCGCCCATAATCTCCCCAAGGAAGAGGTGCGGCGGCGCATGCGCGAGCGGATCGGCAGTCTCGATAAATTCCTCCCCGGCAATGCAACGGTGCAATCGCGCTGGCCGAGCGAGGATCGCATGAGCCTTTCGGTCAACGCGATGGGGCAAGCGGTCGAAGCCAATCTCGATATTGAAGACAAGGCGATCATCGTCACCGTGCAGTTGCCGGGGATGCTCGGCATGATTGCGGGCACGATCGAAGGCGCGATCAAGGATAAGGGCTCGCAATTGCTGCTCGGCGACGAGAGCAAGGATCGGGATAAGGTCTGATCGAGGAACGTCTCCGCTTCCCGTCCGTTGGAAAGGGAAAGGAGATGGTAAAATGACCGATCAGAACCGCACCAACCAGCAAGCTCAGGAAGCCGCTCGCGCCAATGCAGGCCATGCGCAGGAGCAAGGCCAACGCGATGCCGCCCAGCTGAAGGCCGATCAGGAACGCGCCGCTGCAGCCAAGGCCGCATCCGACGCGCAAATGGCTGAAGAAAGCGGCCTCACCAAGGAAGACACCAAGGAGCAGGCGCGCCCCGATAATGCTGCCGCAAAGGCCCAAGAGGCGGCCGAAAAGGGAAGCGCCGAAAAGAAAGCGGAATCGAGAGAGCTTGACCGCGAGCTGGCTGCATCAATGGATGCGTCAGACCCGCCCTCGCTGACCCAGCCGCGTTAAGTCTTATGCGGCCTTGCGGATAAAGACGGTACCGGCGGAATAACCTGCTCCGAACGAGCAGATGACGCCGGTATCGCCCGCGTTCAGATCCTCATGGTTGAGGTGGAACGCGATGATCGAACCCGCCGACGAGGTGTTGGCATAAGTGTCGAGCACCGTCGGGCTTTCATCCTCACTGGCTTCATGGCCGAGGACGCGCTGCGCAATCAGCCGGTTCATGCCGGTATTGGCCTGGTGCAGCCATAGACGGCGCATATCGTCGGCCTTGAGGCCGAGCCGGTCCATCTGCGCGACGATCATCTCCGCGACCATCGGCACGACTTCCTTGAACACCTTGCGCCCTTCCTGGACGAACAGCTTGTCATTCTTTGCCCCGCTCGGCGACGGGTCGGGCGCACCTTCATAAGCGCGGTTCAAAAAGCCGAAATTATTGCGGATATTGTTGGAAAATTGCGTCTTGAGCTTGGTTCCCAATATGTCCCAATAACCGGAAGGCGCGATGGCCTTGTCTTCAACCAGAATCGCGGTCGCGACGTCGCCGAAGATAAAATGGCTGTCGCGGTCGCGCCAGTTGAGGTGCCCGGAACAGATTTCGGGGTTGACCACCAGCACCGATTTCGCATTGCCGCTGCGGATATAATCCGCCGCCGTCTGGATGCCGAAGGTTGCGGAAGAGCACGCGACATTCATGTCGAACCCGAACCCGTCCTCGATCCCGAGCGCGTGCTGGATTTCAATTGCAATGGCGGGATAGGCGCGCTCCATGTTCGATGCGGCAACGATCACCGCGTCGACATCCTGCGCATCGCGGCCCGCCCGGGCGAGCGCATCGCGCGCGGCCTTGACGCCGATTTCGGCAAGCACGCTGATCTCGTCATTGCTGCGCGCCGGAAAGCGCGGGCACATGGTGTCGGGGTCAAGGATCGGCGCTTTGGCGAGCACATAGCGCGCCTTGATCCCGCTCGCCTTTTCGATGAACTCGACGCTGGAAGGTTGCAACTCCTCCATCTCGCCCTTGGCGATTTCTTCCGCATTGGCCTCATTATGCGCCGCGACAAAGCGGTTGAAACTATCCACCAACTCTTCGTTCGAGATGCTGTCAGCGGGCGTAAACAAGCCGGTTGCCGAAATGACGGGGGTGCCGGAGAGGGTCATTATTTGCTTCCCAAATACGAAAAGAGCGTCACGACGCGGAAAACTGTTGCTCCCTAGACACAGGGCCGAGCCCTTGCAAGCCGTGAACGCTGAACCATGCTTGCACGCCGCACTAACCCGTTGTTAACCATGGTGTGCACATAAAAGGAGCGTGGGCGGGGGCATTTTTTGAAAATGGCCAGGACGGATCGGCTTGTCGATCCGCTAACCAGCTGTCGAAATGCCCACCAATGGAGCCCCACAGATTTGGAGGCACATGATGGCGACGGGGTCTAAACCGGCCAGCGGGGAATTTGCTCTTGCCGAGATGCGGGAGTTTGCAAGCTTCCCGCCGTCTACCCAGCGTTATATCCGCCGCTCGCTCGATGTCGGGCTGGAGCGGGACGATGCGATTGCCTTATGGTCGCGCGACGAGGTTGAAGCCACCAGCATCCGCGTGCAGGCCAAAATCTATCGGCGGCTTGATATGCTGCGCGATACGATCCCCGAAGATAGCAGCCTGGCTGTGATCGAGCCCTTCATGGCCCCACTGATTACGCTGTCGGCTTTCGATCTGGGCCAGAACCGGCTGGATGGCTTTGGCGCTTATCGCTTTTTATATGAGCGCTTGCTCGGGGCGGCGGTGCGGCCCTGGCTTCCGGCGGCCTTTTGCGCGGCGGCATCGCTCCCGCATCTTCATCCCGAAAAGCGGCGCGCGTTGCTCCAATCAATCAGCGAGGCTGCCGCCACGGCACCGGGTTGGTCCTACCGCGAGCCGGTTTTCTTTCCGCATTGGGTCGAAAAGATCGATGCGGCTAGCGCCGCGCATTGAGCAGCCGTCGATAGATAGCTTTGGGGTCTTTAGGTTCACGCGGAGGCGCAGAGGCGCGGAGATTTTCACGCGAAGATCGGCTGATCGCACTGAAACTTAAACAGCGGCGCAGAGATTAAAATATTCGCGCCGCAGGCGCGCCTCTTTTTCTCCGCGCCTTCGCGCCTCCGCGTGAACCGATTTAATTCCACATCTCTGCGCCCTCTGCGCCTCTGCGTGAACCCATTAGAATTTAAGCCAATTCCGCCGCATCAGGATGCTTTTCCAAATAGCGCGCGACGAACGAACAGCTTGGGATAACCTTCCCGCCTTGTGCTTTCACGTCGGCCAGCGCGCCTTCGACGAGCTTGGTGCCGATTCCGCGTCCACCGAGCGCCTCGGGGACGACCGTATGGTTGAAATCCCACACATCGCCGTCGCGGCGATATTCGGCGTAAGCGATATGGCCCTCTTCCTCCAGTTCGTAGCGGTGTTTGGCGTTGTTGTCGGTGACATTCATCCCGGTTTCTCCTTTTCGCGGTCATTCTTCCAAACCGTTCATTGACCGGGATGGTTCCGCTATGCTTTGATTTGCCCCTGATGCGTAAATCATCCACCCTGCTCGTAGGTCTCCTCGCCGCTTTCGTGCCGATCGCTGTAATGAGCGGAGATGCCCCTGCCCTCGCCCGCGCCGCCGCAGCCTCGCCCAACCGATTGGTGGTCGATACCGCAGCCCAGCAGCAACGCTTCTCCGATGTCTTTGCGGCAACCCAAGGCTGGGTCGATAAGAAAGCCTTTCCCGGCGCGGTGATTGCGGTCGGCCAGCATGGACGGCTGGTGGCGCTCAAATCCTTTGGGCGGCTCGATAGTTCTCCCGCCGCCCCGCTCATGCCCGAGGATGCCGTGTTCGACCTCGCCTCGCTCACCAAAGTGGTTGCGACCACGACGGCGGCAGCGATGCTGGTCGATCAGGGCAAGCTCAACCTCGATGCGCCGGTAGTGCGTTACCTGCCCGCCTTTGCCGCGACGCCGGGCCATGACAAGATCAAGGTCCGGCATCTCCTCGCGCATAGTTCGGGCCTCTATTCGACCGATGCCTTATGGAAACAGGCAAAGGACAGGGCAGGCATCATCGCGCAGATCAATGCGATGACGATGAAATGGGAACCGGGCAGCCATTACCAGTATCGCGACGAAAATATGATGCTGCTGGCCGAGATCGTGCGGCACCTGTCCGGCCAGCGGATTGATGCCTATGCGGCAGCCCATATCTTCCGCCCGCTCGGCATGAAGGACACCCGCTTCAACCCGCCCGCCGAATGGCTTGCGCGGATCGCGCCGACCGAGCAGGACATGACCTTCCGCAAGACGCTGGTGATCGGCCAGGTGCATGACGAAAATGCCTATGTCATGGGCGGGGTTGCCGGTCATGCCGGGTTGTTTTCAACCGCCCCCGACCTCGCCCGCTTTTGCCAGATGATGCTGAACCACGGACGCTATGGCGGCAAGCAATTGATCCGCCGCGCCACGGTGGACCAGTTTATGCGCCGCCAGATGTTGCCCCCGGATAATAGCTATGCGCTCGGCTGGGATACGGCGGGCATTGCGGGCAAGTTCACCGGCGATAAAGCCTCGCCCGGCGCAATCATCCACACCGGCTTTACCGGCACCTCGCTCTATATCGACCCGGAGCGCGATGCGTTCATCATCATCCTCACCAACCGCGTCAATCCGACCCGCGAAAAGAGCCAGATCAAGGAGGCGCGGGTCGATATCCACACACGGATATTGGAGGCGCTGGATCGATGACGCCCACTGTTCGCAATTAGCGAACATTATGTTCCCCCTCGTGGCCGTTTCACTAATTTGACATATGCCGGGCCGCCCCTAGGGTGCTGGATTGAGGGGACAGGGAAAGGGCAGAATATATGAGGATCATCAGCAAATTCTTGGTGACCACCGCAATCCTGGCACTCGCGGCTCCGGCATGGGCACAAGATAGCACGCCGGAACAAGCGGCGGCACAAGAAACTGAAGACGCCATTGTCGTCGTCGGCACCCAGATCAAGGGCAGCAAGATTACCGAGGCGCTCCCCGTTACGGTTGTCAGCACGGAAGAAATCGCCAATACGGCGGCGGCTTCTGGGGACGAACTGTTCCGCTCGATCCCGCAAATGGGCGATGTCAGCTTCAACTCAAGCTATTTGCCCAATAGCTCCAACTCGGCGCGCGGCGATGTGGGTTCGGTCAACCTGCGCAACCTTGGCGTCGGCAACACGCTGACCCTCCTCAATGGCCGCCGCGTGGTGTGGCACCCGACCAGCCGCGCGGACGATAATCTGGTGCCGGTCCTCACCTACAATACCAATGCGATTCCCGTATCCGGCGTCGAACGCCTCGAAGTGCTGCGCGATGGCGCTGCGGCCATTTACGGGTCGGACGCGGTCGCGGGCGTGGTCAACACGGTGCTGCGCAATAATTTCGATGGTGGCGAGCTGACGCTGCAATATGGCTTGGCTGAAAACACCCATCTCACCGAATTCAACGCCAACGCGATCCTTGGCCATAATTTCGGTGGCGGGCGCGGTAACGTGACTCTGTTCGTCGATTATACCGACCGTTCGGCATTGAAGGCGTGGGATCAGGACTATACGAGCTCCGCCAACCGTACCGACCTGTTTGCCGGGACGCGCTTCGAAGGGGCTACCTCGCTCGACGGACGTAGCACGATTACGCCGTGGGGATCGTTCACGACCGTGGGTAATCGCCGCGTCCAGATCGGCACCAATTCGCTCACCAGTGCCTCGGGACAGTTCCATATCCAGCCTGCTACCAACGCGGGGTGCCAGGTCGGGCTCGGCAATGGGCTATGCATGGATGATGGCACCAACGCGGCGGTCGTGGACCGCAATCTGCGTTTTGATGCGCCCTATGCCTATAACACCGATGTCATGCCCGCGGTGCAGCGCCTGAACCTGTTCCTCACCAGCCGGTATGAGCTTTCCGACGGGCTAGAATTGTTCGGCGAAGCGGGCTTTTACCGCGCAGAAACGGATAGTTTTCAGGGGCCGACCGGCACGCTCAGCTCCGGCCCGATTGTGGTTCCGGCGAGCAATTACTGGAACCCGTTTGGCCCGACGACCCTGAATGGTGCGGCCAATCCCCGCCGTATCCCGGGGATCAACGCGCCCGCAGCAGGCCTCCCTGTCACCATTTCCAGCTTCAATTTTGCCGATGTCGGCCCCAACCTCGTCAATGTGAAGAACCAGCAGTTCCGCCTGCTCGGCGGCTTGCGGTTTGAAGGCTTGGGCTTTGATTGGGAATCGGCGCTGGTCTATTCCGAAGCGAGCGTGCGCGACCGCTCGGACGGCATCAGTGCCACGCTGCTCCAGCGCCAACTCGCGCTGTCGACGCCCGATGCCTATAATGTATTCAACGGCGGCAATCTTGCCGACCCGTCGGGCGCGGATGCGACGTTCAATAGCCAAGCGGCAATTGATGCGATCAAAGTTCAAACGACCCGCCGTAGCAAAACCTCGCTCGCCATGTGGGACATCAAGGGCAGCAAGCCCGATCTGTTCGCGCTTCCCGCTGGCGATGTCGGCCTCGCCATTGGCGGCGAGGTGCGGCGCGAAACCCAGTTCGATGATCGCGACGACCGCCTCGATGGCACCATCACCTTCACCGACAGCGTGACCGGCTTCGTTAACGGGAGCGACCTTGTAGGTTCCAGCCCGTCGCCAGACACCAAGGGCAAGCGCACCGTCGCAGCTGCCTATGCCGAGCTTGCCATCCCGCTTGTATCGCCGGAAATGGACATTCCGCTGGTGCACCGTTTCGACCTGCAACTCGCGGGACGTTTCGAACATTATAGTGATGTCGGCTCGGTCGCGAAGCCCAAGGTCGCAGCAGCCTGGGATCTGGTCGATGGCGTGCGCCTGCGTGGCTCCTATTCGGAAGGCTTCAAGGCTCCGAACCTTGAACAGCTCAACGCAACGCTCGTCACGCGCTCCAATACGCGCACCGATTATTTGCGGTGTGAAGCGCAGTTGCGCACCGGGGCGATCACCAGCTTTGCCAATTGCAGCCAAGGCGCCGCCACCACCGCACAGCGTTCGGGCAATCCCGATCTCAAGCCTGAAACATCGAAGAGCTGGACGGTCGGCGTGGTACTCCAGCCGCGCTTCCTTGAAGACAGCATCGGCCGCGTGGTATTCACTGCCGATTATTGGAATATCAAGCAAAAGGGCATTGTCGGCCTGTTCGGTGAGGGCAATGCGCTGATCAACGATTATCTGCTCCGCACGCAGGGACAGACCGATCCCAATGTTGTCCGCGCCGATCCGACTGCGGAAGATATTGCGCTGTTCGCCGGCTCGGGCCTAACACCAGCAGGTCGGGTGCTTTATGTCCGCGATCAATATGTGAACCTGTTGCCGCAGGAAGTTTCAGGCATCGACTTCGGCCTCAACTGGCGCACGCCGGAAACCGGAATCGGGCGGTTCAACCTTGCGGTCAATGTCGCTTACCTCAAGAAATTCTTCCTTCAGCCGTCACCGCCGATCCAGACATTGCTTGATGCGCGCGCGGCGGGGACGATCAACCCCGGAACCGTGATCGCCGAGCAAGGCGATCTCGTGCGCCGCAACGGCAAGCCGCGCTGGAAATGGAATGCGTCGCTCACCTGGGATATTCACAAGCAGGTGCAGATCGGCGCTTATACGCAATATACCGGGTCGGTTGAGGAAACCGCGCTGCGCGACAGTGCGGGCGCCAACTGGCTGATTGATGATACGCTGACCGCCAATCTTTATGTCCAGTTCAAGGCGGGCGACAATTATCGCTTCCGCGTCGGCGCGCGCAACATCACCAATGAAAAGCCGCCGCTGTCGTCCGATGGTTATCTTGGCAGCCTTTACAATCCCTATGGACGTTATTGGTATGCCAATGTCCGTGTCGGTTTTTAAGCACGGGCTGCTGTTGGGGCTGGCGGCGGCACTTGCCGCTCCGGCCCTGGCGCAGCAAGCAATTCCGCCCGCGCCCGCTGCCACCGCTCCCGCCAAGGGCAGCGGCGGGGACATTGTCAGCTATGACCAGATCCACCACCCCGAAATCGGGCGCGGCGGTATGGTGGTGAGCCAGAACAAGATCGCGACCCGCGTCGGCGTCGAGATTTTGCGCAAAGGCGGTAATGCGGTCGATGCGGCGGTCGCCACCGGCTTTGCGCTGGCGGTGACCCTGCCGCGCGCGGGCAATGTCGGGGGTGGCGGCTATATGCTGGTGCATATGGCGGCGCAGAATGGCAAGCCGGCCGAAACCATCGCAATTGACTATTATGGCGAGGCTCCCGCCGGAACTACCCCCGACCTGTTGCTCGATGCCAACGGTAAGTTCGACAACGCCAAGGGCATGTCGATGAAGGGCGTCGCGATCCCCGGCACCGTCATGGGCTTGTGGGAAGCGCACCGCCGCTATGGCAAGCTCAAATGGGGCACGCTGATCGCGCCCGCGATTGCGCTGGCCAAAAAAGGCGTGCCGCTCTCCGACGATGAAGCCGAAGCCCATGCCGACCAGAAAAAGCTGATGGCCGATGATCCGGCGGCGATGGCGATCTTCTTCCGGCGCGATGGTTCGGCGTGGCAAGCTGGCGACACATTCCGCCAGACCGATCTTGGCTGGACGCTGACCCAGATTGCGAAGAAAGGCCCGGATGGCTTTTATAAGGGTCCGGTTGCTGACCGCATCGTTGCGGGCATGAAGGCCGGTGGCGGGATCATCACCGCGCAGGATCTGGCCAATTACCGGCCCATCGTGGCGGCACCGATCTGGTCAAGTTATCGCGGCAATATAATCGCCTATATGCCGCCCACCGCATCGGGCGTGACCGTTGCCGAAGCGATGAACATCCTTGAACAATTTCCGGTGAAGCAGATGCAATGGGGGAGCGCCGATGCGGTCCATACCCTCGCCGAGGCCGTCAAGATTGCATCATCCGACCGTCGTTTTGTCGGCGGACTGCCCGACTGGCGCACGCCCGCCAAGGGCCTTGCCAGCAAAGCTTATGCCGCCGAGCGCGCGAAGCTGATCAAACCGGATCGCAGCCTTGACGCCAAGACCTTGCCCGACGGCAATCCCTATCCGCACGAAAGCAAGGATACGACCCATTATTCGGTCGCCGACCAATGGGGCAATGCGGTGAGCAATACCTATACGCTGTCGGCAAGCTATGGCGCCCATGTGGTTGCGCCCGGCACCGGCGTTCTCCTCAACAATTCGCTCGGCAACCTTGCCTGGGAAAAGCGCGAGGGCGACGACCGGCAGGCGACCCTTCCCGTTCCCGGCAAGCGCGTCGGGTCAACCATCACCCCGCTCATCATGTTCAAGGATGAAAAGCCGTGGGTTGTCTCGGGAACCCCTGGCGGTGGCTATATCATCGCAGCGATGGTCCAGTTGTTGTCCAACGTGGTCGACCATGACCTCAACATCGCCGAAGCTGCGCAGCGCCCGCGTATCAACCAAGGCGGGGCCAATGCGCCGATTGAATATGAGACCGGCTTTTCGCCCGACCTGTTCCCGCTCCTTGAAAAAAAGGGGCACAAGGTCAAGCCCTCGAACACCATGGGCAGCATCCAGTCGATCATGGTCGAGCGCCGCGCGGACGGCAGCACGCGTTTTCTCGGTGCCGCTGATACGCGCCGCCCCGATGCGCTTGCCGAAGGCGTAAAATAAGGAAGGATAGCGATGAAACAGCTTTGGATCGGATGCGCGCTGGCGGCGCTGGCACTGGGTGCGACGGGGGCCAATGCTGGCGAATTGCCGGCGTCAGAGCAGGCTGCGCTGCAATCCTATGTCGATGCGGATGCGAAGGCCCTTGCCGACACCGCGCTCAAAATCTGGCAATGGGCGGAGGTGGGCTATCAGGAAAACCAGTCGAGCGCGCTTCTTCAATCGCGGCTCAAAGCGGCGGGCTTCACGGTTGATCAGGGCGTAGCGGGGATGCCGACCGCGTTCGTGGCGCGGTACAAGCGCGGCAGCGGCGGTCCGGTCATCGGCATGATCGCCGAATATGATGCGCTCCCCGGTCTTGCGCAAAATGCGGTGGGCGAACGCTCGCCGATTGCGGGGCAGATTGCGGGCCATGCCTGTGGCCATAATGTGTTCGGCGCCGCATCCGTTTCCGCCGCGCTCGCTGTCAAGAAATGGATGGATGCGAACAAGGTCGACGGCGAATTGCGGCTTTATGGCAGCCCCGCCGAAGAGGGGGGATCGGGCAAAGTCTATCTGGTCCGCGCGGGCCTGTTCAACGATGTCGACACGGTGCTGCACTGGCATCCGGGCGATGGCAACGGCGCGAGCCAGGCGCGCAGCCTTGCCAATATCAGCGGCAAGTTCCGTTTCAAGGGCTTTTCTGCCCATGCGTCCGCTGCGCCCTGGCGCGGGCTATCGGCGCTCGATGGCGTTGAAGTGATGAATGTCGCGGTCAATTATTTACGCGAGCATGTCCCCGACGGCACCCGCATCCATTATGTCGTGACCGATGGCGGCAAGGCCCCCAATGTCGTCCCGGATTTCGCCGAAAGCTATTATTATGTGCGCCACGTCGACCCGCAGGTGGTCAAGGACGTGATGGCGCGGGTGCAAAAGGCAGCGGAAGGCGCAGCGATTGCAACCGGCACAACCTATACGTTCGAGGCAACCGGCGGGGTTTATTCGATGCTCCCCAATGCAACACTGGCGAATGTGATGGACCGCAATCTGCGCAGCGTCAAATGGGAGCCGTTCACCCCCGGCGAGCAAGCCTTTGCCCGCGATATCCAGAAAACGCTGACGACCAAAAAGACGCTCGCCAGCGCGACCGAAATTGGCCAGGTGAAGATCGGTGAAAATGGCGGCGGCTCGACCGACGTTGCGGACATTAGCTGGACTGTCCCGACCGTTGGCCTTGGCACCGCCGTATGGGTGCCGGGGACGCCCGCGCATAGCTGGCAGGCGGTCGCCGCATCAGGCTCAAGCTATGGCATGAAAGGCGGTGTGGTTGCCGCCAAGACGCTGGCCCTCACCACCGCCGAACTGTTCCGCTCGCCTGACGTCATTGCGGCGGCCAAAGCGGAATTCCTCAAGGAGCGCGGCCCCGATTTCAAATATCAGGCAATGGTCGGCGACCGCAAACCGCCGCTGGATTATCGCAAGACGGATTAGGCGGTGCTTGCAACCAAATTCCCTGTCGGTTGTTGAAAAATCTGACTTCAACACAGCATCATGATTTCTTGGGAAGGACGGACCATGGCCGACAAAAAGAACGAGCATTTTACTGCCACCGCGACGCTGCGTGCCAATGCACGCAAGAATATTGATGAAGGGCCGGTGACCAAATCCTATCCCGAGGATCGCGAAGTCATTATCGAGCATCTCAACAAATCGCTCGCCACCGAGTGGGTCTGTGTGCTGCGCTATATGCGCCATTATTTTTCCGCCTCGGGCCTCGTTTCACAACCGATCAAGGCGCATTTCCTTGAGCATGCCAAGGAAGAGCAGATGCACGCCGACAAGCTGGCCGAACGCATCGTGCAGTTGGGCGGCGAACCCGACCTCAACCCCGCGACGCTGGTCGAGCGTTCGCATGCCGAATATAAGGAAGGCAAGACGCTCAAGGAAATGCTGACCGAAGACCTCGTCGCCGAACGCATCGCGATCGAGGCCTATCGCGAGCTCATCAACTATATTGGCGACCGCGACACGACGACCAAGATACTGCTCGAAGGCATTCTCGAACAGGAAGAAGAGCATGCCGACGAATTCCGCGACCTGCTCGCCGGGATGCAGGGCGAGTAAGTTCTCGCAGCCCTAAGCCAGTTCCACCAAGGTCACCTGATAGCCGTCCTTGCGCAGGGCGGCGATCAGGCGGTTCAAATGGTCGCGGTCGCGCGTTTCGCATTCGATGTCCGTAATCAGGCCCTTGGCGGGGAGCGTGGTGAAGACGCGCTGGTGGTAGATTTCGATGATGTTGACCTGATGTTCGTCAAATGCGCGCATCACTTTGAACAGTGCGCCGGGGCGATCCTGTAGGCGGATACGGAGGCGCGCGAGGCGGCCCGAGCGGGCGAGATCGCGCAGCAGCACGTTCGCCAGCAACCGCGTGTCGATATTGCCGCCCGACAGGGTCAGCCCGATATTGCGTCCTTCAAACCGGTCCCCATGCGCGAGCAAAGCGGCAAGGCCCGCCGCGCCGCCGCCTTCGACCACAGTTTTTTCAATCTGGAGGAGCAGGCTCACCGCGCGCTCCAGATGGCGTTCGCCGACCAGCACAATGTCATCCGCCAGCGCCTCGACGATCTGTGCGGTGAAGGCACCGGGCACCTTGACCGCAATGCCTTCGGCCAGCGTATCGCCTTCGCTCGGCATATCGACATGGTTGATATGCGCATACATGGACGGATAAAGTTCCGCCTGTACGCCATAGAGCGCGATGTCGGGCTTGATCCCCCGGGCGGCCGTGCCCATGCCGGAAAATAATCCGCCGCCGCCAATCGGGATGATCAGCGTGTCGATCTCGGGCGCATCGGCGAGCATTTCGAGCGCCACCGTCCCCTGCCCCGCCGCCACATTGGGATCATCGAACGGCTGGACGAAGGTGAGGCCGCGCTCCTTTTCAATCTCATAGGCGCGCGCCAGCGCTTCATCGAAATTTTCGCCGTGCAGCACAATTTCCGCGCCGTGGCTTTGCGTCTGATAGACTTTGACCGTTGGCGTGGTGCGCGGCATGACGATGGTGACGGGGACGCCCAGCCGCGCGCCATGATAGGCCAGCCCTTGCGCATGATTGCCTGCGGACGCGGCGATCACCCCGCGCGCGCGTTGCTCTTCGGGCATCATCAGCAGCGCATTCAGCGCGCCGCGTTCCTTATAGGCCGCGGTGAATTGCTGGTTTTCAAATTTGAGCCAGACATTGGCGCCGGTCATGTCCGACAGGGTCTTGGAATAAAGTGTCGGGGTGCGCACCACCGCGCCTTCGATGCGGGCGGCGGCCGCTTTCACATCGTCGAGCGTGAGGCGCGCGAGAGCCTCAGCCTGATTGGTCGTGGCGGGCTTGGTGCCAGTGTTGGCGTCGGCGGCTGATTCTGTATCCATGTCCCCCGCCTAATCCCATCTGCGCGCAATGTCATCTGGCGCATCGCGTCAAGGCTGGTTATGAGCATCGTCCATGACAAATATCGCCTTCATCGGAACCGGCGTGATGGGAGGCCCCATGGCGGGCCATCTGGTCAAGGCCGGTCACAGCCTCACCGTTTACAACCGCACCCGCGCCAAAGCGGAAAAATGGGTCGAAACCTATGGCGGAACGGTTGCCGACAGCCCCGAAGCGGCGGTCAAGGAAGCTGACGTCGTGATCAGCTGCGCCGGCAATGACGATGATTTGTGGTCGATTACCCTGGGCCGCGATGGCGCGTTCAAGGCGATGAAAAAGGGCGCATTATTTATCGATCATGCCACCGTTTCGGCGCAGATTGCCCGCCAGCTTTCGGTTGAAGCCGACTCGCTCGGATTGCTGTTCGTCGATGCGCCAGTCTCGGGCGGCGAAGCGGGCGCGGTCAACGGCACCCTCTCGATCATGTGCGGCGGCAAGCCCAAGGCGATCGAGGCCGCGCGCCCCATCATGGAGGCCTATTCCTCGCGCATCACCCATATCGGCGGCCCCGGCGCTGGCCAGACCTGCAAAATGGTCAACCAGATCGCGATTGCGGGCGTGTTGCAGGGCTTGTCGGAAGCGCTGCGTTTCGCCCAGGCTGCTGACCTTAATCTCGACCAGGTGTTTGAAGCGGTCTCGGGCGGCGCTGCGGCGAGCTGGCAGATGAGCAATCGGTGGAAAACCATGGCCGAAGACAAGTTTGATTTCGGTTTTGCGGTCGATTGGATGCGCAAGGATTTGCAGCTGGCGCTCGACGAAGCGCGCGCCAATGGCGCTACCATCGCGCTCGCAGCGATGGTTGACCAATATTATGCCGATATTCAGAAAATGGGCGGTAGCCGTCAGGACACCAGTTCGCTCGTGCGGAGATTGCCGAAATGAAGCTTGCCTCTACTCTATCACTGGGTCTCCTTCTGGCAGGCGTCGCGACCCCGGCGCTGGCCGATGGCATTGTCGATAATGTCAACGGCGTCACCATGGACAAAAACGGCAAGCTGGTGCGCTTTACCGGGATCATCGTGGGGAGCGACGGCAAGGTAAAAAAGCTGCTCGACAAGAATGACAAGCGCGACAAAAAGGGCATGAGCTTCATCTTTGATGCCAAGGGCAAGACGTTGATGCCCGGCTTCATCGACGCGCATGGCCATGTCATGGGGCTCGGCTTCAACGCGATCCTGCTCGACCTTTCGGACACCAACAGCCTTGACGAAGCGCTCGCCAAGACCCGCGAGTTTGCGGCCAAAAACCCCGATCTGCCGTGGATTTTGGGGCGCGGCTGGAATCAGGAAAAATGGGGGCTGGGGCGCTTTCCAACCGCCGCCGAACTCGACCGCGCGACCGGAGGCCGTCCGACCTGGCTCACCCGCATCGACGGCCACGCCGCCTGGGGCAACAGCCAAGCGCTGCGCTCCGCCGGCATCACCGCCGCGACCAAGTCGCCTGAAGGTGGCCGCATCGAAATGGCGGACGGGCAGCCTTCCGGCGTGTTCGTCGACAATGCGATGAGCCTCGTCGACAAGCATATCCCGCCACCACTCGCGCGCGATTATGACCGCGCGTTGATCGAGGCGCAGAATATCCTGCTCAAATATGGCATCACCACCGCGACCGACATGGGGACGACGCTACAGGACTGGCAGGCGCTGCGCCGCGCGGGCGATTATGGCAAGCTGAGGGTCCGCGTGATCTCCTATGCCAATGATATTGGCGACATGGCGATCATCGGCGGCCCCGGCCCCTCGCCCTGGCTCTATAATGACAAGCTGCGCATGGTGGGCGTGAAGCTCTACCTCGACGGCGCGCTGGGATCGCGCGGGGCGTGGCTCAAGCAAGCCTATGCCGATGCGCCGGGCAATACCGGCCTGCCGCTCCTCACCTATCAGGCGCTGCGCAACAAGCTGGTGCGCGCGAGCATGGACAAGTTCCAGATCGCCGTCCACGCCATCGGGGACCGCGCCAATGATGAAATGCTTGATGCGATTGCGAGCGTTGCGGACAATTATAGCGGCGACCGGCGCTGGCGGATCGAGCATGCGCAAATTGTCGATCCGGCGGACATTCCGCGCTTTGGCAAATTTGGCATCATCGCCTCGATGCAGCCGGTGCACGAAACCTCCGACTGGAAAATGGCCGAACTGCGCCTTGGGCCGAACCGGCTGGCGGGCGATTATGCGTGGAAATCCATAGCCGCGACGGGCGCGCGATTGGCATTCGGATCAGACTTTCCGGTTGAGCATCCCAACCCGCTGCCCGGTCTTGCCGCCGCGATCAGCCGCGAGGATGCAAGCGGTCAGCCGCCCGGCGGATGGCAGCCTCAGGAAAAGGTCAGCCGCGAGGTCGCGATTGACGGCTTCACCCGCAGCGCCGCTTTTGCAGGCTTTGCCGAAGACCGGCTGGGCACGCTTGAACCCGGCATGCGCGCAGACTTTGTCCTGCTCGACGTCGATCCGATGACCGCGAGCGCAGCGCAAATCCGGGGCGGTAAGGTGCTCGAAACCTGGCTCGACGGCCAACGCGCCTATGTCGCGGGATCGGGCGCGGGCGCGTCAAACCCGCCCAAACAGCCCGAAGGTCGCTGAAACCCTATCCGTCCGCCAGCACCCGATGCCGCGCGGCGTAGAGGCCGAAGCTTGCGATGACGAGATAGCAGATCACCGGCACGATGAGCGCGGTGGTAAGGCCCGCGCTATCGGCGACGGCGCCGACCAGCAATGGCACAATCGCGCCGCCGACAATCGCAGTGCAGAGGAGGCCCGAAGCTTGCGGGGCTTCTTCATGCAGGCCTTCGGTCGCAAGGCTGAAGATGGTCGGGAACATGATCGAGTTGCAGAAGCCGACCAGGATCAGCGCATAACCCGCCGTCGTCCCGCTGGTCAGCGCGGAGATTGCCACAAGGCTGATCGCGCCCGCCGCGAAGAGAGCGAGCAGCAATCCCGGCTTGGTCAGACGCAGCAGGAAGCCGCCGAGCAACCGTCCAACCATCGCGCCCCCCCAATAGAAAGCGAGAAGCTTGCCCGCCTCTTCATGGCTCAGCCCCATCACCCGCTGTTCGCCGAGATAATTGACCATGATCGAGGCAATGCCGACTTCTGCGCCGACATAGAGGAAGATGCAGAGGACGCCAAAAGCAAGGCGTGGATTGCGGAGCAGGCCGAAGGTTCCGGCAAACCGGGTTTCTTCGACCGTTTGTTCATTGAGCAAATTGCGCTTGGTCCAGAAAAAGGCAGCGATCAGCGCCAACACTACCGCGAGGCCGACATAGGCTTTGGAGATCACCGCGCTTTCCGCGATGCGATATTGGGTGAGCGCGTCACCAGACAGGGTTGCCGGATCAACCGTGCTGGTCGCTTCCTCTCCCAGAATCATCCGCGCGCCGAAATAGACCATCAAGGTCACGCCGATCGAGTTGAACAATTGCGCGAAGGTCAGGCGACTATGCGCGGTCTTGGGATCGCCCACCTGGATGATCAGCGGATTGACCGCAACCTGCAGCAAGGTAATCCCGCCCCCGATCATGAACAGCGCAATGAGGAACATGCCGTACATGCCGGACTTCGCCGCAGGAATGAACAGCAGGCACGATAGTGCCATGATAGCAAAGCCAACCATGATCCCGCGGAAATAACCCAGCTTCTTCATCAACAGGCCCGCTGGAATCGAAAATGCCGCGTAGCTTAGAAAAAATGCAAACTGCACCAGCATGGCTTGGGTATAATTGAGGCTAAACAGGCTTTTGAGCTTGGGCACCAATATGTCGTTCAAATTGGTGATGCCGCCGAACAGGAAGAAGACCGCGAACACCAGCAGCATGACTTGCGTCGCGCCTTGGGCCGGGCCGCCCGTGCTACCGCTGCCCGGCGCATATGTTTCCGCAACAGAACCATCCGGCCCGGCAACCGCTGCTTCATGCGTAGTCGTGTGGGGATTCCCCGAAGGCGGCAGGGCCATGCTATGTTCCTCTCTCAATGTCGCTTGTGCCAGGATCGCGTCTTGTGAGCGTGACGCTAACCGCTCCCCGCGTCAAGACTAGCGGACATACGTATGTAAGACGCCTGAGCTACTCCTCCCTTGGGAGGGAGGGTGGAAGGCTCCACCCTTGCACCCCGCGCCGACAAACCCCATCATCAGCCCATGACAAAATATTCCCTGCTCGATCTGGTGCCCGTCGTTGAGGGCGGCACGGTTGCCCAATCGCTCGCCAATGCCGCCACGCTCGGCCGTCATGCCGAAACGCTGGGTTATACCCGCTATTGGGCGGCCGAACATCATGGCATGAACGGAATTGCGAGCGCGGCGACCAGCCTTGTCATCGCGCATGTTGCCGCCGCCACCTCGACCATCCGCGTCGGCGCGGGCGGGATCATGCTCCCCAACCATGCGCCGTTGGTGATTGCCGAACAGTTCGGCACCCTCGATGCGCTGTATCCGGGGCGGATTGACTTGGGGCTAGGTCGCGCGCCGGGGAGCGACCAGCGCGTGGCGGCGGCGCTCAGGCGCGGGCTCGATACCGACCCCAATGCCTTCCCGCGCGATATATTGGAGCTGCAAAGCTATTTCGCCGATGACGGGCAAACCGGCATCAGCGCGACGCCGGGGGCGGGCGCAAAGCCGGAGCTTTATATCCTCGGGAGCAGCCTTTACGGCGCGCAGGTGGCCGCAGCGCTCGGCCTACCCTACGCCTTCGCCAGCCATTTCGCGCCGGATATGCTGGACGAAGCACTGGAAGTCTATCGCCGCAATTTCCGCCCGAGTGAGCAGGCCCAGGAGCCTTATGCGATGGCGGGGTTCAACATCATCGCCGCGGATAGCGACGCCGAGGCCGAATATCTCGCGAGTTCGGTCCAGCAAAGCTTCGTCGCGCTGCGCACCGGCAACCCGCGCCAGCTCCCGCCGCCGGTCGAAGGCTATCGCGCGGGCCTTGATCCGCGGGCGAACGCGATCCTCGACCATGTGCTGAGTTGCAGCGCCATCGGCTCGCCCGACACGGTCCGGGCCGGAGTAGAGCGCTTCATCGCCCGCACGCAAGTCGATGAGGTGATTGTCGCGAGCAACCTGTTTGACTTTGAAGCGCGCAAGAAGAGTTTGGAGATTGCGGCGGGGGCGTTTTCATAAACGCTAATCCCATCAAATAGGTTTGCGGACTATGGCGGCCGCGTTTAATGTGACGCCATGAGCGATGCATTCCTCCACGGCACCGTGCACCAGGCGCAAGACGACATGCGCGCGGCGATCACCGCCGATCCGGACCTGTTCGCCCTGTGGCAGAAACTGACCCCGCTCGGCCGCAACGAATTTATCTGCTGGGTCGATGACGCCAAACAAGCCGCCACCCGCGCCCGCCGGATCAAACGCACTGGCGAAGAATTGCTGGAAGGCAAAAAGCGCCCCTGCTGCTGGGCCGGCTGCATCCACCGCACCGACAAAGCGCCGGGGAAATGGCAGCAAGCGGTGTTGGTCGAGGGCCGGAGGACGCGCTGAACAGGTTTTGGTTGCCGATTTACGGCCTGGTCAAAGCCGTTGCCGATGGGCTCAACCTTCCTTACACACCGGTTGAACAAGCGTGGGGTAAGATGGAGACATTTTATGCTACGCTCGTTGATGGCTTAACTAAACAGAAGTGAGCGGGTGTAGGTCCGCACGGATGAGGAGAAGAAGCAACAATGGCACGAAAGCCCGAAAATTCCGAAGACGGAAACGCGGAAAATGAAGTTCTGCGCGAAGCGAGGCGTCACGCGGAAATTGCCGGTGCGAAAGCACGCAAGGAAAAATCGGCCAGCCGCGCCCGTGTCCGCAGCACCGATAAAGAGGCGGGCGGCAAAGGGCTTGACTGGAAGGCAGCCGCAGGTCTGGGCATCGGTTCGGCGGCATTGCTGGCGGCTCTGCTTTATTCAAAGAGTGACAAGAAATAAGCGCATTACGCTTTATCCCGACGTTCAAACCGGATCGCCATATCCGTTGAGAGGCCCTGCGCGCCGCGGCGGCTTCAGCGGATGAAGCGGTTATAGATCGTCCCTTCGACACGTTCGGGGCAGGCTTGCGGGACCCATAGCCCTTGGGCGCACATCAGACCATGTTTGATGATATAGAGGATTCCGGCACAATCCGCCGGTCATCCACCTCTGGGACCCTGTGCAACGGCGAAAAAATGCGGTTCATCCGACACATCCCTCTTATGATATCGTTCTTGTAACTTGATCTTTTGCGGCTGCCGTTAAACAGTGGGCGCAGGAAAAGGGAGAATATTTATGGCGGGCGTGCTTTCGGGGTTCAGGATTATCGAATTTGCAGGGCTTGGCCCGGGGCCGTTTTGCGCGATGATGCTTGCCGATCATGGCGCGGAGGTGATCCGCATCGACCGGCCCGGCGCGGGGAGCGATCCGCGCGATCCGATCACCCGCAACCGCCGCAGCCTTGTCCTCGACATGAAAAAACCCGAAGCGATTGCGGTTGCGCGCAAATTATGCGCGAGCGCCGATGCGATCATCGAAGGCTATCGTCCGGGCGTGATGGAACGTTTCGGCTTGGGGCCGGATGTACTCCTCGCCGACAATCCCGACCTGGTTTATGGCCGCATGACGGGCTGGGGCCAATATGGGCCCTATGCCGCGAGCGCGGGGCATGACATCAACTATATCGCGCTGTCGGGGGTGCTCCACACCATCGGCAAGGCGGGCGAAAAACCGACCGTGCCGATGAATTATATCGGCGATTTCGGCGGCGGCGGCATGATGCTCGCCTTTGGCATTGTGGCCGCTTTGCTTGCGGTCAAGGCGGGGACGGCAAGGGGGCAAGTCATTGACTGCGCGATGACCGATGGATCGGCGGTGCTGGCCGCGATGACCTGGGGCTTTCATGCCATGGGCCGCCATGCCGATCAGGCGGGCGTCAATATGCTCGATGGCGGCGCACATTTTTACGACAGCTATGAATGCGCGGACGGCAAATATATCTCGGTCGGGTCGATCGAGCCGCAATTTTATGCGCTGTTGCGGGAAAAGACCGGGCTTGCCGAAGACCCCGATTTCGACGCGCAGTTCGTTCCCACCCGCTGGCCGGAATTAAAGCAGAAGCTGGCGGCCATTTTCGCGCAAAAAACCCGCGATGAATGGTGCGCAATCATGGAAATGACCGACGTTTGTTTCGCACCGATCCTGTCGCTCGGTGAAGCGCCGCAGCATCCGCACAATGTCGCGCGGCAGACTTTTGTCGAGGTCGGCGGCGCGGTCCAGCCCGCCCCTGCCCCGCGCTTTTCGGAGACCGTAGCAGCCGTGCCGCAGCCGACGCCCGATACCGGCGCCGACAGCGCCGCTTTGCTGGCCGCGCTTGGGCTTGATGAGGCCGAGGTCGAAAGCCTGCGCGCCGCCGGAGCCGTCGCATGACCGCGCCGATCCTCACGAGCCGCGATGGCGCGATCCTCACCGTCACCTTGAACCAGCCGGACAAGCGCAATCCGATTTCCGACAATGGCCTGATCGATGCGCTGCTGGCGGCGCTCGACGAGGCGGAGCGGGACATTGGCGTCCGCGTCGTGATTCTGACCGGCGCGGGCCCCGCCTTTTCGGCGGGCGGCGATCTTAAGCAGATGAAGGAGGGTAAGGGCCTGCGCGCCGACCTTCCTGCGCAAACGCGGCGCAATTATCGCGAGGGCATCCAGCGCCTGCCGCTCGCTTTTCACGCGATGGAATTGCCGGTGATCGCGGCGATCAACGGCCATGCTATCGGCGCGGGTCTCGACCTTGCCTGCATGTGCGATATCCGGATTGCGGGGAAAAGCGCGAAATTCGCCGAAAGCTTCGTCAAGCTCGGCATTGTTCCGGGCGGTGGCGGGGCCTGGCTGTTGCCGCGCATCGTCGGCTTTTCCAAGGCGTGCGAACTGACGCTCACCGGTGAGACATTCGATGCCGAGGCGGCATTGGCGATGGGCCTGGTCTCGCAGGTCGTGCCCGATGCCGACCTTCTCGCCGCCGCGCGGACCATTGCAGACAAGATCGCCGCCAACCCGCCGCACGCGGTGCGGATGACCAAGCGGCTGCTGCGTCAGGGGCAGGATACGACGCTTGCCAATCTCCTCGAAATGTCGGCGGCGATGCAGAGCCTTGCCCATGCGACCCGCGACAATGACGAGGCGATCAATGCCTTCCTCGAACGGCGCGCGCCGGTGTTCAAGGGCGATTGATACAATTTGCGACAATTTTTGTCGCTCGCTGACAAAATTACGGCACAGACCGGGTCCATATCCGCATCATCAGGGATGAAGCGTTCAACCCCTTCGCGAAAGTCGGGCCGCCGCTCCCATGCGGCCCCTTTCGCGAACCCGAACAGGATATGAGAGAGTAATGGATATGAACAAGAAAATCTGGATCGGCTCGCTCGCAGCGCTGACCCTCGCGGGCGGCGGTGTCGCTATCGCGCAGACGCAGGGCCATGACGGCCACAAGATGCGCGGCGGCAAGGGCGGCATGATGATGACGGCCGATGCCAATAAGGATGGCACCATCACCCGTGCCGAAGCCGACGCGGCTGCTACCGCCCATTTCGCGAAGATGGACGTCAACAAGGATGGCAAGCTCGATCAGGCGGACCGCGAGGCCATGCGCGCCCAGTTCAAAGCGCAGGCGTTTGACAAGCTTGATGCCAATGATGATGGCGCGATTTCGAAGGGCGAATTTGACGCCCCCCGCGCCGCGCGTCCGGATGGCGAGCGTGGCCCCGAAGGCATGCGCGGCAAGCGCGGTGGCCGGGGTGGTCATGGCGGCATGATGGGCGGCATGGGCGGTATGCGGGACCACATGGCCGATGCCGACACCAATGGCGATAAAGCCATCAGCCTCGCCGAATTCCAGGCAGCGCACACCGCGCGCTTCAATGCGATGGACACGAACAAGGATGGCAACGTCACCAAGGCTGAAATGGATGCGCACCGCGCGGCCATGAAGGCAGAGTGGCAGGCCAAGCGCGCTGCGGCGCGCACGAACAACAACGCGAACTGATCCTCCCGCGTTGATGTGCGTCCGTTCGGGGGGCTCCCTTAAAGGGCCGAAAAGCACCCGAACGGATAAAGAAGGAGCCGGACCACATTCTCTCCCCCCTTGGTCCGGCTCCGTTTTTTTGCGGGCTGTATAAAGTCCGCTGACGGGGTAACATCTGCTCATGTCCGATACGTCGCACGCCCTTCCGCATATCCTCATCATCGATGACGAGCGCTCGATCCGCGAGCCGCTGGGCGAATATCTCGAAGGACATGGCTTTCGCGTGAAGGAAGCAGCGTCCGCCGATGCGGCCCGCACCTTGCTCGCGGCGAACCAGTTTGATCTTGCGATTTGCGATATCATGATGCCGGGCGAAGATGGACTATCGCTCACCCGCCATATCCGCGAGCGCGGCGACATGCCGGTCATTCTCCTCACCGCCCGTACCGAAGATACCGAGCGCATTGTCGGCCTGGAAATGGGTGCCGACGATTATGTCGGAAAGCCCTTCAACCCGCGCGAACTGGTCGCGCGCATCAAGGCGGTGCTGCGCCGCACCGCGCTTGCCGGCGAACGCGTCAGTGGCGATGGCGGCGAAAGCTTTGCCTTTGGCGACTGGGTGCTCAAAACCACCGAGCGCGCGCTGGTCGACAAGGACGGCGTGACCGTGCCGCTGTCGACCGGCGAATATCAGCTGTTGCTGGCGTTAGTGCGCCATCCCAATCAGGTGCTGAGCCGCGACCGGCTGCTCGACATGACGCAGGGGCGCGAGGCCGAAGCGTTTGATCGCGCGATCGACAATCAGGTCTCGCGCCTGCGCCGCAAGATCGAGCCGGACCCTAAAAATCCGACGCTGGTTCGCACCGTCTGGGGCGGCGGCTATACGCTGGCGAGCGACGTCAAGCGGATCGCGGATTGAGGCGGCGCTGATGGCGGCATCGTCCAATTCCTTCTTCTCGCGACTGCTTCCGAAAAGTCTGGTCGGGCAGCTGCTCCTCGCAACTGCGGTCGCGCTGTTCATTGCGCAGGCGGTGAGCTTTGCCCTCCTCGCGCGCGGACAGGCGGAGCAGCGCACCATCCGGCTCGCCATTCCCGCTGCGAACCGCATCATCGATATGTCCGACCGCATCGCCGTGGGGCAGCAGCCCTTGCCACAGCGGCGCGGGCGCCGCACCGCGCGCATCATCGTCAATCTTGCCGACCAGCCGGTTGTCACCTCCGCGATGGAGCAGGATCCGCGGACCGCGCAGCAAGTTCGCGAGATTTTGTCCGAGGCCAATCTCTCTGTGCAGGCGGTCCGCGCGAGCGAGGTTGACGGCCCGCCGCACCGGCACAAGCTGCCCTTGCTACAGGCCGGGCCGCTGGGTTCGCAGCCGGATTTTGCCGGCCCGCGTGCTGATCGTCCGAAGAACCGGCTGGAGGCCGCGCACCAACCGCGCGACGTCAATACCATGCTGGTGTCGGCGCAGCTGGAGGATGGCCGCTGGGTCAATCTCGCCCTGCCCGCGCCCGAAACCAATCCGATGCTGTTCGGCCTGCTCGGCGGGCAGACTGCGCTTCTCTATCTGCTCCTGCTCGCGCCGATTGCGTGGATCGGCTGGCGCGTGTCGCGGCCGCTGAAGGAACTCACCGCCGCCGCGCGCGCGACCGATCCTGCCGCCGCCGCTGAACCCATCCCCGAAAGCGGGCCAGCCGATGTCACCGACCTCACCCGCGCGTTCAACAGTCTGCGCTCGCGCATCTTTGCCATGCTCGGGGAAAAAGACCGGATGCTGGGCGCGCTCGGCCATGATCTGCGCACGCCGCTCGCCTCGCTCCGGGTGCGGGTTGAATCGGTCGCGGATGAAACGCTGCGCACCAAGATGATCGCGACGATGGACGAAATGGCGGTGATGCTCGACGACATTCTCGCGCTCGCCCGGTCAGGTCAGGTGCGCGAAGCGATGGTCGCGACCGACGTCTCGGCGCTGCTTTCGGCCGTCGTCGGCGACTATAGGGATATGGGCGCGGATGTGACGCTCGGCGAAACGCCGCCGCATCTGGTGCGCGCGCTGCACCCGGTACCGATGCGCCGCGCGCTGCGCAACCTCGTCGACAATGCGCTCAATTATGGCCAGCGGGCGCGGGTGAGCGTGCTGGAAACGGGCGGACGGGCGATCATCCGCATCGCCGATGATGGTCCCGGCATCGCGCCCGAACGGATTGCCGAGATGATGGAGCCCTTCGCCCGCGCCGAAGGTTCGCGCAGCCGCGAAACCGGCGGAGCGGGCTTGGGCCTCGCGCTCGCCAAGACGATCATCGCGCAACAGGGCGGAGAATTGCGACTCAGCAACGCGCCCGAAGGCGGGCTGATCGCAGAAATCCTGCTGGCGTGAGCGACCCCCACCCTCCCTTCCAGGGAGGGTCGAAAAATCTTTGATTTTTCGGGGTGGGTAAAACATCGGAGGGTGGCGCTAACTACCCACCCCAAAAAAGCGTGCCGCTTTTTTGACCCTCCCTAGAAGGGAGGGTGCGGCCCATCTTTACCTTAAACGAACAGCCCGACGCCCTGACCGCCGCGCGCGACCGGTTCGCCGTCGCGGTTCCAGATCATCATGTCCTGCACGCTAAAGCCGCCGCTGGCAAAGCGGCTATGGCTGTGGAGCAGCCACCAGCCGTCGCGCGTTTCGGCATGCGGGGTCAGCATATGGACGGTCCAGTTCATCGAACTTATGGGTCCGAATTCAGTAAACAGCGTAATCGCTGCGGGCGGAAGCGCGTCGCCGAGCGCGAGGAGCGCCACCGCCGGATCGGCCTCCGGCTGCTCGATAAACCGCACCCAGGTGAGGATATCCGCTTCCGTCTGGCCATGTTTGAAATTGGGCCCCGAAACCGGACGCATATCAAATTTGCGGGTAAAAACGGGGCGCATCGGATGATCGGGCACCGGGTCCAGTTCGTCGGGTTCGGGCACGTCAGGCATTGGCAGCGCGACATGATCGACATGGCTGTCGCGCTCGCCGGTAAAGGTGAACAGCGCGTGCGTGCCAAAGCCTGCGTCGGAGGTCACCTCGCAGGTGACAAAGCGGCTCGACTTGCTTTCGCGAATGAGGTTGGTTTCAATCGTACATTCGCCCGACACTGGCCCCACAAAGCTGATCTGCGCACATTTGAGCGGTTGCGGGCCAGGCTCCCCGATAAGTGCCGCTTGCAGCGCAACCGCGGCCGAGATGCCGCCATAAGCGGTGCGCCCCTGCATCCAGTCTTCGCTGATATGGGCATGGAACAGGCCGCGCTCGTCTTCATCGAGCTTAAGGATCGTATCAAGATCGCTCATCCGGCCCATCCTTCCTGCGCGCGTTCGGGATGCGCCTCGCCGCTCGCCTGTAGCACCCAGCGTTCCGTGCCCTCAAGCCCCAATGCCGAAAGGACGCCGGTGCGATAAGCGCCCGTATCGACGCCAATGCGGTTGGGTTGCATATCGACCTCATCAAAGATGGTGTGGCCATGCACGATCATTTTGTCGTGCGGCGTGTTATCGTTGATGAACCCTTCGCGAATCCAGCGCAGATCGGCGCTCTTTTGCTCGGCGACCGGAACGCCGGGGCGGACGCCTGCATGGACGAAGGCATAATCGCCGATCACGATGCAATTTTCGAAATTTTCCACGAACGTCACATGCTCACGCGGCACCAGTGTCAGCAAGCGCCCGGCCAACTGCTCGACCGTGAGCTCGTCATAATCGTCCTGAGTGATCGGATAGCTCAAAATGGTCTCGCGGCCGCCCATCCGAATGAAATGACGCAGCGCGCGTTCGTCGCCGCTTGCGGCGCGCTGGAACACTTCTTCATGGTTGCCTTTGAGAAAGCGCACGTCGGGGCCAGCGCTTTCCCGCGACAGAGCGAGCGCAGCCTCGATCACGCTGGCGCTATCTGGGCCGCGATCAACCAGGTCCCCTAAAAAGATGATGGTCGTTTTGGCATTCCCGCGCGTGGCATTATCCGCGTCAATCTTGCGGACCAGCTCTTGCAACAGATCGAAATTACCATGCACGTCGCCGATTGCGTAAACGCGTTCGCCAGACGGAATAGCAGGGAGCGGGCGAGCCGGAGCTGCGCCGCGACGGAATAGACGACCTAACATGTGCGCTATCTAGGTTCCCCCTTCAGTCAGCACAAGTGAAAGCGCGCATGGTGCCGCTATCCCTTAGGGTCACGACCCTAAGCTATTGCTATTTTATCGATTGACCACGCGCGTATCGGATTCGGTGTTCACAACCACCCGCTCGCCGGTTGCGGGATCGCGTTCGATATAATGGTCGCGCTCGACCACCACCTCGTCCGGCGTCTTGCGGCGCATCCGGTCGAGGCTGCCGCGCGTATGACCATAAGCGAACAGCATGAGAAGCCCGCCAGCGACCGCCAGCCACATCAGCAATAATTGCTGATGCTGGGGCTCCGCGACCCGGCCAAGATGGAGATAAACCGCCGTCAGGATCGCGTAGATCGCGGCCACCAGCGCCGTCATCCGCGTCATGAAGCCGAGCAGGATAAGCACGCCGATGGCAAGTTCAAACAGGCCGAGCGGCAAAGCCATCGCCCCGGGCGCGGCGAGCCAGTCCAGTTGCGGATTGCTCGCATAGCTTTGATTATAGGCATTTTGATACATGATTTTGCCGAGCCCTTGCAGGATGAACAGGGCGGACAGGAAAATGCGTCCGAAAAAGGCGGCGATGCTGCTCATAGGATGACCCCTTCCATATCTATCTGTCACTGGAACGCGGCAAAAGCATTGGCGGTTCCATTGCCAGACGGAAGCAGCGGGTCCCCTAGCGGCGTCAGTCAACCTTGCACTGCACCCGGATGGTCACCGATCCACCGGACGGGAGCGCCGGTATCGATTGCGGCGCCGTCATAATATCCCCCGGCGTAGCAGGGCAGGTAGCACTCCCCGACGCCGTACAATCCAGCACGACACAGTTGCTCAATCCAGCGCCCGGCGTATCCGAAATCGTGGTTCCATCGGCGCGCGAAGGCCCTGCGTTCGAGACAACCACCGAATAAATGGTGTTGGTTCCGGATATGACAGTGTCTGCCGGCAAGTCACTGACGCCCGATGCGGGCGTATTGGTTTTGGTCACCGTGAGCGCAACTGCTGGGGCGTTGGTAATCGTGCATTCGATAACATCGCCCGCTTGCGTCGCCAGAGTCCAGCTCGGCGTAGCGCTAACTCCGCTGGGCATGGTGGTGGACGAACCCGTTGTGCTGTTGGCGCAGGAAATGGTCTTGCCATAGTTGGCGAGGGTGCCGGTTCCCATAATTTCGGTGAGCGTATAGTTTACGTTGCTCGACAGTGTTTGCGGAGCCGTTGCCGCACTGGTCCCGGTGCTGCCCGTTGTGGCGCTGGCGACGACCGTTGCGCCATTTTTTATCTGGACCGTAAAATTGTCGTTCGCCCCGTCTCGGGCCGTCACCGATTTTTTCAAGGTCAGCTGAGCCGGGTTGAGCGTGCGAACGCCAAACCCGATCCATTCGTTATAGGTTTCGCCAATCGCTGTGGAACTAACGCCACCGCTCGTGCCTTGCAATATGCCTTGACTATTAACGGTGATCTGCGTGGCATTAACCACATCAACTTTAAATTGGCTAGCGCTGTTCACCACGCCGAAAAGAGTGAATACGCTCCCCGGAGAAAGCGAAGTGCCTTCCGCCATCGCCGGGTAGGAGGTTGATGGCAGCGTGCCGGGACCGTTATAAACAAGTTGTTGGCCGGTGTTCACGCGCACCTGCGGTTGCGAAGCGCCGGCATTCATGATGTAGCTGCCATTTGACGTTACCAGCAGAGGAACACTTGTATTTGTGATGAGACTTGCCGACGCAGTCGAGCCTGAAGGTGCGCCGCTATAACTAAGCGTTATGTTGGAAGGGTCGATATTTTGCGTATTTGTAGTCGCGTTGACGGTGCCACCCTGAATCACTTCGGTCACGAGCCGCGTAGTGGCAGCCGTCGGTGTCAGAGAAAGGGTATAGCTGTACCGGTCCCCCCCATCAACGCACCCGCCCGAGCTGGCAGTACACACTTGATTCAGGATCGATATCCCGCTAGGTGTCGCGTAAAAATTAACCGTGCCAAGGTAACCGGATGAGCTGTTGCGGGTCAGCGTGAAGCTCCCTGTCTCGCCCGTCGCTGTCACGAATGTCCCGTTTACAGAACAAGGGGTCCCCGAACAGGTCGCAGTGGTCGAGCCGCCCGCAAAAGTGAAGGTGCCAGCACCTCCCACCGCTCCCGCCGGCACCGCTGCGAAAACAACCGCCAGCGCGGTCGCAAAAGTCACAGCCAATGCCCGCGACAAGCTATGGAGGTTCAACGGGATCTGGGAGATAAAATTCATAAACAAGCCCCCGGCCATCTGATCGCTCTTATGACCATAATGGCGAATTAATAGGCTCTATTTAAAAGCCAATTCAATAATGAATGGAAACGATTCACGCTTATGATGCGTTAATTTACAAAATTTTCGATAAATCGGACCTCAGAGACGCGGAAGCGTCACCCCGCGCTGGCCCATATATTTGCCCGCGCGGTCAGCGTAACTGGTCTCGCACGGCTCATTGCCCTTCAGGAACAGGAACTGGCACGCGCCTTCATTGGCATAAATTTTGGCGGGGAGCGGCGTGGTGTTGGAAAATTCCAGCGTCACATGCCCTTCCCAGCCCGGCTCCAGCGGGGTCACGTTGACGATGATGCCGCAGCGCGCATAGGTTGATTTGCCAAGGCAGATCACCAGCACATCGCGCGGAATGCGGAAATATTCGACCGTGCGGGCCAGTGCGAAGCTGTTGGGCGGGATGATGCAGACATCGGTCTTGCGGTCGACAAAGCTGTTTGAAGCGAAATCCTTGGGGTCAACCACGGCGCTGTCGACATTGGTGAAAATCTTGAACTCATCCGCCACGCGCGCATCATAGCCATAAGAGGAGAGGCCATAGCTGATGCACCCCTCGCGCCGCTGGCTTTCCACAAACGGCTCGATCATGCCGGTCGCCTGCGCTTGCTCACGAATCCATTTGTCGGAAAGAATGCTCATGGGCTGGTCCTTGGCGGGAGGGAGGCGGCGAAGTCAAGGCTTGCGACATTCCAGTCGACGCCGCCTTTGATGCCATTGATCTGACGAAACTGCGAAACTTGCCAGATCGCCCAAGGCCGCGCGCCGAATGAAGGCTTTAAGACGATGCTGCGCAACCATAATGGGCGATTGACCCGTGCGCTCACCGCATAAGCCTCGTCAAATTCTTGAGTTAGATAAAGCAGAGCGGGCTTACCGCTATGGGCTTCAACAATGTCGAGGAAGTCTGCCAGTTCCTTGTGCAAATTCACAATTTTCGGTCGTTGCGAACAATTACCCATATATTCAAGGTCCACCACTGGCGGAAGGGCGGAAGGGTCGGCGGGGACGGTTCTGACGAAATTGGCGGCTTGCTCTTTGCCCGAACGACAAAGGGTGAAAAAATGATAGGCGCCACGCGCTATCCCGACCGCAGCAGCGCCATCCCAATTGGTTTTGAACAATCGGTCGACATGGTCGCCGCCTTCAGTCGCCTTGATATAGGCAAAATCGACCTCGCCTGTTGCCGCGACCTTATCCCAATCAATCGCTCCCTGATGATGCGACACATCAATGCCCTGTTGGGGATAGCGCGTATCCGACGGATGCCAGTGCGGAAGATAAAGCCAAGCGGCAAGGCCGGTCAAAATCAGCGCAACGGCAACGCCGATGATAATTTTTGTCCACCGCCGCATGTCGTCAAACCATCCCCAAATCTTTCGGGCCGAAACTGTGCGGCAACAGCTCCGATATGCGGTAGGTCGCAAGCTGCGTGCCGTCGCCGGATCCGCAATGGACGGGAAGATCGACGCCCGCAAGGTCCGCCGCTTCGTTGATCATCTGGCGGCAGCGGCCGCAGGGGTGGCAGGTGTCGTTGCCGGTGATCGCGCCATCCGCGCCCTTGAGCCCGCCGATGATGCCGATTGCGCGGACCTCCTTCAACCGGCCTTGCGCATTGGCGGTCGCGAGCGCCACGGTTTCCGCGCACAAGGTCAGCCCATAGCTTGCATTTTCGAAATTACAGCCGGTGACGATGCTGCCATCGGCCATGAGCAAAACTGCGCCGACGCCATAATTGGAATAGGGCGCATAGGCGTTGCGGGCGGCATCGCGGGCGGCGGCAACGAGGTCGGCGGGGGAGAGGGAATCGGTCATTTGACGGGATTAATCACAATCCAGCGCACATTGCCATCCGCGCCATCAATGCGGGCGCGGGTCGAGGCTTGCCACAGCCGCCATTTCTGCCCCTCGTCGGGTGCGCGGAAAGGGCGAGTGAGCCACAACGGGCGCTTCAACGGACGCAAGTCATAATCGGCAACAACGGCGGCGGACGGCGCAAGCATGGCCTTTCGCCCCATATGGCTTTCAATCTGCGCCAGAAATCCGCCGAGTTCGCTTTCGAACATCGCCTGGGTCGGGCGCACGTCGCAGCCTTTGGCATAGTCAAGCACCACCGCCACCGGGAGCGCATCGGCGTCGCGCGGCACCAGCCGGTCGAAATTGCCCGCCTGATCGCTCGCGAGCGCGCAAAGATCATAATGATGGACCGCGCCGAAGCGCATCTTCGCCGCACGCGCGCCATCGCGGTTGGCGAGGAAGCGGGCGTCCTCGCGCCCAGCCCCGAAGGTTGCATCGAGATAGGCGAAATCCGCGCCGCCCGCGCGCAAGCGTCCCCAATGGATCGGACCATTTGCCGCACCGAGCGCCACCCCTTGCACCGGATATAGCGTCCGGTCCGGTCGCCAGCTTTGCGCGTAAAAATATCCCGCCACGCATAGCGCCGCGAGGAGCAGCAGTAACGCGAGCGCGCCCTTGCGAACTTGCAATGATTGGCCCCCCACCGCTCGCGCTCAGCCCTTGATGTGCAGCACGCAGATGAGCGTAAACAAACGCCGCGCGGTGTCGAAATCGACCTCGATCTTGCCGTCCAGCCGCTCGATCAGCATTTCCGCCGCCTCATTATGGATCGCGCGCCGCGCCATATCGACGGTTTCGATCTGCGCGGCGGTCGATTGGCGGATCGCCTGATAGTAGCTGTCACAAATTGCGAAATAATCGCGGATCGGGCGGCGGAAGCGGCCTAATCCGAGGATGATTGCCTCAAGCGGCGTCCCGTCCTCGCGCTCGATTTCGAACACGAGGCGGCCTTCCTCGACCCGCAGCGCAAGCTTGTACGGCCCCGCATAGCCATCGGCATGGTCGCGCAGCGGCTTGAAATAATTGCCCTCGATAAGATCGAAAATGGCAATGCGCCGCTCCTGCTCGACATCGGCATTGCGCCAGATGATCGTCGCTTCGTCGAGTTTGACATCAATGATACGCGGATCGGCCATAACAAGCGCGCTTGTGGCGAATCACAGCGGGTGAGGCAAGGGCCTATAACTCCTCTCCCGCTTGCGGGAGAGGATAGTAGCGCTTAGTGAGCAATAGCGAACCTTAGCGCGCCTTGGTGAGGGGGGTGCCCTCACCAACTACGCCTAGCCCTTGTCGCTACGCTTCCAAGGGACAAGGCGCCGTATCCTCTCCCGCGCGCGGGAGAGGAGGCAAGTTTATCCACAGGTCGCAAATCTTGTGGGTAACAGCGATGCTCGCTTGCCATCCCCCGCCCCTTGGCCGAAAGAGTGGGAGCCATGACCGATATTATCCGCCTGCCTGTTGCCCATGATGGCGCGCCTGCCGAAACCCAGCTTCCCCGTAACGTCGAGGCGGAAGCGGCGTTTCTTGGCGCGATCCTGATCGATAACCGCGTCAATGAAGATCTTCCCGTCCGGCTGGAGCCGGAACATTTCTTCGAGCCCGTGCACCAGCGCGTCTATCAGCAAATCCTGACCTTGCTTGATCGTAACATGGTGGTGACGCCGGTGACGCTCAAACCCTTCTTCGAAAGTGACGAGGCAATGAAGGCGCTGGGTGGTACCGGCTATCTGGCGCAGCTCACCGGCTCGGGCGCGGGGCTGATCGGCGCGCGCGATATGGCCGCGCAAATTTATGATCTTGCGCTGTTGCGCGAGCTGATCGCGGTCGGGCGCGGCCTCGTCGACCGGGCGATGGATACGAGCGAAAGCGTCGACCCCAAGGGCCAGATCGAGGAAGCCGAAACCGCGCTCTACAAGGTTGCAGGCGGGGAAAGCGAGATTGGCTCGGTTAAAAGCTTCGGCCAGGCAACGATGGAGGTTATCAAGAACGCCGAGCGCGCGCTCCAATCGGGCGGGCATTTTTCGGGCGTGACGACCGGCCTTTCCGCGCTCAACAGCAAGACCGGGGGCCTGCAAAAAAGCGACCTTCTGATCCTCGCCGGACGTCCGGGTATGGGCAAGACCGCGCTTGCGACCAACATCGCGTTTAACGCCGCGCAACGCTGGCGGCGCGACGAGGAAGACGGCATTCCGCCGGAAAAAAATATGGGCGCGAAGACCGCGTTTTTCAGCCTCGAAATGTCGGCGGACCAGCTCGCCACGCGTATCATGGTCGAACAATCCGGGATCAGCGCGCACGCGCTGCGCATGGGTAAGATCAACCGCGAAGAGTTCCAGAACCTGTCGCGCGCGAGCCAGGATTTGCAAACCCTGCCGCTGTATATCGACGATACGCCGGGGCTGACCATTGCGGGCCTGCGCACCCGCGCACGGCGTCTCCAGCGCCGCCACGGCATCGGGCTTATCATCGTCGACTATCTCCAGTTGCTGCAAGGCTCAGGCCGGGGCGGCGACAATCGCGTGCAGGAAATTTCGGAAATTTCACGCGGACTTAAAACGCTGGCCAAGGAATTGAACGTCCCCGTGCTCGCGCTCTCGCAGCTTAGCCGTGCGGTCGAGCAGCGCGATGACAAGCATCCGCAGCTCTCTGACCTGCGCGAATCAGGCTCGATCGAGCAGGACGCCGATATCGTGCTGTTCGTGTTCCGCGAGGAATATTATGTGCTGGGGAAAGAACCCAAGCGCCCGCGCGATACCGACGCGCAGGAGGTGTTCGATGCCCACAAGCGCTGGGAGTTGGAAGAACTCGCCCCCGTCGCCAACCGCGCCGAGGTGATTGTCGCCAAGCAGCGCCACGGTTCGACCGGGACCGTGGAACTGAAATTTGAAGCGAATATCACGCGCTTCTCCGACCTTGCGGACGAAAGCTATGCGGGGATTATGTGAACCGCAGTGCTGAGCCTGTCGAAGCACGTCCCTCAATCTCAAGCTAACCTCACCACGTCCTTCGACAAGCTCAGGACTACGGATTTTTTATGACCCTCATCCGCCTCGCCGCCCCCGCCGATATTCCCGCACTCCATGCGCTGGTGCACAGCGCCTATCGTGGCGAGAGCGCGAAACGGGGGTGGACCCACGAAGCCGATCTGCTCGATGGCCAGCGCACGGATGCGGCGGCCCTGGAAGAGGCGCTCGCCAGTCCGGATGTGGTCATGCTGGTGGCCGAAGAGGAGGGCGCGCTGATTGGCTGCGTCCAGGGCACCCGCATGAGCGCAAGCCACGCCTATCTCGGTATGCTGACCGTCGATCCGGCCGTGCAGGCGCAAGGGCTGGGACGTCGCCTGATGGCCGCCATCGAAGCCGAAAGCGCACGCCGCTTTGGCGTCACCCACATGGAAATGACGGTGATCAAACAGCGCGGCGAACTGATCGCTTATTATGAACGCCGGGGCTATGCCCGCACCGGCGAAACGCGGCCCTTCCCGCTCGATGACGAACGTTTCGGCCTTCCCAAGACACGCGAGCTTGAATTTGTCGTACTGGAAAAGCCGCTCGGTTGAAAACCGCCGCCTTGGCGAGTCTAAAGTGAGCGCCCTATTTCGACAAATCGGTGAACAGCGATAGATAATAGGTGATCGCCGGGCCGATATTGGCGACCGGCGTGCGTTCATTGAGGCCGTGGCTGAAGTCATCGCTATCTTTGCTGAACAGCGGGCTGATGCCATAGCTTGGCACATTGTGCGCGCGGTACCACATGCTGTCGCTCGCGCCGGAGGCCATGCTCGGGAAAATCGGCAGGCCGGGATGGATTTTGTGGATCGCCTTCGTCACCGCGGCGACCAGATCGGGTCGCACCGGAGAGGCCGCCGACGCAATCGAGCCTTCGGTCACATCCTTGAACGTCACCGCAGGATCACCCGCTACTTGCTGCAGTTCGGCCATGATGTCGGCGGGCTTGTGGCCGGGGAAGATGCGGCAATTGATGTTCGCGGTCGCCTTTTGCGGCAACGCATTGAGGCCGTGTCCGCCATTGATCATGGTGGTGACACAAGTGGTGCCGATCTTGCCGACCATCGCCGGATTATCGGCAAGCGTCGCGATGGCAGCCGCGTCGGCGGGGTTCGCCGCAAAGGCTTTCATCGCGGCGGCGGTCGCCGGGTCCTCATAGCGCGCGGCTTGGGTAAAATAAGCACGGCTCACATCGTTCAGTTCGGGCTTGAAACGATAATTGCCGATTTTGACGAGCGCGGTCGAGAGCTGGTTGATCGCATTCAATTTGCGCGGGGCCGAGCTGTGCCCGCCCGGATTGGTGACGGTCAGCTCATAATCGGCATAGGTTTTTTCCGCGCCCTGCCAGGTGAAATATTGGGCCTTGCCGGTCTCTTCGCTCAAGGAGCCACCGCCGCCATCAATGTTGAGGACCAGTTCGGCATTTTTGAGCTTTTCAGCGATGATCTGGCTGGTTTTCATCGTGGTTTCTTCATCCCCCGAAAATTGGAGGATGATGTCGCGGCGCGGCTTATAACCCTGACGCTTCAATTCGATCAGCGTTGAGACGGCGAGCGCCGCATCAACCTTCATATCGCTCGCGCCGCGCCCGTAAATATAGCCATTTTCGACCACCGCCTTGAACGGATCGCGCTCCCAGTCGCTGGGCTTTGCATCAACCACGTCGATATGGCCGGAGATGACCAGCGGCTTCGCCTTGGCATCCGATCCCGGCCAGCGCGCGATCATATAGACCGTATCATCGACCGGTGTGATTTCGATTCCGTCGGCGGCAAACCCGCCCTTGACCAGTGCATCGCGGAACAGCGCGGCAACCTTGTCCGATTCATTGCCCGGCCCGCGCACCGATCGCATGCCGATGGATTGGACCGCAAGATCAAGCGCCTGCTTTTCCGCCTCGGGATGCCCCGGCGCGGCATAAGCGGCGGGCGCCGACGACATCATCAACAGGGCGGCAAGAGGAAGAAGGGCGTGGCGCATCAGAGGGGCTCCTTTGGAAGGTTGCGGGTCACAATCTTGAGCAGCGCCATCCCGCTGTCAACATCCCGCTGCGCTTCTGGTCTTTTAATGCGGGCTGGCCTAAGGGAGCGGCATGTTTGCCTTATCCCTCCATTCCGATGATCCTGCCACCCGCTATGCCGAACTCGCCGATGCCGCCGATGCGATTACGGCGGGCGAACGCGACGCCATCGCCAATATGGCCAATGTCGCGGCGCTGATTTGGGAGGCGTTGCCCGACCTCAACTGGGCGGGATTTTATCGCATGAGTGCGGATCGCTCGGAACTGGTGCTCGGGCCGTTCCAGGGCAAGGCAGCCTGCATCCGCATTGCGCTGGGCAAGGGCGTGTGCGGCACGGCCGCCGCCAGCGGCGACGTGCAACTGGTCGAAGATGTGAACGCCTTTCCCGGCCATATTGCCTGCGATGCCGCCAGCCGGTCGGAGCTGGTGGTGCCGATCATCCATGATGGCGCGGTCATCGCGGTGCTCGACCTCGACAGCCCCTTGCCTGCGCGGTTTGGCGAGGTCGATGCGGCAGGATGCAAAGCGCTGTGCCAACGCATCGCCGCACGGCTGGCGGCACCCTTGGCCGCTGCGCAGGCGCAATAGTCGCGGCAAAAACCGCCTTTTTCAACGGAAAATCGACCCTAAAAAATCCGCTTGCGTTTGAAAAAACGAAAAGATAGTCTTTGTAAGGGTTTCGGAGGGGAGACCCGAAGGACCGCATCATGGGAAACCATGATGCGGTTTTTCGTTTTAGGATCGCGCCGCCGAAACGGGTAGGGCTTAGCGGCCCTGGCTACGCCAGCGACGGACCACGCGTTCCAGGATTTCCGCTTCGCCGCCCGTCTGTTTCCACAGTTCGGAGAAGAGCGGATCGCTCGAGGCCGGACGCTTATGTTCTTCGAGCGTATCGAGCGCGACGCGGATCGGAATCGACACGCCCTCGCCGCAGATGATGCACTCGCGGTTGCGGAGCGCCGGGATCGAATCGACAAAGCCGCGCGATCCTTCCGGCATTGCGGCCTTCACGAAATCGCGGTCGCGGTCGTTGTTGAGACGCATCGAGATGATCGTACCGCATTGCGACAACACGCCTTCGGCCAAGTCGGACGGGCGCTGTGTGATGAGGCCTAGCGATACGCCATATTTACGGCCTTCCTTGGCGATCCGCTCAAGGATCTTGCGCACGGCCTGTCCACCGCCGATGGTCGAGCTGGGGATATAGCGGTGCGCTTCTTCGCACACCAGCAGCACTGGACGTTGCGGCTCGTTGCGCGCCCAGATCGCATAGTCGAACACCATGCGCGACAGCACGGCAACCACGACAGAGGTAATGTCCGAAGGCACACCCGACACGTCGATGATCGAAATCGGACGGCCATCTGACGGCAGGCGGAAAATCTTGGCCAGAAAGGCAGCCATCGTATCGCCGACGAGCATGCCGGAGAACATGAAGCTATAACGCGGATCGTTGCGCATTTCCTCAATCTTGCCCTTGAGGCGCATGAACGGCGCTGACGAGGTCGACTTGTCGAGCTTGCCCATCTCGGTCTGGATGATGTTGAGAAGGTCGGAGAGCAGATAGGGAATCGGCGAATCGACCGTAAGCTTGCTCATCCCTTCGGCAAGGCGGTTCTTCGAGCGCGCTTGCAGCAGACATTTGGACAAAATGTCGCAATCCGCCTGACGGTCCTTGCCCTCCGAGGTCACGAACACTTCGCAATGCTCTTCAAAGTTCAAGAGCCAATAAGGCATCGCGAGGTTCTCGACGTCGAACAGCGCGCCGGTATCGCGGAAGGCCGCCGAATATTCACCGTGCGGGTCGATCATCACGATATGACCTTCGGGCGCCGCTTCGCAGATTTTATGGAGGATGAGCGCGGCACTGGTCGATTTACCGGTACCGGTCGAACCGAGCAGGGCGAAGTGCTTGCCGAGCATCGCGTCAATATAGAGCGCACCGCGGATGTCGCGGGTCGGATACACGGTGCCCACTTCGACATGGGCACGCTCGTCGGCGGCATAGACTTGCTTAAGGTCGGCACTGGTGGCCGCATAGACTTGCGAACCCGGCACCGGATAACGCGTCACACCGCGGCGGAAATTATAGATGCGCCCGGTCAGCTTTTCTTCGTCACCCTCGCCCATGAAGTCGATCTGGGCGATGATGATACCCTGGCCCCGGTCGTGCATGGATTGCGAGCGGATGCTGGCGAGCAGCCAATTGGCTCCGATGCGGATCTTGATCTGCGCACCGACTTGCCCGGCCATCGCTAGCGCCGGGTCGGAGTTAGCCGCAAACTGCCCGATCAGCTTGGCATCAAGCAAAATTTGCGAGCTTGACCCGGCAACATCCATCACCTCGCCGATGAGGTTGTGGCGCACGGGCGGCGCACTCACAGCAACGCGCGGTTCGGGCACCGCATTAACGTCGTGCTGAAAATTCTGTTGTCCCGAAAGGTCCATATAACGCCCCTGTGCTTATGCGGTTATTACTTAGCCGCAGGATGTAGCATCAAGAGGTAAAGAAAGGCTTAGGCATAAGGTGAAATAATGCGACTTATGCGGCGATTCAGGTCCGTTTCCGGAACAGCAACGCGCCCGCATAGCCGAAAGCGAGCGAGACAAGGATCGCCGCGAGGCCATAGAGAAAGCCATGCCGCTGCGCCGCTTCGGCAACAAAGCGTTCAAAACCGGACTTGCGGATGACAATATCGCGCGAGGCCACGGCAAGCACGCGTCCTTTGCTGATGAGGAAGGTTTCGGCCGTATAATGCCCGACCGGCACCCGCGCCGGAATAGAAAGGCGCGCGCGGTAGAGGACGCCTTCGCTGATCTCCACCGCATTGGGGCGCTCGTCGAAAAGTTCATGCCGCTTATTAAGGTCGATAAGCCCGCGCTCGAACCGGCTATTCTGGTCGGCATCGGAGCCGCTCGCGGGCGACAGCTGCAGATTTTTGAGGCCAAGTTCGTAAATCGCCGCTGTGCGTTCATCGACCAGTTGATCGATCGGGCGCGAGGAGGCAATCGCATAATAGCCCGGAACGCTGCGGAAGCGGGCACTTTCGGCATTGATCCAGACGCCCGCAATCTTCTGTTTTTCGCGCAAGGTGATCGGGCGCGATGGCCCTTTCAGGACCACAACAATATCCGCGCGGCTATCCGGCAGGCGACCGCCAGGATAAAGGATCGCGCCGAACAACAGCAAATCCTCGCCCGAAAAACTATATTGGATGTCGATGGCATTGCGCGAAACGTCGGGCACCAGTTGCGGGTCTTGTGCTGCGGCAGGACTGGCGAGCAGGCCGAGCAGCGCCAGCAGCAGCATCCCGCAGCGGATCAACCAGCGCATCATAGCGTCTGGATCGTATAGATTTCGTCGGGCCGGAAACCCAATCCCATCGCCATCCGCGCGGCGACGATGATGACGATGGCCGCGAGACAGAGGCGCAGATATTCGGGCCGCATCTTCTGCGCAAAACGCGCGCCCCATTGCGCTCCGATGACGCCGCCGACGAGAAGCAGCACCGCCAGCACAATATCGACCGCGCGCGTGGTAAGGCTGTGCAGCATCGTCGTCACCATCGTCACGAACAGGATCTGGAACAGCGAGGTGCCGACCACGACCTGCGTCCCCATGCCGAGGATATAGATCATCGCGGGCACCATGATGAAGCCGCCGCCGACCCCCAACAACATCGTCATGATGCCGGTGATGAAGCCGAGCAGCAACGGCCCGAACGGGGAGATATAAAGCCCCGAGCGATAGAAGCGCCAGCGCATCGGCAGGCTGGCAATCAGCGGGTGGTGGCGTCTTTTGGTCGCCTTGACCGCCTCGCCCTTGCGCAGCGCCAGTACCGCATTGAGGCTTTCGCGCCCCATCATCAGGCCGATCGAGCCGAGCATGATCACATAAAGCAGCGCGATCACCGTATCGATCTGCCCCACCCGTTGCAGCACGCGGAACAGCACCGCACCGACCGCAGAGCCGATGATACCGCCGACGACCAGCACGCCGCCCATGCGAAAATCGACGCCATCGCGGCGCATATGCGCGATCACGCCCGAGACGCTTGATCCGGTCACCTGCGTTGCTGACGAGGCCGCCGCAACGGTCGGCGGGATACCGTAGAAGATAAGCAGCGGCGTCGTTAAAAACCCGCCGCCCACGCCGAACATGCCGGAGAGAAATCCTACCCCGCCACCCAACAGGATGATGACGAGCGCGTTGACCGACAGGTTGGCAACGGGAAGGTAGAGGTCCATGGCTTCTCCCTATCCGTGGCGGCGGATAAGTGCCACTAAAAATCCGTGGCGAGGATGAGCGCGGGTCCGGAGGACGGCAGCGCCTCGCCTGCGATCCGTTCACGCCATTCGAGCGAGAGGCGCAGCGGCTTGCCGAGCGGTGCTTTGAGATCGGCTTCGAGCAGCGGCCCGACGTCGAGGCGCGCAATCTTGTCCTGCGCTCCGCCTGAAACCCGCGCCCCGAGCGAGAGTGGCACCGGACCAATGCGGGCAAACTCACGCTTTGCCGTAACCGCCGCATCGGCAAAGAGCACCGGGTTTTTGACGCCCACAACCCCGCCCTGCGCATAGCCATCGAGCGTGAAGCCAGCACCCAGCGGCTTGGGGTCAAAGCCGCCATAAGCGAGGATTGCGGGCGCGGTGCGCGCGCCGGAATCGAGCGCAAATCGCTGTTCAACCGCGACGGTGATATTGGCTTTGCGGACGGGGCGGTAGGCAAGGCCGACCGCCACTTCCTTGCCCGGACGCGCCAATGCCGCCGCACCGCGCGCATAAATTTCCGCACCGCTCTGTTTGATCGGCAGCGCGAGGCGCGCCCCCGCCTGGCTGCCGCCATAATGGGGCGCGACCAGCCCGTTGGCGAGGCTCCCGCTGCCGCGCCGCCAGAGCAGCCAGGCGCTACCCCTGATCGCGGAACCCGCGTTGCTTCGCGCTGGCGGGCGCGGCGGTGAAGCGGTTGGTGTCGGGGCGGTTGCGGGCGCGTGCGAATGATCCGGCCCGGTGGCTTCAGCCATAAACGGCAAGGATGGCAGCGGCGGTCTAAATGTAGCGACGGTGTCAAGAGACGCGCGCATAAGCTCCGCCCGCCCCTCTCGTGTGCGGAAATGTAGCGACCGGATTGGCAGGTGCAGCGCTACTGGCCTCCCCTGCTCACTGGCCAAGATCGGCGATGGGCGAACGGACCAAACGAGGCTGGCCGGGGCTGCGACGGGCGCGGGTTCAGCAACGGGCGGCGGTGCGGCTTCCTCTCGCGCGACCACCGACGAAGGCCGCGGCTCTTCCTCTCCCGCCGGGTAGAGCATGATCCCGCGCACCAGCGCCCAACTGACAAAAACACTTGCGAGAAAAACAAGCGGCCTGCCGCGATGCGGGTTTGCGGTCATTGTCGCCCCGTTCATCGTCCCGTCTCCGTCGCATCCGGAAAGCGATGGTCGGTCTTGTCCCAATGCGGCGCTTTCCCGCGCCACAGGGGCAGATAGGCCCCGAGCGCGCGGCTGCTCGCCATGATCGCGATGATGTTGCTGAGGACCATGCGCGGCACCGCCCGCCATGCTTCGGCCCAGCCATGGACCGACAAGGTAAAGCAGAACCTTAGCACCGCGCGCCAGACAAGCAGCCCGAGCGTGATCCATAGCAGCAGCGACAAAATATCAGGATTTGCCAGCTTCGCCGCGACCGGCACGCCCAGCAATTTATGCCCCGCATAACTCGCCAGCGTCAGCGCCAACGCGACATAACTCACCAGCAGCAGCATGGCAGCGAGCACCGCCCGCCGGTCGCGCCACCACATCCAGCGGTTAATGCAGCGCTGGCGCAGCGACCGGCTGTGCGGCGTCACCCCCGCGAGGCGGTCCCATCCCGCGAGCGCGATGCCCAAGATCCAGCGCGCCTTCTGCCGCACCGCTTGCGGCAGGCTCGCCGGAAACAACCCGCGCGAGACGATGAGGCTGCCGTCGGCTCCGGTCACGCGCACGAAAGCACAGCGCGCACCCAGCGCGGAGGCCTTTATACCCGTTTCATAATCTTCCGTGACAGAGGCCGCATCAAACGGAACCCCACCCGATTGCGCCGCGAGTTTTTCCAGCAAGTCCAGCCGGAACATTACGCCGACACCCGCCGAAGGGATTGGCGCGCCAAGCAAGTCGCGCAGCGGCATATCCTTGCCATGCGCTTCGGCAAATTCGTCGAGATAATGGCCACCGACCCATGGGCTATAAGGATCAGGGAGCGGCACCACCGGAATTTGCACCATGTCATGTTCCGGCCATAGCGCGGCATAGAGTGCGAGTTCATCAGCGTGCACCACGTCCTCGGCATCATGCAGCACCACCGCATTGAAGCCGCGCCCATCCCGGGCCGCATCTGCTTCCATCGCCCGCCAGATCGCGTTGAGATTGTCCGCCTTGGTCGTCGGCCCCTCGCGCGAATTGAGCGCAACTCTTACCCGTCCGGGATAGCGCGCCGCCAGCCTCTCGGCCTCGGCGCGCGTCGCGGCGTCATTCGGATAACAGCCAAGATAGAGGCAATAATCGCCCTCGCCCCAGCGCGCGATGCTGTGGTCGACCATCGGCGCAACCACATCGGCCTCCTGCCACAGCGGGATGAAGATTGCGAACCGCACCGCGGCTGCATCGCCCAAACTGGCGAGGCTGCGCGGCTTCCAGCCGTCCTTCGCGGCGTGGCGCAACCACAACAGATCAAATGCGAGATCATCAAGGCCGATGGCGACCATGCCGAAACAGGCGAGCAGCAGCAATTCGCGCGCGCCGCCATCAATCCATGCCAGCATGTCCCCCGACAAACGCGCCCCCTTATCCCTTCCCCATCTATGCCGCGCCGGATTGCGCTTGGCAACGGGCGTGGTTAAAGCGGGCGACAGGGAGACACGCGATGCGGGGCGATACCCGGCTGCCGATGGCGGCCGATCTATATAATGACATATTGGATATCGACCCGAAGGCCGCGCCGCGCTTTCAGCCGCGCGCCTATTTTTTCGGCCTGTCGGTGACCGCCATCGCTGCACTCGCCGCCGCCTATATCGCCGACCATTATCATGCGCCGATCATGCTCATCGGCCTCCTCTTCGGGCTCGCGCTCAATTTCATGGGCGATGATAAAAGGATGGAGGCAGGCCTTACCTTTGCCTCCAAAACCTTGCTGCGCTGGGGCATTATCCTGCTCGGCGCGCGGATTACTTTTGGCCAGATTGTCGATCTTGGCGCACTCACATTTATCGCCGTCGCCTGCATTCTCGTGCTGGTGATGGGCGCGGGCGTGGTCACCGCCCGCGCGCTCAAGCTTGATATACCATTCGGCATATTATCAGGCGGCGCGGTCGCGATTTGCGGCGCATCGGCGGCGCTGGCGCTTTCCGCATTGCTCGGCGAAAAGCGGGTGTCGCAGGTGCAGCTCACCATCACGCTCGTCTGCATTGCCGCCGCGAGTGCGATCGCCATGTCGCTCTATCCGCCGCTCGTCAGCGCCCTCGGCTTCACCGACCGGCAAGCGGGCTTTGTCATGGGCGCGGCGATCCATGATGTGGCGCAGGCAATCGGCGGGGGCATGAGCGTTTCGCCCGAAGCGGGCAATGTCGCAACCGTGGTCAAGCTTTCACGCGTCGCCCTCCTCGCGCCGGTGCTGATTATCCTGCCCTTCCTCATCGGGAAAAGCGACGACGGGGAAGGAACCAAAGCGGCATTTCCGTTGTTTCTCTTGGGATTCGCCGCGCTGGTCGGGCTCGGAAGCATCGTTGCGGTGCCGAAGGGCGTGGTTGATTTCCTGTCGACGACCGCATCCGCGATGCTGTTGCTCGCCATTGTCGCCAATGGCATCCGCTCGCCCATGCAGCAATTGATGGTGCAAGGCTGGCGCACCGCGATGCCGGTGGTTATGGCATCGCTTACCGCTCTGGGGCTGTCGCTCATCGCTGCATCCCTGTTATTCTAGCGCGGACTTTTCCTTTTCCCGCGCACCAACGCAAGATTTGATAAAGGTTTGCGCTTTCATGGCCGTTGCACCAGCACCTCGCCCGTTTTCGGTTTTTCGCGACTTTCTGGCAAGCGAGGCCGCAGGCGGCATTTTGCTGATCGTAGCCGCCACGCTCGCCATGCTGATGGCCAATTCGGGCGCGGCAGAGACCTATTTCGCCTTCGTCCATTATGAAACCGGCCCGGTCCTCACCGACAAGCTTGGCCCGATGAACGTGCATCTGTGGGTCAATGACGGGCTGATGGCCTTGTTCTTTTTCCTCGTCGGGCTCGAGATCAAGCGCGAGCTCCTCGACGGGCGGCTTTCGACCTGGGACAAGCGCCGCCTGCCGGTCGTCGCCGCAATTGCCGGGATGGCCGTCCCTGCCCTCTTCTACCTCGCCTTCGTCAAGGGCGATCCGGCGCTGACCCATGGCTGGGCGATTCCCGCGGCAACCGATATTGCCTTTCCCATCGGCGTGCTTGCCCTGCTCGGCAACCGCGCGCCGACCGCATTGAAGCTGTTCCTCGTCACCGTTGCGATTGTTGATGATATGGGCGCGGTCGCGATCATCGCGCTGTTTTACACGGCCGAAATCAACATGGTTGCGCTGGGGGCCGGCGCGATCATCCTTGGCGGCATGTTCGCGCTCAACCGTGCAGGCGTGCGCCGGATTCCGGTCTATCTCCTGTGCGCAGCGGCGCTCTGGTATGCGATCCTCCTATCGGGCGTCCATGCAACCATTGCGGGCGTGCTCGCCGCGCTAACCATCCCCATCGATACAACGCCGGGCGCGCCGGACAGCGCGGAATCCCCGCTCCACAAGCTCGAACATGCCCTCCATCCGTGGAGCAGTTTCTTCATCGTGCCGGTGTTCGGTTTCGTCAATGCAGGGGTCGCGTTGGGGGGCATGCAGACCAGCGATATCGTCGCGCCGATGCCGCTCGGCATTGCCGCGGGACTCTTCTTTGGCAAGCAAATCGGCATTTTCGCGGCGGTGTGGATCGCGGTCAAAACCGGCTTTGCGCAAAAACTACGCGGAGCCACCTGGCCGCAAATTTATGGCGTCGCGATGCTGTGCGGGATCGGCTTTACCATGAGCCTGTTTATCGGCGGCCTTGCCTTCACCGACCCCGAACTCATCGAAGAGGCCAAGATCGGCGTGCTGATGGGATCAGTCGCCGCCGCGCTGGTCGGCTTCGCGCTACTCCGCTTCGCCCCCCTCCACCCCGAACACGCCCGCTGCCAAGCCGAGGCAGCAGGCGAAATAGAGGAAGATGGCGACATCGCCGACATGGAAGAAGCAACGTTGGCGCGCTGACGGGGTGGGTTTTCATCAGAGATGACGCAGGGAAGCACCTAGCGGCCTGCCGCAAACGCGCTATTAATTTTCAAATTTTTTTTGGTATGCGTCGAAATCATCCGCATAGATTGAGGGGGCTTTTATGTGTATTATATTAGGGTCCGGACCCTAATTATTTCACGGAGAGACCGCAGAGGAAGCGCAGGCGCAGAGGCGATGCGCTTCGTGGCGAATGGCGCGCTCCAATCTCGGCGGGCTCTGCTTCCTTTGCGCCTCTGCGCGAAACGGATTTTTACGCCGAAGCGTGAAGGACGCGAAGAGGGTAATCCCATGTGGACCCGCATAGGGCGGGATTGGCCGTCAAATACTTCCCCTCCTGGTGCTGGGCGCACCGTGCTCCCCATCAGAGATGGGGCGGTGTGGTTGCGCCTGAACTATCTTGGGTTACCCCATCCCCGTCGGGTTCGCCGCTCTATTCGGGCCGTGTCCAGATCCACGTTCCGCCGATCAAGGCCGCCGCCACCGGCAGCAACGCCCATGGCATCGGCAAGCGCCACACGCCTATTCCGGCGCTCACCGCAAAGGCTACCGTCGCGGCGATCTTACCCTTGCGGCTGATCGCCCCGCGCGCGCGCCAGGCGCTGATATGCGGGCCATAGGTGCGATGCTCGACCAGCCAGCGTTCCAGCTCCGGATTGCCGCGGGCAAAGCAAAAGGCGGCAAGGATGACGAACGGAACGGTCGGGAGCAGCGGCACGATGATCCCGATACCCCCCAGCCCGAGCGACGCCCAGCCCGCGCCTGTCCACAAATGCCGGTTCATAAATGCCTCTTCATCGGCCGACCGTCACCAGCCACATATCGGGCACCGCGCCCAAGCGCAGCGGCAGGTTCGATGTCCCGAGCCCGGCCCCTACATAAATGGTGCGCCCGCCTTCGACAATCTTGCCGCAGGCATAGCGGTCGCCGAAAGACGATGCGTAGGTGATAGCGCCGAATATCGGAAAGCGGATTTGCCCGCAATGGGTGTGTCCGGCGGCAACGAGCTTGATCGTCTGTGACAGATGAGGTGCCAGATCTGGGGTGTGGGTGATCATCACCGGCACGCCTTTATAATCGGCCATAGCGCGCTCGGTTGCAGGAATATCTGCGTGGGCAGTGAAAAAATCATCCACCCCGCCGATGACAAAAGGCCCCCGCGCGACCGCTTGGTTATCGAGCAACGTGATCCCGCCCGCGCGGATCGCCGCTGAAACCTCCGCCGCATCGCGCCAATGGTCATGGTTGCCGAGTACCGCCACCGTCCCCCAGCGTGGCTGGAGCCCGGCGAGCGGCGCCAGTGCTTCGGCGGCGGAATAATGGCGCGTGGCGAGCGTCTTGTCGGAAATGAAATCGCCCGCGAGCAAGATCAGGTCGGGCTTGAGCGCATTGATCTGGGCGACAATGCGCGCCACCCGCTCGGGCGGCATATCCGGCCCCGCGACGTGCAGGTCGCTCGCGATGAGGATAGTCGCCGGCGGCGTCCCCTTTGGCCACTCCGCAAGATGAACCGTATCACGCCGCACTACAGGATCGGAAATCGCGGTCCAGTACATATAGCCGATGAAGAGGAGGAAGAGGACCGCCAGAGCGGCAAAACGCTTTAACCAACGCACAAGAAAAAGGGAACCTCCGGTCATTGCCGCGCGGTCTAGCAAATTTGCGGGAGCCATCAAAGCGCGCTGTCGATATTATTACGGCGGGTGCAAGACCGATTGGCATTAACCATTCACCCAAGAGCAATAAAGGCAACGATAAACTTAGCGATGTGGAGGATCATAAACCCCGCGCAATGGAGGATGTCGATGAAAGCAAAGATTTTACTGGGTGTAATAACGCTCGGCGCACTGGCGATACCGGCAACGTTCGCGGTGTCGACCGCACAGGCGCAGACGGACCCATATGATGCCAAAGTCGGTAGCGGCCCCACCAATGGTCTGTCGATGACCTGTTGGCCGGTCTATCGCGGCTTTGTGTCGGATAGCCCGCGCACCTATGCGGTGGTGAACGGCAAGCTTTACAATATGGAATCCGGCGACCGCATCCTGCTGTCGGGCCCGACCCTGACATCGCTAGGCGTGACCACCGACGGCAGGGTGCGACAAGAAAGCTTTGCACGACATAGTATCAAAGGCAAAATTCTTACCCGGACGGTGTATTGGAAAACGCTTCCCAACGGTAAACTACGCCCACGCTTCACTGAACGCTATAATTTTGCCGCGCAAACGATCATGGATAAAGGTGGCCGCGACGAGTGTAATCACAACCGCCGTCCGAATGGTGGATAGCCGCAAAAAAAGCCCCGCTAGTACTGCCAATTGCGGCGGGGCGGGGCTTTTGATGATGCAGCGTTACTCCGCGACCAAATGCGCGCGGAACCAGTCGGCCAGTTCCTCTTCGGAAAGCTCTCCGGCAGCGAGGGCGAGGAAAGCGACCACCAGTTCGGCATCGCTTGCCATAAGACTATAGCCGTTCAAGATTAGAAAAGTTTCACTGACCACCGCCGCTGTGCGCTTGTTGCCGTCTACGAAAGGGTGGTTGCGCGCAATGCCGTAAGCATAAGCCGCCGCGAGCGCCGCTACGTCCGGCTCACCATAAGCCGACAGATTTTCGGGGCGTGCCAGCGCGCTGTCCAGCAGGTTCATGTCGCGCACGCCTTGTCCCCCGCCATGTTCGGCGAGTTGCTCCGCATGGGCGGTTATCGCGACCTGTCGCGCGACCCAGATCCAGTTATCGTTCATGGGCGGGTCTTATTTAGCGAGTTCACGCAAGGCGCGCTTGCGCCGCGCCATCACCTCGCGGGCGACGGCCAACTGATCCGCGAAATCGGCATCACCTTCGTGGCGGCGCAGCTGCAGTTCCCCGTTGCTCATCTCGACAAAATCAATGCTATCCCCCTGCGCAACGCGTAGGTGCGCGAGCACTTCTTTGGGGAGGATGACACCGGCGCTGTTGCCGACCTTGATGATTTTGAGCTGCTTGTTCATACAAATGTTATAACATTGGCGGCGCGTATGGTCAAGCCGCGCGGGGGAGAGTCCCGGCCTCCCGTTTGCCCCCGCAAACGCAAAAACCCCTCCGCGGGTGGGCGGATGGGCGCATGCGTTTCGTATGTGGATACGAAAGGGGGCACGGTCGGCGCGTCTTGCCGCTGGCGTTCGCCGGGCTTGACGACTATGGATCATCAAACAGGTGGAAGAGCACTATTGGCTGCTTTTCCGGGGATGCCTTGTGGTGCCATCGCCCCGGATGCGTTGCGGATGAAAGGATTGAGCGCCCTTTCGTAAACGCGTCCGGCGGCATGCAATAGCAACCGCAAGGCAGACGTGACGTCATTCGGTTAAGCGAACGACTCCGCGCCGACCGTTCATCCATGCGAGCATAATCCGAAAGCCTCGCACATCAGACCTGTCCCATTCCCCTTTTGGCCACCAAGGTTCATGAGACGAAAATTCGATAACCTATTTGGTTTTATTTTGTCAAGAGGAAATTTCTTATTTGAAGACATGTGGCCCGAATGGTATAAGGAACTTCACAGGAGAGAGGGGAGCGTTCGGATGGGCAGATTATCTCGTCACGTCATCGCAGCGTTGTTTGCCGCATCGGCAATGACCTGTTCTGCGGCCAGCGCCAAACCCAGCCCCCGCGAGCTTGAGCCGACGTCGAAATGGCTCATGGACTATCGCGACAATAGCTGCCGTTTATCGCGTCAATTTGGTGCAGGCGACGAGCAAATCTTACTGATGTTGAGCCAATATGGCCCCAGCGATGCGTTTCGCGTGACCGTGGCCGGGAAACCCACCAAAGTCCTGTTCAGCAGGTCCATGAAGGTGCAGTTTGGGCCCAATGAAGAGGTCCAGACCGTTATTGCAGAAGAAGGGACGCTCGGGAAATATCCCGCTTTATTATTTGCGCGTGCCATGACCGTCGCCAAATCCGAGCCTGATGCTGAGTATAAATTTTCCGACCCGTCAACATGGCAGAGAAGTGCGCCCCCTACATCCGAGCAGCTCGCCGGGGTGCGCAATTTGACCATTGGCGTGGGCCGTAGTCGACCATTGGTGCTCAAAACCGGATCGCTGTCAAAGCCGTTTGAAGCCCTCACAACCTGTGTCGATAATCTGGTCAAGTCCTGGGGTCTTGATCCCGCAATCGTCAAGACGCTGACCCGTGGCGCAACGCCGGAATCCGATCCGGGCAACTGGATACGCTCAAGCGACTATCCTCAGGGAATGTTGATGGCACGCCAGCCTGCCATTGTTAATTTTCTGCTCAATGTCGATGCTAATGGCGCCGTGACCAAATGTACGATCCAGGAAACGACCTATCCCAAGGCCTTTGACGATGCGGTCTGTAATGCGGTGACCAAACGCGGCCGTTTCAAACCGGCGCTTGATGCCAACGGGCAAGCCGTCGCCTCCTATTGGCAGCGAACAGTGCGGTTCGTGCTCTGATCGCGGCGCGTCGGCTGCGGCGTTGATACCGAAAATCGACGCCGCGCCCGCCCACTAACGCACCTCGCCCCACCGATAGGCGATGTCGCCGTCAACCAACTCCGCGTTGCCCCCTGCAATGCGGATCGCGATCACGGCGTCCGCCGCATCGGCGCTGTTGCGGGCGACCAGTAGGGGCCGTCCTAACCTTGCGCTCGCCCAACCCATCTGCATGGCAGCCTCGGGATCAAGCGTGCCGTCGCGGGTGACAGGGGCCGCCGGTTCAATCAGCGGCGGTTTGATGCGCACCGTCCAGCCGGGGAACGCGGCCTCGACGTCCCGCTCCATCTGCATCAATTGCGGCCAGTCGAACGGGTCTTCGTTCCGTTGCGCAACCGCTATTTCCACCCGGCGGCGCTCTGCATCGATCATCAGGGCATCGCGCCGCACCCCGATCTTTTCCGCCGCCCAGCGGGCGAGCGCGTCCGCCTGCGCCTGCTCATTGACGGCGTTGTTGGCCAAAGCCCTCAGCTTTTCGCGCTCCAGCATCGCGGCGCTGCTTTCGGCGCGCAGCTGGGTGAGTTCGACCCTCGCCTTGCTGCCGCAAACCGCCTCGATCCGGCGTTGCAGCGCGCCAAGCTTGTCTTCATCAAGCAAGCTTGGCGCAATCACCACCGCGTGAACATCAATGGGGTCGCCGTCATAATTGACCCGCAATTCATCAATGTCGGCGCGTCCCTGATAGGCTTCTTCCACCAATCGGCTGATGTCAGCCGTCATGCGCGTTTCCCACGCAAGATTGCTCAGCGTTAGCGCCAGCGGCACCGCGAGCAGGGTGAACATCGCGATGATGCCAAAGGTCTGCAACCGCGTCTGCTTGACCGATAGATGATGCGCAAAACCGAACAGCCTCGCCATGATCGTCGTCGTAAAGGCAATGGTCATGAAATTGGTCATGAACAGCAAAAAGGCGCCGCCCGCCACCGGCAGGTTGCGGGTCGCCAGCCCGAAGCCGACGGTCGCCAGCGGCGGCATCAGCGCGGTCGCGATGGCGACGCCGACAATCGTCTCGCCCTTCTTTCGGATCGTGGCATAGGCCCCTGCAAGGCCGGAAAAGAGCGCAACGCCAAGATCAAGCAAATTGGGCTGGGTGCGCGCGGCAAGTTCGCTGGTGAGCGTCTTGATCGGTGAGGCAAGGACAATCAACGCGGTAAAAACAACCGCAATCAGCGCCCCGTAAGCGACCGCCTTGCCCGCGCGTTTGACCCCGCGAAAATCAAAGGTCGCGAGCGAAAAGCCCATCCCCATGATCGGCCCCATCAGCGGCGCGACCAGCATCGCGCCGATAATCACAGCGGGCGAATTTTGCAGTAATCCAAAAATCGCAATGGCAGCGGAGGTCACGATGTAGAAAAGATAGGCGTAATTCCAGCGGCTATTTTCTTCGACACTATGCCACACATCGGCCTGATCGACCGAGGCGGCGAGATTTATGTCGCGCCATCGCGCCATTTTGTCGATGAAGCTGGGATCGGAAGCGGGTGCACTATTTTTCATAACGGCGGCCCGACTAGCACAAAAAAGCCCCGGCGGTGAACCGGGGCCTTTCTTTGGCTTGATAAAGCTGGGTTAAGGCGCGGTGCCTTTTACAGCTTTTGCGTCAGTTCCGGCACGATCTGGAAGAGGTCGCCGACGAGGCCGATGTCAGCGACCTGGAAGATCGGCGCGTCTTCATCCTTGTTGATCGCGATGATGGTTTTTGAATCCTTCATGCCCGCGAGGTGCTGGATCGCGCCCGAGATGCCGATGGCGATATAGACTTCGGGAGCCACGATCTTGCCGGTCTGGCCGACCTGATAGTCGTTGGGGGCATAGCCCGCATCGACCGCCGCGCGGCTCGCGCCGACACCCGCCTTGAGCTTGTCCGCCAAAGGATCGAGCAATTCGTGGAATTTTTCGCTGCTGCCGAACGCGCGGCCGCCCGAGACGATGACCTTCGCGCTGGTCAGCTCGGGGCGTTCCGACTTGGCGATTTCGGCACTGACGAAGGAGGACAGCCCCTTGTCGCCTGCACCTGAAACCGCTTCGATGGTGCCCGAACCGCCCGATGCCGCCGCCTTGTCGAACGCGGTGCCGCGCACGGTGATGACGAGCTTGGGATCGGAGGTCTGCACCGTCGCAATCGCATTGCCCGCATAGGTCGGGCGGGTGAAGGTGTCGGCGCTCTCGACCGAGAGAATGTCCGACAATTGCATCACATCGAGCAGCGCGGCGACGCGCGGCGCGATATTTTTGCCGTTCGAGGTCGCGGGCGCGAGGAAGGCATCATGGTGCCCCATCAGGTCCACGATGAGCGGCGCGACATTTTCCGCCAACGCATGGGCATAAGCCGCGTCATCCGCAACATGGACCTTGCCGACGCCTTCGATTGCGGCGGCTTCCTTGGCAACGCCATCAACGCCTTGACCCGCCACGAGCAGGTGGACTTCGCCAAGCTTCGATGCGGCGGTCACCGCGGAAAGCGTGGCGTCCTTGACGTTGCTGCCGTCATGTTCAACCCAAACCAGAGTTTTCATTATGCCACTCCCATCGCCTTGAGTTTTTCCACCAGTTCATCGACGCTGCCGACCTTGATCCCGGCCTGACGCACGGGCGGTTCGGCGACCTTTAAGGTCTTGAGGCGCGGCGCGATATCGACGCCGTAATCGCCCGGCGCCTTGGTCGCGAGCGGCTTGGACTTCGCCTTCATGATGTTGGGAAGCGAAGCATAGCGCGGTTCGTTCAAGCGCAGGTCGGTGGTGACAATCGCGGGGAGCTTGAGGCTCACCGTTTCGAGCCCGCCATCGACTTCGCGGGTGACAGCGACGCTATCGCCCGACACTTCGACCTTGGACGCGAACGTGCCCTGGCCCCAGCCGGTGAGCGCGGCCAGCATTTGGCCCGTCTGGTTCGAGTCATCGTCAATCGCCTGCTTGCCGAGGATGACCAGCTGCGGCTGTTCTTCATCCGCCACGGCCTTGAGCAGCTTCGCCACAGCGAGCGGCTCGACTTCGGCATCGCTTTCGATGAGGATCGCGCGGTCCGCCCCCATGGCGAGCGCGGTGCGCAGCGTTTCCTGCGCCTTGGCGGGGCCGACGGACACCGCGACGATCTCGGTCGCAACGCCCTTTTCCTTGAGGCGGATCGCTTCTTCGACGGCAATTTCGTCGAACGGATTCATGCTCATCTTGACGTTGGCAAGGTCAACCCCCGTGCCATCCGCCTTGACGCGCGGCTTGACGTTATAATCGATCACCCGTTTAACGGGCACCAGGACTTTCATTTGTTCAATCCTTTCCCAATGAATCGCGACTGTTGCAGTCCCGATAGTTGACGTTCACGTTAACGTCAATAAACTGATAGGCCCTTTTGCCATTGCGGAATTGCCGCATGGACTTGCGGTGGCCCGGCGAGCAGGCCTTCGACCTCGCCGAGATAGGCGGTGTAATTCGGATGCTGCAAAAACGCCGCAGCCGCCGCTTCGTTGCTATAGAGTTGGAACACGCGCAGCACGTCCGCATCTTCTGCGTCAAAACAATAATAATAAGCGAGATGGTCGGCGTTGCCCTGAACCGCAGGCGTCATATATTTTTCCCACACCGCGCGAACGGCATCCCGCTGGCCGGGCGCGGTCCGATGCGTGATGAAAAGCGCGTGGGCTGTCATTGACTTGGCGTTTCCTGCGAGGGCGAATGGCGAACCATATTATCGAGTTGTTGGATGATCGACGTCTGCCCCATTTCAAGATCAGCTGCGCGCTCATTGAGCACGCACAATATGTCCTCGATGCGATCAAGTGCCGATTGAAACTGATTCAGATGTTCCAGCATGGATCAATCCTAATAAGCCCCTCCCCTTCAGGGGAGGGGTTGGGGTGGGGGCTGTCAAAACACGCGGCGCTTGCGGATAGACCCCACCCCACTCGCCTAAGGGCTTACAGCCCTAAGGCTTCATTGCCCCTCCCCTGAAGGGGAGGGGTTAAGGGTTACGCGACCTTGCGGACTTCTGCCACAATCTTCTTGGCCGCGTCACCGAGGTCATTGGCCGCGATGATGGGCAGGCCGGATTCGGCGAGGATTTTCTTGCCCTGCTCGACATTGGTGCCTTCAAGGCGGACCACCAGCGGGACCGAGAGGTTCACTTCCTTGGCCGCGGCCACAATACCTTCGGCGATGATGTCATTCTTCATGATGCCGCCGAAGATGTTGACGAGGATGCCCTTGACCGCGGGGTCGTTCAGAATGATCTTGAACGCCGCCGTCACCTTTTCCTTCGAAGCGCCGCCGCCGACGTCGAGGAAGTTGGCCGGAAATTCACCGTTCAGCTTGATGATGTCCATCGTCGCCATGGCGAGGCCTGCGCCGTTCACCATGCAGCCGATATTGCCGTCGAGCTTGATGTAAGCGAGGTCATATTTCGACGCTTCGATTTCCATCTCATCTTCTTCGGTCAAATCGCGCAGTTCGGCGAGGTCCTTGTGGCGGAACATGGCGTTGCCATCAAAACCGACCTTGGCGTCGAGGACGAGCAGCTTGCCGTCATCGGTGACCGCGAGCGGGTTGATTTCAATCTGTTCCGCATCGGTGCCGAGGAAAGCGTCATAAAGTTTAGCGACGACATTATTCGCCTGCTTTGCAAGGTCGCCTTCCAGTTCGAGCGCTGCGGCCACCGCGCGGCCATGATGCGGCTGGAGGCCGGTCGCCGGGTCGATGGTGATGGTGTGGATTTTTTCCGGCGTGTCGTGCGCGACATCTTCAATGTTCATGCCGCCTTCGGTCGAGGCCACAATCGCGATACGGCCGGTGGCGCGGTCGACGAGCAGCGCAAGATAATATTCCTTGGCGATGTCAACGCCGTCGGTCACATAAAGGCGCTGCACCTGCTTGCCCTCAGGACCGGTCTGCACGGTGACGAGCGTGTTGCCGAGCATATCCTTGGCAGCGGATTCAACCTCTTCCTTGGTCTTGGCGAGGCGGACACCGCCCTTGGCATCGGGGCCGAGTTCCTTGAACTTGCCCTTGCCGCGACCACCCGCATGGATTTGCGCCTTCACCACATAAAGCGGCCCCGGCAGCGTATCGACGGCTTTGACCGCTTCTTCCACACTCATTGCGGCCACGCCAGCGGGAACCGGAACCCCGAATTTCGCGAGCAATTCCTTGGCCTGATATTCATGAATGTTCATGGGAAGCTTCTCCTGTGCGTAGGGCGCTAGAGGCCCGAGTCCAAAACATGCCCGCGCTTAAGCACAGCCACGCGCACAAGAAAAGGCCCAGAGGCGGATTATTGCATAGGAAATTGGTCTAACCCGTAAACCCGTAAACAGCGCGACCGGGGCATAAAAATGGCAAAGCTATCGGAGCAACGGGACCGCAGCTGATAGTTATTCTATCGACATCGCCGTTTTGCTTCGAGGGTCAAAGCCCTTTTGACGCTCCGGAGCGATTTGGCCAATTGCGCACCGTGCTGCGTTGGCAACGCGGCGATTCCATGCGACACCATTTCCCGGCTTCGACGGCGTCAACCCGGAACCATAATTTGCGCTCTTTGATTTCCTTCGGACAGCTGCCGATCATTTTTTATGTCATCGGCGCACAGGAAGAATGTCGCATTTGTAAATGCATAGCGGAATAACGAGGATTTCTCCCCCCGTTCCCCTGCCGATTTTTAAATATAGTTAAGCTTTTTGCGATAGCTTTGCAAAAACATCGGTCGCGCATACAGAAACGGAGCATAGCAGGCATGGAAGACAAGGACCTCGAAAAGCGGTTTGCGATAGCATTTGCGAACCATGACTTCGACGGCACACTTGCAAAACGCAGCCGCGAACTCTGGCCGCTTCTCGCGCCGTTCATGGACGAAATCGTCAAGGCGACGGCAGCGCGCACCTATGCGATGTACAAGCTTGAGATGCACGCGCCCGCGAACATTCAGGCTTATGCCGACAATGCGATCAATAATTTCTACAAGGTGAAGTTTCTCGATCTTGATTCCCCTGAATGGATCAAGCTGATCTACTACACGGTCGAAGGAATGCAGAAACAGGGCATTGATGTCGGCGTGATGACGGCCGGATCGACCTATGAAGGCCGCATGATGGCGGTTGCGATAACCCAGCATCTCGGCCTCGAGGATAGCCGTGTGCCGGACTTCATCGACGCCATTATGGCCGCCAACAGCATCACAACGACGATGATGAACGAAATCCATCAGGACTTGCTGGCGCAAGAGCTGGCCGCAGAGCGCAGCCGCGCGGCGAATGAATATGAAAACTCCATTGCCCGCTCGCTCACCAAGCTCAACAGCGATGGCAGTTCGCTAAAAGCCCAGGCCAATGACGCGAGCAGCTCGACCGCGGGGATGCTCGACAAGACCTCGCAGGTCGCGGCGGCAGCCGAACAATCGGCGATGGCGATGCGCGAGGCAGCGAATACCGCCGCCGGGCTCATTCGTGCGATCGAGGAAACCCGCAACGAAGTGGTCGCGACCAGCAACGTTACGGGCCGCGCAGCGGAACAGGCGGGCAGCGCGGTGGAACTGTCTGAAGACCTGTCGCGCCATGCCCAGTCGATTGAATCGATCCTTGGCCTCATCCGCGAGATTGCGGGCCAGACCAACCTGCTTGCCCTGAACGCCACGATTGAAGCCGCCCGCGCCGGCGATGCAGGGCGCGGCTTTGCGGTGGTTGCGCAGGAGGTCAAGCATCTTGCCGGGCAGACCGCGTCCGCGACCGATGAAATTGCCGGGAAGATTTCGGTGATCCAGACCGCCACCCGCAACACGGTTGATGCGAGCAACTCGATCCGCGCAACCATCCTCGACGTCCAGCAGTCCGCCACCAAAATGCGCGAGGCGATGGATAATCAGGCGCAGATCGTGACACAGATTACGGCCGCGATCGACGAAACCGCGCTCGCCGCCGATTCGATGTCGTCCACCGTCGACATGATCCGCAACGACACGGAGCGGATGGCGAATGAAATCAAATCCCTGAACTCGGGCTTCACCCAAGTGACGGGAACCATCAACGAGTTGCACGACAATTCGCGTAACTTCATGCAGCAGGTGATGAGCAAGGGCTAATATAAAGGCCGCAGCCGTCGGGAGGGGAGCCAATCATGCAGGATCCGGTAATACACGAGCGTTTCCGCACTATCGTCGCGCTCAACGATGTCGATCACATGTTGGACAAAAATGCCCGCGACCTATGGCATCTGCTCGAACCGCATATGAAAGACATATTATATGCGCAGTGGGAGCATAGCTATTCGCGCATCCGACAGCTGCGCATGTTCACGCGCGAATCCGCGACCAAGAATATGCCGGTTCTGGTGGCCTATTATCGCCGCCACATGCTCGAAATGACCAGCGGCAGCTGGCTCGACGGGCTCCAGGGTTATATCGAACGGCTCGATAAAAACGGCCTCAATCTGGATGAAATCCTGTCGAACAGCGCCTATTTCATGGACGTGCTCAGCGAATATGTTGACCGCGCGGACATCAGCGACGCTGAACGTCGCCGGTTTGAAGCGGTCATCCGCAGCTTTCTCGCGCTCGAATTCATGGTGATCGGGATCATCTATGATAACATCATCGCCAAACGGATCGAGCGCACCCGCACCGAGCAGGCCGAAGCTTTCGACCGCGAAGTATCGGGCTATGTCGGCGGGCTCGCCTCCGACAGCCAGCAATTGCGCCAGCAAGCCGAAAGCGCCACCGGCTCGACGCGCGAAGTGCTCGAGCGCACCTCGCAGGTCGCGGCGGCTGCCGAACAGTCCGCCATGGCGATGCGCGAAGCGGCGAACACCGCCGCCGGGCTGATCCGCGCAATCGAGGAAACCCGCCACGAGGTTGTCGGCGCCAACAGCATCTCCGAGCGCGCCGCAAGTGAAGCGGGGAGCGCGGTGCAGCTTTCCGAAACGCTGGCGCAGCACGCCCAGTCGATTGAATCGATCCTCGGCCTCATCCGCGATATTGCCGGGCAGACCAATCTTCTCGCGCTCAATGCCACCATCGAGGCCGCGCGGGCGGGCGATGCGGGACGCGGTTTTGCGGTGGTTGCGCAAGAAGTGAAATCGCTCGCCAACCAGACCGCGCAGGCGACCGATGAAATTGCGGCCACCGTCTCCGCGATCCAGTCGGCGACGCGCAGCACGGTCGAGATGAGCGGCTCCATCCACGACACCATCGCCGAAGTGGCCGCCGCGGCCAACCGCATCCGCGAGGCGATGGACAATCAGGCGCAGATCGTCACGACCATCACCGCCGCTGTCGATGAAACCGCGCTCGCCGCCGATTCGATGTCCGGCACCATCGATATCATTCGCGAAGACACCGAGAAGGTCACCGGCGAAATTGACGCGCTGCGCGATGGTTTCCTCAATGTCGGCAATGTGATCGAAACGCTGCGCGAAACCTCAAGCAACTTCGCCCGCCGCGTTGCCAACGGTTAAGCGCGCCCGGCCCCTCTTGGCGCTTGCGCAACGGCGTGCGGCACGGCATGACAAGCGCCGATGGATCAAACACATATTCTGCTGACAGGGGCAAGCCGGGGCATCGGGGCAGCGATTGCGGAGCGGCTGGGGAATGACGAAAATGTGCGGCTGGTGACGACCAGCAGCGCGAGCGGCGATCTTTCCAATCCCGCCACGCCCTCGCTCATCTGGGCCGACGCGCGCGACCAGCTTGAAGGCCGCATCGACGTCCTCATCAACAATGCGGGCGTGTTCGAGGCCAACCCGGTCGATTTGTCCGAGATCGAATGGCTGGAAAACTGGCATTATACGATGGACGTCAACCTCACCTCGGCGGCCTTGCTGTGCCGCGAGGCGGTGCTGCACTTCCAGGGTTTTGACGGCGGCCGCATCGTCAATATTGCGAGCCGCGCCGCTTATCGCGGGGATAGCCCGCAGCATTGGCATTATGCCGCTTCCAAGGCCGGGATGGTCGCGATGACCAAATCGATCGCGCGCGGTTTTGCCAAGGATGACATTCTCGCCTTCGCCATTTGTCCGGGCTTTACCATGACGGGCATGGCCGAAGACTATCTCGAAAGCCGCGGCGGCGACCAATTGCTGCAGGATATCCCGCTCGGCCGCGTCGCGATGCCCGACGAGGTTGCCGAGATCGCCGCCTTCTGCGCGCTCCAGGCCCCGCCCTCGATGACCGGCGCGGTGCTCGATGTGAACGGGGCAAGCTATGTCCGCTAGGCTGCTCTTTACGGGCCTTGCGGCTGCATTAGCCGGTTGCACGGCCCCGCAAGCTGCATCTCCGACCCTCCCGGATCGCGCTGATGGCATGGCTTTGGCAAAGGCATGCGAAGGGCGCGACGGATGGAGTGATCCGGCCCCGCCTGCGCGCATCCACGGCAACACTTATTATGTCGGGACATGCGGTATCAGCGCGATCCTGATCGATACAAGCCAAGGGCTCGTGGTGATCGACGCCGCAACCGATAAAGCGGCGCCAATGATTTTGGAGAATATCCGTGCCCTCGGTTTTGATCCCAAAAATATCCGTTATCTTCTCGCCAGCCATGAACATCTCGATCATGTCGGCGGGCTTGCCGGGATCCAGCAGGCAAGCGGCGCACCGGTTTATGCGTTGGCCGCAGCACAGACATCGCTGACGACCGGCGAAATGGACCGCGCCGACCCGCAGCATGGCAGCTTCCCGCCCGTGAAAGGCGTCACCATCAAGGGCATTCTGGAGGACGGAGCGATGCTGCCGATAAAAGGGCTTGATCTCACCGTTCACGCCACGCCCGCCCATACGCCGGGCGGTACCAGTTGGACCTGGCGATCCTGCGAGGGGGATGATTGCCGTACCATCGCCTATGTCGACAGCTTGTCGGCGGTGTCCTCCGACAGCTACCGCTTCACCGATCATCCTGACTATGTTGCGATGATGCGCAAAACCATCGCCCGCATACCCAGCCTGCCCTGTGATATTCTCCTCACCCCGCATCCGGGGGCCAGCAACGTCCACGCGCGGATCGCTGGCAATGCGCCGCTGGTCGATGCAGGCGGCTGCAAGACCTATGCAGATGCGGCGACCGCCCGGCTTGACGCGCGGCTCGCCAAGGAAAAGGCGGACGCCCCGTGAGCAGTTGGAAACTCACCCTCCCCTGCACCCGGGCCGAGGCCGAATATCTGTCGGGCGAGGTGCCTGCCTTGACGTTGCTCGACCCCGAACCCGTCATCGTCACCTCCGAGGTTGACGAGGATATGGATGCGTGGCGGATGGACGCCTATTTCGAGGCCAAACCGGGGAAGAAAGTCATCCGGGCTATTCAGGCCGAAATTCCGAGCGCGGCCAAGGCCAAGCCGGTGCTGGAAAAAATGCCCGACGAAGATTGGGTGACGCTTAGTCAGTCGGGGATCGAGCCAGTCCATGCCGGCCGTTTCTATGTCCACACGGCAGAAAATAGGGGTACGGTTCCGCCCGGCGCGCACCCGATCCGCATTGATGCGGGGCTCGCCTTTGGCACGGGGACGCATGAGACGACCGCCGGGTGTCTTGCCATGCTCGACCGGGCGCACGCGCGCGGTGAGCGGTTCCGCTATGTTGCAGACATCGGCGCGGGCACGGGGCTGCTCGCTTTTGCGGCGCTCCATTTATGGCCCCGCGCCTATGCGACCGCCTCGGACATTGACCCGATCAGTATTGCTGTGACCCGCGACAATGCCGCGATCAACGGCGTACGCGAAGGCCAGCAGCAGGGCGCGGTCGCGCTCGCGGTCGCGTCCGGCACCGATCATGAATTGATCCGGAGGCGCGCGCCTTATGATCTGGTGATCGCCAATATTTTGGCGGGGCCGCTGATCGAACTTGCGCCGTCCTTGGCGGAGATTACCGCGCCGGGCGGCACGCTGATCCTCGCCGGATTGCTCAACCGCCAGCAGGAGGCCGTCGCCCGCGCCTATCGTACCCAAGGCTTCCGCCTCGCCGAAAGCGCGCCCAATGACGATTGGCCGACGCTTCGGTTGGTGAAGCGCCAGCGCGTCGGCTGGCGGCGCAAGGTCCGCGCCAATGGTCGCACCAGTCAACCGCCCGGCGATTTCGGCAGCTGGTGACGAGACATCACTGTCCGGAATCAGTATCGGTCAAAGGGTTTTCCAGCCTTCGGTCGCTGATCGCTGCGGGGTCGGAACCCTTACGTCCCTATCGCCGTTGATAGGCTATGACACGATCGCTCACCCTCCACCTGTCTGCTGCAGCTTTATGTAGTTTTGCGGTGGCCGGGTGCGACCGGACGCCGCACGAAAGCCCAACCGTGCCCGAAAACACCGGCATTGCTTCCGGGGCGTCGGATGCGAAAATATCGGCGTCACCAACGGGTTCTGATGGAGATGCGCCGCGCATTGTGCGCGATGAGCCTTCGCCCCCCAAGGCGACGGACAAATCGACCGCAGCCGGCATATCCTCCGAATATACTCAAATTCCGGGCTCCGGCTGCAAACGCATCGCCTATACCGAGGAAGGGGCGAGCTCGGTGTTCCAATGCGTCGGCTACGCCGGCATTCCCTTGTTCATCAAGGACGGCGACGCCCGCACTGATCTTGACGCAGGTGCGCAATCCGAATTCCGGTCGCGCGGCGAATTCAACAGTCCCGGCGCCACCGTCGAATGGCGGATCGCGCCCGACGGCAAGCCGTTTGCGATCATTTATCGCCTGGTTACCGACATGGATGACCAGCCGCGCCAGACCTGGCTTGTTGCCGAAACGATTGGCACGGCGGGCAAGCCGGGCTGCCGTATCGCCGAAATCGCGGGCAGCACGCCCGATGCTAACGCAGCAGCGCGCGCTGCTGCAGACCGTTTCTTCGCCGCAAAACAGCCCTGCCCGAAGGTTTGATCGCCGCATTTCATCGGCGGGTCGGCTCGGCTCATCGTGTTGTATTCTGTTCATGCAACTCCCGTTCAGGCCCGCTCGTTGATGACGCGATGGTAATCGAAAACCAGAAGAAAGGGAGCTAACCCCATGTCTATGATGATGGCCGCACTGATGGCCGTAAGCCCGATGCCCGCAACGGCGACTATTCCGTCCTATATGCCGGACCTCACCAGCTCGACGACGAGCGAGCTTTACAAGAAAAAGCGCTATAACAGCCGCGCGCTGCGCAGCAACGAGCGCTTGTGGCAAGACAATCAGGGCCGCTGGCGTTGTAAGCGCGATAACGGCACGACCGGTCTGGTGATCGGCGGCGTCGTTGGCGGTGTTGCCGGACACGAGATTGCCGGACGCGGCGACCGCACGCTTGGCGCGGTAATCGGTGCTGGCGTGGGCGCGCTCGCCGGTCGCGAGATTGATCGTCGCGGCGGACGTTGCCAATAAAGCCATGGCCAAGGGCCAGAATTACGGTCCTTTCACAATGCAAAATAGCGAAGGAGCGGGTTCTCGGCCCGCTCTTTTTTCATGTTATGTCCAGTTTCCCTGTCCGTCGCAAAATGTGACACCGCGAATTTTCCGGGTTGCACCGCTCTAGTGCGCGGTTAAAGTGTGCCTCCAACGGGGAGGCTTCAGCTGAATACAGCCATTCATCATCCCTCAGGGTCGCTTGTTTCATGCGCTTTCGCCCTTTTGCGAAAGTGACTAAGGAGGACTGAAGTGAAGAAATATTTAGCGGTTTTTGCTGCGTTATCGATGTGCGCCGGGGCGACTCCTGCACTTGCCAAAAAGGAAGATAAATCGTCCGGGCGCAAGGCACAGGAAGCCGCACAGGCGCAGATTCCCGTTTGTCAGCGCAAACTCGGTGCCGTCGCCATCGTTGAACCGGATTATCACTGGTGGTCCGATTACGGCCTCAGTTCCCCGGAAGCATTGCTCAAGGTCATGGTTATGAAGTCGGGCTGTTTCAGCCTGGTTGATCGCGGCAAGGGCTTGCAGAATCGCAACCTCGAACGCGCACTCGGTGATTCGGGTGAATTGCAACGCGGCTCGAACATCGGCAAGCGCCAGGTCAAGGCAGCGGACTATTTTCTCGTGCCCGATCTCGTCTCGCGCAACCGTGATTCCGGCGGCGGCGGCATTGGCGGCGGCCTTGGTGGTCTGATCGGCGGCGGCCTTGGTGCCATTGCGGGCGGACTTAAGGTGAAGAAGAAGGAAGCCAATGTCACGCTGACTTTGGTCAACTCGCGCACCACCGAGCAAGAACGCATCACCGAAGGCTATGCCCGCAAAACTGACGTCGGCTTTGGTGGCGGCGGTCTTGGCGTGTTCGGCGGCGCACTGGGTGCAGTCGGCGGATCAAGCTACGAAAACACCGAAATCGGACAGGTTATTGTCGTCGCTTATCTCAAAGCCTATCGCGACATGGTAACGCAATTGGGCGGCCTCCCCCTCGATCCGAGCGCCGCAGCACCGCGCGCGGAATAAGCTTTCAGGGGCATTAAAACAAAACCCCCGCCAGTGGTTGAAACTGGCGGGGGTTTTTGTTTGCCCCTTTGGCGGACAAGTTAACGCCCTAAAGCTTCCACCGCCGCCAGCGTATTTTTGACATGATCTACATAGTTCATGTCGCTGTGGACATAGGTGATGCGTCCATCGCGCGCGATGACAAAGCTGGTGCGGTTGGTCATGTTGAGCGCCGGAAGCCGGACACCATAGGCCTTGGTGATTGCCGGGGTCGCGACCGCAACCGGGAATTTGGACCGGCACACCTCGGTCGAGAAACGCTGAAGGTCGGTGATATTATCGGTCGACATGCCGATCACTGTCGCTCCGGCTGCCGCGAACCGATCATGATTTTCGGCAAAAGCCGCAGTTTCCAGCGTGCAGCCCTTGGTGAAGGCTTTTGGGAAGAAGTAGAGCACCACCGGCCCGCGGGCGAGCTGTTTTCTGAGGTCCAGCGTGAAGGTCTTTCCGCCCAGCGCGCCTTGGGTCACAAACATCGGCGCGCGGGTGCCGGTCTTGATCGCGGCCGAACTGAGGCCAGGCCGGAAAATCAGCAATGCGGCCACCGCAACAGCGAGTGCGAGTAATGCGTAACGCAACAGCGAACGCCGATTTACGGTGCTGGATGCCATGATCTGTCTCCTTGGAACCCGCCCCTTGGCCGGTTGGCAGATATGCTATACCTCTGCCGCGATCACGTCCAGCAATGAAAACAGGGGAAGAGGAGCTACCAATGACCATATCGAAACCCGCACAGTTGATCTGTCTCGCAGCCCTCATCATGTCTTCGACCGCGCTGGCAAAGCAAGGCGCGACGATTTCGCGTAATGCCAATCCGGAAAACCCCAAAGCGATCATCCTCCAGTCGGTGATCGTGCCGGCCAATGCGGAATGGCTGCTCTTGTCAGGGATTGTGCCGCATCCGGTGGATCGCGAAAAAGCCAGGACCGTGCCGCCGACCAGCGTCGCGGACTATGGCGATACCTATACGCAAACCAAAAGCGTGCTGGCGCGGATTGAGGGCGCGTTGGCCGTCAAAGGCTATAAGCTGAGCGACGTGGTGCGGCTCACTGTCTATCTCGTCGCTGATCCGGCGACCGGCAAGATGGATTTTGACGGCATGAACAGAGCCTATCGCGAACATTTCGGTATGGCGGCAAACCCCAATATCGTTTCGCGATCAACGGTCGAGGTAAAGGCGCTCGCCGCCCCCGGGCTGCTGGTTGAAATTGAAGCAACCGCCGCCAGGGCGCGCTGATCCGCATCCGAATATAAAACGGCCCGGTCCATCGCTGAACCGGGCCGCCTGATTGATCAGTTTAAACTGGTCTTATTTCGCCGTGACGACCAGGTCGGTACGACGGGCATTCTGGTCGGCTCCACCCTTGGTCGCGGCCACACCGCCAGCCTTCGAGTTGAGACGATTGGCAACGATGCCCTTGGCAACAATGGCCTTGACCACATTCGCCGAACGTTCAGCCGAAAGCTTTTCGTTCGTAGCCTTGTCGCCGGTCGCGTCCGTATAGCCGACGACCGAGGCCTGAACCGTCGGATAAGCCTTCATGATCGCCGCGATCGAATCGATCGTGGGTTGGTCAACCGAGCGGATTGCCGCCGAGCCGGTGTCGAAGTTCAACTTGTCGAAGGTGAAGGTCTTCGGCGTGGCTTCGCTCGAGGTCACGAACTTATAAAGGTTATACGTGATCGTGCCCGGGGTGATGTCGAGCTTGGTGTTGTCGGCGAGCGTCACGCTTTCAACCGGACCAGCCGCCGGAACGGTTGCCGGAGCCGTGGTCTGGACGGTGGGCTCAACCGGTGCCGGTGCTTCGGCGGTGTTGCAGCTCTTCATTGCGAGGAATGCAGCAATTGCTGCGGCACCGAGGAGCAGCCACGGCCAGATGTTGGTCTTCTTTTGACCATCGACATAAACGTCGCCATCGCGCTGTACATGGGTACGATCAACCGTGTGATCGACGCGATCCGTCGTGCGATCCACCGCTGCTTCGACACGATCACCGACGCGGTCAGCCGCGTGCGCCGCGCTCGAAGCGAGGCCGCCAACGGTTGCAGCGGCAGCGCCAGCAAGACCACCAGCAGTCGACGCCGCACCAGCAGCAAGGCCGCCGAGCGTGGTCAAAATGGTCGACCAGGGGCCATCAAGATAGACGGATTCACCTTCAACGCGCGAAAAACGGGTCAGCGGAACGTCGTGTTCGCCATCAACCACGCCTTCACGGCGGATACGCACGGCGTCCGTAGCAATCCCGGTTACGGTGCCGATGAAATCGCCATCGGAATCAAGCACGCGCATACCGGCGCGAAGATCATTAACACTTACCATAATATTCTCCCTCCATAATGCAGCGCACAGATTTTGCGCACTGTCATGGTGGGGCTTAAACGAGCAACCCGCGCGAATGTTCCTGCAAAATCTTGTAACATCATGGCGCGACAGCCTATCTTGGCGTTTCGCCGCGCACGGTTTATGGGCGGGGGATGAGCCCGGTTTCTTCCATCCGTCATGTCGCAACGATCCGGTTTTTCCCGTGAGCGAGATCAAGCTGGAGAGCGGCTGGCGCGAGGCGCTCAAGGCCGAATTTGAAGCGCCCTATATCGCCGATTTGAAGGCGTTTCTTGTCGAGGAACGTGCCAAGGGGCGGCGGATTTTCCCCAAGGGCAGCGAATGGTTCCGCGCGCTCGACCTCACGCCGCTCGACAAGGTGCGCGTGGTTATCTTGGGACAAGACCCCTATCATGGTGTCGGACAAGCGCATGGATTATGCTTTTCGGTGCAACCCGGCGTCCGGCCGCCCCCATCGCTTCTCAATATCTATAAGGAACTGGAAAGCGACCTCGGCCTGCCGCGCCCGGCACATGGATTTCTGGAGCATTGGGCGAAGCAGGGCGTGTTGTTGCTCAACAGCGTGCTGACGGTGGAGATGGGTAAGGCGGCATCACATCAGGGCAAAGGCTGGGAGCGGTTCACCGATGCGGTGATCGCAGCAATCAACGCCAAGGCCGAGCCGGTCGTGTTCCTCCTGTGGGGAAGCTATGCGCAGAAAAAGGCGGCGTTCGTCGACAGTATCGACAAAGGCGGTCGCCATCTGGTGCTGAAAGCGGCCCATCCTTCGCCCTTGTCCGCGCACAACGGATTTCTGGGCTGCCGTCATTTCAGCAAAGCCAATGCCTTCCTTATCGAGCATGGCCAGCCGCCGATTGACTGGAGCCTGCCCGAAATGGCGGACCAGACCAGCCTGCTCTAAGCGCTTAGTCGTAACAGCCCTCTTCGAACCGCGCGGCCATTTCGCCCGGAATAGCAGGGAACGGCCCGGCATTCTGCTTGCCATAATTGACCGAGACGCCCGCGCCGCCGCCCAATATCTTGCCAAGATCGCGCGGGATTGCCGCTTCGCCGCTGACCCCGCCGCGTAGTTTGTCTCCCGCACTTGCTGCGACGAGGGTGGCGACTGTGCCGCCGCTTCCGATGGTCATGCGCTCTTCGCTTGATACGGGTTTGAAGTCGGACATATTGACCAATAATTTCTCCGATCCCGCAGCGCAGAAGAGGAGAATACGCGCGCCGCTCTCCTTGCTCGCAAACTGGAGCGAATCGCCTTCGCCGCTCGCGCTCGCTTGCCATTCGTCAGCGGCAGGAGTGGCGGTCTCAACCGGCGGGGCAGCAATCGGCGGCGGGGCGGGCATGGTATCGCTCGTGACCGGCGATTGCGTCGGCGCGCTATCCTCCGCCGCCTTCTTCTGGCAACCCGCGAGCGACACCGCGACCAGGGCCGCAACCATAAACGGGGACGGCTTGATCTTCATTTCGTTAAACTCCTTTGCTCGTCGCTATGGCCTTGATGCGTTGCGAAGGTTATGGCCGCCCCTCAAGCGCGGTCAAGCGCCCGCCGGACGAACTTACAGGAAAATGACGATGAGCGACGACGAATATGTGTATGACGAGGAAAGCGGCGAGTGGATCAGCGCCGATGAAGCGCGCGCCAAACAGGCCGCCGCGGGTTCGGTCGAGGTGCGCGATGCGGTGGGCAATATCCTCGCGGATGGCGACCAGGTCACGCTGATCAAGGATCTGACCGTCAAAGGCGCCGGCCAAACGCTAAAGCGCGGCACGCTGATCAAATCCATCCGCCTGACGGGTGATCCGCAGGAGATTGACTGTCGCTATGACGGCATCAAAGGCTTGGTGCTGCGTGCGGAGTTTGTCCGCAAGCGTTAACCGGCCTTATTTTGCCAGCGTAGCCGTGCCGCGCTCGGCACAGCCCTTGAGTGCGCGGCCTTCAACTGTAGCCTTGACCGTAAACTCATAGCTTTTGTCCGACATACCATCCGAACAGGTGCCGGTCGTAATGGTCAGTGCCACCGGCTTGCCATTGAGCGTGCCGGTATAATCAACCCCCTTGGCAAAAGCGGAGCGGCTCACCTTGAAACTGGTACCCGCCTGATTGTCCGGCGTCATATATTTGGCGGTGTCGCCATCAATGTCGAACGCCCAGAAAGGTTCGGTGCCGAGCGCGCGGAATTTGGTCACGGGGCCATCATCCTGCGCGCTCGGGGGCGCTGCCGGAGTCGTCGCGGCGGGGGTTGCCGCAGGCGGCGTCTTGACGTCATTTTCCGGCGTCGGCGCAACCGCCGGTTCGGCCGGAACCGTCTGCGTCTGCTGGTGCGGGGCTTGCGCCGGTTCGCGGTTGCACGCCGCAAGCGTGCCGCCCAATATCAAAGCCGTCGAGATCGCAAAAATTGTCCGCACCTTTAACCCTCCGTCGTTTCAAGCTCAGCCTTGAGCGCCATCGCGGCAGCCGGAGCCCGCTCTTTTGCGCCGTTGATAAAGAACATATAAGCGTCGCTCCCGTTCCCTGTCCATTTCCGGGCGAGGCTCGCAAAGCTTTTTATCTCGGCACTATCATAGCCGGTCGGCTCGTCGCTGCGCGCCTGCATCAGCCGGGCATAGCGAAATCCGCCCGTATCCGCATCAATGCACGGATATTCCGGATGATCGGCATAGACAATCGCCGCACCAGCCTCGCGGGCGAGCGCGATGAAAGCGGGGTCATCGAAACTGTCATGGCGCACCTCAAGCGCATGGCCGAGCGCAAGACCATCGATACTGTCAGGCAGCAATTTGAGGAACGCTCCAAAATCTTCGGGGTCAAACCTTTTGGTCGGCGCGAATTGCCACACAATCGGCCCCAACCGGTCGCCGAGTTCGCTGATCCCCTGCCCGACAAATTTGGCGATGGAATCGCCTGCGTCGGCAAGCTTGGTCCGGTTGGTCGCATAACGCGAAGCCTTGAGCGCATAGCGAAAGCCATCGGGCGCTACCTTGGCCCAGGTCGCAAAGCTTTTGGGTGATTGCAGCCGGTAATAGGTCGCGTTGATCTCGATTGCGGTGAGATGCTGGACGGCATAAGCCTGCTCGTCTTTCTGCCGGAGGCCGGGCGGATAGAAAGTGCCGCGCCATGGCTCATAGGTCCATCCGCCGGTCCCGGTTCTGATTTTGCCTGCCATATCCTTACCTTTCACCGTCGAAGCGGGACCGAAACGAAGATAACTGATTGTAAACCAATCGGTGGTAACCCTCTAGTGAATTGAGGGGACCACTTCATGGATTTTAGTTCTTCACGTCTGCTGAAATCATTCGGCAATTTCGGGCGCAAACAAGAGGTTGCGGATACGCCTGCACCGCAGGCACCGACAGATATGAGCGAGCGGCTCGCCCGCGTGCGCGAAGCGGCGCTCGCCGCGGAAACCCAGCCACGCTTCCGGCCCGACATGGATCCGGTTGCTGCGCCACATGATCATGGGTTCGACGATGGCACCGAACAGGCCTATTCGCCGCTCGAACAGGAGCCGACCCGCACCATCGGGATTGATTTGCGCGCGCTCGCGCTCGAACCGATGAGTGCCCCGCAAAATGACGGGCATCAGTCCGATGCTATCGCCTGGCTTTCGGAAACGCCGCCGGAAATCTGGCACTATGTTGCCAGCAAATGGGATTGGGAATGGGGCGCGGAGCCGCTCATGTGGATGGTTCAGCAGCCCGATTGTGATGGCGGTACTGCGGCCATGCTGTTCTGGAAATCGGGCGAGGCGGAAGATTATCTGCCCTTTGGCGACGCGGAACCGACCGAAGATGAAGATATTCTCGTCGCCGATATGGCAGAGCTGATCGCAGTCCGATTCGAACGTGGCGAATTCGGACCGATGCGCTTTGCTTTTGATGAACGGCTGGTCAAACCGCATTTCCCCGCGCGGCTGGAAAAACTCTATATGGAAGAGCGGATGGAATGGGATGCGCACAAGGTGCCGCGCCGCTCATCCGGCGAAATGGTCTTGATCGAACGCTTCGACCATGAAACCGAAGCCGAAATCAACAACTTCCTGCGCGCGATGGCTGCCGAATAAAGCCCGGCGAAACCGGCTACGGAACCCATTTCCTTCACTGCTCGTTTATCCCCTCAACGGGCAGAAGGAGCATGAAATGGAACGACATGGTGAAGAGGTCGAACTGACCACAACAGAAGCGCGGGCCGGTGCAACTCCGCATATCGTGCGCTATGTACTGGCGATTTCGCTGGCGCTGGCGATCATTGCGATGACCTTGGTATGGGTCATCCCCGCGCTGACGGCCACCCCGGCGGGTTAGGCTCCCGGAAGTAACTGCACGGCCTCGCCCCATCCGGAGGCGAGTGTTTGTGCCTGTTCAAAGGCGGTCGCGGGGTCGGACAATATATAGGGATCGGCCCGTGTCATGGCGGTCAATTGATCCCAACTTACCGGCGTGGTAATCCCCGCACGCTCCCGCGCCCGTACCGACCAAGGCAGAATAGCGGTCGAACCGCGCCGGTTGCGCATCCAGTCGATAAAAATCCGCCCCTTGCGCCGCGCCTTCGACATGGATTGGGTGTAACGGTCCGGCTCCAGCTGTTCGAGCGCAGCGGCAAATGTTTTGGCGAACGCCTCCACCGCGCCCCAATCCGCCTTGGGGGTGAGCGGCGCAATCACATGCACGCCCTTGCCGCCCGTCAGCATCGGAAAAGTAACGAGCCCCATATCGGCGAGATGGTCATGGATCAGCTTTGCCGCCCGCTTCACATCGGCAAAATCGAGGCCTTCATCGGGATCGAGATCAAATACCAGCCGGTCGGGATGATCGACATCCCCCGCCCCCGCGCCCCAGCCATGGATTTCAATCGCCCCCATCTGCGCGCATTGGAGGAGCCCGGTCTTGTCATGCAGCAAAAACGTCGGCTCGCTGTCGCCATCCTTCTCCTCGATCAGGATGCTGTCGACCGCATCGCCCCAGCCTTCCTTCAGATGTTTCTGGAAGAAGCACTGGCCGGATATGCCCGAGGGGCAGCGCAACAGCGCGAGGGGGCGCTCGGCCATCCACGGCAGCGCGAACGGCGCAATCGCTTCATACCAGCTTGCAAGGTCACCCTTGGTCGGGCCGTCCTTACCGAAGATCGGGCGGTCCGGATTGGTGATCGTGACCGACGGCTGCGGCGCGACCCACGCACCGCTTGCGCCCGTCTCTGCCTCTTTCTGCTGGCTCATTTCGCTCACAACCTCCTGCGGCGGCTTGTCGTCGCGCAGGCCGATGAAGCTCGCCTGGCGCAGCACATTGTCGCTGGTATATTCAGCATAACGCACTTCGGCGACCATAGTGCCCTTGGCCCAGACCGGCTTGGCGGCAGAGCGGCTGCGCGGCGTGCCCGAACTTGCCTCGAGGTCGGGATTGACCACCGGCGGCGTCTTCGCCGGAACCAACCGCTCCGCAATCGCCTGGGCCGTCGCATCGTCAAATCCGGTGCCGACCCGGCCTTTATACACCAGCGCGTCGCCTTCATATTGCGCGAGCAGGAGCGAGGCAAAGGGTCGCGCGGGCTTGTCCGAAGGGATATGGCCGACGATGACAAATTCCTCGCGGCGATCAACCTTGATCTTGAGCCAGTCGCCCGTGCGCGTGCCGCTATAGGGCCGATCCGCCCGCTTGGCGATCACGCCTTCATAGCCGCCCTTGGCCATCGCATCGAACAAGGGCTTGCCGTCGCCATCAATATGGTCGGAATAATGGAGCGGCGCGCCGGCATCCTTGACCAGCGTTTCCAGCAAGGCTTTGCGTTCGCGTAAAGGAAGTTGGGTGAGATCCTCCCCGTTCAAATGCAACAGGTCGAAGGCGAACAGAAGCAGCGGGCCGTTTGCTTTTTTAAGCGCCTGCTGGAGCGCGGCGAAACTCGGCTTGCCATCGGCGTCGAGCGCGACAATCTCGCCGTCGATGAGGAGCGCAGCGGCGGGCAGTTTCGCGACCGCCTTGACGATGGGCGCAAACCGGTCACTCCAATCCAGCCCCGAACGCGTATAGCCGAACGTCCCATCTTTGCCCGCAGCGATCAGCGCGCGATAGCCGTCATATTTGACCTCGAACAGCCAATCATCGCCGCCGGGCAAATGGCCGGAGGGGCTCGCAAGTTGCGGCGGATGGAAGGGCGGGGTCGGCAGCGAGAGCGGTTTCGCCGCTTTGGCCGCTTTCGGCTTCGGCAGTTTGACCGGTTTCGCGCCCGCGGCAATCTGGTCCATCGTGCGCCCGCTGAGCACCGATGTGAGGTCGCGCTCAACCAGCGTGTCGCTATCACCGGCAAAACCGTCATCAACCTTCTTGAGCAGCCAATTTTCCTGCCGTTCACCGGGTTTCGGGGCCAAGCGGATCAAGATCCATTCGCCCTGCATCCGCTCGCCCGACAGGGTAAAATGGAGATGCCCTTCCTCCAGCGTATCCGCGCTCTTGCCCGCAATCGGGGCCCATGTGCCGCGATCCCACAGCATCATCGTGCCGCCGCCATAGTCCTTTGCCGGAATTGTCCCTTCAAAGTCGGCATAGGCGATGGGGTGATCTTCGGTCCGCACCGCCAGCCGCTTGTCGGCCGGGTTGAGGCTGGGCCCGCGCGTCACCGCCCAGCTTTTCAGCACACCGTCAATCTCCAGCCGCAAGTCCCAATGCAACCGGTTCGCCTCATGTTTCTGGACGACGAAGAGGGGATCGCCGGTCTTGCGGGGCTCGACCTTGCCTTCGGGCTCGGGGGTGCGTGCAAAGTCACGCTTTTCCCTATAGCGCGCGAGGAGATCAGCCGAAGCCTTGGCGCGGGCCATGGGCGTTACGCTATCCGGCCTTCTTGCGCGGTTTCTTTTCCGCCGCAGCGCTATCCGCTTTTTCCGTTTTGGCCGCGCCCTTGCCCGCCACGGATTGCTTCAAGGCCGCCATCAGGTCGATGACATTGCCGCCCGAAGGCGCGCTCGCACTGTCATCGTCGGGCGTGACCACCTTGCCTTTGGATTTCAATTTGCGCGCGATGAGGTCCTTGAGCGCATCGACATAGCGGTCATGATAGGCATCGGCGTCAAAATCGCCCGCCTTTTTGTCGATCAACGTCACCGCGAGATCGAGCAATTCGGCGTCCGGTTTCACATCGTCCACCTCGCGGAAATAGGCCGCGGCATTATTGACCTCATCTTCATAGCGCAGCGTTTCCATGATGATGCCTTTGCCCAAGGGGCGCAGCGCGACCACCGATTCCCGCCCGCGCATCGCGAGTTGCCCCAGCCCCGCCTTCTTGGTCTTGGTGAGCGCCTCGCGCAGCACGATGAACGCTTCCTCGGCGAGCTGGTCGGCGGGAACGACATAATAAGGCTTTTCATAATAAAGCGCCGGAATGTCGGCGGTGTCGACGAATTGGGTGAGTTCCAGCGTCTTCTTGCTCTCAAGGCGCACCGCCTCGATTTCTTTTTCCTCGAGCAGCACATAGCTGCCCTTTTCATATTCATAGCCCTTAAGGATTTCATCGGCTTTGACCGGGCCGACGCCGGGCACGACCTTTTCATATTTGATCGGTTGGCCGGAAGGCTCATGGATTTGCCGGAACTGGATACCCGCCCCGGACTTGGTGGCCGGGTAAACCTCTACGGGAATCGATACTAGCGCGAGCCGGATATGGCCTTTCCAGACGGGACGTGACGGCATAGAATTTCCCTTTGCGATGCGGCAGGCTTAATGAGATGCGAAGCTAGACCGATAACGCAGCGGGCGCAATTCAGTGCCACAACGTGTATCAATAACAGGGCAAAGCGCTGTAAACCCGTAAACTCCATGCTCACACCCGGGCCAGCGTCACGGGACAAAGCAAATTTTTGCTCTCAATCTGCAGCCAACTGGTGCGCGATGGCCGCTCCAGTGTCACTTGCCAGTGTCACTTGATCGCCAAGTAGTGATTTGACCCGTTCATTCCCATTTGGGTGCCTTGGCAAAATCGGCTTCGCGAAAGGGCGTGTCGTTGAACAGATAAGGGTAATAAAACCGCCGCAGTTGCGCATGATAAGCGCGAATGCGGTCCTGATAGGAGAGCCCTGCGTGAAGATCGGTTCGGGCCTCGCGGTGCAATAGCGCCTGCACGCCGACGGCTGGCAATATAAAGCCCACATGTGAGGTCCATCGGTCGCGCGCTTCGAGACCGTTGCGATACGCCTTGGCTTGCGGCTCTGCTGCAAGATCGCCGAGATGCTGGAAAGCATAATACCATTTCCAATGGAAACCGCCTTGAATCGGCTTGGTATCCTTCCATTGCGGATGCACCTTGAAAAAGGCCTGCATCGTTTCCTGCTGGGGGCGATCCCAGCCGCCATGGATTTTCTCGCGTTGTGCGAGCGTCAGTTCGACGCCCTGACGCGCCGGGATGGCGGCGTTGATGCCAATATGCGCCAAGGCGGGGAGGATGAGCGTCAGCACCAGCCAGCTTGCCGCCAGCGTCGCGGCATTGGTCACCGAACTCCACCCCTTGCGACCAATCCAAAGGCATAATGCCGTCCAGAAGGCGAGATAGGCGGCCGACACCATGAGGAACAGCATAATCCCGCCAAAGGCTGCGCCGGACAGGATAGCGCCCAGCGCGAACGGCAGGACCAGCGCCAGCCATAATAAGCCGATGCGCAGGACGACGCGTCGTCGCCACAGTCCGGTCTCGTCGCGGGCCATGGCGGCGAGCAAGGCAAATCGCCCCGCCTCGCGCTCGCCCGATTTGAGGTCATGCAGAAGCACGATGACAAATAAGGGCGCAAGATAGGTCAGCACAAACGCCCAGTCGAACCGCCCGGGCAGCGCAAGTTCGGCGTTGTAATTTTCGCTTTCATAAAGCTGGGCCTCAAGCCCAAGCGCCCGGACGCGCAGAATATAGGGTGCAACGTCGCGCTGGCCGATGGCCGCGAAAGCGAGCGCGGAGGGCGCGTCCCATGTTGCATGGAAGGTGTAATAAGCCGCATTTCCAGCATCGCCCTCCTTCGCAACCCAGTTGGCGATTGCTGCGACATCGGCGGCCTGTTTCGGCTGAATGCGCGCGATGGTTTCCTGCTGCCGCGCAATTTCCGCCATGCCGGCCCACACGCTTCCCGCCGCCAATAGCGTCATCAGCAATAGCGCAGGTAGCGCCAGCCTTTGCCGGAGGAACAGGCGGGCCTCCCAGAGCCAGGGCGCGCTCATGCGGCGTCTCCCAAGCGGCGTGCGGCGAGGCGGAGCCCGATAAGCAGCACCGCAAGCCAGCCCAACAGGACGAGCAAACCCGGCAAAGCAGCGGTCAATTTTTCGGAGGTCGATGCCGCGCGATAGCTGAAATCGGGAACCTCCCGCCAATTTTTGGCGTCGATACGAACGCGCCGCGCCGCTTCCGGGTCTTTGTTGCGGTTGCCGTCATCATCATAGGTGATTGCCTTTGCCTGCAACGCGTTCAATTGCTGGACTATCTTGAAACGATAGGCCTCGGCCTGCGACAGGAAGCGGCGATGTCCTTCAAGGTCGGTGCCCGACGCCGACATGGAGAGACGCCGCAACGCTATCGCCGGGCTGATCACCCCAATGAGATCGGTTTGCCTGCTTTGCGCCCGGTGCGCGGCAAATTGGCGGTCGGCATAATCATCGAACAGCCTGGAGGTCAGTTTTTCGCCCTCCATCGCCAACAATCCGCGATAGTTGACGGGCAGGTCTTCAACCTTGTCGACGCCATATTGCTGCAAGGTGCGCGCCTTGAAGGCGTTGAAATGGGGGTCGTCCGGATTGTGGCTGTCGCCCATGCTTCTGAGGTCCTTCTGGACCGCGATATCGGTCTCCAGCCGGGTGAGCGTAGGATTGGCCGCGACCGCAAGGTCGGGCGCAAGCCGGGGCAACAGAATGACGGCAAAGGCCCAGAGGCCAATCAGCGTCATCAGCGCAGTTCGGGCATGACCGGACAGCGCCGAAACGATCACGACCAGCAACACCCAGATGGCGAGATACAGCGCATAACCGCCCAACAGGAACAGGCCGGGCGCGAGTGGCGCGCCTTCAGCGAGGATCAGCCAGACGAGCGCGAGCGCGGCACGGGCCAGCATCAGAGCGGCCACCCGGCCCAGCCCCAGCGCCTTGCCGAGGATCAGGGTGTGAGGCGAAACGCCATGCGCGAATAACTGCCGGATAGTCCCCCGCTCGCGCTCGCGGGCAACCGCACCGAAGCCGATGAAGATCAGGATCAGCGGCGCCAGCGCTTGCAACACGAAGGTCGGGGTGAGTTGCCCGAAGCGGACAAGCAAGGAGCTTTGCCGGACATCGCCGAAATTGGCGCTGTTTTGCCGGTGGCCTTCGAGGAAAATTGTGTTGCCAGTGAAGGCATCAACCCCGGGGTCGAACGCTGCGAGAACCGGCAGCGGGCGGAACACGAAATGCCCATAATGCACCATGCGGTGCGGATGGCGGGCAGGGGCACCATCAAAGGCGGTATCGGCCTGGTGCTGGAACCGCGCGCGGATGGCATCGCTCGCGTCGCGCTGGGCGATCGAGGTCAAGGCAGCGATGACCGACAGCGCAAGCAGCATCACCAGTCCGAGCATTGCCACACGGTTGCGGCGCAGCAAGCGCCACTCGTCATTGGCAATCAACCGGATGCTGTTCATGCCGCAACCGCCTCGCCATAACGGCGGTGGAGAGCCATGACATCATAGCCCTGTTCGCGTTTCACTTCCTCGACAATGCGCCCGGCGTCGAGAAAGCCGATCCGGTCGGCGCAGTCGGCAGCTCCAAGCAGGTCGTGCGTGACCATCAGGATCGCGGTGCCGCGCGCCTTCAGCGTCGCAAGCAGGGCGTTGAAATCAGCGGTGGCGCGGGGGTCGAGACCGGAGGTGGGCTCGTCGAGCAACAGCACCGGTACCTGCCTCACCACCGCAAGCGCGATGGCGACTTTTTGCCGCATGCCCTTGGAAAAGCCGGACAGGGTCCGGGCGCGGGCTTCGTTCTGCAGACCTGCGGCGTCAAACGCGGCTTCAATCTCGGCGCGGCTATGCGTTTCGCCAGCGAGCGCCAGAAAATAGTCAACATTCTCGCGCGCGGTCAGATGCTCGTAAAGCGCCACATTTTCCGGCAGATAAGCGATGCTGTGCCGAGCAGCCTCGGGATCGGCCGCCGGATCGATCCCGGCGACCAGTGCCGAGCCGGACGAGGGCTTCAAAAATCCCAGCAATGTCGACAACGTCGTCGATTTGCCCGCACCATTACCGCCCAGCAGCGCATAGATTTCGCCTGACGCCACGGTTAGCGAGAGCGCGTCGAGCACGGTCTTGCCGCTGCGCTCGACGCACAGATCCTCTATCCGGATCGCCGACATCAGAAGTTGACCCTTGCACCGAGCGTGAACGCCCGCGGGCTGCCCGGTGCGACCCACAGACGGGCGAAGCTGTTCGTGTAATAGGTTTGGTTGAACAGGTTTTTGACGTCGCCAAACACCTCCAGCCCTTTCGTCAGTTCGACCTTCGCAAAAGCGCGCACCAAGGTGTAGCTTGGCAGGAAGAAGCTGGTTGCCGTTTCGCCCAACCGCTTGCTCACATGTTGTATGCCAGCGCCCAATGTCAGGCCGTGATCGTCCCCGATCACCAAGCGCTTTGACAACTGGGCATTGAGATTGTGCTTCGGTATGTTGATCAGAGGATCGCCGGAGCGGATTTGCAGGGCAAAATTGGGGTCAAGCACGTCCGCTTTTGCCTTGGCATCGACAAAGGCATAGGAAAACAACAGATCGAAATGTCCGGGCAGCTTGCCGGCCAGATCAAATTCAAAGCCGGTGCTGCCTGCCTTGCCGACCGGAATCGAGAAGCCCGGATTGGCAGCGTCGGCTGCAAGCACATTGCGCTTTCCCAATTTGAACAGGGAGACGATGCCGTTCAAACTATTATCAAATAGCCCGAATTTCGCGCCTGCTTCGATCGATTTGCTGAATTCCGGATCAAATAGCTCCCCATTGGCACGTGCACCGAGGTTGGACCGGAAACCTTCCCCATAAGCGAGATAGAGCGATAGCGCCTCCGTCGCCTTCACAACCAGACCGAATTGCGGGCTTATGCGGCTGAAGGAGCGGTTCTGGCTGGCATTTGTCGCCCGGTCAAGCGAACGGACGACATAGTCATCATAGCGCAGGCCAATGCGAAGCTGCAGTGCATCAGACAGGCTGATCTGGTCTTGAGCATAGAGGCCATAGGCCTTTTGCTGATCGAGCCGGTCGGTCAATAGCGCGGTGTTCGGCAGGGGAAAGCGGCCATAAACAGGATTTAATATGTTGATGGCATATTGGGCCGCTTCGGTTGATGTCGCGGTCACCGCTGCGGGACGGAAACGCCGGAAAAGCTGACTATTGTCGAATTCGTCATAATCAGCGCCGACTAACAGGCGGTTGCGTAATCCGCCAATTTCGAAATCGCCCGTCAACTCGCCACGGACGACGAAATGCTTGCCTTTGTAGCTGCGAAAACGCCGTTGGCGCGACAATAGATGAGGCGTCGCCGGGCGGCCAAGCAACTGTCGGCCACTGGCAAGCTCGGCTTCGCTGGAAAAACCCTCCAGACTGGTTTTGCGGTAGCTGGTTGCGAGCAACAGGCTCCATTGGTCGGAAAAATCATGTTGCAGCTGCAACTGATGGCCGCCGACTTTCGCCTTCAATGGCCCGTCTCCCGGCTCACCCAGAAATGTGCGGCGCGACATTGCGTTTAAATTGCCATCGGGCGCGACGATACCGCGATCAAAATCGGCTTCGCTGCGGGTCCATTCAAGGTCATAGCTTAATAGGGTGCTGTCGCCGATCTTGAAGGCGACCGACGGCAACAGGCCATAACGCCTGCCGTCGACCCCTTGGCGAAAACTACCCGTTTTTTCCGAAAATCCGATGAACCGGACGGCCATGGTTTCCCCGAGCGGGATGTTGACATCGGCATCAAGGCGGACCCGATCAAAGCTGCCATAGAGGCCGGATGCATTGACCTTCAGCCCGTCAAATGCCGCGCGCTTGGTGATGATATTGATGGTGCCCCCGGGTTCGCCGCGCCCATAGAGCGCTGCTGCGGGTCCCTTGAGGACCTCGATGCGTTCGACCCCCGCGACGTCGCGCGTGCCGCCAAATCCGCGTCCGCCATTGAAACCGTTGACGAGGTAACCGCTGGGCAGATTGTCATCGCCAGCAAAACCGCGCACCGCAAAGCTGTCCCACAGACCGCCAAAATTATTCTGACGCGCTACCGATGCATTGAGGTCCAATGCGTCGGTCAAGCGCTGGATATTATTATCTTCGAGCTGCTTGGCATCAATCGTGGCGATGGCTTGCGGGATTTCCTTCTGTTTGAAATCACCCCGATAGGGCTGACGGATACCCGTGACCAAGATCTCGGCCTCCTCGACATTTTCAGCCACAGCCGGAACGGCGGCAAGGCTGGAGATACTCGCCAGCAAAATCGACACGCAACGCACGTAGGTTTTCTCCCCTGTTTTTCTAAGTTGCGGTCAAGTGATATAATATCATCTCATTGTCAACCCTTCCCCCTGCCCTGTTAGTCGGAGCATTACTTCCTCCGTACCGCATCGCTTGGCGAACGGCGCAATTTATCGGATCGCACACGAGAGGCGCAACGTCGGAACGAGCGCCGGGCGTCGGGTGCTAAGGATGAATATTCGGATGTTCACCGACCGGTTTGCTGCTCGTTAGGCAATGGCGCGCCCTGCAGGATTCGAACCTGCGACCACCCGCTTAGAAGGCGGGTGCTCTATCCAGCTGAGCTAAGGGCGCGCATCGGGATGATCACCGTTGGTCCGTGCGCATAGCGGGTTCCGCTTTGCCTGTGAATGCGGTTTATGGCATCACGCGCGGCGATGACCGACTTTATGCCTGATCCTGCCCCCGATCTCAACGCCGGTGTGCCGTCCGGCGCGCCCAAGGCGACCAGCGCGACTGCGCTCCATAATCATCGCTTCCGCTATTATGATCTGGTGATGGCGGCCTTTGTGACGGTGCTGCTGCTCTCCAACGTGATCGGTGCGGCCAAGTTGAGCCAGGTCGGCGGATGGACCTTTGGCGCAGGAATCCTGTTTTTCCCCTTGGGCTATGTGCTGGGCGATGTGCTTACCGAGGTGTACGGCTATGCCCGTGCGCGCCGGGTGATCTGGACCGGCTTTGCCGCGCTCTTGTTCCTCGCCTTCATGAGTTGGGCAGTGGTCGCGATGCCGCCCGCGCCCGATTGGCCCAACCAGGGCGCTTATGAAGCGGTGTTCGGCAGCACGTGGCGCATCGTCCTCGCGTCGATCACCGCATTCTGGGCCGGCGAATTCGTCAACAGCATCGTTATGGCCAAGATGAAAGTCTGGACCCGCGGGCGTATGTTGTGGACGCGCACCATCGGATCGACCGTAGTCGGGCAAGGTGTCGATAGTCTGCTCTTTTACCCGATTGCTTTTCTCGGCATTTGGTCGACCAGTCAGGTTTTGACCGTGATGGTCACCAACTGGGCGATGAAGGTCGTCTGGGAGGCCTTATTGACGCCGGTCACTTATGCCGTGGTCGGTTGGCTCAAGGCCAAGGAAGGGGTCGATGTGTTTGACGACCGGACCGATTTCACGCCGTTTGAAACGGACGTTTAATATCAGGGCCAACCGATGACCATTCTCACCGTCACCGTAAACCCTTCGATCGATGTCGCGTGCAGTGTCGATCGGGTGCAGCATACCCACAAGATGCGCACCTCGGCGGAAAGCTATGCGCCGGGCGGAGGCGGGGTGAATGTTGCGCGCGTACTGACGCGGCTTGGGGCAGAGGTCACCGCTTGCTACTTCGCGGGCGGGGTGAGCGGGCCGGTGTTCGACGCGCTCCTCAAAGCCGAAGGGGTGGATGCCCGCTGCATCCCGATTGCTGACGATACACGCATGAGCTTTGACGTTTATGAAGAAGCCAGTGGCAACGAATATCGCTTCGTCCCCCAAGGCCCGCATTTTTCCCCCGCTGAACTCGCCGCGCTCGAAAGGGTGGTGGCGGAAGCCCGCGCCGACTGGCTGGTGCTGAGCGGATCGCTGCCGCCCTGGGTGCCTGCCGACCTTTATGTGCGGCTGAAGGCGCTGGCGGCCCCGCATGGCACGCGCTTTGCGCTCGATACATCGGGCGAGGCGCTCAAGGTGGCGATGGCCGCAGGCGGCTGGGATCTGGTCAAACCGAGCCTCGGCGAATTTGCAGCGCTAACCGGAGAGCCATTCTCGGACGCCGAGCCGAGCGCCATCGGTAAGCGCGCGGTCGCGCTGGTGCGTGAGGGCGCGGTCAAGCGAATCGCCGTCTCGATGGGCCATCGCGGCGCGCTCCTCGCGACGGCGGAAGGCTATCGCTGCTGCTCGGCCATCCCCGTCGAGGCCAAAAGCGCAGTGGGCGCAGGCGACAGTTTTGTGGCAGGCATGGTCGACGCGCTGGCCCGGGGAGAGAGCGACGAACGGGCCTTTCGCGCTGGCGTTGCGGCGGGCACCGCAGCGGTGTTGACACCCGGCAGCAACCTTGCCCACCCCGAAGATATTGCCCGCCTGTGCGACGCGGTGGTGTGGATCGAGCGCGATGGCTTATCCGCGCGTTAACCTTCTTTATGTGGTAAACATACTTTTAATCTCGCCCGGTTCGCGGCATAGATAGCGCAACCGGCCATTTCGGCCCGGCGGGCTCACAGGAATGGGAGAGAGCTTTTTTGCCGTGACAGCACCCTTTCGATTTCCCCGCTTCTTTGTCACCAGCCCCACCCCCTGCCCCTATTTGCCGGGGAAGATGGAGCGCAAGGTCTTTGCCGAACTCGCCGGACCGGACGCGCTTGAACTCAATGACGCGCTTGGCCGCATCGGCTTTCGCCGCAGCCAGAATGTCGCCTACCGTCCGAGCTGCCTTACCTGTTCGGCCTGCATTTCGGTCCGGGTCGTCACGCAAGAATTTGTGCCCAGCGCGAGCCAAAAGAAAACGCTGCGCCGCAATGCCGACCTTGAAGTCAGCGCCTGCCGCCCCTGGGCGACCGACGAACAATTCGACCTGTTGAGTCGCTATCTTGCCTCGCGCCATCCCGAAGGCGGCATGGCCGACATGGACGAACATGATTATGCCGATATGGTCGAACATAGCACGGTCGACAGCTATGTGATCGAATATCGCGAACCTTCAGGCGAAGATGGCCGCCCCGGACGGCTGGTCGGGGCCTGTCTCACCGACCGTCAGGGTGACGGCCTGTCGATGATCTACAGCTTCTTCGAAACCGGCGAAGGCGCGCGGCCGGGTCTCGGCACCTTCATCATTCTCGACCATATCCAGCGTTCGGCGCGGGTTGGCCTTCCTTATGTCTATCTCGGCTATTGGGTCGAGGGTGCGCGGCGGATGGAATATAAGATGCGCTTTCAGCCGCTCGAACGGCTGGGGCCGACCGGCTGGCACCGCTTTGGCGAAGCGCCGCCGCAACGCGCGACCTTGTTCGATCCGTTCGAGGCCGAACAGCAACTCGCGATGTTATAAATCGCTTGTGAGCGAACGTAGCACTGCACGGTAGCGGTCGGTGATCGTCTCGCGCGCGATATGCTGGCCATCGCGCACCTGATGCCGCCCCGCTGACCAGACATCGGAGACCAACCGGTCATCGCCGGCAAATATCCAGCTGTCGATAATCTGGTCGCCATGCCTGCCGATGAGCGCGGTCGCCTCGCCATCGAGCGCGACGAGATCAGCGAGTTTGCCGGGAGCGATTTGGCCTGCATCCCGCCCCGCCGAAATAGCACCCCCGCGCGCGCCCTCTTCGAGCATCAATCGCCCGGCTGATCGTCCTTGCTCTGCCAGCATCGCACGGCCCTTGTCGCGCAGCCGCTGCGAATATTCGAGCGCGCGCAATTCTTCGGCAAGGCTGATGCGGATATTGCTGTCCGACCCGATGGCGAACGTGCCACCCGCCGCGACATAGCGCACGCCATCGAAAATCCCGTCGCCCAGATTGGCCTCGGTAATCGGACACAGCCCCGCAACCCCGCCGGACGCCGCGACCATTTCGGTTTCGTGCGGCTCCATCTGGGTTGCATGGATCAGCGTCCAGCGCGCATCGACCGCATGATGCGCATAAAGCCATTCGACTGGACGCTGGCCCCAGGCGGCGACCACTTCCTCGACCTCGCCCACTTGTTCGGCGATGTGGATATGGATCGGATCGGCCGGTGAGAGCGCGGCGCAGGCGGCTAGGCTATCCTTGCCCACCGCGCGCAAACTATGCGGCGCGACCGCCATGCGGGCATCCGCCGGAAGCGCGGCCAGACTGGTGCGCGCTTCTTCCCACAGCTTGGCAAAGCGGTCAAAATCATTGCCGAACCGCGCTTGGCGTTCATTGAGCGCGCGCCCATCGCAGCCGCCATATTGGTAGAGCACCGGCGCGAGGGTGAGGCCAATCCCGCTGGTCGCCGCCGCTGCAACAATGCGCTCGGAAAGCTCGCCCAGTTTCGCATACGGCGCGCCGCCCGGCTGGTGGTGGAGATAGTGAAACTCGACCGACCCCGCATAGCCCGCCTCAAGCATTTCCATCTGCACGAACGCCGCAATCGCTTCGACCTCATCGGGTTCAAGCTGTTCCATGAAGCGGTACATAAGCTTACGCCAGGTCCAGAAACTGTCCGACCCATCCGGCCCGCGCCCTTCGGTGAGGCCCGCCATCGCGCGTTGGAACGCATGGCTATGAATATTGGTCGGAGCCGGGAGAAGGATAGCGACACGTTGGTCGGCGGGCTGGGCGTTGGAGTCCAGTTCAACGGAGGAAATCAGCCCATCCGCGCCGATGGTAACACGCACATCATTCGCCCAGCCGGACGGGAGGAGCGCGGTGGAGGCGAAGAGGCTAATCATGCGCCGGTCAATGGCAGATTAAAGCTACAGCGGCCAGTCCCCAAACTTGCGTCATGCTGAACTTGTTTCAGCATCCATAGGCCGAAGCCATCGCGAGTGCGGAGCGTATGGACCCTGAAACAAGTTCAGGGTGACGAGCCGTGAGGGAAGTGTCTGGCAACTGGTTTCGTTGGAAACCTCTATTGCTCCCCCGCCGCGACCCTTCTATGGGTCACGCAATAATATAACAGGAGTGATCACCGCCGTGGGAAAGGCCGAGCCTTTCGTTCTGACCAATGCGCGCCTCGCCACGATGGTGGTTGAGGGGATGGACCAAGGCGTAGGGCTGGTCGAGCGCGGCGCGGTGGCGGTAGCGGACGGGCGTATCGTCTGGGCAGGGCCGCAAGCGGACCTTCCGGCCGACCATCACAGCTGGCGCGAAGAGAAATGCGAGGGCCGCCTCGTTACGCCCGCGCTGATCGACTGCCACACGCATATCGTCCATGGCGGCGACCGCGCGCGCGAATTTGCGATGCGGCTGGAGGGCGCTAGCTATGAGGAGATTGCGCGCGCGGGGGGCGGTATTATCTCGACCGTCACAGCCACCCGGGCGCTGGACGAAGACGGGCTGATCGCCGCGAGCCTCCCTCGCATCGACGCGCTGATCGCCGAAGGGGTCGGCACCATCGAGGTCAAATCCGGCTATGGCCTCACCATCACCGACGAGATCAAGATGCTGCGCGCGACTCGCAAGATTGCGGACCTCCGCCCCGTCCATATCCGCACGACATGGCTCGCCGCACACGCCTTGCCGCCCGAGTATAAAGACCGCCCTGACACCTATCTCGACGAGGTCGCGATTGCGGGGCTACGCGAGGCCCATGCGCTCGGGCTGGTTGATGCGGTCGATGCGTTTTGCGAAAATATCGGTTTCACCCGCGCCCAGACCGCGCGCGTGTTTAATGTGGCGCGCGAACTGGGTTTACCCGTCAAACTCCATGCCGAGCAATTGTCCGACATGGATGGCGCGGCGCTGGTCGCGGGCTATGGCGGCCTGTCTGCCGATCATCTCGAATATCTTTCCGATGCAGGCATTGCCGCGATGGCCAAGGCGGGGACGGTCGCGGTGCTGCTCCCCGGCGCATTCTATACCTTGCGCGAGACCAAGCTTCCGCCCATCGACAAATTGCGCGCGGCGGGTGTGCCGATGGCCGTTGCGACCGACAATAACCCCGGCACCTCGCCCATCGCCTCGCTTGTCACCACGATGAACATGGCGCAGACCCTGTTCCGCCTCACCCCCGACGAGGCGTTGGCGGGCGTCACCGCCCATGCTGCCAAGGCGCTCGGGCTCGCCGACGCAGGCCGCATCGCGCCGGGTACCCGCGCCGATCTCGCCATCTGGGATGTCGAGGATGTCGCGCAAATCAGCTATCAAATCGGCCAAAACCGGCTGAACCGCCGGATATTCGGAGAGTTATGATCGACACGCTTACCCTGACGCCCGGCGCGGTGACGCTCGCGGACCTTGAGACAATTTACCGCACGTCGGCGGCGGTGAAACTCGACCGCGCCGCTGAGCCCGCGATCAAACGCGCCGCTGCAGCCGTCGCCAAGGTCGCGGCGGGTGACGCGGCGGTTTACGGCGTTAACACTGGCTTCGGCAAACTTGCGTCTATTTCTATCCCGCCGGAAGATACTGAGACGCTCCAGCGCAACCTAATCCTGTCGCATTGCTGCGGCGTGGGTGATCCGACCGAAACGGTGATTGTACGGTTGATGATGGCACTGAAATTACTGTCCCTAGGGCGCGGCGCATCGGGTGTGCGCTGGGAGGTGATCGAATTGATCGAGGGGATGCTCGCCAAGGGCGTCACGCCGCTCGTCCCCGCGCAAGGATCGGTTGGCGCGTCGGGCGATTTGGCTCCGCTCGCGCACATGGCCGCGGTTATGATCGGCGCGGGCGAAGCCTCGTTCGGGGGCAGCCGGATGAAGGGCGGGGACGCGTTGCGCGCGGCCAATCTCGAAGCCGTGATACTTGGCCCCAAAGAAGGGCTTGCGCTGATCAATGGCACGCAATTCAGCACGGCTTATGCGCTCGCGGGCCTGTTCGACGCGTGGACGATGGCCGAAGCCGCCTGCGTTACCGCTGCACTTTCGACCGACGCGATCATGGGATCGACCGCGCCCTTGCTCCCCGCCATCCATGACCTGCGCGGCCATAAGGGTCAGATCGAGGTCGCCGCCGCGATGCGCAAATTGCTCGACGGCTCGCAAATCCGCGAAAGCCACCGTGAGGGCGATACCCGTGTGCAGGACCCTTATTGCATCCGCTGCCAGCCGCAAGTGACCGGCGCGTGCGTCGATCTGCTCCGGCAAGCCGCCGTGACGCTTGAAATCGAAGCCAATGCCGCGACCGACAATCCGCTGGTGCTGGTCGATGAAGACCGCATCGTTTCGGGCGGCAATTTCCACGCCGAACCCGTCGCCTTTGCCGCCGACCAGATCGCGCTCGCCATTGCCGAGATCGGCAGCATCGCGCAGCGCCGCGTGGCGTTGATGGTTGACCCGACGCTCAGCTTTGATCTGCCGCCCTTCCTCACCCCCGAACCCGGTCTCAACTCCGGCTATATGATCGCCGAGGTGACGACCGCCGCGCTGATGAGCGAGAATAAGCATCTCGCCCACCCCTGTTCGATTGATTCAACCCCGACCAGCGCCAATCAGGAAGACCATGTCTCGATGGCAGCACACGGTGCGCGGCGCTTGATGCGGATGAATGCGAACCTCGCCAATATCCTCGGCGTCGAGTTGCTCTGCGCAGCACAGGGCGTCGAGTTTCGCGCGCCCTTGAAAACCAGCGCGAAGTTACAAGCGGTGATCGCCAAATTGCGCGAACGCGCGGCGTCGCTCGGCGAGGACCGCTACTTGGCACCCGACATTGAGGCCGCCGCACGTCTGGTAACCAAAGGCGATGTGGGCAAGGCCGCGGGTGTCGATCTCGCTTTGGTGGCGTGATGGAGCCGGTCACGATCCTCGGCGGCGATGGGCCGATCCTGCTCGGTATGCCGCATGGCGGGACGTGGCTCCCTGATGCGGTGGCGGCACGGCTCAATGGCAATGGCCGACTGCTCGCCGATGCCGACTGGCATATCCGTCAGCTGTACGAAGGCCTGCTCCCGTCGGCGACCATCGTTGCGGCCAATTTCCACCGTTACTTGATCGACGCCAACCGCGATCCTTCGGGCCAGTCGCTCTATCCGGGGCAGAACACCACCGAAATCTGCCCGACCACCGATTTTGATGGCGAGCCGATTTGGCAGGCGGACGCACAGGCCGACGCCGAGGAAATCCGCGAGCGCATCGCCCAATGGCACCGCCCCTATCACACCGCCATCGAAACAGAACTCGCGCGTATCAAAGCCCGCCATGGCATCGCCATCCTTTATGATTGCCACTCGATCCGCCCGGTCGCGCCCTTCCTGTTTGAAGGCCGCCTCCCCGATTTCAATATCGGCACCGACGAGGGCCGCACCTGCGCGCCGCGAATCGAACAGGCCGTTGCCGATGTCTGCGCCGCTACGGGTCAGAACTGGGTCGCCAATGGCCGCTTCAAGGGCGGCTGGACCACGCGCCATTATGGCCGCCCGGCGGATGGCATCCACGCGATCCAGATGGAACTCAGCCAGGACCTTTATATGGACCTCGCGCCGCCATTCCCTTTTGATGACGTCAAGGCGTCTACCTTGCGCCCGATCCTCAAAACCATTCTCGAAAAGCTCGAACATCTAGCCCTCTCAGGAAAGCTGATATGACCGATCCCAAAAACAATAAGGGCCACAATAGCCGCACCGTGCTGCCGCCCACCGGTCTCACCTTGAACGCCAAGAGCTGGCTCACCGAAGCGCCGATGCGGATGCTGATGAACAATCTCCACCCGGACGTTGCGGAAAACCCGCATGAACTGGTCGTCTATGGCGGCATTGGCCGCGCGGCGCGAACCTGGCGCGATTTCGACATGATCGTCGATACGCTGAAGCGGCTTGAGGTGGACGAAACCCTGCTGGTGCAATCGGGCAAGCCCGTCGGCGTATTCAAGACGCATGAAAATGCCCCGCGCGTGCTGATCGCAAATTCCAACCTCGTTCCCAAATGGGCGACGTGGGAGCATTTCAACGAACTCGACCGCAAAGGGCTCGCCATGTACGGCCAGATGACGGCGGGTTCGTGGATTTATATCGGCACGCAGGGGATCGTGCAGGGCACCTACGAAACCTTTGTCGAAGCGGGACGCCAGCATTATGGCGGCGACCTTAAAGGCAAGTGGATCCTGACCGGAGGCCTTGGCGGCATGGGCGGCGCACAGCCGCTTGCGGCGGTAATGGCGGGCGCCTGCTGCCTTGCGGTCGAGTGCGACGAAACCCGCGTCGATTTCCGCCTGCGCACCCGCTATCTCGACGAAAAGGCGCATACGCTCGATGACGCGCTCGCGCTGATTGATCAATGGACCAAGGCGGGCGAAGCGAAATCGGTCGGCCTCATCGGCAATGCGGCGGATATTTTCAGCGAGCTGGTAGCGCGCGGGGTGCGCCCCGATATCGTCACCGACCAGACATCGGCGCACGATCCGATTAACGGCTATCTCCCGCAAGGCTGGACCGTCGCCGAATGGCGCGCCAAGCGGGAAAGCGATCCCGCAGCAGTTGAAAAGGCCGCCAAGGCTTCGATGAAAGTCCATGTCCAGGCGATGGTCGAATTCTGGAACAGGGGCGTCCCCACGCTCGATTATGGCAATAACATCCGTCAGGTCGCGTTTGACGAGGGGCTGAAGGATGCCTTCGCGTTTCCGGGCTTCGTCCCCGCTTATATCCGCCCGCTTTTCTGCCGCGGCATCGGCCCGTTCCGCTGGGCGGCGCTGTCGGGCGACCCGGAAGATATCTACAAAACAGACGCCAAGGTGAAGGAATTGATTCCCGATGATCCGCACCTTCACCGCTGGCTCGACATGGCGCGCGAACGCATCGCCTTTCAGGGATTGCCCGCGCGGATTTGCTGGGTGGGCCTCGGCCTCCGCGACAGACTCGGCCTCGCCTTCAACGAGATGGTGCGAACGGGCGAACTCTCCGCGCCCATCGTGATCGGGCGCGACCATTTGGACAGCGGCTCGGTCGCCTCGCCCAACCGCGAGACCGAAGCGATGCGCGACGGATCGGATGCCGTCTCCGACTGGCCGCTGTTGAATGCGCTCCTCAATACCGCGAGCGGCGCGACCTGGGTGTCGCTCCACCATGGCGGCGGCGTCGGCATGGGCTATTCACAACATAGCGGCATGGTCATCTGCTGCGATGGCACGCCCGAAGCCGACGCCCGCATCGCCCGCGTGCTATGGAATGATCCCGCCACCGGGGTTATGCGCCACGCCGATGCAGGCTATGAGATTGCGCTTGATTGCGCGCGCGAGAAGGGCCTCGATCTACCGGGCATTTTGGGTTGAAAGGATTAGGATAATGAAACGCTTTGTCATTGCGGTTGATACGCAGGGCGATTTCATGAACGCCGACGGGGCGCTGAGCGTCGCGGGGGCAGATGCGCTGACCGCCCCGATGCAGCACTGGCTCGCGGCGCTGCGGCCGGAGGAGACGGAAGGCGTGCTCTTCACCTTCGATACGCATCTGAAAGAGACGTTTTTCACCATGCCGGAATCCAAGGAATTCCCGATCCATTGCGTGCGCGAAACGGAAGGCTGGGCGAATGTGCTGGATGCGAGCGCGGTGGATCCCGCGATCCCCACCTGGCGGCTCGAAAAGGGCGTGTTCGATATGTGGGCCGAAGACGGCGTGATGATCGAACCGGTGCGCGGAAACGCGGCTCCGGTGGAACGCGAGGCCTTTTTTGAGGGCCTGAAAGCAAGCGGGATAACGGAGGTGGCGGTAATCGGCGTCGCAGCTGACTATTGCGTCAAATGGGCGGTCGAAGGCCTCATCGCGCGCGGGTTCAAGGTAACCCTGCCAAAGGGCCTGACCAAGGGCATTCACCGCCCGATTGACCGGGTGCTGACCGAAGATTTCGCGGACAAGGCCGTCGCGTTGGTTTGATAGCTATGTGCCATAAGGGTTCACGCAGAGGCGCAGAGAACGCAGAGATATAGATGAAACCGATAGATCAGATTACGCAGGATGTGATCGGAATTGCGATGCGGATTCATCGCGAACTCGGCCCCGGCTTATTCGAAAGCGTCTATGAAACGGTATTGGCCGGAAAACTTATCGAGATGGGGTATAAAGTCGACCGGCAGATGCCGGTCGATATTCATTTCGAAGGTGCAGCCTATGCCGCTGCGTTCAAACTCGACCTTTTGGTCGATGATCGTCTCGTGGTTGAAATCAAAGCTGTCGACCAAATTTCGTCAGCTTATCCGAAACAGGTGTTAACCTACCTGCGGTTGATGTAACTTCCCGTTGGCCTGGTTATCAACTTTAACGGTGCCACCCTGAAAGAAGGCATACGCAGAGTCGTCAATGAACATAACGACTCTGCGTCCTCTGCGCCTCTGCGATAACCCTATAAATCAGGTTTGCGAGTGCGCGCAGCATTCGCGATTTTTCACTTCCCCGTAAAATTCGCCGGGCGTTTCATCAGGAAGGCCGCGATGCCTTCGACCGCGTCGGCGCTGGCGGCGGCGCGCGATTGGGCTTCGGCTTCGGCGGCCATGGCGCTGGCGTAGCTGCTGTGGAGCGCGCCGCGCGCGAGTTTGCGCATTTCGCCGAGCGCCACGGTCGGGCCGTTGGCGAGGCGCGCGGCAAGGTCGGTCGCTTCGTCCATCAGCCGCGCATCGGGCACGGCCTTATGGATCAAGCCCCAGTCCGCCGCTTTGGTCGCGGGCAAGCGCTCGCCGAGCATCATCATTTCCATCGCGCGGGCGGCGCCGATGCTGCGCGGGATCCACCAGCTTGCGCCGCCATCCGGCACCAGCCCGATATTGACGAAAGCGAGGAGGAAATAGGCGCTCTCCGCCGCCACGCAGAAATCGCCCGCGAGTGCGAGGCTGCATCCGATGCCCGCCGCCGCGCCATTGACCGCCGTCACAATCGGGATCGGGAGGGCAGCGAGTGCCTCCATCGCAGGATTATAGTGTTCGGTGAGCGACAACCGGGTGCGCTCGCCCGGCGGCACGGTGGAGCCGGCCACATTGCCAAGGTCGGCGCCCGAACAAAAAGCGCGGCCTTCGCCGGTGATGAGGAGCGCGCGCGCACCATCGTCCGCCGCCAGCATCGCCGCCGCTTTAATCTCGTCGAACATTTCGGGCGGCGCGGCATTGAGCCGGTCGGGGCGGTTCAGGATAATGGTCGCCAGCGGCCCGTCATGTTCGACCCGGATCATCTCAAATGCGCTCATTTCATTTGCTCCTCGCTGGACAATTTTTGTACGCTAGGCACAGAAAAATGGGGCTTGCAAGCACCTAAATGGCTTGACGTTAGGGCATCCACGTGGCAATCGCGCGCTTCCACGAAGCGGCAGCGCAACCGATGCGCGATGTGGCCCTTGAGCGGGTATAGCTTAGTGGTAAAGCACCAGCCTTCCAAGCTTGTGATGCGGGTTCGATTCCCGCTACCCGCTCCAAATTTTCCGATTCAGCTTCAATCCAGCTTCACCCGACCGCGTCCGGCCTTGATGCTGCTGCGGCTTTTCTTCGCATCGACGCGGCGTGCCTTCGCGGCTTTGCTGGGTTTGGTCTTGATGCGCGGCGGGTCGCGGTGAAAGCTTTGCGCGATCATCTCGCTGATCCGCGCCCGGGCATCGCTGCGGTTTGCCTCTTGGGTACGAAAGCGCCGCGCCGTGACGACGAGGTCGCCCTCGCTACTGAGTTTACTCCCCGCCAACTGTTTCAATTTGCGAAACGCATAGGGCGGCAAACCCAGCGCGAAGATATTGACGCGCAGCTGCACCGCGGTCGCGACCTTGTTGACATTCTGCCCGCCGGGGCCGGACGCAGCGATAAAGCGTTCCTCAATCAACTCTTCGGGAAGGGTGAATGGTGACGTCATGACGGCGCGCTACGGGCAAGCGGGTCGACATAGGCTGCCGTCTCGCCATGCGGATCAGAAAAGCCCAAGACCGTAAACCGCTCGGGCAAGGGCGCGCGCGCCGCCACCGGCGGCTTGCCCTCGCGCGTGATCGACAAATAGCTGGAATGGAGCAGCAAGGGGTCGGCGCGGCGATCAGCGCCCCCTGCCCCGTAAACCATATCCCCGACAATCGGCACGCCGAGACCATAGAGCGCGTGGGCGCGGATCTGGTGCGTGCGCCCCGTTTCGGGAATGAAACGGATGAGTGCGCGGCCATCCACCACCGTCACCTGTTCCCAACGGGTGAGCGCCCGCTTGCCGCGCTCGTCCACCACCATGCGCCAACCGATCTCCGCCGTAGAGGTTTTGAATAGCGGCAGGTCGATCTCGCCCGCTTCGGTCTCGGGCACGCCAGCGACCACCGCGAGATATTCCTTGGCCACCTGCCGCGCTTCAAACGCATGGGCGAAGCGCTTCAACGCCTTGGGGTTGCGCGCCAAGAGCAGACAGCCCGACGTATCGCGGTCGAGCCGGTGCACCGGCTCCGGCCAGCGCTGGAAGCCGAAGGTCAGGCTCGCCAGATGGTTTTCAAGACTGATCCCCCCAAGCTTCGGGCGCGTCACCGCGAGCCCGGCGGGCTTATCCAGAATGATCGCCTCGGCGTCGATGAACAGGATGCGCTGGTCAAGCATAGCCGCGCCCATGCCATCCCTATGCTTTCAGGGAAAGGCAAAACGGCCATGACCCTCACCCTGGTCACGCAGCGAATCGATTCGCACCTTTCGAAATGGTTAATTTTTTCTGCGCCGAAACATCGGTAAATGCTCAACGCGGCGCGCGATTGCGTGCTTGAAATGGTTAACAACTATTGCCGGTGGATAGCGGATTGATCCAACCCATTCCTGACAAGTCCGTTCATCAAAGGTAAAGAATTGTAAGCGAACACCCTTCCGCAATGCGCAAAAAATGGCAGTTTTGCGTCATTTGTTAACCTTTTTGCGGAACCGCTGTTAACGATTTAGATAAAATTAACCTTTCCCGTTCATATGTTTCGTGGTTAATAAAGACATCGACGGCAGCCAGGGGGCGCCGGGATGTATCGGGGCAATTTTTCAAAGGGGTAGCACTATGCGCGTTCTGTTGATTGAGGACGAGCCGACCACTGCAAAAGCGATCGAGCTGATGCTGGCAACCGAAGGCTTTAATGTTTATACAACTGATCTTGGCGAAGAAGGCCTCGATCTGGGTAAGCTGTATGATTATGACATCATCCTGCTCGACCTCAATCTGCCGGATATGCACGGCTATGATGTCCTGAAGAAGCTGCGCACCGCGCGGGTTCAAACGCCGGTCCTCGTCCTGTCGGGCATTTCGGAAATGGATTCAAAGGTCCGCTCGTTCGGCTTTGGCGCTGACGATTATGTGACCAAGCCGTTCCATCGTGATGAGCTGGTGGCCCGCATTCATGCCGTGGTCCGCCGCTCGAAGGGCCATTCGCAATCGGTCATCCGCACCGGCAAGCTTGCGGTCAATCTCGACGCCAAGACGGTCGAAGTTGATGGCAACCGCGTCCACCTGACGGGCAAAGAATATCAGATGATCGAGCTGCTTTCGTTGCGCAAAGGCACCACGCTCACCAAGGAAATGTTCCTGAACCATCTTTATGGCGGCATGGACGAGCCTGAACTCAAGATCATCGACGTGTTCGTGTGCAAGCTGCGCAAGAAGCTCGCGCTTGCCTGTGGCGGCGAAAATTACATCGAGACCGTGTGGGGCCGTGGCTATGTGCTGCGCGACATGGACGAAGAGGCCATGCTGATGCCGCAACCCATCGTGGCGGTTGCCTGATTTTACCGGATTGCTCCGTGATAAAGTGGACCGGCGGGCAACTCGCCGGTCCTTTTATATGGATTGGCAAACCTCGAAAGCGGGGCGACGGAGAGCCCCTCCTCGCGGGTTCGGGTTTGGGTCCGGCTTAGGCCGTAACTCCATAAATCGCGCGGCTGAGGCATTGATGTCCCGAACGGATTGACCAATTGCGCCCATTGCCGCGCTGGCAAGTCTGGAAATATCGGCATATTGCCGCGCCTCGCCGCCTTGCGCTGAACCCAATTGCCTCGAACCTCAGCCGCACTATTTAAAGGGTTTACGGCGTAGCGCTATACCAGCGCTTCCAGTAAACCTTCGAACAAGCGGCGTCCTGCGGTGCCGCCATGGGCTGCTTCAACCATGCGTTCGGGGTGCGGCATCATCCCCAGCACATTGCCTTTATCGTTCAATATGCCTGCAATGTTGCGTGCCGAGCCGTTGACCGTTTCGGCATAACGAAACGCGACCCGGCCTTCGCCTTCCAGCCGGTCAAGCGTTGCATCATCGGCGAAATAATTGCCGTCATGATGTGCCAGCGGAATGTGGATGGTCTCGCCCTCATCATAGAGGCGGGTGAACGCGCTATCCGTATTTTCGACCGTGAGCGGCACGTCGCGGCACACGAAATGGATGCTCGCATTGCGCATCAACGCGCCGGGGAGAAGCCCCGCTTCGGTTAAAATCTGGAAGCCATTGCACACCCCCAGCACCGGAACGCCCCGATGCGCCGCGTCGATCACCGCCTGCATGACCGGCGAGCGCGCCGCCATCGCACCCGAGCGCAAATAGTCACCGTAAGAAAAACCCCCCGGCACCGCGATAAGCCCGAGCCCTTGCGGTAATTCGGTTTCGCGATGCCAAATCATCACCGGCTTTTCACCGGTAATCAGTTCAAGCGCGGTCGCCATATCGCGATCACAATTGGACCCCGGAAATGTCACGACGGCGGTTTTCATGAGGACGCTCCTTACGCTACGCGTTCAAACTGGTAATTTTCGATCACCGTATTGGCGAGCAGCTTCTTGCACATATCCTCGATCTCGGCATCGGTCACGCTGTCGGCAACATCAAGCGCGATCATGCGACCGGCGCGGACATCTGCCACGCCCGAAAAGCCCAGACCTTCGAGGGCGTGGTGGATAGCCCGTCCCTGCGGATCGAGCACGCCGTTTTTGAGGGTCACGAACACATGGACTTTCATCTACTGCACCTTCCGCTGGAACTTGGCTTATGGAACGCTTGATGAAGCCCCTACCGTCCATGCCACACGGTGACAAGGCCGTGATCCGACAATTCCGCTCTCACCCGTCGCAATCTTCCGTTTGGGTTTACGGAAGATTTACCAACTACTGTTATAGCAGCCTGCGATTGTCAGAAGGTGAGTTATGGGCTTTGTATCACTTTTCATGTTCCTTGCACTTGTCGTCGCCGGCAAGGATACATTTCACTGGTACGATCCCGACGGCAAAGTGCAATTGGCCATTTTTGCTGCCTTTGTTTTTGGCATAATTTGCGGCATCAAGGTCAAAGAATAGGCGTCCAGTCTGCAATGCTATTACGATCATTGCTCCTTTTTGCGGCGATGGCTTTCAAGATCCAGTACCGCGGTATCGCCCGCTTCCGGCATTAACAAACCCAGCCGACGCGCAACCTCCTGATAAGCTTCGACCTCACCGCCAAGATCGCGACGGAAGCGGTCCTTGTCGAGCTTTTCATTGGTCTGCATATCCCACAAACGACAGCCATCCGGGCTGATTTCATCGGCAAGAATGATGCGCGCATATTCGCCATCCCACAGCCGCCCGAATTCGAGCTTGAAATCAATGAGGCGAATACCGATCCCGGCAAACATGCCGGAGAGGAAATCATTCACCCGGATCGCCATATCGGCAATCTCGTGCATCTCTTCCTGGCTCGCCCAGCCGAAGCAGGCGATATGTTCTTCGGCAATCAGGGGATCGCCGAGCGCATCATCCTTGTAGCAATATTCGATCAGCGTGCGCGGGAGCGGCGTACCTTCTTCGATACCGAGCCGCTTGGATAAGGATCCGGCGGCGACGTTGCGGATCACCACCTCGATCGGCACAATTTCGACCTGGCGAATCAACTGTTCGCGCATATTGAGCCGCTTGATGAAATGATTGGGCACGCCGATATGGTTGAGCATGGTGAAGATATGCTCGGAAATGCGGTTGTTAAGGACGCCCTTGCCGTTGATCGTGCCGCGTTTCTGCGCGTTGAAAGCGGTCGCATCATCCTTGAAATACTGGATCAGCGTGCCGGGTTCCGGTCCTTCATAGAGGATCTTGGCTTTGCCTTCGTAAATCTGGCGGCGGCGGGCCATGGGCGGGTGTCCTTCAACGAAAAGCCGGTTGTTGGGCAATGGCCGGATCGGCGCATTGCAACGGCGTTAGGAAACAAGCCGCGCCCATAGCGGAGCAGCCCCGAAAGGGCAACTGCCAGGCTGGCGCTTCAGCGCCGCCCCGCTTCCGCCGCCGTCGCGCAATCAATGCATAAAATCGCCGTGGGCTGAGCCTCCAGCCGCTTTTCGGCGATATCATTGCCGCAATTGGCGCATTCGCCATAATCTCCGTCTTCGATCCGCGACAGCGCCAGTTCGATCTGGGAAATTTCGCTGCGGATAACCGCATCAATTCCCGATTCAGCGTCCTGGTCTTCCAGTTCATTGGCCTGTTCTTCGAAATCCGGATCGAGCGGCGCCTGAAGGTCGGCCTCGATCACCTCGGACCTTTCGCCAAGCTCCTTGAGCCGCGCCTTGAGTTGCTTTTCTACCGCTTTAACATCAACCATGAACTTGTCCTTCCACCCGGATAATGCGCACAAGAACGGTCAAGTGCCAATCCGGTTGCACCGCTATCATGCTTGCTCTCTAAAATGTTTGAGGTGGCTCAAAAAAGCCCTCGGTGTCGCGCGCCGCTTCTTCGGCAAATTCATCCAATATCCAGTCGCGAAATGCGCTGATCTTGGCGCTCCGGCGTTTATGCTCGGGATACACCAGCCAATAATGACGCGGTTCGAACGCAACCGCCGGATGGGCGCGCACCAGATCGCCGCGCCGCACCTCGCGCTGAAACAAGGCCGGGTTGAGGATCGCAACGCCATGCTGAACCTTCGCCGCGTTCGCGTCCATCACCTGGCTGTCGAGCCGGATGCCGCCCTCAACTTCAGCAGGAGGTTCAAGCCCCTGTGCCGCCGCCCACAGGTTCCACCACAGGTCATTGGGCGAGATGCGACGCAGCGCCAGTATATCGGCCGCGCTGTTCACCGGATATTGCGCGAGAAAATCCGGGTGCGCCATCGGCGCGAGCGGGGTGCGCATCAGGAAATGATTGGCATGATCGGGCCATGGTTCGGCGCTTGTGCGGATCGCAACATCGACATCGCTCGCGGCCAGATCGACCACGCGATCCGTTGTATCGAGCCGAACGGCAATTTCGGGGTGCTTGAGCTGAAATTTCCCGAGCCGCACCGCAAGCCATTCGGTTGAAAAGCTTTGCGAGCAACTGATCGTCAGCACCCGGTCATTGTCGGCGCGCGCAGCGGCAAAGGCATCGTCAATATTATCAAACGCACGCGTGATCAGCGGTGCGATGCGCGCGCCAATCTCGGTCAGCTCGACCCGCCGCTTGACCCGATGGAACAGCGACACGCCAATCCGCTCTTCGAGCACCCGCATCTGGTAACTCACGGCGGCCTGGGTCATGTTCAATTCTTCCGCCGCGCGGGTAAAATTGCCGTGCCGGGCGGCGCTTTCAAACACGCGAATGGCGGACAAGGGCGGCAGGTTGCGCATTGCGGCTTATCATAAGGCAATTTTATCATAACTGTCTAACGCTTTGTTGGCGGCCAGCGAGAGAACAGCCCATATCCTTACTGACAGCAAGGCAACGCGCCTTTCCTGTCCTTGTCAAAGGAAAGGAATTATTTATGCGTGAACAACTTGATGATATCTATTTCGCCCATGGCAATCGCGCGCTTTCGGCAGCGATCGACCATGTAGTGCAAAAATTGTTCAAGGCGATGATTGCCTTGAACCGCATTCAATATGATGCGCCCTGGGCCAAACGCCAACGCCCTCTCGCAAAAGCGCCTATTGCCTGCGGTTAGGTCAGACCCCCGACCTTAAACCTCCCTCCCGCACGGCACGCGAAGGCGGTACGATTTGGATCATCCCGTCCGATTGTACCGCCTTTTTTTATCGTCGCGAAATGTCGTTCAGGTCGGTTGCGCGACGTTGACCTGGCTCAAGCCACAAGGTTTGATCGCTTCGGGCTCCGGACGCGGTTCCTGCGGCGCAAATCGCGCAAAATAGCCACCAAAGCGTTCATCCTCGATGAAGCCCACCAGCTTGTACCCAACCGCCTCCAGTTCGCAGAACAGGAGGCGTGGCGGGGTTCCGTGCTGGTTGGTCGGGCGGTCGGCATCGACCACAACGACCTCGCCGCCCGCGCGCAGCGCCGGGCGCAAGCGCCACAGAAAGGCGTAAGGCTCACCAATTTCATGATACATATGGATGAGGAAAACTCGGTCAAAACTATTGGCGGGAAGGCGCGGATCATCCACCGCGCCAAGCTTGATTGACACATTGTCGAGCCGTTCGCGCGACACACGATCAGCGAGGCGTTCAATCACCTTGGGCTGGATATCCTGTGCCAATACGCGACCCTTGGCGCCCACCCGCGTCGCCAGCCGCACCGTATAATAGCCATCACCCGCACCGATATCCGCGACCGTCATGCCGGGCTCCACGCCCGCACGATCCATCACATCGGTTGACTCGCCCAATTTATCGCGGCTTTCCTCATCCATGAAGCGGGTCGCATCGGCGGGCGCCACGGGCCGCTCGGCGGTAGGAAATTTGATTGCGCTTTCGGGCCGGTTTTCGGCATCGCCCAAAAGATCGCAGCCGCCGACCAACGACCCGGCAACCATGAGTGCCGCCAAGGTCACCGTGCGCGAGCCCGCGCGCATCAATCGACGTCCTCCACATCGACCTTTTCCCCGGTCACGCGCTGTGACAAGGCGGCGGCCATATAGGGGTCAAGCGCGCCATCCAGCACATCATCGGGCGCAGTAGAGGTGACCCCGGTGCGCAGATCCTTCACCATCTGATAGGGCTGCAACACATAAGAGCGGATCTGGTGGCCCCAGCCGATTTCGGTCTTGGCCTGATATTCTCCGCTCGCCGCCGCTTCGCGCTTGGCGAGTTCGGCTTCATAAAGCCGTGCGCGCAGCATCCCCATCGCGGTCGCACGGTTCTTGTGCTGCGAGCGGTCATTTTGCGATGCAACCACGATCCCCGTCGGCATATGGGTAATACGTACCGCAGAGTCGGTCGTGTTGACGTGCTGCCCGCCTGCGCCCGACGCGCGATAGGTATCGATCTTGAGGTCGCCTTCGTTGATTTCAATGTCGATATTGTCATCGATCACCGGATAGACCCACACCGACGAAAAGCTGGTGTGGCGCCGCGCCGAGCTGTCATAAGGCGAGATACGCACCAGACGATGCACCCCGCTTTCGGTCTTGGCATAGCCATAGGCATTCTCGCCCTTGACCAGCAAGGTCGCGGATTTGATGCCCGCTTGTTCGCCCGACTGATATTCGATGAGCTCGACCTTATAGCCTTTCTTTTCCGCCCAACGGGCATACATGCGCTGGAGCATTTCGGCCCAGTCCTGGCTTTCGGTGCCGCCAGCGCCCGCATGGATTTCGATGAAGGTGTCGTTGGCGTCCGCTTCACCGGCGAGGAGCGCCTTGATCTTGTCCTGTTCGGCACGCGCGGCAAGTTCGCCAAGGCTCGCGACGCCGTCATCGCCCAGCGCTTCATCGCCTTCCATATCGGCGAGTTCGATGAGTTCGACCGTGTCCGCCATCTCGCTTTCGATTGCGCGCGTTGCGCTGATCGCTTCATCAAGGCGGCGGCGTTCGCGCATCACGTCCTGCGCCGCCTTGGGATCATCCCACAAAGTCGGATCTTCAACGCGCGCGTTGAGTTCATCGAGACGGCGCAGGGCCTTGTCCCAATCGAGAAAGCGGCGCAGCAAAGCGAGCGCGGCATTAATCTTGTCAACATGAGCTTGCGCTTCGGCGCGCATGGTTCACTCCATCAAATCTTAAAACATACAAGTTGGCCGGATCGGCAAGAGGGTGTCCGCACCCCTGCTAAACCGCAACTTCGCTAATAAATGCCCTCATCCGCAAAGCTGTCTGCTTTCTTGGGAGCGGCGGCGGGACGGTTCGACGATGACGACGACCGCGCGCTGCCGGACGATTTGGGCGCGCTCTTCTTGTCCGAAATCTCGTCCTTGCGGATCGAGCGTTTGGGTTCGGTCGCAGGCTTGAACGCTTCCCAGATCACCGCGCTTTGCGGATCATCGCCCGGCCATGCGCCATAGACAATCCGGCCCGAGCGCCGTTCAATCCGCACCATGCGCACGCCGCCCGATGCCGTGAACGGGACCACCGGCGCATCCTTGAGCGCGGTCGTGAGGAAGCTTTTGACGATCGGCACCGCGACCGATCCGCCCTGCACATAGCTGCCCATCGAACGCTGCTGTTGGTCATAGCCCATATAAACGCCCGCGATCAGATCGCGCGAGCCGCCGACAAACCAGACATTGGTCGGCCCCGTAGTCGTACCCGTCTTGCCCATTAGCGGGCGGCCAAGATCCTTGAGGCCCGTCGCCGTCCCGCGCTGCACCACGCCTTCAAGCATATGCACCACCTGATAGGCGGTAATCGGGTCCATCAACTGTTTGCCGTTGGGGAGGAAGCGCGGCATCGGCTTGCCGTCCCAATCTGCCATGTTACAGCCTTCGCACGGCTTCCACTTGGCCGGGTAGATGACCTTGCCGTTGCGATCCTGCACATAATCGATTAGGCGCGGGGTCAATTCCTTGCCGTGATTGACCAGCATGGAATAAGCGTTGGTCATCTTTTCAACCGTGGTGTCACCGGCACCGAGCGCGAAGGCGAGATAGGGATCATATTTCCCGATCTTCATGCGCTCCATGGTCTTGACGACCTTTTCCATACCCACCTGGTTCGCGGTGCGGACGGTCATGAGGTTGCGCGACTGTTCGAGACCCCAGCGCATGGTTTGCGGGCCTGCGCCGCCGCTCCCGCCAAAGTTGCGGAAGCATTTGCGGCCAAGCGATGCGGATTGCCACACGCAGAACGGGCCATCGACGATGATCGAGGCTGGCGTCATGCCATTATCGAGTGCGGTTGCATAAACAAACGGCTTGATCGTCGAGCCCGACTGGCGCTGGGCCTGGGTCGCGCGATTGAAGCTGGAAAGCCGGGAGTCAAACCCGCCCTGCATCGCATAGATGCGGCCGGTATAGGGGTTTTGCACGACCATGCCGCCCGACACCTCCGGGACGTTGCGCAGCACATATTGATCCCCGCCGAGCGGCTTCACAACGATGATATCGCCCGGCTTCATCGCCTGGAACGCGCTCTGGCCGCTGCTCTTGCCATCCTTGCGGAACGGCGCGGTGGCATTCCCCGCGGCGAGCGTGCCAGTTTTGCCGGTCAAGAAACCAAGCCTCGCCGCGCCGCCCGATTTGGACAGGACGATCGCGACCTGCCAATCTTCGAACGAAATACTGGTGAAGGTCGAGGCGAGTTGCTGATGCCATAATTTCTGGTCGAGATTGGTGACCCGCTCGACCGGACCCGACCAGCCCTTGCCCGCATCATAGCGCAGCAAGCCTTGGCGCAGCGCTTTTTCCGCCGCGCGCTGCATCACATCGTCATAGGAGGTGCGCACCCACAGACCGCCTGCATAGACGCTGTTCGGTCCTTCCTTCACCGTTTCGCCGAAACGGTCCTTCAAGAGACGGCGCACCTCTTCCATATAATAGCCGCCCACCGCCTTGAACTGCGCGCCGGGCGTGTCGATGATGCCGAGCGGCATCGCTTGGGCCGCCACCTTCTGGGCCTCGGAAATATAGCCATTTTTCTCCATCTGGCCGAGCACCCAGTTGCGCCGCGCCATCGCCTTGTCGGCATTTTTGGGATTGGCATAGGTTTCGGGGGCTTTGGGCAGAATGGCGAGGAACGCCATTTCATGGAGGTCAAGATCGCCGACATCCTTGTCGAAATAGGCGCGCGCTGCGGCTTGAACACCGAATGCGCGGCGACCAAGCGCGATCTCATTCAGATAAAGCGAGAGAATTTCCTGCTTGGTCAGGTAAGATTCGATGCGGTAGGCCAGCACCGCTTCCTTGACCTTGCGGGTATAGCTTTGCTCGTTGGTCAGCAGCAGATTTTTCGCCACCTGTTGGGTGATCGTCGATGCGCCGCGCGACCGGCCATCGCTGGTAATATTGTCAAACACCGCGCTCGCGATACCGATATAATCGATGCCGCCATGATTATAAAAATCCTTATCCTCGGCAGAGATGAAGGATTCGCGCAGCAATTTGGGAAATTCATTATAATCAAGCTGCACCCGTCGCTCGCGGGCATAGCTGTGAATCGGATCGCCATTGACGTCGCGCACGATGGTCGGAAGCGGCGACTGATAGTTGACCAGTGCCTTGGCATCGGGAAGCGTGCGGATGAATAATAGCCAGAAAAGAAACAGGCCAAGCAACGCCAATCCCAGAAAATAGGCGGCGTAGCGCACCCGCCGGCGGTGCCAGTTGTTGCGGACCCAGGTGATCGGTCCATTTCCCCGGCGCAGGCGCAGGCGACCGTTCGCCGCCGCTGCGGCATCATCGGGAGACATATTAGTGGCGTCAGGCGCATCAGTCATAGGCAAACGCCTCTAGCAATTTTTAACCAGATTGCCAGCAGCCTATTGCGTTGGCGCAGGGCTTTCATCGCAACTTTACACGCAACCACGGGAAGGGAGGGAGGAAATAGGGCTCATGATGCCTTTTTGGCGAAATATATCCCGACCGCGCGGCGGATGCCGGTGGCGATGTCCTGCCGCCCTTCACCCGACACGAGCATGGCCGCGTCTGCCTTGTTGCTGATATAGCCGGTCTCGAACAACACCGAGGGCACATCGGGCGATTTCAGCACAACAAAGCCCGCATAATGATGCGCGGTGGTGCGGAAATTGACCCCCGACGCACGCGCTTCGCGTTGCAGTAGCCGCGCAAAATCATTGGAGGCGTCCATGGTTTCGCGCTGGGTGAGGTCAATCAAAATATCGCCCACCGCTTGCGATTGCCCGCCAAGATCAATGCCATTGATCACATTGGCGCGATTTTCCTTGGCCGCAAGTTTGGCCGCTTCTTGATCGGATGCGACCTCTGACAAGGTATAGATGCTTGCGCCGCGCGCTTCATGATTCTCTGCGCTGTCGGCGTGGATAGAAATAAACAGTTTCGCGCCCATTTTACGCGCGATGCCATAGCGTTCCTCAAGCACCAGAAAACGGTCATCTTCGCGCGTCAGCGCGACGCGGACCTTGCCTCCATCAAGCAGCGCTTGCGCTGCGGCCTCGGCAATCGCCAGCGTGACCGCCTTTTCCTGTACTCCCGTATCCGGCGAAATCGAACCCGGATCATAGCCGCCATGGCCTGCATCAATCACCACCAACGGCAGCGTTGCAGCACGGGGCACACCCATCGGCACCTGGATTTTGGGAAGCGCATAGGCCGTTTTCGCCTTGCCGATATCGAACGTAACGCGATAGCGCGACAAGTAAGGCCCGGCATTACGCGAGCCGACCGCTATAGCGATGAGCAGCAGCGCAAGCGCCGCTGCAACCGCTCCGAGCAAAATTATTGCGCGCCTCATGGCCCCACCCGCGTCATGGCTGCACCTATGCCCGCTCGAAACCGGCTTGGCAATCGGTCGGTCCATAGCGCAAACAAAGTCAGCAGCACTGCCGCGTCGCAGGCCGTAACGAGGGAGTTTCGAGATGGACCAGAATGATCGTGCAATAGCCGTCTTGGCCAAGGCGCTGGCGGTGTGCCGGGGGGTTCTCTATTCGGCGCGGACGGGCGATGCCTCCACCGGCGAAATCGAGCGCATTTTGGACAGCACCGGCCAGGATAGTCTAGGGTCAGGACCCGTTAAATAGGTCGATCGAGGTTTAGGCCAATTTCGTTCTGTGCAAGGCGGCAAGGCGCAGGGATATAAACATATCTCAAGACTTGCCAACGCAGCACGGGACGAAATTGGCCAAATCCCAAGGGCACGTCAAAATGGCTTTGATCTCAAAGCAAAACGACCTTGCAGGCAGAATAACTGCCTGACTGC
>JAEXAW010000074.1 GCA_023458055.1 Pseudomonadota bacterium
GCAGTCAGGCAGTTATTCTGCCTGCAAGGTCGTTTTGCTTTGAGATCAAAGCCATTTTGACGTGCCCTTGGGATTTGGCCAATTTCGTCCCGTGCTGCGTTGGCAAGTCTTGAGATATGTTTATATCGCTGCGCCTTGCCGCCTTGCACAGAACGAAATTGGCCTAAACCTCGATCGACCTAATTTAACGGGTCCTGACCCTAACTGCGCCGTTCAAGCCACCAATATTGGGTCCAGACATCCTCTGAAGAGATCGGTTGCCCGCTCTGATCACGCGCTGGTTGGTAGCGCCAGCGCTCTTCAATCAGGCGACAGGTAATCTGGTCATCTTCGGGGCTACCGCTGGGGCGGATGACGCGGCAATTGCTGACCCGCCCGTTGGTCATGATGGTGAAACGAACACGGACCGATTTGCCGTTCCGAAATTCACGCCTTTTGCCAGGATAATCCCGAGCATTGGTGATATCGCCTGCGATTTTGCGTGCAGGCCCCCAGCCTGCGCCGCGTCCGCCGCCGCCCTCGCCGCTGCCGCTCGCCCCGCTGCCGGTTCCTGTACCGACGCCGCCCGCGCCAGTGCCGACGCCGGGCGTGTCGGATGCCCCTTGCGATTTGTCGTTACCAACGCCTGCTTTTTTGGTGGTAGTGACGTCATTCTTCGTCTTGATTTCGATTTTTGGTTCAGGGCGAACCACCTGTGTTGCCTTGGCTTTAAGGCTCTTAGGAGCTGCGGCACCTTCCGGATTTTTTGCCTTACTCGGCTCGGGCGCCGGGGCCGCGGGCGGAGGCGTTGCAGTCGGCGTGGGTGGTTCGGGTGCGTTGAGTGCGATAAGATCAATGGTCTCTTCGAGCCGCTGCGAAAAATCGGTCTGAATACCGTTGATCAGCCCCCAGCCAACGAGGAGGCAGATAAGCGCCACCGCACCGCCGGATTTAATCCGGTCTCGAGTCCGGTCTTCATCACCATAGGCCATATTATTGCCCGCCTTTCGATGATCGGCGCGGGGCCGCTTTGATCGTCCAACGCACATTCCCGATTTTTGTGTCGGGGACGATAAGATAGTCGCCAATCATGGCTTTCTCGCGTTCACACATTAGGGCGAGCAAGCGGTCGAGCGCATCACCACGCGGCGCTGGCGCACCATCAAGGAGGTCCAACGCATAACTGATCAAGCGGCGTCCCAGCTCCCGGGGCAGAGTATCGAACGGGGCGGACAACTCAATTTGGTTGGTGGCTTGATCATGGGCGATATAGGTCGCCGCGAGTTGCTCGGTCGACCATTGCAGCGCAGCTTCACTATCCGCCAAATGGCTCGCGGAGCGGGAGATTGATAGGGTGTCGATCCACGGCGCATCTGCAAGTGCTTGCCGCGTCCGCACCCTATCGAATGCGCGATTGATATTGGACGGGTCCTGTAGTGCGATAATGCCAGCCTGCGCGAGAATTTGACTAAGTTCATCACGTCGCCATTGAAGTAGCGGGCGAACAATTTTGCCATTGCGTGCGCGCACGCCTGCAAGCCCGGCTACGCCTGATCCGCGATTGAGCCGCATCATAAGCGTTTCCGCCTGATCATCTGCATGGTGCGCGGTTAAAATCCAGTTGATTGATTGTTCTTGAGCCCATCCGTCGAGCAGCGCGTAACGCGCCTTCCTAGCTTCAGATTGCAGATTGCCCGTGATGGGGCGCATGGGCGTGAGGGTGGCGTGGGGCAAAGTGAGCCTATCGCACAGCTTAGCGCACCACGCTGCCTCCTCTGCTGACTCTGCGCGAAGTTGATGATCGACGGTTGCCGCCGAAATCCGGCCCGGCATCGCTGCTGTGCAGAGAAGGAGCAGCGCAACGCTGTCCGGTCCACCAGATAGGGCGATGCCGAAATGGTCGTGTTCAGCCGCAGTGTCCACGATTTGCGTCAAATTGTGCGCAAATCTCGCGACTAGCGTCGGGTCGATGGTAACACCCCCGTTGCTATCAGCGCGGCGATCAGGCGCAACCAGCCTTGGACCGCTCACTGCTTGCCTGCGAACGCAAGCTGGCGTTCATGCTGTCGCCATAGACTTTGAATAACTCGCCAAAGGCGGTGCAGGACGCTTGCTTGTTCTTCATCTGCGAAAAGGTCATGCCGAGATACATGAGGCTGTCGGGCGCGCGTTCCCCTTTGGGATTGCTCTTGTAATTGTCGTAGAGCGTATGGACGGCATTTTCATATTGCTTGTCGTCCATATAGGCACGGCCGAGAAGATTGCGCGCAAAGCTCATCCGCGGAAATTTGGGATAATCTTTAACCAATTTTTCGAGTTGCGCTTGGGCCTCGGGATAGAGGCCAGCGCTCCACAAACGAAAGCCGTAATTATAGCTGTCTTCCGCCGCGTTTCCGGTCGTAGGCACCTCGACCGCTTTTACCTTGGCTAGCCGGTCTGCGGACGCTTTTGCGGGGGCGGCGGCGGTGGGCGCAGGATTGGTTGCGGGAGGTGTTGCTCCGCCATCGCCCGATCCGCTGGCCGGCGGGGTGACAGGCGTCACTGCCGCAGCGCCCGCATTCGCCTTAAGTGCTGCAAACCCGCCCTCAAGTTGCTTCAAGCGGAAGCTGTTTTGCTCGACGGTTCCGGTGAGCCGCGCCAACTGCGCCTCGATTGCGTCCACGCGCGCCGTCAGATCGGCAATCGGCGCGGAAGATCCAACCGGAGCGGGCGTTGTCTGCTGCGGACCCATTTCCGGCTCTATGATGCCGCCAGTGGTACCAAAAACCTTGCGCTGCACCGCGCGCATTTCTTTTTCCAGCTTATCGACGCGCAGTACAGTGGTAGCATTATCCTGCGCAGCGACGGGCATTGCGACGGCCATCATGGCGACTGCGGCAAGGCCCGGAGCGATGGAGCGACGCATAAACTTTCCTTCTTGCATTGACTATATTTCCGCGCCGCTATCGCGATGCGCCAGGTGGCACTGCGAGCGGCAATAAACGATTTATACGACCCTGCTGATGATTCAGCGATGAACAACCAACCGGCGATTAGTCCGCCGGATCGGTGGTTGCGGTCGAAGTTGCTGTCCCTCCCGCAATTGGGGTCACAGTGCCGGTTGCCGTGGATGTCGTTCCGCCAGCAGGCGCTCCGAGCCGTTTGGCGAGTTCTGCCGGATCAAGCGAGACATTCTTGACGAGTGTGTCGGCCGCTCCGATTTGCGGGACCATCTGGCCATCGACCGTGATTTCCATCGCTTGCGGGCGGCTGGTGCGGATCGTTAAACCCTTGGTGCCAGCCGGAACCGTATAACGGTCGCCGGTCTTCAACTCCGTTTCGTAAACGCGCTTGCCGGTCGCGTCATCAATGCGGAACCAAACGGTGTCTTTGGCTGTGATAAGGACGGGGGCGGTGTCCGCCACTACTGGCGTTTGCGCCGTGGCCGGAGCGGGGTTGGTGGCCGCAGGATCGGCAGCCTCGGGCGTGAGTTCGGTGTCGCTGACCGTGACTTCATTGCTGCTATCAAAAACACCCGATTTCCACACACCATAGGCACCGGCCAACAAAGCCGCGATCAGCGTTGCCGTAATGACCAGTGTCTTAGGCGGAATACGCGCCGGATCGGCGGGTTCATAGGCCTCATATTGGTGAGCAGGACGATAGTCATCCGCGCCAAGTTCAGTGCGCAGGCGTGCAATGATGGGCGCTTCTTCAAGCCCAAGCGAACGCGCATAGGCCCGCACAAAACCCATCGCATAGGTCTTGCCCGGCAACCCAGAATAGTCGCTGACTTCGATCGCCTTCAAATGGCGCAAAGGAACGCGCGTATCCTGCGCAATATCTTCAATTTTCTTGCCCGCTTTTTCGCGAGCTTCCTTCAAATAGGACCCAACGCTTTCCTGCGCATGCGGCATGATTGCGTCGTTAATATCCTCGTCCATGATCGTCTCCCGCAAGGCGTGCCTACCCATTGTGATTATGTGAGCCTTCGCCTGTGCCTCATCACAATAGTTTTGGTTTCTTGTCAAATCCGCAACCGACTTGGTGGCTGAATTTATTAAAGGCTTTCCCCGTTATGGGTGGCGAATCAATTTCAGCTCTTGTCTTAAAGGCTAAGATCCACACCATGATCGGTCGCCCAGCGCAGTAAGGTTTCCCGCGGCTTTTCAGGGGGTTTGGCTAAAAACTCCGGCATGAAAGCGCGCAACTTCCCAACGTCAAGCGTGTGTATCATCGCCTTTACCGGTCCGATCCCTGCGGGCGTGATCGAAAGTCGTTCGATGCCGAGCCCGAGCAAAGCCATCGCTTCGAGCGGTTTGCCGCCCATCTCGCCGCAAACGCCTAGCCGAACCGGCGTGCCTGAAACGGTTTGAACAACACGGCTAATGAACCGCAAAATGGCCGGGCTTAACCAGTCATAGCGCTCCGCCAATTTCGGATGTGCCCGGTCTGCGGCAAACAGGAACTGGGTCAGGTCATTGGTGCCAATCGACAGAAAATCGAGATGCGGCAAAATGAGGTCGAGCGTTTCGGCAAGGGCCGGGACCTCAAGCATTGCGCCATATTGGATGGCAGTCGGAAGCTTCGCGCCGCGTTTGGCGACCAAGTCCCATTGGTGCTGGAAAATATTGCGCGCCTCATCAAACTCCCACGGTTCGGACACCATCGGGAACATGACATGCAATGGGCGGCCCGCCGCCGCCTCAATCAAAGCACGCGCTTGCGCTTTCATCAGCCCTTCGCGTTCCATCGCAAGGCGTAGCGCGCGCCAGCCCATTGCAGGATTTTCTTCATCAACATGGTCGCTGCGCATATAGGGGAGCGCCTTGTCGCCGCCGATATCGACGGTACGGAAGACCACTGGCCGGTTTCCGGCTGCATCGAGAACATCACGGTAAAGCCGTTGCTGGCGTTCCCGTTGCGGCATGGTTGCCGAAACGAGGAACTGGAATTCGGTGCGAAACAGGCCGATCCCATCCGCGCCGGTGAGGTCAAGGTGCGCCACATCATCGCGCAGGCCAGCGTTGATCATAACAGTGATGCGTCGGCCATCGACGCTGATCGGTGCCTTGTCGCGCAACGCTGCAAAAGCGGCGCGGCGCTTTTGCGTGAGGTTAAGCTTGCTTTGAAAGGCCTCTTCCATCCGGCTGTTGGGCCGGATTTGGACGGAGGCATCGCTACTGTCGAGCAACAGCATATCCCCGTCGCGGACGCGGTGACGGATGTCGTGAACCCGCCCGAGTACCGGCACTCCCATCGCGCGCGCAACAATGATCACGTGCGCGGTGAGGGAGCCTTCTTCAAGAATGACCCCCTTGAGCCGTCTGCGGTCATATTCAAGCAGTTCGGCTGGTCCAAGGTTACGCGCTATCAGGATGGAATCCTGCCGCAACCCTAATTGCGCCGCTGTCCCCACTTGGCCGGACACGATGCGTAACAAGCGGTTCGACAAATCTTCAAGGTCGTGCATGCGATCACGCAGCAGTGGATCGTCGATCTGGCGCATCCGCATCCGCGTGCGTTGCTGAACACGCTCGATTGCGGCTTCTGCCGTGAGACCACTATCGATGGCTTCGTTGATGCGCCGCGACCAACCCTCATCATAGGCGAACATTTTGTAGGTTGCGAGCACCTCTTCATGCTCACCGCCGCTGCCAAACTCCGCTTGCGACGCCATTTTGTCGATCTGTTCGCGCATCTTGTCGAACGCCGAATAGACACGATGGCGTTCCGCTTCGACATCTTCGGCAACAGTATGCTCAATGGTAATGCGCGGCTGGTGGAATACCGCCGCGCCGCGCGCCATGCCATCGACCAGTTTTAACCCGGTCAGCCGCTGGGTCGATGTGTCAAACGAATCTGATGAACCGGGCAGGCTTTCATCAACCAGACCCGCATTGGCAATCAGTTCGGAAAGAACCATCGCAACGGTCTGCAGCGCCTCAATCTCTACTTCTTCATAAAGTCGTGGTTCGCGATGCTGTACTGCAACGACACCCACCGCGCGCTCGCGCCTGACGATTGGTACGCCTGCAAAACTGTGGAACATGTCCTCGCCAGTTTCCGGCTTATAGGCAAAGTCCGGATGCGCTGCCGCTTGGTCGAGATTCAGTGTTTCCATGTCGGCCGCTATGGTGCCGACCAGCCCTTCACCGAGGGCCAGTTTGGTGACATGAACAGCCTCCTGATTGAGGCCACGCGTCGCGAATAATTCGAGAACGCCCTTGCGCAAGAGATAGATGGAGCAAACTTCGCTGTGGAGCGCTTCGCCGATCACCTGAACCACGCGATTGAGCTTGGCCTGGGCGTTGGTGCGCGATGCCATTACATCATGCAGGCTGGTAAGAATTTGCCTGGCGGCTTGCGCGGCGGAGGAGGGAGGGAGAGGGGGCGTTGTCATGCTCCCTCTCTCTTAGCAGAGTAAAATCTCTTTTGTCCCCAATTTTTGATATTATTGCGGGGGCTTTGTAGTGGCCGGTGGCGGTGTTAGGGTGGTGCTGGCGGGCGGCGTTATCGTCGTCGTCGGGGCTGCCGGATTAACTGGCGTGGGAGCCGTGGTTGTTGGCGCCGGTGTCGACACTGGTGATGCCGGACCTGTGACTTCCTTCGGGGGTGCGAAAACGACCGGCGGCCGCGTCGCGGGTGGGGCGCTCGTTGCCGGAACGGTCGTTGCCGGTGCGGGCGATGCTGGCCCCGTCACTTCTCGTGGCGGCGCGAAAACAACCGGATTGGGTTGCGTTATTGGCGCGGTCGTGGCCGGAGGCGCAGTGGTCACCGGAGTGGTCGTGGAAGGGGCGGGACCCGTCACCTCACGCGGAGCTGCAAAGACGACCGGATTGGGATTGGTGACGACAGGCGACACAGGCGCCGGACCAGTCACTTCCTTGGTGGGTGCGAACACGACGGGGTGGGCCGCCGTCGACCCCGGAACGGTCGGATAAACCGCCACCGGGCCGACCGCCTGAGGGGCGGGCGCGGTGGTATAAACTGTGGTTGGCGCTGGTGCTGCGGGCATGTTAGCGGCCATCTCCGGCTTCGGCTGCTGCGCGTACCAAGCGGCATAAGCCGTTTGATACTCTGCATAAGCGTTGAAGAAATCCACAAACGGTTTGTCGAGCACCGGCATGTTGGCGACCGTGAAGTCCGTTACAGTTGCGGGGGTCGTTAGCACCGACTGCGCGGCAAGCGATTTGGCGAGCGCGCAGAACTCCGGTGTTACAGGGGGCGTCGCAAAATAATTGTATAATTTGGTCGAAAGCTTGTCGCGTTCGGCAATGCCGTTGGTCCCGTACATCGTCGCCAAATTCTTGATGACCCATTTTTCGGAGTCCGCGATCGGCTTTTTGTTGATTTTGATGAAGCTGTTATAATCTTCGATCAGCTTATATTCGCCCTCGCCGCGACATCCAAGCGCAGCCACGTTGAGCGCGATGCGGAAATTCCACAAAGCTTGCTGGGGATGCAGATTGACGTTGGGCGTCATACGATTGCCCGCCATGTCAGTTGGCGGAATAAGCAGGTTGGTCGCAGCATGTTTTGGCGGAACCGGCATCGGCGGCGGGGGAGGCGGTGCTGGGGGAGGCGGCGGCGGAGGAGGCGGAGGAGGCGGCGGTTTCGCTGCACATGCTGCGAGCGCCATGGTCAGTGCGATGGTAGCGCCGCGCTTAACCCAGTTCCGTTGTGTCATAATAAAAATCGACCCCTTGTTTGAATTCGCTTCGCTTACCTGTTGCCAGTTAACCATGCAAAAGGTCAAGCAACAGGGTTTAATCGGCGCTGAATGAAGCGATGAAGCGAGCGATATCAGAGTCGAAAGGTTGCACGGCGTTTATCGCGCGAGAGCCACTTCCGCTTCGCCGACAAGCTGGGCGATAATCTCTGTCACGGGTTCCTCCTTGGAAACCATACCGACCGACTGCCCCGCCATAAGTGAGCCATTTTCGACGTCACCATCAATCACCGCCCGGCGTAGCGCGCCGGCCCAATAATGCTCGATTTCCAGCTGCGCGGCGGCCATGTCAACGGCCCCGGCGTCGAGCATATTGGCGACTTCGCGCTGTTTCGCGGTAAATGCTTCGGTCTCCGCATTTTTAAGCGCTCGCACCGGAATGACGGGGAGACGCGGATCAATTTGCACTGATGCCACGGCGTCGCGCGCAGAGGCCCTGATAAAGGCCTTTTTGAAATTGGGATGGGCAATACTTTCGTTCGCGCAGACAAAGCGTGTGCCAAGTTGAACACCGGATGCGCCCATCTCGAGATAGCCCGCAATGGCTTCGCCGCGACCGATCCCGCCAGCGACAAAAATCGGAGCCTGATCGGCGATTTCGGGCAGGATTTCCTGCGCCAACACGCTGGTGGCAACCGGACCAATATGGCCGCCCGCTTCCATACCTTCAATCACCAGCGCGTCGGCACCCGATCGCAACAGCTTCTTGGCAAGCGCGAGGGTCGGGGCAAAACAGATAAGCTTTGCGCCTTTTTCCTTGATCGCTTCCACGCTTCCCTTGGGTGGCAGGCCGCCAGCCAGAACCACATGGCTCACGTCATGTTTCGCGCAGACATCGATGAGCTCGAACAATTGCGGATGCATGGTGATGAGGTTGACGCCGAACGGCTTTTGCGTGAGCGCTTTGGTGCCGACGATTTCCTTGTCGAGCAGGTCCGGCGTCATCGCACCGCAAGCTATTACCCCAAAACCGCCCGCGTTGGAGATCGCCGCCACCAGATTGCGTTCCGATACCCAACTCATCGCGCCGCACATGATGGCGACCTCGCACCCGAGGAAATCGGTGCCGCGCTGCATCAAAGTTTTGAGGTTGCCCACGTATTTTCCCTATTTTTTCTACCGCAACTCTATGAATCGCTCATTCTTTTCCAATAACTCGGTAACCTGCTCCCATCTTGGCGCAAGCCAATCGATGAGCGCTTTATTCGTGCTATTGCCGCATCGCAACCAAAGGAAACCAAAATGATCCGGAATTCGCAAAACGATAAAATCTTCATCTTTGCTGATGAGGGTAAAATCATTAGCTGCTGCGTAGGTCGCAATCGCCTGATCGGTCGCGTCCACCATTGCAATTTCAAAGACATGGACGGCTTCATGCCCTTTCTGCCGCAACCAACCACAAAGTGCTGGCGGCAACTGGGCGTCGATCAAAAACTTCATCAGGCCGCGATGACGACGGGATGATCAAACGCTGCTGCAGCGTAGGAAAGGCACGCTTGCACATCTTCACGGCTCAGATATGGAAAGTCACCGATGATTTCCTCAACGCTGGCTCCACCGGCCATCATTTCCAGAACATCAGAGACACGCAGGCGTGTGCCCGTCACAACTGGACGACCACCGCAGACAGCGGGGTTGGCTGAAATCCGTGGGAAGCCGACAATGGTCATAGTTAGAGGATGATGATTTTGCGGCGGATCGTCAAGCCGCGTCTTCCGCATCGAGCCCGTAGGCCGTGTGGAGGACGCGCACGGCGAGCTCGGTGAAATCCTCGTTGATAATTACGCTCACTTTGATCTCACTGGTCGAGATCGCCTCGACGTTGATATTGCGGTCGGCCAGTGCCTTGAACATGGTCGCGGCAACGCCCGCATGGCTTTTCATACCTACGCCGACAACCGAAATCTTGGCGATGCTGGTGTCGTGGAGGATGCGGTTGAAACCGATCTTTTCCTTTTCCGATTCCAGGATCTGGATCGCGCGGGCGAGGTCGCTGCGGGGCAGGGTGAAAGTGACGTCCGTTTCACCCTTTTCGCGGCCGACATTCTGAATGATCATGTCGACATTGATCGCCGCATCGGCAAGCGGGCCGAAGATATTGGCGACGCCGCCCGGTTTGTCCGGCACGCGGGTCAGGATGATCTTGGCTTCATTCTTGTCATAGGCGATGCCGGTGATGAGTTGGCGTTCCATATCGCTTCCTTCAATTTCTTCGTCGCTGACGATCATCGTTCCAGGGGTAGGGGCCTCGCCAGGTTTGACGAAACTGGAGAGCACTTGGACGCGCACCCCTTCCTTCATCGCGAGGCCAACCGAACGCGTCTGCAAAACCTTGGCGCCGACGCTCGCGAGTTCGAGCATTTCTTCATAGGTGACCATGGCGAGCTTGCGCGCCTTGGGATCAATGCGCGGGTCGGTCGTATAAACGCCGTCGACGTCGGTGTAGATGTCGCAGCGGTCGGCCTTGATCGCCGCCGCAACTGCAACCGCCGAGGTATCCGATCCGCCGCGCCCGAGTGTCGCAACGCGGCCATCATCCATGACACCCTGGAAGCCCGGAATGACCGCAACCTGCCCCGTCTCCATGGCAGCGATCAGCCTGTCTGCATCAATTTCACCGATGCGCGCCTTTTCATGCGCTTCCATCGTATGGATGGGGAGTTGCCAGCCGAGCCAGCTCCGCGCCGGCACGTCGATGGCCTGCAACGAAAGCGCCAATAGGCCGGAAGTCACTTGTTCGCCCGAGGCGACCACCACGTCATATTCTGCCGGATCATAGACCGGAGAGGCCTCACGGCAGAAATTGACCAGCCGATCGGTTTCGCCCGACATGGCGGAAACCACCACGGCAACTTGATTGCCTTGATCGACCTCGCGCTTTACCAGTTGCGCTACGGTGCGGATGCGTTCGGTACCGGCCATAGAGGTACCGCCAAATTTCATCACTATACGGGCCATGATCTGTTGTTTATTCTCCGTATTTGCGAAGCCACGCGCCTCTTAGGCAAGCGGCGAAATCAAGGCAACCGCAACCAGCGAATATTTTTGGGTACGAAAGAAACCACTTATGTCATCGATTGTCGCCAAAGAAGCCGAACATTTCGGGCAACTTGCCGCGGATTGGTGGAACCCCAAAGGTTCGTCGGCTATGCTGCACAAGCTGAACCCGGTGCGGCTCGGCTATATCCGCGAGGCGGTGGACCGGCATTGGGGCGGAGATGACCGCAACCGCACGCCGCTTGCTGGCAAGCGCGCGCTCGATGTTGGCTGCGGTGCCGGCTTATTATCCGAACCGCTGGCGCGGATGGGCGCGGCGGTCACCGGGGTAGATGCAGCGCCCGAGAATATCGCAGCAGCCAAGGCCCATGCGGCGGGACAGGGGCTGAAAATCGACTATCGCCATGGGGATATCGCGCGCATTAAGCTTGCGCCGTTTGACTTGGTGACTAGCCTGGAGGTCATCGAGCATGTTGCCGATCCTGCCGCCTTTATCTCGGCATTGGCCAATAAATTGGCGGATGGCGGCTTGATGATCCTGTCGACGCCCAATCGCACGCCCTTGTCTCGGCTGGCGATGATTACGGTAGGTGAGGGGCTCGGCCAAATCCCCAAGGGCACGCATAACTGGAGCCAATTTCTGACGCCCGACGAGCTGGAAGCGCACGCCGATGCGGCGGGGCTGGTGGTGACCGACAAGCGGGGCCTGTCCTTTTCGCCAACGCGCGGATTTCAGTTGAGCGATGATATGACGCTTAATTATTTGATGGCCTTGGTCAAACAATAACTGTTTGCCTTGAGCGAAGTCGAGAGGCGGTTGCGCAAAGGTGTCTCGACTTCGTTCGACATGAACGGAGGAGGAAAACCTGATGTCCAAAACCGATCCGCGCATTGATGCCTATATTGAAAAGGCGCAACCCTTCGCCCAGCCGATCCTCGCGCATGTCCGCGCGCTGGTCCATAAGGCGGTGCCGGATGCGGAAGAAACCATCAAATGGTCGATGCCGCATTTTGTGGTCAATGGTAAAAACCTCGCGGGGATGGCGGCGTTCAAGGCGCATGCCAGCTTTGGTATCTGGCACGGACTGGAACCCGGCGCGCATGCCGAAAAAGAAGGCATGGGGAGCTTTGGCAAGCTCACCAGCACCGATGACCTTCCCGACGAAAAAGAGCTGATCCAGCGCCTTCAAAAAGGTGCCGAACTCATTCGGTCAGGCGCCAAGGCGGGGACGCCCAAGCCCAAAAAAGCCCCTAAGCCGATGCCGACTACCCCCGAGGATTTACAGGCCGCGCTTGATCAAAATGCCGCAGCCGGGGCTGTCTGGGCCAATTTCGCTCCATCGCACAAGCGGGAATATATCGACTGGATCACCGAGGCGAAACGCGAGGACACCCGCACGAAACGCTTAACGCAAGCCATCGAATGGATTGCGGAGGGCAAGCAGCGAAATTGGAAATATATGGGGTGTTGAATCCTCGATCTTTGCCTTTTCGTTCGTCCTGCTGAACTTGTTTAAGCATTCATATGGCGAAGCCTTCGCCTTGAGGATATCAGCGGCACAACCGCCACATGCGGCATAGATTATGGATCCTGAAGTAAGTCCAAGGTGACGCCCCACTATCGTCTGTCGTCACTTCCCCAACAAGGTCTATTCCCAGAACATCAAATCAGTCCAGAACTGATAATCGACATTCTCCTTTTTGCCCCATTGATGGCCTTCATTCTGTGCGATGGAGAGCCATACCGGGGTTCCGGCTTTACCCACCGCAGCCGCCACTTGCCGCGCTTCTGAGGCAGGAACACGCGGGTCATTTTCGCCCGCGACGACATAAAGTGGCATCTTGATTTCAGTGATCCGCCGCATCGGTGCTATTTTCTGGAATTGGGTGAGCTGCTTGGGGTCACGCTCGTCGCCATATTCGGCGCGGCGCAGGTCGCGGCGATAGCTTTGGGTATTATTGAGAAAGGTGACAAAATCGGAAATCGCAACCACGCAGTTCGCCGACTTGAACATATCCGGATAAAAAATCGCGGTCGCATAACACATGTAGCCGCCATAGGAGCGCCCGGTTTCCGCCATCCGCGTAGAGTCGATGGCCGGATCCTTTTTGAGTGCAGCCATGAACGCGCCAATATCCTTGACCGAATTTTCGCGCAGGAACGGCCCGTTATCGAGATTGACGAAGCGTTTGCCATAGCCCGATGAGCCGCGCACATTGGGGTAGAACATCGCAATGCCAAGTTCGTTCATCAGATAATTATAGCGCCCCAAAAAGTTCGGGCGTGTCTGACTCTCCGGACCTCCGTGGATCCACACCAAGAGCGGACGCTTGCCGGGGAACTTGGCCGGATCGGGCCGATAAAGGAGGCCGGACATCGGCTCACCATCGAAACTTTTCACTGAGATCAGTTCCGGCTCGACATTGGCATTGGGATCGAGCCCGCCGGTTTCGCTGTTGGTCCAACGGGTGACAGCGAGATTTTTAGGATCGACTGCAAAGACGTCCGACGGCACTTTGGCTGACGACAAAGTCAGCCCGATCCGCCCGTCCCCCGCAATATCGAGATCGCTTGCAACGCCTGTCCTAAGCGCGGTCACGGTGCGCACAGCGCCGCTCGCGTTATCGAGTAGCTTCAACCGGCTCGCGCCAGCCTCGTTGACAAGATAGGCGATGAAGCCAACGCCGATTTCAAACTCCTCAATATCCCATTGTTTGTCGGGGCTGCGGGGTGTGAACAGGCCGCTTGCCGGATCAATGGTGCCGAGCCGCTGAAAGTCAGCACCCGCATCGCTGGTAGCCCAAATGGTGCCGTCTTTGGCAGTTTTGATCGCGCCATAGGAGATCGGCTTGCGCTGGTCGCCAAGCGGTGTCATCTCACCGCTCGCGAGGTCGAGACGATAAAGATTAGTCTTGTCGATCGAAATATATTGGGCGGCAATCGCGCTTTTGCCGTCGGGGAGGAATGCCGCAATAGCCCAACCTCCGCCCTGGACTTTCGCGACCAGCCGGTCGGTCTTGGGATCGCGCGGGTCCATCACATAAAGGTCACCATCGGTGCCGTTGCGCCGCGTCGAGCTATAGCCGATCAGGCGACCATCCTTTGACCAGGTGCCAAACTGGTTGCGGCTCTTGCCGTCGGTGAGAAGGGTGAGGCGTCCTTTGCTCAGCGTATAAAGCTGATAAAATTCATCGCCGCCCTTATCCTTTTCGACCAGTAGGATATCGCCCCCCGGCGACCAATGGCCTGATACCGGCTCATTTTCAAAGCTGATCTGGGTTCGCGCCGCACCGGAGCTTTTGACGCTGTGGAGTTGCGCCGTGTTGCCGAAGCGGGTCTTGATCAGCATGGACCCGTCAAGCGGGTTCCAGCCCTCAAAAGTCGCCGTGCGATATTCGAGATAAGGGCGGACCCGGTCCGCGAGCGCGGTCGGCACGTCCGGCACATTTTCCATCTGCATCGCAGCAGGACGCGCGACTACGTCCTCGCCCTTCTTTTCCTGTGCCGCGGCGGGCGAAGCAATAAGAACGAGGGCGGTCATACCAAGCGTGATTCGGGAGCGGGTCATGGTCTCTCTTTCCGGGCGTAAAGCGCTATAGCCGCACAATGGACGAGGCCTTTGCGGTAAGAAAGCTTTAAAGGCCCCACCGGTTATAAATATCGCGGGTTAAAAATCGAGCTGCTCATAATGTGCAGGCGGGGATACGATTTCCATGCGTTCGGAAAGGAGCGGGCGGAAGCTTGGGCGGGATTTGAACCCGGCATACCAGCCTTTGGTCTGCTCATGCGCCGACCAATCGATACCGCCGAGATAATCGGCGACCGAAATATGCGCGGCGGCGGCGATGTCGGCGAGGCTCATCGTTGCGCCCGCAAGCCAAGGTCGATGGTCGATCAGATAATCGACATAATCGAGATGCTGGTTGGCGAGACGCATCGCCTCTCTCAGCACGCGCGCATCGGGCGGCTGGCGATGGGCGATCCGCTTATACATGCGCTCGTGGAGCAACGGCGCTACGACGTCGCCGAAAAACTGCTCATCGAACCAGGCGACAAGGCGACGGATTTCCGCGCGGCTGGTCGCGGTTCCTGAAATCATCGCATTATTGTCGACCGTCTCTTCGAAATATTCGCAGATCGCCTGGCTGTCGATCAGGGTGATTTCGCGCTCATGGTCGCGCACCACCGGCGTGCGACCGGTCGGGTTCATGTCGATAAATTCGTCACGATGCTCCCAAGGCGACTCCCGCACCAGTTCGTAGCCCACGCCCTTTTCGCCCAGCAGTAGCCGAACCTTGCGGGAAAAGGGACATAGAGGAAATTGGAAAATCTGCCACATGGAGCATTCCTGTTAGGCTAGGGAAGCAATTATCGGCAAGAGGCAATAGGTAAAAAGAAGGGCCCGGTCGTAAAAACCGGACCCTTGTTGGTTTTTATTTCGAATATCGGGTGCGATCAGTCGAGCTGACGCTCCATATCCTTCGAGATTTTCTTCATGCTCTTGCCCATCGATTTTTCCATCTGGGCTCCCATATCCTTGGCCATATCGACCATGACGGGCATCATCTTGGCCATGCCCGATGCCATCACGCCCATCGAGCGGGTCATGACGCGGGTCTGATCTTCCATACGGTCCATATAGTTGGGGTCGCCCTTGGACATCATATCGCCAACAGTGGTGTCAGGATCGACGCGCTTGCGCTCGGCGCGGGGATCAACTTTGGCAGCAGCATCAATGATCGGCGCGACTTTCATCGTCGCCAACGCCTTCATCATGCCGACCATCATATCGGCCATGCCGTCCTGAAATTTGGGATCGTTAAGTTTGTCGACCATTTCGGTCTGAACCTCGCGCATGTCGCGATCCTCATCGCGGGCATCACGCGCAGCAGCGGGCGCGGCAATCATCGCCGCGAGGGGAATAGCAAGAAACAGGGCACGGCGCATCGTCGTCCTCCAATATCCTTATCGTCCGGAGGGTTATGCCAACGGCGCTTCCGGAAACCAAATCGAACGGGCCTATAGTCCGCTACAGCTTATGCGAAGCTGAACGAAACGCAAGACTGCGGTAAATAGTGGTAACATGAGTGTGGGGTGCGACGAAGGGGATGCGCGATCAAATATGCTCGTCATTGCAAACCGCGAAGCGACGCGGCAATCCACAGTCGCGCAAGCGAACACTGGGATTGCAACACGCCTTCGGCGCTCGCAATAACGGCTATGGCCTTACTCAGCCGCTTCCAGTTCCACCGTATCACTCAGCGGATGAGTCAGCCGGTTGACCATCTCCTTGGGGCAAACCTGCCAGAAGCGGGTCCGCGCCCGATCCCAGTCGCGCAGGATTTCCTGTGACCATTGGCTGTCGGTTGCTTCGGCATGCGCTTCGACCAGTGCCTTCAGGACGCCTTCCCAATGTGCGCTCTCCAGCTTTTGCCAGAGGATGCTTTCGGGGTTGGCGTGCGCGGGGAAATTATCGCGGTCATCATAGATGAACGCCATCCCGCCGGTCATGCCCGCACCGAAATTCGCGCCGACCTTGCCGAGGATAACTGCGATACCGCCGGTCATATATTCACACGCATTGGCGCCCGCGCCTTCGACGACCACGGTCGCCCCCGAGTTGCGCACGGCAAAACGCTCGCCCGCCTGGCCCGCCGCAAGCAAGGTACCACTGGTCGCGCCGTAGAGCACGGTATTGCCAAGGATGGTATTATCCTGACTGACGAGCGGCGAGGACACCGTGGGGCGCACGATGATGCGGCCGCCCGAAAGCCCCTTGCCGACATAATCATTAGCCTCGCCAAACACTTCGAGCGTGATGCCTTTGCACAGGAATGCGCCGAGCGATTGGCCCGCCGAGCCGCGCAGCCGCACCTGGATATGATCGTCGGCGAGTGCGCTCATGCCGAACTTGGCGGTGACTTCTGCAGATAGCCGCGTGCCGACGGCGCGGTGGGTATTGCGCACCGTGTAGGTCAGCTGCATCTTCTCCCCGCGCTCGAACACGGCTTTTGCGTCCGCGATCATCTGCGCGTCCAAACTGTCCGGCACTTCATTGCGGAAGGTGGGGATGGAGAAGCGGCGTTGGTCATCCGGCGCATCGACTTTGGCGAGGATCGGGTTCAAATCGAGATCGTCAAGATGTTCCGCACCGCGGCTGACCTGCTTCAGAAGTTCGGTGCGCCCGATGATTTCATCGAGGCTGCGGAAGCCAAGGCGGGCAAGGATCTCGCGCACCTCTTCGGCGATGAAGGTCATCAAGTTTATGACCTTTTCCGGGCTGCCAGTGAATTTCGCGCGCAGCTTTTCATCCTGTGTGCAGACGCCGACCGGACAGGTGTTCGAATGGCACTGGCGGACCATGATGCAGCCCATGGCTACGAGGCTGAGCGTTCCGATGCCAAACTCTTCGGCACCAAGAATCGCGGCAATGACAATGTCGCGTCCGGTCTTGAGCCCGCCATCGGTGCGCAGCTTGATGCGGTGGCGCAGGCCATTGAGCGTCAACACCTGGTTGACCTCGGAAAGACCCATTTCCCACGGGGTCCCGGCATATTTGATGCTGGTAAGCGGCGACGCGCCCGTGCCGCCGACATTGCCGGAGACAAGAATTACGTCGGCATGCGCTTTGGCGACGCCCGCCGCGACCGTGCCGATGCCTGCTGACGAAACGAGCTTAACGCACACCCGCGCGCGCGGGTTGATCTGCTTCAAATCATAGATGAGCTGCGCCAGATCCTCGATCGAGTAAATATCATGGTGCGGCGGAGGTGAAATCAGCGTCACGCCGGGCGTCGAGTGGCGCAGGCGCGCTATGAATTCGGTTACCTTGAACCCCGGGAGCTGGCCGCCCTCGCCAGGCTTTGCGCCTTGTGCGACCTTGATCTCAATTTCCTCGCACGCGCCGAGATATTCGGCTGTCACGCCAAAACGACCGGACGCAATCTGCTTGATCGTGCTGTTGGCATTGTCGCCATTATCATAGGGTTTGAAGCGCGCGCTGTCTTCGCCGCCTTCGCCCGACACGGCCTTCGCCCCGATGCGGTTCATCGCGATAGCAAGCGTTTCATGCGCTTCCGGAGAGAGCGCACCAAGGCTCATGCCGGGCGTCACAAAGCGCTTGCGGATTTCGGTGATCGCCTCGACCTCATCAATCGGGATGGGCTGGCGGTCGGTGGAAAACTCCATCAGGTCGCGCAGATAAACGGGTGCCATATCCTGAATTCCGCGCGAGAACTGAAGATAGGTTGAATAGCTGTCCGTCTGCACCGACGTCTGGAGGAGATGCATCAACTGCGCGGAATAAGCGTGGGTCTCGCCGCCTGCGCGATGACGGTAGAAACCGCCGACCGGCAAATGCACGACGCCATCGGCATAAGCCGGATCATGGCGCAGCACCGCGTTTAGATAGAGGCTGTTATAGCCCTCGCCGGAAATTTTGGCAGGCATTCCGGGGAAAAGATCGTTGACCAGCGCTCGCGAGAGACCCACGGCTTCAAAATTATAGCCGCCGCGATAGGAGGAGATAACCGCAATTCCCATCTTGGACAGGATCTTAAGCAGGCCTTCGTTGATCGCGGTGCGGTAATTTTCAAGGCAGGTGTTGAGGCTACGCTCCCCGAACAGACCACGGGCGTGACGGTCGGCGATGCTGGCTTCAGCGAGATAGGCATGGATCGTGGTCGCGCCGACGCCGATGAGCACCGCAAAAGCGTGCGTGTCGAGCGCTTCGGCCGAACGGACATTGACCGATGCATAAGACCGCAGTCCCTTGCGCACCAAATGGGTGTGGACGGCAGCGGCCGCGAGTACCATGGCAATGCCCATGCGGTCGGCGCCAATGCCTTCATCGGTCAGGAATAATTCGGTTTTTCCAGCGCGCACGGCGTGTTCCGCTTCCGCACGGATGCGGGCGATACCGTCGCGAAGGCCTTGGGGGCCAGACCCTTTTTCAAAGCCGCAATCAATGGTCGCGACCGCATCGCCGAAATTGGCGCGCAGACGATCCCAATCTTCCGAGAGCAATACGGGGGAATCAATCACCAGCACATGATCATTTTGCGCATCGGTTTCGAGAATATTGGCGAGGTTGGAAAAGCGCGTTTTCAAACTCATCACCTGCCGCTCGCGCAAAGGATCGATTGGTGGATTGGTCACCTGGCTGAAATTCTGGCGGAAGAATTGGCTGACATTGCGCGGCTTGTCGGAAATGACCGCGAGCGGGGTGTCGTCCCCCATCGAGCCAATGGCTTCCTTGGCGTCTTCGACCATCGGCGCGAGGACAAGCTCTATATCCTCGAGCGTCAAACCGGCGGCCATCTGGCGACGGATAAGTTCCTCTTTATTCCATTGCGGCTGCGAGGATTTTTTGGACTTGGGGAGGTCGGACATTTTAAGGAAGCCCTTGACCATTTCGGCATAGGGATGTTCGCCCGCGATACGGTCCTTGATCGCCTTGTCTTTGTAGAGTTTGCCTTCATCCAGATCTACGGCAATCATCTGTCCCGGGCCAAGGCGGCCCTTTTTGACAATGCTGTTTTCGGGTAGCACGACCATGCCCGCTTCCGAACCCACGACCAGCAAACCATCATTGGTAATCGTGTAGCGCAAGGGACGCAGCGCATTCCTGTCCATGCCCGCGACCGCCCAACGACCATCAGTCATGGCGAGCGCCGCAGGGCCATCCCATGGCTCCATCACCGAGGCGAGATAATTATACATCGCCTTGTGCTGGGGCGGGGTGTCATCGCCATCATTCCAGGCTTCGGGAACGAGCATGAGCTTGGCGGTCGGACCATCGCGGCCCGAACGACAAATGGCTTCGAACACCGCATCAAGCGCGGCGGTATCGGATGCGCCTGCCGGAATGACCGGCTTGATGTCTTCAGAATGTTCACCGAAGGCAAGGCTCGCCATTTTAATTTCGTGGCTCTTCATCCAGTTCTGGTTGCCGCGGATGGTGTTGATTTCACCATTATGCGCAAGGCAGCGGAACGGCTGCGCCAGCCACCATTGCGGGAAAGTGTTGGTCGAATAGCGCTGATGGAAGATCGCGATACGGCTTTCAAAGCGCGCATCGGTGAGGTCGGGATAAAAGACCGAGAGCGATTCTGCGAGGAACAGCCCCTTGTAGATGATCGAACGGCACGACAACGAACAGATATAAAAGTCGCCAATCTGCGCTGCGATCACTTTCTTTTCGATGCGGCGGCGGATGAGGTAGAGCTGCTTTTCAAACTCTTCGGCGGATTGTTCGTCGGGGAGGGGCCCCGCGATCATGATCTGCTCGATTTCGGGGCGCGTGCGCTGGGCTTTGTCGCCGATTACCGACACGTCGACCGGCACCTGCCGCCAGCCATAGATGGTGTAGCCAGCATCGATGATTTCGGATTCGATGATGGTGCGGCAGGTCTCCTGCGCCCCAAGATCGGTGCGCGGCAGAAATACCATGCCCACCGCGAGACGGTTGGGGCGGACCTTGTGGCCTGACGCGGCGATAGCTTCGTCAAAGAAGCGAACCGGCAAATCAACATGGAGTCCCGCGCCATCGCCGGTTTTGCCATCAGCATCAACCGCGCCGCGATGCCATACCGCCTTCAGCGCATCAATCGCCGAGGCGACGACGCGCCGTGAAGGCTTGCCATTGGTCGCCGCAACAAGGCCAACGCCGCAGGCATCGGATTCAAATTCGGGGCGGTACATGCCATGGGTGGCGAGATATTGACGGAGATCGGTCATTTTTTTGCTCCGGGCTTTTCATATTTAGCGAAGACTGTGAGGATGGCGGCATTGATGGCTTCGTCCTCGCCAGGCGCGGTTTCCTGATACCATTCCAGAGCAATCGCTTGTGTTTGGGGGCCTAGGTGCCGTAATTTCGGGGCCGCTGTGTGGCGGCTTAACTCACCCAGCACTTTGTAGTCTTCAGCCGTTAATTGCTGCAAAACCTTGGGCGCTGTGGCCCGCACATCCTTCATCACGGATTCTGTGCTGAAGTTGAAGTCCGGCGACCGTTTTGCCTCCGCGAGCACGGCTTCACTTTTCATATTAAGGAGCATCTGCTCAATCATTTTTTGCCCGGTTGGCGAGCCGTAAAAGTCGACAAGATAAGTGAGCTCGTTGCTCGTAAAATGCTTGGCATAAAGCGTGGCTTGGCGCTTCTGCAACTCTGGTAAACGTTGCCGCAGATAATGGTCGATCACGGGCATGAGCGTGATCGTCAAATCTTCAATAAACCCGGGATGTTTAACGCTGTATCGAGTCAGAGCGGGGGAAGCTGTGGCTAAATCCTTGACCATGTTAACGGCTTTGCCATTGTCTTTGTCATTGCCGATAATGATACGCTCGCTGTTGAGAATTTTGGCAAGTTCTAGCGCTTTCGCCTCAAGCGCTGGGGATGCGGGAGCTTCCAGCTTTGCCGGAGCAGTGGCTTGCTGTGCGAAGGACGGCGCAGATAGAGTCGCCAAGCCCACGGCGATGATCCCAAGGCTCTTGATCACGCGGCTTTCCTTTCTGCTTGCGCCTTGTCACGCGCGATTTTTAGATACGCGGTCATATGTCCCGCCACATCTTGCCCATCGCGGATGGCCCAGACGACGAGGCTCGCGCCGCGCACGATGTCGCCTGCCGCAAACACGCCGTCGATGCTGGTCATCATTGTCTGATGGTCGACCCTTAATGTACCCCAGCGGGTGACGCCGAGGTCGTCCGCGCCAAATAATTTGGGAAGGTCCTCGGCATCAAAGCCGAGCGCCTTGATCACCATATCCGCATCGTGGGTGGTTTCGCTGCCGGGTTCCGGCTCGGGCGAGCGGCGGCCCGATGCGTCCGGAGCACCGAGGCGCATTGCGGTTGCTTCAACGCCGCTGACCTTGTCCTTGCCCGCAAAGCCGGTGGGCGCGGAGAGCCAGACAAATTCGACGCCTTCTTCCTCGGCATTTTGCACCTCGCGCTGCGAGCCCGGCATATTGGCGCGGTCGCGGCGGTAGAGACATTTGACCGATTTTGCGCCCTGACGGATCGCGGTGCGGACGCAGTCCATCGCGGTATCGCCGCCACCGATTACGACCACATCTTTGCCTTTGGCATCAAGATTGCCATCGTCGAACGCTGGCGCCGCATCGCCAAAGCCTTTGCGGTTGGAGGCGGTGAGATAATCAAGTGCCTCGATCATTCCATCCTTGTCATCGCCCGCAATTCCCATCGGCTTTGCCTTATAGACGCCGGTCGCAATGAGCAGGGCATCATGTTTGGCGCGCAGGTCCTCAAGGCTGACATCTTCGCCAACAGCAAAGCCTTCGTGAAAAACAATGCCGGATTGCTTGAGGCGATCGACGCGGCGCATCACCACATCTTTTTCCAGCTTGAAGCCCGGAATGCCATAGGTCAGGAGCCCGCCCGCGCGATCGTGGCGATCATAGACATGCACATCATGCCCGGCTCGGCGGAGATATTCAGCGGCTGCGAGTCCGGCCGGCCCGGCACCAATCACCCCGACTGATTGGCCGGTGGCGTTACCCACCGCGACGGGTTCGATCCAGCCCTCGGCCCAGGCCGTATCGGTGATATATTTTTCGACCGACCCGATGGTGACGGCGCCGTGCCCTGAAAATTCGATCACGCAATTGCCTTCGCACAGGCGGTCCTGCGGGCAGATGCGACCGCAAATTTCGGGCATGGTCGAGGTCGCGTTGCTGAGTTCATAGGCCTCACGCAGCCGCCCCTCTGCGGTGAGGCGCAGCCAGTCAGGGATATGATTATGTAGCGGGCAGTGGACCGAGCAATAAGGCACCCCGCATTGCGAACAGCGCGAGGCTTGCTCTTCGGCCTTCGGGGCGTTATAACGATCCGAAATTTCCTGAAAATCGCGGGCACGGTCAGCGGCGGTGCGCTTGTCGGGATAAGCCTGTCCCGTCCCCACAAATTTCAACATCGGATTATCGGCCATGATTGAAGAGCCCCATACACTGCAAATTAAGACAGTGAGGCCTCATCATGGATTCGGGATCTTGTCACGCAAAAAATGATAAGTAGGGCAGTATTCATGACTTAATAAGAAATATTATTTCGCAGCTGCACAATTTATTCGATACCGTATCGATAAATAGTAAAAAAACGATACTATCTATTCATCAACCAGATCAGGGCCGCTGCGCCTGCGACGATACGATACCAGGCGAATGGCGAAAAGCCGCTCTTCGACACAAAAGCGACGAATGCCTTGATCACCGCCATCGCGACGACGAAGCTGACGACAAAGCCGATTGCGATTTCTGTCCAGCCGACACCCATCGAGCCGGATGCAATCGCTTCTTTATTGTCGAGGATTTCCAGCGTTGATGCGCCGAGCATCGTGGGGATGGCAAGAAAGAAGCTGAATTCTGCCGCCGTGCGCCGTTCGATGCCCATCGCGAGAGCGCCCATAATCGTCGCGCCCGAACGGCTGACGCCCGGGATCATCGCCAGACATTGTGCGAAGCCGACACCGATCACTTTCTTAAGCGAAATATCAGCGATCCCGCGCGTGTCCGACGGCTGGACATTTTTCTCGATCATCAAAATCGCGATGCCGCCCAGTATGAGCGTGACCGGCACGATGAGAGGGGTACCTAACATTTGGTCGATATAATCTTTGGCGGCGAGGCCGATTACGACCGAGGGAAGAAACGCAATGAGGAGGTTACGGACAAACCGCACCGAATGCGCTTCCCACTTGAGCAATCCCATGCCAACCGCCCAGAAGGTGCGCCAGTAGAGCACTACCACCGCAAGGATTGCGCCCAACTGGATGATGATGTTGAACACCTTCCATTGTTCTGCGCTCGCTCCAAGGAGTTCGGTTGCGAGCATGAGATGGCCGGTAGAGGACACCGGTAAAAATTCGGTTACCCCCTCTACAATGCCGAGCAGGATCGCGATCAGGATAGGGGACATGCTGCAGCGTACTTTCTAGCGATGAGAGGGGCGTGTAATTCAGGCACGCAGCTTGGTAGTGAAGCGTCCCGACGGGCGATATTGCACCAGCCATCCTGGCGCGACCGCTGCAATAGGAGTTGCCGCAACGCCAAGGTCCTCGAGGGTTTTGGCATTGGCTGCGACTACATTGTCTTTTTGCAACATGAGCCACTGGTCTTTGGTGATGGGCGCTCCGGGCATCCATCCGGTGAGACTTGCAACCAGCCCCGAAACCGCATCCGGAATGTCGAGCGGATATACGGTTTGCTCGGTCGCGCGGCCAATCCAGTGGAGCAGGCTCTTCATCGTCGAAATTTCTGGCCCACCCAGTTCATATACTTGTCCGCGCGCGTCGGCCTGCAAAATCGCAGCGAGGGCGGCTTGGGCGACGTCCTCAACATAGACGGGTTGCAATTTGGTTGCGCCCATCACAATCGGCATCAGGTTGAGGCCACGGAAATATCCCGCAAACCGATTGATGAACTTGTCCTCCCGCCCGAATACGATCGAGGGACGCAGGATGGTCGCGGCAGGGAAAGCCGCGCGTATCGCCGCTTCGCCTTCACCCTTGCTGCGTCCATAGACCGACGGGCTTTCCCGATCAGCACCAAGCGCAGAGACATGAATAAGCGTCGCAACCCCAGCAGCGCGCGCCGCCTGAGCAACATTTCCGGCACCCTTGGCGTTTACGGCTTCCATGTTGGCGCCCATCACGCCGACCAGATTGACGACAATATCCGCGCCCGCGCAAGCGGCGGCCACAGTGTTGGGCATGGTCACATCGGCAGGGACAAATTGCGTCCGGCCCAATTCGCCGAGCGGGCGGATATAATAGGCGCTGTCGGGTGTGCGCTCGGCGATGCGGACCCGCGCGCCTTCGGCCAAAACCACCTGCGCGAGATAACGGCCGATAAAACCACCGCCGCCAAAAATGGTTACGAGTTTGTCCTGAAGTCGTCCGGCGGCCATCGTTGCGCAATCCCTTTATTCGATGCAAAACCTGTTATCGCCCCATGCCGCGAAGTCGGCAGAGAGGCAAGGGGGAAGGATGGCGCGTGGTGGGTCTTTACGCTCTAATTGATCCGGTGGATGTTACGCTGCGGCCTCCAGCGCGATGCCGTCGACAAATTGTCGGGCATCTTCGCGCGCCTGAGCAAGTTGTTGATCGACCCGGATAAATCCGTTGGCGACACTGCGGATGCTGGACGCCATGCGGTCCACGTCCGCATTCACCTGAGCCAGCAGGTTGGACATGGATTCGGCACCCATGGCAGTTTCGTCGACGGCTGACGTCATGGTGGAGATGATAAAGGCCTGCTCTGCGATGGTGCCGAGCATTTTTTCCGAGGCCGATTTCATCCGCCCCACCGTGTCACGCACATTATCGCTGCTGCGGGTCGTATCGCGCGTTGCTCCTTGGATGAGGGCGATCTTGGCGGCGATTTCATCGGTCGCGCGCGCCGTTTCGCTGGCGAGCGATTTGACCTCCTGCGCAACCACCGCAAATCCCCGCCCGGCATCACCCGCGCGGGCCGCTTCAATCGTCGCATTGAGCGCGAGCAAATTGGTTTGTCCCGCAATCGAGCGGATGAGGCCGAGAATCGATTCAATCGCAAGCGTTTGTTCGGTCAGCATTGTGCCCGCCTGCGTTGCTTCCTCCGCACGCTCCTCGGCCTCGACGGCGACTTTAAGCGACAGATCGAGTTGTTCCTGAACGCTGCCAATGGCCGTGATCAGGCCCGATGCGACGCGGGCGGCGTCCTGCATCGCGGTGGCGGACTGTTCCGATACGCTGGTCATTTCGGCCGCTTTGCCTTGAATCTGACCGGTTTCCGCTGCCGTTATATCGACTGCGCGCTTGAGTTCGCTGGTCTGCGCCAATGTCTCGTTCATCAATGCGAGCAATTGGTCACGATAATCCTGCGCCTTTTCGCCGATGATGACAGTGGAAATTTTATGTTCCAGCTCGGCGCGGTGCGTCGCCATGATTTCATATTGGACCGAGCTCAGCTTGTTCAGCGTGCGCACAATCAAGCGCCGGGCGTCATGATCATCCTGAACCTCGTCCAGCAAGTCATCAATCAAACTGGTGCTGAAAGCGCTGATATTTGAGAATGCACGCGCTTCGGTCCGGGCGAACCAAGCTTCCCGCATGATGCCTGCGGTTGCGGCCATCCATATTTTGGTGTCGGACTCAAATGGCGCAACGTTGGATTCTATGGCAAAATCAACGATGTCTTGCTTGGACAAATCCTTGCTCTTTTGAATGCGGAGGCGCTTCACAACATCGTCGGTTATCTGGTTTGACCAGAACCGTGCGGCACTGGCCCGTATTCCGCTTTCGTGGCTTCGCCACAATTTCTGAAGGTCTGCCGCGAAACTATCGTCCGACAGATAAAGCTGTGCGCGCTGGTCGATATCGCGATCCAGCAGCTTCGCGGTTTCATTGATACGGAGCCGGATGGCCTCCAACTCCTGACCTTCGATTTTGTTCGCCATATCTTGCTCCATTGCACCGCGATTGGGAGTCCGATTCCCATCCGGTTTTTACATGTATTTTACATCTTCCTATCCCTCAGGCGTTAACCAAGACCTAACGCAGTTGACAGCGAAGCGCCGGATCGCGAAAGCGGCAAAATCGAAAATGGAGTATGGGAGAATAAATGTGGCGTGCGACCGTGAATGGGTAAATTGGGCGATAGGCCGGATTGAGGCCGATTATAATCGCTCGGCCGATACCCATCTCATACCCGTCTCCCTACCCGCGCTACCGCATATCGCACTCTATCTTAAAGATGAATCGAGTCATCCGACCGGGAGCCTTAAGCATCGTCTGGCGCGCTCGCTGTTTCTTTATGCGCTATGCAATGGCTGGATCGGGCCGCAGACGACAGTCATCGACGCATCCAGCGGTTCGACAGCGGTATCGGAAGCCTATTTTGCCCGAATGCTCGGTGTGCCCTTCGTCGCCGTTTGTCCGGCGAGCACGGCGCAGACAAAGATAGACGCGATTGAATTCTACGGCGGGCGCTGCCACTTCGTTGATAGTGCGCTGGAAATGTATGGCGCCGCGCAGGCGCTCGCGGATGAAACAGGCGGCCACTATATCGATCAGTTCACATATGCTGAGCGCGCGACCGACTGGCGCGGCAATAACAATATCGCGGAATCGATCTTCGCGCAGATGGAGCGCGAGCCGCATCCGGTACCGCGCTGGATCGTATGCGGGGCAGGGACGGGCGGCACCTCGGCGACCATTGGCCGCTTTGCGCGCTATAATCGGCACCATAGCTCATTGTGCGTCGTCGATCCGGAGGAATCCATCTTCCACAAATATTGGCATGATCGCAGCATCATGACGCAGCAAGGTCCGTCGGGCTGTATAGAGGGGATTGGCCGTCCACGCGCGGAACCGAGTTTCATTGCCGATGTGGTTGATCGGGTCATGGCGATTTCGGATGCGCGCAGCATTGCCGCGACCCGTGTCCTCAGCCGCCGTCTGGGCAAACGCTGTGGCGGTTCGACCGGCACAAATCTATGGGCCAGCGCGGTGATCGCGACCGAAATGGCCGACCGCGACGAACAGGGATCAATTGTTACCATCCTGTGCGACGATGGCGAGCGCTATCGCGGCACTTATTTTGATGATGCATGGGTCGCGGAAAAAGGGTTTGACCTTGCACCGCATGAGGCGGCGATGGAGCAATTTTTCGAAACCGGGCGGTTGGTGGAGGGATAGTTTCTGCCCGTTGGAGATGCCCCTCCCACCTCCGTCCGCCTCGAGCGTAGTCGAGAGGTATTCGCACCACCTCAACTCATCGCAGGCGGCTCGGGCTTAGGCTCCGGTAATGGCGTAAATTCGCTATCATCACCGACAGGGAGCTTCATCCGGCCCTGCTTCCAATCTTCTTTGGCCTGTTCAAGCCGATCTTTGGATGAGGACACAAAATTCCAGAACATGAACCGTTCACCTACCGGTTCGCCTCCCAACGCCATAACGATGGCATCATCGCTCGCGGTTACGGTCGCTTCCTGACCGGGTTCCAGCACGGCCATTTGGCCCATCGCGAGCGATTGCCCGTCAACCTCAACGGCACCGCGTCCGACATAGATGGCGCGCTCGCTATAATGTGCCGGCAAAACGCGGCGCGCGCCTTTGTCCATATCCCAATGCATGTAGAAAAGCGGGGAGTGGGTGTGGACGGCGGCCTTCATTCCTTCGGCCTCGCCTGCAATCAGGCGGCCGCGAACGCCCGCTTCCTGCCATTCGGGTAAATCTGCCCCTGCATGATGGGCAAAGGTCGGCGCGTCTTCTTCATTTTCGACCGGCAGCGCGACCCAGGCCTGTATGCCATCCATATGCGCACCATGGAGGCGGGCTTCCTCAAAGCGTTCCGAATGGGTGATGCCGCTCCCCGCAGTCATCCAGTTGACCTCGCCCGGGCGGATTTCCTGATGGAAGCCCAGGCTGTCGCGATGTGTCATCGCGCCATCATAAACATAGGTAACCGTCGAAAGCCCGATATGCGGGTGAGGGCGCACGTCGAGCGATTTGGGGATGCCGGGGGCAAGATCGACTGGGCCCATATGATCGAAGAAAATGAACGGGCCGACCATCCGCCGCGCGTGGAAGGGCAAAACACGTCCGACCTCGAAGCCGCCGCCCAGATCATGCGGGCGCTTGGTGATGATGCGTTCAATGGCTATGGTCAGTCTCCTCTTTTAACGTACGCCTGCAACGCCGATAATGGCGAGCAAACCAGCGGTCATGCCGCGCAAGCTTTCGGCGCGCGGAATATCGATATATTCGTCCGTGGAATGGGCGCGACCCCCGTCGCCGCCTGCACCTATCGTTACTGCAGGAATAGCAAGACTCATCGGCAGATTGGCATCGGTTGAGCTGGCGCTAAGCTCCGGTTTGAAGCCGAGCGCCGCGATAGCATTGCTGGTCGTGCGGACGATGGCAGTTTCCGGCGCAGTCACACCTGCAGGCCGCTCGCCGATGATATCGAATGCGACCGAGACTTTGCCCGCTTTAGTTGAACGCGCGGCGTTTTCATCGGCGACGGACTTGTTCACGGCAGCGACAAACTGGCTGTCCAGCTTGGCCAGTTCTGCCGCGCTTTCCGAACGCATATCGATATCGACAAACACCTCATGCGGGATCGAATTGACGGAGGTGCCGCCTCCAGTGACGCTGGCCGAATAGGTGGTCTTGGGGTTGGTGGGAGGCAGGATGCGATAAAGCGCGTTGATGCTTGATGCCATCGCATTCATCGGGTTGACGAGGCCGAACGCGCCATAGCTATGCCCGCCAGGACCTTTGAAAACCAGATGATAGCGTTTCGAACCGACCCCGCCATTGACGATGCGTTCGGTGCCGCTTCCGTCTATCGAGAAGAACGCGCCGATGCGGTCCTTATAGACGCCCTCGGTGAACAGGTGCCGTACCCCGCGCAGATTTCCTGGACCCTCTTCGCCAACATTGGCGACAAACAGGATCGGCGCGCGAGTGCGGATTTTCGCCGTATCGAGTGCGCGTGCATAAGTCAGCAGATTGGCAAGGCCGCGGCTGTCATCGCCTATGCCGGGCGCGAACAAGCGGTCGCCTTCGCGCCGTACCTTGATGGGCGTGTCCTCTGGAAAGACGGTGTCGAGATGCGCCGCAACCACCACAAACTTGGCTTTCGGGTCGGTGCCGGGCCGCTCTGCGGTCACATTGCCGATTGCGTCGATGGTGACATTTTTGAGCCCGGCAGTCCGGAAATACTCCGCCATTGCCTTGCCGCGCGCGTCTTCCTTGAATGGCGGGGCAGGGATTTCAGTGATGGTGATGAGTTCGCTCACATAACGATCAAAATCGGCAGCGAGTGCCGCCTCCGCCTGTTTGAACGCGGCGCTCTTGGCGATGGTCGAGACATTGCTTTGCGCATGAGAAGGAACCGCAATGAGGGTCAAAGCAGATGCCAACAGGGCAACCGAATATTTCATGGAATGCATCCTCATTCTTTCGTAACCGCTATACGCGCGGCTGGTGCGCATCGCGTGCGGGCGAACCGAAGACGCGACGGTAGCGTTCAATTTCGGCTTTGTCGCCCGTCGCTTTGGCGGGGTTGTCCGATAGCTTGACTGCCGGACGGCCATCCGCACTGGTGACCTTGCAGACGAGCGAAATCGGATCAAGCAGGTCGGACGCATCTTTCGCCAGCAGCGGATCGCAATCGCGAAAATCATTAGTAAGATTGGTGCCCCAGCCAAAACTCATCCGCACCCGCCCGTGGAAATAGTGATAGGCCTCTTCAATCGTTTCGATATCCAGCCCGTCGGAGAAAATGAGCAGCTTTTCCTGGGGGTTCTGACCGTGTTGCTTCCACCAGTTGATGATCATTTCGCCCGCTTCAATCGGGGGCAGACTGTCGGGGCGAAAGCCTTTCCATGTGGCGACCCAATCGGGCGCATCGCGCAGGAAAGCTTCGGTCCCGAAGGCATCGGGCAGCACGATCAGAAGATTGCCGTGATAATCCTGCTGCCATTCTTCGAGCACGCGATAGGGCGCGGCCTTTAGGTCTTCATCGTTCCGTGCGAGCGCCGCCAGCACCATGGGCAATTCATGCGCATTGGTGCCGATGGCTTCAAGGTCAGTATCCATCGCGAGGAGGACGTTAGACGAGCCGATGAAACGCTTGCCAAGTCCTTCTTTCATCGCCTCGACGCACCAGCGCTGCCACAAATGGCTGTGGCGGCGGCGGGTTCCGAAATCGGATATGACTAGATCCGGGAGTGCCTGTAGTCGCTCGATCTTGTTCCATAATTTCGCTTTGGCGCGCGCATAGGTGATGTCGAGCGCGAAACGGCCATGGTCTTTCAATGCGGCACGTGATTTGAGCTCGTTGACAATGGCAAGCGCGGGGATTTCCCACATCGTCGTGTGCGTCCAAGGTCCCGCGAAGTCGAGTTCGAACTGCCCGTCAACGACGCGCAACTCGTATGGCGGCAACTCAAAGTCGCGCAGGAAGGCAATGAACTCCGGCGAAAACATCCGCTCGCGCCCGTAGAAACTATTGCCCGCGAGCCAGATCAGCTCTTTGGGTGCAAAGCGGACGGAGCGCGCATGGTCGAGTTGCGCGCGTAGTTCGGCTTCGTCGATGATGTCCGCCAGCCGTACTGACTTCGTCCGGTTGATAAGGCTGAAGGTCGCGTCGACGCTGCTGTGCCGCGCATGGATCAATTGCAGCATCAGCAATTTATAGAAATCGGTATCCAGCAGCGAGCGGACAATCGGATCGAGCCGGAAGCTGTGATTATAGGTGCGCGTGGCGATATCGGTGAGGATCATAAAGGCAGCTTAACCTTATCCTGCCTTCAGCGCAGAGAAATTTTTGGCTTTTCGCCGGGGCCTACCGTCATGACATCCTGCCAGTCTGGATGTTTTTCATAGCGGGCGCGAACATAGGGGCAGAGCGGGATGATCTTGAAGCCGGCACCCCGTGCATCGGCAATGAGATAATCGACCAGCGCCGCAGCGGCCCCGGTGCCGCGCAACTCCTCGGGTGCGCCGGTATGGTCGGCGCTGATCAAATCGGCACCGCGCCGGGTGAAGGTGAGTTCGGCCTCGGCCTCAATCCCCTCCACCCGCGCAACGTAACGGCCATGGCGGTCGTCCTTCATTTCCTTACTAATGCTGATGTCGGCCATGGTCATTCTCCTTTGCGCAGTTCTATTTCTTGAAGCGGGCGATCCATTCGCCGTAGCTTTTCATTGCGCGCTTGAGGAAATCGCGGGTGCCATCATTGTTGAGCTTGCCTTCTTCGAATAGGCCCGAAACATCGGACAGATAGACTTCTGGCTGGCCCGGGAGCGGCACGTCTAGGAAACTCAGCACCTGACGCAAATGGTGATAGGCGCCAAAGCCGCCCTGTTTGCCGATTGAGCTTGAAACCACCATGCCCGGCTTGCCGCCCCAGCTATTTTGCCCATAGGGCCGCGAGCCGACGTCGAGTGCATTTTTGAGTCCCCCGGGGATCGAGCGGTTATATTCGGGCGTCACAAATAACAACGCATCAACCGCTTTGATCTGCTCGCGGAAATCTACCCATTGCTGCGGCGGGGTTTGCTCAAGGTCCTGGTTGAACAGCGGCAGATCGCCCCATTCAAGATGGTTGAAGCTCATGCCCTCTGGCGCAACCTCTTCGAGCGCGTGCGCTACCATCTTGGAAAAACTGCCCTTGCGCAGGCTGCCCACAACAACACCGACTTTTGTCATTCCCATATTTTCCTTTCATTCGTCATAGTTTTGCTCCGACCTCTTCAATATGGTTATCCGGCAACCACATCGGCATAATCGGGGTGGCGGGCAAACCACCCGGCCATGAACGGGCACTTGAGGATGAGTTTAACCCCATCCTTGCGTGCATCGTCAAAAACGGCTCGGGCAAGTGCAGATGCAATGCCTTGACCCGAAAATTCATAGGGAACCTCGGTATGGGTGAGAATGCGGTGACCATTTTCATCCATCTGATAAAAGGCTAGCGCCAAATCCTCGCTGCCATCGATAGGCAGTTCATAACGACGGTTCTCGCGATTATGAATAACGCCGTTCATAGCATTCCTTCATTACAAAATTTATTGCTGGAAATCCTTTTCCGGATTCGACCCATCCCAATTCTGGAACACGTGCATGAAGCCCGGCACCGTTTCCTCGCGATTCCAGTCGCGCTGGAGTTCGCAATAAAGCTGGGTCTTGCTGATCAGCTTTCCGCCCGCCTGTTCGATCCGGTGGAGCGCGGCATTGTGCGCAGCGAGGGACGTACCGCCGACCGCATCGACCACCACATAGACTTCATATCCTTCGCGCAACGCATCCAGCGCGGGGAAGGCTAGACAGGCTTCCGTCCAAAGCGCCGTCATGATCAGTTTTTTCCGCCCCGTCGCTTCAACCGCCTTTTTGAACTCAACATCTTCCCAACTGTTGATCGTGGTCCGGTCGTAGGTGGGCAAATGGCCCAAGATTTCCTGAATTTCCGGGATAGGGGGCTTGTTATGACCAGTCTCCACATTCACCGTCGAATGGACAATCGGCAAACCATAATTGAGCGCAGCCTTGGTCGTGCTGACGATATTGAATACCAGCTCTTTTTGGTCGATCGACCGGATCGAAAAAACCTGAATCGGTTGATAATCGATGATGATGAAGGCTGCGTTTTCGGGCGTAAGGAGATGGTCAGTTACCGGGTCTCTGCGGGCTTCGCTCGTCATACTATATCCTTCCTGTCCGGATAATAAAAACCCGGCCCGAGAATATCTCGGGCCGGGCGGGGAGGTTGTTAAGCTGCGGCCATCTGGCCGAAGCGACCGGAGTTGAAATCGTCAATGGCCTCACGGATTTCATTTTCCGTGTTCATCACGAACGGGCCATAGCCGAACACAGATTCGTCAATCGGCTCTCCGGTGAGAACCAGGAGTTTGGTCTCACCATCGGCGCGGACCGTTACCCCAGCACCTTCGACACTGAAGCGAGCAATTTCCGCTTCCCCCACACGTTCGCCGTCAATGGTCACATGCCCCGACAAAACGGTGATCATGGCATTATGACCTTCGGGAAGGTCGAGAGTCACTTCAGCATCAGCGTCGAGCTTGACATCCCACAGGTTGATGGGGGTGAAGGTCGTCGCTGCACCCTTGGTACCGTTCCAGTCACCGGCAATGATGCGCGCGCTACCGCCATCGAACGTTACGGTCGGGATCGTATCCGCCGTAATCGCCTGATATTTGGCCGGGCTCATCTTGTCCTTAGCGGGCAAGTTGACCCACAACTGTACCATACGGAACGGCCCACCGGTTTTGGAGAAGGCATCCGAATGGAATTCTTCATGGATGATACCGCAAGCTGCGGTCATCCACTGGACGTCGCCGGTGCCTATGGTGCCGCCACCTCCAGTAGAATCGCGGTGGCTAACCTCGCCATCATAAACGATGGTGACGGTTTCAAACCCCCGATGCGGATGCTGGCCTACACCGCGCGGCGCGCCGGTCTTGGGCTCGAAGAAATGCGGACCCGCATAATCGAGCAGCAGGAACGGGCTAATCGCCTTGGTGTCGCCCTGATAGCTGAACAGCGACCGGACGGGGAAACCATCACCGACCCAGTGACCATTGGCATTGCTCATAATCGCTACGAGTTTCTTCATAACATAACTTTCAAGGATGGCGTTGGGAAACGGGTCACCATCAACCCTATCGTTCGAAGCCTTTATTGCTTTGGCCTTTTCATTTCACATGAACGCTATTAAATGATCATAAGAACATTATGCAAGTACGGTCCTAAAGGATACTGTAGATTGGTGCTGTTTGATATTTGTATCGACGCACGACGACATTGATTTGAAAGGTTAAACGCATGATCGAGCAAAAAGGTTGCCCCGCCGAAACCACGCTCACCTTCCTTTCCGGGAAGTGGCGACCGATGGTGATTTACTATCTGTTGCAGGGCACGCGGCGATTCAATCAGCTGCAGCGCGAACTTGGCGATGTCACCCACCGCACGCTGTCAAAGACGCTCAAGGAGATGGAAGCGGACGGACTAATCTTGCGCAAGGATTATGGAGAAATCCCCCCGCGAGTCGATTATTCGCTCACCGAGAAAGGGCGCAGCCTCTCACCGGTTCTCGAGGCGCTGCACGTCTGGGCCGAAAAGCATGAAGCGGCGTGATAACGCCCAACATCTTTTTAGCTCGGGAGCGCATCCGGTTGCCTGTCCGGCTTAACGAGCTGATTTCCGATAAGGCAGACCAACGTCGCAACCAATGTTCCGACGCAAAGCTGCCACGGGAAGGCAATTGTTTTTAACACGGCCGGAAGCCCGAAACTATCGACCACATAGGGTTGGAAGAATAATATCGTGATGAAGCCCGCCGCGAGCGCTGCGATCACCGAAGCGGACGAACCCCGTTTGGTGAAGACGGCGGTGAAATAAACGCCCAGCAATCCCGAATAGGCAAAAGCCATTACGCCAAGGACAAATTCGAGCAGGGGGCTGTTGCTATAGCGCTGCCAATAATGGCACAGGATCGACATAGCAAAGAGTGCGAGACCAAGCGCGATCATCGTCATGCGACCTGCAAATATGTAGTGCGCTTCGCCCGCCGCTCCCGTGCCGCCATGCCGTTCTTTCCACGGCCGGTAGAAATCATTGACGAAGACCGCCGACATGGAAATCAACCCTGAGTTGATCGCCGCCGCGGCTATAACGCCGACCGTAACCAGACCGCGCAAGCCCGGCGGAATCTCGCTCAGGATGAAATGCATGAAGACGGTGATCTTTTCGCCCTTGAAGCTCTGCGACACGGTTTGCGCGCTGGTGCCCATCAAGTCGGGGCGTTCGTAAAAAACATAAAGCAGCGAACCGATCATCAGGAACAGGAAGATGACCGGGATCGACACCCATACTGATGCGTAAAGCGCGCGCGATCCGTCCTTGGCATTGTCGCATGCGAGCAGACGCTGGGTCGTATCCTGATCGAGGCCTGCATTGGCAAGGTTGATGAGCACGAGCCCGGTGAGGGCGGCGTAGATCGAGAAGGGCGCGGTGAAGTTAAAGGTCGTGTCGATCATCTCGAGCTTGTTGATGCCTTCGGGCGTGTGGCGTAGCCCTTCGATAATCTCCGGCACGCCAGCGGGAATTTTCATCAGTAGGAAGATCAGCACCATGATGGCTGCACCGACATAGAGCACGACCTGCACAAGGTCGGACCAGATAACCGAATTCAACCCGCCCATGAAGGTGAATACGAGCCCGAACACGAGGAGGATAAAGGAGGCAATGACGATATGCTCGGGTGCGACGTCAAGGAACACGATCATCGATACCGCAATTGCCGCAAGATAGAGCCGCGCACCGCTCGCGAGGATGCGGCCCACTAAGTACATTGCCGCAGCCGCCCGCCGCGCAGTTACGTCGAACCGCTGCTCGAGCAGTTCGTAAACCGTGGATGCGCCCATGGCATAAAAACGCGGGATGAGCACGACCGCGACAATCCATGCTCCGATCAGCGCGCCTATTGTGCTGGCGATATAGGTATAATTGCCACGAAAACTATTGTCCGGAACACCGAGAAAAGTCGCCGCCGACTGGACGGTGGATAAAACAGAGACCGCCACCAGCCAGGTCGGCGCATGGTGGCTGGCGAGGAAATAATCGTCCGCCTTTTCCATATTGCTGCGCGTCGACAGGTAACCCGCGAGCGCCAGTATGGCGATATAACCGCCGAGAATAGCCCAATCAAATGCGGTAAAAGAAAGCCCGTTCATCAACCCACCTTGTGAGGACGGGACAACGATGCGTTATCCCGTCCTGTTTCAACATCAATGTTTGTAGGTAATCGACAGACCGAAGGTCGTGCCGAACACGTCATAAGTATCTGGGTAGGTATTATAAGCTCCCGCATTAACCGGCAATGGCGGCTTTTTGTTGAAGATATTATTGACCCCGAAGCCTAGTTCGAGCCCTTCGATCGGCGTCGGCCGTAGCGCGAAGTTCATATCAAAATAATTATAGGCGGGGATTTTCCCGGTGCTACCGATAGCGGAATCCTTGACCGAACCAATGCGTGTCCAGCCGATCTGGGCGGTCATCGGGTCACTGTCCCAAGTGAACGTAGCGCGATGGCGGTAATCTGGCGCGACCAGGGTCACAAGGTCCGACGAGCAACGCGCGCCATAACTTCCCTTACAATCGACCGGCGTCAGCACCGCGTTACGCTGAATGGTGTAGTCGGTAACGATGCTGCCGACATAGCCAAAATTCCATCGGTTGCCCGGAAGGCCAAATGGCACGCCGAATCCGTAGCGCGCCTCAATATCGAAACCTTGCTGTTTGATCGAGGCGAGGTTGCGGTCATCCACAAAAGCGTTGAGCAGATAGCCGGTTGTGGGATCGCGCGTGATCGCCTGACATAGCGGATTGTCCGTGCGCGGATCGGTGACGTAGCAGCTTGCGATTGCATCCACGGGCTGGATCTGGCCCACCGCGTCCTTAATCTTGATCTTGTACCAGTCGACCGACAGCGAAAAGCCGGGCAGGAAGCGCGGCGTCAGCACACCGCCCAGCGTCCAGGTCCGGCCTTTTTCCGCATGGATATTGGGATTGCCGCCAAAATAATATTGGCCGCGGAGGTTGGCCGGGGCGTTGGAATCATAAGGTCCGCGATAGCCTTGCGCAGTACATTGTGTGATGGTCGCCTGATTGGTCGCACCGACGCACGGATCGCCCGCATAGCGCGGGAAAAGCCTCGCAACCGTGCGCAGATTGGCAAATGGGATCGAGAAGACCGGATTGGCAAATTCGCCGATATTGGGGTCACGGATCACGTTCTGCCGCGTGCCGCGCAGGCGCAGATCATCGCTCACTGTCCAATTGATGCCGAGCTTGTGGGTCGCATAATCTTGCTTGGGCCCCACCGAGCGTTCATACCAACTCTTGCGATAAGCGCCTTCAAAAGTCAGCGATTGGACCAGCGGGAAATCCTTGAGGACTGGAACGATCAATTCGCCAAACAGTTCGTGCACCTTGATAAAAGGCGGAACCAGAGGAGCACTTTCCGCTCCCTGATTGAATGACGTCCCAAGGTTGGAGCCGTAGGCGAATTTGCCCGTCTCCTTGCGATATTCATAGCCCGCCGTGAATCCCCAAGGACCCGCCCAGCCTTTGAAGAAATCGCCGGTGTCGCCCGATAGATAGGCGGACGCCACCTGTTGCGTGCGGATGCGGTCGCCATAATCGAAATCTTCGAGCACAGGCGAGAAATTACCGCCCGGACCAAATATGTCGGTGCTGTTAACAAGGCCTGCGAAGCGCGACTTAACGCCATCGCCCTTAACCGTGATTTCCTCCTTGGAACGCCCATATTGGTAATAGGCATCCCATTGGATGGAAGGCGTGATTTCACCGCGCAGACCCAAGAGCCCCTGAATATTGTTGCGCTCATTTTCGGCATAGGTGATGCCGAGTTCGCCCAACGAACGGCGCACATTGACGTTGGCAAAGCCATTGACGAAGGTCAGCATCGCGCGCGCTTGCGGATCAAGATAAGGATTGTTTTCGGCAATTTGGACGTTGATGCCAGCCGCTCCGGTGGTGGGCGGATTCATACCCGACCGCGTGCCGCCTTTGGTTTTCACCTTGGCGTACATCAAGCGGCCGTAAGCCTCGACGCCATCGAAAATATCATAATGGGCAAAAAGGTCGGCATTGATACGCTTCAACGGCTGAGCCAACATGAATTGCGGTGTATAATCGGTGGTCTGCGGCGTCAGCGTGAAATTGCCTGCAGCATCGTAGGAAAAGGTGCGACCACTCGCGACATCGGTGAAGTTGCCGCCGATTGGAAGCGTAGCCGCGCCACGCCGCGCAAATGGACGTTTGCCCGCAAGCAACGCATCGCGGTCAGTATATTCCACATAGCCGAGGATGTTGCCGCGCTCGCCAAGATTGGCTCCTGCCATGAGGTGCGTGCTGAACTGCGATCCACCGCCGCCGACTGCGCGGTAACTGGCATTTGCCTGAATGCCGTCGAAATCGTCCTTGACGATGAAGTTGACCACCCCTGCGACAGCGTCCGCGCCATAGACCGCCGCCGCGCCGCCAGTCAGCACATCGACGCGCTCAAGCAAGGCTGCGGGAATCGTGTTAACATCAACCGCGTTGCGGAAGCTGAAGGGCAGGGCGCGGGTGCCGTTGACCAGCACTAGCGTGCGGTTTTGCCCTAGGTTGCGCAAATCAAGCGTCTGTGCGCCAAAGGCATCGCTGCCGACTGACGTCGCATTCACACCGCCCGCAAGTTGCGGTATTTTCGAGGAGAAATCTTCGATCGTGACGGCGCGTTGCAGCTGGATTTGCTCGCCGCTCAATGCGCTAATGGGAGAGGTGGAGGTAAGCCCGGGTGTGCGGATGCGGGTGCCGGTGACCACGATGGCTTCTTCCGGAGGAGCCACTGAATTTTCAACACTGGTATCCTGCTCCTGCGCCAGCGCAGGCGTTGCTGCCAATAACGTCCCAATAGCGGCTAGCGCGGTTCCACAGCGTAGCATCATACCCCGATTATGCGTCATGATCCGACTATCTCCCTTTGGTTTCTGTTTTGAGTCGGCGACCATAGGAGGCTCGGAAACCAATGCAATTGCTTATTTCGGGTTTTGAGTGCGGACTTCTAATGAAAATCACGTGATTTAGGCAAAATCCGCACTTGGCGCGGATGACGGAAACGGTTGCCCGTGCCTTGCGGGCCATAATCGGGGTGGAGAATGCTGTCCGGACGGCAAAGGTCGGGTTTCAAAGGTTGTTCGTCGAGTAGCGCAAGACAGGCGCTTTCGTCGTGGCAACGGCTTGCCATTAAGTGGACCACATCCTCCTCGCTGCGCTGAACCACCGCTTCGATCCGCATCAACCGGGCGGCCATGACTGCTTCGCGCTGTTTTTCAAAATCGCGCGCCCATAATAGTGCGTTGGTGATGCCGGTTTCGTCCTCCAGCGTAATGAAGATCGCATTGCCCTTACCCGGTCGCTGGCGGATGAGCACCACGCCCGCGCATTGCACGCGGGTGCCATCCTTTGAGGCATTGACCTCGGCGCAACTGAGCACGCCTTTGCTGCGGAAATGATTGCGCAGAAACTGCATTGGATGCCCCTTCAATGAGAGCCGATGCGTCTGGTAATCGGCTACCACTTCCTCGGCGAGTGGCATGGCGGGTAGGGGGGCATCGCTTTCCGCCTTGAGTTCGCTCGCCTCTGCCCACGCAAAAAGCGGTAACTCCCCCGATGGTGTGCGCCGTGCTTCCCACAAAGCATCGCGCCGCGCCGTGCCCAGCCCTGAAAATGCATCTGCATCAGCCAGCAATCGTATTCCCCGTTGCGGCGTCTTTGTGCGGCGGGCGAGGTCCTGAATATTGGTGAAAAAGCCATCCTGCCGCGCTGCGATAATCCGTTCCGTCCAATCCTCACGCAAGCCATCAATCTGTCGAAAACCGAGGCGTAGCGCGAGGTGGTTGCCCTGATATTCCAAGGTGTTATCCCATTGACTTGCGTTCACGTCGATGGGCAGGACCAGGCCGTCATGTTCGCGCAGGTCACGCACCAATTGGGCTGGTGCATAAAATCCCATCGGTTGCGAATTGAGAAGCGCGCAGGTGAACACTTCCGGATGATGGCATTTGAGCCAAGAGGAAACATAGGCCAGATAGGCAAAGCTCTGCGCATGGCTTTCGGGGAAACCATAATCGCCGAAACCCTTGATCTGGTTGAAGCAGCGCTGGGCAAATTCACGCTCATAACCGCGCGCGGTCATGCCGTTGATGAGCTTGTCCTCATAATGATGGATGGTGCCATTGTGGCGAAAGGTTGCCATCGCGCGCCTCAAGCCATCGGCTTCCTTGGGCGAAAAACCTGCGGCAACAATCGCAAGACTCATCGCCTGCTCTTGAAATAGGGGAACGCCGAGGGTGCGTTCTAATACTTGCTTCAATTCTTCGGGATCATATTGTGGACCGGGGGAAGGATATTCGGGCTGCTCCTTTCCTGCGCGGCGCCGCAGATAAGGATGCACCATGTCGCCTTGAATGGGACCCGGTCGTACAATGGCAACCTGGATGACGAGATCATATAGTTCCTTGGGCTTCAAGCGCGGAAGCATATTGATCTGCGCGCGGCTTTCGACCTGAAACACGCCGATGCTGTCGCCCTTTTGCAGCATTTTATAGGTTGGCTCATCGTCCGGCGGCACGCTCTTGAGATCATGATCGCCCAGATTATGTTCGCGCATCAGATCGAAACTCTTGCGGATGCAGGTCAGCATCCCGAGTGCCAGAACATCGACCTTCATCAGGTTCAGCACATCGATATCGTCCTTGTCCCATTCGATGAAGGTGCGTTCAGGCATCGCCGCATTGTGGATCGGCACTATCTCGTCGAGCCGCCCTTCGGTGAGGACAAAGCCGCCGACATGCTGGGAAAGGTGCCGGGGAAACTGGAGGATGCGATCAACCATATCCTTGCACCGCGCCATCACGGGATTGTTGGGCGCGAAACCAGCTTGCTCGAGCCGGGCTTCGGGCAAATCCTCACCGCCCCAACTGCCCCAAATCGTGCCGGAAAGCCGTGCGGTTACATCTTCGCTCAAGCCCAGCACCTTACCGACTTCACGGATCGCGCTCCGTTGACGATAATGGATGACCGTGGCGACGATGCCCGCCCGATCACGACCATAGCGATCATAGACATATTGCATCACCTCTTCGCGCCGCTCATGCTCGAAATCGACGTCGATGTCGGGTGGCTCATCGCGGTTTTCGGAAAGAAAACGCGAGAAAAGCAGCTTGTTGGCAATCGGGTCGACGCCGGTAATGTCGAGCAGATAACAGACAATCGAATTCGCCGCGGAGCCGCGCCCCTGACACAAGATCGGCGGGTCTCGGGTGCGTGCAAAATTGACCAGATCATGCACGGTCAGGAAATAATAAGCATATTTGCGGTCTCGGATAAGCCGGAACTCTTCGTCGAGGACGTCCTGTACTTTAGGGGGAAACGGGTAGCCGTAGCGCTTCTTGGCTGCCTCCAAAACGAGATGCTCGAGCCAGTCTTGCGGCTCCCAGCCTTCAGGCACGGGTTCGTGGGGATATTCGTAACGCAGGTCATCAAGGGTGAAATGGATGCGGGACAAAATGTCCGCTGTCGCCGTGAGCGCTTGCGGGCAATCCGCAAATAACCGCGCCATCTCCTGCGGCGATTTCAAATGACGCTCGGCATTGGCGAGTAGCCGTTTGCCTGCTGCGGCGATGGTCGTGCCTTCGCGAATGCAGGTCATTACATCATGGAGCGGGCGGTCTTCGGGCGCGGCATAGAGCGCATCATTGGTCGCAAGTAGCGGGACGCCGCTTTCTTCAGAGATTGCCTGAAGGAGTATCAATTGACGCGCATCGTCACCTTTGCGCGGCATGGTCGCGGCGCGCCACACGCTGCCCGGGGCCAGTTTTGCCAGCGGAGCAAGAAAGCGCCCGTCTCCCGCCATCGCTATGAGCAGCATTTTGCCAGCAATATCGTCGATGTGATCGACAAGGTCCTGCCAGTAGAGCAGGCATTCGCCCTTGACCGCGCGCCGGTTTCCGGTGGTCAAAAGCCGGGTCAGCCTCCCCCAGGCAAGACGCGTTGCTGGATAGACGACGAGATCCGGGGTTCCATCGGCAAAGACCAAACGTGCTCCCACGATGAGCCGGAAGTCATCCGGCAGAACACCATCTTCACATGCGCGTTTCACGAAAGCGTGAGCGCGCACGACACCCGCGACCGTGTTGCGATCCGCGATGCCGACGCCGTTCATTCCCAACAATATTGCGCGTTCGACCATGTCGGCAGGCTGCGATGCGCCGCGCAGGAAGGAGAAATTGGTGGCCGCGACCAACTCGGCGAAAGGGATCATGCGAATAGTCCGTGCACATACCAAAGAGGATCGCGTCGGTCGCTTTCATCATTGTAGAGACCGGCACGAAATAGCCAGAAACGGTGGCCGTCCTTATCCTCTATGCGATAATAATCGCGCGTGCGTTCAGCTTGTCCGGGTGCGCCATGTCCTGGCCAATGCCCCAAAGGCGCGCGCCACCACTCTCCTGCGATACGTTCCGGTCCTTCGGCAAGTATAACGTCATGACGGCTATCTCGCCAACGGAACCAGCGGGGCGGCCCATCCGGTACTTCGGCCATCACCTCGACCTTTTCGGGCGGATCAAGCAGCCATAACGGGCGGGAAGGGGGTTCGTCGCCAAGCGCAATATCCCAGTTTTGCGGTTTTCGCGCGTTCGTTACCGGCACGGCGATTTGCGCGCGTTCGGGGATATAGCTGTCGCATGGCACAAGATAGCGGAGGGCCTCGGCGCCGTGCCGTGTCGTTAGTCGGTCAAGTAGTAGGCTCACCGCTTCCCGTTCGCGCACCTTGCCATCTTCCTCAATTTGTTGCGGAGGCAAAGGCTCGCTGCGCAGAAGCATAAGGCGCAGCATGTCATAACCAAAGCCTGGATCGAGCGGGTCGGCAAGATGATCGATCCGTTCGCGCAGCAAGCGTTCTATTAGCGCCGGATCGCGCGTTGGCTGGCCGGTTTCCACGATCAGACTGCGGACATCGCCATCGCTGCGAAATAAGGACAGGCGAAAAGCGCGCCCGCCTTCATGCTTTTGTAGGAGGGCGCGTGAGAGTTCTCCCATCATGTCGCGGGCAATATCCAATATATGCTCTGTCTTGCCGACAAGCTCGGCAAAATGACGGGTCGCACTGAGCAATGGTGCTTCTTCATGCGCCACCAAGGGGCGGCTTTCCTCGCCGTAAAGGCGACGCAAGGCCCGCACCGTTTCGCCGCCGAACCGACTAGCGAGACTAGCCATCGAGCGTGTCCGCACCATGCTGATGCTGGTAAGGCCGGCACGACGCAGCGCGCGCGTTGCATCTTCATCAAGTTCGAGCGCGGCGAGTGGGAGCGCCGATATCGCCTCCGTTTCTGACAGTCCCGGATTGCCCCAGCGGGCAATCGCGCGGGCGCTGTCGGGATGTGCAGCAAAAGCCGCGCGCACAGTGAAGGGAGCAAGCAGGCGGATGGCTTGGTTGAGCAATCCATCCTCTCCGCCAAACAAATGCGCGCATCCGCTTATATCGAGTAACAAGCCGTCGGGCGGGTCTTCTGCTACGATGGGCGAGCACATAAGCAAACGTCCGGCGAGACGGGTGAGCAGCGCGGCGTCGCCTTCGTGATCGATTTCGACAGCATGGAGCGCAGGAAAACGCGCGCGCGCATCGGCAAGGCTAAGGCCTGGCAAAAGCCCGCAAGCGCTGGCTGCTGCGTTACTGGCGGCAACGCGCAAGGCACCTTTCACTTTTTCCGTCAGAACAAGCGAAGCGGATGGATCAGGCGGCGTGGCTGCGGTCATCTGCCAGCGTTCTGCTGGCAGATAAGGCAACCACAGCGCGAGGAAGCGGCGCTTCCGCGATAGGTTGAAGACCATGATCCCTGCTCCAGTGAAGATGAAAGCGTGCTCCAGCCGGGCCGCTACGATTTCTGAGGCATTCCACCATAAAGGTAGGGGCGCCGGGCGCGCGGGCGCCGGGTGACAGGGAGGGTGCGGCACTGACCTGCCAGCGTGTTTCAGCGGCGCTGGGGTTGGTCTCAGCACCTAGTCTCAACGAGAAAAAAGTGACCCCGGAAGCGCGGGCGGCGAGTGCAATCCGTCGACTTTCTGTAAGCCCCAGTTCCGGAAATTTGCCCCAGCTTTCCATAATAACCGCACCGAGCCCGCCGCACCGAACCGCATCGACGGCGGCCTGCAATAGACTCACTCGATCCGGCAGGAGGAGAAAAAGGAAGTGATCCGGATTCAACCCTAATGCCGCAAAACCGGCTCCATAAGGAATGAAGCTGCGCTCACGATGCACCGCATTGTGTGTCTTGAGCGGGCGTAGCCAGAATAGGGGCTTGTCCTCGATTAAGGTCTGGGCTGTGAGGGCGGTTAAACCCGCCGCAGCCGAAGCATCACTAATATGTTCGGTATAAAATTCATGCAAAACAGCAGGCTTAAGTAAAAAGCTCGACGGATTTCGCACGGCATCGGTCCGGCCTCCGTCTTTCGGAGACGGTTCATGAGCCCTGCGAGCATCAGGGAAAGAGGCAAAGAGAACAGTCATAATGGCGAATCACAAGCGTCTAATGTTCTCTAAATGTTCTCATTGAGTCAAGCGCAATAGAAACGCTTCAGCGTAGACCCCGCAGGTTAATTCAATCGAAACCCAGATAATGGAGTCAGGCGCTCGCCCCGCGCGCGTCAATCGCCCAAATGGCAGATAGGCGCTCTCCGTCCATAACGAAAATACGATCATAGAGATTGACGGTTGGATCGCAATGCGGCGGCGTCATGCTGATACGCTGGCCAAGTTGCGGGAGAGCAGCATATCCGAACAGCGCGCCATGCTCGTCACCCATGAACGCAAAGCCGGCGCTTTCAAAACCCGGCGTCACAATGCGCGGAGTACCGCCATCAGTGGAAAGCGCTTTATAGCCCGTATCAATCGTCACCATGCCTGGCACGACTGCATGGATGATACTCGCATCAACGAATAGGGCAGGCTGGAACCCCGCGGTCGCTTCTGCTTCGCCCAGCGCGCAAAGTTCATATTGGCGGTCCATAAAGATGTAGGAGCCGCATTGATATTCGGTGAAGAAATCGCTCATCAGATCGATCTCATGGGTACCGGTACCCGAGCCCGTGACGACGGGCGGGGCAAAGCCGATCTGCGTCAGCGCGGCAATGACCTGGCGAGCATGAGCCTCGCGCTCGGCGAGCGCGCTGCGGCGTTCTTCAAAGGCTTCAATATGTTGCTCTGCGCCACAATAAAATTGGACGCCACCATAGACCAGTTTGCCGTTGCTGGCTCGGACGGCTTCGGCAACCGCAACCGCCTGTTCTGCATCGACAACGCCCGTGCGACGGATGCCGGGGTCAATGTCGATCAGCACCGTGAGCGGTTTATCTTGAATGAGCGCCGCTAAGGCTTCTACCGCGCGGACATCATCGACCGTTTGCTTGAGTGCGCTGGTGCGTTGGTGGAGTGCTACCAAACGCGCCAATCCGGTGGAGGTGACGACGGGAGAGGTGATCAGAATATCCTTAATCCCCGCGCTTGCAAAAATTTCCGCCTCGCCCAGTTTGGCGCAGCAAATGCCGACTGCTCCAGCCGCAATCTGTTGCTTGGCTATCTCGACGCAGCGATGCGTTTTGGCATGAGGGCGAAGAACTTTTCCCTGTGCCGCCATCCGTTCGGCCATCAAGGCCACATTATGTTCAAACGCCGCCCGCTCCAGCATCAATGCTGGCGTATCAATCAGATGACGGACATTATTCTGCCCAACAAGATGGTCATAATGCGGCATGAAAACCCCTCTTACTTCATGCAAAAATCGAGAAGATTGTCGTTAAGCCCGATTATGTTGTTTGGAAAGCTACTCCACGTAGGTGCATTGAGCGTGAGGGTCATTTTTGAACGCGATACGGAGTAGAAAAATCAATAGACGATTGAAGAGGGAGATATGATGGGATGGAGTAACGGGTCGAAAACTGTTGAAGCCGAAGATCGGATGGCGTCTCCACGCACCTGATCTAGCCAATTGGAAGGCAAGCTCCTGATCGAGCAGGGGAGGGCGCGTGTCCGGGGCTCGGCGGGGTAGTCGATTGCGCGACTGACCGAAGCCTTGCGGCGTGAAAATTTTTCTTCGTCCTCAAAACTCTGGCGCTGAGAGTATTCTTAGCAGTTTCCGCGGGTTTAAACCGCTTTGATCATCTCTGAACAGGGAAATGGTGCCCAGAAGAGGACTCGAAAACTGCCTCTATCACTCTGTAATTACGTTATGTTTACTGTGTGATCTTCAAATATGCCCCCATTGAGGCCCCATGGGCCAATTGGGGAATCGGGTTCGAGTCCCTTGCTCCGGAAAGCCGCAGATTTGCGTTCACACTGTTTGCTATTACCTTTGCCCAATCCAAATGTCTACGAGTGATAAATTTATCTTTATAAATCAAAAATTGCCATTATTATGATTTATAAAAGAGGGATTATGAACCGTGCGTTGGAACTGGCAACAAGCCGATTGGCCCGATTTTACCTATGATGACATGCGCCTGCGAGAAGCAGAAGAGCGGTTTTTGAAAAATGCAGGCGTGGTGGTTGGCGCTATGCACCATCTCGACGGGGGACAGCAACAAGCGCTGGCAATCGAGCTTATTTCACGAGAGGTAGTGGATAACTCGGCGATTGAAGGTGAGGTTTTGGACCGGGCAAGCGTCCAATCTTCGCTCGCCAAGCATTTGGGCTTGGCGGCGGACCGGACGAGGGCGAATGCTGCGGAGGCATGCCATCAGCCTAACGCGGATCAACGGGAGTTCAGGAAAAACGTGTCCTTCATACCATTTGTTCCCCTAACGTGCCGATCTTCACATCTAACAAATGGCCCCAAGACTTGACCACGAACAGAGATGCTTGTGATCTTATTTATAAACACGTCAGGTCCATTCACACTCTGCAAATTACAGGCCGGGCACGAGCATTTCTAACTAGAAGCGTCGTCAGCTAAATGGTAACAAAGCGGCTGCTGCAGTCATCGATATGTAGCTTGCAGATGAATGCTCCTTACAAGGGGGGTCAATTGAACGAGATTGACATATTGCGGCCCAAATCAGAAACGCGGGACGATGCAATAATCGCTTTCCGTCTATCGGAGCGGGCGGCAGCGTGGTTTCAACTGATAGCCCTTCGTCACGAACATCGCCTGAGCGGGTGGAAATTTGCAGTAGTGGTTTTGGCGATCATGCTCGTGCCAGCGTCGCTTCTGGGAAACTGGATTTCCGTTGTGCTGTTAGTGCTTGTCTTGATCTGCGGCGGTTTCCTTGTACGCGAGTTCGGCTATACGCGTAGGCTAGCTCAAAGCTATGTGAACGGGCACGGAATTGAGGGCGAGGTTCCAGTCAGCGATCAAGAGATCACTGCAGCGAAGCAGGCACTGCAGACCGCCCGATTCGAAGACGGTGGAAACGTCGTGAGGATTCCCGATAATCCAAATTCCTTCTTCCTAGTGTTGTTTATGACGGATCCTGCAATTGTTCGGCTGCAGTCAGGAATAGTCGGCCGACGATTGAAAGAGCCATTGAAGCATGCCTTCCCACAACACCATTCAAAACCGATGGTATCCACCATTCTCAATTCATTCCAAAGTGTCACCCATTTTCACGAGGAAACTCATTATAACGACAATCGTGCTGTAAATTTCATAATCCCTGCGGCCGTTCCAACAAATCCCACAACGACCAGTGCAGCAGTCTCGGCTGAGAATGCGGATAAAAGGATAGGGCGGAATCATTTTTTCTATAAATTGGACCCTGACGACGCAAAACGCCGCCTCAAAGAACTGCAGGACGGACTAAACCTAAAGCAGGCGTGGATAGGCGTTTATGTCGAAGTAGCAATTCGGAAGGTGCACCAGCACCCGCGCGCGAAACATTCAGAGATCAAACGGGCGATAGAGCAGGCGCTGAAAACGGATAGGCGATGGATCATGGGAAGACCCTCATTCGTAACAGCGCATGAGGTGTTTTCGCCGGAGGGTAATGGTAGTTACAGTTGGGTCCGTGAATATTTCCAAGATCTGAACTTTTCGCATCGCAGTGTCAATCCGGTCCAAGGCAATCTAGGCATATAACACTGATTCTAAATACGGTGATTCCGAGAATTTTTTCTGGAAGCCGTTAGACTTCGCCGTTCAAATGCGATCAATAAGGTGCCTCTCTGGATAGGAGGTACCTATGGCACACCACGAAACACGCCTTTTCGACATAAAGCAGACCATGCTTTTCTCGAGCATCAAGAGCAGGACTACCATCTACGCATATGTCAAGCGCGGTCTATTCCCTGCTCCCCATTACGTTGGCAATGGCCCACGATGGAGGGAAGACGAACTCCTAGAGTGGGTTGAACAACTTCCTAGGTATCGCCTTCCCGCGAGCGAAACGGGCGCGCAATAGTGGTTGCGCGAGCATCCCAGACGAAAGCCGTTTCGTGCGGTTTGGTGCAACCAATATTTCGGCGCAATGAGTCCTCGCTCCCGAGTTGGAGAAGCTCTTCTCACACCTTTCAAACGGGTTGCTCCCACAGTTACCCCATTCAGCTCGGGACGGATTCTGCGGAAACCGGCTTTAGTCTCGAATGCGCGGCAACGGGATCAACAAGAATGACATTTTATCGACCGTCTTACCAAATTGTTCAGTTTTTGGATGGCGATGGTTTGCAGGCGGCGCTTGGAAGCCCAAGGGGCGATCAATATTCCTCTACCATTTTTGAGGCGAGCGAAGATCGCAGGCGGGCTCGACCAAAAGTTTCCCCACAACTGGCACTCCTATTCACATCGACATCGGTACAGTCCGATTTTGAAAGCAATGGAAGAAATAAGGGGGATGAGAGGCACACCGAACGCATCCTGCTTGATGCAGATTTTGTCGGAAAACGTGCGGTTTCTAGCCTATTACCAACGCTGCACTGTTTCAGCGTTCCAATGGTATGTTGGTTACCACAGCGTGATCCCCCACGTATTTATCATGAATTTACGCCGCACACACAGTCCTTCACACCACGCCAGTTTTTACTCGCACAGTGTACGGATCGCGCCAGTTTTTCGGCAGCTGAGAGGGGAGGACGAAATGGCTAGGCACCCTCTGACCATCTATTTGACTGCGGAAGAGCATTCCAAAATCGCTAAAGCGGCCAAGGCCTCTGCGCTTAGTCACAGCGCATATGTTGTCGGGCGGTTGATGTCGGACACCGCAGACTCGCAGATGCCTGAATCTGCGTTGATCCTTGAACAATTGGTCAAATGTCGAGCTCTCCTCGAGGTATTAATTAGTGTCCGTCCTGATCGCGATGACGTCCGTAATAGGACCGCGAAACAAACCGAGAAATACATGGCGGCGATGCAGGAGCGGTTGTTATGAGCGATAACGCCGACGGCGCGCAGGTTCAGTTTCGAGTCCAGCTTTCGGCTGACCTGCGTGACCGCCTCAAGACTGCGAGTGCGCGTCGAGGCTGGACCATGACCGATCTGGTGGCTGTTTTGGTAAGTAATTGGCTGGCCGCTCCTTTTTCACCAAACGATACGAGACCGGATCGTGCCGCGACGGATAAGGACGTGCCGGAAACGAAGATCCATGATCGTTTGAGCAAATTGGCCTATCAAATCGAAGATGCCAAAAATTATCTTGGCGGCATTAGCACGTCGTGCCATCGCGAAACCCGCGCTCATATTTCCAAAATCAATAGTGACCCCGCTCAGCAACTCGAAGAAGCTAAGCGATGGGCACAGTTGATTGACGAAATTTCTTCCATTACGGATGCGG
>JAEXAW010000008.1 GCA_023458055.1 Pseudomonadota bacterium
GCCCGAAGCTGTGCGCTTCGTTCAGATACCTTTCAATCCACTCTTTGTTAATCTGATTGGCACGGCTGTACCTTGCCAGTGAGTTCATATTACGGGCTGACTTTTCAAACTTCCGCAGGTTCTCATCGCTGTTATCCAAAAACAAATACTGATTATAAATATGGTTACAGCTAAGGAGCAAGCCCACGGGAGAGGCAAAGGACAACAGGCAATCGCTCCTGTCCGTGGACAGCTTTTCATACCTCGTATTTGCCGATACTGTGCCCGGCAAATCGTCCGTATCGGACAGGGTGTGCAGGCACAGCCTTTTGTTGCCGATACGCACGTCCTCGCTTCCCAAAGCGATGTCCTGCATGGGCGTTCCGGCTTCCCTCGACAGGGTAAGGTACTGTTCGAGCAATCCCTGTTTGTCGCCTGTGCCGATGATGTCATCCTCTGTCAAGCGTTCCAGTTTCACAAAACCGCTATCATTGACAATGCGCTCAAACTGTGCCACCGCTTCCATGAACTTTCGGACGGTTTCTTTATCCCTTATTTCTTTCGGGATAAGTACACCCTTGCAAAGCGAACTAAAATTGCTCTGCATCCGCATCCGTTCTTTGGTGGTCTTGGTTAGGAACAGGTAACAGTAATGGTTTAAAAATGGACGTTCGTTGAAATGCTGTTGATAGGACTTTGCAAGGAAACTCAACCCGTCCTGTGCAATATCCGGCGCATAGCTTTCCTTGATGTACCAGTCCTGTTTATGGACAATGGTATAGTCCGGCAAGGTCTTGATAGCCTTGTGCCAAGCCGAGTGTATGGCATCGTATTCCGCCGATGCCACCGTGAACAATTCCGGCAGGTGTACCCGAAAGCAAGCCGTGATGTCCGCATCCTTTGAAATGATGCAGTTGTGTTCCACCGCCAGTAATGGAAACTTGCTTTCCAACGTTGTGGCTTTTCCTGTATTTCTCATAAATGACTGGATTTAGAAGTGAATTTTAAATAGCGGTGTACGGCTCTGCGACAGATGATGTATTTCGGATGCCTTTTCTTTGCACCGACTTTCATTAATCCGTGTTCGCCGTACTTGCCGTTCAATGCGAATGTTTGCCAAACGATGAGCGATGCACCGCCTGCCCCGATGAACAGGCACACGTAGGAGTTTACGCCTGCCATGTACATGACCATGACGAGGATAAGCACACCGAGCAGACCACCTGCGAAGATGAACAGGTACTGTGCTTTCAGCCCTCTGAACTCGACCGACCTGCCGATACCTTTATTGATATTGTAATTGCTCATAATACGCCAGCTTAAAGGAAGAATGAGCGGAGAATGGTCGCCGCTACAATTAAGAAGATACAAGCCCCAAACCACGATGCCGCTGTCTTGCTTGTATCGGGGTCTCCGCTACTAAATTTGTTGTACACCTTTACGCCACCGATTAACCCGACTACAGCCCCAATCGCATAAATCAACTGCGTTGCAGGGTCGAAGTAACTCGTTACCATCTGCGTAGCCTCTTGGATGCCTGCCGAGCCGTTGCCCTGTGCGAACACACCAAATGCCGACAGTAACGCAACGCCCGTCAGCAACACTTTTTTGCTTTGTTTTTCCATCTTTAAACTGAATTAAATTGTTACTACTTTCCCACCTCGTGCGGGCTTTCGCAACAAAAGTCTTATGGAAATCGAAGCGTTATGGGAAAGTGGAAATCAGCGGAATTAATTGGCAGTGAGTGGCTCTAAGCAAATTATTTTATATCTTAGAGGAGTATATAAACCTTATCAAATATTATCAGTGTATTTATCAAATATTAAGTTGTGGAATTTTAGAAAATTTGGTTCGGACAGCGAAATTGAACTTGATAAACCAAATTTGGATTTGAACCTAACCAAAGGTTTAAATGTGATTATTGGTGAAAATGATTCAGGCAAAACTGCAATCATCGATGCGATAAAACTAGTGCTGAAAACACATAGCTACGATTACATAAGAGTTGATGATAAAGATTTTTTCAAAGAAGCTTCTCGTTTTCGAATTGAATTAACATTTGAAGATTTAATACCCGAGGAAGCTAAAAATTTCACGGAATGGTTAGGCTGGAATGGCACAGGCGAAAATGCGAAACCATTTTTAAAGCTCAATTATGATGTAAAACGTCAAGCAAAAAAGATATTCCCAACTGATGTAAAAGCAGGTATTGATGAAGATGGCTATTTACTTACGGCAGAAGCAAAGGAATATCTGAAAGCGACCTATTTAAAACCTTTGCGTGATGCTGAAAACGAACTGATAGCCAAACGTAATTCACGTTTATCGCAAATTCTTTTAGGTGATGAAGCATTTAAAGGAAAAGAACAAGACAATGAATTATTGCAAATCTTTTCTGGTCTGAAAGACGAATTAGAAAAGTATTTTAACGATGTAGATATTGCAGGTCAGCCTAAAGCAGGTAAACAGATAAAAGATAAGATTGACGGCTATATTAAAAGTTTTTACGGCAATGATTATGAAACTGAATTTGGAGCAACTTCCAATGACATTAAAAGTATACTTGAAAAATTAGCTCTGTCATTGAAAGGCGAGGCAAACCCTGGTTTAGGAACATTGAACCGCTTATTTATGGCAACCGAATTACTTCATTTAAACAAATTAAATTGGAGTGGTTTACGTTTGGGATTGGTAGAAGAATTGGAAGCACATTTGCATCCCCAAGCTCAAATGCAGGTAATTGAAGCATTACAAAAACAAGAAACTATTCAATTAATTCTTACAACACATAGTCCAAATTTAGCTTCGAAACTCAAACTTGAAAATTTAATCATTTGCAATAATGTGAACGCTTTTCCAATGGGAGAAGAATATACTAAATTAAGGTCGGATAGCTATAAATTTTTAGAAAAATTTTTGGACACTACAAAGGCGAATTTGTTTTTTGCCAAAGGTGTGATATTGGTAGAGGGATGGGCAGAAGAAATTCTAATTCCAAGCATAGCTAAATCAATTGGGATTAATCTTACGGAAAAGGGTATTTCTATCGTAAATATCGGACATACAGGCTTTGACCACTACGCAAATATCTACTTACGAAGAAAGGAACCCGATATGGAGATTCCTGTTGCTGTAATCACAGACTGTGATATTAGGAAATACAAAAAGAGTCTGAAAGTTGATGATGATGGAAAGCCGATAAAAAATGATAAAGGGAAGAACCAATACGATTATATTAAAATAGATGTTGATAAAGAAACAGAGGAAGCAATTGCTGATATAACCTCAAAGTCTGAAAAAAATATCAAGTATTTCTCTGCACCAAAATGGACTTTGGAATATTCATTATTCAAATCAGTAAGTTTAACGTCACTATTCCAAAAAATAGTAAAAAATAGTGTTCATAAAGGAACAGATTGGGAGACAGATTTTGAAAAAGCCCTTGCCGAAAAACTAATTAATAAAGGTTTAGATAAAACAAAAATTGCTTATGAAATGGCAAATGCTGTAGATGAAGATTTAAAAAAGTTTGAAAATAGAGAAATTGATGCAAAATCAATCATAATTTCAGAAAAAGATGACGACACAATTAATTACCTTGTAAAAGCGATTAAGTATGCCACAGGTAATTAACATAACCGATGAAGAAATTCAATACGCTGAACAATTGCTTTTGCCTACAGGTAAAACTTTTGATAATGAAAGAAAGGCATTTATACGAAATTTCAACACAATTGATTTACAAGCAGTACCTGGGAGTGGAAAGACAACCGCTTTGCTTGCAAAATTGCTTGTTTTGGAAAGTAAGCTTCCTTTTGCAGACGGTTCGGGAATTTTGGTTTTATCACATACCAACACCGCCATTGACGAGATAAAAGAAAAAATACAAAAACATTGCCCTCGACTTTTTTCTTATCCAAATTTCATTGGAACAATACAAAGTTTTGTTGACACATTTCTGGCTATCCCAATTTACAACCAAGTTTTTAAAAGAAAATTAAATTGGATTGATAAAGACAGATATGAAGAAGAATTGGTAAAGCTGTTCAATATAATTGCTTGGCAAAAAGATTATGATGAGCCAACAAAATTATTTTACCAAAGGCATATTAAAAGAGCTGAAAAGGAAGCCGACGGCGATAAAAAAATAACAAGAAAAATTGTTGCGAAAAATATTGAAAATGAAATTCGTGGG
>JAEXAW010000088.1 GCA_023458055.1 Pseudomonadota bacterium
GCGTTCGCGACCCCTCCACCACCGCCTGCGGCGGCGGTCCCCCTCCCCATTGCTGCGCAACGGGGAGGACCTAGCGTGATGAAAGCTCCTCCCTGTCGCGAGGCAACAGCTCCTCCCTGTCGCTCGCAGAGCGATGGGGAGGTGGCGCGCACCGCCAGGTGCGTGACGGAGGGGTCGGCGGCGCGCAGCGGCGCCGGATCGGTTTACGCAGCAGCGGGGTAAGATGGACAAGGAGGTTGGTGCTTGGCGGGAGCAGCCGTCCACAAGGCGCGCCGCCTGCCGGAAAGGCCGCCCCTCTCCCCTGCGGCGCGGGGAGGCGCTTAGCAGGCACTACGCCGCCTTGCGCATTTTCTCCAGCTTCTTCAATACCATATCGCGTTTCAGTCGCGACAGATGGTCGATGAACAAAATGCCTTCCAGATGGTCATGCTCATGCTGGATGCAGGTCGCGAGGAGCCCGCTCATGCGTTCCTTATGGCTTTTCCCATGCTCGTCCTGCCATGCGACGGTGAGTTCGGCGGGACGGGTCACTTCGGCATATTGTTCGGGGACCGACAGGCAGCCTTCATTATAGATGCTATGCTCTTCCGATTCCTCGCTAAAGACGGGGTTGATGAAGACGCGAGGGTCGCGGATCATCTTTTCGCCGCTTTCATCTTCGGGATCGGGTTGCTGGAGGTCGATCACCAATATGCGCTCCGGCCGCCCGACCTGGATCGCCGCGAGGCCGATGCCGGGCGCGTCATACATGGTTTCGAACATGTCCGCGATAAAGCTACGCAGCTCATCGTCGAACGTCTCGACGGGCTTGGAAATGATACGCAGCCGGGGATCCGGCGTTTCAAGAATAGGAAGAATGGCCATGCCCCGCGAGGTAAGGTTTGGGCGGGGGCGAGTCAAGATTGCGGCGCGGGTAAGCAGCTCCGCCTCTTGCCCCCTGCGCCTCACCGGTCCTTCATGAAAGCGACGAGAGGCGCGCGCCGCTCCTGCGGGCGCGGTGCGCCTCTTGGCCCCATCCTGCCCCACCCGAAACATTCATCCAGTGTTCAAATATTTAGGGTCAGGACCCGTTAAATAGATCGTCGAGGCGTCAAAATGGCGAAGATATCGAAGTAAAAGGGCCGCAGTCAGGCAGTTATTCTGCCTGCAAGGTCGTTTTGCTTTGAGATCAAAGCCATTTTGACGTGCCCTTGGGATTTGGCCAATTTCGCCCCGTGCTGCGTTGGCAAGTCTGGAGATATGTTTATATCCCTGCGCCTTGCCGCCTTGCACAGAACGAAATTGGCCTAAACCTCGATCGACCTATTTAACGGGTCCTGACCCTAGCGGCACCCTCACCGCCACAGGAGGAGACCAGACCGATGCCAAATAAAGTCACGCTAGCCACGCTGTTCTTGCTCGCGGCACCCACGCTTGCCCTCGCGGCCCCGGGCGATATGAGCGTTGCCACCTTCATTGCCAAAGGCGAAGCGTTGCAGAAAAAGGGCATGCTCGCGATGATGTCGAGCGACATGAAGCTGCTGCAGGCCGAAATGCAGGGCGCCAGTGCTTATTACCGCGCACGCCTCGCTGCCGACCAACAGGCCGGACGCCCGCGCCATAGCTGTCCGCCACCCAAGGGTCAGGCCAAAATGGCAGTGCCGAGATCATGGCCCATATGAAAAGCTATCCGGTGGACCGGCGCGCACTGGTGCCGGTCAAACAGGCTTTTGTCGACCTGATGGCCAAGAAATATCCTTGCCGGTGAGCGAGGATGCCGACGGCCGGGACGCGCGAGTCCTGACGGCATAACTGACGCGAGGGCGGAGCGGCCCACTCACTCTCTCTGATCTTCCTTTGCGTCGGTCGTATCGCCCTTTGCGTTGGTCGTATCATCCTTCGCGTCGGTCTTGTCGCGCTTTGCGTCTGCGTCCTTCTTCTCCGGCTGCCAATATTTGGCAATCGGGTCATCTTCGGTGACGAACTCGTCCCAGGGTTGTGCCAGGCGGCCGCCGCCCGTGCGCCGGGTCCAGTTGAGAATTTCCGCATTCTGTTCCTTGCGCCTCGCCACGGCCGCTTCTGCCGCCTCGCGTGCGGCGGCTTGCTGGGCCTCCGCCTCCCGTTCGCGCGCCTCGCGTTCGGGTGCCTCGCGTTCCAGCGCTACCCACGCATCATGGCTCTCCTGACTGCGATGCTCCTCTTCCCACTCGGCCACCCAGGTGCGCCAATCCTCGAAATCAAAGCCGGATACGGTGTGGATATCGCCGTCCCATTCATGCGGATGGCGGTTCCTGTGCCGCTCCATCAGATTGAGGAACAGCTTGTGCCGGGGCGCGATGCGATCGGCTTCGTCGGGGAAGGGCGCACGCGCGGCCTCCGCTTTTTCTGCCTCGCGCTGTTCTTTTGCCGCCCGTTCGGCGCGCCGTTCAGCGAGCTGGGCCGCAGCTGCCTTGCGCCGGTGATGAAGGTCGATCATACGCACCGCCGGGCCGTGATCATAGCGACAATAAGAGCGCGTCGGCTCACCGTCGCCATCATAGATGACGTGCTGATAGCCGAGCGTTAAGCGGTCGACGGCGGCGACTTCAAGCCGCTTATAGCGTTGTTCGAGTGCGTCATTCCATTCCTCGTCCATGCGCGGATCTTCCTTTCGTTTGCGATAGAGCGTCTGCCGCCCGAGTTTGAGCGTTGCCGCGACAATGCGGACATTGCCGGTGGCGCGAAGGCCGCGCAGCACCTCGGCGCGGATGGCGTCATCCCACACCGGCCCGATGCGCCGCCCGTTGCCGCAGCGCCCGCGCCGCGCCCCGAGCCGCGCCTTGATCGCCGCCGGAATCGAACGCCGCCAGCGCCGCACCAGCCACGCCTCGCGCGACGCGACCTCGCGCCGCAGCGAGCGGTTGAGCAGGTTCGGCATGCCAAGATGGCCTTGGGAGAGGCGGTTGAGCCGCATAAGGCGGGGATGCTCCTTGATGGTCTGGGTTGATGAGCGGGGTTGATGAGCGGCGTTGATGAGCGGCGTTGATGAGCGGGGTTGATGGGCGGGGTTGATGGGCGGGGTTGATGGGCGTTTTGTGTCCAACCAACCGCTGGCCGATCCGACTGGCGGCGGGATTGGGCAACGGATTGGCCGGCGGGATTGACCAGCGGGGGGCTGTGCAAAACCGGTGGACGAGCCGGGTGGAAGGGGACACCCGACTCATCCTGTTGCCTATTTGTTCCATTTGGCGATAAATGTCAAGTCATTTTTACCGATTTGGTTATTTTAGGAGCGCGGCGAGGGAGTTGGACGTTGCTCCTCCCTGTCGCCAAAGGCGATGGGGAGGTGGCACGCACCGCCAGGTGCGTGACGGAGGGGTCGGCGGCGCGTAGCGGCGCCGGATCGGTTTACGCTGTGGTGGCATAATTGGGCCGAGGCGGGACGCGCCTAACGACAAAAACTGTCCCACGAGACGCCACGCCAAACCCGAACGCCGCCCTCTCGGCTGTCGCCTCGCGACCCCTCCACCACCAGCCTACAGCTGGCGGTCCCCCTCCCCATTGCTACGCAACAGGGAGGACCCAGCGCGACGAAAGCTCCTCCCTGTCGCTCGCAGAGCGATGGGGAGGTGGCGCGTACCGCCAGGTGCGTGACGGAGGGGTCGGCGGCGCGCAGCGCTGCCGGAAGCATTTAAGCGGCAGCAGGGTGATATGGACAAGGAGGCCGGTGTTTGGCGGGCCGCTGACCACAAGGCGCTCCGCTTGCCGGAAAGGCCGCCCGCTCGGCTATCGCCTCGCGACCCCTCCACCACCGCCTCCGGCGGCGGTCCCCCTCCCCCCAAGCTGCGCTTGCGGGGAGGAACTTCATAGCTCGCTCCCCTTCCTTGCGGGGAGGAACTTTATACCTCCCCCCACCCTCCCTTTTCTAGGGAGGGTCAAAAAACGGCACGTTTTTTGGGGTGGGTAGCGAAGCGCACTACCGAGAGGCTTTACCCACCCCGAAAATTGCGCTGCAATTTTCGACCCTCCCTTGCGAGGGAGGGTGGATGTCTCACCCCACCGGTTTTCTGGCGCGTAACGCCTGTGCCAGCGTGCCCTCATCCAGATAGTCGAGCTCGCCGCCGACCGGCAAACCGTGCGCGAGTTGGGTCAGGCGCACCGGGAAATTTTCCAGCCTGTCCGCGATGTAATGCGCCGTGGTCTGCCCCTCCAGCGTCGCGTTCATCGCCAGCACGACCTCGTCGATGCCGCCCCTCGCCACGCGATCAATCAGAAGGTCAATGCTGAGGTCTTCGGGCCGTACGCTCATTACGTAGCTAACCGCCCCGGACCAACAATCCCGTCGTCATCCGATGGTGACGTCGCCGCACGGACGGATATCGGCCCATTTAGGTTCGGTAAGGCGATGATCGCCCGTGTTAGCAATCTGAATCGCGCCGCTGGGCGATTGGCGTTGACGCACCGCAACACACATGCCTTGGCTATTGTCGTCCAGCGCCTCAAATTGCTTGTCCGGAACAGGGATTTTCATGATTTTTCGGTTGTAAGGAAAAATGGTGACGGACGCCGTTTGAAAGTCGGCATGCCGCTGGCACCCGCAATCTGTGTCGGCAATTTCGTGCCAAACCATGGTCCACGGTGCACGGGAAAAGGCGAATTCCCAGTGATTGGCTATACGAAACGCAGCGATCGCAAAATAAATCGCCACCGCCATTAAAGCACCCAGCGACAGCAGAACGGCTTTGAACGGTGGACGGGATGTAATGGCTTTCCATGAAACCTTGAGCAGCCAAGGATAGGCGAGCGCCGCCGCCAGGATCATGCCCCATTTTATCCCCGGCGCAATGCCGGTCACGAGCGCCGTCTTCGAAAACGCAGCTTCTATGGCCATCAGCGCAAGCATGAAGGCAATGATTTTCACATGCGTTGGATTCCAATGCGCAGCCTGGGCGAAGCCCCGAGCCCGCATATTTTGCATCAGAGCTTCTGCATAGCCGACCGTCGTTTTGGTTTGTTGAGGCATGCGTGACCTTGTTCCGGAGATGGGTAGCCGCATTTACCCGCAAAAAGGTAAAGGAACGGCTTATTTCACTGCGCTTGCGGGGAGGAACTTCATAGCTCTCCCACCCTTCCCTGAGTGGAGGAACTTTATCCCTCCCCACCCTCCCTTTTCTAGGGAGGGTCAAAAAACGGCACGTTTTTTGGGGTGGGTACAGGTCCGCACCACCGCGAGGCTTTACCCACCCCGAAAATTGCGCTGCAATTTTCGACCCTCCCTTGCGAGGGAGGGTGGCGGCTTGTCACCCCACCGGTTTTCTGGCCCTGAGCGCCTGTGCGAGCGTGCCCTCATCGAGATAGTCGAGCTCGCCGCCGACCGGCAAACCGTGGGCGAGTTGGGTCAGGCGCACCGGGAAATTTTCCAGCCTGTCCGCGATGTAATGCGCCGTGGTCTGCCCCTCCAGCGTCGCGTTCATCGCCAGCACGACCTCGTCGATGCCGCCTTTCGCCACGCGATCAATCAGAAGGTCAATGCTGAGGTCTTCGGGCCGCACGCCCTCGAGTGCCGACAAGCGCCCGCCCAGCACATGATATTTGCCCGGAAACAGCCGCGAACGGTCGAGCGCCCAAAGGTCTGCGACCTCCTCGACGACGCATAACGCGCGGTCATCGCGGCGCGGATCGGCGCAGATGCCGCACGGATTGCGCGTGTCGATATTGCCGCAAATCTCGCAGGTGACGAGGGTGCGGTTGACCGCATCGAGCGCCTTCAGGAGCGGCTCCATCGCGGTTTCGCGGCGCTTCAGCAAATGCAGCACCGCCCGCCGCGCCGACCGCGGCCCCAATCCGGGAAGCCGGGCCAAAGCCTGCGTCAACGCATCAATTTCGGGCGAGATCATGGGGTCTTTGCGAACTTTTCTACTCAAAGTCCGTAGTGCTGAGCCTGTCGAAGCACGTCTATCAGTCTTGCGCTGTGCTTCGAAGCGCCCTTCGACAGGCTCAGGGCTACGGATATTTATATATGGGCTTGCAGTAAGACTTGCGCTTTCGCCTGCCAAGCGGTTTAGCAATCCGCATGAAAATCATCTTCATGGGAACGCCCGATTTTGCGGTGCCGACGTTGGCGGCGCTGGTCGAGGCGGGGCACGACATCGTGGCGGTTTATTCGCAGCCGCCGCGTCCGGCCGGGCGGGGCAAGAAGCTTAGTCCCTCGCCGGTGCATGCGCGCGCCGAGGCTTTGGGGCTTGCGGTCCGCACGCCGGAAAGTTTGCGCGATAAAGCGGTGCAGGCGGAATTTGCAGCGCTCGGGGCGGATGTGGCCGTGGTGGCGGCTTACGGGTTGATCCTGCCCAAGGCCGTGCTTGAGGCCCCCACCATGGGCTGCCTTAATGTTCACGGGTCGGTGCTGCCCCGCTGGCGCGGCGCGGCGCCGGTGCAGCGCGCGATCCTGGCGGGCGATGCCGAAACCGGCGTCACCATCATGCAGATGGAAAAGGGGCTGGATACCGGCGCCATGCTGCTGATCGAGCGCACCCCGGTGGCGCAGAAAACGGCGGGCGCGCTGACCGACGAACTGGCGCGCATGGGGGCCGGCATGATGGTCGCTTATCTGGCCGAGCCGCAAACCTATCCGCCGCGCATCCAGCCCGAGGAGGGCGTCACCTACGCCCACAAGATCGACAAGAGCGAGGCGCGGATCGACTGGAGCCGGAGCGCGGTGGAGGTGGAGCGCCAGGTGCGCGCGTTTAATCCGTTTCCCGGCGCGTTTTTTGAATATGCGGGCGAGCGGTTTCGGGTGCATGCGGCGGAGGCGGTTGCTGAGGCCCCCGCCTCTGATGCCCCCGCCTCTGATGCCCCGCTCGCTCGTCACCCCCGCGCAGGCGGGGGTCCATCCCCTGACCTATCGGGTAAAAATGACGGCCCGGTGATGGATTCCCGCTTTCGCGGGAATGACGAAGAGGGAAAAGCCGGGACGGTTCAACCCGGCACCGTCCTCGACGAGCGGCTCACCATTGCCTGCGGGAAAGGCGCGATCCGCCCGACCCTCATCCAGCGCGCGGGCAAAGCGGCGATGCCGGTTGCGGATGTGCTGCGGGGCTTTGCGGTGCCGGTGGGGGTGCGGGTTGGTTGATAGTCGTACCCGTAGTCCTGAGCTTGTCGAAGGACGTATCAAGGTTTGCGCTGTGCTGGTAGACGCCCTTCGACAAGCTCAGGGCTGCGGCTATTTATCAACTGTCGGTCACTCCCACCCATGACCCGCTTCGCGCTCACGGTGGAATTTGATGGCCGCCCGTTCATGGGCTGGCAGCGGCAGGCGCATGGGCCTTCGGTGCAGCAAGCGATTGAAGACGCCGCACGCTCGATTACCGGCGAGGAAGTCATTGTCCACGCGGCAGGGCGCACCGATGCAGGCGTCCACGGCCTTGCGATGCGCGCCCATCTCGATGTCGAAAAGCCGTTCACCCCTTTCCGGCTAATGGAGGCGTTGAACGCGCGCCTCCGCCCTAATCCGGTCGCGATTCTCGCCTGCGAGGCGGTGCCCGACGATTGGCATGCGCGCTTTTCCTGCGTCGGGCGCGCCTATCTTTACCGCATCATCAACCGCCGCGCGCCGCTCACCTTCCACAAGGGGCTGGCGTGGCAGATCGGCCAGCCGCTCGACGCAGCGGCCATGCACAAGGCCGCGCAGTTTCTGGTCGGCGCGCATGATTTCACCACCTTCCGCTCGGTCCATTGCCAGGCGCAAAGCCCGATGAAGACGCTCGACCGGCTCGATGTCGAGACCGCCGAGGGGGGCCTCGTCCACATCCATGCCGAAGCGCGCAGTTTCCTCCACCATCAGGTGCGCTCGATGGTCGGATGCCTCGCGCTGGTGGGGCTAGGGAAATGGTCGCCCGATGACGTCAAGACGGCACTGGAAGCCCGCGACCGCAGCGCGCTGGGGCTGAACGCCCCGCCCGACGGGCTTTATTTTGTGCGGGCGGTGTATCCGTAGGTCCGAAGAAAAATTCCTCCCCGGTACGGGGAGGTGGCGCGCCGAAGGCGTGACGGAGGGGATGGACAGGATGAGCGGACGGTTTATCCAATCCCCTCCACCATGCTTCGCATGGTCCCCCTCCCCGTACCGGGGAGGAATTTGGGAGGAATTGCCTAAACCCGAAACACCTTCCCCACCGCTCTATCGAGCATCAGCACTTGCCAGATCAGCTGTCCGTGGTCGGCCTTGCCCGATTGGTGTTGCGCGATGATCTTGTCGAGTTGCTTCATATCCACCCAGCCGGTCTGCGCGAGCGAGGAGGCTCCGGCCAGGGCGCGGGCCTGCTCGGCGAGCTTGCCGCGGAACCATTGCCCGACCGGCGGCACGACCTGCATCTTCGGGCGCTGCAAAATATCCTCGGGCAGATAGCGCGCCATCGCTTGCGTCATCAGCCATTTGCCGGATTGCCCCCGAACCCGCATGTCGGCCGGGATGGACGCGGCAAATTCGACCAGCCGGTGGTCGAGCAAAGGCGCGCGCGCTTCCAGACTCACCGCCATGCTCATGCGGTCGAGCCTGGTCAGACCATCGCCGGGGAGCCGGATTTTGAGGTCGGCATAGTGCGCGCGGTCGAGCGCCTCGCGCGCGGGGGCCGCTTCCATCGCGCGCCAATAGCGTTCCTCGGGCACATAGCCGGAAAGCGCGCGCTTCGCCGCATCGGTGAACAATCGCTTGCGCATCGCCGCGCTGGTGAGGCTGACGGCTTCGGCATAGCTTTCCGCGCCCTTCCGCGCGAGGCTTTGGAGGCTCGCCTTGGCGCGCAAGCCTTGCGGCGCCCAATCGGCCTTGGGATACAGCGCGCCGAGCGGCCCCAGCAGATTTTTGCGCACCGCCCCCGGAATGAGCCGCCGCACGCGCTCCTGGCGGTGCTGCGCGACCAGCCGAGGATCGCCCGCGAACACCTCATCCGGACCATCGCCCGCCAGCGCCACCGTGACATGTTCGCGCGCCAGTTCGGACAAGCGGAACAGCGGCAGCGCGGCCGGATCACCGAAGGGCTCGTCAAAACTCTGCGCGATACGGTCGATCAGGCCATAATCATGGGCGTCGATGTGGCGATGATGATGCGCGGTCGCAAAGCGCACGGAGATCCGTTCGGCATAATCGCGCGCGTCCGCATCGTCCTGATCAAAGCCGAGCGTGCAGGTCTTGACGGCGCGGGCGCTCGCTTCGGCCATCAGCGCGACGACGGCGCTACTATCCACCCCGCCGGTCAGAAACGCGCCCAGCGGTACGTCGGCCGTCATGCGTGAGGTCACCGCCTGACGCATCAAGGCGACGAGATGCTCCTCGCATTCGGCGGCGCTCGCCTTGACGCGGCGGGAGAAATCGACGTCCCACCATTGCACCGGCTGCGGCATCGGCTGCCCGCGCTTCAGGCTGAGAAAATGCCCGGCGGGAAGTTTCCCGACGCCCGCCACGAAACAGGCATCGTCGGGCACATAGCCGAACGCGAAATAATCATCGACCGCGCGCAAATCGGGCTCGATCCGCAGCATCGGATTGGCGATGAGGCCTTTTAGCTCCGATGCAAACGCGACGCTGCCGTCCGAGAGCAGCGCATAATAGAGCGGCTTCACCCCCAGCCGGTCGCGCGCGAGGAACAGCTGCCCCGCCATATGGTCGTGGATCGCAAAGGCGAACATGCCGTGGAGCCGGTCAAGACAGGCCGGGCCCCATTGCCGCCACGCGGCAAGGATCACCTCGCTATCGCCCTCGGTATAGAAACGATGGCCATGGTCGCGCAGTTCGGCGCGCAGCTCGCGGTAATTATAAATCTCGCCATTATAGGTGATCGCGGCATTTTCATCGTCCGACAGCATCGGCTGCGGCGAGCCTTCGGGGTCGATGATCGCCAGCCGCACATGCCCGAGCCCGACCCCCGGCGCGACCCAGGTCCCCGACCCATCCGGCCCCCGATGCTGCATCGGCGCGAGCATCATGCGAAGCCGCGCAGGATCCACCGGCTTCGCGGTTTCCAGATGATAAAGGCCAGCTATCCCGGACATAGAGGCGGGGGTTTAGAGGGTTTGGGGGCGGATGGTAAGGGGGTTTTACGCCCCCGCCATCACCGGCACGCGCCCTTTAGCGTTGGTGCCTCCCGCCTCCGCTTACGCCGCGATGTTGCTTCTTGGTTCGTCTGCTTCGACCCATTTAACCAGCATGGTGAGTACGCTGCGCAGGCTTTGATCCTGCTCGGCGACTTGTTTTTGCAGTTCGACGATCTCGCGGGCCATCGCGTCCATGTAGAGCAATTGCTGCTCGAACATTTCGCGGGTGATGCCCGGTTCAGAGCCAGACTCATCAGCAGCCGGTTCAGCGGCAACGGCGTCGGAGACGGCGGCTTCGGAGACGGCGGGTTCAGAGATGGCCGGTTGCAACGCTGCGAAAGCTTGAGGTTCCTCGAAAGCCTGCGGTGCAGGGGCCTGCTCGGCTGCTGCATTGTCGGCGGCCGCATCGTCCGCACCGGGCTCTTGTGGCGATACTTCTTCCGCCCGGTCATCCGCCCCGGGCGCGTCCGGAGCGAGTTCTGCCTGCAGGTCGTGCGTGTAAAACGCCTCGTGCGTGGGGGCTGCGTCGATGAGGGGTTCAGCGGCTTCTAAGTCATGCATCATCGGCGCGTCAGCTGCAGCCTCGACAGGCTGCGCGTCATCATGGACGACAGCCTCTTCGGCGGCCACTGCGCCGCGTGAGGCATAGTCCGGCGCGCCATATCCGCCAGCGTCATAGTCGGGAGCAGCATGCTCCGGTGTCGCATAATCGGCAGCATTCGCTTGCGGGTCCAGATTTTCCCCATCATCGCCGAACGACGCGCTCGCGCTCTGGGGTTGGGGCTCGAAAATGGATTCGCTCGCATCGACCACGTCATTGGCCGGCGCAACCGGTGCATGGGCGTAATCGGCCTGATCGGGTACCGCATAGCCACCATGCGCGCGGACCTCTTCGGCTGTGGTGCTATGCGCAACGGTTGCAGGGTCTTCGGCATAAGCCGTTTCATCCGCATAAGCCATATTGACCGGCTGTTTGGCAAATCCCGCATAGGATGCCGCAGCGCCTATGTCAGCCAAGGCGTCCGCATTATCCGCATCGTCCCCGCCACCAAAACCATGTTCTCCGTAAACAGCGCCTTCGTCTTCGGTGCTCCCGTCGTCTTCGGCTTCGGCATAAGCCGCTGCATCATGCCCCGCTTGTTCATAAGCGGTATCTTCTTCGTCATATTCATCTTCTTCGGCGACGGTGTAATCAGCCGGAGAAAGGGCCGCCGCGAGCACGGGACCGCCGCTGCGCTTTTGCTTGCGCGGCAACAGGCTGCTGACGCCATCATCAATCGGTGCCATGTCGAGCTCGAGATCAAGCGGATCTTCATGGTCACCCGTATCGCCAACCATATCGGCAATGACCGCGCGGATATCATCGCCGTTAAATTCGTGCAGCGCTTCGAGCGCGCCCATGAGCAGCACACGGCTGGCCAGCACGTTCAATTTGCGCGGGATGCCGCCGCTATATTCATACATCGCGGCATAGGCATCGGCGGTGAAGCGCGGGTCCCCGGTCCAGCCCACTTTGGAGAGGCGGTGGATGATATAGGGTTCGATCTCCTCGGGCTCCATCGCGGTCAGATGATGGCTCGCAATCACGCGCTGGCGCAATTGTTCAAGACCCGGGGCGAATTCGACAAAGTTGCGGAATTCGGGCTGGCCGAGCAGGAAAATTTGGAGCAGCGGATGACCGCCAAGCTGGAAATTCGACAGCATGCGCAATTCTTCGAGCGCGTCTTCGGACAGGTTTTGCGCTTCATCGACAACGACGAGGCAGCGTTTGCCTTGCCGCGCCAGTGCCTGAAAATTTTGCTCGATCGACTGGATGAGCTCGGCCTTGGAGACGCCCTCGCTGGGCAGATCAAATTTGTTCGCGACCATCCGCAACAGATCATCGCCCTCAAGCTTGGTCGACACCAGTTGCACCGCGTGCAGACGGTTCCGGTCGATGCTGTCCATCAGATAGGCGACAATGGTCGATTTGCCCGATCCGATCTCGCCGGTGATGACGATGAAGCCTTCCTGCTGTTGCAGGCCATAGGCGAGATAGGACAACGCCTCGCGGTGCGAGCCGCTTTCATAGTAAAAGCGCGCGTCCGGCGTCAGCTGAAAGGGACGTCCGGTAAGTCCGTAAAATTGATCGTACATCGTTTGCTTCACCTTCCTGACCAATGCGCCTGTGCCACATTCGGCGCCAGCCCGATTCTGATGGTCAGAGAATCGTAGCCGGAAAAGGGTGAAGATACCGTTAGTATTGCTGCACGGCGCAGGAAGCCGCATAAAAATGCCGAACGGATGCGCGCGGATGCGCGTGGTTGCGCGCGGATGCTACCCGATGACGAGCTCGACCGCGGGGGGATGGCCCAAAAAGGCGGCGGGACTGGCGGAGCGGCCATAGGCACCGGCAAGGAAGATCGCGACCAGATCGCCGACCTCGGCTTGCGGAAGCGCGACCTGATCGCCAAGCCGGTCGAGCGGGGTGCAGAGGCAGCCGACAACATGCGCGTCCCCGCTTGCGGCCACGTTAAATTTATCAGCAATCGCAATCGGATAGTTGCGCTTGACCACGGTGCCGAAATTGCCGCTCGCGGCCAGTTGGTGATGCAGCCCCCCGTCGGTGACGAGGAAGGTTTCGCCGTGGCTCAGCTTTTTATCAACGATGCGCGCGAGATAGACCCCGGCTTCGGCGACGAACCAGCGGCCGAGTTCGATAGCAAAATGCGTGCCTTGGGCTTCCATCGCCGCCATTTGCGCATTGGCTTTGAGCGCATCGCCGATTCGCGCAATGTCGAGCGCGGTGTCGCCCGCGAAATAGGGAACGCCAAAGCCCCCGCCCAGATTGACCAGCGGCGGGACCGCGCCGACCGCATCGCTGAGGCTATGCGCCAGCGCGATGGTTGCGCTTTGGGTTTCGATGATCGCGTCCGGGTCGAGCGCTTGCGAGCCTGCAAAGATATGAAAGCCCCGCCACGCCGCGCCCGCCTCAATCAGTTGGCGAGCGAGGGCTGGAACCCGCTCGGCATCAACGCCAAACGGCTTCGCCCCGCCGCCCATGCGCATGCCCGATCCTTTGAGATCGAAATCCGGATTGACGCGGATGGCAAGGCGCGGAGCAATCCCCAGCCGCTCACCAATCGCCAGCGCGCGGGCGGCCTCGCCTTCGGATTCGAGATTGAGCGTTGCGCCTGCGCTGATCGCGGCCTCAAGCTCGCTGTCGCGCTTTCCCGGCCCCGCAAAGCTGATATGCGCCGCCGCTTGTCCGGCATCGAGCGCGAAGCCGAGTTCGCCGCCCGAGGCGACATCAAACCCGTCCACCAGCGGCACCATCGCCGCGAGCAACGCCGCATGGCTGTTGGCCTTGATCGCATAATGGAGGCCGAGGCTTGCGGGCATCGCCGCGCGAAGATCGGCCACCCGCTCGCGCACAATGCCAAGGTCATAGACGAACAAGGGCGTCGCCCCTGTCCGTTCGGCCAGCGCATCGGCGCGTTCGCCGCCGATCAGCATCATGCCATCGCTGTCAGCTTTGAAATAGGGCGGGATCGGACCGGTCGGCTTGCTCATGGGGCCGCCTTGTCGCGCAGGCTGCGCTCAATCTCAACCCGGTCGAGTTTGCCATTGGGATTGCGCGGCAAGTCGCTGCGCCATTCGATGACGCTGGGCTGCATGAAATTGGGGAGCTCGACCTTCAAATGCGCGCGGAGTTTTTCTTCTGCCGCTGCGGGAGCAAGCCCTTCGGCGGCGCGCGCGACGATCACAATCGCCTGTCCCAGCCGCTCGTCCGGCAGCCCGAGCGCGACCGCTTCGGCGACCGCGCCGCTGGCGACCGCCTCATCTTCGATTTCGGTCGGGCTGATGCGGTTGCCCGCGCTTTTGATCATCGCGTCATCGCGGCCGATAAAATAGAGGAAACCTTGCCCATCGCGCCGCACGGTATCGCCCGACCACACCGCCATGCCGCCATAGCGCGAGGCAGTAGGCGCGGGCTTGAAGCGTTCAGCGGTGCGCGCCGCATCCTGCCAATAACCTTGCGCGACGAGCGGCCCTGTATGCACCAGTTCGCCCTCCTCATCTGCCTCGGTCAGGCTGCCATCCTTGCGCACCACCAGGATTTCGGCGTGCGGGATCGCCTTGCCGATGGAATCGGGCCGCTCGGCAAACAGCGCAGGGTCAAGATAGGTCGAGCGGAAGGCTTCGGTGAGGCCGTACATCGCGTAAATATCCGCCGCCGGAAACAGCGCGCGCAGTTTTGCGCCAAGGCTGCGCGTCAATGCACCGCCGCTATTGGTGAGCCGCCGCAACGAGGCTTTTGCGCCGTCGCTCCAGTCCTGCTCGACCAGTTGCACCCAGAGCGGGGGCACGCCCGCGAGCGTCGTGATCGCCTCGCGCTCGACCGCGCGCACCACATCGCGCGGGGTCAGATAGTCGAACGGCACAGCCGCCGCGCCCGCATACCAACTCGACAGCAACTGGTTCTGGCCATAATCAAAACTCAAAGGCAGCGCGCATAAAGTCCGGTCGTCGCGACTGAGCTTCAAATAGGTCGCGACACTTTCCGCGCCGAGCCAGAGATTGGCGTGGCTCAGCATCACGCCCTTGGGCCGCCCGGTCGACCCCGAAGTATAGAGGATCGCGGCCAGATCATCGGGCGCGGCGTCCGACACCCCCAGCGCTTCGCCCGCGCCGTCGGCAATCGCAGCGACATCGCCATCCTCAACCATGCGGCATCCGGCCAGCGATTCTCCGTCCAGCATCGCCCCGCGCGCTTTTTGCGTGACCAGCATCTTCGCGCCGCTATCGGCAAGGATATGCGCGACCTGGCCATGTTTGAGCAGCGGATTGACCGGCACATGGATCAACCCCGCCCTGACCGCTGCCAGCGGCATCAGGCAGGCCTCGCGCGTTTTGGGGAGCCAGGTGGCGACACGATCCCCTTTGCCGAGGCCCTGCCTTTGCAGCCAATAAGCCAGCTTACCGACCATCGCATCGAACGCTGAATAGGTGAGCGGACCGCTCTTGAGGATGAGTGCCGGATCATCGGGCCTGCCACGGCTAGTCAATGCGTCGAGCGCCATGCTAGGGGGGGTCGGGTCGGGAGACATGGTTAACAAATTGCCCTTGTAAGGAGTGGGGCCGGTGCATGTGGATCAAGGGCGAATATCACGCGAATTTCAACACGGCGCAAGAGGTAGCACGCGGCGACCTTGACGCATCCAATGTCCCGGGCGCCGGACAGAGCGATCTGTTCGATACGCTTGCCTGGTTCGAAATGCTCCACCGCTATTGCGCGCCGCGCTCCTCGCCGGCGATTATCCGCGCCCGCGCCGAACATACCGATATGTGGCTGTTTCTGGTGCATCAAAGCCGCACGCAGCTTCAATCGCTCACCAACGCGTATAGTTTTCATTTCCGCCCGGTGTTCAGCGGCGACCTGTCGCCCGACACCCGCATCGCGCTGGTCAAAGGCTCGGCCAAACGGCTCAAGCGCAAATATTCGCACATCCTCTTAAATGCGGTCCCGGAAACGGACGGGACGCTCGATCTGCTGCGCTCCGGCTTTGGCCGCGCGGGCTGGCTCGTGATCCCCAACCCGGTCGAGACCAATCTTTATCTCGACGTTGGCGGGCGCGATTTTGCAAGCTATTGGGCGAGCCGTCCCGCCCCGTTGCGCGAGATGGCCGAACGCAAGGCGAGGAAGGGCCTCCTCGACATCAGCGTGCATCATCGGTTCGATAATGTCGCCTGGACCGAATATGAAGCCGTCGCCGCCCATAGCGGGACGATCCATGAAGACACCGCCGACTTTTTCCGGGCGCTCGCCCAGGAAGCGGGGAAGACGGGCCGGTTGCGGCTCGGCATTGCCCGCGAGGGCGGACACGCGGTCGCTGCGCAATTCTGGACCGTTGATGGCCGCACCGCAAATATCCACAGCATGGCCGATATTGCCGATGCGGACGGTCTGTCTCCCGGCACGCTCTTATCTCAGGCGATGTTCCGCGATGTCATCGATGTCGACAAGGTCGAACGCATAGATTTTGGCGCAGGCGAACAAGCCTATAAGCGCGATTGGGCCGACAGCGCCGCGCCGCTTTACCGGATCGACCTGTTCAACCTCAAAAAACCGCAAGCCTGGCTCCCGGCAATCCGCGAAAGCCTATCGCATTTACGACGCAGTCGCACTATATAGCCGCTTTCCAAATATTTGCTTCGAGGAAAACAGGGTGAGCAGCAAGAAGCCGGAGATTGACGACATCGTCCGTTCGATACTGGACGACATATTGGGCATTGGCCCCGAGCGGGCGGCTGCGCTCGAGACGGATAGCGGGCTGTTCGGCACCATCCCCGAACTCGATTCGATGGCGGTCGCGAACCTCCTCACCGAAATGGAAGACCGCTTCGATATCGTAATCGACGACGATGAGGTCGAGGGCGAAATCTTCGAAACCTTCGGCGGCCTCGTCCGCTTCGCCCGGCGCAAGGTCAAAGAAAAGCAGGATTGAGGCGCTAGCCTGACAAGGTGCGCGGGCAGATTTTGACCACGCGCCTAGCGTCCCTCGCGCAGGAGGATTTTTAGCCGCGCGCGCCACCCTTCCCCGCGCGGGCGGATATTTAGCCGCGCGCCCGACACTCCCTCGCGCGGGAGGATTTTTGGCCACACGCCCCACCCTCCCTTTCAGGGAGGGTCAAAAACGGCCACGTTTTTTGGGGTGGGTGCGGGCAGCGCCAATGCTGAGAGGCTTTACCCACCCCGAAGCCGCTAACGCGCCTTCGACCCTCCCTCGCAAGGGAGGGTGAATGGGTAGCGATCCTCCGGGTGAATGGGTAGCGATCTTCCCTGGCGAGGGAGGGTGAAGGAGTAGCTCCTCCCCGTCGCTCATAGAGCGATGGGGAGGTGGCAGCCCGCAGGGCTGACGGAGGGGTCGCCTGCGTCCAGCAGGCGGAATGGTTTCAGCCAAGCCGGACAATGCGCGCACCCGCAACCAAGCTATTCGCGGAGAGGCCGCCCGCTCGGCTCACGCCTCGCGCCCCCTCCACCATGCTACGCATGGTCCCCCTCCCCATTGCTTCGCAACAGGGAGGATTTTTGCGCGCGATGTTAACACCGTTAACTCTTTAGGCGCACCATCAGTCTTGCAGCGACCCCAACGCGTTACGCGTCAGCCTTCTCAACCTTCTGGCTCGCCGCAAAATCTTCGTGCGCGAGGAATCGTTCGGCATCGAGCGCCGCCATGCAGCCCATGCCCGCGGCGGTCACGGCCTGGCGATAGACCTTGTCGGTCACATCGCCGCACGCAAACACGCCCGGTACTTCGGTGCGCGAGGTGCCCTTTTCGACGATCAGATAATTGTCGGCATCGAGCGGCAAATGGCCTTTGAACAATTCGGTCGAAGGCGCGTGGCCGATGGCGACGAACGCGCCGTCGGCCGTCTCGTGCGACTTTTCACCCGTAACCGTATCGATGAGGTCAACCCCGACCAGGCCCGCATTGCCCTCGCCCTCGACGAAGCGGTCCACCCGCTTGTTCCAGATCACCTTGATATTGGGGTGCGCGAACAGGCGATCCTGCAAAATCTTTTCCGCCCGCAGCGAATCGCGGCGGTGGATCAGGGTCACGTCCTGGCTATGGTTGGTGAGGTAGAGCGCCTCTTCAACCGCGGTATTGCCGCCGCCGATCACCACCACTTTCTTGCCGCGATAGAAAAAGCCATCACAGGTTGCGCAGGCGGAAACGCCCTTGCCGCCGAGCGATTGTTCGCCTTCGACGCCCAGCCATTTGGCCTGCGCGCCGGTCGCGATGACCAGCACGTCGCCAGTATAGAGTTGCCCGCCATCGCCGACCAGTTTGAACGGGCGCGATGAAAGGTCGACCGAGGCGATCTGGTCAAAGATCATGCGGGTGCCGACATGCTCGGCCTGCGCCTGCATTTCCTCCATCAGCCAGGGCCCCTGGATGACATCGCGGAAGCCGGGATAATTTTCAACATCGGTGGTGATGGTGAGCTGCCCGCCCGGCTGCATTCCCTGGACCACAATCGGCTGCATCCCTGCGCGCGCGCCATAAATGGCGGCGGATAGGCCAGCGGGGCCAGAACCGAGAATCAACATACGGGTGTGGATGGCATCACTCATCAAACAAGCTTTCAACTTAGGGCCGAGCGGCACAATAGGGCAAATGATCTGCGTCGCCGGAATCGCGACACGCATCACACGCCATAGGCAAGGCAGGCGCCGGAGAGCAAGCCTTGGCGGGCGGTGGTGCGTCCGTTCACGCAGATGGGAGCCGGCGGCAAAGTCTTCAAGCGGATCAGTCGGGAGAGGACCGCTGGCGAATCAGGATCGCCAAGTGGGTTCGACCCGGGGCGAATCACCCACCCAAACTTGGTTCCCGCGATCCCCCAAAGCGAAAAGGAGCAGCGAATTGGCGCGATTGCGGCTCGCTTTCTTATCCTGTTATGGGACAGGTGGAAGATGTGCGGATTTTCACAGCCTCGCGCTTTACATTGATTTTACATTCATCTTTAAGCAAATTTGTTATTAAGTTATCTGATTGTTTTTCAATTATTTTTACCCCTAAATTTGCTTAACCGTCCGGCAGCAAGCGAGCACTGTAAAATAATGTAAATTATAACCCAGCCACTGACGCGCGCAAAATTCTCCGTGACTCGCTCATGATGAACAGGTAATTAAGAACGCAAGCCGCCCGGTGATCCAAACATCACTCAGCGGCAAACATGGGGTCGCAACCTTTGAACACTAACGGGGGTTCCCATGAGCAGATATTTTGAAGAGCAGGTACAGCTTACAGATCGTGAGCATGAGGTTTTGGAACTGGTAGCGCTCGGTCTTTCGGCCAAGGAAGCAGCGCTTGAACTGGACATCGCGCCGTGCACCGTCGAGCGCCATGTCGAAAACGTCCGGTTGAAGACCAGAACCCGCAATCGGGCCCATATGATCGCTCACGTCATCCGCGAAGGCTTGCTGTCTTTCGAACGTCCGACCACGACATCGGCGGTCGCGGCCTACTGACGATAGCTTGGGGCAGGAGACCGGGCTGTTTCCCGCAACGCTTAACTTTAATTGCAATAAGCGGCGGGCAGCCCGCGTCTCACCTCTTTTGCAGGTGGGACCAGGATAAAATTACGGGCTCCGTAATATTCGCGCTCGCCGCCACAGCCATTGTGCCGGTGCGGTAAGCCGAGCCTTCGAGGTGCACGGTCGCGATTGACCGGGCATACCCGCATTCAACTTGATTCAACGGCATAGTAAGCCCGCAACCGAGCGCCTTCACGCACGCCTCCTTGCGCGTCCAGATGCGCAGAAAGGCTTCTGCGGACCGCCCTTCTCTCCCCGCGTCGCGGACATAGCCTTGCTCGCTTGCCGTATAGTGGAGCGGCATCAGATCGTCGGCATCCTCGATCACGCGGACGGCCTCGATATCAACCCCGATAGCGCTACCTTGGGCAACGCCGATCAGCGCGTAGCGTCCGCTATAGCTGAGGTTAAACGCGAGGTCGGGACAATCGGGAAGCGAGGGCTTGCCGAAAGCGTTGCGAGCAAAATCTAGCGCGTCAGGCCGCACCCCCAGCCGCTGCGCCAGCAAGGTGCGTAGTGCAGCGTGCGCGGCAATATAGCGGGCGCCGAGCGCCGGGCGCAGAAATCGCGCCGCGCGGGCGCGCTCTTCGGCGGAGATCAGGCGCGCTGCTTCCGGTTCCCGCGAATTGGCCGCATCGATAAGCCACATCTCGAAGCCTTCGGAAGGTTCGGGCAAGCGCCGCGCGTCCAGGCCGCACGCTTTCAACGCCTCCCCGGCGCAAGGCCATGTCAGCGCCCCTACCACCGCGACGGTAGGAAGGATGCGTGGCGGATGAAATCCTGCAGTAAATTGGGCGGATCCGGATCCGCTCCCCGTCGCAGCATCTGTTTGATCCGCGCGAGGATATGCGCTGCAATCCAGCTTAGATCGGCCATGATGCCATAAGCCCGTCCGTAATTTTTGATGAAGTAACGCTGGCGCGAATGGAACCAGTAGGCGGGGAGCCGCTTCAGCTTGATCTGCTTGCCGGTGAGCCCGGTGCTCTGGCCCGCAATATGGAGCACCAATGCATCCGGCACATACCAACATTCCCAACCCATGCGCTTGGCGTGGAGGCAGAAATCGGTTTCCTCGAAATAGAGGAAATAGCCTTCATCGAAGCGCAGATTATCTTCGAGCAATTCGCGGCGGATGATAAGGCTGGCACCCGATACCCAATCGACCTTTTCGCAGTGCTGACCCATCGGGCGCAGCGTCGCGCTGCGGCGCAGCAGTCGCGACACCAGGCCCCAATGCGATCCGCGCTCGATTTCGCCGAGCAGGCTGGGGAAGCGGAAGGCATAGGGCCATAATTCGCCATCCGCATCGAGCAGCGCACTCCCGGCAATACCCGCGGCGGGATGGTCGCGCATAAATTGCGCGAGGGCGCGTGCGGCTCCCGGGACGACGCGCGTATCCGGGTTCAGCAGCCAGACAAGATCGACGTCGGGCATCCGCTCCATCATCCAGGACATGCCCAGATTGCTGCCAGCCCCAAACCCCCGATTGTCGGGAGACCTGAGCAGTTCCACCCAATCCCAGCCGCGCTCCTCGATCGCGCGCGCGATAATATTGGCAGATTCGTCTTTCGAATCATTGTCGACCACAATTGCGCTTAGATTGCCGTTGGTTGCGCGCTCGTCCTCCAGGCTTTCCAGACATTCCACCACCAGACGGCCGGTGCAATAATTGACGATGACGACCCCAATGGTCTGCTCGAAGGGCATGGGACGCGCGCTCATTCTGCGGCGACCACTTCGGCCTCGGCTTGGATTTCTTCTACAACGCTGGCGGCAAGCGGCAGCTCGGCATCCTTTCGCGCCCGCGCTACCGCGCTGTCGATCGCTTCCTGGAACAGCGGGGCCAATGTCCACACATTAGGCTCTTGCAGCGCGCTGCTGTGACCGCCGGGAACCGAGATGACGGTCACCTGATCGGCAACCCGCTTGCCCCAGCCCAAGGCCGCATCGCTGTAAATCTCCTGATAGGGAATATCGTCGACCTCGCCATTGCCGTTGCTTGCCTTGAACAAAAACACATTGCCGCCCGACAACAAGCCTTTGGGCCGGTGCAGCAGATGCGCCGCTTCGTAAAGTTTGAGGAAAGGCAGGACCGGTACGGTTTCGCTTTCGCCTTGCGCAGATGCGTTGGCAGCGCGCATTTGCTGGAGCGTGCGGCGGTCACGCGCGACGGCAAGACGGGATTGCACCTCCCACTTGAGCGCATTCGCCGCCTTGCGAGCGAGTTCGGGAACCAGGGTCGCAACGCCTTCCTGATGCATCAGCGCCCTTACGCGGCGCATCCGCGCGCGCCCGATATAGAAGGAGCGTTTCGATGCCGAGACGTCTGCGGCATCAATCACACCGACAAAAGCGACCATATCTCCGGCCTCCTGTAGCTGCTGCGCGATCTCGAACGCGATCACCCCGCCCGCGCAAAGCCCGGCGAGAAGATAGGGGCCTTCGGGCTGAACCGTCTTGATGCGTTCGATATAATTGGTCGCCATCTCCTCGATCCGGGTATGGGCAAAGCCGCCTGATGCATTGCGCAGCGGCTCGATCCCATAGACCGGGCGATTGGCGTGAAGCCGCGTCACCAGCCCGCGATAGAGCAAGGTTTCACCCAAACCGTCATGGACGAAGAAAATCGGCGCGAGGCTCCCCCCTGCCCGGATAGTCACCACGCCGCGCCCGCTGGTTGCAATCGGCGCGGCATCCTTATCGGCGCTTGCCGGATCGGCGCTCTCGGCTCCGCCCGGTTCCAACTCTTCGGCAAGCGCGGCAACGGTCGGGTTTTCGAGCAACGAGGCGAGCGGCAGCGTCTTGCCGGTTTTCTTGCGCAAGCGGTTGGTGAACTGGACGGCGAGCAGCGAATGTCCGCCAAGGTCAAAGAAATTATCATGACGCCCGACCGGATTGACGCCCAGCAGATCCGACCACAGATCCGCAATCGTCTTTTCCATGGCGCTGACGGGCAAGTCGATGTCTCCCTCTCGCACCTCGCCGCCGCTTGGCGCGGACGGCTGCAGCGCGGCGCGGATTGCCGCAAGCGAGGCGTTGATGTCGCTGGCGGCGATCACAACATGCGGCCGCGGAAGGCCGACCAGCAGGCTTTCGATGACGGCCAAGCCTTCTTCGGGGAAAATCGCTTCAATCTGTCCGACAGGCGGGGCGGTTTGCGCGGTGGATGCGCTGGCGCTTAGCTCTTGGGCGCGGGATACCAACGCCGCGTCGCGCACCCGCATCATGGTGAAATCCGAAATTTCAGCGATGGTGCGCCCGTCCGTATCGGTGATGGTCACATCGAACGATGCCATCACTTGGGCATGGGTTGTTGCCGGACGATAGCGGATATGGCTGACAATCGATGGAGGCAGCGCCGCATGAACCACCATCCGCCGATAGGAAAATGGCGCGAAGAAATCCTTGCCCGGCACATAATCGGGGATCAGCGATTGCGCGCCAGCGGTGGCGAAATCAAGCAGGGCGGGGTGCATCAGGATGGTTTCAAAATCCTGGGCAAAGGCCGGGTCCATTTTAAGATGCAGCATCGCTTCGCCATTGCCATAAGCGGCACGACGGACAGTTGACCAGCGGGGACCAAATTTGAGCGCCGGACTGGAGTCTTCCTTGTCGTAGGTAACATGGGGGCAGCGGGCGCTGATCGCGTTAAGATCGATCAGCGCGGGCGTATCAAGCGCAACGGCCGCGGATATTTGTCCATAAGCATGTTCGACCCATTCTTCCTGTTCTGCCCCCAGCGCGCGGCCCAATATGGTGAAGCGCCAATTTTCGCCGATGCGGCGTTTGAGCTGCACCCGCAGCGCGCGCGCCGCCCCATCTGCCACCGCAAAGGGGGTGAGGAAGGTGACGTTCGACAGCATCGCCGCACCGGGGCTGATGAGCGCATGGGCAAAGCGGGCGAGTTCAAGGAAGCCGGTGCCCGGAATGAGCGTCCCCTGCCCCACCAGCCGATGTTCGTCGAGGATCCAATGCTGCTCGGGCGAGAGCGTTGCCGACAGAACCAGTTCATCCGGCGAGATGCGGTGCAGGGTTTCGAGGATCGGGTGGTTGACCGGCTCGCCTTCGGGCAAGTCGTCGGCGCTGCTGCCCTGACCGGCCTCCAGCCGCGCCGCCATGCCGACCTCACGCCAAGGGCTCCAGCCGACCGATAGATAGCGCGTGCCGCCCGCGCCTTTGCGTGCCTGCGCATAGGCATCGAGGAACGCGTTGGCGGCGGCATAATCGGCTTGCCCCGGCAATCCGGCCAAAGCGCTGATCGAGGAAAACAGCATGATGAAGGCGGGCGATTGCCCTTCGAGCGCCTGTTCCAGCGCGAGCGTGCCTGCAACTTTAGGACGCAGCACCGCCTCCATCGCGCCGCGCGATTTGGTTTCGATGAGGCCATCGTCCAGTGCGCCGGCGGCATGGAACACGCCATGGATCGGCCTGACCCGCGCGGTTGCTTCGCGCAACGCTTTACGCAGCGCCCGCGCATTGCCGATATCGGCGGCGATATAGTCAACCGTCGCGCCCGCCGCTTCCAGTTCGATCAGCTTGCGGATGCGCGCCACGGTCGGTCCATCGGCGTCCCCGTTCGCCAGCAGCTCGGACCACCGTTCGCGCGGCGGCAAGGCCGAGCGACCGAGCAACAGCAGGCGTACATCCTCCAGCGTTGCGAGATGACCCGCAATGGTGAGGCCCAGCCCACCAAGACCGCCGGTAATGAGATAGGTGGCGTTGGGGCGCAGGGGAGCGTCGGTCGCTTGTGCCCGCGTAGTGGCTGCCGGTACATGCGTCAGTTGTTGCACCCAGCGTTCACCATCGCGCAGCGCCAGCGGTTTGCCATCAAAGCTAGCCGCAAGTTCATGCACCACCATCGCCGCCAGCGTCGAAAGCGCACCGGCCTGTTCGGGTATAACAAGGTCAATCGGCCGGACATGAAGGTTCGGATATTCTGCGCTCACCACGCCCGCTGCGCCGATTGCGGTTGCCTTGGCCGGCATCAGGTCGCGGTCGCCCGCCACCCGCTGCACCCGGTCGGTGAGGAGCGCGATGTCGATGGGTTGGTCATCGCCATGAAAGCCAAGCTCGCGCGCCATCGCGACGAGACTGTGGAAGCCCAATTCCAGCAGCCGTGCGGTGTCCGGCTGGCGGCGTGCATGGCCGGTGACGAGCCAGCCATGATAGATTTGCGACGGTAGCCGTCCTTCCGCTGCCAGCGTTTCAAACAGGCGGCCATAATCGCCCTGGGTGGCGGGGCTTACGGAAAAGAGCGAAGGTCCAAGGCGCGCGAAGCGATGGCCGGCGCGGACGGTGACGACATCCCGCCCCGCCGCCTCAAGCTGGGCGGCAATCTCGCGGCCCAATCCGGCGGCATCTTCAAACACCAAGGCCGGACCATCCACCGGCTCGGCTTCGGTCTCAAACGCGCGCGTCCAGACCGGCTCATATTGCCATTGATGGATGTCATCACAGCGCCCCGCAGCGCCGCCCTCGCCTTGCGTTACCGCAAGCTGCGCGCCGGGCTCGATCCAATGACGCTGGCGTTCAAACTGATAGGTCGGAAGCGGGATGCGCTGGCGCTTTTCGCCTTCCCAATAGGCTGTCCAGTCAACCGGCACACCCGCGCTCCACAGCTGACCGAGCGCATCGAGCCATGCGGCATCGTCGGGCACCTGCTGTCCCGGATGGCGCATCGAGCTGATCACCGGTCGGCCACGTCTGCAATCCGGATGCTGGCGCACGAGGCTCGCCATCGAACGGCTGGGTCCGACTTCGAGCAATGCGCATTGCCCATCACCGAGCAGCCGATGGAGCCCATCGGTAAACCGCACGGTCTCGCGCAAATGGCGCACCCAATAATCGGCATTGCCCACTGTCTCGGCGCTCGCCCAATCGCCGGTGAGGTTCGAGACAAACGGAATTTGCGGCGGCGCGAAGCGGATGCTTTGCATCAGCTTGCGGAATTCGGGCAGAATTGGATCGAGCATCGGCGAATGCGCCGCGACCGAAATGGGCACCGGCTGCGCTTCAATCTCTTGCGCTGCAAGTTCGGCATGGAAACGGGCAATGGCGGCGGCTGGCCCCGAGACCACGCAGAGCTTGGGTGCATTGATCGTGGCAATCGAAAGCTCGGCGGGGAGGAGCGGCAACAACTCCGCCTCGGTCAGCGGCACGCTCAGCATGCCTCCGTCGCGGATGGTTTCGAACAAGCGCCCGCGCTCGCTGACGATGCGCAAGGCCGATTCCATGTCGATCACGCCCGCAAGATGCGCGGCAGCATATTCGCCCGAGCTATGCCCGATCATCGCGGCAGGCTGCACCCCCACCGACATCCACAGCCGCGCGCAGGCGTTCTGGATGATGAAGAGGAGCGGCAGCGCAATTGACGGGCGTTCCATTTCGGTGTCCGCCTGCGCGCGGTCGGCTTCGGTCGGGAACAACCAGCGCCTCGCGCTGCTCAGGCCCATCGCGTCCAAGAGCGCGAGGCCCTTGTCGACTTCCGCTTTGAACAGGGGTTCCACCGCATAGAGATCTCGCGCCATGTCAACATGCTGCGGCCCCGCGCCGCAGAACAGGAAAGCGACGGGGCGGTCTGCAGCATAGTCGATGGCGGGCGGATTGGCGCTGATGGCGCGCAGTGGCTCGATGGCCTCCCCCGCGCTCTCCGCAACCGCAAAGCGGCGCTGCGCGAGATGCTGCCGCCCGACCGTCAGCGTGAAGGCCGTATCGGCCAGATTGGTTTGCGGATGCGCTTCAAGGAAATCCGCCAGCGCCGAGGCATTGGCTTCAGCGGCAATCCCCGATTTGGCCGAGCAAAGCAGCAGTTGATGCCGCCGATGGCTGGGGCCACTGGCGGGGCGCAGCGGCGCTTCTTCGAGCACTACATGCGCGTTGGTGCCGCCGACGCCAAGCGAACTGATGCCTGCGCGGCGCGGCGTGCCCAACGCTGGCGTCCATGCGCTATGCTTGGCCTGCACCCGAAACGGGCTGCTCTCCAAGGCGAGCGCCGGGTTGGGCGCTTCAAAATTAAGCGAGGCCGGGAGCTCACGATGATGCATGGCGAGCGCGACCTTGATCAACCCCGCCGCCCCCGCCGCCGTATCGGTATGGCCGATGCTCGCCTTGACCGATCCGATGCCGCAATAGCCGATGCCATCGCTGCTCTGGCGGAATGCCTGTGTCAAAGCGGCGAGTTCAATCGGGTCACCGACCGGCGTGCCCGTGCCATGGGCTTCGACATAGCTCACCGACGATGCATCGACATCCGCCATCGCCAGCGCTTCGGCGATGACGCGCGCCTGCCCGTCAACGCTCGGTGCGAGATAGCCAACCTTGCCCGCGCCATCATTGTTGATCGCCGAACCGCGCACCACCGCATAAATATGATCGCCCGCCGCAAGCGCATCGCTGAGGCGGCGCAGCACAACCACGGCGACGCCGCTGCCGAATACCGTGCCTTGCGAGTCTGCATCGAACGGGCGGCAATGGCCGTCGGGCGAGAGGATTTCGCCCTCTTCGTAAAGATAGCCCTGACGGTGCGGCAGTTCGATCGACGAGCCGCCCGCAATCGCCATGTCGCATTCGCCGTTGAGCAAGCTTTGCGCCGCCATATGGATCGACACCAGCGAGGTCGAGCAAGCGGTCTGGACATTGATGCTCGGCCCCTTGAGATCGAGCAGGTAGGAGACCCGGGTGGTCATGAAATCCTTGTCGTTGCTGGTATGACGCAGCAAAAACAGCCCGACATCCTGCACCAGCTTGCCGTTGGTGAGGAGGTTATAGGGCATATAGGCATTATGGCCCGAGCCCGCATAAACCCCGATCACGCCTTCGAACCCTTGCGGCGTGTGCCCGGCATTTTCGAGCGCTTCCCAGGTACATTCGAGGAAATGGCGGTGCTGCGGGTCCATGATCGCGGCATCGCGCGGGCTGAGCCCGAACAGGCTTGCGTCAAAACATTCCATATCGCCCAATGGCGCACCGCGCGGGACATAGTTGCGGTTGCCGATCAGCGCCGGATTGACGCCTGCAGCGGCAAGGTCCTCTGGCGAATAGGTCTCAATCGCCTCGCGGCCATGTTTGAGCAGATGCCAGAACTGGTCGATCCCGCGCGCTCCGGCGAACCGGCAGGACATGCCCACCACCGCGATGGCGGTATCGGAAACGGCGTCTTCAAACGGATGATGATTATGTTCCATAGTTCAGCTCTTGATCTCAGCCTTTAACCAGCGCGCGGGCGACACCGCGCCGTTGCAGCGCGGCTCTGCGATTTTGGGCGCGATCCTGGCCTTGACGCATCAACTCCTGGTCGGCGCTGCCGTCCGCCAAATGCCCCGCCAGCGTCGCGACAGTGGGGAAGCGGAAGATATCCGTGAGCTGCACCGGCTTGTCCGACATTGCGACAAGGCGGCGATGCAGTTGTACGGCGAGCAACGAATGGCCGCCAAGGTCGAAGAAATTATCGCGCAGGCCAACGCGCGGTAGCTTCAGAAGATCGCACCATAGCGCCTGGATCCGCGTTTCCATCGCATTGGCCGGTTCTGGCGTTTCATCGCGGACCGGTTCGATGGCCGCCTTGTCCGGATCGGGCAAAGCCTTGCGGTCAATCTTGCCGTTGGGGGTGCGTGGCAGCGCGTCGAGCCAGATGAAGGCCGACGGCACCATGAATTCCGGCAGATTATCGCGCAGGTGACTACGCACGGCATCATTCGACAAGGCCGGCCCGTCCGCCACGACATAGCCGATCAGGCGGGCATCGACCGCATCGACGCTGCGGTGCGCGACGACCACCGCATCGCTGATCGCGCTGTTGTCGGTGAGACGCGCTTCGATTTCGCCCAGTTCAATGCGATAGCCGCGCACCTTGACCTGATGGTCGAGCCGCCCGAGAAATTCGAGGCTGCCATCGTCGCGATGCCGCACCAGATCGCCGGTGCGATAGGCCCGGCCACCCGCCTTTATCGGGTCGGCAATGAAGCGCTCCGCGGTTAGCTCGGGCCGGTCATGATAACCGCGCACCACGCCGTCACCAGCGATCACCAGTTCGCCCGGCGTTCCCGGTCGCACCGGCTGCATCCGCCGGTCGAGCACATAGATTTGCTGGTTGGCAAGCGGGCGGCCGAGCGGCGGCGCCTCGTCTTCGCTGGTGAGCGTGTGCACCGCCGACCAGATCGTCGTTTCGGTGGGGCCGTACATATTCATGACCGCACCGCCGACCAGCGAAACCATATCGCGGGCCAAGTGCGGCGGGAAAGGCTCGCCGCCAACCATCAGCCGCTTGAGCGCGGCGAGTTGCGGACGCGCCGCACTGTCGCTTGCGAGCACATTGAGCAAGGATGGCGTGCACTGAAGATGGGTCACGCCGTGCGCCGCCATCAGGTCGGTCAAGCCCTGTTCGACGCGTTCGCCCTCGGCTTCCACCAGCTGCCGCAAGCGGTTGAGCGTCGGGAGACTGTCGAGCACGATATCGGTTGCGATACCAAAGTCGATCAGACAGCCGATCTCATTAACCCCAATGGCGCGCAGGCGGCGGATCAGCGGCAAGCAATCTTCCGGCGTCCCGAACAAACCGCTGGTCTGGAAATAGCGTTCAAACGCATGGTCGAGGAGCGCATCCGTGTCCTCGTCGCTCAAGTCCGACAATTCCAGATCATTGCTGGTATCAACCCCTTCGGGGCGTTTGAACGCGGGGAAGGACCAAGCATATTGCTTCAGCAAATTAGTCGAGGTGCGCAGATAGTCTATCAGCGGCTCCCGTGCTACCGCGCGCACCTCGTCGGGATTTTCTCCTACATAGCTATGCAGCATCAGCGTGACATGGCCTTCGCCAGAATGTCCCGCTTCGGCGCGGGCGCGCCGATAGGCTGTAATTTTCTCCGCGACCTCCTCGATGCTCTGGCCGAGCAGATGGGTCAGCACATTGGCACCCGAACGGCCCGCTTCTTCAAAGGTCTGCACATTGCCCGCCGAGGTAATCCACACCGGCAGTTCGGCCTGCACGGGGCGCGGATAGGTCAACAGTTCGACCTCGCCCAGCGGGCCTTCAAAGCTGCGCTTTTCGCCGCGCCACAGCGCCCGCGCATCGTCCATGCTGCGCTTCAACGCGCCATTGCGGTCGGCGAAATTATCGGGACGCAGGACAAAATCATTCGGCTGCCAGCCCGAGGCAAAGGCGATGCCGACGCGGCCATCGGAAAGATTATCGACCAGCGCCCATTCTTCGGCAATGCGCACCGGATGGTGCAGCGGCGCAACCACGCTTCCTGCCCTGATCTTAATCCGCGAGGTGGTGGCAGCGAGCGCCGCCGAAATCACCGCCGGATTGGGATAGGAGGCCCCAAAGGCATGGAAATGCCGTTCGGGCGTCCAGACAGCCTCGAAACCATTGGCATCGGCAAAGCGCGCGCCTTCCATCAGCAGGCGATATTGATCGGGTCCGCCGCTGCCATCGGAGCTGGCGAAATAGAACAGGCTGAAACCGGGTGCCTTGCCGCCGCTTGAGGCCATCACATCGCCGCGCACTTCGCGTTCGCTGGCGATCACGACATGATAGCCCCGGCTGAGCGGCCAGCTGATTTCAAGCACCGAAATATCGAAGCTGAGGCTGGTGACCGCGAGCCACACGCCTTCATCCTCGAGCTTTTCGTCCATCCCGGCAAAGAAATTGATGAGGTTGCGATGTTCGATCATCACGCCTTTGGGCAGCCCGGTCGAACCCGAGGTGTAGATCATATAGGCGAGATGATGCGGCTCGGCCCCGCCATCGAAGGGTTCATCGGACAGCGATGCCAGTTCGTCATCGATCCGGTCGATCAGCACCCGCTTGAAGTCGGCATCGCCCATATCACCGCCCAGCGAGGATTGGGTGAGCATCACGCTCATCCCCGAATCCGTAATCATATGGTGCAGCCGGTCACGCGGATAGGCAGGATCAAGCGGCACATAGGCCCCGCCCGCTTTGTGGATGGCGAGCACGCAAATCGCGGTTTCAATCGACCGCTCGACATGGAGACCGACCAGCCGGTCCGGCCCGACGCCGAGGCTATTGAGATAGCGGGCCAGCCGGTTCGCGCGGCGATCAAGTTCGGCATAGCTGATGCTTTGGCCGAGCGACGTTACCGCGACTTTCTCGGGCGTGCGCGCGGCTTGTGCTGCAATCATATGATGGATGCCCGCACCCTGTGCGGTTTCGACCGTCCCCTCATTCCATGCGCCGAGCACGCGGGTCTTTTCGTCATGGCTGAGCAATGGCAGGCGGGCGATCACCATATTGGGTATTTCGGCCGCACCGGCGAGCATCGCTGCAAAGCCCGCCCACAGATCATCAATGGCGGCGCGATCAATCCGCGAGGGATCATAAAGCAGACGGCACGCGCCATCCTGTGCGGCAATCGCGAGGTGCAGCAATGCTGCCGGTGCTGCCACCGCCTCGTCAATATGGTCGACAAGCTGCACCGCAATCGGGTGGTTAAAGCCTTCGCGACCGCGCAGGTCCGGCATCCGCGCCATGAGGTCGCGCGATATCGCAACGCCCTTGTGCAGCGTGCCGATCTCGTTCGCGAGTTGGTCCCCCAGCATCTCGAGCGAGGCATCCCAATCAAGCGCGACATGGAGCGGCAGTTCCTCCGCGAACCAGTCTTTGAGATCATCAAGCCGCGACAGATAGACCTGGTCGACATAGCCGATGTCGATACTGTCCCGATCCGCAACCCGGCCAAGATAGGCGACCCACGCCGTCAGCAAAGCGTGCGCCGACAGCGCGCCCGGGATAGCGTGATCTTGATGGGCATGACCCAGAAGCTGGCTATCCCCCGGCTGGAATTGGGGAAGCAAAAGCGCATCGCGCTGCATCAGGCGGCGATGCCACCAGCCTTCATAGCGGGCCGCCGCACTATCGAGCGCGCCAAGCCGGTGGCCCTGGTCATCATCGAGCAGGACAAGCTGCGCCCCTGCGGGCAAGATCGGTGCGCCAAGCGCCTGACCATCCGCATCGGTCATCCGGTCGAGCCGGATGTCATTACTTCCGGTTGCGATAACCGGCGTGTCGCCGCCCATGATCACCGTGCCCGGAGCCGCGCCATTGCGGCTCTCAAGAATGGTCGCCTCCTGCAGCAGCGCCATGCGGGTGCCAAAGAGCAGCTTCGGCGCGCCGAGCGGATTGCGATAATTGCCAAAATCAAGCGCGGCGATCTGCCGACGGATGGCCTCGGCGGGCGCGCGCCAATCAATCATCGCCGCTGCAGCCGGGCGATGCTGCAACCCGAAAAATTTCTGCGGAGGCGCAAGCGGCTGGCGGTTGGCGATCGCCCCGTCCAGATTGGCCACCAGCGCGGCAAAGCTTCCAATCGCCGCCTCAAAACATTTGGTGTTGAGCGAGAGCGCGGTTTCGCCCGCTTCGATCTCGATCGCCCGCGATGCCAGCCTATCGCCGCGATCCACCTCCTGCTCCATCAGGTGCCAGGTGACGCCGTGCTGCTCTTCGCCGGCCAGCAACGCCCAGCACGGCGTGTTGAGCCCGGCATAAGCGGGGAGCGGGCCATCATGGAAATTGATCGCCGCGCGCTGCGCCAGCGCGAGCACGTCCGGCGACAGCACATGAAGGTTGGTGATGCTGAAGAGATAATCGACCGGTCCGATGCCTGCAGCCAACAGATCCTTCGTCCGCGCAAAACAGGGGACGCCCTCGGCCCGCGCCCATTCTGCCGCGGGGCCAGCCGGCGCAACCACGGCCACGATCTCGTGCTGTTGTTCCTTGAGAAGCCTGCCACATTCGCCGAGTAGCGATTCGCGTCCGATCAAAATGCTGCGCGGTGCGGCCTCGGCGGCTACGGGGTGAGCGGTTGATGCCATGTCCAGCGTCCTGTCCTCCATGGTGTTCTCCTTTGAACACATCCTAGGACGAGCGCGGCCCGACAGCTATTTCGACAACCCTGTAAGACGAAACCAGTAGGAAAAATCAGGACGCGAAAATCCATCCCGAATATGGGCAGCGGCCTATTTATACTCGATGAGGCGGTGGCGGTTACGCCAATAGTCGATCTGCCCCTGAAGATGGGGAAGCTTGCCGAGCGTAATGAAGCCCGCCTGCAACGGGCCGCCGCGTAAACACACTTTGGCCCACAGCAAAGGCCAGAACGGCCAGAAGATCGGCAGCGACCACAGGATGTTGCTTAAGACTTGCCGCTTCAGCTGCGGATTATGTTCGCCGCGCAAGGCCAGCGCTTCGGCGGTCGCATAGCCGCTCCGCCGGTTGCGCTGCCACCATTGGCCGAACCGCGTCATCGCCGCGTCGTGGATTGTCATATCGCCGTCAATCCGGCGGATTTTCCAGCCCTTGAGGCGGATGCGGTGGCAGAGGTCCGGCTCCTCACCCGCGATCAACTCCTCGGCAAAACCGCCAACCTGCCGGAATGGCGCGACGCGGAACAACGCGTCACCGCCGGTCGTGTCGGCCAATCCCACCGGTGTGTTCCACTCCTGATCGCAGAGCTGGTTATAGGGACTCGCCTCGGGCCACCGCTCGCGGCGGCGACCACAGACCGAAGCGAGAGTGGTATCCGCCTCTAAAGCGTCGCGGGCCTTGCCAAGCCAACCGGACACAAGTTCGCAATCGCCATCAATGAAATGGAGGTAGCGAAGGTTCGGATAATTTTCGAGCAGCCATGCCGCCCCGGCGTTGCGCGCGCGCGCGGCGGTAAAGGGGCGCGACGGTGACAGGTCGACCACATGGAGCCCATGCCCTCGGGCCAATTCCTGGCTCTGGTCCTTTGATCCGGAATCAACATAAACTGCAAGCTCTGCTTCGCGCAGCACGCTCCGGATACATCTGTCGAGCCGCTCACCCTCGTTGCGACCTATGATGACGAAGCCGGTGTCGGGGCCGGTTTCTGGGCTGGTGTTCCGGCCAGCATCCTCGGCCCTTTCCAGCTCACAGGTTTGCGCATCGCTCAGGCTGACCGAAAAATATTTCATGGTTCACGCTCCGTCCGAATCCACTTATTTTCGCGTTGGGTGAGGAAACTCGCCGCAATCGGCAGTTTCCACACGATATAGGCAGGCAGCCGCCCGATATGGCTGGCCGGAAGCAAGTCGCGCCCATCGGCTCGCCACGCCGAGGCCAGCGCTACCGCAAGCGCTGCGAGCGCCGCCAACAGCGACCAGACAGGCGTCGAGGGACCGAGCGCTACCACGCCGATGGTGAGGGTTAAGACGGCACCGCAGATGAGGATGACGGTCGGCGGGATCAGCAAATCAAGCCCGACCAACGCCAGCCGCGGCCGACCTTCGAGCGCCTGTCCCAACAGGGGAAAGGCGTAACGCGCCATGGAATGCAGCATGCCATGCTCCCAGCGGCGGCGCTGCCCGGCGGTTCCGCTTTCGGAGCTCGCATCGCTCAAGATCATAGCGCGATCATCAAAGATCACGCGTTCACCCGCCAACAGCAGATCGAGCCCCATATCCAGATCTTCTACCAGCGAGGCGGCACGCCATTGGATCGTATCGAAAATGTGGCGCGGAAACGCCATGCCCGAACCCTGTAACAGGGCCGCGCCTGCCAACCGCTGCAACCCGCGCTGGCGGGTGAGGTTCTTGATCATGAAGGCAAAAGAGGAGAGGCGCACATTGGTCGAGGCCGATGGCGATGGCGTCAACAGATAAGCGCCCTGCACCACCGCCTGCTCCGCTGCCGCGCGGCTGGCGAGACGGATCAGCGCACCCGGTTGCGGGATGCAATCTGCATCGAGGATGATCATCACCTGACCGTCTTGCCCGCGCAGCTCGGCGCGCCCGAACTCGAGCGCATAACCCTTACCGCGCAGCGCCGGATCGCTGCGCTCCAACACCTCTGCGCCGAGGGACTGTGCGATAGCGGCGGTATCATCGCTGCAATTATCGGCAACGACAATCAGCCGGTCACCGGTGCGCAGTTGAGCCATCACCGCGCGGATGGTGCGTCCGATCCCCAGCTGCTCGTCATGGGCGGGCATCAGAACGATGAACGGCGGGGCCGCGCCCGCGCGGTCATCGCTGCGACGAAGCCGCGTCGAACCGATGAAACATTCCAGCGCCAGAAACGCGACCAGCAGCGCCGCCATGACGCAAGCGACAGAGATGATCGCGCCGATCATGTTCTTTCACCCTGCTTGTTTGCCCCGGCTCCCATCGCGCTATCCTGCCTTGCGCCGCTGGAGCGCGGGGGGGAGCCAATCGGCCTTGAGATGCTGCATCATCACGCGCCAGTCACGCTTGTCGGCGGTTCCGGGCCGCTGGCGGAAATCGGTGGTGCGCTCAAGCCGCGTTTCAACCGGACTCGCGGTATAATAATAGGTCGCAATCGAACGTCGCGAGCGGCTTTCCGGACAGGTCAGCGGATCGGGATGGCCGTGGAAGGTATCGCGCGCGGTTGAAAACACCACCGCCCGCCCGAACAGCGGCATCACGCGCTGCGTTGCCGCGCGCATCTTTTTGTCCCACAATTCCAGCGCGCCGCCATAATCTTCCTGCCAATCCTCGTTGAGGTAGATGAGGAGATTAAGGCGGCGGTCGACGTGCATATGCTCGTGCCGCGGAAAATCGGCATGGATGCTGAGATGCCCGCCCCGCTTGGTTTCGTGCAGACCCGCGCCCGCGTGATAGGGATCAGCAATCAACCCCTCGATGCCGGTCATCTTCGACAGAAATCCCAAGAACGCGCGCGAGTTCAATTCGGCGAACAACATGCGGGTCAAGGGCCCGGAACATTCATCCGGGCGGAACTGGTATTTGAGCCGCTCCTGGTCGCGCTGGAAACAATCGCGCCCTTCGCTCCCCGGAAATTCCGCGAGAACGGCTGTCAGGAAATCGGCATCGAGAAAATCATCGAGTACAATGTGCGGAAAAGGTGCAGCGCTTTTGTAGCGTTCGGCCAATGCGCTGCCCGCCGATTCGCACTGTTGCTGATCGAAACAATGATAACCGCCGAGATTATTCAGACTAAGCATCGACCATTCCTAACCTCATCGCGCGAGCCAAGGCTGCACCCAACCTCAAATCGGCGCGCGGCTCGCATCTTTTAAAATATGGCTTCTATTAAGCGCTCCGCCACCGCTTCCGACAAGACGTGGAAAACACCTTGGGAGTTTTCATAATCGACACCATGGAGGCCGGAGGCGTAAGATTGCACCCGGGTCCACAGGAGGCAGAATCGGTGCATATTGCGCTCTACTCTCCCAGTTGGCCGCCAGCGGGTGCGGCTAACGGGATCGTCAGCTATGTTTCGACGGTGCGGGACCACTTCATCAGCAAGGGGCACCGCGTCTCGGTCTTGGCCGACGGTCAATTGCACATGAGCGATGGCCGGACGATGGCCCTGCTGCCTGCCATGGATTCACTCGGGCCATTGGATCGCTTGAAGCGCCGACTCGCGCGGCGTGCTGATAGCCTGCACGGTGCGCTGCCCGGCATGGGGCGATTGCTGGCGGAGCAGGTCCGTGCCGCACACCGCATCGAGCCCATCGACCTTCTGGAAATGGAGGAAAGCTTTGGCTGGGCGGATAGGGTCCAGCGGCTATCTGGCATTCCCGTGGTCACCCGGCTCCACGGTCCTTATTTCCTCAAGCCCGACAAGCCGCGCACGGCGCGCGAACGCCGCAGCGATGCTCAACGCTGCGACAGTGAAGGCCGCGCGGTGCGGTCGTCGCGCGCCTTGACCGCGCCGACCCGCGCCATCATGAACGTCACCTGCGACCGGTACCAGCGGCGCGCCAATGCCAGCGATAGCGTGATCCCCAACCCGATCCGCCTTGCGCCCGACGCCAATCGCTGGTCGCTCGAGGCTTGTGATCCCAACCACATATTGATGATCGGGCGGTTCGATTATTGGAAAGGCGCCGACACGATGCTCCTCGCCTTTGACCAGCTGTTGCGGACCCATCCGGATGCGCGGCTGACGCTGGTCGGCCCCGAAATCGGAATCGAAACCGGGCCCGGCAAGGTTGCCGATTTTGATGAATTTGCGCGCGCTAACCTGTCGTCCGGAACGGCCGCGCGGGTGCGTTTGACCGGCACATTGGCACCCGCTGACATTGCCGCGCTGCGCCAGACCGCTTTCGTCACGGTGCTCGCGTCGCGCGTGGAAAATTTCCCTTATGCCCTCCTCGAAGGGCTCGCTGCGGGTTGCCCGATGACTTCGACCGACTGGCCGGGTAGCGAAGAGATTATCACGCATGGCGAGACCGGCTTGCTCACCCCGGTTGGAGATGCTGAAACCCTTGCTCAACGGTTGGCCTGGACGCTCGACCATCCACAGGAAACGGCGCAGATTGGTACCAATGGCCTGAGGCGGTGTGCTGATGCCTTTTCCATCGATCAGGTCGGTGAGCAATTATTGGCTTGCTATGCGAGCCTGTCGCTCCGGCAAGCCGCATGACGCCGGCACCGGGACTAGCAGAAGCGACGGTTGCCTCACCGCTGGGGCGCATCCGGCGCGTTTTGGACTTGGCGCTGCGCGATACCAATGTGGTGGTCGCAACGGTCATCCTCACCAATCTTTTCCGGGCCTTGAGCAGCGTGGTCCTGACCCGCCTGTTGGCGCCGGAGATATTCGGGATTGCCGGGATTATCACCGCGATTGTGTTTGCCTTTTCGATGATCTCCGACCTCGGCTTCCAGGCGTTCGTCGTGCGGCATCCCGACGCGGAAAAGCCCCGCTTCCTCGACACGATCTGGACGATGGCGGTGCTGCGTTCGCTGACCCTCACCTCTGCCGTCTTTCTCCTCGCCGCGCCTATCGCCGGGGCCGCGGGCAAGCCGGAACTCACCCCGATTATCGAAGCTTCCGCGCTCATCTTCATCATTGAAGGAACCGCCTCGCTGACCTTGCTGACCGCCTTGCGGCACCGCCAAATTTTGAAGTTGTCGATGATCGATTTGACCGTGCTGGTCGTGCAAATCCTGCTGTCTTTCCTGCTCGCTTATCTGTGGCGCAATTATTGGGCGATCCTCGTCAGCATGCTCGCGAGCAGCGCGCTCAAGACGTTCATGAGCTATGTTCTATTTCCCGATAGCGTGCGCAAACCCGCTTTCGACCGGCATTATATGCGCGAGCTATGGGCGTTTGCGCGCTTCGTGACGGGCTCGAGCATCATCACGCTTATCCTGCTGCAAAGCGACAAATTCGTGTTCGCGCGGCTCATGTCCTTGGACGAATTCGGCTTTTATATTCTTGCAGGCAACCTTGCGGCGGCCCCCTTTGCCTTCACTACCGCTTATGCGAGCCGCGTCCTTTACCCCGCTTATTCCGAAGCGTGGCGTGAAGGTAAGGAGGATTTGCGCGCCTATTTCTATGAAAAGCGCCGCCTGCCCTCGCTGCTATACTGCTTCGCCGCCGGTGGTTTGATCGGCTGCGCCCCGTTGATCATCGCGCTGCTCTATGATCCGCGTTACGCACCAGCAGCGATCTATCTCCAGATTTTGGCGATTACCCCGCTATTTGCGCTTGCTTCTTATGCAGGCAACGAAACCCTGACCGCGACCGGACATATCAAGGCGACCTTTCAGGCCAATCTGGCAAAGCTCACATGGTTCTGTATCGCCGCACCGCTCGGCTATTATCTGGGCGGGGTCATGGGGCTGGTGGTCGCCATCGCGCTGGTGGAGATTCCCGCTGTGCTGCTCAAATGGTGGCAGATGCACCGGCTGGATTATCTCGACATCAAGCAGGAGTTGCTCTTCCTCGCCGCAGGTAGCGCAGGCATCGTGGTCGGCATCGCCGGAGATCGGCTGCTGAGACCTTTCCTCTGATTTTAGCAAGGAAGAGGCGGTACGGCCATCAGGCAAGCAGGCTTGGTGGCGGCGCGAGCAGACCGGGTGTTGCCGCTTGTGGAACAGCGTCCGGTGTCTCCGCACCCTGCCGCTGGAACCGGATGAAGGCATCGCCAAAACCGAACAGGATGAACTGGAACATGGCGGGCCGTGTCCCGAAAGAGGTGAAGAAAAACATTTCGCTAAACATGAACAGCACGGCGAAAACGAAAGCGCCGAGTTCGACATTCCGGCCATCCCGCCGCCCGAACCGGCCTTCCTTGAACACTCGGGCGAGAAAATAGATGATCGGCGTGCAAAAGATGATGAGCCCGCCAATCCCTGACAACAACATGATCCAGATATAGGTGTTCACGAAATCGATAATCCCCTCACCCTGGACAAGATCGGAGAGGAGATGCTGCAATTGTTGCAAGGAATGGCCGGTGATGGGGTGCTGGCTGATTTCCTGGAGGCCACGATCCAGCAACATGCGGCGATAGTCGGTGGTCTCGCTCGACGCGCCGGATAGGCCCAGCGTTTCGGACAAGGATGGCGAAAATTGCGCGGCGAGGAGCAGGGCAGACAATGCTCCGCCCGCGACCACAAGCTTTCCGGCCAACTGGGCATAGCGGCGGCACAAAAGGTCGGCGAGGGCAATGGCAATGCCCGTCCCGATCCATGCACTGCGCGATTGCGGCGCAATCAGTCCGATGCCCACCACCGTCAGCGCCAACAGGAAATAGTAACGGTTGCGGAAGGCTGTGCGGGACAAATAGAGCGCAACGAAACACAGACCCAACAACATCGCCATCGAGGTCGGCTCGACCAGTGGCCCGCTCGCCCGAATGAACCCGCCGCGCACTTTACCCATCAACACCGTTTGCATCTCATGCGCGCGGTAAAGTTCATAATAGATCGGCCATGATTTCCACAGCTCGAAGATCAGGAGTGCGGCAAGCAACACCGCGGCCCCGCCGAGCCATAGCAACGCGGCCCGCATCTCGTCGGCGGAGCGCACGCCCCGGCTAACGATATAATAAGGGAGCGCAAAATCCAGTGAGACCTCGGTAATCACGCGCAGATTATGGGAGGCGGTGGTGTCGCGCGCTAACGCCATTGCGATCAGCACCACCACCGCGAACACCATGATATCCCATTCCATCCGGCATTTGGCTTTGGCCGGATTGACGAAGATCGCGACCGCCGCGCCCAGCGCCAACGCATCATGGACGCCAAAATCGACCAACTTGAACGAGCCGATCATCAGCGGACCGTCGAGCCCGGGCAGCAATAACAGGCTGAACAGATAAACTGGCGCCAACAAGGAAAACCGCCCGGCAGCGAGCGGTACCCAGACACACATGATCAGGAGCAACGCCCCTACGCTCGGCAAACACCAGGCAAGCAACGGCATCGCGACCGCAATCGTTAACATCCGCGCCTCAATCGGCTTGCGCACCTCCTTTTTGAGACAGAGAAGGAAGAGGCATATCGCCATCGTGCTGACCGTCGCTACGAACAGACTGGGCTTGATGATATAATAGCCGCCGGTCAACAGGCGGAAGCCGAACGCGGCTAGCATCAGGATGATGATCACGCCGGGCACTAGCGCTTCCCTTTCTGGAAGTCGCGCACGGCCCGCAACTTGGGCGTTTCGCTCATCGGTTGTCCGGCATATTCGATCAGCCCCCACGAGCCGTAATCAGCGATTGGCGCGCTTGATGCGTAAAGCATGAGCGTGTCGCCCATCCTTTTGTCCCACTCATTGAGATAATAGCGATACATATCCGCCATGCGCGGGTCGCGTTGCAAGGCGCGCGCGAGGGTCAAATCTGCGGTGACGATATGCTGGCCGCCTTCATAGGCGATGAAGCGTTTGCCATATTGGCGCGCGATGGCACGGTTTTGTTCGGCAAACGCCATCGTATCGTCCACCGCGCCGGGCATCGCGGCGAAGATCGCATCGACGCTGGCCGCCTTCTTGCCGTTGAGGTCCACCCAGATGTAGGGCGCGGTCGCCAGCGCATCCACCCAGTTGGCGGTATCCTCATCCTCGAGAATATAGCGCGCGAGATCGGGCCAGGCATGCTGGCTCGCCGCCACGCGGACCAAATGGCGGGGACGGTCGGAAAAGGTCGCCGTCCATATCTTCATGGTCTCGCGCACTTTTTGCGCGTAGCGGATCATCTGCGCGCGCTTGGCGTCCCCGCCGCCGAGCTTCAGTTCCACACCTTCGCGCCGCGCTTGCTGCGCGGCATCGAACATGTCGTTCCAGACTTCGTTGCCGAGTTCGACATAAACCGTGCGCTCCGGCTTCAACCTTTTGTGGACCAGTTGCGCAAAGGCGATAATATAGGCCTCGTCCGCCTGATAGGGGATCAAAAACCACGGGTCGATGCCGGTCTGGTTGGCGAGGTCAATCATATCTTCGATCGCCGCACCCGAAGGCCCCACCTGGGTCGTGGATGCGAGGGTGGGACGCGCCGCCCAACTCACCGGCTTGTTATCGTTGATCTTCTGCCAATCAAGGAAACGGACGGTTTTGAAGCCTTTGAGAAATTCGAGGAACGCCGGATGAAACCGGGCTTCGCGAGGATAAGCCGTCTCGCGGCAATCAATGTCACGCACCGGGTCAGCCGGGTCCGTTTCAACCAGTTCGATCCACGCGCCATCTTCAGCCGAGCCCGTGGGCGACAGCGTCAAGGTGACTGCGCCTGCAGCCTGCGATGTGATGCGCGCTATCCCTCCCGCTGTCATCCGTCCCCGTCCGCGATATTCGCAACGAACAGATGCATCACCCATCCCGGCGGGCGGCAAGGTAAGGGGTCGCGGCGCGGTTTGGCCGGACTCGAGTTGCTTGACCCAGCCATGCTCGTCGAGCTGAGCCGCTGACATCGGCGTCCACTCGCGACCACGCGACGAGAACCATTCGCTCTGGCTGATCATGTTAAGATAAACTTGCTGACGGTTATAATTGGCAAGCCCGAACAGGTTGAGGCCGAGGGTCGTGGGCCGCGCCGCCGCAGCAGCAGCGCTATCGGATTGTCCGCTATAAGCCGTCGCTGCAAACAGCGCCGACCCAAGCACGAGTAGGCCGACAATCGCCGTGCGGGACAGGCCATCCCGTCGCCATCTCGTCGGCCCAGCATCGGCTTCCACACGCGCCATAGTTTCAGCCTCCCGTTAATCGCCTTTGTCCGATAGTAGCGGCAATGCACCGAGCCCGGCATTGGGCAATTTCAGGAGGGTCAATCGACCCCTTTGATCCGGCCACCAATGTACCGGCTGTCGCAAGATGCCCCCGCCCTGTCATCGCGGCTGCCGACGCTTCCAATCCCGGACGATCCGAAAAATTTCAGGCCCATCATAAAGATAGCGCCGCCACATGCGCGCCGGATCGGACGCGAGCCGGTGCAACCATTCCAGCGCGAAAAACCGCATGATCGCAGGCGCGCGCTTTTGTGTACCGGTCAGGAAGTCGAGACTGGCGCCGATGCAAAAACCGATCCCCCGGCCGCCGCCCAGCTGCTTGATGCGATGCGCCAATATTTCCTGTTGCGGCGACCCAACCGCGAGAAAGCTGTATCGCGCGCGCGCCTCGACCACGAAGCGCGCCGCTTTCGAAACCGCGTCGGGATCGTTGATGAAACCCATCGGCGGGTTGTAATGATGCACTCTACGGAGCCCATAGCGCGCGGCGAGGTGCTTGATCCGCGTAGCATCGCCGCCGATGATGGTCACCACATCGTCGGGTTTGATGATCCTCTCGAACATCTTATGCGTGAGATCACTCCCCGCGAGAACCGGAAGCGCATAGCCAGCTCTACGGGCGAGCAGCGCCAATATCTTGCTATCGCATAATGTCAGCCAGGCGGCGTGATAAACCGGATAGAGATCGGAGCGGTTCCGTTGCAGGCGCACCGCATGGTCAACATTAGGCGTGACAATATATTCGAACGGGGCATCGGCGGCGCGCTCGGCCAGCCTTGCCAGGACCGACGCTTCGGACAGGGTCGAAAAGTCGAAATCGATAAACGTGACAGGCTGATGCAGCGCTGCGCTTTGGAGATCGGACGACGGTGCAAGGAGCGATGTCATAGAAATACTGCTTTGCTGAATGGAAAGGTGACGTGACGCACGTGAGCCCCGCGCAACGGCACCACTATGCCGGATAACTCACCGCAATTCAGCTTGGCGAAATCCCATCCCATTTTTCCCCAATGATTTCGGATGATCACCTGGAAAATCCCATTGGGAATTCTCCCACCCCCTAAGGCGGGACAGCAATCAGCGAATTTCGATAAACCTGGCCTCGGCCTATGATTGGCGGCGAAGGATTTCGAGGGAGTCAGGATGTGACCGCTAACCATCGCCCCATTCTACAAAGGCCGCTCGCTGGGCGAGCCGTCGCTGCGTTGGCGGCAAGCCTTTTGATCGCCCCCTATCCGGCCCCCGCGCAGCAAGTCGCTGCGGCTGCAAAGGCGACCGCGGTGAACACGCCGACCCGCTATAGCGTCAATGCCGGGGATGAACTTGATATTTTCGTTTGGGGGGAAGAGCGGATGCAGCGCGCCGTGCGCGTGCAGCCCGATGGCACCTTCTCCTTTCCGCTGGCGGGCACCATCCGCGCCGTAGGGCGTGACGTTGCCGATATCGCGGCGGAAATCCGCGAACGTATTTCGGTCAATTATCGCGATACCATCCCCGATGTGACCGTCTCGGTCCGCGAGGCTATCGGCACGCGCTTCTATGTGGTCGGCAAAGTGCGCACGCCGGGGAGCTTCACCAGCAGCACATCGGTCAACATTCTTCAGGCGCTCAGCATGGCAGGCGGCACCGCGGAATTTGCCGATCTTAAAAATTGCGTGATCCTGCGCCAGACACCCAATGGACAGGTGGTCGAGCCGGTCAAGCTATCGACCATCCTCAAGGGCGGGCGGTCGTTGGCGGCCGGAAACCTGTCAACCCCGCTACCAATGTTGTTGAGCGGTGATGTCCTCGTCATTCCGTAAGCTCCCGGCGAAGGCACGCAGGATCATTTATTGCGCCGCGCTTGCGGTCGCTCCGCTGACGACAACAGCGGCGCAAGCGAAGCCGGAGGCCTCGGTCGAAATTGAAACCAATATGCTTGTGTCCAATAATGCTTTTCTGATCCCCGGAGAGGACCGTATCACCGGTGCCGCTGAGGTTATCGTGCGCCCGCAGGTGGATTGGGACCTTGACCCCAAGACACGGTTGGACTTCAGCGCAGAAGCCGGCTTTCGCCAATATCACCGCCTCTATGGCAATTTTCTGACCGGCCTTGGCGATCTCAACATCCGCCATCGCCGCAACGAATATCTGACGCTATCGGCGCGCGCGCTCTATAGCCGTGACCTCGTGTCCAACTCTCTGGGCGACAGTACCGATTTCGCCGTCGATTCCCGCAGTATGCGTGAGAGCCTTGATCTGCGCGGGTCGGTGATGTGGAGTCCCAATGCGCGCACGACGATCACCGGAGACGGCGGCTGGCGCAAGCTGCGCTATCCCGGCTCGGCGCTATTGGAGACAACCAACGCGCATGACTTTGGCCTTAGCGCCAGCCGTCGGATGGATGAGCGAACCAGCGGGGGGATAAGGCTTCACGCGACCTCCAGCCGCACGGTCAGCGGCAGCGAAAGTTCGGTGCGTGCGCTCAACCTCACCGCGGCGCGACAGTTTGGGACGCGCTGGCAGGGCGATGCCCAAATCGGGATCGAGTGGAGCAAGCTCGGCGGGGCCGTTCTCGGCCAACGCGAAAGCCGCGCGCGCTTCAACGGGGGCGCATCGCTATGTTATGAAGCCGACCGCAGCTCGGCTTGCCTTCGCGGAGCCCTGCGTAGCGAAGTCAGCGGCTTGGGCGGTCTCCAGCGCGAAGTTTCCGTTGGCGCTACCTATCGCAACCGCCTGTCCGAATATGGTCAATTGATTGCAACCGCCGATTATCGCCGCGCCCGTATGCCCGGCTATGACGCCACCGCCCGGGTGATCAGCATGTCCGCCAATTACGAACAGCGCGTCGGTCGCAATCTCTATCTGACCCCCGGTATCGCCTATTTGCAACGCAACCGCCTCGCTGGCGAGAAAGCCGACGCTGTCATCTTTCGCATCGGCCTGACAATCAAAGGAGACCGTCGATGAACGCGGAACAGGAAAGCGACGGCTTGGGGCTTTACCCGCGAGAAATGATCGCCGCGATCTATCGCCGGCGCTTCTGGCTGATCGCGCCGGTGCTGCTCGGCCTCGCACTCGCGGCTGCGGCGGTATTTTTGCATAAGCCAGCTTACCGTTCGACCGCCAAGCTGTTGATCGTCTCCCAGCAGATTCCGACTACCATTGTCGCCTCGCCGCTCGCCAGCATCGCCAATGAACGCATTGGCAAAATTCGCGAACAGGTGCTCGCGCACGAAAGCCTGATGCAGTTGGTGCAAGACAATAACCTGTTCCCGGAGGAGCGGGCGCGCCTTCCTATCGAAGATGTGCTGCAACTCACCCGCGAGGCGATTTCTGTCGATCTCCTCAGCGCCGATGAAGGGCGTCAGGGCGGCGGTCCCACCATCGCCTTCACCCTGTCATTTACCTATTCCGATGCGGCCAAAGCGCAGGCTGTCACCCGCCAGCTGACCAATATCTTCCTGGTCGAGGACAAATTATTCCGCACCCAGCAAGCGACGGGAACGGCGACTTTCTTGGGCCGGCGGGCCGACGAACTGAGGCGTCAACTCGCCGCCCTCGAAGACAAAAGGCGCGGCGTCGAAGCTTATTATGAGGGCGCGCTGCCCAATCAGGTGGCAATGAGCGCGCAATCGGGGTCCGCGTTACGGGCGGAAATATCGCGCATCGATGCGGAAACACAGGGTCTTTCGCAACAAAGCAGCTTACTTGCCGCGCGCGCTCAAGAAGATGCGCGTACCCCTCCGGGCGTCGAGGCGCTGCGCCGCGCGGAAGAACGGTTGAACCAGTTATCAGCGGTTTATGCCGACAGCTACCCGGAGGTTGCCGCCGCCCGCGCTGCGGTCGAACGGCAGCGCGCATCACTCCGCCAGACGCAAGCATCGCAGGGCGACAGCTTGATACAGCGCGAAATCGCCTCGAGCCACGCGCGCTCGCAAATGCTGGCGGCCCGCCGCGCCGAACTGGTCCAGGCCATCGCCGCCATGGAACGGCGGACCTCTTTGGCCCCTCAAGCCACGTACGAACTCAACATGATCGAGCGCGAATATGAAAATATCCGCCGTCAATATGAGGCTCTGCGCGAAAAGCAGCTCGACGCGCAGGTCGCCGTAACGCTTCAATCAGAAGACAAGGGCGAACGCTTTTCCGTGGTGGATGAGCCGAGCCTGCCCTATCGGCCTTTGGGCGCCCAGCCGATCGTCGTGCTGCTTGCCGGGCTCATTTCGGGTCTCGTCGCGGGGATTCTTTCTATCCTTATCTATGACCTCGCAAAAGGGACGATCCATGGCGCATCGTCATTGACCCGACTGCTCGGAGCAGCGCCGCTGGGGATCATCCCGGTCGCGACAAAGCCGCATTATTTCTCCCGCATCGGTAGCTGGTTCTCGCGCAAGAATAGCGGGTCGCCGCCGATCTGGTCGGCTGAGTAACAGGAGGGGACGTCATGCACGCCGAAGTTGAAATCGATAATATCGTAAGATTTGATCCCCCCGCCGAAGGCGCGCCGCCCCGCTCCGCGCATCGACTTGACCATATGTGGCTGACGCGGAACAATATTGTGGGATTTGAGCCCGCCAGCAAAGATACGCATCCCTTTTCGGTCTTGCGGTCCCAGCTGCTCAAGCACACCAAATCCTCTGGTGAGCGGGTATTTGCGCTGACATCGGTGCAGCCGGCCAACGGCAAGACGCATGTTGCAGCCAATCTTGCAGCAATCCTCAGCCGTATCCATCCCACCATTTTGATCGAGCTGGACCTTCGCCGCCCCTCGGTCGGTCATCGCTTGGGTTTGCCCAACGATCTCCCTGGTGTTGATGATTATCTGTTTGGTGAAGCCAGCATGCGTGAAGCCGCGATCCGCATCGATGGCTTCGACCTCTCGGTTTACCGGGCGCGGCGGCCCGTCGCCAATCCGGAAAAATATCTCGCCTCGACCCGTCTTGCCGAGATGTTCCAGGCCCTGCGGACCGATCCGGCGCGGCCGATTTGCATCGTCGATACGCCGCCCGGTGCAATCCATCATGACGATGTGATGCTGATCGCACCCGCCATTGATGGTATTATCATGGTGGTCGAGGAGGCACGGACAGCGAAACATGCGTTGGTCGAAACCATCAAGTCGCTCAGCCCGACGCCGGTCATCGGATCGGTATTGAACAAATCCGTTTCGACCCGGCGCGATACCAATGATTATGACTATTATTACGCGTCGCAGTCCTATGACCCGTAAATAAAGCACAAGCCTGCCTCACTCCGGACGAGCCGGATTGTATAGGACCTGCGCCGATTTTTCTTCGCCATCCCCACCTGCCCCTTCGCGGAGACCTCCTTGAATGGTTCGTGACTTTCTTACTGAACGACAGCGCTGGCTAAGGGACTTGCCCGCGCGCACTGCGCTCAAGCTGTTCAACCAGCCGCGCGTGCGAGCGGTTTTGGGACCGAAATATGACCGGGCGCGGACCGTGCATCAACCATCGCTGCCGAAGTTGAGCGGCATAGACGCCGAAATCGTCACCGCTTTGGAGACGGACGGCATTTACATAACGTCGCTGGATGCCCTCAGGCTGGACGGGATCGAATCCGTCCTGACCGAGGCCGCGCGGCTGGGTGATGATTTCGCAGCCGAAGCCCATCGTCGCACCGCCAAGGGTGAGGTCTTCCACATCGTTCCGCCTGAGCGCGTCGTTGATCATGCGGACATATATCGGCTCGGTTTGCAGGATCGCCTGCTCAATATCGCTGAAAATTATATCGGGCTGCCTCCCGCTTATGATGGCGTTATCATCAACTATACCGTCGCGGACGGTCGCGAGATTTCGACCCGCAAATGGCACCGCGACTGGGAAGACCGACGGATGCTCAAGGTCGCCATTTACCTCAATGATGTCGATGAAAGCGGCGGGCCGTTCGAAATGATCCGCCGCTCCGACACGATGCAGAGCGATGCCAACGGGTTCAATTATGAACTGGCGGACGATGCCGCATTGAGCGAGCGACTGGGCGCGTCCTACACCGATGATATCGTCAGCTGTTCGGGCCCTGCCGGAACCGTTATCTTCACCGATACGGCGCGCTTTTTCCATCGCGGCAAGCCCGCAACAGCGCGCGACCGCGTTGCCATTTTCTACAGCTATTTTGCCAACCGGCCGCGCCACCCCTTTTTGTGCGAACGAACGGGCATGCGCCGCCGCGACATCGCGCAGTTGGCGCATCCGCTCCCGGAACGGCAACGGGGAGCCGCGCTGTGGCGCAAGCGGTTGCCGATCGTACTGCGTATCATTCCGCCCGCCAAATTGTAATCGCTTGGTGCAGTCAAATCACCGGGGTGAGCAACTGGGCTAGATAGCGTGCGTTGGTATCCGGATCGTGCATGGTGCGCACGCGCTCGCGGCCGATCTCTCCCATGCTTTGCAGTTGCTCGGGCGAGGCCTCTAGTACCGCTTGCATTGCTTCGGCGATCGCATCAATCGAACCCGAGGGGACAAGCCAGCCATTAGCTCCATCAACCAGTTCCGGGATGCCCGCAATCGCCGTCGTCACTGTGGGCCGACCCAGCGCCAACGCCTCCATCAGCACCACCGGCAGCCCTTCCGCAAAGCTTGGCAGCACCAGCGCGCGCGACGCGGTCAGTTCCTCGCGGACATCGTCGGATGATCGCCAGCCCAATAGCCGCACATGGTCGTGAAGGTTCAGTTGCCGGATTTGCGCCTCCAGCATGGCGCGATCCTCGCCATCGCCGATAATATCGAGCGTGAAATCATGGGTGGCCGCAACGCGCGCGGCGGCCGCAAGAAGCAGCGGCAGCCCTTTTTGCGCGCTGAGCCGCGCTACGCTAATCAGCCGCTTGGTCTGCAAACCGGCGTCGGATCGGCTCTCTAGAAAATGCGGCGCAACTGCGCAGCGCACAACCTTGATGCGGTCCCAATGCACCGGATCCGACCAGCGCATCAACTGGCTCCGGCCAAAACTGGACACCCCGACGGCAAAGGCCGCATCGGCGATCTTGCCGGGGAGGTTGAGCGCGCGTGGCGCATCAAACTCGTCAGGCCCGTGTGCTGTAAAGCTATAGGAAATGCCCGCCAACCGGCTCGCCAAACGCGCGACGGCGACCGGATTGGTGCCGAAATGAACGTGCACATGAGCGATATGCCTGCGCTCCATCTCCTTCGCCAACAGGGCCGCCTCGGCAAAATAGGCAAAGGCGTGAAGCGGACTCCGTTCCGCCCGCAGCGAGAACCATAAGGCACGCAAGGATTTCACCGGACGGCTGAGAAAGCTTCGCAGGACCGCGCGTGCAAGACCCGCGGCATTGCCATCTAACAGGGTCACGGTCCGCTCCGCCTCGCGGCGATCTTCCGGGTCTGAAAATGTCTCGCTCGTGCGCCGGATGGTGAATGGCGCAACCTGCAGCCCCGCGCGCTCCAGCGCGGCGATTTCGGTTCGGATGAAGCTGTGGCTGATCTTGGGATAGACATTCACCAGATAGGCAAGCTTGCCCGACACATCAGCAGACGATTGCAGCGATGATCGAGGCATCTCAGTCGCAGTGTCCCGCACACGCTCGGCTGCGCTACGGCCTGCATCTGCCAGCGCGCCCCCCGCCTCATGAAGTTCAGACAATTTCATAAATCCAGCCTTGCTGCCTGCTGCCATTATGAACCAGCTTGGTCCCCGGCGGCATCCTGATTTTCCCTAATCACTTCTATGCCCCGCTTCATCCTCATGGAGATTCCCAACGCGAATTTGAGCCTGTTTTTTGCCGATAGGAATGGAGCCGCCAAAGGACCAAAATCCCAGCGAATTGGGAGTCCCCGGAAAAATGCCTGTTCATGTTCAGTTCGATTACGCCACCGCCACGTGCGACGCAAGGCCGGACTAGGTTCGATGCCCCGGTCATCTTCTCCTTTGCCCCAACAGGATCGGTCCCCCCTCCCCCATCTGGCGCGCGCGGCTTTCACCGGCGCGCGCGCCAGAAAATATGCAGGACCGTTGCTCGCCAGTCTCATTCTTTCTTTTTTCGCTGTGTTCGGTCCGGTGGCCAGCAGCGACGGCAACTCCCGCATCGGTACGGTTCAGATACCCACACCAACCCCCTTTTCTGGTAGCCTGGAAAGCGCCGCCGCTGCGCTGTCGCTAGAACCATTTGCCACGCCGGTTGATCCAGCCTTGCCCTCTGCGAACGCGAGCGAAGATGCCGCCCGCGCGATCAACGCGCGCATCCCCTTTGCGCCCCAAGCCGCGATCCCCGCCCATGCATTTATGTGGGCCGGCGGTTCGGTGGGGCGCGAACGCGCGACGGATTGCCTCGCGGCGGCAGGCTATTATGAAGCGGGACTTGGGGCAGAAGATCAACGCGCCGTGATGCAGGTGATCCTCAATCGCGTGCGCCATCAAGCGTTTCCGCACTCGGTTTGCGGCGTTGTGTTTCAGGGTTCGGAGCGCTCCACCGGCTGCCAGTTCAGTTTCACCTGTGATGGCTCAATGTTCCGCCGCGTGCCGTCCGAGGCTGCCTGGCGGCAGGCGAAAATCGTGGCCCTGGAAATGCTTACCGGTCGGGTGGAAGCAATCGTCGGCAACGCCACCCATTATCACACCAATTGGGTGCACCCCTATTGGAGCAGCGAGATGCAAAAGATCGCGGCGGTGAAGACGCATCTGTTCTTCCGTTGGGCCGGTGCGAGCGGCGATCCCCAGTCCTTCACCAACCGTTACAGCGGCGCAGAACCACAGATTACGCGAATGGCGCTGCTGTCCTTCGCGCATCAGACCAACCCAACATCGTCGAAGATATTCGATGCCGCCGCATCACCCACCATTGCCAGCGCTGGTGATACAACAGATCGTGCCTTGATCCCGCCCCCCATCGCTGAACTTAACCCAGCCGTCGGTACCGAGGTAGCTTTGACGGTCAAGCCCCGCGCGCTTCCTGACCAGGCCAGCGCGCCGGATGCGGATATATTTCTCGTCGCCTTGGACGGTGCGACCGATCCCGATGCATTCCTCCGCCGTGCGGAACAAAGTTGCGCCGGAAAAACCAGCTGCCGTTTCCTCGGCTGGACGGACGGAAGCCGCAAGGCAAGCCGCTTCCCCGTTTCCGGTGCGTCCATCGACGCCATGTCGTTCAGCTATATCCGGCCAGGGGCAGGCGAGCCCGCCAAGGCGCGGTGGAACTGTGCCGAATTTCCGCGCGAGGACCGGGCGCAATGCCTCCGGCGCGGTGGCTGACAGGCAGAATTTTATGAGCGGTCGCACCCATCATCATGATTATGCAGGCATATTATGAACGCGCATACGCTTAATTTTTCTCGGGCGGCGACCATCCATTACCGGCACAGGCCGTCGAAAGAAATGGCGCGATTGTGGCTCGCGGGGGTGCTCATCCTGATTGATGTGCTGATCATCCAGATCGCCTATCTCGCGGTCGATACCCTGTTTGTCGGCACCCCGCTCACCGTGGGCCTCACGGTTTCGATGGGGACGGTGATCCCGATCTTCCTCATCTGCGCGTTCATGCTCCGCGCCTATTCCGGACCTGCGCTCCTCAATTGTAGCTTATCCGTCGGTCGCGCCGTGCGCGCGCTGATCACCAGTGCGGCGGTTTTGGGGCTCATCCTTTTCTCGCTTGATGCGGGTCCGCAGATTTCGCGGATTGGAATCGCCCTCACGCTTGGCTTGTCGATCATCTTCATTGCGTGCAGCCATTACGTCTTCGCCAGACATGCGCGCGGCCAGTTGGGCGATTCGCTCTATTCGATTGTCGAGCTATGCGACGGTTCGGTCCCGCGACCGCAAGGGTGTGAGCCGGGTCTCGACACCCGCTTTTTCTTCAATCCGACCTGCCCTAGCGCCGGGAGTTTCGACCGGCTCGCACAAGTTATCAGCGGCGTTGACCGGGTGATCGTCCATTGCGACAAGGATCGCCGCGCGATTTGGGCGGACGTGTTTCAGGGGATGAACGTCCATGTCGAATTTATCGCCGAGGAATGGGCCAATATCCGCCCGCTCGGCGTCAGCGAACATAGGGGCAATCGCACGATTGTCGTGGCGCGCGGCCCGCTCAACCTGCATGACCGGATCATCAAACGCTGTTTTGACATTGCCTGTTCAGGTGCCGCCTTGATCGCGCTTTCGCCGCTGCTGGTCGCTGTCGCGATCATCATCAAGCTCGATAGTCCGGGTCCCATATTCTTCGTCCAGCCCCGGATTGGCCGTAAGAACAAGCTGTTCAGCGTGATCAAATTTCGCAGCATGCGACAGGACCGGTGCGACAAGGCGGGCGCGGTCTCGACCGGACGTCAGGATACCCGTGTGACCCGCGTCGGCAATTTTATCCGCCGCACCAGCATCGATGAACTGCCGCAACTGATCAACATCTTGAAAGGCGATATGAGCATTGTCGGGCCGCGTCCCCATGCGGTCAGCTCGACCGCCGATGATCGCCTGTTCTGGGATATCGACAATCGCTACTGGCACCGCCACGCCTGCCGCCCCGGCCTCACCGGTCTTGCGCAAATTCAGGGACTACGCGGCGCGACCGAATGCGCCAAAGATTTGACCGACCGCGTTGCGGCGGACCTTAATTATCTCCAGCGCTGGTCCTTCTGGAGCGACATCAAGATTATTTTGCGGACGTTCAAAGTGATCTGCCACGTCAATTCGTTTTGAACGACTCATGATAGCCTTCCTCACGTCAAAAAAAACGGGGGCCGTAGCCCCCGCCTTATTTGGTGCAATTCAGATTGCTTGTTAACAACCAGACCTGCGATTTCTGAATGGCTCTATAGTGGAGCAAAAATTTCCGAAGTCAAGCCCACCATAGGTTGAAATTATCTCCCTTTGGGATAGCCTCGACGCTTGACAGGGGGAATGATTCAATGACCAAAAAAGGCACTTCGCTGGGACTCGACATGGGTACCAATTCAATCGGCTGGTGCCTATATCGCACTCAAGATGGTCGCCCGGTTGGCATTATCGATCTTGGCGTGCGCATCTTTTCTGATGGCCGTGACCCCAAATCCGGGGCGTCGCTGGCTGTGGGCCGGCGGGATGCACGGTCCATGCGGCGGCGGCGGGATCGCTATATCGCGCGGCGGGCGGCAATGCTGCACAAGTTGGTGCGTTTTGGCCTCCTCCCCGATGACAAGGCGGCAAACAAGGCGCTGGAGCGGGAAGATCCCTATAGCCTGCGGGTCAAGGCGCTTTATGAAAAGCTGGAGTCCTATGAGATTGGCCGCGCGCTGTTTCATTTAAATCAGCGCCGCGGTTTCAAATCCAATCGCAAGGCCGACCGCAAGGCCAAGGATAATGAAAGCGGCAAGATCGCGACCGGCACCAAAGCGCTCGACGAGGCGATGGATCAGATCGGAGCGAAGACGCTCGCGGAATTTTTGCTGAAACGCGATGTCGTTGAGGGCGAGCCGCGCTGGATGCGGGTGCGGATGCGCCCGGATGCAGAAGGCTATGATTTCTACCCCGATCGCCGCCATTATGAAGATGAGTTCCGGCAAATTTGGGAAAAGCAGGCTCAATATCATCCGGCAATTTTGACCGAGGAAGCCCGCGCAGCCATCCACCGTATCCTGTTCTTCCAGCGCCCGCTCAAGGAGCAAGAGGTCGGCTTTTGCACTTTTGCCGGATGGAATGGCGTACCGGCGGATGAACGCCGCTTGCCCAAGGCGCATCCCTTGTTCCAGCAGCGGCGATTATATGAAGAGGTCAACCAGCTGCGCGTGGTAACGCCCGGTGATGCGGATCGCCCGCTCACGCTGGACGAACGCGATGCGTTAATCCTCAAGCTACAGGATAAGCAGAAAGTCGGATTTTCAGCGTTAGGTAAAACTATCAAACTTGCCCCGGGTCAGCGGTTCAACAAGGAAAGCGAAAACCGGTCCGACCTCATCGGCGATGAAGTGCGGGCGGTGATGAGCGACAAGAAGCGCTTCGGCAATCGCTGGCTGCATTTTGATCTGGCCGAGCAATTACGCATCATCGCCCAAGTGCAGAATGAGGAAAATCCGGACAAACTCCTCACCTGGCTGCAAGGCGAATATGATCTGGACGAGGAAACCGCGCTCGCGGTCGCCAATGCGCGTCTCCCCGAAGGCTATGGTCGCTTTGGCGAAACCGCGACGGTGAAACTGATCGACGCGCTCAAAAGCGATGTGCTGACCTATAGCGATGCCGCCGCCAAGGCCGGCTTCCACCACAGCGATTTCCGCACCGGTGAGGTGTTCGATCAGCTTCCTTATTATGGCGAAGTGCTGGCATCTGACATCGCGCCGGGCAAACAGGATTATACGGACGAGGATGAGCGCCGCTTTGGCAAAATCACCAATCCGACCGTCCATATCGGGATGAACCAGCTGCGCCGGTTGGTCAATGCGATCATCCGCACTCATGGCATACCGGACACGATCTACATCGAACTCGCGCGCGAATTGAAACTCAACGAAAAGGAAAAGGACGAGCATAAGCGCCGGATCAAGCGCGATACCGATGCGGCACAAAAACGGAGTAAGTTTCTCATACAAGAGGGGCAGCGTGATACAGGTGCGAACCGAATGTTGCTTCGCCTGTGGGAGGAACTCGACCCGCGCGATCCTTTGAACCGCCGCTGTCCTTATTGCGGCGACCAGATCAATGCCCAGATGTTGATGAACGGGTCCGCCGACATCGACCATATCATTCCCTATTCGCGCTGCCTGGATGATGGTGCGGGGAACAAGACCGTGTGTCATACGCATTGTAACCGGCAAAAGGGCAACAAGACTCCGTATGAACGCTGGAGCGACACGGACCGCTGGGAAGTGATCCAAGACCAAGTCTCCCGCATGCATCGCTCCAAACAATGGCGCTTTGGTCCGGACGCAATGGAGCGGATTAACAAGGTCGACGGCGTTGTTCAAACGGATGGCTTCATCGCGCGGCAGTTGAAGGATACCCAATATCTCGCACGGTTGGCGGCTAAATATCTGGGCAGCCTTTACCCCGAAAAAGGTAGCCGTCACGTCTATGCCGTACCGGGCCGGATGACCGCCATGCTACGTCGCTTGTGGGGGTTGAACGAGATATTGCCAGGGCACAACCTGCTTGAAAACAAACATAGCGATGCACCCAAAAACCGGCTCGACCACCGCCACCACACGATTGACGCGGCTGTGGTGGCGGCACTGACATCTGGGATGATCCAGCAGATCGCCCATGCGGCTGGGCGCGCGGAAGACCAAAATCTCGATAGCCTGTTTGTCGATCTTGCCTCGCCGTGGGAGGGCTTCCGCGAGGAACTGCAAGAACGGCTCCGCGGCGTTACCGTCAGCCACAAACCCGATCATGGCCGCAAGGGGAAATCCGAAAAAGGCCGCGACATCACCTCGGGTCGGCTACACAATGATACCGCTTACGGCTTGACGGGTGAAACCAATGCCGCTGGCGTCCCGATCGTCGTGCGGCGTGTGTCGCTGCTCAGCCTTAAGCCCGAAGACCTCACCAAACCGGAACGGATGAGTGATGCTGTGCTACAGGCCGAATTGCGCGCCGCTACCGCTGGCAAGTCAGGCAAGGATTTTGAAACGGCGCTCAAGGCGTTTGCCAAACGCCCCGGCCACTATCAACATATCCGCCATGTGCGCGTCCGCGAGCCACTCAATGTTATCCCCGTCCGCGACAAGCAGGGCCGCGCCTATAAAGCCTATAAGGGCGATGCCAATGCCCGCATGGACATCTGGCGGATGCCGGACGGTAAATGGGTCTCAAAATGGAAGGATCGCGAAGGCGTTGAGCATTCGAGCGTTGTTTCGATGTTTGACGCTCACCAACCCAGTATGGCTCATATCAAACCACACCCCGCTGCGAAGAAAATTCTCAGCTTGCGCCAAAATGATCTGGTTGCCGTTGAGCGTGATGGCGGGCCCAGAGAAATAATGCGGGTGGTGAAATTTTCCGCCAACGGTGCGATGCAGTTAGCTCTCCACAATGAAGCCGGGGCGCTTAAAGCAAGAGATGCAGTTCCTGCCGATGTCGATCCATTCAAATATGTTAATACATCTGCTTTCGGCCTCCAAAAAGCAAAGGCGCGGCAGGTGCGTATTGACGAAATGGGGCGCATATTTGACCCCGGCCAACGGGAGTAAGCTGCGCGCACCAAAGAGAATGATCCGAAACGGAGTGAGATTGACTCGACTTTAAGCCTTTGTGCGGCACCCTTCATGACCTCGTCATGCAAGGGACTGTTCATGGACCGGATTGTCGATATCGCAACGGATGGGTTGCATTTGTCCGCCTATCGCGGGCTTATGCTGCTATCGCTCGACGAGCAGGAAGTCGGCCGCGTCGCGCTTGATGATATCGCCGCCATCATTATCCACGCGCATGGCGTGACGTGGACCACTAGCCTCGCGGTCGAACTCGCCCAAAGGGGCGCTATCATGGTATTGTGCGGCAATAACCATGCGCCGGTGGCGTACCTCACCGCGATTGACGGTCACCATGCGCAAAATGCACGCCTCAGAGCGCAATGGGAGGCCCCGCGACCTTTGTTCAAACGCGCCTGGAAGCAGATCATCACCGCCAAAGTCAAAATGCAGGCAAGCTTGCTCGCCGCTCATGGCCGCGATGAAGCCAATGCGCTTCTATTCCTCGCCGATCGCGTGCGGTCGGGCGATCCTGACAATATCGAGGCGCAAGCCGCGCGGCGTTATTGGACAGCGCTGTTCGGTACGGAATTTCGCAGGGATCGTGCATCGGATGGCAGCAACGCGCTGCTCAATTATGGCTATACCGTGATGCGTGCGATGATCGCGCGGTCGGTCATGGCCGCGGGATTGCATCCCAGCATTGGCCTCCATCACGCCAACCGCCTTAACGCGTTTGCCTTGGCTGATGATCTGGTCGAACCCTTCCGGCCCTTGGTCGATGCCGTCGTTCACCACATGCATGCTGACGGCCTAGTTGCGGTGGATCGCGAGGCCAAGCAGCGGCTGACGGGACTCATCACTGCCGATCTTGACCTGGCTGGCGCGGTCTCTCCGGTGAGCATATGTGCACAAAGACTGGCGCAATCTCTGGCGGCAAGTTTCGAAAGCGGTCAGCTGGCCTTGTCGCTGTTCACGCCTCCCGCGCCCCTCGCCTGGCACGCCATTGCGCGCCACCTGCCTGATGGAGAAACCGTGTGAAAGCGTTGATGCGCGGCCTTGATGGCAACACCCATTATAGCGGATACCAGCTTATGTGGATTTTGGTGATGTTCGATCTGCCCGTCGGCACCCGTGAAGAATCGCGCGCGGCGACCAAGTTTCGCGAATTTTTGCTCGATGAAGGCTATGAAATGAGCCAATTTTCCATCTATGCGCGCTTTTGTTCGGGCAAGGAGCAATATGAAACCTATGTCCGGCGCATCGAATCATCCTTGCCCGACAAGGGCGACGTCCACATTCTCGCCTTTACCGACCGGCAATATGAAAATATAATCCGGTTTTCAGGACAGCTACGCAAAAGACAGCGCAAAAATCCGAGTCAATTGGCGTTGTTTTGAGCGACAGGAGAGCAATTTGCGATGACCGGCGGGCTTAAAATTTTGATAGAAATCAATATTTTAAAACCACACCGATCATAGCAGTTCAGAAATCACGGTCCAGCTGCAACGAACGACGTCCAGTCCACTTTTTTGTTCAAATCATAGCAGTTCAGAAATCACGGTCCAGCTGCAACCGTCGGTACGGCAGTGGCTTTGATAGAGGCATCATAGCAGTTCAGAAATCACGGTCCAGCTGCAA
>JAEXAW010000095.1 GCA_023458055.1 Pseudomonadota bacterium
GAAGATTTTGGATTTGATGTTAATAATTATGAATTATTCGGAATGAATCCAATTAAAACAGATAAGGAACGCCAAACAGATATTAAAAATAACTGGTTGAAAAAATAATCTTTTTTATATGAATAAAACTAAACAGCAAATAGAGGAAACGCAAAAGGAAATAATTAATTTAAAACAATCTCTTAAATTGATAACTGATAAAGAGGTTCGGAAAGATATTTTCAAGAAAAAAAGAGGTTTAAACACGATGCTAAGCCAATTAGAAAATGAATTATTTGAAAAGGAATTATACTCATTCAGGGATGAATATCTTGAACTATTACAATCAAAGTACAATGAATTTATTGAAGATTATCCTTATGAATTTGGAAATTATGATGTAGTTTTTCTAAATGAACCAAATCTAAAAGCTGTCGTAAGAACTCTAAAAACAAATTATATTGATTTGAAAATAAAAATGTGGATAGGGGGTGGTAGTGGTTACGATTGCGGAAATGGTTTCGGTAATTTTTCTTTTTATGTATTTAGAGAGGCAGGAATATCCGCAGAAAGATTAAAGAGAAAACCTTTTAGAATAGTGGGTTTTTCTGATAAAAAAGAAATTTAAAATAAATTTATATATTTACATAATTATATAATTATATAAATGGCAAAAATAATACTCACAACACACCAAAAAGGCGGTGTAGGTAAAAGTACAATTACCTATAACCTTGCCGAAAATTTAAAAGACTCTGCGGATGTTTGCATTGTTGATATGGATTCGCAAGGCTCTTTATTGCAACTTTCAGAACTTTCAAAAGTTCCTATTTTTCCAACTGCAGACCTTAAAAAAATTATCAAGTCTGATTATGATTTTATTTTTATTGATACTCCGCCTTATCTGAACGATTCCATTTCTGAACTCTGCCAAATAGCAAGTGTTATCATCATACCCACAAAAGCGGGTGTTTTAGACCTTTTGGCAATCAAATCGACTATTGATATTGTCAAGGAAGCAAAAAGCGAAAAAAAGGCGGTTATCGTCTTTAATATGGTTAAACCAAATACCACTTTAACAGAAGAAATCAAAAGTCAATTAAAAGAATATAATATTCGTGTTTCAAAAAATATGCTTTCCGACTTGGTGGCGTTCTCTCGCTCCGTTGTTCTTGGTGGGGTAGAAGATTCCAACAATGCTCAAAAGCAAATTGATAATTTGACTAAAGAAATACTAACGTTATCTATTAATAAATAATTATATATTTATATATTTATATAATATGGCAAAGAAACAAGATTTTTCTGCTTTAATAGGCAAAGCGAAAGAAAACAAAGTCACTACGCCTATTCAAAAAGTGGTGCCTGTGAAAGATAAAAAAGACGAAAAATTATTTTCTCTCTACATCGATACGGAAAAATTAAAACGACTGAAAATTTTATCTGCAGAGAAAAATAAAAGTCTGAAAGACTTAATCAACGAAGCAATTGACAAAGAGTATTTTTAAAAGTGAAAAGGTTTTCTTTAGCATTTTTAGAAATTCCCGAAAGTTGCGAATAAATGACGATGAAGTTGCGAGGGATTGACGACATTAATTTTTTTAATTTCTTACAAACCCTCAAATTATAAAAAAAGTCTTGTAGAAAGGCGAATTTTGAAAATATAGGATAATGTAAGAATTTTTTTTACAAATAAAAAAGTCCGGAATTTCCGGACCTTAAACCTTTCGGTATATTTCATCGGATTTGGCGCTTCTCAAGGTCGTCCTCACGTTGCCTCTTTGTCCCTCCTCACCGATAAGTTAAAGATATAAATTTTTCTAAAATAAAATTCGCTTTTTTCATTTTAGATAAATAAAAATAGGATATTTCAAATCTCATTTTTTCCTCAGAAAACACCATTTTATCAATAACATTGAATAATATTTGTCCTTCCTCATTTTCCGTTCTAAATGGTATCCATTTACTCTCTATTCTACTTAAACTTCGTAATGCTTCTATCAATAATTCTTCATTTGGGGAAAAAATTAATTCCTTAAATTCTATTATTATTTGAATAGTTTTGGCTTTTTCTTGTCTATAATTATATTTTAAATCTTTGGTTTTTCTTCCTATAAGAGTAAGGATATCCTGTACTATTAATTCATCTTCTTTCATTCTATTAAAGATTTGGCTTCTTCTATAATTTTGAAATAATTATCATTCATTTGTTTGTCAGTAATAACGAGATTTTCATTTGATTGATTTTCTGCTAAGTCTTCTAAAAACTGTGTTTTTAAAAATTCTTTTGGTTTTCCTTCAGCAATTATTCCGTAAAACTCTCCAGGATCTAAATTTATCAAGTCGCTAACTTTCACTCTATCTCTTTCTTGTATAGTTTCGCTTTTCCCTCTACTTTGATTGCTTTGGGTGTGTACAATAGTTCCACCTGTTCCCGTTCCTGTATTCTTATTGATAAAGGTTCGGTCTTCTTTTGAAAATAGTTTTTGTACCATTTCAGCAGTTTTTCCATTCGTAACTCTACCAAAAAATTGATTTCCTAAATTCGCTAGAATGATTTGAGCTTTATCTTGTCCGTAATTATCTACTAACTGACTAAAATCTTGTACTCCAAAAATTGTTGCAATTTTATTGCTTCTTGCGGTTGCTGGTATCTGCTCAATATTTGGAATGTATATAGTAGGAGCTTCATCAAGTAAAACTACACTCTTTTGCTGATTAGGTTTGTTCATCTGTCGCATTGCTACGCTTATAATTAACGATATTACAGGAGCGTAAACTTGTGGAAGAGTACTATCGTTGCCCAAACATAAAAAAGTTGGTTTTTGAGGGTTATTTAGATTTAAATCAACATCATTCCCCGATAATATCCAAAATACATCTTTTGAATTAAGTTGAGCTATGGCTGTTTGAATGGTAGATAAAATTCCTGCAGTTTGATTTCCTGCTTCTTTTTCAAAGCTCTGTCTTAAAGTAGCTACCATTCCCCCAGCTTCATAATTTTTGGAAACCTCTTCAAGTAATGTTTTGGTATCCGTATGTAATAAAAGACTAATTGCATGAGGAATAGTGCAATATTTCGGATGTTCTTCTTTCAACCACCATATTACTCCAGATAGAATCATTTTAGTTGTATTGCTCCAAAAATCCGCTTTCTTAATACTTTCGGGAATTAGATTATTTACCAATGTTTGAGAGTATTCTAATGCTATTACGCTTTTAGAAAGATAATTTGGTGATATTGGATTTATCCTGTCGTTTGATGAGCATTTTTAAAATCTATATTCCTAAATTCAACTATACTGTCTAAATAACTTGCCCTTACTTTTTCAGTTAGCTCAGGACTTTTAAAATCATATAAAATTCCTGTATATTCCTGTTCTGCTATTTGTTTTATTATAGGCTCAAAAATACTTGCCGACTTACCAGAACCTGCACCACCTTGTATATAAATTCCTCTAAATGGATTGGCTAAATTAATTACTCCTGCAGACGTTTTAAAATTTAAACTGTCTTTATCCTCTTTTTTAGAAAATTGCTTTATTAATGGCTCTTTAGGAGTTTTTTTAGCTTTATAAATATCCTTAGAAATTAGGAATATTGCAATAAATAAAGGAAACGTTCCTAAAATTACAGAAAATTCTACTCCTAAAGTTGTTCTAGTCATCTGTACTAAAAAAGATGCAGAAAATGAATAAATAATTGTAAGGATTCCAACCCACATAACACCACTTAAAAATGTATGGAATTTTCCCAATTTATAGGACAAATACCAAATAGATAAACTAACTAAAGACAAAACTATAGCAGCTAAATAAGGCATTTCATTAATAAATTTAAAAACTCCTGTTTTGGCGTCTTCGGGAGACATTTGTAATTTTAAAATAGGTAATGCAATCATCCCTATATTAAAAAGTACTATTAAAAAACAGTATAGATATAAAAATGGTTTGATCAATTGAGCTAAGCAACCTGTTGGATTCATATTATTGTGTTTTTTATCGTCTACAATTAGTTTTTCTCTTTTTTAAATGTTTCATATCCTTTAATAAAACTATCAAGAGATTTACTGTCTTTAGGGTTTTTTTCCGACCATAATTTTACAAGCTCTGCATTTTCCTTAAGTTTATCTATTTCTCCTTTTTCTATCCAAATAAGGTTTTTAGATTGCATTTCTCTTGCTATATCTGCTTTAATTTCTTCTTTACTCTTTACACTTTCAGAATAAAATTTAAAAGATAAAAATCCTAATAACAATGAGGATAAAAGCGCAGAACCTGCAATAATCACAGGGAATTTCCACCATTTTTGAAGTGTTCCTTCTGCTTTTTGTAATTGCTTTCTATCTTTCTCGGAAAGATTGAAAGACACACTATTTAATTCCTGCAGACGACCATCAAAAAGATTTTGTATTTCTGATCGTTCCTGCTGATATATTTTAGAAATATCTCGATTAATTACTGCAGATAAATTTTTGATTTCCTCAATTTTACTATCTAATCCCAAACTAATACTTTGGACTTTTTGTAAAAATTCTACCTTATTTTCATTAGATTGCTTGGATTCTTGCTGAATACTTTCCGCATTTTTTAAAATATGCTTGAGTAATTCGGGAAGTTCCATAGTATCTAAATTTTTAGATGCCTCTTCCATAACTTTGTGTTTTTATAATGTTTTTAGATATTTCATTTTTAATTGTATTGATATTCATTTTTCTATCTATATCACTTAATTTAAAGCCTTTTTTAGCCATTTGCTCCCTTTTACTCATCTCGGAAATAGATTTATATTCAGATACAGGAATAACTCTTGCACCGTTGAGCTTTTGCTCTCCGTCCTTATTTTGATAATTAAGCTCTAAAACATAGCCTTTAGAATGCATTTTATCCTGTAAATCTTCCAAACTTTTTGATTGGGGAATACTTTCCTGTAATGCTGTCTTAATTTCTACTTTTTTAACCTGTGCAATTTCTTTAGCAGTCATCCACCCACGTTCTTTAGCTAACTGTTCCGCTACCTTTCCACTTTTCTCTCCTATAAAGTTATCTTTTATGGTATTCTTTCCCGAAAAATCAACCCTGTTAGCAAAAATATGAAGATGCTTTTCGTCGGTGTTCTTGTGCAGAACCGCATACCATTGATTGTCTCCAAAATTCATTTTTTCAGCATAATCCTTTGATAGTTTTTTCCATTCTTCTATTGATAGATTATCTCCTTTGGACTTTTCAGGACTTATTACATTTTCCAAAAAAGGTTTGTCCGTTCGTTGATTAAGGTTGGCTATTTCTTTCATTTCCTCCCATCTTTCTTTTGGGGTTTCTCCAATCATATTATGTTGATAAATAAGCTCCGACTGCTTATCTTGTTGCTCTTTGTACAAAGCTCCACTCAAACTTCCCCTTACTGATTTAGCCTTTCCAATCATTTTAAATGATTTTTTAAAAGTTGGATAACTTCTTTCAATTCAGTTTTAAACTCCTCTTTTTCGCTCCATTCCCAAATTTCACTTCTGAAAATATTAGATATTCGAGCAAAGTTGGTCCTATATTCTGAAAGTAGTTTATTCCTTTCCGGGTCCGGCATTGGAACACTCAATGCACTACGTCTGAATAACTCTGATTCACTTATTCCATAAGACTGTGCAAGTTCAAGTATCTGCTTTTCTTCAAGTTCATTTAATCTAATATTTTTTTGAATATTTCGTATTCTATTAACGATTGGACGACCTCCTTTTTTTCCTCCTTCTGCTCTTTTTTTTCTTATTTCTTCTTTACGTTTTGATACTGAAAATTGCTCCTGCAATTTTTTTAAATAGTCTTCTGAAAATTGATTTTCTTTTTCGTTCATAATGGAAAATTAAACTTAAAAATAAACACAATATTTGGATGTTTGCGACGAAGGAGCAAACCGAGAAAGGGCAAAAGATATGCTAAACCGAAACGAAGTGAAGGTTTTGTATATCTTTTGCCACTTCTCGACCATAAATATAAAACCTTACATTTATCAAATATACAACTTTATACTAAATTTTGATAAGGATTGCAATTATTTTTTCTGTTCTGCAGTTCTGTAATAAAATGGAAGAACGAAAGATTAAAAAAATAATTGGTCAAAAGCGATGGAAATATTTTCTTATATTTGTATTCAAAATGATTGCATAATGAATACAATTAGCACCAATAAAAAATCGACTTCTTTAAGATTAAATTCAGGGCTTTATTCTCATATTGAAAAGTTGGCTAAAAAAGAAAATCGTAGTATCAATAATTATATTGAAACGCTTCTTTTTGATGCTGTAGATTATCATGAGCCTAACAAAGAAACTAAATTAGCTATGAAAGAAATTGAAAAAGAAAAAGGCTCTTTGAAAAGATATGCTTCGGTAGATGATCTATTTAATGATTTAGAGAATGAATAAATATCAAATCTTATTTTCTTCTCAATTCAAAAAGGATTTTAAAAAGTATTTACGGCAACCAAAAGAGAAAGAAGCTATACAATCTGTTATTTCAATTTTAGCAGAAGAAGGGTATTTGGGTATTCCTCAAAATATGGTTCCTCACAGATTGAAAGGAGAATACAAAAATTATTGGGAATGCCATGTTAAACCCGATATTCTTTTAATTTGGAAACAAACAGAAGAACCCGATAACGAAATTGCACTTGCAAGGGTCGGCAGTCATTCTGATTTGTTTTAAAAAGTTACACAATTACACAATCAATATTTTCAATTACACTTTGGTCATAAAAAGTGTAATATAACTGAAAATTAAACACTTACAAATTTTGTTATGTATAGCATAACATCGCCAAGCAAATAATACTTTTGCTTTCGCACTCTTTTTCACTTTCAAAAATTCTTCTTCAAAATTCAAAATTTTTCATTCCTGATAAACAACAAAAAAAAGGTAATTTTTTTAATTAAAATACCTATTTGTAAATATTAGTAATAGTATAAGTATTAGTAGGGAGCGTTTTTTTTGATGTAATTATTTAAAAATCAACACTTTACAACTGTTAAAGAAATGTTAAATAAAGAGAAATTATTCTTAATTAAATGTTAAATAAAGAGAAATTATTCGGTAAAAGAGAGAAATTATTCAAATGATATAGAAATAAAAATATAGACTTCTTTTTATTTCTCATTTTTATATATATTTGCCCTATTAATAACAAACACAAAATATTATGTATTCTCTAAATGATGAACTTTTAGAAACGGTCAATAAAATCATCAAACAACCAAACTCGGTTACTACTTCCAAATTTCAGTACACAGAACTGCAAATGAATGTAATGACTTTAATTATCAATGAAATTCAATCCATAATGACTAAAAACATTGATAATCTGCAAAAAGACCTTTTTAATAACATCAATGTCAATATAAATCTTGATTTGATTGGGAAGGGAACGAAAGTCCAAAAACTATCTGCTATTACTGATATGGCAAAGAAATTTGTTGAGTTTAAAATGAATGTGGACGATACAAGCGGATGGGAATGGGAAGTTCCAATAATAAAAGGTATAGGAAAGGAAATCAATGGAAATAAAGTAAGATTAGTTGTAAATGAATTGGCGTTACCTTGGTTGGTCTATTGGGGTGGTGGGATTGGTTTTACAAAATTCAATCCTAAATCCGTGCTTGCTGTTACCTCGAAACATTCAAAGAGAATGTATATGTTTTTGGCAAAATATTACGAAATGGGGCATTTGTCAATGATGCCATTATCCGAATTTAGAAAACATTTGAACATTGAAGATAAATATTTAAAATCTTCTGAAATAAAAAAATGGGTTTTGGAACCTGCAAAAAAAGAACTTTCAGAAAGTGCTGATATATGGTTTGATTATGAATTAAAAACCTCTCTTGGAAGTGGTAAAACATTTACTCATATTTCCATAGAAATTAAAGGCGATAGAATTAATAAATCAGCTAAAAAAGTTTCTTTGTTCTCGGAAGATGGAAACTCTAAAGAACAATATGTAAATGCGTGGATAGGTTTTTATTTTGCTTCTTATGAGGGTTTTCCTGCCTTTTTAAGTAAATATATAGCAAAAACAAACTTATATACCGAACTATACGAAAAGGTATCTAAAATCAAAGATATGGCAGACTCAGGGAAGTTTGGAATCGGAAAAGAACAAGTAAATAAAGTGCGTGTATTTTTTCAAAAAATATTAGTTGAAGATTTTGGATTTGATGTTAATAATTATGAATTATTCGGAATGAATCCAATTAAAACAGATAAGGAACGCCAAACAGATATTAAAAATAACTGGTTGAAAAAATAATCTTTTTTATATGAATAAA
>JAEXAW010000092.1 GCA_023458055.1 Pseudomonadota bacterium
CTACCATCAGAAAATTCAAACCCACACTTATGGTAGAAATGGAGCAGCGACATCACCAAGATAACATCTGGATTGATATTCAGGGGATTGAAAAGTGGGGTTACAAAGCTCATTATTTGAACAGGAATTCATTCACCACCGAAATTCTTACAGAAAAAATTCTTCTTGAAAATTTTTCCAACGAAAAAGACAAAACAAATTATATCAACAATATCATTTTTATCCCTATAAAATAACCATGAGTGTAGTTGCCAGACAAGGTTTGAAGTATACCATTATTGGATATGTCGGTTTTTTTATCGGGATGATTTCTGCGGTATTTGTTTTTCCACACGATTTTGAGTTTTATGGAAAGCTGCGTTATATACTTCCCGCTGCGGAAATGCTGGTTCCTTTCGTGGTTTTAGGTATTTCGTATTCTAATGTTAAGTTTTTTCAGCAGGTAAAGGCAGATGGTAAGGAACAGAATATGTTAAGCTTATCTTTGCTTGCAGTAGCCATAAACTTTGTAATATTTTGTTTGCTGTTTTTTGTAATTCCTTATGTTTTTCCAGATTTCAAAAATACCCAAGCGTGGAAAGGAAGATTTTTCATCTTGCCACTAACTTTCATCCTTTCTTTTTGTGCGATTTTCAATAAATATACTTCTAATTTTAAAAGAATTGCAGTTTCCAATATCTTTGACAATATTTTGCCTAAAATAGCCAACTTGGGAGCTTTTTGCATATTTTTCTATCTGGTAAAAATGGGTTATTCGGGAAATGCTGAGATTCCTGCATTTGGTTTCTTTTTCTTTATATTCATTCTTATTTTAATTGGGTATTTTACATACGCCAACAAGCTTGAAAAGGTAAAATTTGATTTCAAGACTGATTATTTTAAAAAAGACAATTTTTATAAAGGTTTTCTTGTGTATAGTTTCTTTGGTTTCTTAGGAACCTTTGGAAATTATCTCGCCATCAATAATATTATGATAGGTGAATATTTCGGAATGGAGGAAAATGGAATCTATTCCACTTTGTACGCGCTTATCTCGTTGATTTCTATTCCGCAATTAGGATTATTTAATATCTCCGCACCTATCATCAGTAAAAATCTGGCGGAAAAAGATTTTGAGGAATTGGATAGATTTCACAAAAAAACCTCACTCACTTTGTATTTTTTGGGAGCTGTTCTTTTCTCTTGTATTATGGTAGGTTTTCCTTACCTAACCACTTTTATCAAAAACGGAACTCAACTGCGCGAATATGAGCCAGTAGTGTGGATTTGGGGATCTGCAGTATTAATTGATCTCGCAACAGGTTTCAACGGTAACATCATTTCTCTCTCCAAATATTACCGCTTCAATATTATTGTCATGTTGATTTTAGCAGCTTGCACCATTGGTCTGAACTTATATTTTATCAAAAATACCGACCTTAAATTAATTGGTATCGCATTTTCAACGGCAATTTCTTTGATTGTGTTTAATGTGATTAAAATTATTTTTAATTATGTGAAATTTAGAGTTTCACCCTTGAGTATTGAAATGATTTTTGTGTCTATTATGTGCACTTTGGCCGTAACTGTTGCTATTGTTCTTCCGAATTTCGACAATAATTTTTTGAACCTCATTTATAAACCAGCGGTTGTACTGATCCTTATTTTTATCGGAAACTATTTTACCAAGGTATTCCCAGTGGAAAATTACATCAACAAAGGTTTTTTGAAAAGCATTTTTAAATTTAAGTAAGCTTTTTTAAGGAACGCTCTAAGTTGTGCAGAATGTGTTTTCTGCTGTATTCTTGCGAGAAATCATAATTGAAAGATTTCAATGCTAAAATTTGTGCAAATATATCTTCTTCCTCGTGGAAAATGAATGGTAGGTTTGTTGAATAGCTCTTAGGGAAAATTGCAGGTTTCCCAAAACGAATGGCATCGCCAAGGTTACCCGTCATTTTTGTTTTTCCATATATTTCGGTCTGACTGAAAAAAGAGGTTTTTTCCTGAATAGGGCACCATAAAACCGATGCAGACTGCATTTTTTTCTTAAACAACTCTGATGAAACTTTCTCCTCAAAATATTCCAGTTGAATGTTGGCAGGAAGTTTCGTTTTTACATTTTTTAATTGCTGAAGTTCTTTACCAGTCGCTTTTCCCAGAAAAATAAAACTGAAATTTTCAGATGTATTGGCATTTTTCAAACAAGAAAACACATGATCATAATCTCGTCTTTGTTGGGAAACACCACCAGGGATAACCACTACCGTTGATTCGGCTGGATGTTTTGGTTTTTCATCATAGGAAAATAGTGGAAGAAAATAAACCCTGTTTTCTTTTTTTCTTTTAATATAGAATGCATTATCTGTTTTCTGAAGCATCTCTTCGTCTAAAAATAAAAGATAAGCTGCCTTTTCATATACCTCAGAAACTTTTGTCAAGCCTTCTTTTAGCAGTAATTTGGTTCGGTAGATAACATCTTCCTTAGAAATGTTTTTTACAATTTGAGATGTTGGAAGCGTGGAAAAATTAATATTGTGAACGACAACAGCTGTTCTGAAGTGTTTTTCTATCTCGAGAAAAGTTGAAAAATAACGGTGAGCAGTACCGATAATAACAAGGTCGTAATGTTTTTTTTTAAGTTTTTCTAAAATATTTTGAGGATTGCAAATATTCAAATTTTGCTGAATGGAAGTAAGTTTTTGAATTCTTTCAGTTACAAAGTAATCTACCGAAAATTGATCTGAATCTTTCATTACTTCCCAAAAGTTTAGAAGCATTTCAGCATGTGTATCCAGTTCTATATATGCAATATTTTTCACTCAATTATTTCTTTTTGCCTATTTCGCTCCATCTCAATTTGCGGATAAACTTGATTTCTTCCTGTGAAAGTTGCCTTTCTTGTTTTTGTTTTAAAAAAGCGTGAATTGTTGTAAAAAACTCCGAAATGGATTTGTTTTTGAACGAGGATTTTGCCGACGACACCGCAGCTAATGGTAAATTTAAGCCAATATTATAAAAATATTCACCAAGTTTTTCCGCTTTCTGTTTCTTGTACTTGTAGGCTGTTGGGCGCAAGTGCTTCACCCATATATTTTTAATGGTGATGATTTCCCAGCCGTGCATTTTTGCCAACATCACGTCTATATTGTCCCAGCCTAAAGTAGGTCTTAATCCATCGATGTCTTTAAAACATTGCTTGCGGTAAGATTTTATTGGTCCACGGACATGATTGGTGGAAGAAATATTCTCAAATTGCCATTGGTGTTTTTCATCTCGAAAATCATAGGCTTGACCAAAATCTAAAACAGATTTTTTTATTTTTACCAATCCTGAAACTACTCCTGCTTTGGGTTGCGTAAGATAAACTTCATACAATTTTTGCAGGTAGTTTTCTGGAAAAATAATATCGGCATCGTATTTACAAATTACATCAAAATCATCAATGTTCTGGGTTTTTAAACCTTTATTGAATGCATTTACCACCTTTGATCCTGGTTCGTGAGCAGATTTTTCAAGATTTAAAGTAGAAAATCGATCATCTTCCTCCACAAATTTCTGAATAATTTTGGGTGTTTGATCTGAAGAACCATCATTCACCACTACAACCTTAAAGTTCTTAAAAATTTGTTTTCTTAAGGACTCTAAACAATAGAAAATATAATCTTCTTC
>JAEXAW010000036.1 GCA_023458055.1 Pseudomonadota bacterium
ACCCCGCATTTTGCCAATACACTGTTATGTGCAGTGCGAATTGTTCACGAAAATTGGAATTTCATCAAATGTAGATGAATTTCTAATTATTTATGTAATCATACGTTTCTGTACCCAAAACTTTTCCTGTAACACCATCCAATTTTATAATTTCAATTAAATTAGTTTTCTTAAGATGCTCTATTCTCCATATTGGCTGACCATTTTCTATACTGCGAGAAATTTCGTTATACCAACCCGTACTTTGCAAAATAGGACCTTTTCTAATCTCAATTTTTTCTTTTTCACAAAATTTTAGAATATCCTCAAATGTAAATTTATAGGGTTTATCATAATCAATTTCTTTTACCAGTTTTCCTTCTTCATCAAACTCATACCAAATACCTACTTGGAATGTCTCTGTATTATTAGATACTCCTTTTGTTTTAATAATGCCATTGGGATAATATACTTTTGTTATTGTATAATAAGAATCTTTTGTTGTTATAGAATAACTCTTGCCATAATTTGCTACGTTCATTTCTATATAAGTCCCATTATTTAAGGTGTCTTTAATATAATTTGAATTTTTCTTATACAAAGAATCATATTTAAAACTATCAAATCTTTCAAATCTATTATCTATTTCGGGTACCATAAGTGATTTATTTTGTGCGTTACAAGAATAATTTATAAATAAAATTAATATTAAAAAATAATTTTTCATAAGTCTGTAATTTTAGAGTTCGCTATTTTCCATTGCCATTTCCAAAGACTAAACCTTGGCTGTCCTAAATTATGAGAATAATCCATAATATTTTCAGTTTTACCGTAAATATAGGTATATTCTGCATTAGCATCTGCTACTTTGTTGGTAAAACTATGAGGAACACCTTTGGTGTGAAGAAATTCGTGAGAAGCGGTTTCATCACTTTTTTTGGGAAAAAGGACTACGAAATTTCCGCTTGCATAGCCATTGAGAGGTTGATATTTATTATGTTTATTTCTTTTTCCGCCATTTTCTCCCAAATAGAATGCCACAAAATATTTGCTGTATTTGTATTCGTTTTCGCCTTTTGCTTTCAGCTCTTCTTTCAGCTTCCCATTCAGATAATATTGTAAGGGTAAGTAGCCTGCCTTATATTTTTCAGGAATATGGACTTTAGTATCATAATACGCCAGAATGTTGCTTTCTTCTACATATTTTCCGCCAGGTTTTAGATTATCATCAGAAGATAAGTCTAAAGACAAGGTTTCGATATCTACTTCTATTAAAGCTTGTTTCAGGTATTTTTCAAATAATTCTTTTTGTCCAGAAACATTTCCTTTTTTACCTTTAGCACTTGATATTGGTGGTGTTGTAATGTCAACCAACAACACTTTTGCTTTTTTTCTTTTTGTTTCATCATTTGCCCATACCATTAGCTTGCCTGCTAATTTCTCGGTTTCTTTGCCGTCTTTGTCTTTAGAAACGGCATACACCTCTATCGCTTGGTCGGTAGAAAATTCTTCTACACATTCTATGGTTACATAATCCGGGAGCTTGTGCGTGCCTTTAGATTTTGCAGTAATCTCCATAGGGGAAATTGTAAAATGCGGATTTTCTTTAAATTTTAAAGTTTGGGGTTCTTCATTTATTTCAACAATAAGAGTGAGCAAGGCTTTGGTAGTAGTATAACTAGAGGCTACTAAATTCCCGCTTTTGTCTTTTATTTTTTGTGGATATAAAGACAGCCAAGAGCAAAAATAGTCTTCGTTTTTGCCTTCTTTGTTTTTCTTCCAAGGAACACTGAAAACGCCATATTCATTTCTTAGTTTTGCAAACATACTTGAAGATGTTTTGAAATAGCCATCATACTCATTAACATCTGTCTCTAAATTGGTAAATTTGGAGTCTGTATATTGTTCTGCAACTATATCTTTATAATAGGTATCTCCAAACGAAGAAGTCTCCCCAAGCCGCATCCAATCGAAGCCATACTCTTCTCCAACCCAATTATTTTTTGGCCGGAAATGCACCAATGCTTTTGCTAAAATGGGAGTTTCTTCAACTAAAATAGGGGATTCCTGCACGATGCTTACGCTTCTTCCTGTGTTTACAATTGGGTCAAAACCCACTTGTCTTTTGTATTTGCCTTTTACTGTTACTTCTTCAATTTTATTTTCCGTGTCTTTAGAATTTTTACTTTTCACTATCACATAATATTCGTGTAGTTTATTTTGGTTGCCTTCCATCATGGCATTCGTCATTTTTTGGAAATCAAGTGGTAACTTGAACTCGCACCACAAAAATCCATTCTCGTTAGTGGATTTTGTTATTTCTGCAACTTTAGTGCTTTCTTCTTCTCCGTTACTTTCATACAAACTTATTATCAGTACTTCTTTCGGCATATTTCGGGTAGCCACTTTTACTTTTATGGTTTGATGATATTTTAGGATCATTTCTTCATTGATCGGGGTATCATCAATCATAAAAAGGCTGACTTTGCTTATGGTTTTTTCTGTTGTAGTTTGTGTTTCTTCAGAATCAAGAAAATCTTTTTCTTCTAATTCGTCAACAAACTCCCTAAAATCTATAACAGGATTGATCATTTGCTGTAATCTTGCATCTGCATTTCTAAAATTATGTTTGGTGATTTCTGCAGTTTGTCCATGCTTCATCACTTTTATTTTTCCGCCAACAGCACATTGCAGTTCGGAGATTTCAGTAAGGCAGCTTTTGCCCATTACTTTTACTTTGTCGTACGGATTTTGCCATTTTCCGGAAGGGGCAAAACTGCAAGGTTGTCCGTTTTTCACGCTACAATTTCCGAAAGGAACTGCGATTGGATTGAATTGCAAATCGTCTTCGGTTACAGCGAGATAATCATCTGTTCCATCAGCATTATTCCAATAATGTTTTTGATGACTTGTTACTTTGAAGTTTGGAAAGCTAGATCCTTTATCACAAATCGCTTTTCCTTTTTGGATAACAAAATGTTTTCCGTTATGTTCTGAATTTGACATTGTTTGTGTTTTTTTTCTTTCAGTTGTGTTTTATGCGCAATTTTGGAATCGCATTGCACATAACGGAAAAAGTATTGGCGAAGTGCGGGCTTTCGAAGAACAAAAAGTTCAAGGAAGACCAAACGTAGCGAATGCTTTTTCAATACTGCTAACTTACAAAAAATTGCAGAATTGAAAAGCATGAGCGGAATGAAATTTCTGCTTTTCAATTTTGCACTTCACCCCGCATTTTGCCAATACAATGTTAGCAGAAGTAGTTTTAGAAAAAATATCCTCCAACTAATTTTACAAATTTTTCTCTGTCTCCAATTCTGTAAATTGTTAAAATACTTCCATCAGAAAGTTGTTTCATTTTTTGATCAAATTGTGCTCTCGGCCCAGATTTTATTAATATGTCAAGTTGCTGTAAAACTTCTCCAGGTGTTAGAACGCAAATTGCTGTTTCTTCACTTTTTCCATCCCCACTTTTTTCTATAGTTTGAATGATTAAATCTCTTTGTTTAATACATAAATCAATTTTTTGATTTTCATTTAAGGCAGAATAAATATTTATCATGTCATCAAGTAAACTTTTGTTTAAAGGATTTTTTAAATATTTTGATTCAGCTTCATTTACTATTTTTTCTGCCTTACTTTTTGATATTTTTTTCTGTGCTGGTTTCCAAAATGTTCCAGATTCACTGTTATAATTTCCAATAGTATATTCAATTTTCACGAATTTACTTCCATAATAAAGTTGATTTAATTGTTCTTGAGTTAATTCACTTGGATTTGTTTTGAATTTTTCAAGTAATGGATAAAAATTCTCAGTAGGATTTTCAGTGACATTTTTCTTTATCAAATCAGTATCAAT
>JAEXAW010000066.1 GCA_023458055.1 Pseudomonadota bacterium
AAGAAAAGGTTATGGGGCTTACCAAATCAGAAATATTTTCGGACGAACAGAATAGGCTGTCTTCGCTATTTAAGGTTTTGGCACATCCGGCAAGGATTGCTATACTTCAATATATCATCAATCAAAAAGCCTGTATTTGTAATGATTTGGTTGAGGAATTAGGTTTGGCGCAGGCAACCATTTCACAGCATTTAAAAGAGTTAAAGAACATCGGTATCATACAGGGAACTATTGAGGGTAAATCCGTTTGCTATTGCATTGATGAAAATATATGGAAAGAAATTCAAGCCGAATTGAACACTTTTTTTAATCAAGAAGTACAAGTAACCAAGTGCTGTACGTAGTGTTTTTTTAGTATATAATATCGTTATATTGCAATATATAGTTTAATTTTTCATTTTTTTAAATTCAGTTATTATGAAACTATCAAAAATCAAAGAAATCTTGCCAACATTGAACAATGTTGAATTTCAATTAGAGAGCGGAACATTTGTTCCCGAACATTTCCACGTTACGGAAATAGGGCAAATCACCAAACATTTTATTGATTGCGGTGGTGTAGTCCGTATAGAGAAAGCGGTAAACTTTCAACTGTGGGATGCCAACGACTATGAACACAGGTTAAAACCCACCAAACTATTGAACATTATCAAGTTATCAGAAGAAAAATTGGGAATGGAAGATGCCGAAATCGAAGTAGAATATCAAAGCGAAACGATTGGCAAATTTGACTTGGACTTTAACGGTCAGCATTTCATCCTAAAGAACAAACAGACGGCTTGTTTGGCAAGCGATGCCTGTGGCATTTCTGTCGAGAAGCAAAAAATAAACTTATCAGAACTGAACAGCACTTGTTGTACACCTAATTCGGGATGTTGCTAAAAACTAAAGACCAATCGTAATGTATAAAAATTTAGCTGAAACCATAAACGGGATTATTGACTTCCAAACCGTAAAAGAGGAACGTAAAACCACACTGCAACCGCTGATAGATTTTGTACGGCAAAAAGCAAACAACGGTGAGGATATAAACCTCAATTTTATCTGTACCCATAATTCACGAAGAAGCCATTTAGCACAGGTATGGGCGCAGTTGGCAAGTGCATACTTCAATATCCCGAACGTACATTGTTATTCGGGCGGTACAGAAGAAACAGTACTATTCCCGAAAGTGGTGGAAACATTGACCAATCACGGTTTTCATATTTTCAAGATTGCGGAAACCGATAATCCTGTATATGCGATAAAATACAGCGATAATGCTTTGCCATTCATTGGGTTTTCCAAAAAATACGATAGTCCTTTCAACCCTGCATCGGCATTTGTCGCCATTATGACCTGTTCGCAGGCGGACGGTGGATGCCCATTCATTGCCGGAGCGGAAAAGAGAATACCCATCACATTTGAAGACCCCAAGATTTCGGACGGCTCACCCGAACAGGCACAGGTATATGCTGAAAGGAGTTTACAGATAGCGCAGGAGATGTTCTATGTTTTTTCAATGATTAAAAGTTAGCCGATGCAACCAAAACTAAAATTTCTTGACCGTTACCTAACGTTATGGATATTCCTTGCAATGGCGACAGGAATAGGATTAGGGTATTTCTTCCCGAGCATTTCCAATATTACAAATGCTTTATCCGCAGGCACTACCAATATTCCTTTGGCGATAGGGCTTATATTGATGATGTACCCCCCGTTGGCTAAGGTGGATTATTCATTGTTGCCCAAAGCCCTTAAAAACACCAAAGTAATCGGCATATCTTTATTGCTGAATTGGGTTATCGGCACACTATTGATGTTCGGTTTAGCCGTTCTGTTCTTACGGAACGAACCGGATTATATGACAGGTCTGATACTGATTGGCTTGGCAAGGTGTATCGCAATGGTCATCGTATGGAGTGACTTGGCAAAGGGTAATAGAGAATATACGGCATTATTGGTAGCATTGAACAGTATCTTTCAGATATTGACGTACAGCTTCTTTGTTTGGCTGTTCATCAATGTTCTGCCCAATAAATTAGGCTTAGCCGATTTCAACGTAACCGTATCAATGAAAGATGTAACCGAAAGCGTATTGATATACTTAGGTATTCCTTTCTTAGCAGGTTTTATAAGCCGTTACGCACTTGTAAAGTCAAAAGGTATAGAATGGTATAACCGCAAATTCGTTCCCAAAATATCACCCATTACATTATATGCTTTATTGTTTACCATAGTATTGATGTTCAGTCTGAAAGGTGATAAAATATTGGAGTTGCCAATGGATGTAGTAAAAGTAGCTATACCGCTTATCATCTATTTTGTACTGATGTTTTTCGTGAGCTTCTTTATCAGCAAATTCTTAAATGTTCCTTACGACAAAAACGCATCCATCGCATTTACAGCCACAGGAAATAATTTTGAATTGGCAATAGCCGTAGCAATAGCTGTTTTTGGCATTCATTCACCACAGGCATTTGTGGGCGTTATCGGCCCACTTGTGGAAGTTCCGGTATTGATATTATTGGTAAGAGCAAGTTTATGGTTAAAGGGAAAGTATTACACATAGAATAGGTATTTTTAAGGGATGAAACAAGAGTAGATATTTGAAAACTAATTTTTTTTACCTTTGCATAATGAAATATTTATCATTCATATTAGCTTTAATGGTGTTGGTGTTATCAACAGCACCTTGCTTTGTGGAAGATAAATGCCTTGAAGTCTCACACCAAACAACAGATAGTCAAGAACAAGACAACGATGATTGCGGGATGGATTGTTGCTCCCCTTTTTCTAAATGTAATACCTGTACGGGGTTTGTAATAACGTCATTTTATTTTTCAATTGCTAACTCTTTCCAATTACCTGAAAAGAAATTAGGGGTAATAACTACGTCACCTATTTCTGACTTCCCCTATTCTATTTGGCATCCACCACAAATCGCTTAATGTATAGTGCTTCGGCACAAGTTAGTTAGTAACGATGCTTTGCATCGTAATTGTTTATTTCTTCACATTAAGCATCATTTTTACAATGAAAAAAATACTCATTGTGTCATTTTTCATGGCACTAAACCTTTGTGTATATGCACAAAATACATTGACCGCTGTCGTAAAAAGCAGTGGAACGAAAGAACCTTTAATTGGCGTAACGGCATCTATAAAAGGCACTTCAATTGGAGCAACATCTAACGAGAACGGACAAATTACATTATTCAATATTCCTAATGGATTACAGGAAATACATTTTAGTTATATAGGCTTCAATGAACGTATTGATACATTAGAATTTCCATTAAAGGACACCAGTGTTATTGAAATCCTACTCAAAGAAAGTTCAGAGGAGTTAGACGAAATTGTCATATCCTCTACCAGAAGCACGAGAAGCATACAAAATATTCCTACCCGTATTGAATTTATCGGAGGTGAAGAATTGGACGAAAAAGGAAATATGAAAGCAGGGGATATTCGTATGCTTTTGAGCGAGAGTACAGGTATTCATGTCCAAACTACCTCACCCACAAGTGCCAATGCAAGTATTCGTATTCAAGGACTTGACGGGCGATATACGCAAATTTTAAAAGACGGTTTCCCGATTTATTCCGGTGCTTCAAGTGGGTTAGGTTTGTTGCAAATTCCACCGCTTGACTTAAAGCAGGTTGAAGTTATTAAGGGTTCAACATCTACGCTGTACGGTGGTGGAGCAATAGCAGGCTTGGTAAACTTAATTTCCAAGACACCAACGGAAGAAAGGGATTTGCGTTTTCATTTAAACGGAACATCGGGCAGAGGATTGGACATCAACGGTTTTTACGGACAAAAGTTTAATAAAATCGGAACAACAATATTCGCTTCGCACAACCGAAACGTAGCTTACGACCCTGCAC
>JAEXAW010000015.1 GCA_023458055.1 Pseudomonadota bacterium
TCAAAAATACTTCCGTCTCAGAGATTGTAGATTACGCTTTGCTAGCCAACCGATCCGCAGCCGACCAGAAAAAAATTAAAATTGATGTAACTATTGATGAAAACAGTCAATTTATACATGCTGACAGTGAGAAAACAGCTTGGATATTGAATAATTTGCTTTCGAACGCGATTCGATATTCTCATGAGAATGCTGAAATCAAAATTGAAGTAAAACCTTTCGAGGGCAAAACGCAATTTACCGTCACTGACTACGGAAGAGGGATCGAGGCCGAATATCATAACAAAATTTTTAGCAGATACTTTCGTGTTCCAGGTACGAAAAGACAGGGAACTGGCTTGGGATTGAGCATCAGCAAAGAGCTGGTGGAAGCGCAGAGTGGCAAAATTTGGGTAGAAAGCGAAATGGGCAGTGGCAGCACCTTTGGCTTTTTGTTAGGGTGAATTTTTTGATGAATAAAAGGAAAAAACATTTCGTCACTTCATTACAGAAAATTCATTGGTAAATGAAAACTGTTTTTTGTCTTGCTTATTAAACACTGTTTGAGTAATTCTGTATTTTCCCAAAGATAAATTTCTTAAAAAATAGGATGGAATTTCGAATGTATTTTTCTCTCCTGGAGGTATGAGAAAACCAATGTCATTAAAAATTCCATCCAGTGGGACATTCGACCATTCTTTTTTATTTCTTTTTTCCAAAATATAGCGTGTCCCTGCCACCACCATAGCCTGCGTATGATTTGTGACAGTAAATTGAATCGGGCGCTGCAGCTTTAGTGTATCTTGGTGAATTATTTTAGGAAACTCCAAACAGATTTCTTTACAATTACTTTGATCATCTGATTTGTGATCATCCTCTTGAGAATTTTCATGTGAGTTTTGATGCTTATTATTAAATTGTTCAGATTTGCTATCATTCAATTTTGATTGACATTGTACCGAACTCACTGCAAAAAGAAGAATGAAAAAGGCTATAGTTTTCATCATTTAATTTATTACAACTTTTTTGTTGACTAAAATACTGACGTAAATAACTCTATTGTTTCTCCACCAAATACTTCCAATATCTTCTGGGAACATGTTGCAGGTGAAGTTTGATGTTTTTTCTTGCTACGATGTTGGTGCTTTTAAAGTATTGTTTCCAGAGATTTTGATAATGCAGTTCTTTTTCGTCAATGCTGATGATTTGATCCGCTTTCGCAAGTGAATTTTTCTGAATATGCGAGAGTTGAACTTCAGAAAGTCCGATGGTATCGTAAAAAATGCCGTAGTTTCTTTTTAAATCGTAGATCAACCAATTTTGATCCGCATAACGTTTCTTGAAAAAATCCGTAATTAAAGGAAGCACATTGAAATCGGGTTCTATCACAGCGTGAAACATGCCATCTTCACTTTTCTGAAAGCGAATAAAAGCCTTCATGCGGTGCCGCTCACGATTTACACTCGTTAACGTTTTATCAAAAAGCAATACATGTGAATCTCCAAAATTCTGGAGGATATCTGTTTTCCCCAAAAAAACCTGCTGAATGATAAATAACAAAGCCTTCCAAACTTCAGATTTCTCCGAAAGGAAAGCTTTGTAAATGTCCAGTGTATCTTTTGCACCTAAAGTTTTTGTGAGGCCTTTCTGTACGCGGGAAGATTTTTTTAAATCGGTTACAATTTCAAAATGTTCCTCGAAAAGGGCACCCGAAAATTCGTTTTGAAGAACTGGAGTGACGTCGAAATGCTTTCTTTCAAAACTTTCAAAGACAGCCGTTAAAAATCCTGGGTAGCTCCCATCAAAACTATAAATCATTGATTAATCCTGTTGTGTCCACACAAATCTGCTGGTATCGTAACCATGCTTTTTTGCGAAGTCTATATACTTTTGTTTGGTAGCTTCGGGCAGGTTTTTTTCTCGTGAAAGCATCCAAATATAATCTGTACTCTCACCAAAAACCAAAGCGGTTTTGTAGTCGGGCTCCATCATAACCACATTATATTCCGAATAAAAAGGACCAAAGAAAGAAACCATCAGCGCTGCTGATTTTTCAGAACCTGAAAACTTCGCTTTTCCAACAGATTCTTCCCACTCATTTTTTACGTAATCATAACCCTTGTTGACCACCTTTATCTTGCCGTCATCACGCTTAGAATAATTTGCGGTTACGTTTTTTAAATCTTTTTCATGTTTAAAGTCGAAGCGGGCAACTTCATACCAAGTTCCCAAATATTTGACGGCATCAAAATTTTGCACCACCTCTACATGATTACTCATCGATCGTTTACTGGTACAAGCCAAAGTAAGACCTGCCAATACAACCACACCTCCTAAAGCGATTAAAGCGTTCTTTAAATTTTTATTTTTCATATTGCTATTTTAATACGCCTTTCAGTACAATTTTTTCGCCAAAAAATAATATTATAAAATCGTGTAAAAGGTTTTTGAAATATTATAACATTCTGAAAAACAATACGCTTTTTACATTTGAAACTACGTTAAAATCGTTAGATGGCACTATTCTAGATGCCTAAAATTGATATAATTTTAAAATCCTATACAATGAAAAAAGTATTTCCAATTTTTTTAGCCATTTTTGCTTTATCACTACTTACTAGTTGCGAAGCGGTAAACACTATTTTTAAGGCCGGAATGTGGTGGGCATTTATTCTCATCTTCGGCGGAGTCGCCTTGGTTATTTGGCTTGTCTCAAAATTTATGGGTGGAAACAAAAATTAAAATTCTGCTTTATAAATAAATACTAAAAAGGATGTTCCATTGAATATCCTTTTTTTATTAAAACAAACTTAGTTGATTACTTGGCACCATCGATTTATACTTGCTTTTTGAAGTTGAAGTAATGATGGATTTTATTTTCAAAGGTGCCAATTCACCGAGTCGTGTTCTGGTATCAGCACACGTCATAAAATACTGTGCACGGTTAAAACTTATACCCATTTTTTTTACCTGATATTCATGCAAACGGCCAAATTTTCTACTCTGAATCATTTTCATCGCCGACTTCCTTCCCACACCTGGAATTCGTATAATTTCCTGATAACTTGCGGTATTAATGTCCACGGGAAAAAAATGTGGATTTCGCAGTGCCCATCCTAATTTCGGATCAATGTCCATATCCAGTTGCTTGAAGTTGGAATTCAAAATTTCATCAAGTTTAAAATCATAAAAACGCAATAACCAATCGGTCTGATACAATCTGTTTTCCCGAATTAAGGGCGGTTGTGTACCTATTTGCGGCAAGAGAGAATTTTCATTGTTGATGGGAATATAACCACTGTAATATACTCTTTTGAGTTTGTAATTCTGATAAAATTCATTGGCAACACTCATGATTTCGAAATCATTTTCCGGCGTGGCGCCAATCACCATTTGCGTACTTTGACCCGCAGGTACAAAAAGTGGTTTGCGTTTTATTAATTTTGATTCACCCTTCAATTCCTGAATTTGATTTTGCACGAAAGCTAGTGGTTTTCGTACACTATCGTGACTTTTTTCGGGAGCAACCATTTTCAATCCGGCTTCAGTAGGCATTTCTAGGTTTATGCTCATTCGGTCAACATACAAACCCGCTTCCTTGATCAATTCTTCACTCGCACCAGGAATTGTTTTAAGATGAATATAACCATTATATCGTTCTTCAACACGCAGTTTTTTTACGATGCGCATTAATCGCTCCATAGTGTAATCCGCATTTTTGAAAATTCCGGAACTCAAGAAAAGCCCTTCGATATAATTGCGTCGGTAAAAGTTCATCGTCAATTCTACCACTTCATCAACAGTAAATGCAGCTCGCTTCACATCATTACTTTTTCGGCTGACACAAAAAGCGCAGTCATAAATACAATGGTTCGTTAACAAAATTTTCAGTAAAGAAACGCAACGTCCATCCTCTGTGTAGGTATGACAAATTCCAGATCGAGAGGCATCACCAATCCCGCCATTATTTTTTCGTTTGCTGCCACTTGAACTGCAACTTACATCATATTTTGCTGCATCAGCAAGTATCATCAATTTCTCCTGTATTCTATCCATCAACCGTTTTTCTTATTGTAAATCTAACTAAAATTGTACCAAGTTAATTGCAATAATTGATACAAATTGTATCAATTTATGTGGTCGATTTTTTATATGATAATGACGGTTTTTTGAATTTGTTTTTATGATAATTTTAATTTTTGAGGCATAATATTTGCAACCTCTGTTGAACAATCAAATACAAAATATTATGGCAAATGCACAATCACCGCACGAAGATCTAAGCGGAAACACGGCAATTGAAAAAATTAAAGAACTCGCAGAATCGGCAGGTACCTGTTTTTTCTCAACAAATGTAAACAACGAGACCAAAAGTAGACCCATGGCTCTACAGGAAGTGGATGAACAGGGCAATCTTTGGTTTTTGAGCGATGTAAATAGTGATAAGAATCAAGATATCAAAAATGATTCTCATGTTGAACTTTATTTCATGAATAACTCAAAATACGAATACATTTTTATTAAGGGCAAAGCGAGTATTTCTCAGGATAAAGCACTTATTGAAAAGTATTGGACGAATTTTGCGAACGCTTGGTTCGATGGAAAGGACGATCCCAATATAAGCGTAATTAAAGTTTCACCTAACGACGGTTATTATTACGAAACTAAGGAAAATAAACTCATCGCAATGTCTAAGATGATTTTCGCGGCAGTTACGGGAAGCTCTATTGAAGATGGAGGTGTGGAAGGTAAACTAGATGTTTAGTGAAAACTCCGTTACCATACCATCCTAAATACAATCAACTTTCGGCGGAAGAGGAGGATTTATTAAGTGAAGCTTTGTCTTCCGTCGAGTTTTTTGTTAAAAGATCGAAGCGAATAAGCGGTGTGAATTATGCTACCCGAGACGCTCATGCAAAGTCTTATGCCTACATTAAGGCAGTTTTTGAGCCGTCCCATGATGAATCTGTTAAAGAATTTTTTCCTCAGGATTTGTACGAGTCGTTAGTGCGCTTATCGCATGCAAATCTTAAAATATCAAAATCAGATAAGCAGCTTCCAGTCTTTGGTTTTGCATTGAAAATTTATAGAGCCGAATCGACGGAAGTCAATTATCCATTGGTTAATTTTCCCGTATTTCCTACCGATTCAGTCAAAGGATTTTTGAAATTATTTATCAAAATCAATCATTTTTTCACGAGTTCATTTTTATTAAAGCCGTTTAAAATTTTAGGAATTATTTCCGCAGTATCACCCATGTTTTTGGAAATGTTGAATCTCTCATTTTTCAAAGCGGTAAAAACTTGGGTTAAAAATTTTCACCATTTCATTTTAGCTAGAAGTTATTATTCAGTTGGAGTCTATCGCTTAGGAAAAAAGATGATTAAATTAAAATTAGTTCCTAAGCTTTTCGATCCCGAATTTAAAATAAGTGAGTCCATTCATGAAAATGTGAAAGCATACCTTAAGCAGAAAAAATTGCAGTACGATATTTTTTATCAGCTGGCATACAACGAAAAAGAACAACCTATTAATACGCTGACAAGGGATTGGAAGAATACTGAATTCAGACATTTTGGAACATTAAATTGTTTGCAGGTTGTAGAAGAGAACGGTTTGGATTTTGAAAAACTATCATTCAATCCTTTTAATAATATTGAAACGCTTCAACCAGTCGGTAAAATTCAACATCTCAGAAAATCCGTTTACGAAAAATCAGAAAAAATTCGAAATAATTTAAATAAAAAATAAATGGTTGACTTTCAGTTGGCTAAAATTGAAATTTTTAATAATTTTTTCCATAAAGCCCAATAATAACGGTTTTTTGGCATTGCGTTTGTAAGTTTTTTATCAACTAACACATTATTTATAAACATTAAAAAATCACACATTATGGGAATTCTTACATGGATTATTTTCGGACTTATCGCAGGAGCAATTGCTAAAGCTATTCACCCAGGATCAGATCCTGGAGGTTGGATTGTAACCATCCTTATCGGTATCG
>JAEXAW010000099.1 GCA_023458055.1 Pseudomonadota bacterium
TTGCAGACTTAAAAGGAATATGTGATTTAGCTGAAAAATACAATGCGTTGGTGATGGTTGATGACTCGCATGCAACTGGCTTCATAGGGAAAACAGGTCGTGGAACGCATGAAGCGAATGATGTAATGGGAAGAGTGGACATCATCACCTCTACTTTAGGAAAAGCTTTGGGTGGAGCTTTAGGTGGCTTCACATCTGGTAAAAAGGAAATCATTGACATGCTTCGCCAGAGATCAAGACCTTATTTATTTTCTAATTCATTGGCGCCCGGCATTGTGGGTGCGGCAATGAAAGTTTTGGATATGATTTCTGCTGATACTTCTTTACGCGACAAGGTGATGGAAAATGCAGAATATTTCAGGGCAGAAATGAAAGCCAAAGGCTTTGATATTCCTGATGGTGATGCGGCAATTGTTCCCGTAATGCTGTATGATGCACCGTTAGCCCAAAAAATGGCAGAAAAACTGATGGATGAAGGCATTTACGTTATAGGCTTCTTCTATCCTGTTGTTCCTAAAGGCAAAGCTAGAATCAGAGTTCAACTTTCTGCTGCGCACACCAGAGAACATTTAGACAAGGCAATCGCTGGTTTTGAGAAAGTAGGCAAAGAATTGGGTGTGATCTCTTAGGATATTTTTAGATAAATTTTACTTTACAAAATTATAATCAAACAGAATTTCTATATTTATGGAAATTCTGTTTTTTTATTTTAAAAAATAACTAAAAACTAATCATGAAAAAAAATCTTATATTAATCTTAATACTGTTGTATAATTCAGTACAATCACAAGTTCTTCCTTGCAAGTGTACTTTACTAGATAAATTTGAAGACAGCGTTCAAAATTCAAATAAAGAAATTGAATCCTTTGTCGGAATCTCAAAATCACAAAAAAAACGAACTCTTAAACCTTCAGACTTTATCAAAATAAAAACTGTCAAAAAACCTTCATTGAAGAATGAAATCATAGATTCATTAAAATTAAAACTACAAGTATTGTCCGCTAAAATACCTTCTTATTCAACACATAGACTTTATAAAATTGAAGATTCATTAACAAAAGTAGAATTTGCCAAAAAAATTTACGGAATCCCTAAACCATTGATAGTAAAAGTGGAAGAAAAACAGAATACAATAGGAATTCTTTACATGACAACGTCATTTATAAAATCAAAATATTATTTATACCTCTCTAAAGATAAAGGTAAAACATGGAAAAATTACTTTACTGGTTTTTATAAAAATCAGCCTTACCTTTTCAAATCAAATTCAAAATATCCATTATGGAAAGATGAAAATCATATTCAGATAGAAGCAGATATTTTAACAATGACAAAAGGCTTATCATTTCCTGGAGGAGGACCAGATTACGAAACATCAAAGAATAATACTTTAGCGATTATCAATTTGAAGGAAATCTTAAAAGACAGTGATGATGATGGCTGGAATGATTTAGATGAAGAAATGGAGTATTTTACCAACCCTTATTCAAAAGATACTGATGGTGATGGCACTATTGATTCTGAGGATTTGAATCCAAAATATATTACGCTTAACAATGATTTTACAAAAATTTTTCAGGCAATTATCTATGGACACTACCAATTTGATAGTAATTCAAAAACAGCTCCCTTCGAAGAATCTTATGAAATAAATATCGAAACTTTAAAAGAAGATATAATGACGCAACGGGAAAAATACGCGATTCAATATCCTACTCCAAAAAAAAATTTTACAGACGATTTGGATCCACATATTATAGTTACTGATGATGATAATTTGAGAAGAATAGATACATTTGGACAAAAGGTATTATTTTTATCATCAAAAGAATTTAGAGAATATCAAAAAATAAACCCATTTAATAGACACTCCCAAGCCTATTCAAAGATTTACAAATGTGATAATCTTGAGAACACTTATATATTAAAATACAATGGTGTCTGGCATGGAAACTCCTATCTAATAACAAAAACTTCAAAAGGTTATAAAATAAAAATGATCAATTATTGGACGACGTAAATCACCTCTATAAAAAAAGACGAACATAATATTCGTCTTTTTTTTAACTCGTTAGCTGCTCAAACCAAGCGATATAAGCATCTAAAAATTTCCTCATAAAATCTATGGTTTTTTGTTCTTTAAAACTTCCGTCTTCATTAAAACTTTCTGGACTTAATTTTGCCAAATACATCTCAGGTTGAGCCATTGTTAAAATATTCACAGAAGTTAAACTTTGTCTTAAAATATGGTTGGCGCCAAAACCGGAAATATTCCCTGTGGAACTACTGATAACTGCTCCTGGCTTCTTTCCCCAAGCATTTTCTTTAGGTGGACGAGAACCTACATCTACTGCGTTTTTAAGAACAGCAGGAACAGATCTGTTGTATTCTGGTGTAATGAAAATAACTCCATTTAAATCTTTTACCTTTTTTCTAAATGCTGTATAACTTTCCGGCACTTCATTGTGATCGTCGAAATCTTGGTTATAAAAAGGTAGTTGCCCGATTTCTATCACCTCAAAATCGTAGCCCTCAGGAGCCATATTAATCACATTTTTTGCTATTTTCTTTGAGTTCGCATCTTTGCGCAAACTCCCTACAAAAATTCCTATTTTTTTATTTG
>JAEXAW010000024.1 GCA_023458055.1 Pseudomonadota bacterium
CGCTAGGTCCTCCCCGTTGCGCAGCAATGGGGAGGGGGACCGCCGCCGCAGGCGGTGGTGGAGGGGTCGCGAACGCAGTGAGCGGGCGACCTTTCCGGCAAGCGGAGCGCCTTGTGGGCAGCCACTCGCCCCAAGCAGCGGCCTCCTTGTCCATATCACTCCGCCGCCGCGTAAACCGTTCCGGCGCCGCTGCGCGTCGCCGACCCCTCCGTCACGCACCTGGCGGTGCGCGCCACCTCCCCATCGCTCTGCGAGCGACAGGGAGGAGCCTTGGCCTCACGACAGGGAGGAGCGTTGGTCGCGCGAGTTCCTCCCTGTTGCAAAGCAATGGGGAGGGGGACCGCCAGCCGGAGGCTGGTGGTGGAGGGGTCGCGAACGCAGTGAGCGGGCGACCTTTCCGGCAAGCGGAGCGCCTTGTGGACGGCTGCTCCCGCCAAGCACCAACCTCCTTGTCCATCTTACCCCGCCGCCGCGTAAACCGTTCCGGCGCCGCTGCGCGCCGCCGACCCCTCCGTCACGTCCCTGACGGGACGCGCCACCTCCCCATCGCTCTGCGAGCGACAGGGAGGAGCTGTTGCCTCGCGACAGGGAGGAGCTTTAGTCAGGCCCTCCAAAAAACCGCTTTCCTACTAGTTTTCTGGCCCTTATGCTCCGGATCATGACCTCTTTCCGCGCCCTGCTTCTCACCCTCTGGCTCATCCTTGTCGCTTATACCGGCTTCGTTATCGCGCGACACGGACTTGGGCTTTTGCCGGTTTTCTTTGGCGATATCGGCAAGCTTGCCTGGCCGGGGCAGTTTAATCTGGACTTCCTCTGCTTCCTCATCCTGTCCGCGCTCTGGACCGCGTGGCGCAGCGGCTTTTCGGGGAAGGGGCTGGCGCTGGCGCTGGTGGCGTTTTTTGGCGGGGCGGGCTTTTTGCTCCCCTATCTTCTCTACCTGACCGGGCGCGAGCGCGGCGATATGCGCGCAGTACTCTTGGGGGTGCATCACCCAAATTAGCACTTTCATACATTATGTGTTCCATCTATGTTCGCGTCCATGACTGATCTGACCCTTGCCCTCATCGCTCTTGCTCTTGCCGCAGTCGGCGCTCTTGTCGGCTGGCTGATCGGCGGGCGCGGGGCGGGGTCGCTCAAGGCCGAGCGCGACCTGCATCTCGATAATTTCAAGCGCGCCATTGTCGATCTGGAAGCCGTCGACCGCGAGAAGGATGAGGTAAAGTTGCGGCTCGCCTCGCTGAGTGCGGAGCGCGAGGCGCGCGAGATCGCGTTTCAGGAGCGCATCGCCGAACTCCAATCGGCGCGGGAGGTGATGGCCAACCAGTTTTCAAGCGTCGGCGCGGAATTGCTCGACAAAGCGCAGGCGGCCTTTCTGGAGCGCGCCAACCAGCGCTTCAAACAGTCGGAAGAAACTTCCGGACAGGAATTGAAAGCGTTGCTCCAGCCGGTTTCCGACCGCTTGCGCCAATATGAAGAGCAGGTGCAAAAGATCGAGGCCGAGCGGCGCGAGGCTTATGGCAATCTGGCAGGGCTGATGGACCAGATGCGCGCCGGACAGGATCAGGTCCGCACCGAAGCGGCACGACTGGTCAACAGCTTGCGCAATGCGCCCAAAGCGCGGGGGCGCTGGGGTGAGCAGCAATTGCGCAATGTGCTCGAACAATGCGGGCTGTCGGAACATGCCGATTTCCAGATGGAGGTCAGCCAGACGCAGGAAGATGGCGCGCGGCTCCGGCCCGACGCGATCGTGCGCGTTCCCGGCGGCAAGTCGCTGGTAATCGATGCAAAAGTGTCGCTCAACGCCTATCAGGATGCGTTCGAAGGCGATGAGGAGGTGCGCCGCCAGCATCTCGCCAACCACGCCTCGGCGATGAAAACCCACGTCAACCAGCTCGGCACCAAGGCATATCAGGACCAGTTTGACGACACGCCCGACTATGTCATCATGTTTGTGCCGGGCGAGCATTTCCTCTCGGCCGCGCTCGAGCAGGACCCGGATTTGTGGGATTATGCCTTTGGCAAACGCGTGTTGCTGGCGACCCCGACCAATTTGATCGCAATTGCGCGCACCGTCGCGGGGATCTGGCGGCAGGAGGCGCTGGCCAAGGAAGCCAAGCAGGTCGCCATGCTCGGCAAGGAAATGCACGAACGGTTGAGCGTTGCGGCGGGGCATTTGAAGCGCATGGGCGGCGGGCTCGGCACCGCGGTCAATGCCTATAACCAGTTCGTCTCCTCGTTCGAGCAGCGGGTGATGGTGACCGGGCGCAAATTTGCCGACCTCAACGTCGAAACCGGCGGCAAGGAATTGAGCGAACTCGCCGCAGTCGACGCGCTGCCGCGCTATGCCGAAACGGAACAGCCGGGCCTTCCCGGCGTTGGCTCGGAAGACCGGACCGCTGACGGTCCGCAGGATGACAAGCTGGTGCGGCTCGCCGCGCCCGACACAGGAGATCATTGATGAAGCGTTCGCTATTTACCCTGACCTTGCTTGCCGCAACGGCGCTGGCGGGATGTGGCCGTTCGGAATCGGTTGATAGCTTCAAGCCCGACCGTGCCGAGGAAAAGGTTGCGGTGGCCGAACCCAAGGATGCGGCGCGCCCGGCGGCCGATGCCAAGGCGGACGGAATTGCCGAGACCGCAATCGCGCCCAAGGATGAATGTGCCAGCGACCCGGCCTTTGTTGCCTATCGCACCAAGCTGGCGGCGGCGGTCAAAGCGAAGAATTTCGAGGCGTTGAAACCGCTCGTCGACCCGCAGATCAAGCTGGATTTCGGTGGCGGCGGCGGCCTTGATTTGCTCGGCGAGCGGCTGGCCAAGGGCGTCGAAGGTGCGCTTCCAACCCGTCCGCACTGGGACGAGCTTGCCGAAATCATGACGCTTGGCTGCGCCCTCGATGATGCCGGCAAAGCGGCGACCATGCCCTACGCATTTGCGCGGCTGGGAGGGCGTGACGGGTTTGAAACGATGATCCCGCGCCGCGACGGCATCACCCTCTACAAGACCGCCGATGCCAAGGGGGAGGCGGTCAAAACCCTGCACTGGGAGCCGCTCACCATGACCGGTCCTGCCAACGCGAAGGACGATTTTGTCGCGGTCAAGCTCGATGATGGGACCACCGGTTTCGTCCGCCGCGCCGACGCCCGCCCCGCGCTCGACTATCGCGCGTTGTTCAACAAGGACGAGGATGGCAGCTGGAAAATGACCGCGTTCATTGCGGGGGATTGATTGAAAACCTCGTCATTGCGAGCCGCTCCGCAAGCTCGCAATGACGGTTAAGGATGCAAAGGTGGCGCGGGGAGCGCGGGCGGTCAGGCCCGGATCAAGCCCAACTGCCGGGTGCGATCCCCCTTGAGCCAGAGGATGCCATCGCTGCCGATGCTCGCTTCAACAGGAGTTTCGGTAAGCGCGCCGATCTCGCTTTCAAATCCGGCAAGCGGCGGCGGGCAGCCCATCCGGGTCGAAGCAAGACCGCCGAAGCTGATCGTCGCACCGCTCATTTTGTAAGGACCCGACATGCGATTGCACCCGACGCTCAAATCAAGGCGGCCCTCCGTAAAGTTAGCCGTGGTCGCGCGGACCTGATCGGCGGTGAGGCGGACATCATTGACCTGCATGATCTTCCAGCTGGTGCCATCAAGCTTGATCCCCGTCGGCGTCGAGGGAGCAATGGTGCTGCAAGCGCCGAGTGCAAGGGTCATCACCGCGCCAAGGGCAAGCGTCATGCTGTGCTTCATTCGAAATCTCCTTTGTGTGTGAGGCATATATGCTCGACCGCTTAATTGGTTGCCGATCAGTGATTGCGGACCAGTTCGATGACCACACCGCGGCTGCCGAGGAGGGTGATGCCACCCTGGCGGGTGTAGCGCAGGTGCAGCGGTTTGGCGAAAGCTTGGGTCAGCGTCGCTTCATATTGGTCAAGCGGCGCGGGGCAGCCTTTGCGCGTTGCGGCGAGGCCGCCATCGACGGTGAGACCATGCTGGCTCGCCCGCCAGTTGCCCCACATCTGGTTGCACCCGACGGTGACGGTGAGGCGCTTGGCCTCGAAGCGCATGGTCGCGCCGCTGCTCGCCGGCAGTGTCGCATTGCCAATGCGGCTGATGCTCCATTGGGTGCCGTCGAGTTTGACTGGCGGCAGGATCGGCCCGCCGCAGCCCCGCACCGTGCCGCTGTTGGTGGTCACACTGACGGTCTGGGCAAAATGGCGGTCGGCCATGGTGTCCGCGCATTCGCTGTTGGTGATGTCAACGCTGAGCGCTTGATCGCCGCTACCGCCGGCATAGCGCATCCCGGCGGTGGTGCGGGTCGCCTGCGTCACCGGCACCCTGATCTGCGTCGCGCCATAATCGCCTGCATAGCTGAGCCGACCGGGCGTGATTTCGAGCGTCCAGCCTGGCTCATTGCCCATCGCCAGCCACGCGCCTTTTTCGGCGCCGTCGGGGAGGAGGGCGGGCGTTGCCGGAACCGTGGCGCAACCGCCGAGCAGGAGCGTTGCGGCAAGGGCGAGCGAAGCGGGGATGGATCGGGTCATGCGCCTCTTTTAGTCGGCCAAAGATGGCAGGGCAATGAACCGGTTTCGGCTGACAGGACAAAGTTGGATTTACTTCGTCTTCCCCGGAAAAGCGGGAAGGACGGGGTTAATTTTAGAGTTCTTTTAATGAAGGACGAAACAAGTCCTCCGTTCGCCTCGAGCGAAGTCGAGCGGCCTGAACGCTGCGTTACAGAACTGGGCGAGCGCCGCGGTGCCGCTTCGTTACCCCCGCCGCTGCTGGTTGAGCACCTCATAGGCCATCACTGCGCACGCAACCGCGGCGTTCAAACTGTCCGCTTTCCCCAGCATCGGCATTTTGACGAGGAGATCGCATTCGGCCTCATAAGCGGGGGGCAGGCCTTGCGCTTCATTGCCGATGAGGAGGAAGGTCGGCGCCTGATAGCGCGGATCCTGATAATCATGGGTGGTGTTGAGGCTGGTGCCGACCAGTTGGCCCGGCCCTTGGCGCAACCAAGTGACGAAATCCGCCCAGCGCGCCTGCGTGACCGACTGGGTGAAAAGCGCGCCCATGCTCGCGCGTACCGCTTCGACCGAGAAGGGATCGACGCAATCATCGACGAGGATCAACCCGCCCGCGCCAACCGCATCGCCGGTCCGCAGCACCGTGCCGAGATTGCCCGGATCGCGCATTGCCTGCGCCACAATCCAGATATTGGCCGAAGCGCGGTCAAGGTCTGCCAGTGGGGTCAACCGGTCAGGATACACGCCGACCAAGGTTTGCGGATTATCCTTGCCCGACAATTTGGAAAGGATGTCCCCGGTCGTCTCGATCACATCGCCGCCCGCTTGCTGCGTCGCGGCGATAAGTTCGGCGGCGAGCGGATGGTCGGCACTGCCGCCCGCATAAAACAGCATGTCGGGGAGCGCCCCCGCCTCGCGCGCTTCGGTCAGTATGCGCAATCCTTCGGCGAGAAACAGGCCTTCTGCCTTGCGGTGCTTTTTTTCGCGCAGGGATTTGACCCGTTTGACCAGCGGATTGGAAAAGCCGGTGATAAGCCTATGGCCGCGCGCGTTGGTTTCCATGGGAGGTGCGGTCGGCGGGAGGATCAATCCTCGCCGAAACTATCCTTGACGAGGCCGACCAGCTTCAACAGCGCTTCGTCCGCGCCTTCGCCCTGGGTGTGGATGGTGATGCTGTCGCCCTTGGCCGCGCCGAGCATCATCAGCCCCATGATCGAGGTGCCGTTGACCTTGGACCCGTCCTTTTCAACCTCGACCGAAACCGAATCGGGCAGTTTCGATACGACGGTGACGAATTTGGCACTGGCGCGCGCGTGGAGGCCACGCTGGTTCGTGATTTCTACGGTTTCGCTGCATTCGCTCATGCATGACTCCCCAACAGTTCAGACGCGACCGAGATATATTTTTGGCCTGCTTCTTTGGCCGCGCGCACCGCATCGGCAACACTCATCGATTTGCGCGCGCCATCAAGGCGGATCAGCATCGGCAGGTTTATGCCGGCGATCACCTCGACATTGCCCTGATCCATCAGCGAAATGGCGAGGTTGGAAGGCGTTCCGCCGAACAGGTCGGTCAGGAGGATCGCGCCCTTGCCACTATTGACCTTGCGGATCGCCGCCGCGATTTCCTCGCGCCGTTCTTCCATATTGTCGTGCGGCCCGATGCAGACGCACTCAATTGCTTTTTGCGGACCGACGACATGCTCCATCGCGACGAGAAACTCGCTCGCCAGGCGGCCGTGGGTTACCAATACCAAACCGATCATGGAATTGCTCTTATCACTGAAAATATTTGGTTCAAGCGGCGTCGCTGGAAACGGTGGCACCCACAGGCTTCTGATCTTCATAACCTGCCGTTGTATCAGGGATTTCATCCTTACCGGAGGTGGCAAGATTACGGTGCGAAATGGTCGGTGCAAAACCGTGATCGCGCAGGAACTGGCCAACGCGCTCGGTCACATGGACGGAACGATGCCGCCCGCCGGTGCAGCCGAATGCGACCGTCACATAGCTTTTTCCTTCGGCCTGATAGCGGGGGAGAAGCGTCAGCAGGAGTTGCTCAATTTGCCCAACCACGCCTTCATACGCCGGATCCTGGGCGACATAAGCGCCGACTTCGGGGTCGAGTCCGGTCATCGGGCGCAGCTTGGCATCCCAATGCGGGTTACGCAGAAAACGCATGTCAAAAACCAAGTCGGCGTTGCGCGGGATACCACGGGCAAAGCCGAAACTCATTACATTGAGGATCGGCCCGCCATTGGCTTTTTCGGCAAAACGCTGGCGGATTTCCTGTTGCAAGTCGTTGGTGGTGTAATTGGTGGTGTCGACAATATGATCCGCCCAGCGGCGCAGCGGCGCGGTCATCTCGCGGTCGCGCGCGATGCCGTCGGCGGCAGGGCGATCCTGCGCCAGCGGATGACGGCGGCGGGTTTCGGAAAAACGGCGTTCAAGTTCGCTCCCCGAACAATCCACATAGAGGGTCGTCACATCATGACCCATGCGGTCACGCAGCCGCTTGATGCTGCGGACGATCTTGTCGGCGTTAAAGCCGCGGGTGCGGCTGTCAATGCCGACAGCGAGCGGACGGTCAATGGCATCGCCTTCGGACAGGGGCGTGTCGAGCAGCCGGTCGAGCAGACGCAAGGGAAGGTTATCGACAACCTCCCAGCCCATATCTTCGAGCGCGCGCAACGCCGTACTCTTGCCAGCACCAGCAAGGCCCGTGACGAGGAGGATGGTTTTGGTCGGTTGAGGGGCGATCATAGTGAAGCACTCGGTTTGGGACGGGGAGTTTTTGGAGCTGGCTTGGCCGCGAGCGCAGCGCGCAATGCCCATTCGACCTTTACTGGCGCGGAGGCTTCATATGCGTTGAGCCGCATCTGCGAGATGGTGATGCCGGCGAAAGTTTCGCTATGCTGATCCATCGGGAACCGTTCATAAAGTTCGGTCAGCCGCACGATGAGCTCAACCGGCGCCTGTTTAACCGCAGGACATTCGACAATGCCAAGCCCGCGAATCTCGAGCTGGCCGCTGATTGTCGCAGGCGCGCTGGCCATCAGCCCGTCGCCGCTCCGGGTGAGCATGGTCTGGTCATCGCTGACGAGCGAAGCACCGCGGTCGATCAAGCGGAGCGCAAGGTCGGATTTACCCGCCCCGGACGGCCCGGCGATCAACACAGCAACGCCATCAATCGCGACCGTGGTAACATGAATGGTTTCGGAGGAGAGGATCGTCATGGTCTTGGTTCGAGGTGTAGGGGGTTTGTCCGCCAAGTGCCAGAGGAATTGGCGCGTTGGGGGGAAATGGGAGCGTCAGTCTGTCTCCCTAGCGAGGGCGGGTGGAGGACCGCATCACGCCACCGGCGCGCCGTCGCAATTGGCCGAAGGGAGGCGGATTTCGAAGCAGGCACCGGGTTCGCCATCGTCGCGGTCGCGCGCGATGATGCTCCCCTGATGGCCTTCGATAATGGTCCGGGCGATGGCGAGTCCCAACCCGCTATGTTTGCCGAATTCTTCGCTCTCCGGGCGGATCGAATGGAAGCGGTGAAAGATTTCCTCGCGCTTGTCGGGCGGGATGCCGGGGCCGTCATCGACGACCTTGACCACCACATCATTACCGACGCGGGTTGCGGCAATCCGCACCAACCCGTCGGGAGGTGTGAAGGAGAGCGCGTTGTCGATCAGGTTATCGAGCACGCGTTCAAGCCGGTGACCTTCACCCATGACGCATGCCACCTCGACGCGCGGACGGGCAAAGGCGATATGCGCTTGCGGTTCGGCCCCTGTAGACCGGCGCGCCTCACGCGCGGCCAGCATCGCCTCGATCATCTTGCCAAGGTCGATAACCTCGAAGCGCGCGCGGGAGAGTTGCGCATCGACGCGCGAGGCTTCGCTGATGTCGGTCACCAGCCGGTCGAGGCGGCGCACATCATCGGCAGCGATACCGAGCAGCTGATCACGCAAGGCGGGGTCGTCGACCCGCTCCAGCCCCTCAATCGCCGAACGCAGCGAGGCGATGGGGTTTTTGAGCTCATGCGTCACATCGGCGGCGAAATGTTCGCCCGCATCAATGCGTTGCCTCAGTGCACCAGTCATGTCGGAAAGCGCGCGCGCCAGCATCCCGATCTCGTCGCGGCGCGAGGGAAGGCGCGGCACCTGAACTTCGCGGGCGCGTCCGAGCTTCACCCTGGTCGCGGCGATGGCGAGCTTGCGCAACGGACGAGCAATGGTGCGGGCGAGGAACAGCGAGAGCAGCAACGAAGCAAGCGCGGCGGTCGCCAGCACGATCCCCAGCCGCCAGCGCTCGGCGCGCACCGTCCTGGTGATGTCGCGGCCATATGCGGTGAGGAGCAAGCTGCCCGATCCATCATTAAATTGCTTCCCCGCGCTGAGCATGGGAGAACGGTCCGGGGCGAACCGGTAGGTCGGTATGGCGGCCCGGCTGACGCCACTCAATTCCGGCCAGCTCGATGCCTTATCAATGGTTGGTTCGTGGTAAATTGGCGGGCGCGGAGCACGCACGATGAAATCAACCACCCGGTCCATATCGCGCGCAATCTGCCGCTGCCACGGCTCGGTCGCGGGATCGGGCAAGCTATAAACCGGGGGTGCAATCAAAAAGCTGTCCAGCGTTTTGTTCCCCTGTTTGTCGTAGAGTCTGACCCGGGTTTCGCTTTCGCGCGCAAATTCGGTGACGAGCCGGTTGCGCGCCTCAGGGCTCGCCGCATTAAGCGCCGTGTCGAGGAAATTCGCTTCCTGCGCGATCGTCTGCAACCGGGTGTCGATGAGGCGGGTGCGATAGCTGTCGAGATAGAAAAACCCGCCAGCCAGCAGCGCCAGCGCGAAGAAATTGACCGCAAGAATGCGCCGGGTCAGCGACAGCCGCCCGGTCCAGATCGGCCGGTCATCGCCCACTTCGTCGCGGGCGGCGGCGCGATCATTCTTCGGAGAATTTATATCCGGCGCCATAAAGGGTTTCGATACGGTCAAAGCTGGGATCGACTTCGCGGAATTTGCGGCGGAGGCGCTTGATATGGCTGTCTATGGTGCGATCATCGACATAGATATCGTCCTGATAGGCCGTGTCCATCAACTGGTTGCGGCTTTTGACGACACCGGGGCGCTGCGCCAGCGCTTCCAAAATCATGAATTCGGTGACGGTGAGCGTGACCTCCTTGCCCATCCATTCGACCTTGTGGCGAGCCGGATCCATGTGCAGCCGCCCGCGCACCAGCGGATCGGGCATCGGTTCAGCCTCTGCACCGGAGGTCGGCTTCGCAAGATCGGCGCGCCGCAAAATCGCGCGGATACGGGCAATCAGCAGGCGCTGCGAGAAAGGCTTGGCGATATAATCGTCCGCGCCCATCGCAAGGCCGAGGGCCTCGTCGAGCTCATCATCCTTGGAGGTCAGGAAAATCACCGGGATTTGCGATTTTTCGCGCAGGCGGCGCAGCAATTCGAGCCCGTCCATCTTGGGCATCTTGATATCGAACACCGCCAAATCCGGCGGGTTCTCGGTCAAGGCCTTTAATGCCGCTTCGCTGTCGGTATAAACCCGCGTCGCGAACCCTTCCGTCTGCAACGCAATCGACACCGAGGTCAGGATATTGCGGTCATCATCGACGAGAGCGATGGTGGCGGGGGCAGAGGCTGCAGCGGTGGTGTCCGACATGGCCGCAACCGGTAGCGCAAGGCCGGGGCGGGAGCAAGCGGGCAGGCCGAAGTTGAACAAATCACCCTTGCCCAAATCGCGGGTGATTTAACGAGACAAGGGATAAAGGGTCGGGCTGTCGAAGCGATCATATATCCTTATATTGGGGCCCCAAGCGGTCCCCGCCACGTCATATTGTGGTGCTAAAAATAAATTTGTTCCTCTCTTGTTCTATGAGAACAAATCATATACATAATGATTCACGTTGCCGCTTTGGCACGGAGGGAATAGGGAAGGGTTACGGCACATGACCGCATCTTTGAAACTGGTGGATTCCGACAAAGCGGGGAATATGGATAGACAAAAGGCATTGGAAGCAGCGCTCGCGCAAATTGATCGCGCGTTCGGCAAGGGCTCCGCCATGAAATTGGGTAGCCGCGAGGCGATGGAGATTGAAGCGATCTCCACCGGATCGCTGGGCCTCGACATTGCGCTCGGCATCGGCGGCCTGCCGCGCGGGCGTATCATCGAAATTTACGGGCCGGAAAGCTCGGGCAAAACCACGCTCGCGCTGCACGCGATTGCCGAAGCGCAAAAGGGCGGCGGCACGGCAGCCTTTGTCGATGCCGAACATGCGCTCGATCCGGTCTATGCCAAGAAGCTTGGTGTGGATATTGACGAACTGATCGTCTCGCAGCCCGATACGGGGGAGCAGGCGCTGGAAATCGTCGATACGCTGGTGCGTTCGAACGCGATTGATGTGCTGGTGGTCGACTCGGTCGCAGCACTCGTCCCGCGCGCGGAAATTGAGGGCGAAATGGGCGACAGCCATGTGGGCCTCCAAGCCCGCCTGATGAGCCAGGCGCTGCGCAAGCTGACGGGGTCGATCTCGCGTTCACGCTGCATGGTGATTTTCATCAATCAGGTGCGCATGAAGATCGGCGTGATGTACGGCAATCCCGAAACCACGACCGGCGGTAATGCGCTTAAATTCTACGCCTCCTGCCGTCTCGACATCCGTCGCACCGGGCAGATCAAGGACAAGGAAGATATTATCGGCAACACCACCAAGGTGAAGGTCGTTAAGAACAAGGTCGCGCCGCCGTTCAAGCAGGTCGAATTCGACATCATGTATGGAGAGGGCATTTCCAAGGTTGGTGAAATTCTCGACCTTGGCGTCAAGGCCGGCCTGGTTGAAAAATCGGGTGCCTGGTTCAGCTATGATTCGGTGCGTATCGGCCAGGGCCGCGAAAATGCGAAGACCTTCCTCAAGCAAAATCCGGAAATGATGGACCGGCTTGAACAGGCAATCCGCGGCAAGACTGCCGAGGTTGCCGAGGAAATGATGGCCGGCCCCGATAGCGATGCGGGGGACGATGACATGGGCGATCTTGATAGCTGATCGGGCATCGCACACCAGACAAAGCCCTTTAACGGGGCTGGAAGGGGGCTGGCTTTCTGCGCGGAAGCAGCCCTCTTTTTGTTGGTGTTTGGGGAGAGCCGCATTATATTTGGACTATCTGACTAACCGAAGGCTCCGCGCATGACCGTCATCGTCCACCATCTCAACAACAGCCGCTCGCAGCGCATCTTGTGGATGCTCGAAGAACAGGGCACGCCCTATGAGGTGCGGCATTACCAGCGCGATCCCAAAACGATGCGCGCACCCGCCGCATTGAAACGCGTCCACCCGCTGGGCAAATCGCCGGTCATTGAGCATGATGGCCACACCCTCATCGAAACCGGCGCGATTGTCGACTATCTGCTCGAACTGGGCGATGGTGCGCTTGCCCCACCACCGCGCCGCGACGATGTACTGCGCCACCGCATGTTTCTCCATTATGCCGAAGGCTCGATGATGCCACCGCTGCTCTCGCTGCTCGTCATCAACCGTCTCGGTCTCCTCGGCAAACCGGCCAAACGCCCGGTGCAGGCTATGCTCGATGAACATCTCGACTGGCTAGAGGGTGAAATGGCCGGCCGACAATGGTTCGTTGGGGACAAACTCACCGCGGCCGACATCATGATGAGCTTCCCGCTTGAAGCGAGCCGCGCGCGGGGCGGGCTCGATAATAGCCGCCCGAACCTTATTGGCTGGCTCGAGCGTATCCACGCGCGCCCCGCCTATCAACATGCACTCGAAATCGGCGGACCCTATGATTTTGTCTAAACGACGGATGACCTTGGTTCACGGGCTTGTCCTTGTGATGGCCACCGGGCACGCTGCTGCGTCGATGGCGGCTCCAACCAAATCGCCGCCCTTCCGTTGGGAGGATGTCGGCTTCACCGCCGATTGCGATCCCAATCCTGCCCTCGAACGCGCGCTCAGCATTCTGACCGGTCCCGTAGCCACAAATCAGATTGACCGGGAGTTTGACGAATCGCTCTACACCGCTGTTTCGGGAGAGGTGTCACGAGAGCTTTTCCTTGATGAACCGCAACCATGGCACGGCCTCAAACTGACGGGTGTGAAACTTTATACCGGGGTCGAGCGTGGCCCCATTAACTATTATCTCTATTTCGCCGAAGATGCCGAACGGGTCCGCTCGGTGTGGAACAATATGGGCTGGAAACTGCCCTCTATCACCGAGACTCGCGAGGTGATCGAAGACTATGCCTTTATCGGGGTGCAGGCGCGCGACAATGGCGGGTCGCTGGTCGCGTGCTGGCGCGACTGATGCGGACTGTATCGCCGCGTGCGCGCGCAATATTTTCAACCAGTCTCATCGACTTTACCCGCTTGTCTCCAAGCCCCGCCTAAAGTAAGCGCCGAACATGACTTCGACCAACGATATCCGCCGCTCTTTCCTCGATTATTTTGCAGGGGAAGGCCATCAGCCCGAACCGTCTGCGCCGCTCGTTCCGTATAACGATCCGACGCTGATGTTCGTCAATGCGGGCATGGTACCGTTCAAAAATGTGTTCACCGGCCTTGAAACGCGGCCCTTTTCGACTGCCGCGTCGAGCCAGAAATGCGTGCGCGCGGGCGGCAAGCATAATGATCTCGACAATGTCGGCTACACCGCGCGCCACCATACCTTCTTTGAAATGCTCGGCAATTTTTCGTTCGGCGATTATTTCAAGGAGCGGGCGATTACGCTCGCCTGGAACCTCCTTACCAAAGAGTGGGGCATCAATCCGGACAAGCTGACGACCACCGTCTATCACACCGATGATGAGGCGTTTGACCTGTGGAAGAAGATTGCGGGTCTCCCCGATCATCGCATCATTCGCATCCCGACTGCGGACAATTTCTGGTCGATGGGCGATACCGGGCCGTGCGGGCCATGTTCGGAGATTTTTTATGATCATGGCGATCATATCTGGGGCGGCCCCCCGGGATCGCCGGAAGAAGATGGCGACCGTTTCGTCGAAATCTGGAACCTCGTATTCATGCAATATGAGCAGCTGGAAAATGGCGACCGCGTCGATCTGCCCAAGCCCTCGATTGACACTGGAGCGGGGCTCGAACGCGTCGCGGCGGTGATGCAAGGCGTCCATGACAATTATGACATCGACACCTTCAAGGCGCTGATCGCGCAATCGGGCGAGCTCACCAAGACCGCGACCGACGGCGAGCATAAGGCGTCGCACCGCGTCATCGCCGACCATCTCCGCTCGACCGGCTTCCTTATCGCCGATGGCGTGCTGCCGGCCAATGAAGGGCGCGGCTATGTGCTGCGCCGGATCATGCGCCGCGCGATGCGTCATGCGCATATCCTTGGCGCGAAAGAGCCGCTGATGCACCGCATGGTGCCGTCGCTCGTCACCGAAATGGGTGCGGCTTATCCCGAATTGTTCCGCGCCCAGCCGCTGATCGAAGAAACGCTGCTGCGCGAAGAAACCCAGTTCCGCAAAACGCTCGACAAGGGGCTGAAGCTGCTCGACGAAGCGACGGCGGGCATGGTCATGGGCCAGGAATTGGCGGGCGAAACCGCGTTCAAGCTCTACGACACCTATGGCTTCCCCTATGACCTCACCGAAGACGCACTGCGTTCCAAGGGCTTTGGCGTGGACCGCGACGGTTTCGACGCGGCGATGGCCAACCAGAAAGCGATGGCGCGCGCGGCCTGGAAGGGCTCGGGCGAAAAGGCTTCGGACGAAATCTGGTACGATATCGCCGAGCGCGAGGGCAGCACCGAGTTCACCGGCTACACCGCAACCACCGGCGAAGCGCAGGTGATTGCGCTGGTCAAGGACGGTGCCGAGGTCGACAGCGCGGGCGAGGGTGATACGGTCGTGATCCTCACCAACCAGACGCCTTTCTATGGCGAAAGCGGCGGCCAGATGGGCGATGCGGGGACGATCAGCTCGGGCGCATTTGCCGCTGACGTCACCGACACGGCCAAGCCGCTCGGCCGCCTCCATGCGCATCATGCGACGATCAGCAAGGGCACGGTCAGGAAGGGCGACATGGTGCAGCTGACCGTCGATGCCGCGCGGCGCAATCGCGTGCGCGCGAACCATAGCGCGACCCACCTTGTCCACGCGGCGCTGCGCGACCATCTCGGCGCGCATGTGACGCAAAAGGGAAGCCTCGTTGCCGAGGACCGGCTGCGCTTCGACTTCTCGCACCCGCAAGGCGTGAGCCCAGAACAGATTGCCGCGATTGAAGCCGATGTGAATGCGCAAATCCGCGGGAATGAAGCGGTGACCACCCGCTTGATGTCCCCCGATGATGCCATCGCGGCAGGTGCGATGGCGCTGTTCGGCGAAAAATATGGCGACGAGGTCCGCGTGCTCAGCATGGGCAAGGGAGACGATAAGAGCTATTCGGTCGAACTGTGCGGCGGAACGCATGTAAACGCGCTCGGCGATATCGGCCTGTTCAAGATTGTGAGCGAGGGCGCGGTTGCCTCTGGCGTGCGGCGCATCGAAGCGCTGACGGGTGAGGCGGCGCGGCAATGGCTGACCAGCCGCGATGATGCGCTCAAAGCCATGGCCGCAACGCTCAAAACGCCGGTCGAAGAGGTGCCCGCGCGCGTCACGACGCTGGCCGAACAGGTCAAGAAACTCGAACGCGAACTGGCTGACGCGAAGAAAGCGCTGGCGCTCGGCGGATCGGGCGGCGGCGCTGCGGCGGAGCCCGAGGACGTCAACGGCACCAAATTCCTTGCGCAAGTGGTCGACGGCCTCGACCCCAAGGAATTGCGCGGCGCGGTCAATGACCTCAAAGCCAGGCTCGGCTCGGGCGTTGCGATGATGGTCGTGACCAATGATGGCAAAGCGTCGGTTTCGGTCGGCGTGACCGATGATCTGACCGGGCGCCTCTCGTCGGTCGATCTGGTCAAGGCGGCGGTGGCTGCGCTCGGCGGCCAAGGCGGCGGCGGCCGCCCCGACATGGCCCAAGGCGGCGGCCCGGACGGCAGCAAAGCCGATGACGCGGTCGCAGCGGTCAAGGCGGCGCTGGCGGGGTAAGGGCTGCGCCACCCTGCTAAGGATTGGGCCAAGAGAACAACTACCCTCCCTCACGAGGGAGGGTCGAAAAATTGGCCCAATTTTTCGGGGTGGGTAGAGCGCCTCCGTAAAGAGCCACCCTCATACCCACCCCAAAAAAGCTCGCGCTTTTTTTGACCTCCCTTGCACGGGAGGGTGCATCCGCGCCTAGCTCACCCGCAGCGTAACGAACCGATCTTGTTGGTCGTCCCCAAATGGATGTTGAGGCGGTCGAGCCGGTAGTCGGTGGTCATCATCATTTCAGGCGTGAGCCAGCGGAAGGTCGTTGCGCCGGAAACCCGCTCGACCTCGGCGCGAACCTCGGGTGTGGCGGTGCGGCCGACATAGGATTGCACCTTGTCCGCGCCGCAGGTCGTTTTGTCGCTCCCGCTATCGATCGGCGGCGGGGTCATGCAGGCGGAAAGAGCGGCTAGCGGGACCGTCAAGGCAGCGATTTTCTTCATCAAATCATTCCTTTATGATGTAAGGCGCTTCGTTGCGATTATAAACGCCTGGCGTCAAATTAAGCTCCGGCTAGCGCCTGTCCATATCGGATCGTCCTTCCGGGTCTCGCCGAGGATGACGGGAGGCGGCGGGTTTCAAGTTTACAAATTCCCTAGATTCTCACTGAAACGGGTTTTTTGATTCCCCAGATTCCCTAAGTTCCCGCTCAAACGCTTATTCGACGCCCTTGATCTTGCCCCATTGGCGCGTGACGGTGTAGCCGAGATAGCCGGTGCCGAAGAGCGCATAGAGCGGTTCGGGGAGCGCGCCGAGATAGCTGGTCATGCCATTGGCGATGGCTGATGCCATGTCCGGGCGGACCGCCGCGATGAGGCCCATCGGGATCGCCCATAACAGCAGCGCATACATCACATAAAGGAAGGACGGTCGTGCCCGACTGGTCCACGGATCGTTGGACTGCGCTTCGGCGACAATGGCGGAAAGCTGGGCCTCGACGGCTTCCATGTCCTGGGTACCCTGCAATTTGAGCAGTTCCAGCTTGGCGCGGTCGCGCGCTTCGGGATCGGGGATGATCTTGTCGAGCAATTTCGCAACCGGGCCGATAATGGCTTCAATCAATGCCATGGGTAATCTCCTTTATATTTAACCAATACGGTTGGCAAGCCAGCCGAACAGAAAAGCTTCATTGGCGGGGCGTTGCTCAGCCAAATGGATGTAGCGTTCGCCCTGGAGCGCCTCCAATGCCTTCAGCAAAACCTCTTCGCCGCGAGCGCGCCGGACCTTGAGGAAGGCAGCAAGGGCCGCTTCGGTGCGCGGACCGATCACGCCATCGGCGTCGAGATCAGGATAATCCTGACCCTGACGGTTGAGCGCGTTGAGCGCACGTTGCAACATTCTGATTGCGGCGGCGGGTCCCATATTTACCGCTGTATCGAATAGTTCCGTTGCAATTTTCGCGCTGAGCGGAGTGAGATGGTCGAGCCGTGGCCCTTCCCAATAGCGCGCACGATAGATCGCCCGCGCTTCGGCAACGGGCAGGCCGCGCATGTCCCCCCGATAGCCATGCGTTCGCGCGACGCCCTCGGTAATGCCCCAACGGGTTGCTCCGCCGCGATCAGCGGGATGATTGCTATATCCTCCCTCGTGCGCGATCACGCCATCAATCAATATATCGACATTCATTTTCTTCTCCCAACGAATCATGGAAGATAAAAACGAACCATATTGGTAAACTGTAGGACAGCGTTAAATGAAGCGGCGAGCGGGTTGACGCATGTTCGCGCGGGGCGTGGAGCCCCACCGCCGTTCGTCTCGAGCGAAGTCGAGCGACGGATGGAGCCGCGCTGACGTGTCGACACAAGCGGGTAAAGGGGAACACGCGCAAAGGCCCCAACTAATTGTTGATTTGCGTTGTCAGGCTGCTAAAAAATTACGCAAATGATGGGAGGTGGCCATGGTGCGTTATGATTTCGATGGAAAAGTGGCACTGGTTACCGGCGCGGCAGGCGGAATTGGTCGCGCGACGGCGGTGGCTTTCGGTCGGTCAGGCGCACGCGTCGTGGTCTCCGATGTCAACGAAGCGGGCGGCGCGGAGACCGTGGCGCTGATCGAAGGCGAGGGGGGCACCGCATTGTTCCAACGCTGCGATGTGAGCCAAGGCGCGGAGGTCAAAGCCCTCATCGCGCGCGCGGTCAGCGCCTATGGACGGCTTGATTTTGCGCATAATAATGCGGGCATCAACAATATGATGGCCAATGAATATGATGATGAGGCGTGGGCGAACAGCCTTGGCATCAACCTCACCGGCGTGATGCTGTGCATGCGCGAGGAATCAGAGGTGATGTTGAAGGAAGGCAAGGGGGCTATCGTCAACACCGCCTCAATCAATGGATTGGTGGGTAATCCAGCGCAACCCGGCTATGTTGCGACCAAGCATGGGGTGGTGGGCTTGACCCGGCATGGCGCGCTGCGCTGGGCGCAGGCGGGCATTCGGGTCAATGCGGTGTGTCCGGGTGTGATCGAAACGCCGATGACCGCGCCGCTCGTCTCCAACCCTGAAATGCGCAAATTGCTCGATAGCATGACGCCGATGGGCCGCATGGGGACCGCAGAGGAAATCGCGGCGGCAGTGTTATGGCTATGCTCGGATGAAGCGAGCTTTGTCACCGGTCACGCAATGGTGATTGACGGCGGCGCGACCGCGATTTGAGCAAGGTTGGGGGGACATACCCCCCAATTCTAACCCTTGCGCGTTTTCAGCATATCGAGCGCGACATCGACGATCATATCTTCCTGTCCGCCGACCATCTTGCGGCGGCCCAGTTCGACAAGGATTTCGCGCGTATCAAGGCCATAGTCATTGGCCGCTTTTTCCGCGTGGCGCAGGAAGCTCGAATACACCCCCGCATAGCCAAGCGCGAGCGTTTCGCGGTCGACGCGGACCGGGCGGTCCTGCAACGGGCGCACCAGATCTTCGGCGGCGTCCATGAGCGCCATGACGTCACAACCATGGTTCCAGCCCTTGCGGTCGGCAGCGGCGATGAACACTTCGAGTGGCGCATTGCCTGCGCCCGCGCCCATGCCGGCAAGGCTTGCGTCGATGCGCACCGCGCCTTCCTGCGCGGCGACAATCGAGTTGGCGACGCCGAGCGAGAGATTATGGTGGGCGTGGATGCCGCGCTCGGTTTCAGGCTTCAGCACCTTGTCATAGGCGCGCAAGCGGTCGCGCACCCCGTCCATGTCGAGCGCGCCGCCGCTGTCGGTCACATAGACGCACTGGGCGCCATAGCTTTCCATGAGCGCGGCCTGCTGCGCGAGCGCGTCGGCGTCGATCATGTGGCTCATCATCAGGAATCCTGCGACGTCCATACCGAGGTCGCGCGCGATGCCGATATGCTGCTTCGATACGTCGGCCTCGGTGCAGTGGGTCGCCACGCGGACGGAACGCACGCCCATATCATAAGCGCGGCGAAGCTCCTCGACCGTGCCGACGCCCGGAAGGATGAGGGTGGTGAGCACCGATTTCGTGAGCACCCCGGCGACCGCTTCGAGCCATTCCCAATCGGTATGCGCGCCAAAGCCATAGTTGAAGCTCGCGCCGGAAAGCCCGTCGCCATGCGCGACCTCGATGGCATCAACGCCCGCATCATCGAGCGCCTTGGCGATGCTGCGCACATGGTCGAGCCCATACATGTGACGAATGGCGTGCATGCCGTCGCGCAGGGTAACGTCCTGAATATAGAGTTTGTCGGTTTCAACGTTGAAGGTCATAGCATATCCTTTCCCTCTCCCCTTGTGGGCGTGAGAGGCATTCGGGCCGAAATGGCCCCCGGCCATTTCTAAACCATGCCGGGGGCATGGTTTACCCGAAGGCCACTCACGGGTTGAGTAGACTTAACGAGCGTTAGCGAGTTTAGTCGAAGCTGGGAGAGGGGTATGCGGTCGCACAGCGACCGCGCGAGCTTCGCCCGCACCCCTCATCCAACTGCGCGTAAGGGCTAACGCCCTAACGCTCCGTATCCTTCTCCCACAAGGGGAGAAGGTCTGCACTGCCATCAAGGGGGAAGGGGGACAGACTGTCACGCCGCTTGCCTCCCCGCCATAATGCGCTCGGCGAGCAATTCTCCGGTGGCTTTGGCGGCGGCGGTCATGATGTCGAGATTGCCGGAATAGGGCGGCAAATAATCGCCTGCGCCTTCGACTTCCAGAAACACGCTGGTCTTGATGCCGGTAAATTCGCCCTGGCCCGGAATTTTGAGCGGGTTATTGTCGCCGAAACGTTCAAACTGGACTTCCTGCTTGAGCCGATAGCCCGGCACATAAGCCTGCACTTTTTTGACCATCGCTTCGACCGAGGCGCGGATCGCCTCTTCCTCGCCGCCTTCGGACAAAGTGAACACCGTGTCACGCATGATCATCGGCGGTTCGGCCGGGTTCAGGATGATGATCGCCTTGCCGCGGGTGGCGCCGCCGACATCTTCGATAGCGCGCGCGGTGGTGCGGGTGAATTCATCAATATTGGCGCGGGTGCCGGGACCCGCCGAGCGCGAGGAGACAGACGCGACGATTTCGGCATAATGGACCTTGGCGACTTGGCTCACGGCGGCGACCATCGGGATGGTCGCCTGCCCGCCGCACGTCACCATGTTGACATTGCCCGCATCGAGATGCGCTTCCATATTGACCGGCGGCACGGTGAAAGGGCCGATCGCGGCCGGGGTGAGATCGACCACCTGCTTGCCGTCCGCGCGCAACACCGCGTCATGTTCCTTATGCGCATAAGCCGAGGTTGCATCAAACACGATGCCGATCTCGTCATACATGGGGAGGGCTTTGAGGCCTTCAATCCCTTCATGGGTGGTCGCGATACCGCGTTCTCGCGCCATCGCCAGCCCTTCCGAATTGGCATCGATGCCGACGACCGCGACCAGCTCCATATTCTGCGGATATTTGACCATCTTGATCATGAGGTCGGTGCCGATATTGCCCGATCCGATGATGGCCGCCTTAACCTTGGTCACGATTGCTTCCTTTTTCTCAGATAAAATTGGCCGTGCAGGAGCCGACGCCCGACAGCGTCATTTCAAACCGGTCGCCTGCTTTGGCATCTTCGAGCGGCACGAGGCTGCCCGACAGGATGATGTCGCCTGCATTGAGCGTCACGCCATAAGCGCCCAGCGTATTTGCGAGCCATGCGACGGCTTGTGCGGGATCGCCCTGAACCGCGCTGCCATAGCCTTCAGATAGCGGCGCGCCGTTTTTGGTAACCTGCACATGAAGCGCAGGAAGGTCATGCGTGCGCGGGTTGGCGCGTGCGTCGCCAATCACGAACACACCGCAACTTGCATTGTCCGCGACCGTGTCAACAATGCCGATCTTCCAGTTGGCGATGCGGCTGTCGACGATTTCAAAGCAGGGCGCGATATAATCGGTCGCGGCAATCACATCGGCGGCAGTGACGCCGGGGCCGTTGAGGCTGTCTTTAAGGATGAAAGCGATTTCCGCTTCGGCGCGCGGCTGAATGAGGCCGTGCGCGTCGATGCTGATGTCGCCGATGACATGCATCCGGTCGGTCAAAAAACCAAAATCCGGCTGATGCACGCCGAGCATATCCTGCACCGCTTTGGAGGTAACACCAATCTTTTTGCCGATAACCTTTTCGCCATCCTGCTTACGGCGGGCAAGGGCATCGAGCGAAATCGCATAGGCATCATCAATGGTGAGCGAAGGGTCGCGCGCAATCAGCGGCTCGACCGTGCGGCGGTCCCGCAGCGCACGGTAAAGTTCCTCGCCATAATGAGCCGCTTTATCCACGCAAGAACTCCACTGAATAACGGTTGAATTCCGCAGTGCGTTCAACCTGCACCCAATGGCCGACCTTGTTGAAGGTCATCACGCGCGCGTCGTCGCACTGATCAAGGAAATAGCGGCCGCCGCTTTCAGGGCAGAATTCATCATTGAGGCCCCACAGCACGAAGATCGGATGTTTAATCTCGCCAAGGCGCGGCTGGAGATTATAGGTCTTCATCCGCCCCAGCACGTCTTTCGACTGGGTCTTCGCCACGGCATAACGCTCGGCGACCAGCTCGTCGCTGATGTTCGAGACATCATAAACGAGGTTGGTGACAAGACGCTTTTGCTCCTCGACCGAAAAATCGGGGCTGCCGAAACCGCTCATCATCTTGGCGATGCCGGGCATGGCGAAATATTTGGGCAATTCCTCGATGCAGCCGGGCGCCATCAGCACCAGCTTGTCGACAAATTCCGGATGATTGAGCGCGATCACCAGCGCAATCCCCCCGCCGAGCGAGTTGCCGACGAGATGCGCTTTGGTGATGCCATGCGCTTTTAAGGCCTCCAACACCGTATCGACAAACAGGTCGAGCGTATAATCAATCCCCTCAGGCTTGGATGATGCGCCATAGCCGATCAGATCGGGCAGCAACACGCGGAAGCCTGCGCCCACAAAGGCGTCGATATTACCGCGAAAGTTGGACGCGCCCGACGCGCCGGGGCCGCTGCCGTGGAAGAACACGACCGCCGGGCCATCGGATGGGCCAGCCTCGGCGATGTGGATATCATAGCCGCCCGCTTGATAGGTGGCGGAACGAAGCTCGGTCATGGAGGCTATTACTCCCTTGAAAATCAGAGGAATGAAAAAATCAGAGGAACGCAAAGGCGGGCGGCTGGCCGATGAGGCTGCCGACCACGTCGCTTGCGCGGTTATTGGGATCATTGGCAACGTGCGCGCGCGCGGCGTTGAGATCAAGCCAGGGCTGGACCATGGGGCTCGAATAATAAATCGCGCGGCCACCGAGGAGCGGCATCATATCATCGACAAGATCGGCAAGGCGGCGCACCACCGACGAGGATTGATAGGTATAAAGGACACGCTTTTCCATCGGGATCGGCTCGCCGCGTTCGGCATAACCCATAAGGTCATCGAAGGTCGCCTGATGGGTGAGCTCCATCTCTCCAATGTCGCTATAGGCGCGCGCGATGGCGGCATGAAGGATGGGGTCGGCCTTTGATGCTTTGCCGGTATTGGTCGAGACGCGATCCTTCATGATGTCCACCGCAGCGTTGACTGCCGCGCGCGCGCCGCCGAACGCTGCGGTCGAGACCGAGCGCACGAACACCTGTGCCCAAGGCAGGGTATAAAGCGGCCCGTCATTTTCCTTCTGCCCGGGATTGGTACCGGCAAAACCATCGGCGGCGCGGTGGGTGCGATAGTCGGGGACAAAAGCGCGGTCGACGACAATGTCGAAGCTTCCTGTTCCCTGCAATCCGAATACATCCCAGCTGCCGTCGATGATTTCATAATCCTTGCGCGGCAACAGGAAGGTGCGCATATCCGGTGGGCCGCCCGGTTCGGACGGCGGCACCATCGCGCCGAGCAACACCCAGCCGCAATGTTTCGACCCGCTGGAAAAGCCCCAATGGCCGGAGAGATAAAAGCCCCCCTCGGCCGGCTCGACCTTGCCGACGGGTTGATAGGTGGAGGAGACGAGCATGGAATCATCCTCGCCCCACACTTCCTCCTGCGCGCGATTATCGAACAGCGCGAGTTGATAAGGGTGACAGCCGAGCACACCATAAATCCAGCCGGTCGACATGCAGCCTTCGGCGAGTTCGCGCTGGATGGCATAGAAGGTGTTGGGGTGCATTTCATAGCCGCCCCAGCGTTTGGGTTGCAGCACGCGGAAAAAGCCTGCCTCCTGCATTTCGGCAACGGTTTCGTCGGGCACATTATAATTGAGCGCACATTGGCGCGCGCGTTCCTTGAGGCGCGGCTTCATGGCGCGGGCGCGTTCGACGAGGTCTTCATGGGTGGGTATGGTTTCCGTCGTCCGGGACGCGGGCGCTGCGCTAGCCATCAATATCCTCCTCCTCACCGCCCGACTCATGGACGGCTTACTTAAGTTCGTAAAAATACCTGTCAAAAAATACGCAAATCGTCAATTGAAAAGCGATTTTACTTTCGATATGGCCTTTTTGAGTTGAGCGAAGCTACTTTCTTCAATAGGCTCGCGCAAAAAGAGAGAGGTATTGTGAGCATAGTTCCCGATCATTTGTCGTTACAAGGAAAGGTCGCTCTGGTGACCGGCGGCACGCGCGGTATTGGCCGGGCGATTGCCTTGCGGTTGCGCGAGGCGGGCTGCCGCGTCGCGGTGTGCGGGCGCAATCCGCCGGAAGATGCGCTGGACGGGATAAGCTTTCACGCCGCTGATATTCGCGATCCGGACCAGTGCAAGGTGCTGGTGGATGCGGTAGTCGCCGATCACGGCCGTCTCGATATATTGGTCAATAATGCCGGCGGCTCGCCTGCGAGTGACGCTGCGACCGCAAGCCCGCGCTTTGCCGAAGCGATTGTGAAGCTCAACATGCTTGCGCCCTTTTATATGGCGCAGGCGGCCTATCCGCATCTGGTGACGGCCCATGGTAACATTGTTAACATTGCCAGCGTTGCGGGCGTGCGTCCCTCGCCGGGTACTACCGCTTATGGTGCGGCGAAGGCGGGGCTCCTCAGCATGACGCAAAGCCTTGCGCAGGAATGGGGACCCGTGGGCATCCGCGTCAATGCGATCATCGTCGGCTTGATGCAAACCGAAACGGCGGAGGCGACCTATGGCGATGCGGCAGCGCAAGCCAAGGTTGCGCAATCCTTGCCGCTCCAGCGCATGGGCGAGGGCAAGGATATTGCCGATGCGGTGCTCTATCTCGCATCGCCGCTGGCCGCTTATGTGTCGGGCGCGCGCCTCAATGTCGATGGCGGCGGCGAGCGGCCTTATTTTCTCGATCTGGTGAAGGGAAGTGAATGATGGGCGTTAAGGCTCTTGGCTATGTGGTGATAGAAACCGCGCAGCCCGAAAAATGGGATGAATTTCTGACCCAGGTCGCGGGCGTGATGCGCGCCCCTGACGCGGCGGATGGCGCGGCGCTCTACCGCGTCGATCAACGCGCGTTTCGTTTGCGCATCGAAAATACGGGGCGCGAATGGTTCAAGGCGGCTGGCTATGAGGTCGCCGACAAGGCAGAGCTTGATGATCTGGCTGCACGCATAGAAGCCGCAGGCCGTCCGGTTGAGTGGGCGAGCAACGAGGATGCCTCCGAGCGCGGCGTGGCGGCCTTGTTCCGCACCAGCGATCCGGCGGGCAACGGGCTTGAATTTTTTACCGGCGATAGCAGCACGAGCGAACCGTTCGTGTCGCCGCTCGGTGTTCCCGCCTTTGTCACTGGCGATATGGGCATGGGCCATGCGGTTTTTTCCGCGCCCAATTTCAACGAAACCATTGCTTTCCATCGCGACGTTGTGGGCTTTCATGAAACCGATATGCCGCGCTTTTTCTTCGGCGGCGGTGGTCCTGAAGATCCGGGCATGGGCTTTGCCTTCCTCCATGCGGACAATGGCCGCCATCATTCGATTGCCTTTGGGGAAGGGCCGGTGCCGCCATCGGGTGCGGTTCATATCATGCTCGAATATCCGAACCTTGAAGAGGTTGGCAAAGCGCATGACCGCATGAAGGCGCTCGACTATGTCGAAAGTGCGACGCTGGGCAAACATTTCAACGATGAAACAGTTGGTTTCTATGTGCGAACACCGGGTGGCTTTGATCTGGAGATCGGTTGCGATAGCCTTGTGATTGATCCGGCCAGCTGGGAGGTCACCAAACATCAGGGGATCAGCATCTGGGGCCATGAATGGGAATGGCAACGGGAGATGAAGGCGGCGCAAGCAGCGGCGGAATGACGGACGCAATTAGAATAGAAAAGCAAAGGGCGGGACTGTGATAGACAAGCGCATGACAGCAGCCGAAATTGTCGGCCAGCTTCGCGATGGCATGACAATCGGCATTGGCGGATGGGGTCCGCGCAGGAAGCCGATGGCGCTGGTGCGCGAGATTTTGCGTTCCAACCTCAAAGACCTCACCATCGTTGCTTATGGCGGCGCAGATGTCGGCATGCTGTGCGCAGCCGGCAAGGTCAAGAAGGTTATCTTTGCGTTCGTGTCCCTCGATGCGATCCCGCTAGAACCCTGGTTCCGCAAGGCGCGCGAGGCTGGCACGCTCGAGGTGCTGGAACTGGATGAAGGCATGTTCCAATGGGGCCTCAAAGCAGCGGCATTCCAGCTGCCGTTCCTCCCCACCCGTGTCGGTCTTGGCACCGATCTTGCCGAACTTGGTGGACTGAAGACGGTGCAGTCGCCTTATGATGATGGCGAGGTTCTGGTTGCCATGCCCGCGCTCAAGCTTGATGTGGCGCTGCTCCACGTCAACCGCTCGGATTGGCGCGGCAATGTGCAATTGCTCGGCCCCGATACTTATTATGACGAATGGTTCGCCAAGGCGGCGGCCAAAACCTATGTCAGCACCGAAGAGTTGGTCGAGAAGATGGAAGATGCGTATGAAGCGGACGCCCACGCCAATATCATCGAACGCTGCTTCATCTCGGGCGTCGCCGAAATTCCTTATGGCGCACATCCATCGTCGATGCCGCCCAATTACGGCTGGGACATGAAGGCATTTAAGGAGTATGTTGGCGCGGCCAAGGACCCCGGTGACTGGAATGCGGTCGCGACCCGCTTTGTCGGTAAATCTGAAGCCGATTATCTGCAATCCGTTGGCGGAAAGGAGGCGGTGGCGGCTCTCCCGCTCCCGATATTCTGATGACCGATATATCCCTCGTTGACCTCTGCATTTTCGCCTGTTCGGAAAGTTTCCGCAATAATGGCGAAGTGATCGCAACCGGTGTTGGCCCTGTGCCACGCCTGGCGGCTGGTCTTGCCAAGCTGACCCACAGCCCCGAACTGATGATGACCGATGGTGAAGCCTATCTGGTCGAACAGCCGGTGCCGTTGGGACCCCGCGCCTATGACGCGCGCAAGCGGGCGGGGCATCTTCCTTTCTCCCGCTTTTTCGACAGCGCGGTGTGGACGGGTCGTCGTCATGCGATGGTGACGCCGACGCAGCTTGACCGCTTCGGGCAGATCAACCTGTCCTATATGGGTGGCACCCACAATCATCCCAAGACGCAGATGCTGGGCGTGCGCGGTTTTCCGGGGAACACGATTTATCATCCCAACAGCTTCTTTTTCCCCGCCCATTCGACCCGTGTGTTTGTGGGCGGAGAGGTCGATATGATTTCGGGGGTTGGCTATAATCCGGCCAAGCGCGTTCCCGGCGGCAATTATTCGGGCGTCGATCTGCGCATGATTGTCACCAATTTATGCGTGATGGATTTTGGCGGGCCCGATCATGCGATCCGTGTTGTTTCGCTCCATCCGGGCGTCAGCTTTGCCGAGGTGCAGGAGAATACCGGCTTTGAATTGATCGGCGATGAGAGTTTGCCGCAAACGGCGCTGCCGGATGCGGAGACGCTCGGCATCATCGCCTCGCTTGATCCGCATGGCATCCGCCATAGTGTGATCAAGGACAATCCTCCCGCACAAAGGCAGGCCGCATGAGCAAGGATCTGGTCGAACCGCGCAAGGTCGATATCACTTATGAAACCGACACGCCCGTCACCTATGAGGTGGTCGATGGCGTCGCGTGGATCATGATGGATCGCCCCACTTTCAACAATGCGCAAAACGGCCAGATGACCTATGCGCTTGATGATGCCTTTAACCGCGCGGTGCAGGATGACAGCGTCGGCTGCATCGTGCTCGGCGGCAATGGCAAACATTTCAGCGCCGGCCATGACATCGGCACGCCGGGCCGCGACCTCCACCATGAATTTGACAAGCGGCTGATGATTGGCCGCCACACCAATAAACCCGCAGCGGAATTGCTCTATACGCGTGAGCAGGAACAATATCTCGGCATGTGTCGCCGCTGGCGCGATGTGCCCAAGCCCACCATTGCAATGGTGCAGGGCGCGTGCATCGCGGGGGGGCTGATGCTCGCCTGGACGTGCGATCTGATCGTGGCGTCGGAAGATGCCTTTTTCCAGGACCCGGTCAACCCGATGATGGGAATACCGGGGGTCGAATATTTCGCCCATGCCTATGAATTGCCGCCGCGCGTTGCCAAGGAATTTCTGCTGCTCGGCGAACGCATGTCGGCCCAGCGCGCCGAACAATTCGGCATGGTCAATCGCATCGTGCCGCGCGAGGAATTGCGCAGCGCGGTCGAGGCGATGGCGAAAAAGCTGGCGGGTCAGAACCGTCTCGGCAACTGGCTCACCAAGCAGGCGGTCAACCATGTCGAAGAATTGCGCGGCAAGCGGGCGGCGATGGACGCGGTATTCCACATGCACCATTTCGCCCATGCGCAAAATGATCTGGTGAAGGGCGATTCCATCGCGGGCGTGGACGGAAAGTCGGCGGCGGCATCCAACAAGAAACAGGCGGGTGAGGGGTGAGAGAGGGGGCTACATATCTCCCCTCCCCTTCAGGGGAGGGGCCGGGGGTGGGGACTGTTCGCAAGCGCAGCGCCAGCTTGACAACCCCCACCCCAACCCGCCGAACGTTGGACAATCTTCCGGGGGAAGATTGTCGCGAGGCCCTGAAGGGGAGGGGCTAAGGCTATGACCGACCCGCTCTCTACCCCGCTCACCCAGCGCCTCGGTTGCCGCCTTCCGGTGGTGCAAACCGCGATGGGCTGGATTGCGACGCCGCAATTGGTCGCGGCCTCCAGCAATGCGGGCGCGTTCGGCTTTCTCGCAGGTGCGGTGATGAAACCCGCTGAACTGGGCGAAGCGATTGCCAAGCTCAAAGATATGACCCCGCATGATTTCGGGGTCAATTTCCACAGCTTCCAACCGGGCGCGGCCGAGATTGTCGACATCATCATCGCACATAAGGATCGCGTGCGTGCGGTGAGTTTCGGGCGCGGACCCGATGCCAAGATGATCGGCCGGTTCCGCGATGCCGGCATCGTCTGTATGCCGACGGTAGGCGCGGTCAAACATGCGAAAAAAATGGTGTCGCTCGGCTGCGAGATGATCACCGTGCAAGGCGGCGAAGGCGGCGGACATACCGGCGCGGTTGCGACCACGGTGCTGCTCCCGCAAGTGCTTGATGCGGTCGAAGTGCCGGTGATTGCGGCAGGGGGCTTTGCCGATGGCCGCGGGCTTGCGGCAGCGCTTGCCTTTGGCGCGGCGGGGATCGCGATGGGCACGCGCTTCATGATGACCTCGGACAGCCCGGTCCCGGCTTCTCCCAAGGCGGCCTATGTCCAGGCGGGCACCGGCGATATTGCGGTCACCACCAAGGTTGACGGCATCCCGCAACGGATGATTTTGAACCCGCTGTTGCAGCGCATCGAACGTTCCGGGCGCCTCTCCATGTGGAAGCGCGCGATGGAAGCTGGCCTCGAAATGAAGCGCCAGACGGGGATGAACTGGGGAGAGGTGATCGCAACCGCCAAGGCAATGACGGCGCACGGGGAAATGCCGCTCGCCCAAGCGATCATGGCCGCCGCTGCGCCGATGATGATCCAGCGCGCGGTGGTCGAAGGGGATGCGGAAAATGGCCTGATGGCGACGGGACTGGTCGCGGGTCGGCTTAACGATTTGCCGAGTTGCGCAGAGTTGCTGGCTAACATTGAACAAGAAGCGCGGGCGCGGATTTCGGCGCTCCAAATCCTCCCCGGGACGGGGAGGGGGACCGCTCGCGAAGCGAGTGGTGGAGGGGGTTCGCCGCCACCGCCGCGCCAGCCGGATAACCCGCTCCACCATCCTGCGGATGGTCCACCCCCCCTTGCAGGGGAGGAATAAGGAGTATTTATGCCCATAACCACCACCATCGCCGACCGGATCGCCGAAATCGTCTTTGATGTGCCGCCGGTCAACGCGTTTGACAGCGAAATCTGGATGTCCTTGCCCGCCATCATCACCGAGGCGGGCCGCAATCCGGAGGTCAACTGCATCCTCATCCGCGCCGAGGGCAAAGGCTTTTGCGGCGGCGTCGATATCAAGGAGATGCAGGCGCACCCCGAGCGCATCACCATCCTCAATCGCGGCAATTATCTGACCTTCAAGGCGATCCGCGATGCAGAAATCCCGGTGGTCGTGGCGGTGCATAAGTTCGTCATCGGTGGCGGCATCGGCATTTGCGGCGCGTCGGATACGATCATTGCGGCGGACGATGCCTATTTCTCGCTCCCCGAAGTTGATCGCGGCGCGATGGGCGGGGCTTCGCACCTGTCGCGCATGTTGCCGCTGCATAAGGTGCGCGCCGCCTTCTTCACCGGCGGCAATATCCCGGCGGAAGAGGCCTATCGTTTGGGCGCGGTGGAAAAGGTGGTGCCGCGCGATGCGCTCGAAGCCGAAGCGCGCGCCTTTTGCGCGATCATTGCGTCCAAGAGCCGCAAGGCGCTGGTGATCGCTAAGGAAGCATTGAACGGCCTTGAGCCGCGCGACGTGGATCGTGGTTATCGCTGGGAACAGGGCTTTACGTTGGAAATGTATATGCACGAAGACAGCCAGAAGTCGCGTGATGCCTTTGTCGAAACGGGCAAGGCGGCGAAGTTTTGATGGGTATGCAGATGAATGTCTCTGAACAATACAAAGCCCCTCCCCTTCAGGGGAGGGGTTGGGGTGGGGACTGTCCGATGGCGGGGTGTATGTTGACATGCCCCCCCC
>JAEXAW010000070.1 GCA_023458055.1 Pseudomonadota bacterium
GCGCAGCGCTTGACGAAAAAGCTCCACGCTGGCCCTGCCACAATCAGCCGACTGGAACGCGTGCGCAACGCCATTATGATGAATCACTCTCTATCGTGCGACAGAGTCAATTTCACTGGAATCACTATATCGCCATCAACACAGCTTTCCAGTTTCGAAACGCCGCGCAGCAGAGAAAGAATATTCCGACCGTCATACGAAAGGCGATAGCCGTCAATGTATCGGAGGAGACCATCGGTTGTTTTGATAACATGGTTGTTCGGGCGCCAACCGAGTAAAGGAGGATCATTACAACAACCAAACCAGCAAGGATGAAGCACAAGCCGATCACCCATTGTGTCACTCTCACATTTAAAGGTAGCGTCCGCTTGGGCGGCTTGGGCCAGCGTAATGGCGTGTATCCGGCAGGCAAAGGCCGAGGCGGGTGCTTTGTTGGCTGTTCCACAATGGCCGCTATATCGTATCTTGTTTAAACAATAGTTTAAGCAGGATATGGGATTCAACAATGTTCTTGCATTGTTCTCGTGTTGCGCGCATCATGCGGAGATGTCCGATCTCCCGCCAAACCCCCTCGCCCGTCAGAAAGGTCGCGGGGCGCAGAGTGCTTTGGTGCCGACGCGTTTTGCGCTCCCTGAACGGATCGCGGACGGGGATTGGCTCGATCATGCGGCGGTCGAGGGTGACTCGGCGCCCTTGCGCACCACGGTCACGGTCGAACATCCGCGCACGATCATCACGCGTAACCAGTCGCCCGATGTGCCGTTTGACCGCTCGATCAACCCGTATCGGGGCTGCGAGCATGGCTGCATCTATTGCTTTGCGCGGCCTTCCCATGCCTATCATGACCTGTCGCCCGGGCTGGATTTTGAAACCAGACTCTTTGCCAAGCCCGATGCGCCCGCCCTCCTCCGCGCCGAACTCGCCAAGAAAAGCTATCGCGTCCGGCCTATTGCCTTTGGCACCAATACCGATCCTTATCAGCCGATCGAGGGCGAATGGCAGATCATGCGGGGGGTGTTGGAGGTGCTGAGCGAAACGCGCCACCCGCTCACCATCACCACCAAATCCGACCGCGTGGTGCGCGATATCGACCTCCTTTCCGAAATGGCCAGGGACGGGCTGGTCTTCATCGGCGTTTCGGTGACGACGCTGGACCCGGACACCCATCGCAGGCTTGAGCCGCGCGCGCCGCGTCCGGAAAAGCGTCTCGCCGCGATCCGGGCGCTGGTGGATGCGGGGATCCCCACGCACGTCAATGTCGCACCGGTCATCCCCGCGATCACCGACCATGAGATGGAGACGATCATCGCCGCGGCGGCAGGGGCCGGCGCGCAATCGGCGAGCTTCATTCCGGTGCGGCTCCCGCACGAGGTTGCGCCGCTGTTCCGCGAATGGCTCGGCATCCATTATCCCGACCGCGCCGACAAGGTGATGAACATCATCCGCTCGCTGCGCGGCGGGCGCGACAATGATCCCAATTTCGGCACAAGGATGCGCGGGCAAGGCGTGTGGGCGGACTTGCTGCGCACCCGCTTTAGCCGTGCATGCCGGGAGGCGGGCATCGGCAAGGCAGCGGTCAGCTTAAGGACGGACCTGTTCCGCCCGCCGGAAATTGGAGGGCAGATGCGGTTGTTATAAGCGCGGCGGCCCCATCATACCTCGTCATCCTCGTCATGCTGAAGTTGGTTCAGCATCCATAAAGAAGTGATTCCTCGCGGGCTCCTGGTCTATGGACCCTGAAACGAGTTCAGGGTGACGACGTATTTTGCCGGGCCTGCCATAACCAAAACCGCCTTTCCGAGGAGCGTAGCGACGAAGCAATCCAGGGCGGTTTACGCGACCCTGGATTGCCGCGCGGCTTAAGCGCTCGCAATGACGGAGACTGTCAAATCGCCCTCACGCCATCGGGTCGGCGAAGCGGTAATCCTTATACTCGTCGCGCAGCGCCCGTTTGAGGAGCTTGCCCGTCGCGGTGTGAGGTAACTCATCGACGAACTTCACCTCATCGGGGAGCCACCATTTGGCAACCTTATCGGAAAGGTAATTAAGAACATCCTCTGCACTGACCTCGGCACCCGGCTTTTTGACCACCAGCAACAAGGGCCGCTCGTCCCATTTGGGATGATAGACGCCGACCGCCGCCGCTTCGGCAACGCCCGCACAGCCCAGCGCCGCATTTTCAAGCTCGATCGAGCTGATCCATTCACCGCCCGACTTGATGACGTCCTTGGCGCGATCGGTGATCTGCATGGTGCCGTCAGGGTGGAGGATCGAAACGTCACCGGTATCAAACCAGTTATCCGCGTCGGTCGCGGGGCCTTTGTCATCCTCGAAATAACGCGCGATGATCCACGGGCCACGGATTTGCAGCCGCCCCGACGTCTCGCCATCGCGCGGCAGGACATTGTCGTCATCATCGACGATGCGCAATTCGACCAGATAGGGAACCTTACCCTGCTTGCTCACCTGTTCGACCTTTTGCTCGATGCTCATCTCGTTCCATTCGGGCGGCAGCGCGCCCATGGTGCCGATGGGCGAGGTTTCGGTCATGCCCCAGGCGTGGCTGACGGTAATGCCGGCGCGCAGGAAACGCTCGATCATCGCGCGCGGCGCAGCCGAGCCGCCGATCACGATGCGCTCGATACTGCCATAATCGCCGCCATGCTGATCCATATGCGCGAATAGCGAGAGCCAGACGGTGGGCACGCCCGCGCTATGGGTTACCTTTTCCTTGCGGAACAGGTCCCACAATACCGCCGGATCATTGACCGCAGAAAACACCATTTTCGCCCCCGCCGCCGCCGAAGCATAAGGAAGCCCCCAGGCATTTGCGTGAAACATCGGCACAATCGGCAACGCCACGGTGCGCGCCGAGAGGCTGAACACGTCCGGCTGCATTTCGGCAATCGCGTGGATCACGTTCGAGCGATGCTCGTAAAGCACGCCCTTGGGGTTGCCCGTGGTGCCGCTGGTGTAGCAAAGCCCGCACGGATCGCGCTCGCTCCCTTCGACCCACTCGAACTTGCCGTCCTCGGCCCCGATGAGGTCGGGATAATTGGGGCTCCCCGCATCCCCCGGCCCATCGAAGCAGATGAAATGTTCAACCGTCTTGAGCTCGGGCTTGATGCGATCAACCAGCCCCTGGAATGCGGTATCGTAGAACAACACACGATCCTTGGCATGGTTGAAAATATAGACCAGCTGCTCATCAAACAGGCGCGGGTTGACGGTATGGAGCACGCCGCCCATCCCGGCCGAACCATACCAGACGGACAGGTGCCGTCCGTGGTTCATCGCCAGCGTCGCGATGCGGTCGCCCTTGTTCATACCGAGCCGCACCAGCGCCTGCGCGACCTTGCGCGATTCATCGGCGATCCCCGCCCAGTTGTTGCGCTCCTCGCTGCCGTCCGCCCAGCGCGTAATCACTTCGCGATTGCCATGTTCGCGCTCTGCATGGTCAATCAGGCTCGTGACCCGCAACTCGTAATTCTGCATTCCACCCAGCATTACCCTCTCCTTTTCTCAGGTCCACTATTGCGGCTCGGGAACCCAAGTGCAATTGCCTTTGTTGTTTCTTTTGAAAGGATAATGTCATGATCGAACTGCACAGCTGGCCAACGCCCAATGGCATGAAAATTTCTATTTTTCTCGAAGAAGCGTCCCTCGCGCATGAGGTGTTTCCGGTCGACATCGGCAAAGGCGACCAGTTCAAACCGGAGTTTCTGGCGATTTCGCCGAACAACAAGATTCCGGCCATCGTAGATCGTGCACCCGCCGGGGGCGGTGACCCCCTAACCCTGTTCGAAAGTGGTGCGATATTGCTTTATCTAGCCGAAAAGACGGGACAGTTTCTGTCGACCGATATCCGGGCGCGGGCAACGACCCTCGAATGGCTGTTCTGGCAAGTCGGCGGCTTGGGACCGATGACGGGACAATATGGACATTTCCACGTCTATGCGCCGGACGCCATTGACTATGCCCGTGATCGCTACGCCAAGGAAGTGAACCGGCTCTATGATGTGATGGACAAAAGGCTGGGTAATGCGGAATATCTCGCCGGCGATTATTCGATTGCCGACATGGCCTGCTATCCCTGGATTAATGCTTACGACAAGGCACCGGTTGATCTTACGCCCTATCCGAACCTTGTGCGCTGGTACGATGCAATCAGGGCACGCCCGGCGGTCAAGAAAGCCTATTCGGAGCGCGATGCGATCTATGGACAGCCCAAGGAAATGACCGACGAACAGCGCAAGATCCTGTTCGGGCAGGATAAGGCGCGCTGAAAATCAGCGGATCGGGCGCAGGTCGACGGTGCCGATACCGTCGATCCGCTCGATCAATTCGGCAAGCTCGGAATCCACCAGATAATCCTTGCCGATACTGATGCGCACTGGCGGGAGCGGAGCGGAATGGTGTAGCAGCATGATCTCGCCGCGCCCGCCCTTGCGGTTGTCGAGCGTAAGCGCGAGTTCCCGCACCGCTTCGGGGGTGTCGACGGGAATGTCCATGCGCAGCGAAACGCTGGTGCTGAGCCGGTCGAATGAGGTCACCGAGCGGACAACCACGCGGGGCGCTTCATCGGCATTGGGCTGGTCAAGCTCGACATTGAGCAGCGCGCAAGCCCCTTGTTTGGCCAGTTCCTCGATCTGCACACAGGCTTTGTCGTCAAAACAATTGGCAGAAAATTGCCCTGAACGATCGGACAAAGTGAGCATCGCAAAGCGGTTGCCGCGCTGCGAGGTGCGCCATCTTATCCCTTCGATCAGCCCAGCCATCACCGCCGGGCGGCGCTGGCCTGCGGCAACGGTGGAGGATGCAATCTCGGCAAAGGTGCGCGCGCCATGGGCGCTGGTGAGGTGGCGATAATGATCGACCGGGTGCGCGGAGAAATAAAAGCCGAACGCGTCTTTCTCGCGCGCCATGCGCTCGGTCAGCGACCAGGGCTCAAGCGCGGGCAGCTGCACCGAAGGCGTGGTGGAAACCTCCGCACCGAACAGGCCGCCCTGCCCGCTTTCGCGCTGGTGGGTTGCATTGGAAGCGACAGCAAGGATGGTTTCGGCGGCACCGAATACTGCTGCGCGATTCTCATTGAGGGCATCAAACGCCCCGGCAGCGGCAAGCGCCTCCAACTGGCGGCGATTGAGCAGGCGTGGGTCCACCCGGTCGGCAAAATCATCCAGGCTCGCAAATGCGCCATGGTCGCGGCGCTGGGCGACGAGGCCCGCCATCGCATTTTCGCCCACGCCCTTGAGGCCACCGAGCGCATAGCGCACCGCATGGACGCCATCATCCCCCACCTCGACCGAAAAATCGGCCTCGCTGCGGTTAATGTCGACGGGCAGCACCGGCACATCGAGCCGCCGTGCATCGTCCATGAACACCGCAAGCTTGTCGGTAAGGTGGATATCATAGGCCATCGATGCGGCAAAAAACTCCGCCGGATGATGCGCCTTGAGCCAGGCCGTCTGATAGGCGAGCAGCGCATAAGCCGCCGCATGGCTCTTGTTGAAGCCATAGCCTGCGAATTTGTCGATCAAGTCGAACAGCTCGTTGGCTTGCGTTTCGCTGATCTGTTTGTCGGCGCAGCCTTCGACAAAGCGGGCACGCTGGGCGTCCATCTCGGCCTGGATCTTCTTACCCATCGCGCGGCGCAGCAGGTCAGCGTCACCCAGGCTGTATCCGGCCAATATTTGCGCGGCCTGCATCACCTGTTCCTGATAGACGAAAATACCATAGGTTTCGTTGAGGATCGGCTCGAGCAGCGGATGCGGGTAGGCAATCTCTTCGCGGCCATTTTTGCGCGCACCGAACAGCGGGATATTGTCCATCGGTCCCGGGCGATAGAGCGAAACGAGCGCGATAATGTCGCCAAAATTGGTCGGCTTGACCGCCGACAGGGTGCGCCGCATGCCTTCGGATTCCAGCTGGAACACCCCGACCGTCTCGCCGCGCTGGAGGAGTTCATAGACCGCCGGATCGTCCCAGCTGAGCGCGTCAAGATCAACGGTAATGCCATTCTGCGCCAGCAGGCGCACCGCCATTTTGAGCACCGAGAGCGTTTTAAGGCCGAGAAAGTCGAACTTCACCAGCCCTGCGCCTTCGACATATTTCATGTCGAACTGCGTCACCGGCATATCCGAACGCGGATCGCGATAGAGCGGGACAAGTTCCGCCAGCGGACGGTCGCCAATCACCACGCCCGCCGCGTGGGTCGAGGAGTGACGCGGCATCCCTTCCAACTGTTTGGCGAGGTCGAACAGGCGCTTGACTGCAGGGTCGCGCTTATATTCGGTCGCCAATTCCGAAACGCCGTTAAGCGCGCGTTCGAGCGTCCACGGGTCGGTCGGGTGATTGGGCACCAGCTTCGCAAGCCGGTCCACCTGACCATAGCTCATCTGGAGCACGCGGCCGGTATCCTTCAAGACTGCGCGGGCCTTGAGCTTACCGAAGGTGATGATCTGCGCGACCGTATCCTGCCCGTATTTTTCCTGGACATAGCGGATCACCTCGCCGCGGCGGGTTTCGCAAAAGTCGATATCGAAGTCGGGCATCGAAACGCGCTCGGGGTTGAGGAATCGTTCGAACAGCAAGCCCAGTTTGAGCGGGTCAAGGTCGGTAATAGTGAGCGCCCAGGCGACGACCGACCCCGCGCCGGACCCGCGTCCCGGCCCCACCGGAATATCATGGTCCTTGGCCCATTTGATGAAATCGGCAACGATCAGGAAATAGCCAGGAAAGCCCATGCCGGTGATGATATCGACCTCGAAATCAAGCCGCTCGCGATAGGCTTGACGCTCTTCCGCCGACAGATCGGGATATTTGGCAAGGCGCGCATCGAGGCCCGCATCGGCATCGCGGCGCAATTGTGCGGCTTCGGCATCGCGGTCGCCCGCCATGCTGGGGAGGATCGGCTTGCGTTTGGGTGCCATCACCGCGCAGCGTTGCGCTACGACCGTCGTATTCGTCAGCGCTTCGGGAACATCGGCAAACAGCCGCTCCATCTCTTCCGCCGATTTCATCCACGCTTCAGGCGAGCTTTTCTTGCGATCATCGCTTTCGATATAGGCGCTACCCGCAATGCACAGCATGGCGTCATGGGCGGGGTGGAAATCGGGCTTCACATAACAGCAGGGGTTGGTCGCAACGAGCGGCAGATTGCGTGCCATCGCAAGGTCGATCAGCGCAGCTTCGGCGGCCTCTTCCGCCGTATCGCCGCGCCGTACCAGCTCGATGTAGAGCCGCCCGGGGAACAGGCTTTGCAACGCATCGCAATAGCGTTCAGCCTCGGAGAGCTGGGCATTGGCAGCCAGCCGGACCAACGCCCCCTCACCGCCCGCCGTCAAACAGATCAGCCCATCGGTCAGCCCGTGAAGGTCGGAGAGCAGCACATGCGGATCCTCATGGGGCGGGCGTTCGAGATGCGCCATTGAGACGAGCTTGCAGATATTGGCATAGCCCGCTTCGTCCTGCGCATAGAGCGCGAGCGAATCGGTTCCCCCGCCCGTACCGTCGCCACGCTGCGGGCGCGCGATACCGAGCATGGCCCCCACAATCGGCTGAACCCCTGCACTGGCACAGGCATCCGAAAAGGCCATCGCCGCGTAAAGCCCGTTGCGATCCGTGAGCGCAACCGCCGGAAACCCATGCTCTTTCGCCGCTTTCGCAATCAGCTTGGGTTCAATCGCCCCGTCGAGCATGGTGTAGCAGGAAAAGACCCGCAAAGGGACAAACGGAGCGTGCGGCATGGCGCGAACCCTAGGAGCCTAACCCTGATTCTGGCAAGCGGATGTTGGACGTTCACGCGGGGCTTGTTGCGGACCGCAAACTGTGATACACAGTTTCACATGAAAAATATCACGATCAGCATTGATGATGATACCCACCGCCGCGCCCGCATATATGCGGCAGCGCATGGGACGTCGCTGTCCGCGCTGTTTAAGGATTATCTCGGCAAGCTGGTTGACGACAAACCGGCGGCCATGTCGCCAGCCCAACGCGATGGAGTGAGGGAAATGCCAATGCCTTTTGCCCATCAGGGCGCCACGCCTTTTCCCGCTGCCGCCTTACCCCGCAAGCCGGGCCGGTTCCGGGAAATGGTCATTGCTGATGATTTCGATACATGGCCGGAGGATATTCTGGCCTCGTTCGACGATTGGCCCGAGGACAATGACGAAACCATCTATCCAGCCAATCCGGGCAAGGCATAGGGTCGCGGGCCTCGGTGGATGAAAATCCTGCTCGACACCCATGCCTTGCTCTGGTGGCTGCAAGATAATCCGCGCCTTGGCGGCAAGGCGCGGCAGGTGATTGCCGACCCGGCGAATAGCATCTTCGTCAGTGTGGCCAGCCTGTGGGAAATTGCAATCAAACAGCATATCGGCAAGCTTGACGCCGACGCGGCAGCCATTGCCGGTGCACTTGAGGAGGAAGGGCTGACGCGGCTCGATATTTTACCCGCGCATCTTGCGCATCTCGTTACCCTGCCCCGCCATCATGGCGATCCGTTCGATCATCTGCTGATCGCTCAGGCGGCCAGCGAAGGGGCGGCGCTGATGACAGCGGACCGCCGCATGGCTGGCTATGAGGTAAAGCGTATCGGTTGCGGCTGACCGGCCTCAGCCGAGAAGCGCGACGATTTCGTCTTCGATCTGTTGCGGCTTGGTCGTGGGCGCGTGGCGGGAGACGACGTTACCGTCGCGATCGACAAGAAATTTGGTGAAATTCCATTTGATGCCCGAAAGGCCCAGCAAACCGGTCTGCTGATTTTTGAGATAAGTCCAGATCGGATCTTCCGCCTTGCCGTTGACGTCAATTTTGGCAAACACCGGAAAGCTCACATCATAGCTGAGCTTGCAGAAATTGGCGATTTCCTCGGCGTCGCCCGGCTCCTGTTCGCCAAACTGGTTGCAGGGAAAGGCGAGGATTTCGAGGCCTTTGTCGTGATATTTACGGTAAAGTTCTTCCAGCCCCTCATATTGGGGCGTGAAGCCGCATTTGGAGGCGGTGTTGACAATCAGCAGCACCTTGCCGCGATAATCAGAGAGCGGGCGTCCGCCGCCATCGGCGGTCTTGGCTGTGAAATCGTAAATATCGGCCATCGTCTGCCCTCCCTGATAGATTATCCCAGCACCCCGTCATGCAGGCGCACCACCCGGTCCATCCGGCGGGCGAGCGCTTCATTGTGCGTCGCAACCAGCGCGGAACTGCGGTGATGCCGCACAAGGCGGACAAATTGTTCAAACACCACGTCCGATGTTTTTTCATCAAGGTTGCCGGTGGGCTCATCAGCGAGGATCAGCTTGGGGCGGTTGGCCATCGCGCGCGCAACCGCGACGCGTTGCTGCTCGCCGCCCGATAATTTGCTCGGCTTATGGGTCAGGCGATGGCCGAGACCGAGTTCGGCCAGCAGTTTTTCCGAACGCACCTGTGCCTCGGCAGTGCCGACGCCGAAGATGAGCTGCGGCATCATCACATTTTCGGTCGCGTTGAAATCGGGCAACAGATGGTGGAACTGATAAATGAATCCCAGTTTTTCGCGGCGAACGGCGGTGCGCTCTTCATTGTCGAGGTTCGCGACTTCCTGTCCGTCGATAATGATCGAGCCTTCAAACCCGCCTTCGAGCAGCCCGACCGCTTGTAGCAGGGTTGACTTGCCCGACCCCGAAGGGCCGAGCAGCGCGACAATTTCGCCGGCCGCAATTTCGAGATTGACGCCGCGCAAAACCCGGATGACCTCTTCGCCCTGCTCGAAGCTGCGGCAAAGATTGCGGGTCTGCAGCATGGGACGAGCCATTTCGGGGCGCACCGGTGATGCTCCAGCAGCCTGCGGCGGAGCGCCAAAGCGGGGCGTGGCCGGTCGCATCCTATTGTCTTCCTGATTATTCATAACGCAGCACCTGCACCGGATCGGTATTGGCGGCCTTGATCGCTGGATAGAGCGTTGCAAGGAAGCTGAACAAGATTGCCATCAGCGCGATCACCGTAATTTCGACCGGATCGGCTTTGGACGGCAGTTCGGTCAAAAAGCGGATCGAGGGATCCCACAGATTTTGACCGGTGATGAACTGGACGAAATTGACAACATTCTGCCGGAAGAACAGGAACACGAAGCCGAGGATGAGGCCAAGGATCATCCCCAGAACGCCGATCATCACACCAACGCTCACAAAAATCTTGAGCATGGATTTGCGCGTCGCGCCCATGGTTCGCAAAATGGCGATATCGCGGGTTTTCGCGCGCACCAGCATGATCAGCGAGGACAGGATGTTGAACACCGCAACAAGGATGATGATCGACAAGACGGTGAACATCGCCACCCGCTCGACGGCCAGCGCTTCGAACAGACTGCTGTTGAGCGTGCGCCAATCGGTGATGATCGCCTGGCTCGCGACCTTGGCGCGTAACGGCTCGACAATATTCGCAACATTATCGGCATCATTGGTTTGGAGCTCGATCATGCCCACCGAATCGCCGAGAAGGAGGAGCGTTTGCGCATCCTGCATCGGCATGATCACATAGGCCTTGTCGAATTCATAAACCCCGATCTCGAAGATCGCGCCGACCGTATAGCCGACCTCTCGGGGCACGGTTCCAAATGGCGTAGATCGCCCTGCCGGGTTGATGATGCTGATTTGCGAGCCCACCTGCACCCCGAGATTTTGCGCGAGGCCGGAGCCAATGGCAACGCGCCCGCTTTCGGGCGTGATCGAATCGAGGGAACCAGCCAGCACCTTCATATTCTTGTTAGAGCGAAAGTCTTCAATTTGCTGGCCGCGCACCAGCACCGCCTCGACACGACCTTCAAAATTGGCAAGAAGCGGTTGTTCTATCAGCGGTTTTGCACTGGTGACGCCGGGCGTCGCGCGCGCCTGACGCAAGACATCCTGCCAATTATCAAGCCGACCGTCATAACCCTGGACAATCGCGTGGCCGTTCAATCCGACAATCTTGTCGAACAATTCGGCACGAAAGCCGTTCATCACGCTCATCACGATGACGAGCGCCATCACCCCCAGCATCACCGCGACGAGACTGATACTGGCAACGAGAAAAATAAAACCTTCGCCTTTGGCCGGCAAGATATAGCGCTTGACGATCAGGCGTTCGGAAGGACTAAGAAACATACAGGGAGAGCGCCCTTTGCAGGCTGAAAGACAATTAATATTCCATCGCCATAAGACGCTTCGGCCTCGCCTGCAACAGCCAACCAGCATCAGCGAATCGATAGTTTAAGTCAACATTAGTGTGACCGAATCGCCACAGCCCCGCGTTAATCTTTTGCCAAAAGTGATTCAGCGCATGACTTTTGGCGCTTTGCCCCATAATCGTTGCGCCACTGGATACGCCATTGGCCAAATCCAGGGAGGGTTAAGAGCCGAGATACGCGACGAAGGGAACACGGCGCGTATCGGAACGGCCAGCCATCGGGGGATGGCGAATTTATTCGTCACGCGAAAGCCCGGGTCATTATTTGACCCGGGCTTTTGTCTTTTTCCGCTTATTTGACGCTTAAACCAACCGCGACTGTTTCACCGCCGCCGCAATGAAGCTCGCAAACAGCGGATGCGGGTCGAACGGCTTGGACTTGAGTTCGGGATGCGACTGAACGCCGATGAACCAGGGATGGTCCGGGCGCTCGACGATTTCCGGAAGCTCACCATCGGGCGACATGCCGGTGAAGAGCAGCCCGCCCTTCTCCAGCGGTTCGCGATAGGCCTTGTTGACCTCATAGCGATGCCGGTGGCGTTCGCTGATATTATTGCTGCCGTAAATGCTCGCAACATGGCTGTTGGGCGCGAGCACGGCATCATAGGCGCCGAGCCGCATCGTGCCACCCAGATCGCCATCGGCGGCGCGCTTCTGAAGGCCTTCTTCGCTCATCCATTCGGTGATGAGGCCGACCACAGGTTCGTCAGTCGGGCCGAATTCGGTGGTCGAGGCCTTGGCGATTCCGGCGGTGTTGCGTGCCCCTTCGATGCAGGCCATCTGCATACCGAGACAGATTCCGAAAAACGGCACATTACGTTCGCGCGCGAACTGGACGCTCGCAATCTTGCCCTCGCTCCCACGTTCACCAAAGCCGCCGGGGACGAGGATACCATCCATCGGTTCCAGCTGTGCGGCGAGATCGCCGTTCATTTCGAACATTTCCGCGTCGAGCCATTTGACGTGCACCTTGACCCGATTGGCCATGCCGCCATGCACCAGCGCTTCCTGGAGGGATTTATACGCGTCCTGCAGCCCGACATATTTGCCGACGACGCCGATGGTGACTTCGCCTTCGGGATGCTGATAGCGGTCGAGAATATCATCCCAGCGGGCGAGGTCGGGCGCGGGCGCATCGGTGATGCCAAAGGCGCGCAGCACCTCGGTATCGAGCCCTTCCTTATGATATTGGCGCGGCACCGCGTAGATTGACGAAGCATCGAGCGCCGGGATCACCGCTTCCTTGCGGACGTTACAGAATTGCGCGATTTTCGCGCGTTCGCTGTCCGGCAATGGCCGTTCCGAACGACACAGGATGAGGTCCGGCTGAACCCCGAGGCTCGCCAGTTCGCGCACGCTATGCTGGGTCGGCTTGGTCTTGAGCTCACCCGCTGCGGCAATATAGGGAACCAGCGTCACATGCACCGAGATGGCGTTTTCACGCCCAACCTCGTTGCGCAATTGCCGGATCGCCTCGATGAACGGCAGCGATTCGATATCGCCCACCGTGCCGCCGATTTCGCACAGCACGAAATCAAGATCGTCAGTCTCCGCGGTCGCGAAGTCCTTGATCGCATCGGTCACATGCGGGATCACCTGCACCGTCGCGCCGAGATAATCACCGCGGCGTTCTTTCTGGATGATCGTCTGGTAAATGCGGCCCGAGGTCACATTGTCCGATTGCCGCGCCGAAACGCCGGTGAAGCGCTCATAATGGCCAAGGTCGAGATCGGTCTCTGCGCCATCGTCGGTCACATAGACCTCGCCATGCTGATACGGGCTCATCGTGCCCGGATCGACATTGAGATAGGGATCGAATTTACGGATGCGGACCTTGTAGCCACGCGCCTGGAGAAGGGCAGCAAGGCTTGCTGCCATAAGACCTTTTCCGAGCGAGGAGACCACGCCGCCGGTGATAAAAATAAACCGCGCCATGGGAGGAAATGCCTAATCGAATATGGAGGTTGAGCGCAAGCGGTCGAATCCGCCTGCGCTCAAATAAATTACGTCAAGCCTGCAATTTATTGCTGCAGCGGGATGCCGTTCTGCTTGGGCGCTGGCTGTTCGGTACCCTTCTTATCGGCCGCGACATTGGCACCGGCAGCAGCAATCGGATCGTTCGCATTTGCAGCAGGCGCGCCCTCAAGCGGAACGCCATTGCCCGGCGTACCGCCCACCGCAGGAACCGCCGGAGCAGTCTTGGGTGCGGTCTTGACCAATGACGTATCAATCTCGCCGCCGCTACGGTTAACCGTCGCAAGGCCGGCCAGAACAATCGAAAGGCCGATGAACAGGGTTGCGAGAATCGAGGTTGCGCGCGTCAGAAAATCCGCCGCGCCGCGCGCCGACATCAGCCCTGACGGGCTGCCACCCATCCCCAGACCACCACCTTCAGAGCGCTGCATCAGAATAACGGTGATGAGCCCCAGCGTGACAAGGGCCTGAACGACGAGCAGAAACTTGAACATGGAAAATTATGCCTGACTGAAATGATGCTGAATTATTGGCGCCGCACATAGTGGCTCAGCCCCTATACTGCAACCTTTGATGGCAGCGGGCCTATTCTATGATCATCCCGAATTGGCAGCCGCCTCGATGATCGGCACAAATTTCGCCGACGTGAGCGAGGCTCCACCGACCAGCGCGCCATCGACGTTGGCGACCGCCAGCAGTTCGGGCGCATTGTCACCGGTGACCGAGCCGCCATAAAGAATGCGCAGCGTCTTTCCCTTGTCCGCGCCGTAAAAGTCCATCAGCTTCCCGCGAATAGCCGCGTGCATGACGCGGACATCGTCGGCAGTGGGGGTAAGGCCGGTGCCGATGGCCCAGATGGGCTCATAAGCGACCGCAAGGCTGCGTCCGTCTGCAATAGCTGGCAGGGACCCGTCCAGTTGCTCCAGCACAAAGGCCTCTGCCTCGCCCGCTTCGCGGACATCCTTGGGTTCGCCCACGCAGAGGATGACATCCAGGCCAGCTTGCATCGCACTTTCGGCTTTGGTGCGGACATTCTCATCGCTCTCCCCGCATCCTTCGCGGCGCTCGCTGTGCCCGACGATGGTGAAGGACGCGCCCGCGTCTTTGAGCATGGCGGCGGAGACACTGCCCGTAAACGCGCCCTTTTTCTGCGTGTGGCAATCCTGCCCGCCCACCGGCATCGGCGCAACCGCGCTCGCCATCGCAGCGATAAGTGTCGTTGGCGGGCAGAGCGCCACATCAACCGATGCGTGGGTCGCAGCGGCGCTCGCAATCGCCTGCGCCTCGCCAATTGCGGCGTGATCGCCGTTCATCTTCCAGTTGCCGACGATATATTTGCGCAAAGCCATCGCTTTTGCCCCCTGCTATTACCAATATTAAACTCACCCCGGTGGGGTAACCGGCTTACTAGCCAGCGATGCCGCACAAGGAAAGCCCGAGTCCAAGAAAGACTTGAAGCCCGCGCCCCGCAACCCTAAAGCGGCTCAAACCGGTTGCTAAAACCACATCAAACTTGTTCTTATCATTTCCAGAATTGCGACATTTTCTGCCATGATCAATTTCTTCCGCCGCATTTTCCAAACAAAAATCGGTACGTTTATCAGCCTCGCATTTCTTGCGCTGATTGGTTTTGCATTCGCAGCTTCCGATATCAGCGGAAACCTTGGCGGGGTGACAAGCGGCGGGTCGGCGGCGAAGATCGGGAACAGTACGGTGAGTGTTGGCGATCTGCGCGCAAATATGATGCGCGCATATCAGATGGCGCGCCAGCAACAGCCTGGCCTTGATCAGGCGACCTTTGTCTCGAGCAGTTTTGATTCTGTCCTCAAGGACGTGCTTGATGGCTACACGCTTGAAGAATATGCACGCCAACTCGGCTTCGGTGTATCGAAGCGCCTGATCGATGCGCGGATCGCGGAAAATAAAGCGTTTCAGGGCATTGACGGTAAATTCAGCGAATTGAAGTTCCAGCAAGCTTTGCAGCAAGGCGGGATCGGAGAAGTTGAGCTGCGCCGGAGCATCGAGCGCGAATTGCTGATCGAACAGTTGCTGGGCCCCACCACACAGCCAACGCCGCTGCCAACCGGCTTCCTGCGTCCTTATGGGGACTTGCTGCTGGAAGATCGTTCCGGGCTGGCAACCTTCCTGCCGTCTGATTTTTACGCGCCCGCTGCAGCGCCCACGACAGCGCAGCTCAACGATTATGTTGCGAAAAACCGCAATCGTTACCTCGTGCCGGAACAACGTGTCGTGCGCTACGCAACTTTTGGCCCGGCGAACGCGGCAGCGGCGGTTGCCGTAACCGACGCCGAGATCGCCAAGGTTTATGACGAGAACAAGGATAAATTTGCCGCAACCGATGCGCGCCAGTTCAGTCAGGTCATCGTCGGCGACGAAGCACAGGCCAAAGCGCTTGCCGCCAAGGCTGCCGGAACGTCGCTCAGCGCCGCCGCGACCTCTATTGGCCTCTCCGCAAGCTCGATTACGGCCAAGACGCAGAATGATCTCGCTGCAGCCAGCAGTGCCGACGTCGCCAAGGCGGGCTTTGCCGCTGCGGAAGGCGCGATTGTTGGTCCGACCAAAATCCCGCTCGGCTGGTCGGTTGTGAAGCTTGAAAAGATCGAGCACACCCCTGCCCGCACGCTCGAGCAGGCGCGTCCCGAAATCGAAAAGGAACTGACCGAACGCAAGAAGCAGGAAGCCGTTTCCGATTTCTTCAACAAGTTGCAGGACCTTGCCGATGGCGGTGCTTCGGCAGAAGAAATCGCCAAGCAGAACGGGCTGACCATTGTCACCACGCCCGCCATTTTTGCAAACGGTCAGGCCCCGGCTAATGCAGCGTTCAAGCCAGATGCGCTGGCCGCAACCATGGTGCAAAATGCGTTTCAGGCGAGCAAGAGCGGCGAAGCGCAGATCGTGACGATCAAGGAAAATAAGCAATATGCGATTGTGGATGCGGCCCGCATTATTCCGGCTGCGGTCCCTGCGCTTGATACGATCACCGCGAAAGTTACCGAAGACTGGAAGCGCACCGAGGGTGCGCGCAAGGCCCGCGAACTCGCGCGCAAGATCAGCGACCGCGTGAATAAGGGCGAAAGCCTTGAAGCGGCGATCAAGGCGGAAGGCGCACGCACCCAACCGGTGCAGCGTATCGGAGGCAAGCGCGCGGAGATTGCGGCGGCGCAGGGGCGCATCCCGCCTGAACTCGCGCTGCTCTTCTCGATGACGCCGCACACGGCCAAGACACTCGAAATGCCCAATAATATGGGCTGGATGGTGCTGTATCTTGACCAGTCGAAGCGTGGCGATGCGAGCAAGGATCCGCGCATAATTCCGGCCATTCAGGGCCAGATGACCCAATCGCTTGGCCGGGAATATACCGACCAAATCCTTGCCGCCGCGCGCAAGGCCGTTGGCGTCAAGCGCAATGAGGATGCGATTGCCGCTCTCAAAGCCAATCTCGCCGGTACCGACCAGCAGCCGCAATGATCAATGGGCTTGAGGCTGCCCGCCTTGCGCTGACGGCCGGTAAGCCCGCGCTCATCTGGCAAAAGCAGATTGCCGACACCGATACGCCGGTTTCGGCAGCGCTCAAGCTGATCGAGCCGGGACGCGGCGACTGGCTGCTCGAATCGGTTGAAGGCGGCGAGGTGCGCGGGCGGTACAGCTTGCTCGGGCTCGCTCCCGATCTCGTGTTCCGCGCGCAGGGTAATGCGGCTGAGATCAACCGCAACTGGGCGAGCAACCGGGCGGATTTTGTCGCAGTTGATGGCGGGGCGCTCGATGCGCTGCGTGGGCTTGTCGCGGCCTGCCGGATGGATGTGCCGGAGGAACTCCCCCGCGCCCTTGCCTGTCTGGTTGGCTATTTCTCCTACGAAACAATTGGCCTTATCGAAAAGCTGCCGCGTCCGGCCGATAATCCGCTCGCGCTGCCGGATATGTTGTTCGTGCGCCCGACGGTCATTCTCGTGTTCGACCGGCTGGCGGACGCGCTGTTCCTCGTCGCGCCGGTGTGGCCCGATGCCGCGCGCGATCCAGAAAGCGTGCTCGCCGAGGCTGAAGAGCGTATTGATGTAACAGCAGCGCGGCTGGCGGGTGGCCTCCGGGCGCAGGCTGCCTCCACCGAGGCCGCTGATCCGGACACGCTGGCGCTTTCACCGATCCTCGCGGATGGCCGTTATGGCGAAATGGTCGCGGCCGCTAAGGATTATATTGTCGCGGGCGATATCTTCCAGGTGGTCCTGGCGCAGCGTTTCACCTGCCCCTTCCCGCTTCCGCCCCTCGCGCTTTACCGTAGCTTACGGCGGGTAAATCCCTCGCCTTTCCTTTATTATCTCGATCTTCCCGGCTTTGCGCTGATCGGCTCCAGCCCTGAAATCCTCGTCCGCGCGCGCGATGGCGAGGTGACGATCCGCCCCATCGCGGGGACCCGTCCGCGCGGCAAGACAGCGGAAGAAGACACCGCCAACCATGCCAGCCTGCTCGCCGATCCCAAGGAGCGCGCCGAGCATCTGATGCTGCTCGACCTAGGCCGCAACGATGTGGGGCGCGTGGCGACGGCGGGTAGCGTGACGGTGACCGATAGTTTCATGGTCGAACGCTACAGCCATGTCATGCACATCGTCTCCAATGTGACCGGCAAGCTTGCGCCCGGGAAGGATGCCATCGACGCTCTGTTTGCAGGCTTCCCTGCAGGCACCGTTTCGGGCGCGCCGAAGGTTCGGGCCTGCGAGATTATCGCCGAGCTCGAAAGCGAAACGCGCGGAGCCTATGCGGGCGGGGTCGGCTATTTCTCGCCCGATGGCAATATGGATAGCTGCATCGTCTTGCGCACGGCGGTCGTCAAAGATGGCGTCATGCATGTCCAAGCCGGAGCGGGCATTGTTGCCGACAGTGATCCCGCCTATGAACAGCGCGAATGCGAGGCCAAGGCGGGCGCCTTGCTGGCGGCGGCGCGTGATGCGGTGACGCAGGCACGCTCCAGCGGCTACGGACAATGAGGGAGACGATCATGCAGAAATGGGCTTTTACCCTGGTCGCGGCAGCCTTGCTTGCCTCTCCCGCGGCGGCGAAAGACTGGCCAACCGCCGAGCATGATGCGAGTTTCAAAGATTTCCAGTTCAGCAGCGGCGAAAAACTGCCCGAACTCAAAATCCATTATACCACGCTCGGCACTCCGCACCGCAATGCCAAGGGCGAGATCGACAATGCGATCATGGTGCTGCACGGCACCGGCGGCAGCGGCAAGCAGTTCCTCCAACCGCAATTCGCGGACGAACTCTACGGGCCGGGTCAACCGTTCGACATCAGCAAATGGTATGTGATCCTGCCTGACAATATCGGTCATGGCCAATCGTCGAAGCCGAGCGATGGCTTGCGGATGAATTTTCCTGCTTATGATTATGCCGACATGGTCCGCGCGCAGAACAAGCTCGTCACCGAAACGCTGGGGATCAAGAAGCTGCAGCTCATTCTGGGCACCTCGATGGGCTGTATGCACAGCTTCATGTGGGGCGAAACCTATCAGCATAATGTTGCCCGCCTCGCGCCCTTTGCCTGTAATCCGGTGGAGATTGCGGGCTTGAACCGCATGTGGCGCAAAATGTCGGTCGATGCGATCAAGGCCGATCCGGTGTGGAATGGTGGCAATTATACCGAACAACCGCTCGCGGGCATCCGCACTGCTGCCGCACTCAGCACGGTCGCGGGGGCCAACCCGCTGGCGATGCAGACGCAATATCCGACGCGGGTGGCAGCTGAAGAGGCGCTCGCCAAGGCGATGCCGGCGCGGCTCAAAGATGATGCCAATGATCGCATCTATCAGCTTGAATCATCCCGTAATTATAATCCCGAACCCAAGCTGTCCGGCATCACGATCCCGGTTCTGTGGATCAACAGCGAGGATGATTTCATCAACCCGCCCTATCTCGGCATTGCCGAAAAACAGGTGAAGCGGATGCCCAAGGCGCGCTTCATCCTCATTCGCGCGACCCCTGAAACCAAGGGGCACAGCACCCATACATGGGCCAAATTCTGGAAAAGCGATCTGGCGAAATTGATGGAGACCAAGTCTCCGTGATCCTGGTTATCGACAATTATGACAGCTTTACCTGGAACCTCGTCCATTATCTGATGGAATTGGGCGCGGAGGTCGAGGTGGTGCGCAATGACGCGATGTCGGCGGGTCAAGCCCTGTCCTCGGGGGCAAGCGCGTTTCTGCTCTCGCCGGGGCCGTGCACCCCCAATGAAGCAGGCATCAGCCTTGATCTGGTCGCGGCTTGTGCTGATGCCGGGAAACCGCTGCTCGGCGTATGTCTCGGGCATCAGGCCATCGGCCAGCATTTCGGCGGCAACGTCGTGCGCGGCGGGCTGATGCACGGTAAAACCTCGCCGGTAGCCCATGACGGCACCGGGCTGTTTCAAGGCATCCCCTCGCCCTTCACCGCGACGCGCTATCATTCGCTGATCGTCGAGGATATTCCGGCGGACCTCATCGTCAACGCCACCGCCGGGGATGGATCGGTGATGGGCTTCCGCCATGCGAGCCTCCCCATCCACAGCGTCCAGTTCCACCCCGAAAGCATCGCCACCGAATATGGCCATGACATGCTCGCAAACTTCATGCGAATTGCGGGTCTGGCGGTGAAGGAGCGGGTGTGATGTCCTTTTACCCTCGTCATGCTGAACTTGTTTCAGCATCCATAGACCCGGAGCGGTCGATGGCGCAGGGCATATGGACCCTGAAACAAGTTCAGGGTGACGAATTTGGGAGCTATTATGCCTAAACTCCCCCACACCGCCGCGCCTCTCACCCGCGATGAAGCGCACGCAGCGTTCGCAAATCTGCTCGATGGCCGTATCGACAGCGAGGAAGATGTCGCAAATTTCCTCATCGGCCTCACCGAACGGGGCGAGACGGCGGAGGAAATTGCTGCCGCAGCCCAAGCGATGCGCGACCGGCTGATCCCGATTGCAGCGCCCGCCAACGCGATTGATGTGTGCGGCACCGGCGGCGACGGGCATCACACGCTGAACGTCTCCACCGCAGTGTCGCTGGTGGTCGCGGCCTGCGGGGTGCCGGTGGCGAAGCATGGCAATCGCGCTGCCTCGTCCAAAGCGGGCGCGGCGGACACGCTCGAAGCGCTGGGCCTCAATCTTGACCGTGCTGCTGCCAATGCCGAAGCGACGCTCGGCGACCTTGGCATCTGCTTCCTGTTCGCGGCCAACCATCATCCCGCGATGAAATGGGTGCAGCCGATCCGCCAGAAGCTTGGACGCCGCACGATTTTCAACCTGATGGGGCCGCTCGCCAATCCGGCAGGCGTCAAGCGCCAGTTGCTTGGCATCGCGCGGCCCGATTATATTCCGATTTATGCGGGCGCGCTGCACCAGCTCGGCACCGATAAAAGCTTCGTCATCTCGGGCGACGAGGGCTTGGACGAACTTTCGCTCGCCGGCGGTAATGACATTGCCGAGGTCACACGCGATGGCATCGCCATGCGCCGGGCGAGCGCAGCGGATGCGGGGCTTACGCCCGCGCCCGTCGAGGCGATTCGGGGCGGCAGTCCGCAGGAAAATGCTGCCGCGCTGAAGCGCCTCCTTGAAGGGGAACATGGCGCCTATCGCGACGCAGTGCTGTTCAACGCCGCCGCCGCGCTGATGATCGCCGATGAGGTGCAGAGTTTCGCCGACGGCGTCGAAGAAGCCGCCGAAGCTATCGACAAGGGCCTCGCCAACGCCCTCCTCAATTGCTGGATCAATTTTTGAGGTGAACAGCGGACAATGACCGACAAACTGGCTGAAATTTGCGCGACCAAGCGCGACGAAGTGGCGGCCCGCAAGGCCGCTGTCTCCATCGCCGAGTTGCAGCAACGCGCTGCGGCACAGACCCCGCCGCGCGGCTTTGAAGCAGCGCTCCGGCACAAGGTCGCGGATGGCAAGTTCGCCCTCATCGCCGAAATCAAGAAAGCCTCGCCTTCAAAGGGCCTGATCCGCTCCGATTTCGATCCGCCAGCCCATGCGCGCGCCTATCAGCAAGGTGGCGCGGCCTGTCTTTCGGTGCTGACCGACGCGCCTTATTTTCAGGGCCATGAGGATTATCTCGTCGCCGCGCGCGCCGCATGCGACCTCCCCGTCTTGCGCAAGGATTTCATGGTTGATCCCTGGCAGGTGCTCGAAGCCCGCAGTATCGGGGCGGATGCAATCCTCATCATCGTTGCCGCGCTTGATGATGCGCTGATGCGCGAGATTGAAGACGCAGCGATGGGTCTCGGGATGAGTGTGCTCGTCGAAACCCATGACGAAGCCGAGATGGAGCGCGCGCTGACGCAGCTGCGCTCGCGGCTCATCGGGGTCAACAACCGCAATCTTAAAACGTTCGAGACCGACCTTGCGACCACCGAACGGCTCGCGGCGATGGTTCCGGATGATGTCCTCCTCGTCGGGGAAAGCGGCATTGCGAGCCACGCCGACGCGCAACGACTCGCGCGTCATGACGTCAATTGCTTCCTTGTGGGCGAAAGTTTGATGCGCGAGGCCGATGTCGCGGCGGCGACACGGGCTTTACTCACCGGCAACTAGCCTCGGCTCGTCGCAACCGGCGTAATTCCATCGTTTCAGCGCCACGCATCGTCGGCAGCGCCCGTTTCGTTCATCTGCCAGCAAGGCTTGGAACGCATTTGTAAAACGGAGCGCAGGGGCTTTCCCTTTCAGGTTCAGGAGACGATGATGAAACAACGCTTGATGTGGATTTTGCCCGCAATGCTGGCAACAAGCGGCATGGCGAGCGTCGCGCTCGCGCAAGACGTTCCCCCGCCCCCGCCGGTTGATGCTGCCGCCGTACCGCCGCCCCCCGAAGCGCCGACC
>JAEXAW010000100.1 GCA_023458055.1 Pseudomonadota bacterium
TATGGTCGGGGAGCCTGTGGCGTATACAACAGGCTTTCCGAGCTAAAGGCCATGGGGCCGTGTAACAGCGGTTTCGAACTCCCCGATCACCAAGAGTCAGAGAGAATCGTTTGCGGGGGCGCACCGCAGACAAGCTCTCTCGGATACGGGGAATGGCTATGCGGGTTCCTATCGAACTCGATCCCGATGTGGACGACGAAGCGCCGGCCGGCGACACCATAACCACCTATGACGAACGCCACTACGTCACCTATCTGCGCCTTCTCGATGCGAAGGCCGAGGGCGCGGACTGGAAGGAAGTCGCACGGATCGTCCTGCACCGCGATCCGGCTGGCGAGGAACTCCGGACCTATCGTTGCTGGCAAAGCCACCTCGAACGCGCGCAATGGCTATCGCGTGAGGGCTATAGGAAGATTCTGGAACAGGCGGCAGCTAACAAGGCGTGAGCATCGGCGGTTTTCAGTTTACTTTACCTCGGAAGCTTTGGAATTTCACGATATCCGGCCGGCAGGAATCGACCTCATCGCTGACGTTTCGAGTGGCTTTGTCGCGTCCTAAAAGCTGATATGCCTCTCAATTGTTGGCCCATTCTGAACAGGTCAACTCATACGTTACCTCGCCGTGCTCCGTGCCGGGTATGGGGTCGGAAAAATCCAAGAAATCCGTCCGCGTGTGTTTCATACCAACCTTCTCCATTACACGGCGCGACCCTTGGTTGACCGCCATTGTATTGGCCACAATCTTGTCATATCCCGCGACCTCGAAGCCCCAACCGATAAGAGCCAAAGCTCCTTCAGTTGCCAGCCCCTGACCCCAAGCCTCCCGGCGCAGTCGATATCCGATCTCAGCTAACGCCCTCCCTTTCGGCAACAAGCAGAACCAGCCGACAAACTCGTCATCCGCATTGCGTCGCGCTGTCCAGACGTTCGGCTCGGTTCCTCGTGGCATGAGAAACGGCGCGGTCGTCGAATCGATCCTGTCATGATCAACCGCACCATTGTTAAGAAACCGCATCACTTCTGGGTCAAGCTCTAGCTGGATGAAGTTAACACGATCCACCGGAGTGCAAGGACTGAGAATCAAACGCAGCGTCTTTAGTAAGGTCATGGAAAATTTCCTCAAAATAAATTTCAGGCATGGTCGTGCGAAAACATGGATTAAGCAACGAGTTATTCAGTTGAGAAGCCGCCTTGCCGTTCTTGACACATGAAGCAGTTTGTTAGATCCACTCCATTCCTGCTGAAGTTCTCGTAGGAATTCTAAAGTCCGCAACATTTCCCCGAGGGCTGGCTTTCCGGTTCTTTTCGTATCGCACCTCTTTGTTGCAACGGGCAGTAAGCTTGCGACTTGCAACAAGACGGTGCTCGCTAACGATCAACGCTTGCCGGGCTTGATAGGGTAGTGGAGCAGCAGGCGATAGCCGCCCCGCATCATCTTGATACCGTGCGCGACCAAGCGGCGAGCTTTGTTCTTGCGCGGATCGTTCTCGAAATCCTCCTTAGTGCCTCGAAAGCCGAGCAGGACTTCGGCGATGGTGCGATAGCTCTCGCCATGCAGCCGAGCGTCGAGCGCGCGCAGCGACAGGATATGCCATTGCCGGAGCTGGGCAGGGACCGCGCGGAAATCGGGACCGGGTGCCCGGCCGTTGAGGGACCGCCAGAAACGGCGGGCAGCGTGAGCGCGAAGCTCCAGAAAGGAATCCATCGGCAGGGTGACGGCATAGAAGGCGGCGGCGTCGGGAGTCGCCTCGGGAAGCCAGAATTGATGTGTGACGCCATCAACCTGCCAGATACCATGCCAGCCATCGGCAGCGCGGCGCAGATCAAGGCCGGCGAGATGAGCCAGCGTCAATATCGGTTCGGTGTCGCCGTCCTTATGCTCGACCGGCGACAGCATCACCGCTTGCGGCTGAAGGTTCGGACTCCAGATTGGCGTCGGCCAGTCATGCGGCGCGTCGGGATCGCACGGGAAATCGCAACCCCCAGCGATCCGCGAACGCTTCAAGGTCACGGCCGGACGGTCCTCCGGTTAGTGCGATGGTCTGGAACTCCTGACGATAATCGTCATTCCGGCGCAGATATTCCCAAGCGAAACCGGCGGCCGAAATGTGCTTCGCGTGCCTGTATGCCACCGGCGAACGCCAGTCGATGCTAAGCATGGCGTCACCTCCCAAAGCCGGGGCGCGCAAGGCAGCGCCCAGCCCTTAGAGGTTCAAAGATCGCTAGAAATATAGAAGCCGCTCAAAGCAGATACCTTGAGCGGCCAGTCCGATCATTCTTGGTTATTTTTTGCTTAACACTATTTCGATGATTCCGCGATACGCCCGCCCGCAAAATGCGGGCAAGGCGCTCCGGTTTTCATTGACTGGAAAACACATGCACCTCGTTGTGTGAGGTTTCGACTGTGAAAAACTCACCGTTCATTTCAGCATCACGGGCCATTGCTTTCCAATCAATGTAGTAGCGCAGCGCCTCGGGGATCGTGGTGCCGCTTTCAGCGGTCAAGTCCTCCATGAAGTCGGCAAGGCTAGCGAACTGGCCGTGATAGCAGTCCTGCAAGGCGGTTTCGGCTTGGTCCATGTCGCCGACGAACTGCTCCAGCAAGCCAGCGCCTAACGCGCCATGCTCTGCGATGAACGCGCCGATGCGCGCCACGGTGTCGATGCCGGCATATTCCTTGATGGTGACGCCCTCGAAGCCCTCGTAGTCATGGATGGCATATTCCTCCGCGTGCTCGATGGGGGACCGTGCGAGCATGGCCGCAATCTCGTCCCTGATTTCATCCGCGTCCTGATCCGCGTCGATCCAAGCCCCATGCAGATATCCGTTATTGTAGGCAGCAAGGCAGGCGACATAGATGCGGGGATTGCTGTCGGAAAGGTTGGTCATGTCTCTGTTCCTTCGGGTTTGGGGTTCAGAGCAGCGCAGCGCCGCTCCTGAACCCTTGCCCGGCGGCGAGCCACGGGTAGCAAGGCGCAGGAGAAGTCTTTGGCACCGTGGAATAAATGGAGGGGACCCGCTTGCGGGGAGCGGGCCGTTTATGCCGCGAAAGGGCAAAGAGTTTTCTTGCGCCGCGCGAGGGCAACGCCCTTAGCAATCTCCTTCATAAAGATCAGATGAAACGCGGCGGCAGCCGCGCCGGCCCGGAGGCGAACGCGCCCCCACATAGCGCCGTAGTGAGCCGGAGGGCCGCCAGTGACAAAGCCCCGGCGCGCAAGCGTCAGGACCGCATTTCTAACTGGCGACAGTCATGCGTTAGGGGATTGAAGCCGAGTGGCCGAAACGCGCCGCTGCCGTGGGTCCGGCGTAGCCGAAAGCCCGGCCCGAAGGGCGACGCCCATACGTTCCTTACCTTCTTCCGTATTGACAGTGTGGATACAAACGCCCATATTCCGGTCATGGCAAAAACACGTCTCGCCCCCTCCGAATCTTCCCGCTCTGCGGCCGCTGTCGTCGCGGCGCGCGCCTCTGCGGCTGACGCCAAGGGCAGCATCAACCTGCGTATCGAAACCGGCACCCGCCAGCTCATTGACGATGCGGCGGCAGTCCTCGGCAAGACGCGCACAGAGTTCATGGTCGAAAGCGCACGGCGGCAAGCGGTGGATGTGCTGCTCGACCAGCGTTTGTTCACGCTAGACTCCGAACGCTACGACGCCTTCATGCAGGCGCTCGACAACCCACCTGCGCCGGGACCGAAGCTCAAGGCGTTGCTGCGCCGGACCCCGGCATGGCAGAAATAGACGACACGCGGGACCATCCTGAATCTGGACTGTCTGCCCCGGCCCCTCTAACGGCGGAACATGATCTTTCGACGTTCGACTGCGGCGAGCCTGCCCTGAACGACTGGCTGCGCCATCGGGCCTTGAAGAACGAAAGCCGCTTCTCGCGCACCTATGTCGTGTGCGCAGGCAATCGGGTCGCCGGCTATTTCTGTATCTCGGCAGGATCGGTTGAACGCAGCGCGGCTCCCGGCAAGGTGCGGCGTAACGCGCCCGACCTAATTCCGGTTTCGATTATCGGGCGGCTCGCCGTTAGCCTCGACCATGCGGGCAAGGGCCTCGGTGCGGACCTTTTGTCGGACGCGCTGCGGCGGATTGCAGTCGCCTCGCAAAGCATCGGCATAGGAGCCGTGCTTGTCCAAGCGAAGGATGAAGCGGCCAAACGCTTCTATCTACGCTGTGCGGAGTTCATAGAGTATCCCGAGGATAGCCGGACGCTGTTCCTACCCATCGAAACCGTTGTCGCGGGTTTTGGTTAGGTTGGAGCGGCCGACCTTGAGGATAGCCAACGAAGCACCGTGACGGTATAATTTTGTTTCATCGAGCACATTCACCGAGTCGATGCCAAACTGCCGGCAGTTGCCGTCTCCAGCAATAGATGGCGAAATGTCGAGTTTCATCGCCAGCCCGAAAAGCTCAACAATTTCAAGATGGAACTTTTCTGACGGTAGGCTTGACGGTATCTCGACATGCAAAAAAATATTTTCGCTTTATTTTTCAACGCACTAGGTTATCTCGAAATAATCGAGTGGGAGTGAGGATCACCGAGGCCACATTTTGCTAAGTGGCCGGGCCGGATTTCACAACATCCCCCTCAAATACGCCCCCGTAAAACTCCGCGCATTCTCCGCCACCTGCTCCGGTGTCCCTTCGGCCACCACCTCGCCGCCTTTCACGCCGCCTTCGGGTCCCATGTCGATGATCCAGTCGGCGGTTTTGATGACGTCGAGGTTGTGTTCGATCACCACGACGCTGTTGCCTTGTTCGACCAGCGCGTGGAGGACTTCCAGCAATTTGCGCACGTCTTCGAAATGCAAGCCCGTGGTGGGTTCGTCCAAGATGTAGAGTGTGTTGCCAGTGGCGCGGCGGGAGAGTTCCTTGGCTAATTTGACGCGTTGGGCTTCGCCGCCGCTCAAGGTGGTCGCCTGTTGGCCGACCTTGATATAGCCGAGGCCAACCTCTGCCAACATCGCCATTTTGTCGCGGATCGGCGGCACGGCCTTGAAGAATTCGACCGCATCCTCGACCGTCATGTCGAGCACGTCGGCGATGGATTTGCCCTTGAACTTCACCTCGAGCGTTTCGCGGTTGTAGCGTTGCCCGTGACATTCCTCGCACGTCACATAGACGTCGGGGAGGAAGTGCATCTCGATCTTGATGACGCCGTCGCCCTGGCATTTTTCGCAGCGCCCGCCCTTGACGTTGAACGAAAAGCGCCCCGGCTTATAGCCGCGCGCCGCGCTTTCGGGGAGCCCTGCGAACCAATCGCGGATATTGGTGAAAGCGCCCGTATAGGTCGCCGGATTACTGCGCGGGGTGCGGCCGATGGGCGACTGGTCAATGTCAATCACCTTGTCGAGATGCTCAAGTCCGGTGACCTTGTCGTGCGGCCCCGCGATGATGCGCGCGCCGTTGAGCGTGCGCGCGGCGGCGGCATAAAGCGTGTCGATAGTAAAGCTCGACTTGCCGGACCCCGACACGCCGGTGATGCAGGTGAAGGTGCCGAGCGGGATCGACGCGGTCACGCCATCCAGATTATTGGCGCGCGCGCCATGGACGGTGAGCTTCTTGCCCGATCCCTTGCGGCGTTTCGCGGGCACCGCAATCTCGCGCTTGCCGGTGAGATAATCGGCGGTGAGGCTGTTCTTTGCCTTGAGAATTTTCGGGAGCGTGCCTTCCGCAACGATGGTCCCGCCATGGACACCCGCGCCGGGCCCCATATCGACGATATAATCCGCCGCGCGGATCGCATCTTCGTCATGCTCGACCACGATCACCGTGTTGCCAAGGTCGCGCAGGCGTTTCAGCGTTACGAGCAGGCGGTCATTGTCGCGCTGGTGAAGCCCGATCGAGGGTTCGTCGAGCACATAAAGCACGCCGGAAAGCCCGCTGCCGATCTGGCTCGCGAGCCGGATGCGCTGGCTCTCACCGCCGGAAAGCGTGCCGCTGGTGCGGTTGAGGTTGAGATAATCGAGCCCGACATTGTTGAGGAAGCCGAGACGCTCAATGATTTCCTTCAAGATCGGCGCAGCGATCTGGCGCTGTTGTTCGGTGAGCGGCGATTTTTCCGCCTGCAAGGCGGTGAACCAGCCGAGCGCATCGACCACCGAGCGGCGGGTGGAGATGCTGATATCCTCGCCCGCTATCTTGACCGCGAGCGGTTCAGGGCGGAGGCGCGCGCCATGGCAGGTCTCGCACGGTTGCGGGGTTTGATATTGCGAGAGCTCCTCGCGCATCCACGCGCTGTCGGTCTGGAGGAGGCGGCGGTGGAGATTGCCCATAACGCCCTCGAACGGCTTTTTGACCTCATAGCTTTTGCGGCCATCAACGAAGCGCAAAGTGACTGGCTTGCCGCCGGTGCCGTGGAGAATGATAAGCTGTTGTTCGGGGAGGAGGTCGCGCCAGGGTGTATCAAGGTCAAACCCATATTCGCGCGCAAGGCTCCCCAACACCTGCATATAATAAGGCGAAGGCGGGTTGGATTTGGCCCAGGGGACGATGGCGCCTTTTTTGAGGCTGAGCGCTTCATTGGGGACGACCAGTTCGGGGTCGAACTCCAGTTTTTCGCCCAGCCCGTCGCAAGCCGGACACGCGCCTTGCGGGGCGTTGAAGGAGAAAAGGCGCGGTTCAATCTCGGCAATTGTGAAGCCGGAGACGGGGCAGGCGAATTTTTCAGAAAAGACGATGCGGTTGGCGGGGATGCCAGCACCCTTCAAATTCCCCTCCCGCTCGCGGAAGGGGTTAGGGGTGGGGTTGGTTTCCTTGGAGGTGCCAGGGGCAGCCCCACCCCCAGCCCCTTCCGCGAGCGGGAGGGGAGCTAGTTCTGCCACCGTCCCGTCTGCCAGATCCACATAAGCCAGGCCTTCCGCCAGCTTGAGCGCAGTTTCGAAACTATCCGCCAGCCGCGTTTCCGCGCCTTCGCGCACGACCGCGCGGTCGACCACGACCTCGATGTCATGCTTATATTTCTTGTCGAGCGCGGGCGCTTCTTCGATTTCGTAAAATTCACCGTCGATGCGGACGCGGGTAAAGCCCGCTTTCTGCCATTCGGCGAGTTCCTTGCGATATTCGCCTTTACGTCCGCGTACCACGGGGGCGAGCAGGTAAAAGCGCGTGCCTTCGGGAAGCGCCATCACGCGGTCGACCATCTGGCTGACGGTCTGCGCGGAGATGGGCTCGCCGGTCACGGGGCTATAAGGCACCCCCACGCGCGCCCAGAGGAGGCGCATATAATCGTAAATCTCGGTCACCGTGGCAACGGTCGAGCGCGGGTTGCGGCTCGTCGTTTTCTGCTCGATGCTGATGGCGGGCGAAAGGCCGTCAATATGTTCGACGTCCGGCTTTTGCATCATTTCCAGAAACTGGCGCGCATAGGCCGAGAGCGACTCAACATAGCGCCGCTGCCCCTCGGCATAGATGGTATCAAAGGCAAGGCTCGACTTGCCTGAGCCGGAAAGGCCCGTGATAACAATCAGTTTGTCGCGCGGCAGTTCAACGTCAACGCCCTTGAGATTATGCTCACGCGCGCCTTTAACTTTAATATGAGTTAGCATAGGAAAAGGCTTGTTCCACATTTGTTCTGATGATGCAAGCGGGCGCGGATGCGCGGCTCAGGTCCGCGTTGCAGATGGGATCACGCACCCACGGAAACAACCCCCGCGCTCAAGCGTATAGGAATTTGAGTTTTATCAGGAGGGATTATGGGGTCGCGTTTCGCGCTGATATTGGTTGCCGCAACATTGCTGGTGTCGGGCTGCGGTGATAATAAGGATGATGCGGTGCTGGAAGGCAAAGGCACGCCGACCACCGAAAAGGAAATTGTCGTCGAAACGGGCACCAAGACCCAGCCACCCTTGGTGATTGACGATAAGGGAAATCCCATCCTCAATGACGATGGCACGCCCAAGGTGGCGGGCGACAAGCCGGGTCCCGATTATCGCGGCAAGCTCCCCGAACGGTTTGAAGGCGCATGGGCGATCAACGCCAAGGATTGCGAACGCGGTTCAGGCGAAACCCGCATCCGTGTCGGCCCGCATAGCGTCGTCTTTTATGAATCCGAAGCGCGGGTCACGAAAATCGAAAATGTCGGCGCGACCACCATTGCCGATATGGAGATCAAGGCCGAGGGCGAAACGCTCGAGGAGCAGCATAAATTCTCGCTCTCCGCTGACGGGAGCATGCTCAACTATGATCGCGGCGGGCAGATTTACCGCTATGGGCGCTGCGCGTTATGATGTGACCTGGCCCGCATCGACCGCCTTGGCGGCTTCGGCGGGCTTCATCAGGTCGAGCGTTTGGGTGAGCGCAATCGCATCGTCAAAGCCTGAGCCGCACCAGACAGGCGTTCCGGCATCGCGGATCGCAATCAGCAGGTCCGCCTTGGCGCCCGCCTCGCAGCTTTGGTTGACGTCGCGGATATAAACAGCGCCGATGCGGCCCGGGTGGGTTTCGACAACCTCGGCGTAGATTTCGACGTCATCCTGTCCATTGTCGCCGATCAGTAGGAATTTCTGCTCGGGATAAAATTCGAGGATCGTGTTGATCGCATCAAGCTTATGGTCGGCGTGCGCGGTGTCGATGAACTTGTCGACCTCAAGACCATAATCTTTGAGGAACATCGGCCCGTGGGGAATCTGCTGCTTCTCCATGAAGCTGGTAAGGAAGCCATAGAGATTCCACGGGCTTGACGAGACATAGAAGAAGGGCCGGGTGGGCGCCTTATAATCGCCCGCGATGGTCCGGTAGAGATTGCCCGCACCCGGCACCGCGATGCGGTCCTCGACCTGGTCAACCAGAATCTTGCGCCAGTTTTTCGCAAAATTTTGCGCCCCGGTTTCGATGATAGTATCGTCAATATCCGATATGATTGCCCATGCGCGGTCGGTTCCGGCAGAAAGAACCGGGATGGTCGCCGGGCCATGATCGTGGCGGTCATCGGCGAGCCGCATGGTGACCGCCTCCCAGCGCGTCTTGTCGTCAACCGGCGGGGGCGCGGCGACCTCGAAGCTCACATAGCCTTCCTCGTCGCTCGCGCCATAATAGGTCTTGCCCCAAGCCTCCAGGATCACATGGACGCGCGCCAGTTCGTGGCTGTTATAAAGCCGGTACATGGCGTGCATCTTGGTGAGGGTAGAGGAGGGCGCGCCCTTGATTTTCGGCTTGCGCACGATCCGCGCCTTGACCCGCGCGCTGTACGCATTGCGGTATCCGGCGAAACCCATGATGAGCGGTTCGATCCGGTCGGGGTGATCGTCCGACAGGAGGCGGCTGAGCTTTTCGAGATCATTTTCCAGCTCGACCGCCATCGAGCGGCCAAAGCGTTTGAAGAAATCACGGATGGAGGAAGGCGTGGGCGCTGGGGCGTCTGACATGAAGGCAGAACGGGCGGGGCGGGGGAGGGTTCCCCCGCCCCGCTAGCATTGCCTGCTGACCGTCATGCTGGAGTTGAGATTACCCCAATCGCTCCAGCGCCGACTTCAACCGCTCCGCTTCAGCGGATTTTTCGGCGTGATCGGCGCGGGCCTTTTCAACCGCTTCCGGCTTGGCTTTTTCGACAAAGGCCGGATTGGCGAGGCGACCCTCAAGTGATTTTGCTTCCTTTGCCGCTGCTTCCAGCGCCTTGGCAAGGCGGGTCTTTTCGGCGGCAATGTCAATGATGCCTTCAAGCGGGATCACGACTTCAACGCCTTGTGCGACAAATTGCAGGAAAGCGCCTTCGGGCGGCGCGCCGAAGTTGACCGGCGAGAGGCGGGCCACGCGGTCGAGCGTGGTCAGCTTGGGTTCGACCGTGGCGCGCTGGCTTTCATCGGGGAACCATGCGGCGAGTTTTGCACCCGGCGCGATACCGAGCTCATTCTTGGCCCCGCGCACATCGCTGGTCAATTTGATGAGCCATTCCACTTCGCCTTTGGCGGCCGTATCAACTTCGGCCTTGGGCTTCGGCCATTGGGCGAGGATCAAATCATAAGGCCGCGTCGAGCCTTCGCTGGCTGCCATAGCGTGCCACAATTCTTCAGTGATGAACGGCATGAAGGGGTGGAGCATGACCAAAATCTGGTCGATCACCCAGCCCGCGACTTTGCGCGTTTCATCGTCGATCTGGCCTTTGATAAGTTCCAGATACCAGTCGCAAAACTGGTCCCAGACGAAATGATAGATCGCGTTGGCGGCTTCATCGAAACGCAGGTCGGCGAGTGCCTTGTCGAGCGCCGCGACCGTTTCCACAACCTCGCCGATGATCCAGCGGTTGACGGGGAGGTTTGCCCCCGGCGCGGCGATGCTGTGCGATGCGCCGATGCCGTTCGATTGCGCAAAGCGGCACGCGTTCCACAGCTTGGTCGCAAAGTTGCGATAGCCTTCGACGCGGCGTTCATCCATCTTGATGTCGCGGCCCTGGCTTTCCATCGCGGCCATGAAAAAGCGCAGCGCGTCCGCGCCATAGCGGTCGATGAGGCCGAGCGGATCGACGACATTGCCCTTGGACTTGGACATTTTCTGCCCATCGGCGGCGCGGACAAGGCCGTGCAGATAGAGCTTGCGCCACGGCACTTCGCCGAGGAAATGCATTCCCTGCATCGCCATGCGCGCATCCCAGAAGAACAGGATGTCAAAGCCGGAAATGAGGAGGTCATTCGGGTAATGGCGGGCGAGGAGATTGGAGGTTGGTAAGCCCCTCCCCTTCAGGGGAGGGGTTGGGGTGGGGACTGTCAAACTGTCACTGCGCTCGCGGACAGCCACCACCCCTAGCCCCTCGCCTGAAGGGGAGGGGGACTCATCCGGCCAACCCAAGGTCGCAAACGGCCACAGCGCGGAGGAGAACCAGGTGTCGAGGACGTCCGGGTCGCGGGTCAGAGACTTGCCGCCAGCAAGCGCCTGTGCGGCAGCCTCATCCTCGGCCACATAAGGATTGCCGTCCTCGTCATACCACGCCGGTATCTGGTGCCCCCACCAAAGCTGCCGCGAAATCGTCCAGGGCTGGATATTTTCCATCCAGTGGAAAAAGGTCTTCTCCCAAGTCTTCGGGACAATCTCGATGCGGCCGTCGCGCACCGCTTGCATCGGCGCTTGGGCGAGTTTTTCGGCATCAACATACCATTGGTCGGTGAGCCAGGGTTCGACCACCACGCCGCCGCGGTCGCCGAACGGGGTCTGGATGGTGCGCGGCTCAAAATCGGCCTCTATCTCGTTGCCCTCTTTGTCCTTGGTCACATGCGGGATGAGGAAGCCCGGTTCCTTCATCCGGGCGACCACAAGATCGCGCGCCTCAAACCGGTCGAGGCCGACAAATTCTTGCGGCACCAGGCCATCGGCGGTTTGCACGACGCGAGCCTCCGCATCGAGCATATTGAGCATCTCGCCGGGCTTCATGCCCGCCCGCTTGCCCACCTCGAAGTCGTTGAAATCATGCCCCGGCGTGATCTTGACCACGCCCGATCCCAGTTCCGGGTCGGCATGCTCGTCGGCGACCACCTTGAAGCGGCGCCCCGTAATCGGCTGGAGAATATCCTTGCCGACGACGCTCGCATAACGGGCATCTTCGGGGTTCACCGCGACCGCCATATCGGCAAGCATGGTTTCGGGGCGCGTGGTCGCGACCACCAGATAATCTTTGCCATCCGCGGTGGTGACGCCGTCGGCAAGCGGATATTTGAAATGCCAGAAGCCGCCCTTGACCTCGCGCGTTTCCACCTCAAGGTCGGAGATCGCGGTCTTGAGCTTCGGGTCCCAGTTGACCAGCCGCTTGTCGCGATAGATCAGCCCCTGATTGTAAAGGTCGACAAATACCTTGACCACCGCGCGGGTGAAATGCGGGTCCATGGTGAACTGTTCACGGCTCCAGTCCATTGAACAGCCAAGGCGGCGGAGCTGGCGCGTGATGGTGCCGCCTGACTCTTCCTTCCACTCCCAGACCTTGTCGATAAACTGATCGCGGGTGTAGTTGGTGCGCTTATCCTGAGAGGCTTCCAGCTGGCGTTCGACCACCATCTGCGTCGCGATCCCCGCATGGTCGGTGCCGACCACCCACAAAGCATCCTTGCCGCGCAGCCGCTCATAGCGGATCATGATGTCCTGGAGCGTATTGTCAAGCGCATGGCCGATATGGAGCGAACCCGTCACGTTCGGCGGCGGGTTGACGATAGTATAAGGCTCCGCATCCGGGCGCTCCGGACGGAAGGCTCCCGTTTTTTCCCAATGCTTGTACCAGCGCGCTTCAATCGACGCGGGATCAAAAGTCTTGGCGAGTTCAGTTTTGGTCGGCTCAGTCATAGCCGAACCCCTTACCCAATGCGCGCGACGGCGCAAGGGGGAAGGGGTGGCCTAATCTTTATTGCGGCTTGGCGGGCGCCTCGCCTACAATATCCTTGCTGCTGTCGCGCCCGGTCCACCGTTTCATCCACCCAAACACTTCGCGGTGCCATTGGACCGAATTTTTGGCTTTGGTTACCCAGTGATTTTCATCCGGGAACACCACCAATCGTGACGGTATGTTGCGGCGCTGGAGCGCGGTGAAGGCGGCGAGGCCTTGCGTGTAGGGGATGCGGAAATCCTTCTCGCCGGTGATCACCAGCATCGGGGTTTTCCAGTTTTTGACATAATTGACCGGGTTCCATTTTTCGAACTCTTCCGGATTGTCATAATAAGGGCCGCCATGCTCCCATTCGTCGAACCATAGTTCCTCGGTTTCATAGGCCATGGCGCGCGCGTCGAAAACGCCGTCATGCTGGACGAGACATTTGAACTGGTCCGGCCATTGGCCCGCAATCCAGTTCATCATATAGCCGCCGTAAGAGGCACCGAGCGCGCAGCCATTATTGGTGTCAATCTGCGCGTCAAAGGCTTGCGCTGCGGCAAGGCCGAGCTTCAGATCCTGGAGCGGTTTGCCGCCCCAATCCTTGTTGATGCTGTCGGTGAAGGCCTGACCGTAACCGGTGGACCCGTGGAAATCGACGCTGACCACCGCATAGCCCTGGCTCGCCATGGTTTTGGGGTTCCAGCGATAGGACCAGCCATCGCCGAACGAACCTTGCGGACCGCCATGGACGACGAAGGCGAGCGGCAACTTGCCCGTCTGGCCCGTGGGCTTGACGATGATGCCCCACACTTTGTCGCCATTCGCGCCCGTAAAGCTGAAGCGCTTGACGTCGACCTTGTTGATCCCGTTTTCCAGATTGGGGTTGACCGTGGTGAGGCGCACCGGCTTTGCATTCTTGCCCATGCGATAGAGTTCATCAGGGGCTTGCAGGCTGTTGAGCGTGTAGATCACCGACCCGTCTGCGATCGGGAAAGCGGTGTTGACGCTCCCGCTTTGCGTGAGGCGGGTGACCTTGCCGGTGTTTGCATCGACGCGGAAGGCGGGGTGATCGAGCGTATCCTGCGCGGTGACGATCAGGCCCTTGCTATCGGGCGCCCAGGCAATCGAGGACACCGAACGGTCCCAGCCTTCGGTCAACGCCCGCACCGTGCCGCTCGCAAGGTCGCGCAGCATCAGCACCTGCCGGTCGGATTCATAGCCCGGCCGCGCCATCGCCGCATAGGCGAGCCATTTGCCATCGGGCGAAGGGGTGGGGAAGGTATCGGTCGCCTGATTATTCGCGGTGAGGTTCACCGGCTCCGAGCCGTCGAGCCTGGTCTGATAAATGTCGAGATTGGTCGAAAGCGGTTCGTTGCGGTCTGCGAGGCGCAGCGTGAAAAAGGCCGAATTGCCGTCCTGCGCCCAAGCGACTTCCTCGCCGCCGCCGAACGGCTTGGAGGGGGTGTCGCCGACCAGTTGTCCCACTACCGATTGGCCCATGCCGGAAAGCTTGCCGTTCGCCATATCATATTGAAACAGGCGCGAGCGTTCCTTGGGGTCGATCCATGTGTCCCAATGACGCACGAACATCTGGTCATAGACCCGGCCCGAACCAGTCTTGTCATTGGTAAGCTTGACGGTCGAACATTCGGCATCAGGGCAAGCAATCGGGCGGTCGGCCCACACCAGCATCTTGTTACCCTTGGGGCTGACCTTGAAGCCCGAAATGTCATAGCCTGTTTCCGAAACTTGCGTCGGGGTGCCGCCGTTCAGCGCGACGCGCCAAATCTGCTCCGACCCGCTCTGGTTGCTGAGATAATATAGGAAGCCATCGGGGCCGAATACGGGGTCATGCTCATTCTTGTCTGCGGCGGACGCGATCTTTTGCGGCGTGGCCTTGGGGGATTTGAGGTCGAGCAGATAAAGGTCGGTCTTGCCCTTGTTATTCTCATAATCCGTCTCGCGCAGTTGATAGACGACCCAGCGGCCATCGGCCGATGCGGTGGGCGCGGCGAGGCGCTTCAGCGTGACCAGATCCATTTCGGTCATCGGATTGGCAAGGGCAGGGCTCGCAAGAGTGCAGGCGAGGGCGAGGGCGGCAGCGGTGCCGAAGAGTTTGGCGTGAGTCATGGTTGCAGGTGTTACGACTGCCTCCTTGGTCAAGCAATCGCAATTTTGCACCTTCTCCTGGCGCTCCCATAAACGATTCGCTGAGAGACGGCTGGAGACAGGTGTCCTATACCCTTCAATGTTTTCCGTACCATAAGAGGAAACGTCCCGACGTAAGTAAGGAGTGATCGCGTGACTGGAGCCGAGTTGGTTCGCAAGCTGGTGGCAATTGCAATTTTTGGTGGCTTGAGTTTTGCAACGGGCGCTCATGCCGAGTTTGGAGATTATGGCGAAGGCGGCTGGGGTATTAGCAATTCCACACTTCAGGACTTGTTGGAAGCGGACATGATGAACCGTAGTATTCGCACGGTTCTGGAAACGTCAGGGATCGATAAAGGCACGTCTTCGCGCCCGAAGACCCGCTCTCCACTGGATGTCAAGTGGCAGCTTAGCGTAAGCGGACGTTACGCCAGATGCGGGCATCCAGAAGCTAGCAAGCCTGTTTCCGTCAAACGAGTTTGTGCGGCGGAAAATCCAGATTGAAAACGGCATCATTGAATTCGGCAAAGAATCAGAGCGTCGTTATGGTGTTCCCAATCTCAACCTGGCCACAAGCCATGTCGCGCTAATCGACGGGGCGTATACGGCCTATACAGGGCAGGTATTTCCTGATGCCTACGTCAAACCACTATACAACCAGATTACGGCAAAGCTAGCGAACGACCCGACCGTTAGCTCCCCTGATCTTTCGAAAAAGGCCTATAGCTATCAAATCAATATGGGAACTGCCCTATTGTTGGTCGGGGCCAATATGGAGCTCCAGCAAGCGCCAAACGCCGCCCATCGTGCACAATTGCGCCAGATCGGTGGCAACACAATGCGCTCAATCTTTGGTGTTGAACCCGGACGGGTACGTTTCACCACGAATGGTTATGTCATCCAATAGGAACTGGCTGCTTCATCACGCCATGATTCGTAATGAAAAAAAAAAGAGTATGATCCGCCGCGTTCGAGAAGGAATATTTCACGATCTTGTGGCGAGAGCGCAATTTTGTTGTTGAAAAACACGGTTTGTCATCCTAGCGGCATAGTTTCTAATGAAATTAAATCCGGGGAGGACATCATTATGAAGCATATTTCCTTATATCTATCGGCGGCAATTCCGCTGATGCTGGTCGCATCGCCTGCATTGGCGCAGGACGAAAGAGCGAGCGCATCGGCCCCTCAGGATGACGGCGCGATCATTGTGACCGCGCGCAAACGCGCGGAAGAGCTGGAAAAAGTTCCGGCCAGTATCAACGTGTCGAGCGAAAAGGAATTGCAGCAGCTCGGCGCGCAAAGCTTTACCGATATCCTACGCACTGTGCCCAGCCTCAATGCCTATCAGAATGGCCCGGGACGTACCCGGCTTTCGATTCGCGGCATCGCCAATGGCGGCGGCAATGATAATGACACCCAAAATCAGGAAACCGTCGGCATTTATCTTGACGAGGTGCCAATTTCATCGGGCGCGATGAATCCGGAGATCGGTCTGTTCGACGTCGAGCGCGTCGAGGTGCTGCGCGGACCACAGGGCACCTTGTTCGGGGCAGGCTCGATGGCGGGGACCATTCGCATGGTGACGCGCCGTCCCGACCTCGACACGTTTGGTGGCAAGGCCGAAGGCAGCCTCTCCAGCATCGCGCATGGCGATCTCAGCTGGGATGCCAAGGCGCTGATCAACGCGCCGATTGTGACTGAGAAGGTCGGCGTTCGCGCGAGTGGCTATGTCATGCGCACGGGCGGTTATATCGACAATATCACCACGGGCGAAAAGGATGTGAACCATAGCAAGGGCTATGGCGGACGCATCACCGGTCGCGCCAAGTTCAGTGAACAGGCGACGCTCGACCTCAGCTGGATCAACCATAATTACAAGGATTATGGCCGCCCCGAAGATCTCGAGCGGGTGCCCGGCCTTGGACGTGATTATGTCTCGCAGGATGGATATAAGGACCGGATGAACATCTGGAACGCGACGTTCAACCTTGATCAGGACGCCTTCGCGCTGACCAGCTCGACCTCCTATTTCCGCCGCAAGACGGTCAATGCGCGCTCGCTAGACAGTCTATTTCCGGCGGCGTTGCCGGGACTGAAGCCGCATGAGTTGGTAGATACAACGCGGCTTAATTATTTCGCCCAGGAAGTCCGCATTGCCTCGCAAGGCGACGGGCCGTTCAAATGGATTCTCGGCGGATTTCTGGACCGCAAGAAGATCAATTATTTGAACACCTTCCCCATTCCCGGCCTTGATGCCTATATCGGGGCGCCCTCCAGCGCGTTTGGTGCGCCGACTGACCATGCCTATTGGGGCTATGACAAGGTCAAGGTAAACACCTTTGCCGCTTTTGGTGAACTTTCCTACCAGTTTGGCGATGTCACCGCGACCGGGGGCTTACGCTATTTCAACTGGAAACAGAGTTACGAATATTATCAGTCCGGCCTGTTCAATGGTCCCGTCGCCGCGCATCCCCCTGAACGCACGTCAAAGGAAGACGGCTTCAACCCCAAAGCGAACCTCTCCTGGCAGGCAACGCCATCAACCATGCTTTACGCGCAGGTCGCCAAGGGCTTCCGCTATGGCGGCGTCAACGGCACCATTCCGCAAACCGTCTGCGCGACTGAACTAGCCGAAATCCAGCGGGCGGGCGGCGATCCCACGGTGTTCGGTTCCGACAGCGTGTGGAGCTATGAAGTCGGCGGCAAGGGACGTTATGCAGATGGGCGGGTCAATGTGAATGCCGCAGCCTTCCTTCTCAAATGGAAGGATATGCAAACCGCACGCGGGCTCGATTGCGGGTTCGGTTTCCGCGAAAATGTCGGGGACTTGACCAGCAAGGGGCTCGAATTTGAACTCGGCTTCCGGCCAAGCCCGCAGGTAAGCATCGATTTCGGCACCACCATCATGACGTCGGAGCTCGACAAGGATGTGGTCAATCTCAAAGCGAAGCGCGGCGATCAGGCCCCCTATACGCCCAAATTCCAGTTCAACATCTCCGGCGAATATCGCATCCCGGTGGCAAGCGGCGAGGCCTTCCTGTGGGGCAACGCCCAACATATCGGCGACCGAGCCACGCAGTTTGCACCATCAAACAGTGCCTATCGCAAGATGGACGCCTATTCGGTGGTCAATCTGCGCGCAGGGATGCGTTGGGGCGAATCCGAAGTCTCGCTGTTCGTGCGTAACCTCGCCGACAGCAAGGGCGTGATCCGCGCGCTCTCCTCAACCCCGTTCGACCCCGAAGCCAAGATCCGCGTCCAACCGCGCACGATTGGGATAACGGGACGGTATAGTTTCTGAGGTCAAATAACGGAGCGCCGGTTTCGAAACTGGCGCTCCAGCGTGTCAAAACTCCTCGGGCAATGCTTCCATGCGTGTCGCGGATTCAAAATGCTGGGCGTAGTTGGCGGGGAGCGTCCAGTGATTGTCGTTGCTCGCGAGCAGCACCTCGCCGCCTTTGCGCCACAGGCGGGGTTTTTCGTATCCGGCCATGTAGATCACATCGCCCGCGCTCGCCATGAGGATGAGGTTGATCATCTTGGCTTCCAGTTCGCGCGACAGGTCCGGGTTGGCCTTGTCATAACGACAGCTCATCTCGAAATCGGGCGTGAAGCCATAGCCGCTGGCGAATTTGTCGAGATACATTTTGCGCACGACATCGGTCGCGCCGTCCAGCATCGCCTGCGTTTCGCCGAGCGTGAAGCTGGTGTAGCTGCCCTTATGCTGGAACACGGACTGGCCGCCGAAATCTTCATGGTCGAACTGACCCGGAAATTCTTCTTCAATCGCACCCGCAATGTCTGCGCGGCTCGCGCCGGGGGCCTGAAATTCGATGCTATTTTCTTCCGCCACTGGATATACTCCCGATTTTGGCGGCGACCTTAGCGGGTAAAAGGTAAAATTCGCTTAAAGATCAGGATGCGGGACAAGATTTTACCTCGCGTCGGCGAGCTTTCTGGCGCGGGTTTTCCAACTTTCGGCGAGTTGCGGCGTGCGGGCAAGGTCGCGGAAGATAGCGGTCTCGCCTTTGCCTTCGCCGCCAATGACCAGCGCGAACAGGCGGCGCACGGTCCATTCCGGCAAAGGGCGAGCGACGAGGGTCAGCGCGTCCCCGCTCGCCACCGTGCCGCTTTCGATCACACGATAATACCAGCCGCATTTGCCGCTGCTGGTCACGGTTGCCGGAACAGTTTTCACCCCGAAACGATGGCCGAGTTTCCAACAGGGCTGGCGGCCCTGGCTCACCTCGATGAGCGCCGTGCCGAGCCGGAAGCGGTCGCCGAGGCAGATACTGTCCTCGGCAAGACCCGTCGTCGTGATGTTTTCGCCGAACGCACCATAATCGGCCAGCAGCGGATGATCGCCGAGCCGCTCGCGCCACCACGGATAATGGTCATGCGGATAATGGTGGATCGCCTTGTCGACCCCGCCATGATGGATCGGGTCGGCTTGCTTGTCATCCTCAAGCCCGAGCGGGCCGATACGGAGCGGGCCTTCGCGCGGCGTTTTGCCAATCGCGCTGGGTTCGCCATGGGGACCGAAGGGGCGGATGCCACCGGTCAGGACGGCATTGACGCGCCAACTCTCGCCGGCACGGCTCACAAGGAAGACAGGCCGACCGCCACCGCCAGCCCGAGGAAGGAGAAAAAACCCATCGTATCGGTCAGCGTCGTCACAAACACCGCCGAGGAAACGGCCGGATCGACGTCGAATTTTTCGAGGATTACCGGGACCAGAATGCCCGCTAACCCCGCGACTACATTGTTGATGATCATCGCCGCGCACATCACCGCGCCGAGCAGCGGATTGTGGAAGATCAGCGCAACGCCCGCGCCCAGCAAGCTGCCCAGCACCAACCCATTGGTGAGCGCAATCCTGAATTCACGCAGGATCATGCGCACCGTGTTCGAACTGGTAAGCTGGTTGGTCGCGAGCGCGCGCACCGTCACTGCAAGGGTTTGTGTTCCGGCATTGCCGCCCATGCCTGACACAATCGGCATCAGCACGGCGAGTACCGCAAATTTGGCAATCGCGCCCTGGAACATGCCAACCACCGAGGCCGCAACCATCGCAGTGCCCAAATTGACCACCAGCCAGGTAAGGCGCGTGCGGATGGTCATCAGGATGGGCTCGTTAATGTCGCCATCACCAGCACCGGACAGGCGCAGAATATCTTCGCCCGCTTCTTCCTGAATGATGTGGACGACATCGTCCACCGTGATCATGCCGACGAGGCGGCCCGACCCATCGACGACAGCGGCAGAAATCAGTGCATATTTCTGGAAGCGCAGCGCCACTTCCTCCTGATCCATATCGACCGGGATGAGCGTTTGTTCGCGCTTCATCACGTCGCTGATCGCAATCTTGCGCGGCGTGCGCAAAATCCAGCTGAGCATGACATGGCCGACCGGGCGGTGCATCGGATCGACTACATAGATTTCATAGAAATCCGACGTGATATCGCCTTCGGAGCGGAGCAGGTCGATGACCTGACCGACATTCATATGTTCGGGCACCGCGACGAGGTCGCGCTGCATGATACGGCCCGCGCTGTCCTCGGGATAGGAGAGCGCGTCCTCGATCGCGATGCGGTCTTCGGGTGCAAGCTGGGCGAGGACCGCCTGCTGGTCGTCCTCATCCAGTTCCTCGATGATCGCGACGGCATCGTCGGTATCAAGTTCGGCGGCGAGTTCGGCAAGCTGCGCAGGCGCGAGTACCTCGACCAGATCGTCGCGCACATAATCATTCATTTCCGCCAGCACTTCGGCGGAAACGAGGTCACCCAGCGCGGCGGCGAGTGGCTGGCGCTCTTCTTCGCGGGTCAGCTCGAACAGGTCGGCGATGTCGGCGGGGTGGAGCGGGCGGACGAGGTCGCGCGCGGCTTCATCCTCGCCTGCTTCGACGAGGCCGAGCACCTTGCGGACGAATTCCGGTTTCAACCGGTCGTCTTCGTCAAGATTGCTTTCGGAGGTTTCGGGCACGGGTGGCGGCGCAGAGGCGCGCTCCAGCGTGGCGGTATCGCTCAGCGCGTCGTCGCGCAGCTCTTCATGCTCAGGAAGATCAGGCTGCATCGACTGTCTCCTTCCTGTGGCATGGCGGTTTCCTAACTGGCTGATGGATGGGTTGCGCGTCAGGCGCGGGGCCGCCCTAGGCGCTTGGCTGCGGCGATGCAAGAATTTTGGTAGCGGGGGGTGGCGTCGCCGGTCTTATCGCTTATGTAGGCGCTCGACCAAAAACATACTCCCTAATGGAAAGGTATCTCCCCAATGGCCGACCAGACCCTCACGCTTTCGCTGTCGACCGGCGATGTTGTCATTAAGCTGCGCCCCGACCTTGCCCCCGGCCATGTCGAGCGCATCACGAGCCTTGCCAAGGAAGGCTTTTATGACGGCGTCGTGTTCCACCGCGTGATCGATGGCTTCATGGCACAGGGCGGCGACCCGACCGGCACCGGCATGGGCGGATCTAAGCTTCCCGATTTGAAGGCCGAATTCAACGCCGAGCCGCACGTCCGTGGCACCTGCTCGATGGCCCGCGCGCAGAACCCCAAAAGCGCAAACAGCCAGTTCTTCATCTGCTTTGACGACGCGCGCTTCCTCGACAATCAATATACGGTGTGGGGCAATGTGATCTCCGGCATGGACGCCGTCGATGCCCTCCCCAAGGGCGAACCCCCGGCAAATCCGGGCAAGATCGTCAAGGCGACGGTGAGCGAGTAAGATCCTTTTTTGACGGCGGGCAGGGAAAAGCTCGCTACTACCCTCCCTTTCCAGGGAGGGTCAAAAAACGGCACGTTTTTTGGGGTGGGTTTAGGAGTAACAGGCGTAGCGCCTTGCAGCCGACGCTTTATCCACCCCGAAGCCGCTAACGCGCCTTCGACCCTCCCTCGCGAGGGAGGGTGGGGCAGGGCGCAAACTTTCGTCCCGTTCATCTTACAGTAAGGCGCACGCGCTAGAGGCGGCGCCACTCTGCAAAAGAAACCGCCGCTGTTGGGAAACCGAGAACGGCGGTTTTTTATTGCGCCTCAAACCTCAGCTTTTACCAGCCAGTCGTGGAACAGCTTGACCGCAGGGTTATTGAGCGCGCGCGGGCGGCAGATGAAATAATAGCTATAGGGGCTTTCGACCTCGAAATCGAATAGCTTGACCAAACGCTGGTCGTTCGCGTCTTCGAGGTGATGGCCTAGCATGAAGGCGACGCCGACCCCTTGGGCGGCGGCCTCCAGCATCAGCGGCCCGGAATCGAAATAATCGGTGGCGAGCGGTTCGAGATAGGGCTGGCCGATCTCCTTTTTCCATTCCTCGAAAGTCTCCGGCATTTCGCTGTGGATGAGGACGGTCATGCGCGCCAACTGTTCGGGGGTGGTGAGGCGGTCCGGTCCTTCCGCATATTTCTTGGCCGCAATCGGATAGACATAGTCCTGATCGAGCTTGACCGAATAAAGCGCAGGGTCGATTTCGCGGGCGAGGGTGATCGCCGCGTCCACCCCTTCGCCGAGCCGCGATTCGCCGTGGCCGAGGGTTTCAACATCGAGATGGAGATGGGGATGGGCGGCGCGCAAGGCGGGCAAGTGCGGGAATAATCGCTGGCTGGCGAAGAGCGGCAGCACGTTCAAACGCAGCCGCAGATTTTCCTCACCGCCAAGCACCGCGTCGATCGCCGCCTGCAATTCATCGAGCGCCGGGCCAAGCCGCGCCTGCAACGCCTTGCCGGTTTCGGTGAGCTTCAGCGCCTGATGGTGGCGGTCGAACAAATGCTGGCCGATAGCTTGCTCGAGTCCCTGCACCCGCCGCGATAAAGCGGGCATGGAGAGGTTCAATTCGGCGGCGGCGGCCTTGACCGACCCCAACCGTGCGACCTGAATAAAGGCCTCGAGCCCCGTCAAGGGCGGCAGTCTGCGCATGGAACCTCTACCTTTTTACTTTTATTTTCAATTATTGCACTCGCGAAAAGAATTTCGGGAGTGCCATTCCGCTCATGCAATGCTAAAAAAACGGCAGTTTCAAGGCATTTGCGACGAAACCCATGTAAAATGCGATTGCATAAAATGCAACTCTAATTGTTTTCTTCGCACTTGCACAAAAACCGAGTCGGATACATATGGGACCTGCCTTTCAGGCATCCTCTCCTATAAAACTTTCCAAGGGTCGCTGTTCGCAGCGGCCCTTTTTTTTGTTTTTTTGAGAAATGGCGAAGTGGCCCATTCGCTGCTCCGTCCTTGCGAGCGAAGCGGGGCCGCCGGCGACCGTAGGTCAACCCATCCAGAGCGGGTTATGCAACTCTGAGTTGCCGCGCCGCGTTGCGGCTCGCAATGACGAGGGAGGGAATAAGGCGATTACTTCCCCCAAACATTTCCGCCCTCACACTCAACTTTTTCGGTTTTCGCTCGTTACCCCCTCGAAACTCGGGCGCGGGCAACCTATGTTGCGCTTTCCTCCTTCAAAGCCAGATAAAGCGGAAAAAACAAATCCATGGCCGATAGCGAAAAAGAAAAGCCGGTAAGCGGCGGGGAAAAAATCCAAGTTGCCAATGCGCGGCCCGAAGATAGCGGGCGCGGACTTGCGCGGGTGCCGCGGGCGGTGATGACCAAGCTTGGCATTACCGAAGGCGACGTGATCGAGATCACCGGCAAGCGCACCACTGCCAGCATCGCGGTGTTCCCTTATGCCGAAGATGAAGGCATCGACGTGCTGCGCCTCGATGGCCTGCAGCGCGCCAATGCCGGCGTCGGTTCGGGCGATTTCGTCAAAATTGAACGCGGCGAATCCAAACCGGCCCAACGCGTGGTGTTTGCGCCCGCGCAGCAAAATCTGGTGCTACAAGGATCGGGCGAAGCACTGAAACGCAGTTTTGTCGGGCGTCCGTTTACGGCAGGTGACGTGGTAGCAACCCACGGCCAGCAGCGTGTCGACCAAGGCAATATGCCCCCGCAATTGCGCCAGATGCTCGCCGCGCCGACTTTTGCCTTGCAGGAAATCCGCCTGTCGGTGGTTTCGACCAGCCCCAAGGGGATCGTCCATATCGACGCCGATACCGAGGTCGAGCTGCGCTCCGAATATGAGGAGCCTTCGACCATGCGCCGCGCCGATGTCACTTATGATGACCTTGGCGGCATGAGCGAGGCGATTGATCAACTGCGCGAAATGGTCGAACTGCCGCTGCGCTATCCTGAACTCTTTACCCGCCTTGGCGTTGATCCGCCGCGCGGGGTGCTCCTCCATGGCCCGCCAGGGACCGGCAAGACCCGGCTTGCGCGTGCGGTTGCCAATGAAAGCGACGCGGAATTCTACCTTATCAACGGCCCGGAAATTTTCAGTGCGGGCTATGGCGAATCCGAAAAGAAGCTGCGCGAGATTTTCGATGCGGCGCAGAAAACCGCACCGTCGATTATCTTCATCGATGAGATTGATTCGATCGCCCGCAAGCGTGAACAGGTGCAGGGCGAAGCCGAAAAGCGCATCGTCGCCCAGCTGTTGACGCTGATGGACGGGATGGAAGCCCGCGCCAATGTCGTTGTCATCGCCGCAACCAATCGCCCCGAAGCGATTGACGAGGCGCTACGCCGTCCGGGCCGGTTCGACCGCGAAATTACGGTGGGCGTGCCGGACGAACGGGGCCGCCGCGAAATCCTTGGCATCCACAGCCGCGGGATGCCGCTCGATGATAAGGTCGATCTGGACGAGCTTGCCCGCACCACTTACGGCTTTGTCGGCGCTGACCTTGCCGCGCTTGCCCGTGAGGCTGCGATTGAGGCGGTGCGCCGCATCATGCCCAAGCTCGACCTTGAAGAGCGGCAAATCCCGCCCGAGGTGCTTGAAGAGGTGCGCGTCACGCGCGATGATTTCCTCAACGCCCTGAAACGCGTCCAGCCTTCCGCAATGCGTGAAGTCATGGTGCAGGCCCCCAATGTCAAATGGTCCGACCTTGGCGGGCTTGAGAATGCGATCCGCAAGCTTAAGGAAGGGGTTGAGCTCCCGCTCAAGGACCCCGAAGCCTTCCGCCGTCTCGGCATCCGTCCGGCCAAGGGCTTCCTGCTTTATGGCCCGCCCGGAACCGGCAAGACTTTGCTGGCAAAGGCAGTCGCGCGCGAATCCGAAGCCAACTTCATGGCGACGAAATCGAGCGATCTCCTGTCCAAATGGTATGGCGAGAGCGAGCAGCAGATCAGCAAGCTGTTCGCCCGTGCGCGTCAGGTTGCGCCCTGCGTCATCTTCATTGACGAACTCGACGCGCTGGTGCCTGCGCGCAAGACCGGCGGTAATGAACCCGCCGTCACCGACCGCGTAGTCAACACCTTGCTTGCCGAAATGGACGGGCTGGAAGAGCTTAATTCGGTGGTGGTGATCGGGGCGACCAACCGGCCCAACCTGATCGACCCCGCGTTACTGCGTCCGGGACGCCTCGACGAACTCATCTATGTGCCGGTGCCCGACGAGAAGGGCAGGCGGGTCATTCTTGGCATCCACACCAAGAAAATGCCGATCGACAAGGATGTTGATCTTGATGATCTCGCCAAGCGGACCGAACGCTTTACCGGAGCTGACCTTGAGGACCTGGTGCGCCGGGCCGGGATGGTGGCGCTGCGCCGCTCGCTCAAGGCCAAGAAGGTCGCGATGGAAGATTTCGAAGCGGCGCTCAAGGATACCCGCGCTTCGGTCACGCCGGAGATGGAAAAGGAGTATGAGCAGATCGCCGGGCAGATCAAACAAAATGCCCTGCGCCTCGACCCCATCGGTTTCATCGTGCCGGGCCAGTTAAAGCCTACGCGCGATGAGAAGCATGAGGGGGAGGCCGCGAAGGGATAAAACCGTCTTGTGTCGCTGCACAGGGTGAGCCGAGGAATATGACTCGGCTCCCCGCCTAGGGCTGCATAACGCTACCTAACCCGGGGACTCTTGCCTTCACAGGAGCACCGACGCAATTGGCCGGAATAACCTCACCCCCGACTAAGCGCCGCCCGCGTCCATCCCGCCAGCATGAGGCAAAGCGCGATCAGTCCTGCGAACAGCCACCAGCCATGATGGTTGTAGATCCACACGCCGATGGCTGGGGCGATGATATAGGCCGCGCCGTTGATTGAGGCGACCATCCCGGCGACCGCGCCCTGTTCGCTCCGTCGCACCGCGAGCGAGGATCCGGCGGTAAAGCCGGGGCGGTAGAGGCCGAAGCCCAATGATGCGACGGCATAACCCATCATGATGCCGTGCAGCGTTCCGGCACTGGCAACCATCCAGATGCCGAGCGCGGCAATAACCCCGCCCCAGATCACATTGTTGCGCGGCGAAGGGTTGAGGGCCGGGATAATGCCCCATTGCGCCAGCAACGTCGCGCCCGCGCCCGACATCATGATGATCCCAAGGTCCTGCGCGCCTTCTGCGGGTGATTGCCTGAGGCCGAGCCGGTCGAGCGTGTAAAAGCCAACCACGCCGATCAGTACGGCCTGCGCATGCCCGCCCATCAGCCCCGCATAAATCCATGGCCGCAAGCGCCGGTCGCGCCAACTAAGCGGCGGGGCTGGCTTGGTCGGCGCATCCGACAAGTCTTCGTCGCGCAGATCATCGGCATCGCTGGCGCCGCCCGGTGTCGCACTACCGCCCCCGCCGCCGGGATAGTTTGCGACGACCCCGCGGGCGTCAAACCGTGGCGTATCGTCGGGCAGGATAATCCGCAAGCAAACCAGCACCGCAACGCCGATCACCGCAAAGCTGATCAACGGCCCCGATAAACCCAGCACCGGGAAGATCAGATAGGGCGCCAGTGCTGGCCCGATCACCGTCCCAAGCCCGAACGAGGAGGAGAGGAGCGACATCGCTTTCGAGCGCTCCTCGGCTTCGGTGCGCGCCGCGATATAGGCTTGCACCGCTGGCGGAGCGGCAGAGCCGAACCCGCCATAGAGGCTGCGAAAAATCGCAAACAGGATGAAGGTCGTGCCCGCGCTGATCCAGCCGTGGAGCCCGCCGAACAAGGCGGCTCCGCAAAATCCCATTGATGCGGCAAAGCCGATCATTCCGAGCGCCATCAGGGTGCGCCGCCCCCGCCGGTCGGACAGCCGCGCCCAATAAGGGGCCGTTAACACCCACAGGACGGCCGACCAGCTGAACGCCATCGCCACCCACACATCGGGCACGCCGAGTTCGGTGCCGATTGAGGGCAGGATCGACTGCATCGCGGTATTGCCTGCCGCCGCAACCAGCATCACGGTAAACAGGATGATCATCCGGTCCGTGCTGATGGTCGATGGGCCGAAGCGCGGCGTATTAAAGGACATCACGGCTCCAGTCATAGCTCCGCGTCACATCGGCGACGATGGTGTGATAATTTTGGTACCAAAGCGCCCGGCCCGCATCACGGATTTCGCTGTGGCGCGGATGGTTGCGCCAGGCTTTGGCCGCCGCCTCGCTCTCCCAATAGCTGACCGTAATCCCGAATCCCGTCGCATCGCGGGCAGAATGGACGCCGACATAGCCGGGTTGGCTCTGCGCCAAGGCCAGCATTTCATCCGCCGCTTCCGCATAGCCAGCCGCATCATCCGGGGTGCGCCGGGACACGAAGATCACCGCGACTTGGCCCGCTTTTCCGATGTCCATCGCTCCCCCGTTGATTGGTTTGCCGTCGCACAGCCATAACCGCTTTGACCCGCGAGGCAACAGCGAGCGCAGCTTTTTCCCCGCAAAAAGGTTGCAATAGGAACCGTAATTTGCGACGGGCGTTCCATAGTTTCAACCATGTGACCGGGTGATGATGTCTTCCTCCAAAGCCGAAACCAACCCAGAATCGCGTCGTCTTTCCAATCGGATCATCCGCGCAATGGGACCATGGGGGGTATTCCTCAAAGGCTTTATCAAGCATCCGGTGATGGTCGGATCGATCATCCCCTCGACGCGCCAGCTGATTGACCAGATGCTCGCGCCGGTCGATTGGCAGAATACCAAATTATTCGTCGAATATGGTCCTGGCGTGGGCACCTTTTGCCGCCCCATCCTCGAAAAGCTCCGCCCCGATGCGACGCTGATCGCAATCGATCTGAACCCTGATTTCATTGACTATCTGAAGCGCGACATCAAGGATAGCCGCTTTATCCCCGTCCATGGCTCAGCGACCGACGTTGCGGAAATCATCAAAGCGCATGGCTTCGACCATGCCGATTATGTCGTCTCGGGCCTGCCTTTCTCGACGCTGCCTGCTGGTGTTGGCGACATTATCGCCAAGGAAACGCACAAGGTCATCCGCCCCGGCGGCGCGTTCCTCATCTACCAGTTCCGCGCCAAGGCACGCGATTTCGTCGCCCCCTTCTTCAAACGCATCGACAAAGGCATGGCCTGGTGGAATATCCCGCCCTGCTTCCTGTTCTGGGCGTGGAAGGATTGATCGGGGTTCGTCGAGCTGTCCCGTCCCACCCTCCCTTCCAAGGAGGGGCGAAAATTGGCAACGATTTTCGGGGTGGGTAAACTCTATAACGACAGCGCGATCATACCCACCCCAAAAGACGGTGCCCGCCTTTTGACCCTCCCCTCCAGGGACGGTGAACCGCGGACCAATTTTCCAAATTCCGTCATGCTGAACTTGTTTCAGCATCCATAGTCCCGGAGCCATCGCGAGGGCAGGAGGTATGAACCCTGCAACAAGTTCAGGGTGACGGTTTTTTTTGCCGGTAAGCCCCCCGCAATTCCTCAACCAGTGCGGCGAGGGTCGGAGAGCGTTGGCGGTTGGTCGGATAATAAAGATAGAAGCCGGGAAAGGGCGGGCACCAGTCTTCGAGCAGGCGCACCAGACGTCCCGCCGCAAGATCCTCCGCGAACATGCTCTCAAGCGACATCGCAATGCCGCTCCCGCCCAGCGCCGCGCGATGGGCGAGCGCATTGCTGTTGACCGTCAACTGTCCCTCGACCCGGACGTTCAGTTCGTGTCCGTCTTTTTCAAATTCCCACACATATAAACTGCCATGTGTCGGGAACCGCAAGTTGATGCAATTATGGTCAGCAAGATCATGCGGCGTTTCGGGCGTCCCGTGCGCCGCGACATAATCCGGCGAGGCGACCGCAGCCATGCGCTGGTCCGGGCTGATTTTGACCGCAATCATATCCTGCGCAATCGTTTCTCCGAGCCGCACGCCCGCATCGAAACGGTGCGCGGCAATATCGGTGAAGCCGGTATCAATACTGAGTTCGATCATCAGATCGGGATAGCGCGCCATCAGCGCCTCGGCGGCCGGGAGCAGGATTGCTTCTGCCGGAAAATCGCCGCAGGTGACACGCAGCAGCCCCGCCGGTTCACCGCGCAATTCGCCAAGATCGTCAAGCACGCGATGAATGTGCCGATAGTGCGGGGCAAGCTCGTTGAGCAAACGCTCGCCCGCATCGGTGGTGGTCACGCTGCGGGTGGTGCGATTGAGCAGGCGCACGCCGATCCGTTCCTCCAGCTTGCGCATCAAATGGCTGAGTGCGGAAGGCGTGAGTCCGAGGCGGGCCGCCGCCCGTGTGAAGCTTTGTTCCTCGGCGACAATGAGAAAAGCATCCAGTTCGGCAATCGGCGCGCGCTGCATTTGTGAATCCTGTTCAATAGAGATTACAATATTATGCGTATATTACTGCATAACCGGATAGTCCATAAACGCGTCAACACCGGTGAGGCGTCCACCTTACCTGTCCATTCAGGAGACATCTGATGAATTATCTAACCGCCGCACTTGCGCTCGCTGCCGCCATTTTACCGGCGGCGGTAAATGCGCAAAGCAATCCAACCAACAATCCAACAGGAGCCCTCACCATGACCAGCGATTGGGACAAGATTTTTCCGCAAAGCACCAAAGTGGACCACCAAAAGGTTCAATTCAAAAACCGCTATGGCATAATCCTTGCCGCTGATCTGTATCTGCCCAAGGATCGAGCCGGAAAGAAACTCGCGGCAATCGCCGTCGGGGGACCGTTTGGTGCAGTGAAGGAACAGTCGTCGGGCCTCTATGCCCAGACCATGGCCGAACGCGGCTTTGTGACGCTCGCCTTTGACCCGTCCTATACCGGCGAAAGTGGCGGCGAGCCGCGTAACATTGCGTCACCCGATATCAATATCGAAGATTTCAGTGCGGCGGTCGATTATCTCGGTCTCCATGAAGCAGTGGATCGCGAACGTATCGGCATCATCGGCATTTGCGGCTGGGGTGGTATGGCGCTCGGTGCAAGTGCGGTCGACAAGCGCATCAAAGCGGTTGTGACCAGCACGATGTACGATATGAGCCGCGTGATGTCGAAGGGCTATAATGACAGCGTGACGCTGGAGCAGCGCACCAAGGCGCTCGAGGAGATGAGTCGTCAACGCTGGGAAGATTCCAAGAACGGCACGCCCAAATATGGCCCGCTGTCCAACGAACTGAAGGGCGGCGAAACGCAATTCTTGGTCGACTATCATGACTTCTATCGCACCAAGCGCGGCTTTCATCCGCGGGCGGTCAATTCCAATGCATCCTGGTCAGTGACCATGCCGCTTTCGTTCAATGGCTTTCCGTTGCTCACCTACATCAAGGAAATCGCGCCGCGGCCCGTCCTGTTCATCCATGGCGAAAAGGCGCACTCGCGCTATTTCAGCGAGGATGCGTATAAGGCGGCGGCCGAGCCCAAGGAACTGATGATCATCAAGGGCGCCAACCATACCGACCTTTACGACAAAATGGATGTGATCCCGTTTGACCGGCTGACGCAATTTTTCCGGGATAACCTCAAATAAACTGACTCACGCAAAGGCGCAGCGCAATGCTACGTCTTTGCGACGGCTGCGGTAATCCAGGGTTTGTTGAAGCCGCTCTGGATTGCCGCGCCGCCGCTGGCGGCCCCGCAATGACGATGGGAGGCGTTTGTCGCTAACTCATGCCCCCGTTTAGCGTCACCCGGCTTGCATTTCGCGCAACATCTCGGCGCCTCTGCTTCCTTCTGAGCCTCTGCGCGAAACCGGGTTTATGCGGACCCAATTTTGTTCGCACCACTCCAAAATTTCGTCATGCTGAACTTGTTTCAGCATCTAGACCCGGTAGCCATCGCGAGGGCAGGTGGCAGGGATCCTGAACCAGCTTCAGGGTGACGGGTGGATACAGGTGCGGCGTTGCACGCGCTATTCGATGCCCGATTTAATTGGTTCACGCAGAGGCGCAGAAAACGCAGAGGCATAGAGAAATGCTATGTCGTTTAGAGCCAGCAAAGCTGGTATAGCACTTGTTTGTGCGACATCCCGCCCTCAAGATGCGGCCCGTCTTTTGGCTCTCGCTTGTGAGGGAATATGGCGGCGTCATTTTATGCTGTCCTACATAGTCGGAGTTCTGCACGCTCCCTCAGCGAATCGGTGGATATCGGCGGGGCAGCGGATCGTCGATCCGGGGTTTGCAGACAATGGATGGCCGACCAAGGTTCAGCGTTGCGGGGTGGTGAAGGATGCGTTGTGTGCGTTTGACAGGGAATCTAGGGAATCTACCGGGCCGATTTTCACGCTTGAGAGGGAATTTAGGGAATCTAGCGGGCCGATTTTGCGTTTGGGAGGGAATCTAGGGAATCTAGCCGGTCAATTTTAGCGTTTGCGCGGGAATCTAGGGAATCAAGGTCCCGGCCAACAGCTAAACTCCAATCCCGAAATTGAGCCGCCTTGTGACGCCATAGTCCATCACCGCGACGATGAAATAGGCAAGGCTCCAGCGCAGGCGGTTCATCAAGGTGAGGTGATGGCGGTGCTCGGCGCGGGTGATGACGTCGCTATGGTCGGCATGGATGCCGATGAAATTGCGCATTTCCTCGGCGAGCGCGGGGTCATCAATGCGCAGCATCAATTCCATGTTGATGAACAGGCTGCGCATGTCGAAATTGGCGCTGCCGATCCAGGTGATATTATCGATCACGATCAGCTTCATGTGCAGCTTGGTCGGCACAAATTCGTAGATTTTGACATCCCGTTTAAGGAGATAGCCATAAAGAATGCGCGCCGCCCCGATGGTCGCGCCATTATCCGATTTGGACGGGAGGATGAGGGTTGCGCCTTTGCGTGCCTGTGCCATGCGGGCGATGCGGCGGAGCATCCCTTGGCCGGGCGCGAAATAGGCGGAAACCATGTCGAGTTGCTGGCCTTGGTCGAGATCGGCCTTGATCGCTTTGGCCCAGGGGTTGAGCCGCCGCGTCGGACCGCCGACATACCAGCGCAAGGGCCCTTGCTGTGCGCTCTCGCTCGAATAGGCCATGCGCTTGCGCGCGGCGAGGGGGTTGATGCGGTCCCATGTATGGATGAGGAAGCGCAGGCTCTTCCAGTTGCGCTCGGGATTGTGGACCCAGCTATGGAGCTTGGTATAATAATCAACTGCGGGCGCGACGGCTGGCCCGGTGAGGCGGAGCCCCAGATCATACCAGCAGCGCGGATCATCGACGGGGCCAAAATAATCATCGCCGATATTGAACCCGCCGGTAATCACCAGCGCATCATCGGCGATGAGAAGCTTCTGGTGGTTGCGGATAAGGTAAGTCGCGCGCCACTTGGCCGAAAAGGCGTGGTAATCGCCGCCCGCCTGCTCGAATTGCGCAAAGAACCATTCGGGCGTGTCGGCGGAGCCGAAGCTGTCAATGATGAGGCTGACCTCGACGCCGCGCCGCTGTGCCGCAATCAGGGCGTCCATCACCTCTGTGCCGCTCTTGTCGGCGCGGAACATATAATAAAGGAGTTTGAGGCTGTGCTGCGCGCCGTGGATCGCGGCGAGTACGGCCTGCAGCCGGTCGGGACCGTCGACAAGGAAATCGAGCCGGTTGCCGTCGGTCTCATGACTCCAGTCCGCGCTCAACGCATGGCGACGCGCGCCAACGAGCGGCGGAACCGAGCCATGATCCGGACCCTTGAGGCTATCAAGGTCGGGAACCAGCGGTGAAGGAGGTTCGCCTTCCATGGTTACCGCCCATGCCAAAGCGCGGGCGCGATGCCAAGGGGTGGAAATGAAGGAAGGGCGACACCATATCAAAAGCGCACCGGATTTTGGGGCTAAACCATCGCTTTTCATTGACTCTGACGGTCAGAGTTGTTAGCGGGCGGCCTTTCCGGACATTTTGCCTTCGGTTTTGAAGGCGTGGATATTTTTACGTAAGGAAGCGAACATATGGCTCGCGTTACAGTCGAAGATTGCGTCGACAAGATTTCAAACCGGTTCGATCTGGTGCTCCTCGCAGCGCAGCGTGCGCGCGAAATTTCGGGTGGCGCTGAACTCACCATCGACCGCGACCGCGATAAAAATCCGGTCGTTGCCTTGCGCGAAATCGCCGAACAGACCATCCGCCCGGATGATCTTGAACACACGCTGGTGTCGGGTCTGCAAAAACTTCAGATCGATGATGATGATACGCCGGACGAAATCGGCTCGATCAGCCGCTCGGCCGAAGCGCTGCGCCTGACCGCTGCCGCACCGCCGCGTAACACCAACATCGGTGGGGATTATGACGGCTAAGCCGCTATAAGCCTAATCAGGTGAGAAAGGACCCGGCCCGTTCAAGGCCGGGTTTTTTCATAGCCGCTCAAGCTCGATCACGCGGACCCGCCGATCCGCAATGAAGGGCGAGAGGATACGCCGCATCCGTTCGGCGCGCGTTGACTGGATCGCGAGGTTATAGAGCGTATTGGCGACTACATCGGCAATCTGGATGCCGGCAACGCGTCGGCTGTCGGCAAGACTGGCGCGACCCCATTGGCCAAGGTCGCGCTGGACATCTTCCCTCAGCATCTGCTGGAGGCGGGGGTCGTAGCGGCCATCATCGATGACAACCTTGCGCGGTCCGGGCTTGTCATCCGCCGCCTGCCATTTGTCGAGGACCGTTTCAAGCAGCCGGGCATAGACTTTTATGTCTTCGGGGTTTTGCTCACCCTTTGGCACCAGTTTCTCGCGGCGCACCACGCTAACCCAAGCTTCACCGCCAAAGCGCTCCAGCAGTTCGAAGAAGAAGGCGCGTTCAATCAGAGCAATGCGGCTGCCCTTAAGCTCTCCGCGCAGGCCGGTAACCTCGCGGAAGCGGTCAAGCAAGCGCTCCGCGTCGGCATCGTCCATACGCAAAGCGGCAAAGCACATCGCGCCCGCCGACAGGCCGCCGCTTTCATCGCAATAGATGGTCATAAACGCAAATAGCCCCCGAACGCCGGTTCACGCTGTTCTAGCGAGAAACGGGTTCGAGGGCCAGTATGAGAAGGGCGATGTTAATTAGCGCAGGATACCGCGGAAGCTCACCTTGCCGCGTTCACCCGGCATGATGGGCTTGGAGAAGGTCCAGCGCAGGTTGGTCACATCTTCATTGGTCGCCGCGCGGTCGCCTACCTTGAGCGAGGCGAGCTTGCCGTAGGTCTTGCCGCCATCGACCGACACAACCAGATTGGCGTCGGGCGAACTCACAAACTGGATCTGCTTCGACAACGGGTTGTTAATGAGGAAGCCGGTTGCGGGCGCGGTACCGTTATTGACATAATCATGGGTGAACACCACCGTATCGCCAGGCACTACAATAGTAGGCGGCACGAGGCTGACCTTGCGGTTGCCCTGAGCGTCGGTCGAAACTTTTTCGACGAAGCTGTCCGATTTAACGCTCACCGTGCCGTTCTGCGCGAGCGCCGGGGCCGTAAACCCGGCGACGGTAACAACAGCCGCCGCAACGGCTCCAAAATATGGTCTGAAATTCATAATCAAAATACCCTGTTCAACAAATAGGCACGAATTTTATCCCGTTCGTGATGGTCATGGAATCCCCTATCGCCCATTTGACAATATTTGATGAGCGCCGAACCAGCTTTTCCTATTTGAATGCCATAATAGCAGATCAGGGGTGAACTCGCCGTGAATATGCAATTTACCCATCTTTAACAAAAAAGGAGCGAAGACCCACGTCCTCGCTCCCCTTAATAATTGCGCCGCATTCAGGTGCGCTGCGGTTTGGCATCGCCAAACGGATCGCGCGGCGGGCGTTTGATCTTCGGGATCGATCCAGCATGGCCAGTAACCGGCTGGATCGGATCGTCCTTGTTGTTGTCGCGGTCAATCTTGTCGCCCTTGATCAGCGCATTGATTTCCTCGCCGGTCAGCGTTTCAAACTCGAGCAGCGCATTGGCGATCAGATGCAACTGATCTTCATGGTTCTTGAGAATGTCGCGCGCGCGGGCGAGGCCACGTTCCACGAAGGCTTTGACTTCGCTATCGATAAGCTTGGCGGTTTCTGCCGACATCGGCTTGCTGCGCTGAACCGAATAGCCGGTGAAGCTGTCTTCGCTGTCGGAAAAGTCGAGCGGGCCGACCTTGTCCGAAAGCCCCCATTTGGTGACCATCGCGCGGGCAAGGCGGGTTGCCTGCATGATGTCGTTCGACGCGCCCGAGCTGACCTTGTCATAGCCGAAGATCATTTCTTCGGCGACACGGCCACCGAATGCGACGGCTATGTCCGCGTGCATCTTGTCGCGATGATAGCTGTAGGTATCGCGTTCCGGCAGCGGTTGGACCATGCCAAGCGCAAAGCCGCGCGGGATAATGGTCGCCTTGTGGATCGGATCAGCGGTCGGTTCATGCGCGAAGACGAGAGCATGACCAGCCTCATGATAGGCCGTCATCTTCTTTTCGTCCTCGGTCATCACCATCGAGCGGCGTTCGGCGCCCATCATGACCTTGTCGCGGCTGTCGTCAAACTCTTTGGCGGCGACGAGGCGTTTACTCCGGCGTGCGGCAAGCAACGCCGCTTCGTTGACGAGGTTCGCAAGGTCGGCACCCGAAAAGCCGGGCGTCCCGCGCGCAATGGTGCGGACGTCAACGTCCGGCGCGAGCGGCACCTTCTTCATGTGCACTTGCAAGATTTTTTCGCGACCATCGATATCAGGAAGCGGTACCGCCACCTGACGGTCGAAACGACCGGGACGCAGGAGGGCAGGGTCCAGCACATCGGGACGGTTGGTCGCCGCGATGATGATGATGCCTTCATTGGCTTCGAACCCGTCCATTTCGACAAGCAACTGGTTGAGCGTCTGTTCGCGCTCGTCATTGCCATTGCCGAGCCCCGCGCCACGGTGGCGGCCGACTGCATCGATTTCGTCGATGAAGACGATGCACGGCGCATTCTTCTTGGCCTGCTCGAACATATCACGGACCCGGCTTGCGCCAACGCCGACGAACATTTCGACAAAGTCCGAACCTGAAATGGTGAAGAACGGCACGCCCGCTTCACCCGCAATTGCGCGCGCTAGGAGCGTCTTACCCGTACCCGGTGAGCCTACCAGCAACGCGCCCTTGGGAATCTGCCCCCCGAGTCGCGAAAATTTCTGCGGGTTCTTCAGGAATTCAACGATTTCCTGCAACTCTTCACGTGCTTCATCAATGCCCGCAACGTCATCAAACGTCACCTTGCCATGTTTTTCGGTGAGGAGCTTGGCCTTGGATTTGCCAAAACCCATGGCACCGCCGCCGCCAGATGATTTCTGCATCTGACGGAACACGAAATAGCCGACGCCGAGGATCAGCAGGAAGGGCAGAGCCTGAATGAGGAAGTAGGTCAGCAGACCGGGGCTTTCGACCGCCTTGGCCGAATAGGTCACGCCTTTTTCGTCAAGCTTCTTGGTGAGTTCCGGGTCGCGGATCGGAACGGTGGAAAAGGTTTTGTCATCCTTGAGCTTGCCGACAATGCTGGTGTCATCGATTACCACAGATTCCACCTGGCCTTCGGCCACTAACTTTTTGAAGTTCGAATAAGGGATAGCTTCGCGCGCTGCCGTGCCGGCCCCGCTCATCAGCGAGGTGATCAGGAACAGCGCGACCAGGAGGCCCGACCAGATCATCAAACCGCGCATCAGGGGATTGGGCTGTTGCGGGTCCTTGTCGTCATTCATCTGCTTTATCCATATATGAGGCAGCGTACCAGGACGCCTTTGTCGCTTGAATGTAGGGATTATCGCTTAATAGGCAATGACCGGATAGATTTTTCTGCGGTCGGACCTAGGGTCAGGACCCGTTAAATAGATCGTCGAGGCGTCAAAATGGCAAAGATATCGAAGGAAAAGGACCGCAGTCAGGCAGTTATTCTGCCTGCAAGGTCGTTTTGCTTTGAGATCAAAGCCATTTTGACGTGCCCTTGGGATTTGGCCAATTTCGTCCCGTGCTGCGTTGGCAAGTCTTGAGATATGTTTATA
>JAEXAW010000045.1 GCA_023458055.1 Pseudomonadota bacterium
GAACTTATTTCATAGAATATCTTTTCGTCCTCGTTTATAAATTCTTTGAAATTACTTGCTGATCATGCATTATCAATTAATGAAAAATGTAAATATGAGGCAAATTACATAAACCAAGACAGGTCAAATATCTTAAGACTATAAATATTGTTTTTCTAATCCCGTAAGATTTAAGAACAAATAAATTAAGATAAAATTAAACCAAAACTAATAACAAAGTAAATGAGTTTAAAAGTACTTCTCAACTCATTTATTAAATAAAAAAATCTATTTGAGAAGATAAAAATAACATGAGAAAAACAATTCTAACATTTAGCTTCGCTATTTTGAGCGCACTTTCTTTTGCACAAAGCGGAGAATATCAAAAATATGTGAAAATTGGACAGTTCCATAATGAAGCACTAAACAACTATTATGTTTCATTAACAAAACAAGAAAATGTAATGGATGTTAATGGGATTTCTGAAAAAGTATACGAAAGTGCACTAAGAAATCCTAATTTTAGTGAATATGCAGAGGTTGTAAAAGATGGGTATTATAAGTATTCTACCACATATTTAAATAATAGGTTGGAAAATACTAAGAAATCTATTACGGATTTAGAAAGAGCAATTAATAATGATTTATCCACAACTCAGAAAGAATATTATTCACAAATTTATGATTTAACCAAATATGAAAATGCTAGAGATTATTCTAGTCAAATGTTAAAATTGATGACAACATTAGAAAATGATAATAGGCTAAAAATAGAAGATAAAGCAGATTTGTTTTTAGCAGCAGGTATTGGGACACAATCTTTTAACTATTGGGAAAATAATGGGCCAAAATGGATGGATTTGCCTCAGAATACACTAAGTCGACAATTACCAAAAGATTTTTGGAAAGGTTTTGTAAAGGCAGATATTGCTAGTGGAATTGCAGGGGGAATTGGTGGTGCTTTCGCTGGAGCCGTTACAGTTCCAGTAATTGGATCAGTCCCTGGGTGGGTAGTTGGTGCTGTAGGAGGTGCGATTGGTGGATCTATTGGATGGGGTGTTGCTGAATTAATTTGGCCTTAAAAATTGATTATAAAAAAAAATATTAACTACTATAATCTTTTTTGTATTGATAGTGATTACAAACATTACATTATTTGATAATGATTTGTTGTCAATTAAACAATTGCAAACGCAATTATTTCAACTTTAATTTATATTTTATTGCTGTATGGTATAAAAAAGAATTAATAAAATTTAAAACTTTCCCTTTCCTGAACCAAGATTTTGCAAATAATTTTAGTAAAAATTAACGTAGATATTATAAGTAGAAAGCAGGGTGTATTAGTTTCTCCAGCGGTTTTCAGATTAAACCGCTGGGTTTTACAGATAAAAACAATATCAAATGTTACTTAACGCATGATTCAAAAAAGCATTTTAGTGTTAATTGATGAAATTTAGATAGAAATTTGGTAGGTTAGTTTCATAAAACATTCGTTTTATAAAACTCTCGTGCCGTTTCTTTTTTCCTTCCTAATTTAGTTTCATATTTCGTTTTATTTAATAGTTTTGTAAATAAACCTTTTATACAACTAATATGCTTTTCGGTTATGCTCGAGTTTCCACTCCAGATCAAAATATTTCAACTCAAATAGATTTGTTGAAAGAGCAAGGCTGTGAAAAAATTTTCACGGATATTGCAAGTGGCGTTCGAGATGATCGAAAAGGATTGATTGAGCTCCTCTCCTATCTTCGCAAAGATGATGTAATATTAGTATATAAAACCGATCGTATTTTCCGCTCTTTAAAAAATATGATTGATTTAATAGAAAAGTTTAACTCTCTAGGAGTAAAATTTAAAAGCATAACAGAACCTGCATTTGACACCACTTCTGCTAATGGAAAATTTATAATCCAAATTTTTGGTGCAGTAGCTGAATTTGAAAGAAATTTAATTAGTGAAAGAACCAAAGCAGGCCTTGAAGGAGCAAGACGTAGAAAGAAACTCTTAGGAAGACCTAAAGGAGCGAGCAAAGAATCTTTGGAAAAATACCAATATGCTAAGCACCTTTATGATAATAAGAATGTTGCTATAGATATGGCATGTAAGCAAGCCGGGATTAGTAAAACAACTTTTTATAGGATAGATAAAATAAATAATAATTAAAGCTAATTCTCATTTTTATCAAATTGATTTCAAAACATGACATTATCATCAGTATATATTATTGACCATTCTTATTTGAGGACGCTCAAGTTTTAAATTTTGGTGGACATAACTTTTATTCATTTTCAATAAATAAAGATTTGAAAAAAATATATGTTACAGTCACTCAAAATCAATCTTATATTCCTGAATTTTGGAATAAAAACATTCAGAACATTTCTGCAATAGTTGGGTCTAACGGAACAGGTAAAACAAATATCCTGAAAGCTATAAATAAGTCTTATAAGGATAAAACAAAGAGCATTTTTATTTACGAAGAAGTTTTCGAAAATAACGATATAAAACTTGTTATACATAATAGAACGGCAGATTTTGATTATGATAACAAGAAATTGGAAGGCTCTGAATATGAAATTATTTTAACTAACGTTGAAAACTATGATCTCTATAAAGCAGAATCTGTAATACCATTATATTATTCTGCCATTTACAACACGTCAATTCCAGATTTCTATTCATTATTGCCACTAGAATCAGGAAGTATTAGCAAAAATCTTTCTAATATATATTCTGACACTATTTTAAAGCAAGTTGCTTTCTTAAATAATCCAGTTAGTAAATTAATTAAACAATCTTTTCCAGATTTTCCTGTCTATAATTTGTTTAAAATCAGTTTGAAAAATTTAAGTAAAAGAGATTTTACTCAAGTTTATAGTGATTCTAATATAGGAAACCCTGAAAAAATAGAAACACTTAAAATACATATCGAAAGTGATTTAAAGGAACAAAAATTTAGAAATCCAGAAAGTTTATTAAGGCGCTATTTGTCAATAATTGGTGATGATAATTTATTTGATACTTTACAACAGATTTGGAATTTACCTCAATATAAAAATGAATTAACTGAGAAATCTCATATTGTTCATGATTCATCAAACTTTATCAAAAATTTTGAGATAATAATTTTATCTTTTTTAACGTTAAATGACACCTTTATTATCACCGGAAGCAATGGAAGATTTGATTTTAATAAAATATTAGAGTCTTCAAGTTTTGAAGAGTTTCTAGATAATTTTTTGAAAAAATACATAATCAGTCAAGATAAAATTTTTAAGAGTAATGAAAGCGATATTAAGCTTGGGAACTCGAATGAATTGATTAAAATTATTTCTTCAGCGTATGAAAGAATCACTCAAGTTAATGGTATTAATACATCGATGTTAAGAGATAAAATACTTAGAGATATTGAAGGCTTACATAATATATTAGATTTCTATAAATTAATAAACGAACTAGAAACTGATGAGGAATCAACAAGTCTTGTTTTTTTTATTGATAACGGTGATATAATAGAACGTTCAGAATTATTTTTTGACTTATATTCTAAAATTGTTAATTATTTCAGTAATATTCCCGGTATAAATCCGGATTTTTTGGATGTTAGAACTGATATTAATCTTTCATATGGAGAAACGTGCTTACTAAATCTATATTCTACGATATTTAATTTTACAGTAAGTAATGATCATACTAGGAAAAGAGAAAATTATCTTGTAATACTAGATGAAGCAGATTTAGGCTATCATCCTATGTGGAAAAGAAAATTTGTAGACACTTTAAACAATACTCTACCAATAATTTTTGAAGAATTAACCCCGATGATTTTCAAAGATAATTCTTGGCTTCCAAATCCACTTTATTCAATTCCTAATATTCAAATAATATTTACTACTCACGATCCATTATCATTATCAGATATACCGAATAATAATGTTATCTACCTCAAGAAAAATGATGGTTTTACAAAGGTTCTTGAATTTGATGATATCCAGCGTCCAACCAAAACTTTTGGAGCCAACATTAGTGATTTGATTGCTGATTCTTTTTTTGTTACGGACGGTTTAATAGGAGATTTTGTTAAAGAGAAGATTGAAGATACAATTGAGTGGATTAATGTAAATGTAATCTTGGAAAATAGACAGACAGAAACGTTTGATCAAGAACTGATTTATCATAAAAAATTAATTTCAATTATTGATGAACCTATTATAAAACTTAAACTTTCAGAAATGATTTCCGAATTAGAAGATAGCGTTGTTTTTCAAAAAGAGATTATTGCGAAAGAAATAGAATCGTTGCAACAAAAATATGATAGATTATGATGTACATAGATAAATCTTTAGATAGAATAATCAAAGCGGAACAACTACATTATTCAGGTTTAATAGATCAGTTATACGAAAGGATAGATTCGAAAATTACAGATCCGAAATCAGTCCAGTTATTTGATTTTTTCATTAATCCTTTTTTAGATATAATTATAAATGGTTCGCCATCTGAGATTATAAAATTTTCTAAAGAGATTAATCTTATTGCAAATGAAAAATTTATTGATGATATAAAATCTGTTTTTCAATATAAAGGTTGGTTTGATCAAAAAAAGAAAACACTTTATGATGCTTATGATTTAGCGAAAAATTTAGATATTCCTGTTTGCACTTATTGTAACAGAATGTATACTAAAACAGTATTTGATGAAGAAGGAGAAAAAATAACACGTCCTACATTTGACCATTGGTTTGCTAAAGATGATCACCCCTTACTTGCGTTATCTTTCTATAATCTTATTCCAAGTTGTAATATATGTAACTCATCGGTTAAAGGGAAAAAGGAATTGAGTTTAGGTGAACATTTCCATCCTTATATAGACCTAGGAAAAGATGTTAATAAACAAATTGTATTTAGCTATTATAATAAAAAGCTTAAATCCTATGGTTTTAACGTCAGAGCTGCCAAAAATTCCAAGGCAGAGAAAACAATTAAGTTTTTTAAGTTAAAAGAAATTTACGAAACTCATGAAGATGAGATTTCAGATTTACTTAGGTTAAAAGATGTTTACTCTGATAAATATTTACAAATGTTGAGAAAGAATATTTTAAAAGGAACTTCTATATCCGATAAAGAAATATACAGATTAGCTTTTGGCACGCACATAGACGACGCACAGTTTGATAGAAGACCTCTTAGTAAAATGAAAAAAGATATCTTAAACGAATTAGGAATATTAAAATACTTTAAAAATGAGCTTTAAATTAATAGCCATCAGGCCACTTTCCGAATGTAATTCTAAATTTCTTAAAAACTTACAACCCAACTATATTTATCAATTAGACCAAAATTATAATTTTTATGATTCTAATGATGTAATACTTAATGATACTGTATCAAAAAATCTGATTAAAAGAATAGAAATAAAAAGGAATCAAATAAATGATTTATATGATTTAAAATACTCTCTTCCATTACTTGATTGTGAAAGATTTGTAAAGATTAATATTTCTGCTGTAGTAGGTAAAAATGGAAGCGGTAAAAGCAGTCTTGTGGAGTTATTATATGTGGCATTTTATAAAATATCAAGAATCTGTAAAATAATTGATTTTTCAAGTACAGTTGATAAACAACAAACCCAAAATGGGATATCTAATATTAATCAGTTAATAGAGACAAAAACAGTAGATAAAGAAGATTTAAAATTATTGAATTCAGAAATATTATCCGTAAAAAATGGATTAAATAAAGTATTGGAACTAGAAAAAAATAGAATAATATATGATGAAAATACAGATAAGATTAATGTTGAATTTATATATTCTATTGGAACCCAAACTTATATTTTAAGATTAAAAGATGGTGCTTTATCTTTAGAATCATTGACAGATAATCATACTTATGAGATAAATTCTTATAAAGAATTTAAAAACAACCTAAGTAATTTATTTTATAATTTAGTCATAAATTATTCATTATACGGTTTAAATTCTGAGGAATCCGGTAAATGGATAGAGAAAATTTTTCATAAAAACGATTCTTATCAAACGCCTATCGTTTTAAATCCATTTAGAGATAAAGGTAATATTGATATTAATTCTGAGAATTACCTAGTGAGATCAAGATTGATGTCTTTGTTGTTTGATAAAAAAATCAACAATAAGGAATTAGCTAAAAATAAAACAGTCACAAGAATAAAACTTTCGTTTAGTGAAAAATCGAATTCTGATTTTACGAATCTTCAAGAAGAGTTTGAAAATAAAATATTTCCAGAGCTTTATAGGACATTTTTTAAAAAAGAAGAACCAAATAAGTTCATTGTTAAAACTGGTATATTGTACAAGAAAACACTAGAATATATCCTTAGAAAAATAACATTAATTCCCGAAAGGTATCCTACTTTTAAGGAATATTATGATGAAAATAACCTTCTTAATGTGGAAAAGATTGATGGATTTATACAGCAACTCTACACTGATAGAAGTCATATAACATTAAAATTAAGACAAGCTTTGAATTTCTATGAATATCAAGACTATGTTAATGATGATATTATCAATGAAGAAAATATTTTTGATATTGGAGAGCTAGAAAATAAAATAAATAGCTATGATTATCCTTTTCCTGATTTAATTGATTTAGTCCCGCCCTCTTTCTTTAAATTCGAACTATATTTTGATTCCTCTGAAGAAAACAATTTTTCAAATTTAAGTTCTGGTGAAAAACAAAAAATTTTTAGCCTAAACTCTATCGTCTATCATTTAAGAAATCTTATGTCAGTCAATTTCAATTCAAGAAAAGAAGAACTCCTAGTATATAATAACTTTAATATTATACTTGATGAAATTGAATTATATTACCACCCAGAATTACAAAGAACTTTTATTTTTGACTTATTAAATTATCTTAATAAAATAGATTATAGTAGCTTAAAAACTTCACCAAATCTAAACATAATTTTTATTACTCATTCTCCCTTTATATTGTCTGATATACCAGCAAAAAATATTTTATTTTTAAAAAGCAACGAAAATAAATCTACTGCTGTATTTGAAAATAAAAAATCATTCGGAGCTAATATTCACGAATTATTAGGGGATAATTTTTTTCTAAGCGATGATGATATCTATATTGGAGAATTTGCAAAAACCAAAATTTCAGAAACTGTTGATTGGCTAAATATTTTAAAACAAAAAAAACTGAAATTGAGCAAGTTGGAAGAAAAGGAACAGAATGAAAATTTGACCGACCCAAAATCATCAGAAAAGCTAGAGATAATTGATTCTATTCGTAATCTTTCAGCCTTAAATAATCAGCACTTAGAGCTAATTGATATAATTGACGAACCAATTATCAAAAATAAGTTATTAGAAATGTATTCTGAATTATTTGAAAATGAAGAAAGGAAAAAATATCTAGAAGCAGAGAAAAAACGAATAGAGGAAGAATTAACCAAATTATAAATTAACTATGAAATATGCACATGATTTCTTTAAAGACTTCAATAAGTTACTTTATTGGTTACTTATTTTTTCAAGTTGGTTTATTACGGCTGACATATATTGTACCCTATTCTTAAATATTGATATTTATAATTTTCTTACAAAATTTAATATTGCACAGATATTATTAATTTTTATTTTACAAATAATATTAATTCTTTCGGGGAAAATATTATATGAATTAATCTCATTTATTAAAGATTTAATTGTTTGTAAATGGAGTAAAAACAATGAGCAACAATTTAAAGATAATTACAATTACACAGATTTGCTAAATGAATCAGTTACGACAAATAATCAAACAATGTATAATTATTATAAGGATGGAAAAGAAAAGGTTGATTTTATTAAATACCAAAAACGACTTATATTTACTGCAATTGTCTTACTTTTTTTAAATTTTCTCATAGAAGGTACTTCTTTTAATAAAATGGTTTATCAATATGAAAACACTTCCCAAAGAATACGTACTCTTTTTTCGGTAATCATGATAATTGATATAATAGGAATATTTGTATTTTTTGGATATCATCAAAGTAAATATTTTGAATATTCAGAAATTAGAAAAAAGCCCAAGCAGAATCTAAAATAATTATTTATCAATTTATAATTTAATAATCCAAAACCAATCTAAACATGAAACACATTTTACTCAATAATAAAAATTCTGTTGCTTATGATGATACTGATAAGGATAATATAAAAGTGTTTATTGATGGTAAAGAACATGAATTTGAAGATGATAAGAATAGACTTGAGTATGCTATTGCTACTAAACGAAATAAGTATTCTCAGACTTTAAATAATCAGTTTGAAAATCTTGTATTGCTTACTGGAGCCGGATCTTCTATTGATTGGGGGAAAGATGGAAAATTAGGTAAATCAATGCCAAATTTATGGGATGATGCAGAAAATCTATTAACAACAGATATTTTTTCTAAATTACTAAAAGTCATTGGTTATAATGAAAAATATAAAGATGGCAAACTTATTAAGAACTTAGAGAAAGTTTTGTCAATGGCTACACCTGCAATTCCTTATATCCCTAAAAAAGAAGTTGATATTGAAGAATGCGTAAGTAAAATAAAAAATTATATTAAAGAAGCGTGTCAACTAACCCTACCCGATAATGCGCCACATTCTCTTTTATTAAATAAAATGACGAAGAGAAAAGTTACATTACCCCGATTTAAATTGTTCACTTTAAATTATGATTTAATGTTTGAGCAAGCAGCATGCGAAGGTAACTTTGTAATAATTGATGGTTTCTCATTTTCTTATCCAAGAATATTTAGTGGTCGGAACTACGATTATGATATTGTATATAGAAATCAAAGCAGAGTAAAAGAAGAAGATAATTTTATACAAAAAGTTTTTCATTTATATAAACTTCATGGCTCTGTTAATTGGGAGAAAAAAGACAATAAAATTATTCAAAATGAATCTCCAGATAATCCACTGATGATTTATCCGCATCAATCAAAATATGAGAGTTCATATGAGCAACCATATTTTGAAATGATGTCAAGGTTTCAAAATGGTTTAAGAAAAGAAAATGTCTTTTTAATAACAATCGGGTTTAGTTTTGGCGATAAGCATATCGTCACAGCTATTATTGAAGCATTGGAACAAAACCCAAGCTTTCAATTAATGATAATCAATAGAAGTATAGATGAAACTAATGAGAATCTTAAGCCTTTTATTGAAGCCGCTAAAAAGTATTCGAACATTTCTATTGTCGCAGAAAAATTTGAAGATTTTGCTAAATATTATCCTGACTTACAAACGTATAATCATGGGGTCAGTCGACGAAACGGAAAATATAGCACGTTAAGGATAGAATCTATTAAATAATTATTTTTTATAGACTGAATAAATTACTTTCTATTGTAAACCTTTATTTCCACATTTCTTTCTCTTAAATATTTATACATTGTCATTTTTGAAATCTTCAAGTCGGCAGCAATTTCGTTGACACTTTTTATCCCCTCATTATAATAATTTTCTGCAATAATAGCTTTTTGCTGAGCTTCCTTACTTAATCCTTTCCTGCGACCTCCTTTCTTACCTCTTTCCCGTGCTGCCTCCAAGCCTGCTTTTGTTCTTTCCCTGATTAGATCCTTTTCAAATTCTGCAAAGGATGCGGAAATATTAAAAAATAATCTTCCTTGCGGAGTCGTAGTGTCTATGTTGTCATGCAAGCTTTGTAGAGCTACATTTTTAGAATTTAATATTTCGACAATTTCTAACAGGTGTTTTAAAGATCTTCCAAGTCTGTCTAATTTATAAACAACTACAACATCACCCTTACGAATTTGCTCTAATAATTTTTTGAGTTGTGGTCTTTCCTTTGTAGCTCCGGAAACTGTTTCCTTAAAAATCATTTCACATCCTAATTTATTTAAAGCGTCTTCCTGCAGATTATAATTTTGATCCTGTGTTGATATTCTGATATATCCAATTTTCATAAGTATAGATAATTGCATTAAAAATTTAAATAAATATACTCAATTTATTATACTAGTTTTTTTTACTTATTTTTATTTTAAAACGTAATTTTCAGAAAACACAAAAAAGTACAAGTAAACGGACGTTTTATTTTACTTAAGAAAAAATATTTTTATGCCTAGAAAACAAGTATTATCAGAGTTTGAGATAAAAGAGTTAATTAAAATTCCAGAAACTGATGAAGAATTAATCATCAACTATTCTTTATCGGAAAATGATTTTTCAATAATAAAAAATCATTGTAGAACAAACACCAATAAGTTGGGATTTGCAGTTAATCTCAGTTATATGAGACATCCAGGGATTATTTTAGCTCCTGAGTTATATCCTGATCGACAAATCTTACAGTTTATTAGCAGTCAACTAGGAATAAATGTTTTAGAATGGGAAAACTATGGAAAAAGAGAGCAAACAAGGAGAGAACATATAAGTATACTGCAATCTGTTTATGGATTTCGAATATTTACAATCATAGATTATACGGTCTACAAAGGGTTGTTACAAGAAATAGCTCTCAAAACAGATAAAGGATTTGTTGTGGCAGAAGAATTAGTTAAATTTCTTCGTAAAAATAAAATCTTACTCCCTGCAACTGGAACAATTGAAAGGCTTTGCTCGGAAGCTCTTATTAATGCGGAAAAGCAAATTTATGATAGCCTGAGTTCTTCATTGTCCAATCATCAGAAACAGTTATTAGATGCTCTTCTCAACTTACAGGAAAAAAGCAGCATCAGTCAACTAAATTGGCTCAAGCAATCCCCACAGGCGGTCAATTCAAAGTTTTTACTGATGCATATAAAGAGGTTGAAGACAATAAAAGAGATCAATCTTCCAAAAGATATTGGTAAGGATATTCATCAGAACCGATTACTAAAAATAGCCAGAGAAGGAAGACAGATGACACCACAGCATCTAAGGGATTTTGAAGAATCCAGGAGATACGCAACATTGGTGGCAATACTTCTGGAAACCAAAGCTTCCATCATCGATGAAATCATAGAAATGAATGATAAGATCATCGGTTCTTTGTTCAGATATGCCAAGAATACGCAAACTCAAAAAATGCAGGACTCCGGAAAATCCATGGGTGAGCAGCTCGGTATATTTTTTAAAGTTGGCAGCGCACTTCTGGATGCCAAGGAAACAGGAGAAGATCCTTTCGATGCTGTTGAGTCAGTTATTTCATGGGACGCTCTGGCTCAAAGTATTTCAGAAGCCAAGAACTTAACAGCTAAACAAAATTTTGACTCTCTTTATTTTATATCCGATAAATACTTTACGATAAAAAAATATGGTGGAGAATTTCTGAAAGAGTTGGAACTCCGCTCTGCCCCTGTAGCAGAAGATATTCTAAAGGCAGTAGGTATCTTGATTGACCTGTATGAAGGAAAAATAAAAAAACTACCGGAAAAAATTCCATCAGGTTTTATCAGAAAAAGATGGGAAGAACTGGTATTTACAGAGAACGGTATAGATAGAAAGTTTTATGAACTATGTATATTTTCTGAACTGAAAAACCATTTGCGTTCCGGTGATCTTTGGGTACAGGGTTCAAGACAGTACAAAGATTTTGAAGATTATCTTATTCCTGCAGGCAGATTCGTTGAAATGAAAGATGAAAATCAAGTTCCTCTGGATGTAGCATTGAATGCAGAAGAGTTTCTTTCGGAGCGAATGGAACTTCTTTCAAATAAAATACAAATAGTATGTAAGCTCATTGAAAATAATGAACTCCCTGAATCTTCTATTATTAATGACAGAATAAAGATTAAACCTCTTGAAAATACAGTTCCTGAAGAAGTTGAAGTTTTAGCAAAAAAAATATACAGTCTGCTTCCTCTTATTAAAATCACAGATCTTTTGAAAGAAGTCGATCAGTGGACGGGCTTTACAGATCAGTTCATTCATCTGAAATCCGGAAATAAAGCCAGTGACAAAAATTTGTTACTCACTGTAATACTGTCAGATGCCATTAATTTAGGTTTAAGAAAAATGTCGGAAGCTTCTCCGGGAACTTCCTATGCAAAACTCTCATGGCTTCAGGCGTGGCATATCCGAGACGAAACGTATTCTTCAGCTTTAGCGAAAATTATCAATACTCAATCCGATCACTCATTTTCTTCTTACTGGGGAGAGGGCAAAACATCTTCTTCGGACGGTCAAAGGTTTGCTACAGGCAGTTATGCGCAGAGAACCGGAAATATTAATCCAAAATATGGAAGCAGTCCCGGAGTTCAGTTTTACACTCATATCTCCGACCAATACGCACCTTTTCATACCAAGGTTATCAATGTAGGAGTAAGGGATGCAACCTATGTTTTGGATGGGCTTCTCTATCATGAATCTGAACTGCAGATAGAAGAACATTATACGGATACTTCGGGGTTTACCGATCATGTATTCGCTTTGATGCAGTTACTGGGATTTAAATTTGCTCCAAGAATCAGAGATTTGAATGATAAGAAGTTATTTATTCCTGAAACATCTACGAGCTATTCTGCGTTATCAGAACATATAGGAGGAACCATCAACAGTAAAAAGATTATTCAAAACTGGGATGAAATTCTAAGATTGGCTGCTTCCATAAAAAATGGAACTGTTACGGCTTCACTGATTGTCAAGAAGATTGGAAGTTATCCACGGCAGAACGGACTGGCTGTAGCATTACGAGAATTGGGTAAAATAGAAAGAACTTTATTTATGCTCGACTGGTACATGAGTCCGGAACTTAGACGCAGAGTTACCGCAGGACTTAATAAAGGTGAAGCCAGAAACGCTTTGGCAAGAGCTGTATATTTTAACAGGTTTGGAGAAGTCAGAGAACGAAGCTTTGAAAATCAACGGTATAAGGCAAGCGGTCTTAATCTGGTTACTGCTGATATTGTTCTATGGAATACGGTTTATATTGAAAAAGCAGTGCAGCACCTGAAAGAACAGGGCGAAGAAATTAATGAAGAATTACTTCAACACCTTTCTCCTTTAGGATGGGAACATATTCACCTTACCGGAGACTATGTTTGGGAAGATCGTATCAAGTTTAAAAAAGGAGAGTTTAGATCGCTAAGAAATTCTTTATAATAATCACTCTTATCACATTAAGATAAGAGTGATTATAAAAAACTATATATTTCTAGTTTTTAATGAACTTTTTAGTGTACGCAGATTCTTTTGTGTTTACTTTCAGTATATATGATCCGTTTTGTAAATGTGAAATAGAGATCTCTTTTTTCCCGGAAACATCTTTTAAAATCAATTTTCCGGAAAGATCAAAAATTTCAATTGATTTTACGACTTCTTTTATTTTGATATTAATGAAATCTGAAGTGGGGTTAGGATAAACATCTATTTTATCGTTATAATTGTTTTCCGAAGTAGAAAGAAGATCAGCATTTAAAATTTTAATGTTATCCATTGTAAAACCAGATCCTTCGTTATCATAAACGAAGTTGAGAACATTAAACCCCATAACACTATTTGAAATAGGTTGGCTTCCGAGTAAGATATTGTTTAAATAATAAGTTACGGTGTGTGTTGCCAAATTTGCAATTAGTTTAAAATTATACCACGTATTTGCAGAAATGTTTACAGATGTAGCTACACCATCGTCTATAACTCCGTTATATACAAGCAGTCCGCCTTGACTTGGCTCAATGTTGAAACCGCCTACGATATTATCGTCAAGATCTTGTACAACCATATGATATTCTGAAGATCCAACAGCAGAAATTTTGTAATCAAACGAATATTCGGTCTTTGTAAAACCAGAAATACTTTTTGTAACCCCTCCACTGGTACCACTACTATTACTTGTAACAGTCACAGAGTTTGAACCAATTGATGCTGTGGTATTTATCACTTTAGCACTACTCGTAGTAACGCCTCCCCATCTCGACCAGCCCTGTTGGCCTGGAAGATTTCCTAACGTGTATCCTTCAGAAGTTTCAAAAGAAATGTTTTGACTGAAAGCAAATAGACTTAAGGTTATTGCAAAAATTAAAAGTAGTTTTTTATCCATATTTGAAATTTTTTATTTGTTATAAAAAAGAGTCCGTTTTTACTAGGTATGAAACGGACTCTTAATCTTTTTCTTTAATAGCAATTGCCACCACAATCAGTAGCATTCTGATAATCTTCAGAAGTTATTGAATAAGTTTCTACTTGTTCATCATTGAAACTTATATTAAACAAATTTCTAATATTTTCATTATAAATAATCGGATAGGGATTATTAGGAATATTAGCACATGTTGGACACTGTTCTGAGAATACAGTAAAAAGATTTATATGGTTATTATTGTAAATTACACCTACATGAGTAATACTTCCAGCTGCTGTTGCTTTAAACAATCCTGTCATATTAAAGCCAGCTGCACCTGGTGGCTTATACGTATATTTTTTGGTGAATTTTTCGTTATTCGCTAGTGTAATGGCATTTTCCATTTCAGGAACACCATTTATGTAAGGTACTAATTTGATATTTTGTCCAGCATTATTTGATATACTATATGTATAATCAATACTTTCCCCCTGATCAGTTCCACAGCATATCGTAAGCAAACCAAAACTTAGTAATAGTAGTGTTTTCATTATTTTTAATCTTGCCAGTTAGCAAATAATTCATCTACAAAAGGTCTAGTAGGTTTATTAGGATACATTGCTTTAACTTTATCTCTATAGTCGTTCCAATATCTCGCGCCTGATAAAGCATTTTCCAGCTCTTTAATTGTATATCCATCTACTTGATCCATTGGATAGCCTGCTCCAAAAATCCTTCTTTGATTAACAGTATCTGTCATATCATAAATCCCAGAAGTATATAAATTCTCTGCTGCGATAGTTCTAAATTGATAATTTTGATAATTTAAAGTAAGATTTTGATAAACTAAATAATTTGGATTATTAAATCTTATCCTATATCTTTCTAGAGTCATAAGAATTTCCACTGCAGTTGGCCAACTCTCCAATAATCTACGATTTCTTTTTCTCACTTGTGTATTTCCAGATAAAAAAGAATCTTGCACAATATCATTATAAGATGATCTATCTTTTACAGAGTGCAAAGCATGGCTTAATTCATGAATTGTAGTCCCATATACTTGATCAGATGGTTTTCCATAATCTTTTATATGAACCTGAGCTGAAAGTCCAAATGTAATTTCACTTCTTAAATGAGAAAAGGAAGATGTAGGACCAGAATTTGATAATCTACCTGCAATTTTTATCTGAGTCTGTCTGCCAAAATTATAAAAATGATTATTCATTGGAGGTGATATTAGAGCAAATCTATTTCCATAATAGAAGTCATGGGCTGCTTGGTGTATTAAAGCGTGATATTCATCTTTACCTCCATTTAGGATAGGATGCCAAGACTGTTGTTTCACATCGGGACCATGTGTTTCTGCCTGAAAAAAAGATCCATCACGAACGCTATAATTATATCTTTCCCACTGAATAACATATCGAGCTTTTCCACGAACAGAAGAAGTGGAAAAATTTCCGTTTCCATCTGTTATTCCTTGTGCAACAGTAAACCATTGTCGCATTAAAACTTGAGCGCCGGTTACGGGTCTTAACCCGGCTATATCATCCTGGACGCGTATGCTTCCACTAGGATACCATTTAGTTCCAAAAATCCATCTCGCTTGCGGGGTTGAATTTTCTGTCAGCAACTCATTCTCGTTACCTGTTTGTTCGTAAGCAGAAAATAAAAGATTATTGAAAAGATCTGTTTTATTTTCAACTCTACCCGTTACCTCATATTCTTTGTAATCTTTAATATCAGCAAAATATTGATCCTGTTCAGGAATATATAATTCACTTAAAATTTCATGTTTTACGTTAGGAAGAATTTTTCCAACAGGAACTGCAGTATAATATACTGAAATAGTATCTCTATCTGGATTTCTATTTTCCAAGTATCCTTCTCTATACTCTGCATCTAACCTATAATCAAAATAATGAATTGTAGAGTCCCGTTTTAGTAATCCCACCTCTTCTTCATTTTCAGGAGTAAATTTAAGATAATAATGAGTGGTATGAATATCAAATTCTCCGAACCCATATTCAGGATTTTTATCTTTTATGGTTTGAAAAGCTTTTGTCATATTTTCCGTAGAATATGGATTCTCTAACATAATCGAATCTCCCGAAAAAGTTCTCGCTGAAAGAGTATTGTTCAATTCCTCTTTAAAAGCTTGTTCATTTTGGACTTCTGCTAATTCGTCCTTACACGAAATTTGAAAGGAAATTAACCCTATTGAAAGGACATAAAGAAATAATTGCCTCAGTTTTAATTTGTCGTTTTGTTTTATCATTATTATAAATTTTTAACTAGCTAAATATAAAATAAAAACTGAATTTCAGAATAAATAATTATACTGATTTTTTATACTCAAATCTTTAATGAAAATTCGTTAACTGAATAGTTATAATAAATTACTTATCAATACTTAATAGATTCCATCATTAACGTGCTATGTTTTCCGTTTCGTCGACTGACCCCAATCATGACACAAGCAAACAAATAGTCATTAACCTACCTAATGTTTAATAATGAAGATTAATCCATTCTTACATAGTCATTTTTTGGGCTATGTAAATCATGTATCACCTTCTTTTATAAAGGTTCACTTTCCATCTTCTATATTAATGAAATCCTTTTTTCATAACTCTGAAATTCTAAAAGGAGGATTGGTAGGGAATTATGTGGTTATTGAAGGAGAAGATAAAGGCTTTCTGTGTAAACTTTTGGAGGTTTCGTTGCCAGAGAAAGAAAGGTTGGAATTAAGCGAGAAAACATTCTCAACTAAAGAATTTCATCCTACGGGCAAGTTAGAAGTTTTGTTATCGTTTGATTTATTTGACCCATTGAAAATCGAAAAAGGCGTTAATTCATTACCTTTAATTGGATCTAAGGTGTTTATTTGCTCATCCGAATTTTTGTCTACACATTTTAAAAAATTTGGTGTTCCGAATGAAGATTTAGATAAAGCTCCAACAATTAAATTAGGTAATTTGATTTATGATAAAAATGTCGCTGTTGATTTGTCTTTACAAGCATTATTTGGAAGACATTGTGCGATAGTTGGTACAACGGGAGGAGGAAAAAGCTATACAGTGAGTAAATTTCTGGAAGGTGTTATATCAGCCAACGCAAAAGCAATAATTATAGATCCTACTGGTGAATATAGAAGTTTCGATGCAAACAATAAAGTAGAAAGCACTAAGCTTATTACAGATAGTTATTTTCCATATCAAAACTTGACAATTAATGATTTATTCGTTTTGTTTAGACCGTCGGGTCAAGTACAACAACCTATTTTATTAGAAGCAATAAAATCATTGAAGTTGGCTAAATGTTTAATGGATAATGTAGCAAGTCATACACACCGAAATGATGGAAATCATGATATTTTTGAATTTAGAGGACAAAATTTATTAGTTCAAAATGGTATGATTGTTAAACAAAACCAATTTACAGCACCATTTAATAATGCTAATCATAAATATAAAAGTCAAATTGAAAACCTAACAATAAACGACTTCAATATTACACTACTTCATAAGCAAATTGTAAATGAGTGTTACCAAGTGTTTAATAATCAATGGGCGAATATTAGGGATGAAAGAAATTTTAGCAACTCTACTAGTTTAATAATTAGGGTTAATAACATTATATCAAATGAAAAATATGCAGGAATGTTTGGTTTTAATTCTCCCACAACCTCTAATCTAATCACTACCATTGAAGATTTTGTTAATAGCACTGAGAAGAATGTTCTAAGAATTAGCTTTGAAGATGTTCCCTATGATTTTCAAGCAAGAGAAATATTAGCAAATGCTTTAGGCAAATATTTACTAAATAAATCACGAACTTTAGTATTTAGAACAAAGCCTTTAGTTCTTTTTGTAGACGAAGCTCATCAATTTTTAAACAAGAAGATAAAAGATGAATATTTTGAAAGCACTGAACTTAGTGCTTTTGATAGTATCGCAAAAGAAAGTAGGAAATATGGTCTGTTTCTATGTCTGGCAACCCAAATGCCTAGAGATATTCCAACAGGAACACTAAGTCAAATGGGGACGTTTGTAACCCACAGACTCATAAATCATTTTGATAAAGAAGCCATTTCAAGCGCTTGTTCAACAGCCAATAAAGAGACATTATCTTTTTTACCTTCATTGGGTTCGGGAGAAGCTATTATTATGGGGGTTGATTTCCCAATGCCACTATCTATAAAAATTGACTTACCAGCAATCAAACCTGAATTTGATACACCAAAATTTTAATCATTAAACGTTATGGCTAAAAAAGGAGGAGATTTTGAAAAAATTGCAAATGAATTTTTAGTAAAAATATTATCAGAATTAGGTTATACTGTTGTAAGAGAAAGAACTCAAGATTCTGGAACTCAAGATGGTTTTGATAACCTTGTCGAATTTGTAGATGATAAATATAGAAATTACATCATTTATTCAGAATGTAAGGATTATAGGTCTAACCTTAATTATACACAAGCTTTAGAGAAAATACCACATATTACTTCTACTCATAGAAATATTGATTTATTATTATTCATCTCACCATTCGAAAATTTTTCAAATACAAATGAAAATTCAAAATTGGAGGGTTTTTACCAATCTATTAGTGATGGATGTCCAGTTGAATTTCTAATGCCGGAATCATATATTAGAGAATATTTTAGCCTTTATCCTGATTTATATAGTAAAGTTTATGGCGAGGAAATTAGCAAACCAGAAAAAGAGGAGCGTTGTGAGTTACTAGATAAATTTGAAAAGCTGATATTTTCTACAAAGAATCTTAAGAAGATTATAGTTAACGAAGAGGATAGAGAAAAATATATAGGTGGATTATTACAGGACAAATTTCATATCTCAAGAAATTTCAGAAAATATCAGAGCAAAGGTTTCTATGTATTTGAAAATCCCGATTATCAATTAAGATTAGAAGAATATCTCAATCATTCAAAATTTGGTGTAGTAGTTTTAGGTAATCCAGGTTATGGTAAAAGTCAAGAACTAAAAAAATTTGCAGTTGATTTGTGGGAGAATCGAGCTTTAACATCTTTGGTTCCAAAATTTCAGAGCTTAAAAAACTTCAACATGGAGACTTCTATTGAAAGTCTGCTACCCCAAGATTATAACTATTTTACTGGTTTGACTATAATTTTTGACGGATTAGATGAAGTGCATGACATTATTGATTTTACAAATAAATTAAGGGCTTTTATAGCTGATAATGTAAAAGTTATTGAAAAGAGAAGTTTAAAATTTGTTATTAGTTGTAGAACAAGCATATATAATAAATTCGTTAAAAATATAGGTGGTTTAGAGATATGCTTTCTTAATGAGGTTTCGGAAAAACAGGCTATACATTTTTTACTGAAAAAATATAAACTTGATCTACGGGCAGATACAAGATTTAACTTTTTGAAGTACAGAGATATTCTAGAAAATCCATTTTATTTGGATCTATTGGGCAATCACTTCACTAATACCGGAGAAATATTACTCAACAAATCTATTTTGATTGAAAAATATATAATGAACAGGCTAGATGAGGATGAAAAAGATAAATATATAAATGATAAAGAATATGAAAAAACTGAAATTCTAGAAGTATCAAAGAAAATTGCTGTAGCAATGGAAGCAATGCAGAAAACGGCAATTTCAAAAAGTGAAATTTCGGCAATTTGCAATATTAATGGTATATATAGGAACCCATTTTTACAAGAAGATGTAAATACTACATCATGGAGTTTTGAACATAAAAATATACAGGAATACTTTGTTGCTAAGGTGTTATCTACATTATCATTTCAGGAAATAATCGACTTCATACGAATTGATGAAAACACAAATAAAATTCACCCTACATGGATTAATGTTGTTTCATTCTTATTAAATTTAGATATATCTAAAAATACATTTAATTCACTTGTTGAATGGATTGTAGAGAATGATATTCAATTTGTGTTTGAAGCAGATTATAATAGAATTAGTGACGAGATAAGAGTAAAATCTCTTCAAAAGTTATTTGAAGAAAATTGCATAAAAGAAACACTTTGGCTTAATAATTCATCTGAGATTGCAAGGTTTGGAAACTTACCTATAAATGTTTCGTATTTGATAGGTCACGCTACAGATAAAAATAATCATATTAGAGCTAGAATTGCTGCTGTTGAGTTATTGTCAAACATGTCTCTAAAGGAACAAAAAAATGAAATTAAATTGCTTATTCTCCAGATTATTGAAGAATTTAAAAAAGACAATAAAGATAAAATTTATTTGCTTCATGATTGTTTTAAGCTAATACAGAATTCAAATTTATTAGAGGATGTATCTTTTTATCAAAAAGTACTAAATAAGTTAAAAATTTATGATTATAAAGAAGTTGTTGATGCTATAATTTATTCGATACCAGATAATTTAATAGAACCTAATTTAGATTTTTTTTTAGAAATTCTAGAGAAATCAATTGGAGAAAAAAAATGGAAATTTCCAGCCGAAACAAGAAGTTTAATTTCACGGAAAGAAAATATTTTTGATCTATTTAAGAAAATTGAGAATCCCGATTTATTACTTAAAATATATTCGTTTCTAATTGAGAGACATAAAAATAATGAAATACAAGAAAGCCTTATTAAAGACTTTTTGCTGCACGTGAAGGTAATTTTTGTTGATAAAATAAATCTATATGATAAGCTAATCTCCATTATTTCAGATGCAGTAATAACAGACAAAATACGATATTTTGAAGATGATTTGTTAGTGGATTTAGTTAAGTCTTGTCGTATTGAAAAAGAGGTATTCTTTAGAGTTTTTAATACTCTTTCGGAAAATTATTCTCAAAAACATTTTTTAGCTGAAATTGTAAAAGAGGATTATTTTATTGAAATAGTTAATAAATATAAAACTGGTGGCGTAAATAATGATTTTTTGCAAGGATTTAGAAATATCATTTGCTCAACGAATGTTGAGCAAGAATCAAAATTCACTTTTCCCGAAAAAATAAATATAGAAAAAAGAAATAAGTATTTAGAATTTCATAAAACTGAAAGGCAAAGAGAGTTTGATGTGTTATTTGATGTCGTTGAGCTAAAAGAGCAGATAGTAAGAATCTTTAAATTCAAAAACAAAAGAGAATTATCATTTTCTGATATGGATAAGTTTTATCAAGTTTTTTATCACGAAGATGAGCTAAGAGAAAATGTAACTGTTAGAGCAAAAGATCTTTTAAATGAAATTATTAGAAGAGAATTTCGTAATTCAGGAGCTTTAAAAATTGTTGATTTATCTAAATATCTCAAAAAATATGAACTCGAAATAATCATTGATATTAAAAATGCTCTACCTAAAAGCGATGAGAAAAATATCAATATTTCAAATGAACAGAAAGAGTTTATAAAAAATTGGTGCGAGACCAACACCTTAAAAGTAAAAAAAGCATATTCAAAGTATATGTTAAATGGATTGCGTTTTACGGAAGAAGAACATCTAACCTTCAATACTATTTTTGACTTTCAAAAATATTTTAAGTTTGATTTAGACGAAGAATTACTTTTAAATATGATTTGGTTAAGTAGATATTCAGAAGATATAAGTTTGGATTTTATTTGTGGAATTGTATCTGAAGAAAAAATCAATCTAAGAATAATTGATAATGTGAACAAAACTAATGATGAGCATAGCATCTATTCTTACATAAAATATTTTGTTGAAAACAATTTGGATTTGAAATTATTAAGATTTGATATTAAAGAAAAAATCAAACAATTTTTATTGTCAGATAATGATTATCATGCAAGACGTCTTATTGAACTATTGTATAGTAATGATATTGGATTTTTACAAGAAATTATAGAGCTAAAGTATTTACATCCGAAAAAATATTTTTTAGATTTTGTTTTAAATTTACTAATTAAGAATAATAAGCTTAATATTGTGGAGAACTATTTGAAATCTAATTATGATATTTTGTTGGGAAAAAATATATTGGAAGAAATGTCCATGATTAAATTCCTGATAATGTCAAATAGTGAATTAGGCTTTAAAAATTTACATAAAATAATTGAAAAAGAACCAGAAAAATATGTGGACTTAGGAAGTGATTTTCGAAGTGAAACATCACTTAACTATTCAAATCCCAAATCTATTGATGATTTAATAGCTGTTTTTTATTTTAGTTCAGTAAACTATTCTCAAGAAAAGCTGAATGGTGTTTTTTACTCTCCTATTAGAGTTTCTTCAGAATCAATTATTAATATATGTAAAAATCATGATTCTGAATTATGTGAAGAAATTTTAGATAAATTAAATCGACTTGATCAAAATATAATTGCAAATAAGGGTGGTGATTTATTTTATATGAATAAATTAAAAAAAGACATTCAAGAAATTAACCTAAATCATAAATCGAAACCCTACAACCTTAAATCAGTTTTAAATTTATTGGAAGATAATAAGCACATTTTTTATTGATTTATTTTTAGATTTACTTTAAAATATGATAGTTATGGCTCACAATTGGATATAAATAAATTGTCTAAATTTGTATTGTGAAACAGAAAGTAAATATAACGACGATTTTCCCTAAGTACCTTTTTTGGGATATGGATTATAGTAAACTTAATCTTAAAAGTGATAAAGATATTATAATTCCTAGAGCGTTATATGCTACATCTATTGACACTTTTGAGGAAGATATTACTAGATTAGAAAAATTATATCCGAAAAAAGATATTTTAAAATATCTTAAAAACACCAAAGAGCTGATTAGCAATGAAGTGTGTGTTCTTGTTTCAAAAAGATATAACTCCTCCCCTTTTGCTCGATTTAGTAAAACATGAGTGCAGTAACTCCCCTACTTCAAAAAATCATTTTAGAATTACAAGATTTTTCTTCAATTGAAAGTTTTGCATTAGCTGGAGGAACAAATTTGGCAATTCGATATCAGCATCGAGTCTCTATTGATATTGATTTCATTTCACCTAATATTGTTGGAAAAGAAGGTTTTGAAAATATTATTTTTGAACTCCAAAAATCTTATGGAGAAAAATCTGTTAGAGCAATTTTGATGAATGAAGATTTAGGCAATCAGTTTATGTTCTTAAGGGTCTTCTTAACTGTTAGCGGAGAGATTCTAAAAATTGAATTTTTACAGAACATGAAATGTTTGTATGCGTTTGATATTTTTGAAAGCTTTAGATTAGTTCATTTAATTGATATTGGGCTTTTTAAGTTGTTGAGTGCTACTAAAAGATTTTCTAAAAAAGATATTTATGATTTAGATTTCATAACAGATGAAATTAATTTGATTGAGTTGTTTAGATATCTTGAAGAAAAGCAGACTCTCTATTATTTGCCAGAACATAGAAGTTTGTTTGATCTTGATATATCAAAAAATCTAATTGATTGCCCTGAAATGCTTTTAGAATTTGACGAAATAAAAAAAACTAAAACATTTCATACCTCACATACACACGATAGGATTGATATTTTCAAACATAACAAGTCGTGGTCTGAAGCACGAATTCATTGGAGACAAAAGGTAAGACAACTTTTTAGAAATTTAAATAAGCCCTTCCCCACTTTAAAATAAATACAATAACTTTAATAGTTAAAATAATAAAAATTATAAAATATGCACAATATAAAAAATAAAAATAATATGTACAATATATTATGTATTATAATTAATAAATTTATTTAATTGTTTTGTTTTTGTATTTTGTAAATATGTATATTTGAATGTTAAATTATTTTTTATATGTCAATTATTTCGATTATTACTCAAAAAGGAGGCGTTGGTAAGACAACTACTGCAATTCATGTAGGGGCTGCTCTAGCTAATAAAAAAGGAACAAATGTGTTGTTAATAGATTTTGACAGTCAAAAAAACCTTTCAATGGGATATGGAATTGATGATGCTTTTCCCTATACGGTTAAAAATTTTTTGGATAATACCGGGGATTTTAGATTGAAGCATCACGGAAGTTCTAATGTTTATATTTTAGCAGGAGATGCCTTGCTTGAGGAAGATGATTCGTATAATAGAAACACGTTGAAAAATAATTTAGAAAACTTATTAGAGCAAATGCCTTTTGATTATGTTTTAATAGACTGTCCTCCTCGTCCTTTGATGAAGAAATTGACTTTAGGTGAAATGGCATTGTGTGCATCCGATTATGTAATGTCCCCTATTGAGGCAGAACAATATTCGTTTGCTGGAATTGATAATTTACTCCCCTCTTTTTTAAGCATAAAAGAAAAATACAATCCTAAGCTTGAATTTCTTGGCTTCTTTTTTAATAAGGTTCTTACAAATACTGTTAATTTCAGAAAATATAGTGAATTGATTAAGCAAGAAAAGGATGCGAGTGATTATTTTTTTAAAACCTTCATTCGTCAAGATATGAATATTGAGAAAGCAAAACAGGAAGGTAAAAATATCTTTCAAATTAGCTCTAATAGTAGGGCAGCAGACGATTATAAAAGTTTAGTGAAAGAAGTGAAATCTAAAATGAAAAAATATGAAGGCTAATTTGTTTAAAAATTTTAAAACTCTAAAAGAGAAAGAAGAGGAAATTAAAAATTCTGAAAACTCAATTTTGGATAATGTTTCCGTGGTGAAGAAAGATGTAGTTCAATTAGATTCATCAACCAAAGAAATAGTTGAAAATGATGTAGAAAAAATAGATTATACGAAAGAATCTGTAAATGACGAGGAAAATTTAAACGAAAAAATTAGTTTAAATAAAGTTATTAAAAAAAGACCTGTTAAAAAGGAAGTATTAGAAGCTAAAGCTGCTTTAACTTCGCTTAACCCAGAAAATACAGTTGAATATTCTAAAAAAATAACTTCAGAAGAGGGAAAGAGGACTTTCACTATTTTTCTAAAAAGTACATCATTAGAATTTTTGAAAGATATTGTATTTTATAAAGCTACAGCAGAAAGACAAATTTTTTATAATCAATCGGAAGCTATTACTGAAGCTTTAGGATTAACAATGAATGATTATAATAACATATCTCCTAGACCAGATTTTATCAAAGAGCAAGAAAAGAGTAGGAAAGGAGGTCGAAAGCGTAATTCTGATGAAATTTATGATGCGTCTACAACGGTTTATATCTCTGCTCAATCTTTTGATTTTGTGAAAGATGTGACTTATAATAAAGTAATTGCTGGCGATTTGTATTTTAAAGATTGGGATTTGCTTGAATCGGCAATTTTAAAGCTTAAAGACAAATACGGAGACAATATCCAACCTAGACCGGATTATATTAGGGAAGACGAAAAATTAAGAGGAAGAAAGAAAAGTGAATCCTAATGGAATACACATTAGATTGGAATAAAGTACGTTATGAAGTAGATATTGAACAATATTTTTTGTTCAAACTTGGTCATTTATATCAGTTTGATAGATATAAAAAAGCCTATGTGACAGAACAACACGGAGACATTATCCGTTTTTTCAATCATGGAAAATCTGGCGTAAAGATGTATTATTCTATTACGTTTCAGGATAGCGGAGACATTATCCAGTTAATTAAAAAGAGAATATTGAGAAATGAAAATGCATCTGCAATAGAAATTAACCAAGAAATTTTTGATTTTTCAGAAGATATGCGTTCTGGAAATATGAAATTACAGCAAAGTTATTTCAAGGAATTTTCGCCAAAAACAGCTTTAAATCAGAATAGTTATATTTTATACGGAGACATTATCCAAAATATAGAACTTCACAAAAGTTACTTACAAAACTATAGAAAGCTAGCCCCAGAAACACTTTATAGTAAGATATTTAATAATATTTTTTATTCCTATAAAACACAAAATATTGAAAGCTTAGCTTTTGATATAAGAGACATTCAGAAAAATAGAGTAGGAGTTGTAAGAATACAAACTGAACAGAATGAGTATTTTAATAAAAAGTGGTTTGATAAAAATTCAAAGAACGGAATAGGTTTTACTTTCAGCAATTTTGAAGATAATACGGAAACATTATCCATTTTTGAAAGTATATTTGATGCAATAAGTTTCCATGAATTAAATAATTTAGAAAACGTTCAGTATTGCTCTACCAATGGTGAACTGAGTTTTAATAAAGCCAAATTAATTCAAGAATATTTCCAAAAAAATCATTTTAAAAAATTGATGTTAGGAAATGATAATGATCTAGCTGGACACTATTTTAATTTGAATATTATTTGTTCCTTTATTTCCTTAACTGAGAGTGTTAGAAAGTCTCAAAACAATATTTGTGTAGAAATGATTTCCAATATTGATGATACAAAAACAAAAGTATTGTCCAACTTCTTTAAAAACTCGAATTCTAAATTTGAATTAGAAGATAAATCGGAGTTGCCACAGTCTTATTTTACGGAGACAATATCCAAAAATGAAACTAAATATTATTATCTAATTGCGAATACTATAGATTCAATTCAGTTTTTTGTAGGTTTGCTTTTCAGGTCTTGGAATTTAGAAGAATTTATAACCATCTGCCTACCAAAAAATAAAGATTTTAATGAAGATCTTATCCAATTAAAAACGACAAATCATGGCTAAAAAAGAGAATATTCCATCCGTTAAACGTGAAACTTTAACGTCAAAGCCGAGAAAGAAAGTATTGATTTCTAATGATTTCAGAGAAATTCTGATTTCGCAAGAAACATCAATTATAGAACAGAGAATTATTACCATGATTTTGTCTGCCATAAAGGATGAACAGTCGCTATTTATTAGCATGAAGAATCCCTTTCCTGATGGAGAGAACAGCAAACAACTTTCTTTTGATGATTATTTTCAAGGATGGGCGCATCAAGGCGTGATAGATTTTGCTGTTTCTATAAATGATTTAAATCCTGGAAGAAAAATGAAAAATTCCGTTATCCAGGAAGCATTAGTAAATATGACCAATATCAATTGGTTAAGATTGAAAGACGAAACTATTAATGGGTATAAAGCGGTGCCATTTATTTTGGAGCCGAGTTGGAATAAGAAGAATATCTATTTTAAGATGGATAAGGCGGTTATGCAGCATCTTTTAAACATGGCGCAATACTATTCCATTAAAAAAGATTTATCGTTCAATACATCAACTAATAACACCCTTAGATTTTTGATGTGGTTGGTGAAATTCAAAAAACAAGGTGGTATAGCCAAAGAATATACTCAACTTTTAAAAGAGTTATCTATTCCAATGAATAAGTATGAAGGACACTACAGGTTTGAAAGAGACTTTTTAGTGCGTGTAAAAGCCGATTTAGACCAATTTAATGATATAAGCTTTAATTATTCATTTAAAGAAGGTTATTACAATTTCGTAATTTACAATACTCAAAATGTGGTGGGCTACGATGAGAACTTTCCAAGTTTAGATCAATTACAAATTGCTAGAGCATTAAAATACCTAAAAAAGCAAAGAAATCTTGATGACAAGCAATTGAGAGTGATGAAAAAGCTTTATGAAGTAAAAGGTTATAAAGAATTGTCCTCGCATTTAAAACGTAAAATTGATTTATCATTGAAGGGAGAAGCCTATATAAATGCAGTTTTCAAATTATTAGAAACAGTTTAGGATAATGTCTCCGTATTATAAGATATTGCCTCCGAATATATAGATAATGTCTCCGTTATTTAGGATAATGTCTCCGTTATATTTGCTAATGTCTCCGTTATTTTGGATAATGTTTCCGCTATTAGATGCAATAAAAGATTCAAAACCACTATTAATAAAAGAATTTCAGACTTTCCAATTTGCCCTATTAATTATGATAATATATATTAAATATTTTAAATTTTATAAAAAAAATAATAATTGTTAATAAAATAGGGGAAAAGTAATAATTGTTATATATTGAAAATCAATGTATTAAATTTTATTTAATACTAATATTTTACAGCAAAAACGGATATTGTTTCCGCCTTAAATATTTTTTTGATGAAAAATTGACAACTATGATGTAAATCTCTATAAATTCTTTAGATTAAATAAATATATAAAATAATATATTGTGTATGTAAAAAATATATAATATATTTTATATATGTTTATTGTTTATTGTTTATTTTATTTATAAATAATCAAAAAGTAATTTCAAAATAATCAAGCAAAGCTTTATAATTATCTTGAGCGGTAAGACAAGTATCCAGCAAATATTCTTTAATATTTGGCCACTCTTGGAGACCACGATAGTAGAAGAGTTTTAAATCTTCATCAATAATAAATGGAACAATATTATTAGCAAGACATTCTTTAAATAAAATAAGTCGTCCAACTCTTCCATTTCCATCTTGAAAAGGGTGTATGATTTCAAATTGATAATGAAAATCAATGATATCTTCAAAACGCTTATTTTCAATATTATGATAATTAGAAAGAAGTATTTTCATTTTAGTATTTACTTCTTTTGGCGGGGTAGTCTCATTTCCACCAACCTCATTGGGTAACATTTTATATTTTCCCACTTTAAACCAATCTTTTCGACTGTCAGAAGTTCCAGATTTTAAAAGAAAGTGCAACTCTTTAATAAAAGCTTCAGAAAGTTTACTTTTAGCTTTATCAATAATCAAATCAATACATCGAAAGTGATTAGATGTTTCAATAATATCATCCACATTTATACTTTCTTTTGAAACACCAATAGTATTGGTTTCAAAAATATATCGTGTTTGATCCTGTGTTAATTTACTTCCTTCAATTCTATTGGAATTATACGTTAAATCAATCTGAGTACGATGATAAATTCCGCCTTTTAGTCTCATATCTTTTTGCTCTTTTAAAATATTGAGCAAAATATTATTACTAAATTTTTTAGATTTAGATTTCTGAGGGAGCTGTGCATCTGCAGGGATATTCCACGTTTTACCTGTTAGAAAAGCTCCTTTTATCTTACCTTTTGCACAGTAATTACGTACCGTTCTTTCTGGAATACTATATTTTTTTGAAAAGTCGCTTACTGAAATATAATCCATTTTAATTATTTAATGCCGTTATCGGCAAAAATACGATAATTATCGTATTTATTTTATTGAAATATGCCGATAAAATACTTGTAAAAGATTCTAAACTAAATATTTAAAATAGAAGTAGAGAATCTGTCTATTTTATTTTGACATAACACTTATAACAGGCGGGTTTATTAAAGTTGGTTTTATGTCTTTCCCCACATGAAATACAGTAATTTTCTTGATAAAAAGGATCCTCATATTTTGACCAAACTTGGTAGCAGCTCCAACAAAGAGGTTTTTCAATATCTAATGATATATGGTTCTTACAACGGATACAATATCCTTTTTTACCATTTAAACTTGAAACTTCAGTTTTCTTATTATAAGCATCCACCGCTTTTCTTTCCTGCTTTAGAGCTATGTTCACATATTTTTCACTTAGAAATTCCGAAAGTTTCCTTTTGGGAACACTTCCATTGGTTACCAGATTATTTATTAAATCCAATTCGGTATCAGAACCAACATAATCTTTACGAAAGAAGCCTTTTTTGTATTTTGGTCTTTTCACAAATATGGTGTATCCATTTTCTTCAACGATGTTGAGACAGGTATTAAATGCGGATTCAAAAAAAGAATTTGAATTGATAGAAATCAATTTCTTTTCCGAATAAACTCCAAACTCGATATTGTTTTTAAAAGAATAATCTAAAAGATTCATGGAGGTGATGATGGACTTTTTCTCATTTCCATAATACTTTGCATGGAGATTAGGAATATACAATATTGTAATATTTGGAAACTGGGTGAAGTATTCGATATCCTCTTTTTTAAAACTCTTTATTACATTATTTTCATTTTTACCAAAGCCAATGATGATATGAATATGAGAACTATTAAGATGGGTTTTAAAAACTTCTTCTTTGAAATATTGATCTAGCTGTATGAATGGTGAAAGAATAAATAGGTATTCTTCGCTATTGTAAATCGTATCGTATATTTTTTCGGATAAATCCTTACCAGTTAAAAAATTCATTTGTTTGTGTGTTTTTATGAGAAATGAGGATTCTCAAATATACAAAAAGCCTTTATTTAGGTGAATTTTGAAAAAAAATTAATTAATGTCAAAAAATCAGATTTAATAAATTTTCAAAGCAATATCTTTGCTTTTGAAACATAAAAAATTACGCAAAGCGTAAGCTCTATCGTTGGTTACTGAAAACTAGGAATCTTCAAGACAACTACTATGATAGGCTTATTTCTGCGTCCTGTATCGGGGCGTGGATAGAGTCTCTCTTGTTGTCGGGTATCCTAGTGCCTCAGTAACGGATTGGCTTTAGTTCCACGCCTTTGTTATTTCTATCAATCCGATACTTAGGAACCTGTATCACAAAATCAACAAGTATGATAAAAAAATTAATTGCAGCTCTCTGTATAATGATTGCTGGAATATGGTTTTTAAGAGCCAATTCTTTGGCAGCAAATGGCCATTCCAAAGGAGACAGCTTCGCTGTTTTAATTTACATTTTAGCTTTTCTGTATTTTGTTCCTTCAGTAATAGGAATTTTTAGGAAACATCATAATCTATTTGGATTAATAGCACTCAATGTATTATTAGGTTGGACCGTTTTGGGTTGGGTAGGAGCTCTTATTTGGTCCTTGCTTCGTTCAAGTAAATATCAAACTATTATTTACAATTCTACGGAGACAATATCCAAAAATAGAATAGGAGAGTTGGAGCAGCTGAACAATTTAAAAAATGCAGGTGGCATTACAGAAGAGGAATATCAAAACGAAAAAACTAAAATTTTGAACTCATGAAGGCTAACGAATTTGAAAACAGTAACGAAGGATCAAGAATGAGCAAAAGAGGATTTGAGATCAGCAATGGAACATTGTTAACAGATGAACTCATTCAGATGCGTTCCAATGCTATGTTCAATAAAAAATACCGTTTCCTTTCAAGAAATAGCGGAAATATCCATTACGGTTATTTTGAATGTTTAGAACACCATGTAGTATTTGAGCAGCATTTAAGTTCTCATTTTGGAGGGAGAGTACCTAAGAATTGTACAGAATGTTATCATAGAACTTTAAAGCTTACCAATAATGTGAAGAATTTTTCTCGCAAACGAGAAAAGCATCCCCATTCTTTAAGTGATGAGTTTGTAAAAAATAAATGCCGGGAAGTTTTCAAAGGAAAATTAGAATTTATAGAACGCGATCCCGAAAACTACCTTTACGGAATTTATGAATGTGCTCATGGTATAAGATTAAGAAATATGGTTACCTATATGCTTAAAGGATCTTTTCCCAAAGGATGTAATACCTGCAGCAGAGAAAACCGCAAATACGAAATTAAATTAACTCCAGAGATTATCAGAGAAAGATCGTATGAGCAATTCCAAGGGAAGATTTATTATTTGGAACGTTCAGATAAAGATCCAGAAAAAGGTTGGTTTATTTGTAGAGAACATGGAATAAAATTCACCCAAAAATTACATAAACATTTCAAAGGACAGAAATCTTGTGTTCTATGTCAGAAGGATGATAGTAGATTATCGACATTAATATTTCAGGAGCTGCAAAAATATTGTAATAAAGAAGATATTTTAAAAGAGAAAATTTTTGACGACTGTAAAAATTTATACCATCTGAAATACGATTATTATATTGAGAAATTAAATCTGTTGATAGAATGTGATGGCGAAGGACATTTTTTTGCCATACCACAGTGGGGTGGGGAGGATGGACTCAAGACAAGAATCAGTAATGATAAAATAAAAGATGAATATACTAAAAAGAAAAGTTTTAATTTTTTAAGAATATCATTTTTTGAAATTAATAACATTGCAAATATTTTAAAAGAATATTTTGAGCGAATTGAAAAAGGTGAAGTTGTTTATCGAATACATAACAACAAACTTCCCAATCAAGAAGACTAAAATTTAGAAGAGAAAATAATTTTAAAAGAGAAGTATTTTCAGAATCAAAATATAAAATTTGAAAAATTATTTTTTCCTTTATTCCAAATGCTAAAAAAATGGTTGTAGAAAAATGAATTTAACATTTACACCAGTATCAAAATTTTAAACAAGAAATTAAAAACTACAATGATAAGATTAGAAAATTTACAAGATGAAACCTCAAAGTTTATTTCAGAATATGTAAAATCAGATCGCAAGCTTTTGCTTAGTTCGGTAATTGAACTTACAAAAAATATCAAGACATTTTTCACAGAAAGAGATTATGAATTTTTGTTACTCGAACAAAACAATCCTGAATTTTGGAAGAAGAAAAACTTAGAAAAGTTTTATGATTTCTATTTACAACTTTGGAATGAAAGAAGACTTTCAAAATTAAATTGAGGATAATTTTCAATACTTAGTTTGTAAAAGAAGAATCAAAAAAATATGTAAAAAGAGCGATGTGATAACATTTTCATATTGACTTTAAAAGGAAAATCAAAAGCCGTTTGTAAGCAATTACGGACGACTTTATTCTTAAAATAAAATTAGTTGAAGCTATAGTGTTGAGAAAAGCAAAAAGTGGTATATTTACTAAAAATCTGCGGTCAAAAAAGAAGCAAGCAGTGCCAAATGTAGCCACAAAATTTTATTATCATAAAATTCCCGTTGCCTACCTCTGACAATGCTTGCCCTGCGGGGCTAAAAATTTCTCTACGGCTTCGCCTAAAATTTTTTCACAAATAGAAGAAAACATCACAATGGAAAAAGAAAAACTCATCAAGTTTCGTGTTTCAGAAGGAGATAAAAATCTCATTACTCAGCGGGCAGAAGAAAGCCAAATGACGACTTCAGAGTACTGTAGAAAAATGTTACTTCATGGAAAAATAATTGCTATTTCAGAAGATGAAAAAAGAACTATCCGAGGAATTGCCAATAACTTTAATCAGTTAATGATGAAGTATCATTCCACAGGATATCGACCAAGTTCACTAGAAACCGAGTTGCAAAATTTACTTAGAGAATTACAAGATGCCTATCGGTAGCATTCATAAAACAGGGAACTCATTTCGGGGAGCCGTTGAGTATGTACTTTCCCAAGGAAGGTATAAAGACGACAATGAAAAAAAGAAACCGTCAATAGTTTTAAAATATAATTTACTATTCGATGATGCTCAACAATTGGGAATGGAGTTTCGTAATCTTGCCAACTTTAATAAAAAAGTCAAAAAACCCGTTTTTCATTTTTCAATTAATTTCGAAAAGCATACATTAGAATCTCCAAAGAGACAATTGACATTTGTAAAAAAAGTTCTTGACCTAATGGAAATTAGGTCTGAGAATCACCAAGCTCTTGTTGCGCAGCATCATGACAAGCATTCCCATTACCATGTTATTCTAAATCGAGTTGGAATGGATGGAATTACATATTCCGATAAATTTAGCAAGAACAGACTTGAATTATGTATCGACAGAGCAGAGAAAGAATTGAAAATGGATAATTCATTAGCTGAAGTTCGAAGGTTCACTTATGATCCTGATTCTGAAAATGAGAAAGGATATCAATTTAAAAAAGTAGAATCTAAACACAAAGGAAAAACTATTGTTAAGGTATCTAAGAGTAAGAAATTAGGAATTAATAAGAAAAAAAATGAATTAAAGGCTTGCATTTTAAAAGTTTTAACCTCAGGAGTTGTTAGTGCCGAAGAACTCAAAGAAGAGCTTTTGAAGTTGGATGTTAATTTTGATTTTTCCTATAATATTAGGGGACTTGCAAAAACTTCATTCCGTTACGATGGTTATGCAATAAAAGGATCAGCTTTAGAATTATCAGCAAAAATAATTGAGAATCAACTCCTAGAAAATCAAAGAGCGAAATTAGATAAATTAAAAAAATCTCACATTAAGGGTTTAATTATGAATACGGCTCTTGCAGTTTCTCATGTCAACAATCAATTTGAAAAAGGGATTCAAATTGACTCAACAATTTATGAAAGTGTAAAAGATCTTATAGATAATAAGGGAGATAACTTAAGCATCTTGGCTCACGAAGAAATAAAAATGATGATTGAAGAAAATGAACTTCGATTTAATGAAGAGAAAATTCAGTATCAAATAAAATTAGAGCAATATCAAGAAGTTCAAAATGAAAAACCACAAAAAATTTTTGGATTATTTGAAACGATAAAACAGAAAGAATATAACAAAGAATTAGAACTAAGAAAGCAACAATCTCAGCCTGTATTTTTATTTAAAAGTGACTTAGATGAAAATTTTAAAAATAAAATACATAGACCTCTAAATGAAGTGAGTAATGAACTAAATGAAAAAATTACTATACAGTTTATCAGTGAGTTGGAATATTTTAGGAGGTTGAAGAAATATCAAGAACAACTTTTACTACGCTTCATATCACAACTTAGCAAAAACCTAAAAGTAGACTATGAATTTATTAAAGGTGACGAGAAAGTTAAAAATTTCAAAAAACACTATGAGAAATTTATTGGAGAAGAAATTCCAAATGTACTCAATAATGGATTTAAGAGGCGTGAGGTTTTTACCAATAAATTGATAATTGAGGAGTTATTTACTAATTATCAAATCATATTAGAGAAAAAAATGAACGAATATTCTGAAATTTTCAGAATAGAAAATGAAAGTAAAGAAAAATTATCAACTGAAAGTATTAATAAATACAAAGAAAATAGATCTAAATATCGGAATGAATATCATTATGAAGAATACTTTGTGTCAAGATATAGCCATTCAACACAATTTAAAGATTTATTCTGGCTTGATAAAAAATTTGAATCTTTAGATTCTGAAGAACAGGTTTTGTTTTTAGAGAAAGAGTTTGAATTAGAGAAAGATAATGCTGAAAAATTAAAAAATAATTTTTTCCAAAATGATGAAAGTGTTTTTCAAATGAAAATTGAAGCTTTGAATAATCTGGAGAACAGATTGATAAGGGTTTCTGATATGATTATTGAGAAACCAAAAAATCAAAACGATATTGGGCTTCAGAGATGATTTGTGAGTATAAGTTAGAGAAAATTAGATATAATTGAGAGTATATAAAAGCTACCACACTAATATAAAATTGTTATTCTCTTTAGGAATAGAAGAACAAGTTTTACCCCAAGAGTTCTTATCTACAATACCCAAAACCAGTTCTCATGAATGGAGAAAGAAAGATCATCAGTTTTATGGTTCTGAATTTGAAGAAATTTCTCAAAATACATTAACCGATTTAAAGTTAATTGCCGACGAAAGACTTAAAAGCCAACGCAGAATATTTGTTTCATTATGTAGGCTTTATCTTGTTATTGTTCAAATATTTGGAGAGGTAAAACTTAAGAAATTGATAAAGCAGAATCATAAGATTTTACTTCCCTATATTGACAGATGCCTCCAAAACGATAAAAGCAAAAAGATATTTTTAAAGTTGTTAAAAATAAGTTCTTATCAGTTGGGGCAATGGCGGAATATGAAAAAATACGAGTGTAAAGAATCATTAATATGGCTATGCTATAAAAGACTTCCAAGACAGATAAGCATGATAGAAATTATGAAAATGAAGCAATTGTTAAAGAATGATAAATATTCGCATTGGAGTAGTATCTCAATATGGGGTAAAGCAGTAAAAGAAGGTCAAATATCAATGTCTTTACAAAGTTGGTACAGATATTCGCAAATTTTTGGTTTAGGAAAACGAAAGAAATATATAAGTAAAAGAAAAAGGACATCTGTAAACGCAAGCTTTCCTAATGAAATTTGGCACATGGATGTTACGAGGTATAAAACTTTGGAGAATGTAACCTTATATATTTATACTGTGTTGGATAATTATTCGAGGAAAATATTAGCTTTCGATATTAGTAGAAAATTATCTGGTAAAATAAGACTTGAAAGTTTGAAAAACGCAATCCAAGAACAGTTTTTAGATAAGTTAGAGTTACAAAACAAAGCAAACTTAGATTTGATTGTGGATGGAGGTTCAGAAAATAATAACATCAATATTCATGAATTTATAAAAAGTTGTAAAGTTGAAATTTCTAAAAAAATAGCATTAAAGGATGTGGTTTTTTCCAATAGTATAATTGAAGGTAATAATAGAATTTTGAAACAAACGTATTTGAATAGGAAACTATTATCAGAAGAAGAATTATTAGAGTATGTTCCTAAAATTATTGATGAGTACAATTGTGAAAAACCTCATTATGCACATAAGATTTATACACCCGATGAAATTTACAAAAAACCAGAATTAAAAAATTACAAATATGTTTTTGATAAAATTAATAAAGTGAGAATCGAAAACAACAAGAATTTTGAATGCAATAAGGTTTGTATTTGATGATATTTTCATTTTCATTTATTGAAACTAGTTTTGTCTTTACATTTAAAATTAGCCAAAATATGAAAGCTTAAATTTTTTTATTTAAGAATTCTCCCAATAAGTTATAAAAAAAAAAGCTTTACGAAAATTCGTAAAGCTTTTTTTGGAAATTTTTGGTTTATTAAACAGTGATGAATACTGTGTTTTCTGAAATATGAAAAACAAAGATTAAAGATTTGAACTAATGGAAGGAGCTTTTTTCCGTCATTGACGCTTTTATCGCCAAAAGAAAAATACAATCTATTTTATAAAAACAAACCCCTCACAATTTGCGAGGGGCTTTGTCGTAAAAACGGATTACAAATCCGCTTCATAGGGGAATTGATTGTTATTTATATTTGTATTGTTTTAATACTTTACGTTCCATATTATCACTTTTCCATAATTCGATACGATAATAATCATTATCTGTATCATTAGGTAAATCATAATCCTGAACGCTATCTAAATTGGAAGAATAAACCCGTACTCTATATTTTCCCGGATCAATTTTTAGAGATAATTCTAAATTAGCACTAGGACAATCCTTAATTTGTAATTCTCCGGAAGAAATGTTGATTCCACCTTCAACGACATGATCATATTTGCTATAATCTATATTGGTATTCGGCTTTTCCAATATTTCAATTTCTCCTTTAATATTACCATAGCTTTCAGTTCCAACACCAATAACACCATTTACCATTGCTAATCTGCTATTAAAAGCTTCTTCACTCCAAAAATCAGATGATGTTGGATTTCCTTTATCATTATCACCTTTATCTTCTATATAAAATTGACGGTATTGAGTGGAAAATTTAAAGTGATGTTTTTTCATTATAGTTTTTTTACTAAGTGAACACGATATAAATATACTCAAAATAGTTAATGCAATAATTTTTTTCATTTATATAAATATTTAAGGAACAGGGACAAAACGCATATACATTGAAACTCCAATTATAACTCCAGCTCCAAGAACCGCAGGCCACATATTGTAAGGAACGGTTGGGCGTGAAAAATTAGGCGTACTTATAGGGGAGAGTTCTGGTGCTGATTGTGGCAAACGAGATAAAGAACGTTGTCTTGCTGTTTCCGGTTCTTCTCCATTTGGTACAGGAATTACCATAAATGCATCACCTGATTTTAACTTTGCATATACATTCCATCTAAGATCTGCTCCTTGATAAGATTGTTCAATGATTGGAACTGCCGCAACATTTGCCCATTTCCCTCCTTCAAATGTTGATGCATATGGATATTCATCTAAAGATGTAACACCTTTCAATCTCATAGATTCTTTTCCTTTTAAAGCTTCTTTTCTTCTATCATTTTGACGGTCTTTATCAGCATCATAATGTAATATTTCAGGTTGACCTTGTAAAAAGGAATTCAATGTATGTTTATAAATATTTTTTGTTCTTGATTCATATACAAAATGGAATCCTTTAATATTTAAAACGCCTGTAGCTGAAATATTATCTTTAAAAAACTGAAATAGCATTTGGGCATAGACGCCTGTCATCTTTACTCCATTACCTCCATGCGTTGAATAAATTCCACCTGCGCTACTTCCTCCACCATCTACAAAACCTACTCAACTTTTTACAAAGTTCCTACTTCATTTTTTCCTCGCGTGAGGCTTATACACTGTGAACGTCTGCTCTTGCCCAGCTTTTTCAAAGATACTTTTTTCTTTCAATTGAAAAAAAAAATAAAGGAATAAAAAAAACAGAAGCAAAAAAAATTCCCCCGCAAAAAGTCTAAGTAACATAAAATACGCTTAATTATAGTCAGAAAAAACATTCGTAATTTCTGCCGATAATCAATTTTATGTTTCCGCTCCGCAAATAGCCTTTTCCAACTTCTAATCCTTTTTTCCTTCTGTTTTTGCCGAAGTTCGGCTTCCAATTATTTTTAATTTCAATTGAAAAAATAAACGATAGTTGTCGCTGTTGTTGTGGGTGTTAAAATGTGGGTAAAATAGTGATTGCTTCGGTGTTGGCTTTATCCACATTTTAATATCTTTTGATTCGGAGGACATTCAGTTCTATATTATGGCTTTCAAAAGCGTTGGAGCATTTTTCCTTATTTGGGGTGGTTGTTGGTGTTGGAGGAAAAGGGATTTTTCGAGGCTGCAAAGATTCGGAAAAGTTGTTGGCTAAAAGCGTTGGCTGTGGAGTTTTTCTTAAAAACGCAACAAAGGAAAGCATTTTGCATAATCTCAAATTATAGGCAAAATGGTGCTGGTTTTGTGCGGAGCGAAGCCCTTCGACAGGCTCAGGACAGGCAGGGCGGAGTGGAGAACAACGTTTTTGCGTGGGCAATTGACTATAATTTCTATTATGTAATTTGCTGTGGCATTTAAAGCCTCGGGAAGTTTAGGAAAGGTTGGAAAAAATTGCTTTTTTGTGTGGAGGGCGGGATATTTAATTCAAAATGCTAGCGGGAGTTTATCTATCTTCGTAATGTCCCCATCCTGATAGTATTTCTGCAATATTATTTTCTTTGAGTTCATAAACAAGACGATGTTTACTATCTATTCTTCTTGACCAGACTTCTGCGTCAAAATATTTCAACTGTTCTGGTTTTCCAGTTCCTTCTGTTGGATTTTTACGTATTTCTGTTAAAAAGGAATCTATCTTTTTCAGTAAAATTTTACTCCCTGCTTTTTGATGCTTCTTGATATCTTTTACAAATTCTTCTGAAAATTCTATTTCCCAACTCATAATCCCAACATTTTGGATTGATTAGAAGCAGAGACTTTTGTCTTTGGGCTTTTTCTTGCCTTTTCAATTTTATCAGTAAATTCTTTTTTGGTCATTTTGGTATCATCATTCGGTTCATTAATAATTGCTGTAATTCCCAATGCTTTAAGAACATCCATAACCATTTTGATTTTATCTTTACTTAACTTGCTTTTTATTTCAATTGTTGCCATTGTTGTATACATATTTCTATTTTCAAAGTTATAAATAAAATAAATACTATAAATACTATAAATATTGGGTTTATCTGATTGGATGATACTGATTAACTGCATTTTTCAGTATTTCAAGTTCGGTTTGTTTGTATTGTAAGGTGGTGGAAGCTCTTTTGTGCCCTGCAAAAACCTGAACAATTCTTGTGTCGTTTTCTTTTCTTAAAAGATTTGCAATGACGCTTTGACGGATTTTTACGGGTTTTAGCCTTTCTTCTGGTTTCCTTTTTTCATTTATCATTCGGTTTAAAGCCTTTGGTTGTACTTCTTCCTGTAATCTTCCTGTAATGAGTTTTTTTGGCTGTTTTTCTTGGATAAATCTTGTAAGATGGGGATAATCTTCTTTAAGGTAATTGTAAAATAATAGGATTTGACAGGCTTTTAATTGCAATGTTCTTGCTTTTTTCTTGTCTTTGGATTGGATATAAATTTCTGCTTTTTCTAAATTAATATCTTCGATATTTAAATAGCAGATTTCAGCAACGGTTAAGGCTTGATAGATGAGTAAACTTACAATGACTTCGTTTCTTCGTCTTAGTTTTTCGTCTAAATCTTCTTTGGTGTTTTCTAAATATTTCTCTAAGGTTTCTTCACTGTATAATCGGTCTACTTTTATCTGCTTATTGATCTTATCTTTTAAATAGAGTTCTCTGCAAGGATGGTCGTGCCGGAGTCCGGCTTCCAGTAGGTAATTGTAATAAATTTTGACTTCAGATAAATAACGTTTTACAGATTCTGGAGTATAGTTTTCATTCTTTCGAAGGTGTGCAATGTAGTGTAGAATGTCTTTGTACTGAGCTATTTTTGCTTTTTTTCCTATATAATCTAAATATTTAGTAATCATATACAGGTGAACTTTATACGATTTTTTAGAGTATTTTTCTTTTAGATAATTTTCTAAAGTTTTCATTCATTGGTAGATTGTTACATTGTTATATTTTTCAATTGAGAAGCGTTGATATGGGTATAAATCTCCGTTGTTTCAATATGGTCGTGTCCTAAAAAATATTGTACTTGTTCGAGCTTCATGCCGTTTTCTAAAAGGTGTGATGCAATGGAGTGTCGAAGGGTATGTATTCCTATTTTGCGGAGAGCCTCCGCCGACATTTTTTTTCCAAATTCTGTTTTCAGAAGTAAGCTTTTCAATATTCTGATAAAACTCTGCGTTCTCATTCTTCTATTCTCAATATTGATGAATAGTTGTCGGTTGTTAGTTGATGGTTGTTGGTTTTCAATTGAAAATAAAAAATCTTGAAGTTCATTTTTTATCTTTTTGGTTATTGGAATAATTCGTCTCTTGTTGTTTTTTCCTTTTTCTACGACCACTAGATTTTCTTGTAGATTAATGTCTTCTTTATTGAGTTTCTCTAATTCTCCAACTCTTAGTCCGCATCCATACGCTAAGTTTAAAATAGCTTTCTCCTGTAAATCTTCTGTCTTCTCATAAAGTTCTTTAATTTGAGATTGGGTAAAAATAATTCTTTCTCTTCTCTCGGTTTCAGATGAAAAAATAAAAGCCGATGCAGGGTCTTTTTTGAGCGTTTCTATTTCTATTAAATGACTAAAGTATTTTTGGATAATCCGCATTCTTCCATTTACACTTTCTTTAGTGAGTAATGCTCCAGTATTTGTATTCTTTTTTTGCTGTAAGGTTTTGTAATATTCTGTAATATCTTTGGACTGTATTTCTTCTAAACTAAATATTTTATATTCTTCTAAATATCTAAAGAATGCTTTTAAATAAAGGTATTTTTCTTTTATAGTTGAAGGATTGTAGCCTAAAATTTCTAAATGGTTTTTGTAGTTAAAAACTTCTTCTTCGTAAATTTTTGTATAAAGTTCTGCCATCTATGATACTTTTACTTACTCAATATTTTAGATTTTTTCGGACGCTAAGTAACTTTTCCTTATTCATCGAGGTTTGATAATAGTTTAGTTTCCGTTTGGTTTCCGTCTAGCTTCCGTTTGCTTCCACTGGCTTCCGATTTTAATTGTTTTATCTGCTTTGCAAATTCTTCTTTTAAATCCTTGCGAACACGCATTATATTATCATTATAGGAGATTTTATACTTAAATCCTTTGTTGGCAAAACCGATTTGTTTTAAATATTCTAATCGTACTAAATCATTTAAATAAACCTGTAACTGGCTTTTCTTAAATCCTGTAACTTCCATTGCATCAAATCTCGTAAAATGGAGCGTGTCGCTCTGACGGTTTTTATCTCCAAAATGCTTTTTAAGTTTCTCAAAGAACTGTCTTAAACTTCCGTCTAATTCATCAATTTTTAGGATTATACTCTCGAATAATATTTCAACTGCATTTTCTATATCTTCTATCTCCGTAATTAAACAATTGTCTGAGGCGACACGCCTCTGATATTGATGAATAATAGTAATCTGCTTAATGATGGATTGGAACATTTCATTTAAACGTCTTTTATTTTTTACATTATTGGGAAGCTGTATTTGTGTTGCGAACGGATTCACCACATCGTGGTGTTTTAATGTTCTTACAAGTTTCTGTATAAAGTTTATCGCCTTTTGTTCATTGTCTTTATTAATGTGTCCAGCGACACGCTGGTTTTGATAACTGATAATTTTCTCGGTTTGTTCTTCGCTTTCGTTGATGGCGATGATAAAACTTCGGTTCATATTATCCTCATAAGTTTCGCCTTTTGTGGTTGCGGATAAAGAACTAAATTGTCCTTTTACTATTTTATGGGAAGATTTGTTATTTCCTTTTTTATCCTTGATGGTTACGGAACTTCTTAAAACTTGATTCGATATAAATTCTCTGAGTGCGTAGAGTGCATCTTCTTTTAATCCGTCCAGATCTTCAATAATGATGATCTTTTGGAATAAATCAAATTCTCCCCAATTGTATAAGCTTGATTCTGTAATTCTTGTAAACCGTAACACGTCTTCCTGTGGCATTAAATCTGCAATTCTGCTGATGATATGGGTTTTTCCGCTTCCCGAACTTCCCTGTACAATTCCATGCAATGGGCTTTTATTTAAATAACTGATCGTTATTAAAAATAAAAGCAGCCTGGACTGTTCTTCGCCGATGATTCCGGCTTTTTCTATGAGTTTATTTAAGTTCTGAAGTAGATCTTTTTGCTCTAAAAATTCGATTGTATTTTTTGGGTGTGTTTCCGGGTGTACGCTTTTATTTTCTTCAATAGAAACAGGCTTTTTTGTAGCCTTGCTAAGACTTGAACTTTCATCTGAAAAAATAAATTTTCGTTCTTCTAAAAGCTTTGTAAATATTTCTTCATCGTGCAATTGCAACGTTTCGTTGATATCTTTATTCGGTAATTCCACAAAACTAAAGACCACCTGGCTCATAATCATGTGATCGTTGGGTTCTTCCTTGGTAAGGAAGCGGTCATCCATTTGCTTAGAAGGCAGATGCTCTTTTAAGAGTTTAGAATATTTCTCTACCGCTTCTTTTCCAGCTTTATCATTATCAAAACAAAAAATAATTTCTTCTAATTGTTTTAATTGGCTGACCGCCTCGGTCATCTCCTCGTTTAATCCATTTGTTCCAAAACAGCTTATCAGACTATAATTGTCTGCAATATCTTTGATCTGAAGTAAACTCGCACAATCAATAATGGCTTCCGTTAATATCAGTTTTTTTGTTTCCTTTTTTGGATATCCCGGATAAATTCCGCTGCGATTCTTTAAATAAAAATGTTTGGTTTTATCATCGTTTAAAATACTTCTGAAGTATAGTCCGGTTACTTCATTCTTCCGGTTTCTAAGGGCAAAACAAATTCCCCATTTTCCAAATACTCCAAACGCTTTTTCTCCTGTTCTTGCTACAATATTTTTGTCGATTAATAATCCGTATTCCAGACATTGGTTTATTAATTCTTCCGTTTTCCTTTCCCCGTGATGGAACTGTCCCGAGTTGTAGCCAATCTCTAAAATGGAATTATTTAAATTTCTCTTTTCAATATATTGTTTTGCAGGTTTGCTGTTATTAATAGCATTTCGGAAGTAAGTAAACATATTTCCTAAAAATTGCTCACGGGATAATTTTATTTGTTTTTTTTGAGTTCGCGAATCTCGGTCCTCACTTTGTTCCTTGCTGATTTTTAGATTTCCCGAACCCGGATTTATAATTTCCTGTGCTTTCAAAATGGCTTGATGTTTATTAATTGGCTGTCCGCCTACGGACTCCTTATGCATTATAAAATCTATCACATCAATGCTTTTACCATGGGTTTTGCAATTACTGCTAAAACAATATGCAGTCTGTGTTTTGTAATAGACTTGCATTGACGGTGTTTTGTCTTCGTGGAACGGACAGCACATTTTTGCGTTCTTATCGGGTTTCAAACCGTAATAATGTAAAACTGTTGCAATTGATAATTGGGATTTGATTTCTGTAATCTCCATAAACAAAGACTTTTATCTTAATTGTGAATAATTAGAACACAACAAAGATAAAATAAAGTTCTTAAATAGAACAAAAATATTCTCTAAAACAAAACATATTTTGCTTAAATGTTCTTATTTAGTAAATTCGCTTTATAATTCTTTCATTATGAAGATAGGTGACAACTTAAAAAAACTCCGTGAGAGTAAAGGTTTAACACAGCAGGAGATGGCTGATCTGATGCACACACACAGAACTGGATATTCTAAAATGGAAAACAACCAACAGGATATCCCTGTCGATAAATTGGTTTTTGTCGCTAAACATTTCGGGATTTCTGTTGATGATATTATTTTCTTCAATGAAAAAAACAATGTTCCCAACGAGGTTTCTATGGAAGATACCGCTGTTCTGGAACAACTAAAACTCATTAACGAACTCGACAACGAAGAAAAAAATATTCTCCTAAAACTCATTGAAACTTTTGTTTCTAAAAAACGTTTTAAAGATTATCTGCAGAAAAATATTGCTGCACTTTAGTTCTGTTTCCTAATACAAAACAGAACATCATATAACACAAAAAACCTCGCAAAATGCGAGGTTTTTTATTTATCTGCCACACGATAAAATCTGCGGGAGTGGAGGGAGAGTCGGGATTTGTTATTTATTTATGTTAGCAAACCTGCAATTTCTTCAAAAGACAAACTATTTCTTATAGCCTCTTTAAGTTTACTAATGTCCCAAGCAGATTGCCAAATCTGTTTCTTTTTATCAATTCTAACAAGGATATCTTTCTTAAAATCATCTAAAGTAACTTTCTCTACTTCAGATTCATATTCAAAGTCAACTAATATTTGACGACCTTTTAAAAGAGGATTAAAACCCCATAATCCAAGATATTTTACCTTAAATGCTTTTTTAATCTTGAATTTATGACCGCTTGCATCAGTAATACTATCTCCAACAAATCCACCTTCATTTAAAAAACCTTCACTAGTTGATTTTAAATCATCTTCTTTAAAGAAAACATAAATCATATTGTCATTCTTGTGAAAAGCGAATACAGGATATTTTAATTTCATCTTTTAAAATTTAATACTAATAATCTTCAGGACCAAATTGATAAGATCCAAACTGAACTCCGTGTCCTACTGTAGAGAAAGCTCCAGCTTTAAACCAAGTTGGTGTACCATGCCAAAATTGACCTAGCGCATTATATCCGGGTTGGCCTAAATAATTCATACCATGTCCTGCTCTCATATGTAAACTCTGATTAGGGAATTTTAATAAATTCCAAGGCTGATTTGTAACAGATTGAATACCATATTTTTTTGCTGTAGCCTGTGTAATTGCCCAATGATGTAAGGGTTCTCCCGCTCCTGCATATCCTTTTTTCATCATCCATTTTCTTGTCGCACTCCAAGAATGCGAGCCTAATTTCCAAGCACCTCGGGTAAGCCCGGTTGCAATAGATTTTACCATAAATACATCACTAACTGCTAAAGCCGTATAACCTAATCCTCTCCAATAATTTCCATTTTGGAAATGATCAACTGCAGCTCTTCCGCTACCCCAAATCGGTATTAAGCTTTCCCATTCTCCAGGTTGTCCAACCCCTTGGCTTGAACTTTTATCCTTCAGCTTCAGCATATTAAACTGACCTACTGCACCGCTTACAAAATTTCCATCCTCATCATAAGAATCAGGTGCAGATGTCCACCATTTTAGCCATCCATTTTGGTTAACCATACCTCCTGTTCCGCCTGCATAATACGCATTCATTATATCGCTGTAGGCTTGGGTTTGTCCGAAAGTGGAACTTCCCCCACCGCCACCTCCAGAACTATTTGAACTTGAAAACACAGGGTAATCATTTCCTAAAAAATCCCAAAAAGACGCATACATCATTTGGCTGTGTCGTCTAAGCATAGCCAGATTTTCAGATCCAAACACTTCATTGTTTATTGCTAGGGCTTTTCTACCATCAGGATCAATAAACATCATAGGATTATTGAGCGCATAATTGTAAGGATTAACCCTTGTAGTTGTTTCTGCCAGTGGATCTATTATTCCCCATCTGCCAATATCTGCCATGTACATCCTCGCTCCAAAATCGCTCCAGCCTGTTTCTTTTTGCAGCTCTTTTTGCCCATATCCATAGTTGTAAGATGGATTTCCAACAAATTGATTATACCCTTCGTGTTTTAAACCAAATGGATAAAAATTATTTTCTTCAAGAACTTCTGCGCTGCCATTTACATTTTTAGAATAACTTAATCTGATATTTCCTAAATGGTCTGTGTAGTTGTAAATATACTTATTATTTTCAAAATTGTAATAACCTTCTGCGGTAGGTACAAATTTTAAAGAGGCAGTGGCAAATAAATCACCTGTGTCAAAATACTCATATTGAAACCCATCTAAATAATCTGTTATTAAACTTGTTTCATAGTTAGCTTTCCCTGCCCCATAAGTATAAATTTTTCTTATTTTCAGTCCATCAGATCTATATTGATATTTAGTATTTACATTGTAATCTAATGTCATTCCTGACCCTCCAGGTCTTGGCAAAAAACTTTTATCAAATTTTACGTAATTTGGGAGATTCAAAATATTATAATCTATTTGTAAGATTCCTTTGTCAATATGATTTTTCATATTTCCATTTGCGTCATAAGAAATTATATTCCCTGAAGTGTCGGGATAGCCAATATAATTTCCAGAATTATCTGTTACCGAATTAAGCTTATTGCCTGTATAATTGTAAGTTAGATTATCAATAAGGGCAACATTATTAAGACCATTATTGCCATTTCTTTGTAACGATTGGATGTTTCCCCCAAGGTCATAAGTTACACTTTCATTATAAAAGCCATTCTGAGGAACTGAAACTTCGGGTTCGGAAAAAGTTCCAGAAGTCAATCTGTTAAGTGCATCATATTGGTAGTTATATTTTCTCAATACATGATCAGCTGCTGTTTTCCATAGTACTTCAGCTACATTATTAGTTTTTTTTCCAGCAACAGTATTAGCAGGATTGTAATATTTTAATTCATAAGAAAAAAGACTATTTCCCAGATTGGTAGGATCATTTATTTTTAACAATGCTCCTCTTATATTATAAGTATAATTTATACTCTGTAGATTATTTCCAACCTTTTTATTAGAAAGTTGTGAAAGCTCATTGTACGTATTTTCGGATAGGAGTTCTTGCGGTTGGCTATTTACCTGATGATAATGTTTTTTTAACCTGTTATGTTGGTCGTACTCATAATTTTGGGTAATAATATTTTCTGTGTACGCAGAAACCCTTTTGTGATATGTTTTAGTCTGTTGTGGTATTCCTGCAAAATCTAGCAAAGTTTCGGTTTTGGTATATCCAGAAAGGTGGTTTTCAGAAAAAGTACCAATTGGTCTTGCTTTTTCATCATACCAGATATAATTTTTAGTCCAGTTATCATCCTCTATGTTTTTCGCCAAAGATGCAGTAGAAAGATTTTTGGTATTAATAGTCTGAGCCATATTATCCCCTATAGTAATTTTGCCCAATATCTGTGAAGGTCGCTCTGGACTTCCTTGTGGATATGTATCATAATAATTTACCGACAGTATTTTGGTAAAAGCTATTGGGTAAACGCTATTGCTATAATATGCCGTAATACCATTAGCGTTAAATCCTCCTGTATTTCTGGCTTCATGATATGTAGTAGCAGAATTTACTATACTCTGCTCATATTCCCTTCCTTGACTGCTGTAATACTGTGAACTCGTAAATATCCCAGTGTAGATTGTTCTTCCAAAACTATCATATTTATAAAATAACCACTGATTGGATATTCCCATATTTGCATCTTGGTACATTAGTAACCTTCCCAACTTATCATATACAGAATACTCCCAGCCTTTACCTGGTAGCTTTTTTTCTACCTGTCTACCTTTGCTGTCATATTTGTACTGGTAGCAAAAATTATCTAAAGTGGTTTGATTGAGTGGCTCATTTATAGCCAAAGGGGGAATGACATATACCAACTGTCCGTACTTATTATAAACATAATAAGTATCAGAATTCTGGTTGGTATTTATTACTTTTCGAGCCAGAACTGTGTGTCCTTTTCCGTTGGTAAACTCTATACTTATATTCCCATCTTCATCTGTTGTAGAAGTTTTTAGTAGTACTCCAGCAGGATAATTCCCGTCAGTTGAAATTTTATTTTGTGTTGCTTTGTAATTCCAAGATGTTGTTACGATGTATTTTTTTACATCAGTGCTATTATTGACTTCGTATCCAAATTTTGTTGAACGCCCTTGAATATCATTACCAGGCTTGGTAGTTGATAGAACTTTTGCTGAAGGGGAATTTTCAAGTTCAGTGTAAGAAAAGAAATTCAAATCTGTACCATAAGATTGCGCTGCGTTATCTTTGGGATTATTATAAAAACCTCCATTTTGAGTTCCACTCTGTGGAATTGGCATATAGGATTTTACTTGCCTCCCAAAAACATCATACTCAAAAGGAGTTACAATATCTTTACCATTAGGAGTTGCTTGTATTGCAATCGTTTGGGTTGTCTTACCCAGATCATCAGTATATTGAACGGCTTCAGTTTTTTTACTACAATCTTCATTCAGACAGTTTTTGGTGTAAATGTAATTTTTATTAGAAGAAAGACCTGTTTGACCAAAAGCATTAGTAACGGATAAAAGAACAACTAAAAGCAATATACATTTTATCACTTTTAACTTGGCGCTTATTATTATTTTCTCGATTTTCTTTTTCATCAGTGCTTATAGTTATATTGGTTTTCTTTGATAACCTGTCCGTTTGCATTTTTCACACGGAATAGTTTTCCTGAAGCATTATATTCATAACTCTGTTTAATACCATTGGCAGATACTGAATTTGTAATTCCTATTAAAGGATCAAAAGTAGAAACTGACATTGTGTACTGCTGTAATGCAGTGTCAAGTCGCATATTTTCCAACGCCGTAAGAAGTGCTGATTCATTTATTGGGTTATCAGCATCCGCGTCAGAAGCGGTAATTGCAGCTATAACTGAAGGGAGTGAAATAACATCGTTATATTTTGCTCCAATAATCTGTGCAATAGGCAAGGTTTTATGATATCCCCAGATTGTGGTTACACTGTTACCTGTTTTATCTGTAGATTGTACAAGATTACCTTTATCATCATAAATATCAAAAGTAGCTTGTGTTTCATTTACCTGAGCCAAATCACTCATTTCGATTGATGTGGGATAAAAATGTGCTGCATTGTCATACTTTGTAGTAGTTTTTGAGATCATCACTCCATTAGATTTTGATTCAACCTCTAATGGAACAGAAATCATATTATTTGTAAGCAAGCGATTGTTGTTCAGCTCTAATGCATATCTAGTAAAAACCTCTGAGGTATCTCCTTCAGGTGTAGTAGATTTGGTTATAATTTCCTGAAAATTATCAGGACTAAATGTTTTTTCTTCAATTTTTTGATAAACTCCGTTATTCACGTATGTTTTAGCAGTTTCCTTGGTATATTGTAACCACGATGGTTTTGTTGTTCCATTATTAGCAGAAGTTTCTGGTACATTTGGAATTTCCTGAAAATTATATTCATATTCATTTGACTCTGTCAATTCATTCAGACTATTATAAATTTCCTTTTTCTCTAGAATCCCTCCCGAAGTAAGATTATAGTAAGGGAAGTAGTAATTATTGGGTGGTAAAAGATAGTCATTAGGTGTTTTATAATAATACTTGATATAACCATTGTTATTTGACCCCGCAATCTCTGTTTCCTTTACATTTTTATAGAGAACAAAGCCATTATCAAATGAAATACTATTTGTACCAAAAAAAGGCTCTCCAGATGAATCCAGCGCATTGATAAATGAATTATATTCATAATTTTTTGTTTTTAATAGATTACCTTCAGCGTCCAATGATTCTATTGATTTAATTCTCGCTCCAATATTTTGAACTCTCTCGTTTTTAAGTGGTAAAGGCATTTTTTTAAGCGTGTAACGTCTAATAAAACCTTTTGCTCCTCCCCTAGTAGTTAACTGGTATGTTGCAGGAAAAACTTTATACAAGGTATTTGAATTACAAGCTACTGGGGTTAATAGTGTGTTTCCACTTCTTTTCAATTGATAACTGAATGGTATTGGATTGCCATGAATATCTGTATTAAAATAATATTCACTAACCCCTATTTCAAAGTAAGAATCAGTAGTTATAGGCAAATTATAATTATTAGTAATATTGGTATCAAATGTTGTTTCTTCAGTCATCTCATAATAATGAGTATCCCAATCCTGAGAGTGTGAGAGAACGTTGTCTTGATAAATGGTGTTGGCTTCAAAATTATATACAACTGAGCCCTTTGTAGGGAATGTAATTTTATGCAACATCCCCATTGAGTATTTCTTGGGACTTAAAGTGTGTTTATTATTACATAAATAATTACCATATCTCATATCATTATAGAAACCATATTGAGTGGCCGATCCCATCGAATCATATTCAAACAAAGTTTCTTCAAATTTTGTCAAATTTTTATCTAGCTTTTCAATCCTCGATATAACGGGTCTTGATACTGTACTTTCTATCATTTCATTAGCATCGGGCACTTCAACTGAAAGGGTAGCACCACCGTAATCAAATTGATACTTGGATTGAATTCTACCAGCAATATCTGTTAAGGAAATACTATTAAGTCTATACGGATCCATTTCCGAGTTATCAGATAAGGCATTAAAGTAAAAGTCAAATTTGATTTTTCCTTTCGATGTAGAAATCGTATTTATTTTGCAATACTGGTACTTCTTTGTAGAAGAAATACCCATATATTGTACTTTCTTATCATAGTTATAATTTACTATTTCGTTTCCATTCTGATCTTTAACTTTAGTTAGAAAGAAAGATGTTTTATAATTATAATAGGTTACAGTTTTTTCAAGTCCAATATTATAATCATCAAAATAATATTGAAACCCCTTATCGTCTATTATTTTAAATGAATTAATTATCAATTTGGTATTTGATATATCCCGATTAAATTCTATTTTAATTTTTTCTCCTGACATATTGTTTAAAACAGAATTCCCAGTTATTGTATCCCTATAAATTTTGAATTTTCCTGAATGTCCAGGAATATTATAGTAAAACACATCTGCATGATCTTCAGTAATATCAGTCCATTGTATAGATTCATCAATAGTACCCATCACTTCTCTAGTTATTAACCCAGACGCGAAAATTGACCAACCTTGTCCAACTTCACTAGCTGGAACGTTTGGTTTTGCATTGTAAACATGATAAGATAATGATAAATTTACGGGAAATTCTTTGTTTGAACTTTCTAGTTGATAAATAGGAATAGTTATATTTGGAACTCCTGTAGCATGTGATATTGCAGTGTTTACATAATTGGAAAGTGATCCAGTTGTTGGTTCTGCTAATGTAGAATTTTGAGCATTTAAAAAATGAATTAAGCACGATAGTATTATTAAGCTAAATATTGTTTTTTTCTTCATCATGTTTACTTTTTAATCAATTTAGAATTAGCGATTTTCGTTTGATTGTCTTTAGTCTGTGCTTTAACTACTACTAAATAAGCAGCCTGTATAAGACTAGAGGTATTGATTTTAGTTACTGAATTGGTGGTTTTGATGTTTTGCAACTGTCTTCCACCCATGTCATATAAGAATATCTCAGCTTCTTTAAAATCAAAACCAATTTCAACATAAGCATAATCACTCACAGGATTAGGATAAATCTTCATTGGAAGTTGTTCTATTAACTCATCAATCTGTTTATCACCTAATTTTACAATCTTCCAATTTTCTTTACCTAATTCCTCAGCACTTGTTCCTGCTAGTACAATAGAACCATCTCTGTTCATTTTTAAATCAGAAAGCCTTTCCTCTTTTTTTCTTGATTTTCCTTTAATGTGTTTTCTCCAAACTTCATCACCATTTTGATTGAGATATAACATCCAGAAAGTTTCATCATTTTCCTCAATTCTTCCTTCAGCCTGCGTATAACCCCCTAATAAAAATCCTTTGGATTCAGAGTCTTTTGCATTATTAATAGTATTCAAACTCATTAAAACATCTCTGTTTTTGAAGTTGTAAGACTTTTGCCAAATATCATCACCTCTTTCATTAATGGCTACCAACCAAATATCTGTTCCTTCGTCAATTCCTACTGATTTATTTCCTGATTTCTCAGAGCGGGATTCACCACCAATGATATATCCAAAAGAAGTATTGGCAATAGTTCTTAAATGGTCATCTCCTTTACCACCAAAATTCTTTTCCCACTCTACTTTTCCATCATTAGAAAGTTTTACAATCCAATAATCACCTTCACCTTCATTATTACTAATTTTAGCTTTCTTTGAAAAATTGGATGATGAAGTATTATTGGAATTGTTGTTTCCTTGATTGTTGTTTGGTTTAGTTTCAACTGTAGAACTTCTTGAATAAATACCTATTAAAGCTCCACCATCTTTAGTAGGAATCATTTTCTCAACTTCATCCAGTCCTCTTCCTCCTAATATGATTTGAGAAGTTACTTCTCCTTTTTTGTTTAATCTGCTTACATAAACATCTTTAGAACCATAACCATTTTTATTGTTTTGAGTATTTCCAGCCACATAATATCCTAAATCAGTAGTTTGAATAACCGCTTTAGCTTCATCATCAGCTTCACTTCCTATGGTTTTCTGCCATTCTTCATTTCCATTTTCATCGAGTTTAATTATCCATATATCAGAACCTCCTTTAGCGTCTTCTTTTTTATCACCACTTTTAGAAGAGAATGAAGTTCCAGCCAATAAAAAACCGCCTTCCTGAGTTGACACAGTAGCGGTTAAATAATCGTGATTGTTAGCTGAAAAGAATTTATCCCAAACAATTTCTCCTTGTTGATTAAGCTTTACAGCATGAAAGTCATAACCATTATTTTGTTTACTTCCACCAGAAGAACTTATTGAACTTAACTTAGATGTATTTATTGCACTTCCAGTAACTACAAACTGTTGATCAATGGTTGTGGTAAGTCCACTTAGAAAGTCTTGTGTTGATGATTTTATATCTTTTTGCCAGAGAACTTCTTGGGCATGTAAACCAAAGTAGGTGCATAGGAATACCCCACTCAAATAGAGTTTTTTCATGGTTTGTGATTTTTTTAATAATTTTATTCTTTACAAAATTAACATTTTTTATGAATTATCAAAATTTTGTTAATAAATCTTAAAAAATGGTTTTTCATCAAACAAAAAAATATAAGTCTTACTAATACCTCGTGGGCTTGCTCCAGCGTAGTTTGTTTAAAAATTAGACCAAATAAGAAAACTTGAATTTTTTCTTTGTTTTGGATAATAAAAAGCCTTACGAATTTTCGTAAAGCTTTTTATGGGAATTTAGAGTTTATTAAAGGGCATTAATACTGTGTTTTCTGAGATTTGAAAAGAAAAAGATTAAAGATTAGATTTAATGGAAGGAGTCAGGTTCTTCTTTAGAATCAATTTTTAAAGCAGCAAAAATTTCAGAGCAAATAACAAATAACAAACTTAAATACAAAAATCATCACGTCAGATTATAAAAAATAATGCAGTTGAAAAACATATAGTTATAGATAATGACATAACCATGTGATTTTAAAACTCTTTAGGTTAAAAAAAGTAATCAACTATTGAAATTAAATATTTGACGATAATTTTTTAGTTATTTTAAATTGAATAAAATTCAGCATTTTACTGTTTATTAAGCTAATGAGATTTATGTTTTATTCTGTATTGGCTTTAAGGATTAAGGTTGTGTATTTAATGATATTTTAGTCTAAAATATTAAATATTTTATCGATTAAAATCATAGTTCTATCGAAAATATTTTCATTCTACTAATTTCTATATTAGTTTTGAATCATAAAATAAAATTAATTATGGAAAACACAACTAAAAAACAAAACAAAAAATTAGCAATTAATAAAAAAGTTATTAAGAATTTTTCAAAGACTAAAAGTTTTGATAGCACTTTTACAAGTAATGCAACATCTATGACGATATCCTCTACAAACTTTTAAATTTTAATAACTTATGTGGATAGAGTGTAAAATTTTGACCAATGATTTTCTAATTTTTCAAAAAATCAAAGGGTTTATTGAAGGTACTCTTTTCTTCAGGTTAGTAGATATAAATGACAATAATGAAAAAATATTATTTTTAGATATTGACTCTATAAGATTAGACGATCCTTATATAGAGGAAAGAATAAAAAATCATCATGTAACAATTATTATATCATCCATGTTTTCAAAAGAAATAATTAATAACATTATTCAAGAAAAAGATTTTATCAAAATCGGTTTTTTAAGGAAGGATATTAATTATTCTCAATTTATTGAAGAAGTGGGAAATACTATTGATAGCAGTTGAGTATAAAGTAATAAAAAGAATTAAAATTTGAATTAGTCAAATTAAATACCTAACAATCTAAATAGTTCTTCTTTCTTATTACTCGCTATAGAAATAGCTTTTCCATTAACAAGATCAACCATGTTACCTGTAATAGATTTTATAGCGCTTATTTTTACTATAAATGAGCGCTGAATTCTTAGAAATCCAGAAGATAAGAGCATTTCTTCCATTGATTTTAGTGTTGCTAATGTAGTATAGGATTCAGTATTTGTTACTATTTTTAAATAATCTCCTAAAGCTTCTATATAAAGAATTTCATCCAAATTTATTTTGATGAGTTTTCCATTTGCTTTAATAAATATACGATCCACATATTTATTCTTAGAAACTTGAGGATCGCTCTTTTTTAAATGAATTTTATCTTTAGCCCTATTAATGGCTCTAAAAAAGCGTTCATATGATACTGGTTTAACCAAATAATCAACGACTCCGTTTTCAAAACCATCCACTGCAAAATCTCTATGCGCTGTGCTTAATATAATTGCTGCGTTATTATTCAATAATTTAATAAGTTCAATCCCATTAATTTGAGGCATATTAATATCAGTGATTACAATATCAATATCATTAGAATTAAGATATGTTAAAGCAAGAGTGGGATCTTCAAAACTGTCACTTAGTTCTAGAAATGGAACCATTTTAATATAATTAACAATAAGCTCTTTACCTATTGGTTCATCATCAATTACTACACACGTTAGTTTTTTAATCATTGCAAATTTATTGTTAGTGATACAAAGAAACTATTTTCATTATCATTTATCTCTAATTTATGACAATTAGGATATAATAAATTTAATCTTTTTTTTGCATTTTGAACTCCAATACCTCCATATATATTTTTTTGTGAGGCATTTTCTTTATCATTTATAATGGAAAAATATAAAACATTATTTAAAACCTCAATTGTAATATGTAAAAAACTATTTTCACTGCTTTTCAAACCATATTTAAAACCGTTTTCAATAAATGAAAAAAATAGCAATGGAGGAATTTCAAAATGAGTTTCTGAAAGGTTTACTATACTTAATCTTATATCTTTATTAGATGAATGTCTCATTTTTTCTAGAAAGAAATAATTCTCAATAAACTCTAACTCCTTTTCAATTGGGACTTTTTCTGTATTAGACTCATATAGAGTGTAGGACATCAAATTTGATATATTGATTATTGTTTCTGGCGCAATAGGACTTTTAGATACTACTAAACCATATAAATTGTTTAAAGTATTAAACAGAAAATGAGGGTTTAACTGAGCTTTTAAAAAGTCCTTTTCTATATTAATATTGTGCAACTCTAAGTCTGAATTTTGTTTTTGTATATTAATGGTTTTATTAAAAAGTCTAGTAATATCGAATAGTATTTTAGCAAAAAACGATGGAGCTAAAGAATAGATAACTGGCATTGCATTTCCTAATATTCTTTTTAAAGAAATTGATTGAAGGTAGCTCTCACTTGCGTTTCTACTAACAACTCCCTGCAATGGTCCACTAAAAACATCTATTTTTAATTGATTTAAGATATAAAACTGAAAATGATTAATTGATAACCATAAGTAAATGCTTAAAGGTAAGCAGAAAAGTATTAAGTATATTCCCCATTTCTTATTATTAAAAACTAATGGTAGAATTAGATAAAATACAGTATAAAATACAATAGCATTATTTATAATAGAACGAGTTGCCAATAAAAAGCTTATTAAAATAGATAGATTGGCGTCTACATAATAATTAAGAAATAATAAAAAATCAAAAAATAACCACATTGATAAATGTGTTATGATTCTAATCTTCGGTGTATAGACTTGATTAAAATTAATGTTAGAGATTCTCTCTAATAAAGTATAATTTTTATTTAATTGAATCATATTTTATTTAGAATAACTTAAATTTTTACTATACTGTTTAACTGCAAATGCATAAGCCATTAATTCTAATGCACGCTGCTCCGAATTAAACCATCTATTTAGGCTCATATGTATATAATCTGGTAATTTATTTCTATTTAATTTCAATTTTCTTAAATATTTTTCTCGTTCTAAAAAAAAGGTTTCAAAAATTGAGGTTTCAAAAAATGAATCTAATTCTTCTCTAATTTCTCTATATTTTGAACTTATGTGATTCTTAAAACTAATATCAAATTCAGAACTATAATATGCTTCCATTCTTTTGCTGAAATCTAATTTTTCCTGTATTGATAAATTAAAGAGTGAAAGCCAATAATCAATATTTTTTATAGCCGAAAATAATCGAAAACTTTCATCTTCAATAAAATTTTCCTTTTCTAACAGCTTTAAAATTAATAAAGTATCATAGAAGAAAGCTTTTTCCGTTTCTTCCATGTATTGTGAATCATACCTTTCCAATTCTCTATGATAAGAATCCAGCTGTATATTCCATAATTCTCTATTTTGTAGATAAGGATTTAAACTTTCATAAAGTTTTAAAAGTACTTTTGAATATGATATCTTGTCTACTAGATGTAATCGTAATCTAATATGGCAATGGGGATCATTGTAACGTATAAAAAATGAACCTTTTATCAATTTGTCTGAGAGAAATGAAGATAAAAGTGGGGAAATTTCTTGAGATAGGATTTTGTCTGTTATATTGGAATTACAATAAATTTTTATATAAATCCACTCGCTTCCAGGCATAAAACTTCTTTGTAAATACGAGGGAATATATTGGGAGATAGGGGGAATGGCTTTTAAATTATATAAGGGAAGAATTACTTGCTCATTTGAGTAAATTTTACTTTCGCACTTATATAAACATTCTGATAATTGAATTATTTTTTTTGTCTTAAATTCAGATATAAGTAATGATAAATATGAATTGTTTGATGTATCAATAAAAAGTTCATTATCTCCTTGTACTAATAAAACATATTGTGATATATTCCAATTTTTAATATAAGATTTTATTTTTGTTATGGGATCAGAAGAATTCTTGATACTATTTATATCCTGTTCGTAAAAGAGCCAAGCTGCTCTATGCAAAATAATATTTTTATAAACTATTCTAGGAATATATTTTTTCTTAAAATATGAATAATCAATATCTAGTGTAATACTGCTTTCATTTTGAAACTGTAAATAACAAAGAAATCTATAAACAGAATTGCTATTTTTTAGAAAATTATGAGCATTTGAAAGCCTGGGGATAACTCTTTTATTATATTTTTTTGATCTTAAAACAATTTCATTATTTCTAATACTAACAAAAATATCATTCAATGGTATTTTGTTGTTAGAATTGGAGCTATCTATAAAGAAAGGTATTTCATATTTCGATAGAACAGGTCTTCTAACAATATTGCCTATTCTTTTTTCTGGAAGATATAAAAGTTCGGCGTAAATTATGTCTGAATTATAGTTTGATTCCTTATTAGCAATATCTTGGCACAGTTTTTCAATCTTCTCATCAAGTAGAGCAAATCTTCCTAAAATGGAATTTGAACTAGATATACTTTGAATAAATATATTTTCTTTATAGCATTCTCCAATTATGCAAAAACTCTGATAATCCACTGTTGAGTTTTTGATAGCTTTTAAATTATGTTTATTTAAATCAATTATAAAATCTTCATTTTTCTCAATGATATCAATTAAATAATCTAAATAAGAAAGATCAACTTCTTTTTTTTTGGTTTCTTTTTTATTCTTACCCTCAATTAATTTACTTGATGCTAAATTTCCAATTTCATTAGTTGCAGGAAATCCTATTCCATATTCGTCATCTAATGCTTCCATCAAACATATTTCTTCAGCGTCATATTTAATTTGAAATATTTGTTTGAAATGTTCTAACTCATCGTAAAAGGAATTAGGTCTTTTAAAATTCTGAAGAATGGAAAGTACTGAGTTTATATTTGTTAAAGTATTAATATTAACTTCAACATTGCTTTTTGAGTTATGCAATAAATCCACATGAAATATATGTTGCACGTCTATCCCTAATGATTCAACTATACTTCTAATCTCTTTAATTTGGATTTCTGGTAGATAGTTAATTTCTGTATTCTCTATAATCTTTATACAAGTTTCTAATTTATCAAAAATATCTATGTATTGTTTAATATCAATAGAGAATTCGTTGCTTAATCTAGACAGAACTTCTTTAAGATTATTTAAATTGTTTGTAGTGATTTTAAGTTGGAGTTCACTAACTAAAAATTTATTATCTATTAATTCATCCAAAAAAATGCATATTTCATCATTAGTAAATTCGTTTGAAAATAGACTATGAAGATCATTGTATAAAGTTAGTTCAGTAATATTAAATATTCTATCTAAGAATTCACTAGCTTCTAAAGAAGATGTTTGGTATTCTTCATTTTCTGATATTGTTGGTTCATAATATTTATACTGCCCAGCAATTTTAAACGCTGTATTATTAATTTTATAACGAAGATGTTTTCTAACATAAGGAAGACTTTCAATTCTAAGTTTCAACTCGTTTAGAAATTCTATATCTATTCTCGCTTTTCTATTTAGGATAAGAGTATCACTATCGTTTTCAGAATTGATTTGTTTTAAAGTTACGCCAGCCATTGTGCCATATGGAGTATATCTCGAACATATTCTAATAGCGTATTTTTTTAAAGTATTAATGAGCCTTGCTTTCTTTTCCTCACTAATATCGTTGTTTCTATAGTTGATAATTAGATTATATAACTCAGGTGAACTCCAATAGATAGATACAGCAAACTCATTATTATCAATTAGTTCATTAACGAGATCATCGAGATTTTTAGTT
>JAEXAW010000086.1 GCA_023458055.1 Pseudomonadota bacterium
AAAATTCGTCTTCTTTGGGAATGTGCGAAAATTCATTCTGATTGGCTAAAAGCGGATGCAGAAACCGCAATTCTTTTTCACGGGCATTGGGCGAAAGCGATTCGGCTAATTTTTTTCGTAAAAAGAAACTTAAATTTGATGAAAGCGGCAATCTTCCTCCCAACCAACTCGGCGTTATCGCCTTTCCACTCGAGGATTTCACGTAAACCGTCATTTCTTTAAGCATAGCATATTCCAAAACTCGACCCGCCAAAATAAATTTGTCGCCTTTATGAAGTTTTGAAATAAAATATTCCTCAATCATGCCCACATAACCACCTGAAAGAAATTTCACCCGTAACATCGAATCGCTGACGATGGCACCAATATTCATTCGATGAAGCATTCCGATTTTACGTTTTTCAACAATCAGTTTTCCATCCTCTTGAGGAACCACCTTATGGAATTCGTCGTAATTTTTTCCTGTTTTTCCGCCCTGCGTGATGAAATAGATGCACCATTTCCATTCGTCTTCTGTAATTTCAGAAAAAGCATAGGTGTTTTTAATTATCGGAAAGAGCTGATCGGGATAAAATCCGCCGCCCAGAGCTAAAGTCACCAAAAACTGAACAAGCACATCAAAAGCCAAAACGAAAGGTTCACGATGTTCGATGATTTTCAATTTTACCGCCTCCTTTAATGCCGATGCTTCAATTAATTCCAATGAATGTGTGGGAACAAAATAAATTTTTGAGGTTTCAAAAGGGGAATGTCCACTCCTCCCCGCTCGCTGCATAAACCGTGCAACACCTTTACTAGAGCCAATTTGGATGACCGTGTCAACAGGTTTAAAATCGACACCCAAATCCAAAGATGATGTTGAAACCACCGCTTTCAACAAACCCGAACTCAGATTTTCTTCCACCCATTGCCGAAGATTGGCATCGATTGAACTGTGATGCAAAGCGATTTGTCCGGCAAAATCCGGATAAGCTTCCAAAAGCAATTGGTACCACATTTCCGACTGACTTCGCGTGTTGGTAAAAATCAATGTCGATTTGCTGTTGAGAATAATCGGCACTACTTCCTGCACCAATTTACCTCCCAAATGCCCAGCCCATGGCAAAATTTCAACTTCCGGAGGATAAACGGAAAGAATTTCTATCTTTTTTTGTTCTTTGGCAACTACTTTTGTCCGTTTATTGGCCTCGGGAATCAGTACTTCTAAGGCTTGATCCAAGTTTCCGATGGTTGCCGTGATGCCCCAAATTTTTATTTTTGGATTTTCAAATTTTAAAGCTGCCAACGCCAACTCAATCATAACACCGCGTTTGGTGCTCAGCAACTCATGCCATTCGTCTACCGCAACACATTGTAGATTTTTGAAAAACCGTTGATGCTCTTTTTGAGCGAGAAGCAAGTGCAAACTTTCGGGCGTTACGAGCAGAATATCGGGCATATTCTTGGTTTGACGCATCTTTTGTTTGGCATCGGTATCGCCATTTCGAACTTCTACCACCCAATCCAGGCCGATTTCGTCAATGACTTCCTGCATTGCCCTAGCCAAATCTTTAGCGAGCGAACGCAAAGGTGTTACCCAAATAAGTTTTAAACCCGATTTGTATTTTTCTGGATGATTAAAAAAATCGATGATGACCGCTAAGAAAATCGAATAGGTTTTTCCGAAACCCGTCGGCGCAACAATCATTCCCGAATAGCCGTTGGAAAAGCGTTGCCAAGCTTCGTTCTGAAAAGAAAAAGCCGACATTCCTTTTTCTGTCATCCATTTTTGGACGAGTTGATAGCCTTCCGAATGTTGAAATTTTTCGGTCACGTAATGAGTTTTTTTATGTCTTCGATGTCATCAATTTGGTCCGCAGTTTTATCTCGTCGCCAACGTAAAATTCGTGGAAAACGTAACGCTACCCCCGATTTATGCCGACCGCTGAAACCAATGCCTTCAAAAGCCAATTCAAAAACCAATTCCGGTTTTACGGTTCGCACGGGACCAAATTTTTCGACGATATTTTTTGATATGAATTTGCTGACTTCCTGAATTTCTTTATCTGTTAAACCCGAATACGCCTTGGCAATCGTCACCAATTTGCCCTCCTTCTTGACAGCAAAGGTATAGTCTGTGTAAAATCCGCTTCGTCTTCCGCTTCCTTTTTGGGCGTAAATAAGGACTGCATCAATGGTTAAAGGATCGATTTTCCATTTCCACCAATCACCTTTTTTTCTTCCTGTATGATACGGCGAATAGTAGTTTTTTAACATTAAACCTTCGCTGTTGATGTCGCGTGCATTTTCTCGGATATCGCCCAGTTGATCCCAACTTTCAAAAACAATTTTTTCAGAAATTCTTATTTTTTCGGAAGGATTGTCGTTGAGAACTTCCTCAAGCTTCATACGCCTTTCCACCATATTTTTAGACCGATAATCCTCACCTTCCCATTCCAAAATATCGTAAGCAAAGACCACAATCGGAATTTCTTCCAACATTTTTTTTGTTAATGATTTACGGTTGAGTCTTTTTTGAAGTTCATTAAAATTGAGGACTTTATCGTCTTTGAAAGCCAAAATTTCACCATCAATCACAAAATTTCCATTCCACTGCAAGAGTTCATCACGGATTTCGGGAAACTGATCCGTCACTAATTCTTCGCCTCGCGACCAGATGAAAACTTCATCATTTCTTTTAATAAACTGCCCCCGAATGCCGTCCCATTTGTATTCGATCAACCAATCATCGGGGTCTCCCAAGTCATCCAAATCTTTTTCCAAAGCATACGCCAGGCAGAACGGATAAGGTTTTGAAAGGTGCGTTTCAGTATATTCTCCTTTCACAAGATGTTCAAAATCAACCTCTTCGGGATTCCAATGGCCCATAATACTGTGCGTGACAGCGCTGGGATCCATGTCATAATGTTTTGCTAATGTGTTAATTAGCGTCTTTGATGAAACACCAATTCGGAAACTGCCACCCAACAATTTATTGAAAATAAAACGCTCCACATAATCCAGATGCGACCAAGCGTATAACACAAATTCTTTTTTATCGGCTTCAGAAAAATCTTTTAAATCGGTAATTTTTTGCATCCATTCGGAAAGCGACATTTCGATTTTATCGGTAGGCGGAGGTAAAATGAGGGAAATAGTTTCTCCCAAATCGCCGACAGACGAATAACTTTCCACAAAAAGCCACTCGGGAATGTTGGCCACTTCCATTGCCCACGTTTTCATAAAGGTGGAATTGACATTTCGCTTCGGTTTTTTACCCGTAAACAAAGCCAAAAACCACAATTTATCCTGTGAAGACGCCACTTTTAGGAACTCGGAAATCGCTTCCTGTTTTAAGGAAGTTTTATTGGTGCTATCGAGCGCATTGATTAAAGTGGCAAAATCTTTCATTTCTCTTAAGCAAAAATCATTTTTTAATATGTTCTTTTGTCTTGAAACAAAAGAACCAAAAATTCAAGACTTGGAAACTACAGCTAAAAATCAAAAATAAATTCTAAAATTTCCAAAATTGACTCATTTTATTCGTCGAACCACTTCGTTAGGTTTCGCTCGGATATCAGGTTTGTCTATCAATCTCACATTTTTACCGAGCTCAAACAGTGGAAATTTTTAGCGAATTTATTTTTAATTTTCTTGACGCTTTCGTTTACTAGGTCATTACCCTATTTTAAATTATCCAGTACCTTCATCGATGTCGGTTTTTTCTTCATCGTCACCAAATTCTGTTTTGATTTCGTCGGCATTAATTCCAATTTCATTCAAATATTTTGAAAAAACTGCGGTTTGTCCGTGTGTGATGTGTACTTTTTCGGCTTCCGTAGCTTTAATAGCTTCAATTAATCCCTGCCAATCGGCATGATCACTCATGGCGAAACCCGCATCGGCACTGCGCCAACGTCTTGCCCCACGAATCTGCATCCAACCCGAACAAATTGCATACGCCATATTTGGAATTTTCTTCATCGCTGGATTATCCACCAAAGCAGGCGGAAGAATCACAATTTTACCATCGAGATGCTTTTTGTCTTCACGCAAATCCACCACTTTGTAGTCGGGAAGATGAACACCCACACTTTCATAAGCTTCATTGAGTTTTGCGATTGAATAATGAACATTCAGCTCACCCACGCCTTCCAAAGCTTTCATGATGCGTTGCGATTTACCCAAAGAATAACCGATGAACACGGAAGTTTTGCCATTGGTTCGATTGTGCTCTACCCAATTTCGCATTTGTTTTTCCTGATCTTCCACAGAAAGCCAATTGTACACGGGAAGTCCGAAAGTGCTCTCAGAAACAAATTCGTGGCATTTTACCGACTGAAAAGGAGTTGACAAACCGTCATCCTGAATTTTATAATCTCCCGAAACAACCGCCACATAGCCTTTATACTCCATTCGGATTTGCGCTGAGCCAATAATATGCCCCGCAGGATGAAGGGAAACTTTGACGCCGTTGATATTTAAAACCTCGCCGTAATTGACGCCCTGACATTCTATTTCGCGACCAATTCTGGAATAGAGAATCGGTTTTGTAAACTTATGACAAAGGTATTTTTTCATTCCACTTCGGGCATGATCGGCGTGTCCGTGCGTGATGACCGCTAAATCCACAGGTCGCCACGGATCAATATAAAATTTGCCCGGAACGCAATAAATACCTTTGGATGTGAATTTAAGCAACATTGTTTTGATTTAAGACTTGAAAAAATTTAGGAAAATTTGATCCTTAATTAATTCTCAATCGGTGATTTTACTTTTTCTTTTTCTGATTGAAATAAATTAATCCAGCGCCTAACAATAGTGAGGCTGCCAACACTTTTTTCGTTGTTTTTGAAGGCACAGGCAAACTGGTTTCACCATAAATTCTGTGTGGATATTGTGATGGCTCTAAAATATTTCCGCTGTCGTCGGCATTGTTTTTATTCATTTTCATCATCATTCGCAGTCCACCAGTTGCCAAATTGGTTACGCCATGTGGGAATAAATCGTGTGCGAATTTAATTAAGTATGAAGTCACATCTGGGAATTTATCTTTTTTCGGATTTTTCACAAGATTAAAAATTGCCTTTGCGGTATCTTTTGGATCGGCCGCGAAAGGTGGAATTTTAAAATCCAGACCTGAATACTTTGCAGAATGCATATTCCCTGTGGAACGCTGAACTTGTGGATATAGATTGCAAATATGAATTTGCGGATACGTACTGTACTCGCTTTGCAAACCGCTCATCATGCCTTTAATGCCCGTTTTTGTCGCAGAGTATACCGAACTGAACGGCGCTGGCATAAAACCACCGATGGACACATTATTGATGAGTATTCCTTGATTTTGTTCCTTGAAAACAGGCAAAACATAGTATGCGCCATGCATATAACCCATTAAATTGGTTCTAATGACTTGCTCGTTAATATCCATCGGGATTTCTTCAAACTTTCCACTTGCCATAACGCCGGCATTATTCACCCAAACATCGATGCGTCCGAACTTTTCCAGCGTGTAATCTACCAAAGACTTCACGTCCTCAGCAGAACCCATATCGGTTGCCTTGTAAAATGCTGTAGCACCCAGATCTCTGCATTCTTCTGTGGCTTTTTGCAAACCTTCCTCACCTCGTGCGGCAAGAACAATTTGATAGCCGTTTTTTGCGAATAATTGCGCCGTGGCAAGACCTACTCCACTGGATGCTCCCGTGATTACCGCAGTTTTATTAATTAAACTTAAGTCTACTTCTGATGTATTTTTCATGATATCGAATTTGGTTTAAAAAAATATAGTAAAAAAGGCCTCAGATATCTGAGGCTTTTATGAATCAGAATAATAATCTGATTAGCTTATTTAGCGACAATTCTATAAATCGCAAGACAAAGAACTGCTCCACCAATTGCTACTAAAAAGCTTGAAATGTTGAAACCAGTAACGTCTACTCCAAAAATCATAGAACCTAACCAACCTCCAACAACAGCACCAACGATACCGATAAGGATGGTTACAATCCAACCTCCAGGATCTGATCCTGGGTGAATAGCTTTAGCAATTGCTCCTGCGATAAGTC
>JAEXAW010000019.1 GCA_023458055.1 Pseudomonadota bacterium
CAACTGTGTTGCCCGCCTGATCAGTGGTCTTTCCCCTTCCGTTGGAGGGTCGAAAATCAGGATGGAAAGACCCGAACCCGGCGTGAGTTGCCGCACCATCCCTGTCCTCGGTTTCCAGCGTTTGATGACCTGCCCGGTGCTGTCCCTAAGCACCAGCGAGGCCATCCACTGGCGGGCCTCGTTGTATTCCTTGATGGGGGCCATCAGGGTGACCACGATATTCGGCGGTGGGGCCGTTCCGTTCTGAAGGGTGGTTTTGAATTCCTCGGCGGCCTTCACCACCAGCGGGTAACGGTCGTCGGGTGGAATGCAGGCACCGGCCAGCGAATTGACGGGTGGCACGAAGAATACCCGCCGTTTCCCTATGTCGGCTTTTGCCTGACTCAGGTCTGCGGCGGTCGGTTCAGGTTTTGGCGTCATGCAGGACTGCAATCTTGCTTCGTTTGTGGGATACAGCACCTGCTCTGGCGTGGGCCAGTGCCAGCCGGTGAGCAGCATCAGGGTCAGAAACATGTCTTGCCTCCAGGTAAGCGGGCGAGTGCAGTCAATCGTGCCATGTCATCTTGGCCTGAACTTCCCAGCGGCCATTTGCGGGTCGTTTGGCGTGAGGTAGTACGTCCTACCATCCTGTTTCAGTAACAGGGCTGAATCGGGCCTTGCAGTGGTGGCGATGGCCTGCACCCTTCCCAGTGACCGTGTGCTGAACGACCCGGTGAGGTAACCGGGCATGGCCGTGCCGAACAGCCTTATCCCCAGCGGTTCAGCCGCTATCTCAGCAGCCGTCGTCCGGTACGCGAAACGGTGGGTATGACCAGCAGAACGGGTCATCAGGGCGTCATGCGTCCACTCGTAGGTGATGCGCCTTCGTCCACCCAGCAGTGTGCCTAAAAGCGCCGTGGTGAGTGCGCCCAGAATCAGCAGGAGCCACGGTCGGGGGCGCTGGGCCGGATAGACGGTAGTGGTTTCCCACTGCGCCAAGCCCGCAGCAGTTCATCCCGGTTTGAGGGAGTCAGGATAGTCACTGCGCCCGGAGTGTCGAAGACCAGGGCGGGCGAGGAGCCGTCGGTGTAGAGTCTCGCGCCCTGATGCCCGGCGACATCGAAGATGCCGACCACGTAGCCGGGGATGTCCGAACCGAACAAACGGCGCTGCACAACCAGGGGTTCTTCTTTTACAGGCGTACCAGCAGGAATCACCGTTCGGGACGCCACCGACGAGGCGGTGATCTGTCCAGCCTCCACCCGGTACGACACGGCGGGGTGCACGAGGAGCACCAGGGGAAAGGCCACCAGCCAGACGCAGAGCAGCAGCAGGGCGACCCGCACCAGCGGCCACCACAGCGGCGTCGTCACATCACGTGGGGCGAGGGGATCAGGCATACCCGCATGTTAGGGGGTCAGCGCCGTGCGGGAGTGCCAGTTTCAGAATTCCGGTGGAGCAAAGGCGTCATCAATCAGCCCTGCTTTCTCGTACACCTGCGTCAACAGGCCACCTGGAGCCACCCGTCCGCGCCGGACACTGCGACTCATCCCTGACCCGCCCCGCACCTCGTAGGCCAGTCCATCAGACCAGAGGGGTTTGCTGCCGCTGAGGATGGTGGTGTCCCCCAGAACCGCGTCCAGGGCTGAGGCTGCCTTCTGCGGCCAGGGATCGAAAGGGTGCCGCTGAGTGGTAGCCTGCCACGTCTGTTGCCATCCTTCTTGCTGCCAGTTCCAGCAGGTGACCTGATGCTCTACCCAGGAGCAAGCGAGATCGGCACTTGATGCAGGCACCAGCAGCACATCCTCCTCACCTTCGAGATGTCCGCTGAGGGGAGGCAGACCACGCTGTTTCCTGGTCTGAACGAGGGCTTTTGAGGCCTTGATCTGCTTTGCCTGTGACCGCTGGAATCCGGGAGTGGGGCCGAGCCACAATCGCCCCGAATCCCAGCGCACCGGGACACCCAGCAGCAGGGTGAGGTCACGCGCCGCCAGCCAGTATTCAGGGATCAGGAGACCTAATTTCAGAGGCGGAGTGAATTGACGCTGGACGGTATTCCCGGCGGTGGGATGGTAGGTACCTGTGCCTTTGCGGTCAATGCTCCACACCACGACCGGCCAGAAGGTGTCGGACAGCGTGACCGAATCGGGGGTCTGGCGGCAACTCAGGTCGATGCGATTTTGCTGGAGCCACTGGCAATTCACGAAAGCCCGACCGTCCTGCATCGTGACCGCCTCACGGGGTACGGGGGTGTCTGCACCGGGCAGGGCAAGAGAAGTGACCAGCATCAGCTGAGCCAGCAGGGACATGTCCAGAGTGTGGCAGGCGAAGCTGACGTGCAGTTCACTGGCACCTCGCGGTCACTTCAGGGGCAGTGCTCAGGAGAATCCAGCGGTGGAGAGTCGATCAGTCCACGGAACTGGTAGCGCCCCGGACTGATCTCCCTGTCCAGGTTGACGGCGCGGCAGCGGTGGCTGGTGCCGCCCAGCGTGATGATGTCCACGAACAGTGAACCGGTGAAGGGACTGTAAGTGTAGGCCTCCAGTGGGCCGTTCAGGACTGGTGGGGTGCCGCAGGCTGGCCCGTTCATGTCCGCGCCGAGCATCCTCGCCAGCCTGGAAGTCGCCTCGGGCGTGCTGGTTCGTTTGGCCTGCCAGGTACGGTGAATGCCGTCCGGGCGGATCTCGTAGGCGTTTACCCTTCCACCACCCACACTGGTCAAGAGGGTCAGGGCCTCACCGGGCCGGAAGAACACGGTGAAGAGACTCCCCGGACTGCCCCCCTGGACACAGGGGGGAAGGTTGGCTGCCGTCCGCTGCACTTCGTTCACCGCCAGTAATCTGGCTTCACCGAGTTTGCCAGTCTTCAGCAGGGCGGAAATTGTCTGATACGGATGGGTTGGTGGAGCAGAACCGCCACCAGCAGCAGCAACACCAGTCGTCAGGGCCAGCAGGACACAGAGCAGACGAAACATACAGTGACTATGCCGGGGCGCACCCGACGCGGGATGAGGTTCAATCGACCGGGCCAGCCCTTCTTGCCGCAGCATCTTCAGAAGGAGTACCAGCTTGAGCCGAGATTGCCGTCCGTTTTGAGTTCGTGCAGGCGCGTGAGGTGAAGGGTCGCCTGCCAATTCTCGTTTGATTTCCGCACCAGACTCAGTTGCCCCTGGTCGCCTTGTGGCGTTTGCCACACGCTGAGGATCAGTTCAGGAGTGAGGGTATGTTGCTGCTCTGTCCAACCT
>JAEXAW010000028.1 GCA_023458055.1 Pseudomonadota bacterium
CGTGCGCGCCCGGAAGCGGGGTCATCAGCGTGCCGCCGGTTTCGGTCTGCCACCAGGTATCGACAATCGGGCAGCGCCCATCGCCCACGACGCGGTGATACCATTCCCATGCCTCGGGGTTGATCGGCTCGCCGACCGAGCCGAGCAACTTTAATGAGGCGCGGCTGTGCTTCTGCACCCAGTCATCGCCCTCGCGCATCAGCGCGCGCAAGGCGGTCGGCGCGGTGTAGAAGATGTTGACCTTATGCTTGTCGATCACCTCCCAGAAGCGGCCAAAGTCGGGATAGTTGGGCACCCCTTCGAACATCAAAGTCGTCGCTCCGTTCGCGAGCGGGCCGTAGATGATATAAGTATGCCCCGTGACCCAGCCGATATCGGCGGTGCACCAGTAAATCTCGCCGGGCTTGTAATCAAACACCAGCTCATGCGTCATCGCCGACCATAAGAGATAACCGCCGGTGGTATGGAGCACGCCCTTGGGCTTGCCGGTCGAGCCCGAGGTATAGAGGATGAACAGCGGGTCTTCGGCGTTCATCTCCCAGGGTTCGATATGCGGCGAGACATGCTCGCGCACGGTATGATACCAGACATCGCGGCCCGCCTTCATCGAGACCGGCGCGCCGGTGCGGCGCACCACGATGACGCGCTTGACCGACGGGCAATCGGCGAGCGCCTCGTCGACATTTTCCTTCAAGGGCACGCGCTTGCCGCCGCGCAGGCCCTCGTCAGCGGTGACCACCACCGAGGAGTGGCAATCCTGGATGCGATTGGCGAGGCTGTCGGGCGAAAATCCGGCAAAGACGATAGAGTGGATCGCGCCGATGCGGGTGCAGGCGAGCATCGCCATCGCCGCTTCGGGGATCATCGGCATATAGAGCGTCACCCGGTCGCCGCGCCTCACTCCTTGGGCGCGCAGCACATTGGCAAAGCGGCAGGTTTCTTCAAACAGTTCGCGATAGCTGATGGTGCGCGATTCCTTTGGGTCATCGCCCTCCCAGATGATCGCGGGTTGGTCGCCGCGTTCCTCCAGATGCCGATCGAGGCAATTATAGGAGACATTGAGCACGCCATCTTCGAACCATTTGATCCCGAAGGTCGCTTCGTCGAAGCTCGTATCCTTGATCTTGGTCGGAAAGCTCATCCAGTCGAGCCGCCCCGCCTCACGCCGCCAGAAGGTTTCGGGGTCTGCAAGCGCCTCGGCATACATCGCGTCATAACGCGCCGCATTAATATACGCCCGCTCAGCCCATTCTGGCGGCACCGGATAGACGGCCTCGGACATGGTTGCTCTCCTTTTAATCTAGCTGCGGCGCGGCGCGGGACTCGCCAGCCCGCCAAGCTTATCGCCTCGCTAATGTAAATCCACCCCCTTACACGCAAAAAGGGCGCGCCTAACCATGATGTTCACTGTATCGCTGGCGTGAATTTGCCGTTATCAAACCAGCCCATGACCGAGATGCAGACTGATATGAGCATAATAAGGCGGGGCGATTCCGCTTCCGGCAACGCCATCGAGATTGACCGGCTGTCCAAAATTTATGCGGGCGGCAAGCGCGCGCTCGACGAGGTGAGTTTCAATGTGCCGCGCGGGACGGTTTTTGGCCTGCTCGGCCCCAACGGCGCGGGGAAATCGACGTTGATCAATATCCTCGCCGGCCTCGTTAACCGAACGAGCGGCACCGCGCGCATCTGGGGCTTTGACATTGGCGAGCAGCCGCGCAATGCCAAGGCGTCGATCGGCATCGTGCCGCAGGAAATCGTGTTCGATCCTTTCTTCACCCCGTTTGAAACGCTGGAGAATCAGGCGGGCTTTTATGGCGTGCCCAAGAGCCAGCGCCTCACCATGGATCTGCTGCGCGCGGTTCACCTCGAAGACAAAGCGCAAGCCTATGCCCGCACGCTTTCGGGCGGCATGAAGCGCCGTCTGCTGGTCGCCAAGGCGATGGTGCATTCGCCGCCGATCATCGTGCTTGATGAGCCCACCGCCGGGGTGGATATCGAGCTCAGAAAGCAGCTGTGGGATTATGTGCGAGAACTCAATCGCGGCGGGGTGACGGTGGTCCTCACCACCCATTATCTCGAAGAAGCAGAAGAATTATGCGACCGCATCGCCATCATCAACCATGGCAAACTCATCGCCGACAAGCCAACCCGCGAACTGGTCAACATGGCGCGCGAGAAGGTGATTGAGCTGACCCTCGACAATGACATCGCCGAATTGCCCAGCCATCCGGCGTTCGAGAAGGTCGAAAAATCGGGCAAGCGCAGTCTGGTGATCACCTATAATAAGGACAAATCCAACGCGGGCGAAGTCCTGGCCGCGATGCAGGCCGCAGGCTTTTCGATTATCGACGTCTCGACGCGCGAGGCGGACTTGGAAGATGTGTTCCTGAACCTGACGCGGCGTGAGGCGGCGTGAACCCAACCCCCGTTCGCCCTCAGCTTGTCGAAGAGCTGTCCTTATGCAACGCTATGGATAAGCACAGGGCTTCGAGCGGCTCAGCCCGAACGGATATAAATGGAATCGCTTAAATGACCGATACCACCAACCAATATGACGTCCTCATCATCGGCTCGGGTGCCGCCGGGCTCACCGCCGCGATCACGCTGGCCAAACAGTATAAGGTGCTGGTGATGGCCAAGGGCTCGCTCGATTCCGGCGCGACCGGCTGGGCGCAAGGGGGCATCGCGGCAGTACTTGAACCCGGCGATACGTTCGAAAGCCATATCGCCGATACGATGCGCGCGGGCGCTGGCCTCAACGACATTGAAACGGTCGAGTTCGTGATCGAAAACGCCCCCGCCGCAATCGAGCGGCTGGCCGCGCTCGGTGTGCCGTTCAATGAAGGCCATGACGATTTCGGCGACCGCTGGCATCTGACGCGTGAAGGCGGGCATAGCCATCGCCGCATCGTCCATGTCGATGACGCGACCGGCTGGGCCGTTCAGAAAGCGCTCGAAAAAGCCGCCGATGCCAATCCCAATATCACGTTGCTCCCGGATATGGTCGCGATTGATCTCATCACCGGCAAGCATCAGGTCGATTATTCGGGCGAGGGCCGGGTGTGGGGCGTGTATGCGTTCAACACCAAGACCAAGAAGGTCGAAGCCTATATCGCGCGCGCGACCATCCTTGCGACCGGCGGGGCGGGCCGCGCCTATCTGTTTTCGACTGCGCCGCGCGGTGCGACGGGTGATGGTATCGCGATGGCTTGGCGCGCGGGCTGCCGCGTCTCCAACATGGAGATGATGCAGTTCCATCCGACCTGCCTTTATAATCTTGAGGTCAAGAATTTCCTCATCACCGAAGCGGTGCGCGGCGAGGGCGGGCACCTCATTTTACCGCCGGGCGTGCCGGGCGCGGGCGAGCGTTTCATGGCGCGCTTTGACCCCGAACGGATGGAGCTGGCTCCGCGTGACGTGGTCGCCCGCGCCATCGACCACGAGCTGAAGCGCTTGGGGCTGGATTATGTCCATCTCGACATCAGCCACAAGGATCCCGAGTTCGTGAAGCACCACTTCCCGAACATCTATAACCGGCTGCTGCCGCTGGGGATCGACATCACCAAGCAACCGATTCCGGTGGTGCCCGCGCAGCATTATACCTGCGGCGGGGTCAAGATTGACTTGCGGGGTCGCACCGACCTTCCCGGTCTTTATGCCGCGGGCGAGGTCAGCGAAAGCGGCCTTCATGGCGCAAACCGTCTGGCGTCGAACAGCTTGCTCGAATGTTTCGTATTCGGCGAGGCGGCAGCACAGGATATTATCTCCGAATGGGATCATCTCCCCGCGCCGCCGCCCATCAAAGCCTGGGACGAAAGCCGGGTGACCGACAGCGACGAAGAAGTCATCGTCCAGCATAATTGGAAAGAAATCCGCCGCTTCATGTGGGACTATGTCGGCATCGTGCGGACCAATAAAAGGTTGGAACGCGCGATGCACCGCATCAATCTCCTGTCGAGCGAGATTGACGAATATTATGGCAATTTCCGCGTCACGCCGGACCTCATTGAACTGCGCAACCTGAACGAGGTCGCGCGCCTGATCGTGCGCTCAGCGTTGAAACGCCATGAAAGCCGGGGACTGCATTATACGACGGACTATCCGGAGACGCTGCCGGTGGCGGAGGATACGGTGTTGATCCCTTAAACGGCGGGACGTGAAATTTTTCCCGTAGTGCTGAGCCTGTCGCAGCACATATTGCGGAACGAGAGACGCCCTTCGACCCTACGATAAACGCGGGGGCTCAGGGTGAAGGTTTTTTGGAAGAGGACTTTGCCCTATGCGTGCTCATTATCTGGTTCCGGCGTTGTTGCTTTGCGCCACCCCCGCCTTCGCCCAGCAGTCGCCCGAAGCAGTGGCGGACGCGGCGCTTAAGGCCGCGCCGATTATCGATGGGCATAATGATATCGCCGAACAGCTGAGCGAGCTTTACCAGAATGACTGGTCGAAAATGGATCTGAACGGCCTCGCGCCCGAGATTCTCGCCAAGGTGCACACCGACATCCCTTCCTTGCGCGCAGGGCGTCTGGGCGGGCAATTCTGGTCGGTATATGTCGATGCCAAACTGCCGCCGCTGGAGGGCATGAAAGCAGTGCTCGAGCAGATTGACGTGATCGACCAGATGGCCGCGCGCTATCCCGGTACCTTCAAGCTCGTCACCAACGCCAAGGATTTTGAAGCCGCGATGAAGGCGGGCAAGATCGCTTCGTTCAAGGGCATGGAAGGCGGCGGGGCGCTCGCCAATTCGCCTGCGGTGTTGCGGCAATTCTATAACCTCGGCGTGCGCTATATGACGCTCACCCACAATAGCACGGTGGATTGGGCGGATAGCTGTTGCGACACGCCCAAGAGCGATGGCCTGTCGCCCGCTGGCGTTGCGATGATCAAGGAGATGAACCGCCTCGGCATGATCGTTGACCTGTCGCACACCAGCGAAGCGACGATGATGGATGCGCTTGATGCGAGCGCTGCACCGGTCATGTTCAGCCACAGCAATGCGCGCGCGGTTGATAGCCATCCGCGCAATGTGCCGGATGCGGTGCTCGCCCGCATGAAGCAGAATGGCGGCATCATTATGGTCACCTTCGTTCCCGGCTTTTTGAGCCAGAAGGTGCGCGACTATGATATCGCGCAATCGGCGATGGAGGCCGAAACCCGCGCGCGCTTCCTCGGCAATCCGGCGGGCGCGAAGGCCGCAATGGAGCAATGGTTCGCCTCCAATCCGCGCCCAACCGCTTCGATCAAGGATGTCGCCGATCATATCGACCATATCCGTGAAGTGGCTGGCATCGACCATATTGGCATCGGCGGCGATTTTGGCGGCGTGCCGACGCTTCCCGATGGTCTCGAAAATATCTCCAAATATCCGGCGCTGTTCGCGGAGCTTGCACGGCGCGGATACACTAAGGCAGATATGGCCAAGATCGCGCAAGGCAATGTGCTGCGGGTGATCAAAGCCAATGAGGCAGTCGCAGCGGGGATGCGGGGCAAGTGAACCCAAGACCTTCTCCCCTTGTGGGAGAAGGATACTGAGCGTTAGGGCGTAGCCCTTACGCGCAGTTGGAAGAGGGGTGCGAGCCCGTAGGGCTCGCGCGGTCGCAATGCGACCGCTTACCCCTCACCCAGCTCCATCTAGGTTCACTACGTTCACCAAGATTTCACAACCCTCTCCCACAAGGGGAGAAGGTTTACGCAACGCCCCGCCCTGTAAAACGACTCGTTTCGTCGCAAACCCCCGTCCAGCGGTTGCGTAGCGGAAATCGCTATCGTTAAGGCTTTGCTCAGGCCGGTTTGGGCAAAGGCGGGGCATGTCGCACAAATTTTTTCATCTGGGTAAATTTTCGTCAGCGGTAGCAATGGTCGCGCTCGCGGCCTGTGTCGCGCCGTCCAATCCTCCGCCAGCGCGGGCGCAAACCCCGCGGACGGCTCCGCCTTATACCGCCCCCCCGCGAACCACCCCGCCTCGAACCACCCCGCCGCGCACTTCGGTGCCCGTGCCTCCGATTTCGCAGGCCCCGCGACCGGAGCCGACGCAGCCAGCGCCCAGCTACCCGCAGCCGCGCCCGAGCTATCAACCCACCTATCCCCCGCCGGTCGCGCCGACCTATCCCAATAATGGTGCCAGTCGCCCGGCACCGCAGCTGGAATCCGAGTTGTTCGAACTATGGCGCGCCTTCCCCGGCAAGACCGGCATCGCCGTGCGGCGGATTGATGGCGGCAATTGGTCAGTCTCGCAGCGCGGCAACGAACTGTTCCCGCAACAGAGCGTTTCCAAAATCTGGGTCGCGATGACCATTTTTGACAAGATCGACAAGGGCCTCATCACGCTGAATGACGAGGTGGTGATCGGGATGAACGACCTCACCTTGTTCCACCAGCCGATCCGCGCCCGGGTGCTCGCCAACGGGCAGGTCCACGAAACCGTGCGGAGCTTGCTTGAGCAATCAATCACCAAGAGCGATTGCACCGCCAATGATTCGCTGCTGCGCTATGCGGGCGGACCGGCTGCGGTGCGCGCCTTCTTCCGTGAAAAGGGCATCACCAATGTGCGCTTTTCTGAAGGCGAGCGGCATATGCAATCGACCATTGCGGGCCTCACCTGGCAGCAAAGCTATTCGCTCGGCAATAATTTTGAACGCGCGCGCGCCGCTGTTCCGCTCGAGACCCGTTCGCGCCTGCTCAACAATTATATCGCCGACCCGATTGATGGCGCCGCCCCCGAAGCGATTGCCTCGGCCTTGGGGCGGCTCGCGCGCGGAGAACTGTTGTCGCGGTCGTCGACCAACGCGATGATCGGCATCATGTCGCGTACGACCAGCGGCCCCAACCGGCTCAAGGCGGGCCTTCCTTCGGGTTGGAGCTTTGTCCACAAGACCGGGACAGGACAGGTGCTGGGCGCGCTCCAGGCGGGCTATAATGATGTCGGGATCATGACCGCGCCCGACGGCACGCGCTATGCCGTGGTGGTAATGATGGGATCAACCACCGCGCCAATCCCCGACCGGATGCAGATGATGCAAGGCGTCAGCCGTTCGGTTGCGATGTGGCATAGTCGGTAGGAAAGCCATTTTGTCACCCCTCCCCTTGTTAAAAGGCCCCTTGTTAACAGGCTCCTTGAATGGAGGGTGATCACGATCATCCATAGGCTTTGGCATAAGCCGCCGCCGCGCCATAAAGGCCCGGTTGCGGATAGCTCAACAGCTTGACCGGAAGGGATTCCATCAAACTCTGGAAGCGTCCCTTGGCCGCGAAGCGGGTCGCGAAGCCGGATTGTTTCAACCGGTCCTTGATGCGCAGGCCCAGGCCGCCGGCAATCACCACGCCCTTGCCGCCCTGCACCAGCGCGACATCGCCCGCAACCGAACCGAGGCTGAGGCAAAAACGGTCGAACGCGGCGACCGCAAGGCTGTCGCTTTCTTCCAGCGCCAAGGTCCACAACTCCTTGTCGCTGCGCGACACCACGGCTTTGCCTTCAATTTTGGCGAGCGTTTCATAGATCGCGACAAGGCCAGGCCCGGACACAATACGTTCGACCGAAACGCGCGTATATTGGCTCCGCAGGCGGTCGAGCACAGCATCTTCGATCCGGTCAAGCGCGGCAAATTCCATATGGCCGCCTTCGGTTTCGACCACATGATAATGGCCATCGGCGCGCACCACCTGGGCGACGCCAAGGCCCGTGCCAGGCCCGACAATACTGAGCGGTCCGGTTGGGGGAAAGGCCGTGTCGGGGCCGCATAGATGGTCGAAATGTTCCAGGCCGAGCGTCGCCACGGCATAGCCGACCGCGCCGAAATCATTGACCAGCACATGCGTATCAACGTTGAGCTTGGACGGAATCAGCGCCGGACGGATAACCCATGGATTATTGGTCATCTTGAGCACCTCGCCTGTGATCGGCGTGGCAATCGCAATGCCCGCAGCGCGCGGCAGGGGACGCCCGAGATGGTCGCCAAAACTTTCCCAAGCGCGCTGGAGGCTCGCATGTTCGGCGGTTTTGAGCGTGACCGGCTCGCCAAGTGCGGCAACTTTGCCATCGACAATTTCGGCCAATGCAAAGCGCGCATGGGTTCCCCCGATATCGGCAACCACAATTTCCTGTTCGGCCATCGCCCTCTCCCTTTATAGGTTCGGCGGCGATAGTAAGGGTTTACGCTTTTGAAGCAATTGCCGTTCATTCGTATGCGATAAGACGATGAAATACGCGCATGGCGGCTTGCCAAAGCGCTAAACAGGGTTACACCGCTAGTCAGAAAGTCGAGCGGGGCGACTTTAAATGTTTGGGCTCTAAGGGGGAGCGACGACAAATATCATGACGAGCGCAAGCCCGCCAGCTGTAACGATGAATCTGCCGGCGCCGCCCCCGCCGCCCGCCCCGCCGCCACCAGCGGCGAGCGAGGGGGCGAGCGGTTACCAAGGCTCACTCTACGATCCCGATCTGGTCGACAAAGCCTATGCCAAAGTGCGGGCGATGGAACAGATCCAGTTTGAATTCCCGGCTGGAAAGCCTCCCGACCCGCCGCCGCAATGGCTGGTCGATCTCATCCATTTTCTGGGGCGCAACAGCGGCGGGCTCAAATGGTTTGCTTATGGTGTTGGCGCGTTAGTGCTGCTCTACATTGCTTATCGCCTGTTTGCGCCATTTCGCATCTGGATTGACCGGCTCATCGGCCGGGTCCGCGCGTCGGATGATAAGGGTGATGAAGAATGGCAGCCAGAAGTCACGCGCGCGCGCGAATTGCTCGGCGAAGCCGATGCGCTCGCCGCCAACGGGCAATATGCAGAGGCCGTTCACTTGCTTTTGTGGCGCAGCATCGAAGATATCGGTCGTCGTCGCCCCAGCCTGCTGCGCCCATCGCTCACCGCCCGCGATATTGCGCGTTCGCCCGAATTACCTGAAGCGGCGCGGGGGGCCTTCACCACCATTGCCGATGTCGTCGAATTGAGCTTGTTCGGCCGCCGCCCGGTGGATGCGGACGGATGGCAGCGGTGCCGCGACGCCTATAGCCGCTTTGCCCTGCGTGAAAGCTGGGCGAACGCGAACGGCGCGCACTCCGCCCCCGCGCTGGAAGGAGCGGTTGCATGAGCGCGTCGGCTACCGCATCAGGCACCAGCGGCAGCGCATTTAATCCGCGCGTGATGCTCGCGATCATCGTCGCGGGTGCGCTCGCGCTCGCCGCCTATATGGTGCTTACCGCTTATTCCCCTCAATTGGCGAAAGGCAATAATGGCGGCGCCCATGCGCTGTCCAACGGCGCGACCGGCTTTTCCGCGCTTGTGGCCCTCACGAAAGAAAGCGGGATCGATAGCGAGGTGTATCGTGATGAAGGCAGTCCTGGCGAAAACAGCCTGTTGGTGCTGACCCCGGATTTCATGACCTCTCCCGACGATGTGAAGGAACTGGTTGGGGGTCATCAGTCCAAAGGTCCGACCCTGATCATTTTACCCAAATGGGAAACAAGGCGGCATCCCTATCGCACCGGCTGGGTTGAACGGGTCGGCATCCCTTTTTTAAGCGGATTGCAGATGCTGCCGCTCAAGACATGGGGCGAAAAGCTTGAGTTGGAGCAAGACGGACAGCTTTCCGGCGCGCCATCCCAAAAAGCAAAATCGGAAATAGCAAAAACGCCGTTCGCCACCAACTTTCCCGAAGATGGCCGTCCCATCCGCTTTCTCATGCCGGAGCAGCGCCAGTCTCTCCGCTGCGGACAGTGCACCGATTCGATCCGCTATCCCGACGGCAAGGTGATGGTCGCGGCGATGTGGGACGACTATCCGGTCTATATTCTCGCCGACCCTGATTTTCTCAACAATCAGGGACTCAAAGACAAAACCGCGGGGGTTGCGGCATTGCAGCTACTCGACCGCCTCGCCGAAGATGGCAATGCCGAATGGATCGCGTTTGATGTGACTTTAAACGGCCTTGGCAAGCAGCGCTCGATCCTGCGCTTCCTGTTTGAGCCACCTTTTCTCGCGATTACTTTATGCCTCGTCCTGGCAGGGGTGCTGGCGGGGTGGCAGGCGTTTAACCGTTTTGGTCCGCCCGCGCGGCGCAGGTGCGAAATTGCGCTCGGCAAGGATGCGCTCATCACCAGCGGTGCGGAATTGATGAAGCAAGCGGGCAAGGACCGACATGGCGCAGGCGTCTATGCGCGGCATATGCGGGACCTGCTGGCACAGGCATTGAAGGCGCCTGGCGGACTGGATGAAGCGGCGCTGGAAAGCTGGCTGGACCGCTTCACGCCGCCCGACATGCGCAAATTTTCGACATTGATGCAGGAAATGACGCGGGCCGCGAACGCGGAACAAATGGTTATCATTGGCCGGGAAATGACCCGGTGGAGAAAGGGTGTATTGCGTGAGCATTGAGCAGGTAAAAGCTTTGGGGCAAGCGATCATCGCCGAGGTCGGCAAGGCGGTCGTGGGACAGGAAGACAGCGTGGAAAAGCTCGTCATCGCGCTGTTTGCCGGGGGTCATGTGTTGTTGGAAGGCCCGCCGGGGACGGCCAAGACGTTGATGGCACAAAGTTTTGCGCGCGCGCTCGATCTGGACTTCGGGCGCATCCAGTTCACGCCTGATCTCATGCCCGGCGACATATTGGGGTCGAACCTGTTCAACTTCCAGACGTCGAGCTTTACGCTCACCAAAGGGCCGATCTTCTGTGAGTTGCTGCTCGCCGATGAAATCAACCGCACCCCGCCCAAAACGCAGGCCGCACTGCTTCAGGCGATGCAGGAGCGCGAGATCACCATTGATGGCGATACCTATGGTCTCAGCCCGCGCTTCACCGTGGTTGCGACGCAAAACCCGATTGAACAACAGGGCGTCTATCCGCTGCCCGAAGCGCAACTCGACCGCTTTCTCTTCAAACTCGCCATCGGCTATCCGGACGCCGCCGAGGAGCGCAAAATCGTCGCCGCGCATGGCGGGCAATTCCGCAAGATTGATGCGGCGAGCTTCGGCGTTGGTCCGGTCACCAATGCGGAAGGGATCACCGCCGCTGTGGATACGGTCTCACGGGTTACGCTGGTCGAGGAAATCGTCGGCTATATCGTCGACATTGTGCGAGCGACGCGTGAAAGCCCGGACCTTGAAAGCGGTGCTTCTCCGCGCGCAGCCAGCCTGCTTGCCCGCGCCGCCTGCGCGCGTGCGGCGCTCCATGGCCGCGATTATACCATTCCCGACGACGTCAAGCTCCTCGCGCCAGCCGTCCTGCGCCACCGCATGATCCTGTCGCCCAGCGCCGAAATTGACGGGCGCCAGATCGACGCAATTGTCGATAATCTGGTCGAAAAGGTGGAAGCGCCGCGGTGATCTACCCCACCGCCCGTCCGATCCTGTTGGTGGCCGCCGGAGCGCCCGTCGCGCTTGCGGCCGCTTTGCTGCGCCCGGAACTTTGGGTCGCGGCCTTGGGCTGGATGATGTTTGTGCTCCTGCTAGTCGTCATTGATGCACTGACCGGGCCAATACCGGACCAAACCAACTTGGCCGTGACGGTGCCCAAATCCGCCGGGATCGGCGCGCCGATTGCGATTGATGTGACAGCGACCCACCCGAAGGGCAAGCTTCCGTCCGACAGCCATGTCGTGATCGGGCTCGATCAGCGGCTCAAGTCTGATGGCCGTCTCGAAGCACAATTGGAGCCCGGCGAAGACAAGGCCGGGAGCCATGCCGCCTTTGCGGTGAGCGGCGACCGGCGGGGCGTTGCGAACATCCAGTCAGCGTGGGTGCGCTGGCGCGGCGCGCTCGGCATGGTATGGAAACAAGCCTTCTTCCCGATCAACCGCGACGTTGCGATCACACCATCGATCCATGCGGTGCATCAGGATGGCATCCGTCTGTATCTGCGCGATGCGGTGTTCGGCACAATGGCGCAATTGCGCGCAGGCGAGGGCAGCGAATTTGACCGGCTCAAGGAATACCGACCCGGCATGGACCGCCGTGCGATCGATTGGAAGCAATCGGCGCGCCACAATAGCCTGCTTGCCAAGGAGTTTCGCACCGAACGCAACAACCGCATCGTGCTCGCGGTCGATAGCGGGCGCACCATGTGCGAGCCGGTCGATGGCATTCCCAAGGTCGACCGCGCGGTGTCGGCCGCGCTGCTCACCGCTTTTGTGGGTCTCAAGATGAACGATCGGGTGAGCCTGTTCAGCTTTGCCGGGCGGCCCCAGATGGCGAGCGCGGTCTATTCCAACACCCGAGATTTCGCCGTGCTGCAACGCGCCGCCGCGCGGATCGATTATCAGTTTGAGGAAACCAACTATACGCTGGGATTGGCGACATTGGGGGCAGCGCTCGATCATCGCTCGCTGATCATATTGTTTACCGAATTCACCGACCCGACCAGCGCGGAATTGATGCTGAAATCGGCCGGGCGGCTGGCCAACCGGCATGTGCTTTTATGCATGGTGATGACCGACAAGGAACTCGAGGCCGAAGTCACCAGGATGCCCGAAAGTCCGAGCGACATTACCCGCGCAAATATGGCAGCGGAATTGCTGCGCGACCGCAAGATCACTATCGCCCGTCTGCGCCGCATGGGAGTCCATGTCGTCGAAGCGCCCTATGATGCGATGAACGCCAAGCTGGTTGATGCCTATCTCACGATCAAACGGAGGAACCTCATTTGAGCATGAGCGCTGCCACCGATCTCAGTTTTTCGACCGCCCGTTTTCGTGAAGAGCGCGAGGCGGACTGGATCGCCTTCGACCAATTATTGACGCGACTGGAAAAGAAATCCGCGCGCGCCCTCAGCGACGAAGAATTGTTGCGCCTACCGGTGCTCTACCGCGCGACCTTGTCGTCGCTGTCGATTGCACGCGCGACCAGCCTTGACCGCGCGATGCTCGATTATCTCGAAGGGCTGTCGATCCGGGGCTATTTTATCCTTTACGGCGTGCGTGAATCAACCGGCGCGCGGATCCGCAAATTCTTTGCCGAAGATTGGCCCAAGGCAGTGCGCGCATTGTGGAAGGAAGTGCTCGTTTCGCTGTTGGTGACCGTGCTTGCGGGCGTTGCGGGCTATCTTCTCGTTATGTCGGATCCGCAATGGTATCACAGCTTCGTTCCCGCCGACCTTGCCGACAATCGCACACCGGATGCGTCCCGCGCCGATCTTGCTGAAACTTTGAAAGCCGAAGCGCAGCCGGGGCTTGAAGCCTTTGCCACCATGTTGTTCACCCATAACAGCCAGGTCGCGATCGCCGCCTTTGCCCTTGGCTTTGCCTTTGGTCTGCCGACGCTGGTGCTGCTCCTCTATAATGGGTTGACGCTCGGTGCGATGCTGGCGCTTTTTGCCAGAGCGGGTCTGGCCTATGATTTTACGGGTTGGCTGTTCATCCACGGCACGACCGAATTATTCGCCATCGTGATTGCAGGTGCGGCTGGATTGCGGATCGGAACCGCAGTGGCCTTTCCCGGCGCAGATGATCGCCTCCACGCCGCCGCCACGGCGGGACGGAGCGCAGCCACGGTGATGATGGGCGTGGTGATAATGCTCGCGCTTGCAGGAATTCTCGAAGGGTTTGGGCGCCAGATGATCGGGGCAACGCCGGTGCGCTATGCGATTGGCGGCGTAATACTGCTCGGCTGGCTCACTTATTTCTATCTCCCGCGCGGTGCGGCACGGCGCGACAGGGCGGGTGCTACCTCATGAATCCCGGCGTCTCCGTTTCCGCCAAACGAAGAGAGTTTGTCACGCCTGAAGGGGTGTCGCTCTCGCTCCAGATTGCAAGCGCTGGCTCCCGCGTGACGGCGATGATGATTGATCTGATCATCATCGTGCTGGTGCTGGTCACGATGACGCTGGTCGCTTACTACGCCTTGTCCTCCGTGGAATCGTTGATGGCGGTGATATGGTTGCTCGGCTTCTTCATCCTGCGTAACGGCTATTTTCTGTTGTTCGAGCTCGGCAAGCGCGCCGCAACGCCGGGCAAGCGGTTGGTCGGTATCCGCGTGGTTGCGCGCGATGGTGGACGGCTTACCGCCGATGCAGTGGTAGCGCGCAACCTCATGCGCGAGCTCGAATTATTCCTGCCGCTCACTTTTCTCGCGGTCGATTCGAGTGAAGGCTGGGTTGGCGGGGCGACGATGTTGTTTGGCCTGATCTGGTCCTTGTCACTCAGCCTGTTCCTGTTGTTCAACAAGGACCGGATGCGGATGGGCGACCTGATCGCGGGAACCTGGGTGGTCGATGACCAGAGGCGCAAGCTTAAAGACCGGATCGTCGCCACCGAAACCAGCCAGCGCCTCAGCTTCTCCAAAGAGGAACTGGCGGTATACGGTATTTATGAATTGCAGGAGCTTGAACGCGTGGTGCGCGAGCGCGACGAAAAATCAATGCGCGCGGTTGCGGATACGATCCGGGTCAAGATCGGTCGTCCGATTGCCGAAAGCGATGAGGATTTCCTTGACGCTTATTATGCGTCCCTGCGCGCCCATCTTGAGCGCAACCTCCTGTTCGGCAAGCGGCGCGAGAATAAATATGAGGCAGGGGAATGACGCAGACAGCATCCACCACGGTCAGTGCGGCGATTGCAGAGCGGCGGTCAATCCGTGCTTTCACCGACCAGACGGTTGACGCGGCGTTGCTGAGAGAGATCCTCGAAAAGGCCCAGCGCGCACCCTCCGGCGGCAATGTTCAGCCGTGGGAAGCGAGCGTCGTCAGTGGCGCAGCGCTTCAACGGTTGCTCGCCGCCGTTGCGGCGCGGGGCGAGATGGGGCTGATGGGGTTGCAAATGGAATATGCGATCTACCCCGACAAGCTGCCCGACCCGTGGCTAGCGCGGCGCTACGGCGTCGCATCAGCCATGTATGGCGCGCTCGGCATTGCCCGCGAAGACCGCGCCGCGCGCGATGCGTCGCTGCGCGATAATTTCACCGGCTTTGGCGCGCCCGTCATGGTCTTCGTCCATTGCCGCCGTCTGATGGGGCCGCCGCAATGGGCCGATATGGGCATCTGGCTGCAGTCCGTCATGCTGTTGCTGCGCGAAGCTGGCCTTGATAGCTGCCCACAGGAAGCTTGGGCGATGTACGGCAAAACGGTGCGCGACGCCCTCGGCCTCGACGATGAGCATATTCTCTATTGCGGTCTCGCCATCGGCTATCGCGATCCGGACGCGGCGGTCAATAATTTCCCGGTCGACCGTGCGCCGCTTGATGAGGTGGTGCGCTGGTTTGAGGACTGACCTTTACCAGACCATCGTTCGAGGACACCCCGCCTGCCAATCCTCAATGCGCCGCAGGGTGGCGGGCGACGCGGTTTCCGGCAGAGCGCGGAGTTCAAAAAACCGTGCCTCGGCAAGTTCACGGCGGTCAATCTCCATCTCACCCTCGACCCGGCAATGGAACAGCGCAACATGATCGCGCTTGCCTTCCGCTTCGGTCACATAATCGCCGAATAAGGTGAGATTCTTGGCATAGAGCGCTGTTTCTTCCTTAAGTTCACGTATTGCAGCCAGATCGGCGCTCTCACCCTTGTCAATGCCCCCGCCGGGCAGCATCCATAATTCGCTGCTGCCATAAGCATGGCGCACGAGGAGAAGCCTTCCACCTTCATCAAATGCCATCAGCTTGACCCCATAGCGTACCGGCTTTGCAATCCGCCAATAGAGGCGTCTGCCATAGTGAGCGACTTGGATCAGCCGTGCGATCATGCCACGCTGGCGGCCGTCTTGCGCTGGTCCTGAGGACGCGGGGTTTGCAGTGGCGCAAAGCTTTCCGCCTGCGCACGCGCCCAATTATCGCGATAATAAGGCAGCGCGCATCCCTCGAGCAATTCGCCATGTTCGAGATAACGGTGAATCTGGTCAAACTGACGAATCTGGTTGGTGGTCGCCCGGTGGACGATGTGGAATGGCTGAAGCTCATCGGGATGGCTAAGCCCGGTTGCTGCCAGCATTTCAGATAGCGCATGCATGGTGCGCTTGTGGAACATATGGACGCGCTCACCCTTATCCGGGACAACCAATGCGCGCTGGCGGTTATGGTCTTGCGTCGCAATGCCGGTCGGGCAGCGGTTGGTGTGGCAGCTGCGCGATTGGATACAGCCCAAGGCAAACATGAACCCGCGTGCGCTATTGGCCCAATCGCCGCCGATGGCACAGATATGGGCGATGTCGAAGGCCGAGACGACCTTGCCTGCCGCACCGATCTTGATGCGGTCGCGCAGACCAGCGCCGACCAGCACATTGTGGACGAACAGCAAGCCTTCGCGCATCGGCGTACCGATATGGTCGGAAAATTCGACCGGAGCCGCGCCGGTTCCACCCTCGCCGCCATCCACGACCACAAAATCGGGCACCACGCCGGTGGCAAGCATCGCTTTGACGATACCCATAAACTCCCACGGCTGGCCGATGCAGAGTTTGAAACCCACCGGCTTCCCGCCCGAAAGGCGGCGCAGTTCGGTGATGAATTGCATCAGTTCGAGCGGGGTGGTGAAGGCAGAGTGGCGCGAAGGCGAGACGCAATCGATGCCCATCGGTACGCCGCGCGTCGCGGAAATTTCGGCGCTGACCTTCTTGGCGGGGAGGACACCGCCATGCCCCGGCTTTGCGCCTTGGCTGAGCTTGATTTCGATCATCTTGACCTGCGGGTCGGTCGCCTGCGCGGCGAAGCGTTCCGGATCGAACCGGCCCTCAGCATCTCGGCAACCGAAATAGCCGCTGCCCAGTTCCCATACGATATCGCCGCCATATTCGCGATGATAGGGGCTGATGCTCCCCTCGCCCGTATCATGATAAAAACCGCCCAGCTTCGCGCCTTTATTGAGGGCACGGATCGCATTGGCGGACAGCGATCCGAAACTCATCGCCGAAATATTGAACACGCTCGCCGAATAGGGCTGCGAGCACTGGTCATTGCCGATGGTGACGCGAAAGCCCGTCGGGTCGGAATTGTCCAGCGGACGGTTGGAATGGAGCATATATTCATAGCCTTCGTCATACACTTCCTCGAGCGTACCGAAGGGGATGTCGTCATTTTCCTTTTTGGCGCGGCTATAAACGAGGCTGCGCTGGAGGCGCGAAAAGGGCATCGCCTCCTTTTCATCTTCGATCAGATATTGGCGGATTTCAGGACGAATCGCTTCAACCAGCCAGCGGATATGGCCAATCAGCGGATAGTTGCGCAGCACGGAATGTTCGGTTTGGACCATATCCCAGATCCCGCGCAAACTCAGGAGCCCGGTGAGGATGATCGCACCAAGACCAAGCCAGCTATCGGGCTGCCATATGAGAAGAGCGAGAAACGCGGCCACGACCAGCAGAAACACGGTGTAACGACCCAAGTGAAATTCCGGCATCCCCTGTTCCTTTCACATCTATCGGCTGCGGCGCGGCGGATGCGCATGGTCATAGCCTGAGCGTGCCAAGGCGCAAGTGCGATCAATCGGGAGCAAGGATCACGTAAAGGCTGGACAAGTTGCGGTAAGCGAAGCAAAAACGGCAGCGAAAGTGATTATGGGAGATTATAGGGTGGATATTAATTGCCCCAAATGCGCGACCATCGTTCCTGCAGGTGCGCGCTTTTGCCCCGGTTGCGGCGCACCACAGGCACCAGCCACGCCGAGCCAAAGCGATAATGGCTATGCCAGCCTCTATCCCGACGAACGCGCCAACGCCAGCCCGACCCCGCCAGTAGCGCCCACCCCACCGATTACACCGCCTCCCGCGCAAAACCCGCCGCAGCAGCAATCCGGTTATACTGCCGCGCCGCCCCCGCCACCGCCCTATCAAGCGGCACCCGGCTATCAACAGCCGTCCTATCAGCAACAGCCTTATCAACAAGCGCCTTACCAACCGGCGCCGCCGGTCCAAACTTACCCGGTGGAAACAACTCCGCCCGCTCGCTGGCCGTGGTTGGTCGGCGGCGCTGCCCTGATCGCGCTCAGCCTCGCGGTCTTCGGCTTCATGCGCGATGGTTCAACGCTCAAGCCAATTGATGACAAGACGCTGGCCGAACAATCGTCCGACGGCAAGGCGGGGAGCGAGGCTCCCAAGGTCGTGAGCCCGGCCGAGACGCTTTATGTCGTGACCGAAGCCAATGTGCGGAACAAACCCACTACGGCCGGAACGCAGGTCGTCAGCAAGCTCACGCGCGGAACCAAAGTGACCGGCGATGTCGTTGTGGGTGCCAAGGATCAGCGTTGGCTGAAGCTTGCCGGCAAGGAAGAATATGTGAGCTTGGTCAACCTCGCGAAAGACGAGCCCGAAGTGCTGGCCTCGACGTCCAACACCAATGCGACCATCGCCAACCGCTGCCCGGTACTGACCGAAGCCCATGCCGACGCGCCGATCAAGGTCACGCTCCAGCCGGGTAACAAGATCAAGATCACCGGTATTACCCCTTCGGGCTATGCGGAATTCGCGCTCCCCAAAGGCGGCGTAGGCTATGCCGAGGAAGAGGGCATCTATTGCCTCAGCCCGGCAACCGGGACCGACCGTGCAGTTGACGGGCCGTCAGACGGTTTCTCGCCCCCTTCCGCAGATGAACCGGGGTCGCAGGGAGATGGCTTTGTCGAGGAGCGCTAAAGCATAAATTGCGTGACGGGAAGCGGGCGGAGCGGCTAGGCTTCCAAACATGGCCGACCGTTTCCATCACATCCCGCAGCGTCGCAAGCTGATTGACCGCCCCGCCCTCGCCGAAATTCTCGATGAGTTGGGCGGTAGCGGCGCGAGCGTAGCGCAACGGCGGCAGGCGATGGTCGTCATCCTGCGCGATGCAATGACTATGGGGCGCGATGAAATAGCGCGCCGATTGGAAGATAATCCGTCGCATGGGATTCAGGCAGCGGCAGCGCAGGCCTTCCTCACCGACCAGATCATCCGTCTCCTCTATGATTTCACCGTCAAATGGCTTTACCCCAATAATAATCCGTCCGCAGGTGAGCGCATCGCGATTGCGGCGGTTGGCGGCTATGGGCGCGGCGAGATGGCCCCGCATAGCGATGTCGATATCGCTTTTATAATTCCGTGGAAGCCGACCGGCTGGACGGAACAGGTAATCGAATCGATGCTCTATGCCTTGTGGGATTTGGGCCTCAAGGTCGGCCAATCGGTGCGTTCGCTCGATGAAATGGTGCGCATAGCCAAGAGCGATCTGACCGCGCGCACCGCCCTCCTGGAAGCCCGTTATATTTGGGGCGACGATGCGCTCTATAAAGAAGCATCCCACCGCTTTGACGCGGAGGTGGTGAGCGGGACCGGCAAGCAGTTCGTCGCCGACAAGCTTGCCGAGCGCGACGAACGGCATAAGCGTATGGGGGACAGCCGCTACGTCGTCGAACCCAATGTCAAGGAAGGCAAGGGCGGGCTGCGCGATCTTCATACTTTATTCTGGATCGGCAAATATGTGTTTCAGGTGCGCAGTGTCGCAGAACTGGTCGGCGCCGGATTGCTCACCGACAAGGAACTGCGCCAATTTGCCCGCGCGGAAAATTTCCTCTGGGCGGTGCGCTGCCATCTCCACCTCATTACGCGGCGGGCCGAGGATCGTCTGACCTTTGACGTCCAGCGCGAGATTGCGACGCGGATGCGCTATGCCGACCGGCCCGGCAAATCGGCGGTCGAACGCTTCATGCAGCATTATTTCCTGCACGCCAAAATGGTGGGCGACCTGACCGGCGTGTTCCTGGCGCATCTGGATGATCAACTCGCCAAAAAGGGAAGCCGCTTCCTTCCGGGCATCCTCTCCAATTTTCGTCGCAAACCGGGCAAGCTCAACGGTTTTGCGCTGGATCGGGGACGGCTCGCGCTTCCGACCGACGATTTTTTCCAAAAAGACCCGGTGCGCTTGATCGAGCTGTTCCAGCTTGCCGATAAACATGGCCTCGAAATCCATCCCCAGGCGATGCGTGCCGCCGCCCGCGATGCCAAGCTGATTGACGCAGGCATACGCCATGATCCTCGCGCCAATGCTTTGTTCATGGACGTATTGACGTCACCGCGTGATCCTGAAACCGTGCTGCGCTGGATGAACGAGGCGACCGTATTTGGCCGCTTCGTGCCGGATTTTGGGCGCGTCGTCGCGCAGATGCAGTTCGACATGTATCATCATTATACGGTCGATGAACATTCGATCCGCGCCATCGGGCTCCTGTCGCGCATCGAGCATGGCGAGTTCCGGGACGAGCATCCGCTTTCGACCGCCATTTTTTCGCAGATCGCCTCGCGTCGGGTGATCTTCGTCGCGGTATTGCTCCACGATATCGCCAAGGGGCGGCGCGGCGACCATAGTGTGCTGGGCGCCGAGGTTGCGTTGAAGCTATGCCCCCGGCTCGGCCTCACGCCTGCGGAAACCGAAGCGGTAAGCTGGCTTGTGCGCTATCATCTGCTGATGTCGGCGACCGCCTTCAAGCGTGACTTGAGCGATTATAAGACCATCGTTGATTTCGCGCAGGTGGTTGCCTCACCCGAACGGCTGCGCCTGCTTCTCCTCCTCACCGTGGTCGATATTCGCGCGGTCGGGCCCGGCGTGTGGAACAGCTGGAAACGCCAGTTGTTGACGGAACTCTATGATGCCGCCGAAGAATTGCTCCGGCTCGGGCACAAGGAACGCGGGCGCGAACAGCGCATTACCCAGCGCAAGGAGGCACTCGAGGCGGAACTTGGCCTATCCGCTGAGGCTTTCACCAGCCTCGCCAAACGTTTCCCGGAAAGCTACTGGATCGCCGAGCCGTCGGACGTGATCGCGCAAAATGCCCGGCATATGCTGGCTGCGGGCGATGCCCCGCTGGCGATTGATGCAACGGTTTATCCCGAGCGCGGCGCAACCTTGGTGCAAGTCTATGCGTCCGACCATCCGGGGCTATTTTACCGCATTGCCGGTGCCATCCATCTGGCGGGCGGCAACATCATTGATGCGCGCATCCACACCACCCGCGATGGCATGGCGATCGACAATTTCCTGGTTCAGGACCCGCACGGCCGTCCGTTTGACGAACAGGCACAGTTGGAGCGGCTTGAACAGGGAATTGAAGACGCGATTGCCAACCGCCACAAGCTTGCGTCCAAACTCGAGGCCAAGCCGCTTGCCCATCTTCGGGCCGAAGCGTTTGATATCGAACCGGCGGTGCTGCTGACCAATGAAGCGTCCAACCGCTTCACCGTGGTTGAGGTCAACACGCGTGATCGCCCGGCATTGCTGTCCAATCTCGCCCAGGCTTTGTTTGAATCAAAGCTCATGGTGCATTCGGCCCATGTCGCAACCTACGGCGAACGTGCGGTGGATACTTTCTACCTGACCGACCTCACTGGTGCCAAGATTGAGAGCAAGCAACGCCTCGCCACCATCGAAAAGCGTTTGCTTGAAGCCGCAAGCGCGACGCCTGCCCGCGCCAAGGCGGCATAACCCGCTTTAACGCTGGGCCGGCTGTTGCGGAGGCGGCCTTAGCGGCGGCGGCTTGATCGAAAGATTGCCGTCGCGATCGACCGATACGCCGACCTTCTCGCCACCAATGCGCGTTTCCATGTCGAGCCCGCCCTCGGGATTGACCCGGACGCTCGGTTGTTCGACGCTGAGATCACCGGGCAGGCGCGGGATATTGACGTCCGGCACCGGAATATCCAGCGGGATATCGGGCATTTTGGGAAATTCGAACGGTTTATCCTGCGGCTTCGGCCTCGGTGCCGCAACGGGCCGCGCGCCCTTGACCGCCTGCATCATGAAATCGCGCCAGATGCGCGCAGGGAGGCCGCCGCCGGAAATGCCCTTGATCGGGCTGTTATCGTCCTTGCCGACCCACACGCCGACGACCAGATCGCCCGCATAGCCGATGAACAGCGCATCGCGGCTGTCCTGACTGGTACCGGTCTTGCCATAAGCGGGGATGGCAAGCCTCGCCCCGCGCCCGGTGCCACCATCGACAACCGCCTGCAGCATTTTCTGCATGTCGCGCTGGGTGCCTGATTTAAAGCTGCTTTCTTTGCCGAACAGACTGGCAAGCAGGCCGGGTTCGGGGAGCGGCAATGCATGCGGTGACACGGGCCAGCGATTGCCCGCTACGCCTGCATAGGCGGCAGTCAGTTCAAGCAAGGTCATGGTCGAGGTGCCCAGCGCCGTCGAAGGCTGATTGACAAGCGCGCTCTTGACGCCAAGGTCACGCGCAGCATCGAGGACCGCCTCGCCGCCGACTTGCTCATACAACCGCACCGCCGCGACATTCGACGATTTGGCGAACGCCTGTGTCAGCGTGATATCGCCGCCATATGCATTGCCATAATTTTTCGGGCGATAATCGCCGGTGGTGATGGGGCGGTCGGAGATCAGGCTGTCGGGTTCCATCCCTGCGCGCAAGGCCGCGACATAGGTAAACAGTTTGAAAGTCGAACCTGGCTGACGCTTGGCTTGGGTTGCGCGGTTGAAAGTCGAGGCGGCATAATCCTTGCCACCGACCATCGCAACGACCTCGCCATTGGGGCGCATTGCGACCAGTGCCACCTGCGCTTGCCCCAACGGGGCATTGGCGACCACGCTCCGGGCGATAGACTGCAGCCGCGCATCAAGCGTTGTTTTGACCCGCTGTTCAGCATAGCCTTCTTCGGCAAGGTCGCGAATTTGCGGCGTCGCCCAGTCGGCAAAATAGGTGCCGGTGCGCTTGTCGATGCGGTTGGACAGATCAAGTTTCGCAGGTTGCAGGCTGGCCCGCTTGGCGGCGCTCAAATAACCGGCGTCAACCATCGCATTCATCACGAGGCGCGAGCGCGTCTGCGCGCCCTTGATATTCTTGGTCGGCGCAAGCCGCGACGGGGCCTTGACCAGCCCCGCCAGCATCGCCGCCTGTGGAACGGTCAGATTTTCCGGCTTGCGGTTGAAATAATGGAGCGAGGCGGCGCGCAGCCCATAAACATTGTCGCCGAAATAGACGTTGGACAGATAGCGTTCGAGGATTTCATCCTTGGTGAGCCAGCCTTCAAGCCAGAAGGCCATCAGCGTTTCACGCAGCTTGCGGCCCATATTGCGCTCATAATTGAGGTAGGTAATCTTGGCGAGTTGCTGGGTGATGGTTGATCCGCCCTCGCGCGCCGAGCCCGCCTTCACATTATTCCACATCGCCCGCGCAATGCCGATGGGGTCGAGCCCCAAGTGCGAATAAAAGCGCCGGTCCTCAATCGCCATAAAGGCTTGCGGGACATGCGCAGGGAGGTCCTTGATCTTGACCGGCGCTGCGACAATTGCGCCGTTGGTGGCGATCTCTGCGCCGTTCGAGGCGAGCAAGGTGAGGCGCGGCGGTGCAATCGGCTGCGCGGTTTTGGAAGGCGGCGCGGCAATCGACAGCCAGGCAATGCACAGGATGAGGAAAGCAAGTCCTGCCAGCGCAATCCGCTTCAGCCATTTGCGCCGCCACGGCCAGGGCGATGGTTTGGGGTCTGGCGTCGGGTCGAGCTGCCAAGCGGGGTTGGCGCTGTCGTCCGCTGGTGGTGGAGGCGGTGGCGGGGGGGTCCGCGCCGGCTCCGGTGAGGCTATTATGACCGGCTTTGGCGGCCAGCCAGCGGTTGAGGTGCGGTTCCACGCGCCACTTGCCGCTTCGGCTTCGACCTGTTCTTCCAATTGGCGCAGCCGTTCGCGCCGCATCTCGGCTTCGCGTTCGGTCCAGTGCTGCGGAGCGGGCTCCTCCACGGATGGCGCAATATCCTCCGGCGTCAGCGGTCCCTTGCGCCAATCGGGGCGGTTGACCCCGCGCCGCTCATGCGCAGCAGGCTCTTGCGGCATGCTCTCCGTCTCGCGCGCGACACCGCCATAGCCTTCAGGCAAATCGCCATAAGGATTGGCGGAAGGATCGTTACGCGCGTCGTCTGTCATCAGGTCAACTGTATTACCTCAGTAAAACGCAAAAGGGGAGAGGAAAAATAGTCGCCACTCTTTCGTCCATGCAAAGCCGCCGCTGAACGGCGGATTGATGGCCAACACCTCTCCTTGCTGTCCTGGGTTGACGCATGATTAGCTGTCCCGTCGCTTGCCTCCGGGTTTGCCGGGACCCTTGGGACCAGCTTTGCCTTTGAATTTTCCGCCCGGCTTATCGCCGCGTTTGAAGTCGGGTTTTCCACCCGGACGATCCCCGTTAACGCGATAAGGCTTCGGACTGTGCCGTTCCGTTGTCGGCGCATTGGCGCGGCGACGGTTGGTGCGAGCGGCCTCGCGCGGTTTTCCCGCGACCGCTTCGATGGTGACGCCGCTTTCCTCTTCGCCATCCTGCGCCGAGCGTTTGACGGCGGCATAGAAGCGATCGGCGACCGCGCGCGGAATTTCAAACAGGGTTTCATTGGCGGCGATACGGATGGCGCCTATTTCCGTCCGCGTGATGTGGCCACGGCGGCAGAGCAACGGCAGAATCCAGCGTGGGTCGGCATTTTGCTTGCGGCCAATGTCCATGCGGAACCAGATCGTATCTTCAAAACCGGCGCGCGGGCCCGGGGTTTTGGCCGGACCTTTGCTGGTGTCGATCAACTCTTCGGGGTTGGGCATGGCGGCGCGGTGGGCGTGCACCAGCATCGCGGCGATATCTTCGGCCGAGCGCTCCGCCATCAGATCAGCAGCGAGTGCGCGGTCTTCCTCGTCCAATTCTACCGGCGCGAGCAAGGCTTCGATCAGGCGCGCGCGGTCGGCCTTGCGGATATCCTCGGCGCTCGGCGGATCGCTCCATTCGGCGGCGATTTTCGCATGTTTGAGGATCGATTCGACCCGTTTGCGGCGCGGATAGGGGACGAGCAGCACGGCGGTACCCTTCTTGCCCGCGCGGCCGGTACGGCCCGAGCGGTGCTGCAAGGTTTCCGCATCACGCGGCAGTTCGACATGGACGACGAGGCTCAGCGAGGGAAGATCAATGCCGCGCGCGGCAACGTCGGTTGCAACGCACACCCGGGCGCGGCGGTCGCGCAAGGCTTGCAGCGCCTGGTTGCGTTCCGACTGGCTATGCTCGCCCGATAGCGCCACGGCGGCAAAGCCCCGCTCGGTGAGGCTTGCATGAAGGCGGCGCACACTGTCGCGCGTGGCGCAGAACAGGATGGCGGTTTCGGCTTCATAAAAACGCAGCAGATTGACCACCGCATTTTCAATGTCGGAGGGCGCAATGGTAATCGCGCGATAGGCGATGTCCCCATGGCCGCGATCCTCGCCCACGGTCGAGATGCGCAAGGCATCCTGCTGATAGCGGCGGGCAAGCGCAACAATCGGCTTGGGCATGGTTGCGGAGAAGAGCAAGGTGCGGCGGCCTTCAGGGGTCGCGTCGAGAATTTCTTCCAGATCATCGCGGAACCCCATGTCGAGCATTTCGTCCGCTTCGTCGAGCACCGCGACCTTGAGGCTGGAGAGGATCAGCGCGCCGCGTTCGAGATGATCGCGCAGACGCCCCGGTGTTCCGACCACAATCTGCGCACCATTGGCGAGATTGCGCCGCTCTTTCGAGGCATCCATGCCGCCAACACAGGTCGCAATGCGCGCGCCGCTGTCGCGATAGAGCCACATCAGTTCGCGGCTGACCTGCAGTGCAAGTTCGCGCGTCGGCGCGATAATCAGCGCCAGCGGCTCGCGCGAGGGCAGGACAAGACCGTCTTCGCCCAGAATATCACCCGCAAGGTTAAGGCCGAACGCGACCGTCTTGCCCGACCCGGTCTGGGCCGACACGATGAGGTCGCGGCCTTGCGCTTCTGCTTCAACCACCGCCTGCTGTACAGGGGTCAGCGCTGCATAGCCCTTGGCTTCGAGCGCGGCAGCAAGGTGGGGCGGGATCGTGGTCGGAAAAGCAGTCATAAAATGGGGGGTCAATCTTATCAGCAAGGCAAAAGCCACGGTCCGGGCACAAGCGCCGACACGGTCTCTCGCGACATTTTGTCAGGAATGGGGTGCGCCCTTAGCGGATTTTGGACGATGACACAAGTTGGCCGCTGTTGCCGGCGGCGGACAGCGCGCCGCTGCCCCATATCTTGTGGTTCGCCATGTAGGACCGTAAAACCCGCGCAATATCGGGATAAATTGCCTCTTACGTTCCTAAAGTTCATAGACTTCGAGCAAATTTTCCCCCTTCCCCAGCCACAAGATGTTGAATGGAGGGTTTGGAGGAAGGGGCCAACGATAACGCGCATCGGTTCGAGTCTCACAGTTTCGGGACTCGCCGGTCTGGCAAGACTGAAACTTGTAGGACAGCGATTTCTTCGCCTTATGGAAGGATTGGTCGCCGCGCTTTCAGGGAGGGGCAAAAGGCGGGAGCCTTTTGGGGGTGGGTCAAACGTCCGGGGTGAGACACAAACGCTTTACCCACCCCGAAATGGCCTTTGTCAATTTCGACCCTCCCTTGCAAGGGAGGGTGAATTAAGGCTTCACCCGAACGCCGGTATGCCGGTGATCGCACGGCCCATGATCAGACCGTGAATGTCGTGCGTGCCTTCATAGGTGTTGACCGTTTCAAGGTTCGCGGCGTGGCGGATGACGTGGAATTCGGCGGAAATGCCGTTGCCGCCGTGGATATCGCGCGCAACCCGGGCGATATCGAGCGCCTTGCCGCAATTATTGCGCTTGATGATCGAGATCATGTCGGGAACGAGATGGCCTTCGTCCATCAGGCGCCCGGTGCGCAATGCGGCCTGCAAGCCAAGTCCGATTTCCGCCATCATATTGGCGAGCTTTAACTGCACCAGCTGGGTCGCGGCGAGCGGGCGTCCAAATTGCTTGCGATCAAGCGCATATTGGCGCGCGGCGTGGAAACAGGCTTCCGCCGCGCCCATCGCGCCCCAGCCAATGCCATAGCGCGCGCGGTTCAAACAGCCGAACGGGCCTTTCAGCCCTTCCACATTGGGGAGCAGCGCATCGTCGGGCACCTCGACGCCGTCGATCACGATTTCGCCGGTGATCGACGCGCGCAGCGAGAGTTTTCCTTCGATCTTGGGTGCCGAGAGCCCCTTCATGCCTTTTTCAAGCACGAACCCGCGGATCGCCCCGCCATGCTCGGCGGACTTGGCCCACACCACGAATACATCGGCGATCGGCGCATTGGTGATCCACATCTTGCTGCCGGTAAGGCGGTAGCCATCGGCGGTCTTTTCCGCGCGGGTGCGCATGGATCCGGGGTCGGACCCGGCATCGGGTTCGGTAAGCCCGAAGCAACCGACCCATTCGCCGCTGGCGAGTTTGGGGAGATATTTTTTACGCTGTTCTTCCGATCCATAAGCATAGATCGGATGCATCACGAGCGAGCTTTGTACTGACATCGCCGAGCGATAGCCCGAATCGACGCGTTCAACCTCGCGTGCAATCAGGCCGTAGCTCACATAGCCGAGCTCCGCGCCGCCATATTCGCCCGGGATGGTCGCGCCCAACAGGCCGAGTTCACCCATTTCGCTCATAATCTCGCGGTCGAAACGTTCGTCGAGATAGGCGGAGGTGACGCGCGGCAGCAATTTTTCCTGCGCATAAGCATGGGCGGTGTCGCGCACCATCCGCTCTTCGTCGGTGAGCAGTGCATCGAGCCGGAACGGATCGGCCCAATCAAGCGCCTCGGGAGTGGGGTTGGGATTATGCGCCATCTCAAAAAAATCCTCAAATTCAAACAGGGTATCGACCGCCAGCAAGGCGGCCCGGGACAAGAATAGCTTATTGCTTTGCAGGCGGATTGGCAGGTGCGGGCGCTGCCGCAGGTGGTGCGCTATCGGGCGTTGCGGGTTCGACGGGAGTCGTCGCGATGTCATGCAGGCTTTGCGGACCCTGGATCGCCGCCGCTTCGATTAGGTCGAGTGCCTGTTGCGCCTCGGTATAATGGCGCGCGGACACCAGCCATTCCTGCGCCTTGGCGGCGCCGGGCAGCTTTTCAACCTCAAGAATCGCCCGGTCGACGCGCCCGACGTCGAGCGCACGCTTGGCCCGTGCCATACGCTGCGCCGGGTCGATCAGCGGCGCATTTTCGGAGCGCACAACAAACAGGTTGGTGACGCTGGCCCACAGTCCGGCAGCGCTTCCCTCCTGCGCCATCAGGGAAGGTTCGAGCTGCTCTAACCGTTCCCGCAGCTTGTCTGCGGTGATCCTGCGATTGGCAGCATCGAGGATGGTGCTGACCGCGCGCGGCATGGTTCCACCGAAGCGCTGGCGCAATTCCCCGTCGATATAGCCGAGCGATTGCCCGCGCTCGACCGCCCGGCGCGCGGCAAAGGCGACGAGCAGCCCTTCTGCACGCGATTCATTCGCGCTACCGGCGCGGTTCTGGAGGTTAATCTCCGACATGCGCTGTTCCAGCGCGGCAATGCGGTTGCTTTCAAACGCCGTGATGGTCTCCGAACCCGCTTGTTCGGCCGGTGTTGCGGGGGGCGCTGCCGCCATTGTCTCCGCAAGGCCTGCAGCCGGTTCGCTTGATGCCGCCACCGGCGGCGCGGGTTCAGGGCCGAAGCGCTTCATCAACCATGCGCCGCCGACCATGCCGGCCAGCAGCGTCATCGCCAATATCGCCGCCCGGCTGCGGCCACGCCCGACCGAGCGCGCAGGCTGGAGCGTTTCTGTTGGAGCGGGCGGCGGTACATCGGGCGGCGGTAGATCGGGTTGGGGACTCTCGTTCATAGCGGCGCCTTCTGGCACAGAGTGGCGGCCAATTCCAGCATGTCTTGGTCGCGCGGAAGCTCCGGCCAGTGCACCCACGCCCAGCCTTCGCCCGCAACCGCCGCGACGCCCGCGCTGATCGCGTTCAGGCCAAAGCGCTGGCGGTCTATCGCCATATCGGCGAGCGCCCAGGCCGCGCGCTGGCTGTGCAGCAGGATGATCGCAGGATGGGCGAAGGCTGCCGCGCGAGCAGCGTTGGCGGATTCAACAGCGTGCGCGCTATAGACGGGCATGATGCGGATGTTGATGCCGGGATGCGCCAAGGGGCTGTGCTGGACGCCGCATAGCCACAGGAGCCTGGTCCAACCGCGCACAGCGGCTTCGGCGAGCGCCGACGCGCCATTGTCCGGCCCGACCCAGACCGGGTCGATGCCGGCCTTGCGGGCGGCCGCCGCGGTTGCCTCGCCGACGGCAAGACAGGGCAGCTCGGCATAGGCGACGAGACCCGCGCCGCCGAGCCGCGCGGCATTGGCGCTGGTCAAGAGCAGGGCGTCGAATGTGGACGCAGGCAGCGCTTCCCACGCTTCGGCGGCAACCTTGAACAGGGGAAGTTTGATCGTTGTAAGGCCAAGCGCTTGCGCGCGCGCTTCGGTTTCGCTCGCACCGGGTTCGGGCCGCAGGATGACAAGCGGGAGCCGGGTCATGGCGTCAGCGTCCGGCGAACAGCTTGCGCACGGCTGGCGGCGCACGTTCGAGCAGGTTGCGCGCGAGCTGCTCCGGTGTCGCCTCCGCATGGCTGCCGAGCAGCATTTCGCCGGCAACCATTTCCTTGCCATCCAGCGAGAGGAGTTGCGCGCGCAAGGTAAGCGCGCCGCCGGGTTCAGCCGTCGCCAGCGCAGCCACCGGCGAGCGGCAATCCGCGCCGAGTTCGGCGAGCAACGCGCGTTCGGCTTCTACCGCTGCACAGGTTGGCTGATGATTGATCCTGGAAAGGAGCCCCCGCACCACCGCATCATCGGCGCGGCATTCGATCCCGATCGCGGCCTGCGACGGGGCGGGCAGCATCACATCCGTGTCAATCGCGACGCCGATATCCTCCATCTCCAGCCGGTCAAGGCCCGCCGCTGCTAGCAGGGTCGCAGCCGCGTCCCCTGCCGCCAATTTGTTTAGGCGGGTCTGCACATTGCCGCGAAACAGGATGATCTGAAGATCGGGGCGCAAGCCCAGCAATTGGGCGGTGCGGCGCGGGCTGCTGGTGCCGACCACCGCGCCTTCGGGCAATGCGTCGATGCTGTCCGCACCAAGCAGCCGGTCACGCACATCGGCGCGTTTCAGCATCGCGGCGAGGACAAATTCGGTCGGGCGGATGGTCTCGACATCCTTCATCGAATGCACCGAAAAATCGGTTTCGCCCATGCCGAGCGCGGCGTCCAGTTCCTTGGTCCACAGCGCCTTGCCGCCCACATCGGCAAGCGCGCGATCCTGGATTTTATCGCCGCTCGCGGTCATCGGTACGAGTTCGACCGCCTTATCGTCCCAGCCATGTTTGGCGAGCAGCGCGGCCTTGACCATATGCGCCTGCGCCATCGCCAAGGGGGAGGCACGGGTGCCCAAACGCAACGGAAAACGGTCTTCGATCATGGCCATGCCCCTAGCGACAGTTGCGCCCGAGGGGAAGGGGTGGCTAAAGGGCCGGATGGCCATCATCCTCGGCATCGAATCCAGTTGTGACGAAACCGCAGCCGCGCTTGTAACCGGCGAGCGGGCAATCCTTGCGCATCGCCTTGCGACGCAGGAGGAGGAGCATCGCCCCTATGGCGGCGTGGTGCCCGAGCTTGCAGCGCGCGCGCATGTCGAAAAACTGGCACCGCTGGTCGAAGCCGCGCTTGCCGATGCGAAGCTCAGCCTTGCCGATATTGATGCGATTGCCGCAACCGCGGGACCGGGGCTGATCGGCGGCGTGATTGTCGGGCTGGTGACCGCGAAGGCGCTGGCGCATGGGGCGCGCAAGCCGCTCGTCGCGGTCAATCATCTGGAAGGGCATGCGCTGAGCCCGCGCCTTGCCGATCCTGACCTTGAATTTCCCTATTTGCTGCTGCTGGTTTCGGGCGGGCATTGCCAGTTGCTCCGCGTCGAGGGCGTCGGGCGCTATCGCCGCCTCGCCACCACCATCGACGATGCGGCGGGCGAAGCGTTCGACAAGACTGCCAAGCTGTTGAAATTAGGCTTTCCCGGCGGCCCGGCGGTCGAGCGCGCGGCGAGGGAAGGCGATCCTAAAGCCGTGCCGCTGCCCCGCCCGCTGGTCGGCACGCCCGATCCGCATTTCAGCTTCGCCGGGTTGAAAAGCGCGGTGATGCGCGCCGCCGACAGCGGCAACTATGCGCCCAACGATATTGCCGCCTCGTTCCAGCAAGCGGTGGTCGATTGCCTCATCGACCGCACCAAAGGCGCGCTCCAGGCCAGCGGTCCGGTGACCGCACTGGTGGTGGCCGGCGGGGTCGCAGCCAATGGCGCGGTGCGCGCCGCCCTTGAAAGCTTGGCCTCGGCACATGATCTGCGTTTCGTGGCACCGCCATTATGGCTATGTACCGATAATGCCGCGATGATCGGCTGGGCAGGCGCGGAACGGTTCGCGCTCGGCCTCACTGATCCGCTCGACGTGCTAGCGCGCCCGCGCTGGCCACTCGATCCGGACGCGGAAAAAGCAAGGGGAGCAGGCGTCAAGGCATGAACGGGGAGCAGAAATTCGGCGTGGTGGGCGCTGGCGCATGGGGCACCGCGCTCGCGCAGATGCTCGCCTCGGATGGCAGCGCCGTGACCTTGTGGGCGCGCGAACCCGAGGTCGCCCAAAGCATCAACCAAACCCATGAAAACAGCCTGTTCCTGAAAGGCCTGCCGCTGTCCGCGACGATCCGGGCGACCAATGACGTCAGCGATCTCGACGGTGCGGGCGCGCTCCTCATCGTCACCCCGGCGCAGCATATGCGCGCCAGCCTCGCGGCGATTCCCGTCGGCAAGCGCCCACTTATCCTCTGTTCCAAGGGCCTCGAAAGCGGGACCATGCAGATGATGAGCGAGGTCGCGCATGAGGTGCACCCCGACGCGCCAATTCTCGTGCTGTCCGGCCCTACCTTCGCGCATGAAGTCGCCGCCGGCCTTCCGACCGCTGTGACCTTCGCCTGCGAGGATGATGCGCTCGGCGAAAGCCTTGCCCGCGCCATCCGTCGCCCGGCCTTTCGTCCCTATCTATCGGGCGACGTCATCGGCGCGGAAATTGGCGGCGCGATCAAGAATGTCATCGCCATTGCCTGCGGCGTCGTCGAAGGCGCGGGGCTGGGCCAAAATGCGCGCGCCTCGCTCATCACGCGCGGCTTTGCCGAAATGACCCGCTTTGGCATGGCCAAGGGCGGCAAGGCGGAAACGCTGGCCGGTCTCGCGGGGCTTGGCGATCTGGTGCTGACCTGTTCGTCCACCTCGTCGCGCAATTTTTCGCTCGGCAAAGGCTTGGGCGAGGGCCGCTCGGCGGAGGAACTGTTGGCGGACCGTCATACGGTCGCGGAAGGCGCATTCAGCGCGCCCGTCGTGCTTGAGGCGGCGGAAAATATGGGCATCGACATGCCGATCGTAGCCGCGGTCAACCAATTGCTCAGCGGCGCAGCGGCGGTGAGCGAGGTGATCGCGGGGCTGTTGTCGCGTCCCTTGCGGAGCGAGGGACTTTGAGCCTCCCCCCGGGCGATACGGCGCGCCCCATCCCGCCTGATCCGACCGATGCGGAAGGCGGTGACGTCAAGGCGCTCGCCAAGGGTGGGCGGACCAATTTCCTTGGCTTTCTGCTGCGTCTCGCCGCCCGCTTGCCCTTCCTGTATCTCGCCGGGCGCTGGTATGGCGCCGAAGCGCTCGGGCGTTTTGCCTATGCCGTATTGGTGGTCGAACTGGCGGCCCAACTGGCGACGCTTGGCCTGAAGCGCGGGCTTGCCGAACAGCTGTCGAGCACCGAACGCGACCCGGCCTGCGTGGTGTGGGATGGATTATTACTCGCCCTCATCGTCTCGCTTGCGGCGGGGGGAATATTGATGGTCTTCCCGCAGCTGATGTTCCCCAACAGCGCGATCAACGGCTTCGATCATTTCTTTCCGCTCATCATCTTTGCGATTTCCGGCTGCGACATTGCGCTCGCCGCGCTCGCCTATCGCTTTGATATTGGCGCAACGGTGCGCGCCCGCTCGGTGGTCGAGCCTTGGGCGATCAGCATTGCGGCGTTCGGTTTTGCCTTTTATTCGCTGCGCGACGGGCTGATCCTGTCCTATGTCGTCGCGATGACGGCAGCATTTGTTGCCGCGATGATCCCGATGATCAAAAGCTATGGTTTCCCGCGTGGCTGGAACCCGCACCCCGAGCGGCTGTTCCGGATTGCTCAGCGCAACGCGCCGCTGGCCGCTGCCGATGCGATCGAATGGGGGTCGCGCCGCCTTGATCTCGCCATCCTGGGGCTGTTTGCCTCGCCCGCCATCGTCGGCATTTATTATGTCGCGCAGCAGGTCGCCTCGCTGCCGCAAAAGCTCAAGACCAGTTTCGATCCCATTTTGGGACCCGTCATCACGCGCAATTTGAAAGAAAACAAGCTCAAGGAAATCGCAGCACAGGTGAGCCAGGTCGGCTTCTGGATTATCGCGATGCAGGCCGGGATCGCGCTCGCGCTGGGCATACCGGGAGCCGGGGTGATGGGCCTTGTCGGCAAGGAATTTGTGAGCGGCACTGGCGCGCTCGGCTTCCTGCTCGCGGCCGAAGTGGTGGCGGCGACGGCAGTCGTCTCCGAAGCCGTGCTGGTCTATATGGCGCGCCACCGCAACCTGATGATTTCGTTCACCATGCTGGCGTTGCAGGCGGTATTGTCGGTGGTGTTCATCGAAATCGTGCGGCGCATCGAGCCGGACAAGCCCATCCTGATGGCCGACGCAGTTGCGGCGGCGCTAATGTGCGCGCTCGGCTTTGCCTCGTTGGTCAAGGCCGGATTGCTTTCGCGGCTACTCGGCGCGAGCGTCAATAATTGGCGCTGGCCGCTGGTCGTCGCCGCCGCGCTTGCAAGCGTGGTCGGTTTTCTCTTCACCCGCCTTCCCGAATGGGCCGAATTACTGTTCGGCATCCCGGCGATCCTCGGCGCTTACGGCTATTGGATATGGACGCGCGGCTTTGGTCCGGACGACCGCGAACTGTTCCGCAAACGCGAAAAGACCATCGAAACGGCGGTCGAGACTGCCGACTGAGGATTTCAGCCCAATCGCGCTTTGACCAACGCTTGCAAATTGCCCTGAACGCGCGGGCCAAATTGTGCGATCACCGCGCGGGCGCACACCGCCCCCATCAGCAGGGCGTCATCGAGCGAACGCCCTTGGGCAAGGCCGGTGAGGACCCCGGCGGCGAACAGGTCGCCCGCGCCGGTCGTGTCGATCACTTGGTCAATCGGTTCTGCGGCGACCGAATGGCGCGCGTCACCGCTGATCGCATGCGCGCCCTGCTCGCCGCGCGTCGCGATGAGAAGCGGCACCTTGGGTGCAATTGCGGCGACGGCGGCTTCAAAATCATCACCGCTTTCCGCCAATGCGGTCAATTCATGCTCATTGGCGAACAGGATGTCGATCTTGCCCGCATCCATCATAGCGTGGAATTGGTCGCGATGGCCCAGCACCACGAACGTATCCGACAGGGTGAAGGCAACCTTGCGGCCGGCAGCCTTGGCTATGGCAATCGCCCCCTCCATCGCAGCGCGTGATTCGGGTGCGTTCCACAAATAGCCTTCGAGATAGAGAATCTCGCCCGCGCGGATCAATTCTTCGTCAAGCGCGGCTTCGGGAAGATATTGCGCAGCGCCAAGAAAGGTGTTCATCGTGCGCTGGCCATCGGGCGTGACCAGAATGAGACAGCGCGCCGTAGCGGGCTCGCCAGTGCGGGCGGGCGTGGTGAAATCAACGCCGAGCGCGGTCAGGTCATGGCGGAACACCTGTCCCAGTTGATCGTCGGCAACCTGGCCCACAAAGGCGCATTTGGCACCGAGCGCGGCCATCCCGGCGAGCGTATTGGCGGCGGAGCCCCCCGACATTTCGATTCCCGGAGCCATTGCCGCATAAAGATTGGCGGCTTCATCGGCATCGATCAGCCGCATCGAACCCTTGACCAGATTGCGCTCGACGATGAACGCATCTTCGGCGCGGGCAAGGACATCGACGATGGCGTTGCCAATGGCGACAATGTCATAACGGGGTGCGGTCACGGATGGCCACCTTTCTCAAGACAAAAGTTTCGCGCGCCGTAGGGCGAGTCGCCCCATGCCGCAAGTAGTGTTGACCTTTGATGGCGAAGACTCCATGCCGTTGCGCAATGATTCAGGCCTTTTTTTTAGCGTTACGACAATTGTTCGAGCCGCGCATCCTGTGGGTGGTGGCCAAGGTCATCATGCTGACGGTGGCACTGTTCATCCTGTTCGGCATTGCCGGTTTTGCGGCGCTGGAAACATTGGCCCCGCAGCTTGGCTATCGCGGCGGCGAGACCGACTCGGCGCTGTTTGCGCTGCTGGTCACGCTGGCGCTCGGCTGGTTCCTGTTCCGCATTGTCGCGATGCTGGTGATGGGCGTGTTTTCCGACGAAGTGGTCGAGGTGGTCGAGCGCAAATATTTCCCCGCCGCCGCCGCGCAGGCGCGTAAGGTGGGGATCGGCAAGGGCTTACGCCTTGGCCTCGCATCAGCGGGCCGGGCGATCGGCTATAATCTTCTCGCGGTTCCGGTTTATATCGGACTGCTGGTGACGGGCGTCGGGCTCATCGTCGCGCTGGTGGTGGTGAACGGCCTCCTGTTGGGCCGCGATCTTCAGGATATGGTGATGGCCCGTCACGCCCATGATGGCTGGATGCAGCCTTTGCCGCGCGCGACGCGGATCACCCTCGGCATTCTTGTCGCGCTGATTTTCCTCGTGCCCTTCGTCAATTTTCTTGCGCCCGTGATCGGCGCGGCCATGGCCGTGCATCTGGTGCACGCGCGCCCGACACCCATGATCAAGGAGCCAATCGCATGACCGGTTTTAGAATGGCTATAGCGATGGGCGCGGCATTAACGCTTGCGGCCTGTGGTCCCGCCGTGCCGCCGCCCAAATCTGCTCCGCCCCCGCCGGTGCGCTATGCACCCAACCCTTATCTTGGCGCATCCAGTCAAGCCCCCGCTGATATTGTCGGGCGTGATGCGCGCGCGCTCCAGCAACTCTTCGGCGCGCCGCGGCTTGATGTGCGCGAAGGGGCTGGCCGCAAGCTCCAATTTGCCAATGACCGCTGCGTGCTCGATACCTTTCTTTATGCGCCGCGAAATGGCGCGGAAGCGGTTGTCACCTATGCCGAAGCGCGCACCCGCGCCGGGGTCGATATGCCGGCATCTGCCTGCGTCAGCCAGCTGCGCCCGCATTAAGTTCGGCGAGCGCCCAGCGCACCGCTTCGGCGACAACCGGATTGGGGTCATCGATCAACGCCTGCAATGGCGCGATCAGCGCAGCATCGCCGCTATTGCCCGCTGCAATCGCTGCGTTCCGGACCATCCGGTCACGCCCGATCCGCTTGATCGGTGAGCCTGCGAAGATTTGCCGGAACTCTGCGTCATCGAGTGCGAGCAGGCTGGCGAGCGAAGGCGCGGCCAGTTCAGCGCGCGGGAGAAACGCGCGATGTGCCGCGGCGCTTTGGGCAAATTTGTTCCACGGGCACACCGCAAGGCAATCATCGCAGCCATAGATGCGGTTGCCGATAGCGGTCCGTAGCTCAAGCGGGATCGGCCCCTTATTTTCGATGGTGAGATAAGAAATACACCGCCGCGCATCGACCCGGTAGGGCGCGGGGAAAGCATCGGTCGGGCAGGCCTCCTGACAAGCGGTGCAGCGCCCGCACCGGTCGGAGCCTGGCGTCGAGAGCGGTAATCGAAGCGTGGTATAAATCGCACCCAAAAACAGCCAGCTGCCATGCGCGCGGCTGACGAGATTGCTGTGCTTCCCCTGCCAGCCAAGCCCCGCTGCGGCGGCGAGCGGCTTTTCCATCACCGGCGCTGTATCAACGAACACTTTGACGTCGGTGTCGGGATCGGCGCTGCGCTGGACGAGGAAGGTCGCGAGTTGTTTCAGTGCACGCTTCATCACGTCATGATAATCCGCGCCTTGGGCGTAAACCGAAATCCGGCCGCGGTCGGGATGATCGGCGAGCACCAGCGGATCTTGCGCGGGCGCATAGCTCATGCCGAGCGCGATCACCGAACGCACCTCGGGCCACAATCCCCTGGGACTAGCCCGCTGGGCCGCACGTTCCTCCATCCAGATCATGTCGGCATGGCGGCCTTCCTCAAGCCATTGGCGGAGGCGCACGGCGGTTTGCGGGGCCGCATCGGCATCGGCAATCCCGAAGGCGACAAAGCCGAGCGCCCTCGCCTCTTCAGCCAAGGCTGCCGCCAGCGCGTCGCTTTCCAGTCGGGGTGGTTTAGCCTTCACGCGCTTTTCCTTGCCAGAAATCGACGCCAAGCTAAACCGTTGTTAAATATTATGCGCCTAATCGGGTGCGTAGAATCAGAAATTTCGGGGTATAAGTTTGACCGATTATGTGCTGACCGCCGACGGGCTGGTCAAATATTTCGAACGCTATTGTGCGGTGGACCATGTCAGCCTCGCGGTGCCGCGCGGCACCGTTTACGGTGTGCTTGGCCCCAATGGCGCGGGCAAGACCACGACCATCCGTATGCTGCTCGGCATTATCGATCCCGAAGCGGGGAGCCGCACCTTACTCGGCGAAAGCCAGCCGCGCCGCGCCGCCTATCGGGTCGGTTATCTCCCCGAAGAACGCGGACTTTATCCCAATATGATCGCGCGCGACGCTGTGGCATTCATGGGCGCGCTGCGCGGCCTCGACTGGAAAGAGGGGCGGGCCCGCGCCGGGGAATTGATGGAACAGGTGGGGCTCACCCGCGTGATCGATGAAAAGGTGCGCAAAATGTCGAAAGGCATGGCGCAGATGGTCCAGCTGATCGGCTCGATTGTCCATAAACCTGAATTGATCGTGCTCGACGAACCGTTTTCCGGGCTTGATCCGGTCAATCAAGAGCGGCTCGAAACCTTGGTGCGCGGAGAACAGGCGCGCGGCGCCACGATTGTTTTTTCGACCCATGTGATGGCCCATGCCGAGCGGCTGTGCGACCGGCTGGTCATCATCGCCCGCTCCAAGCGCCGGTTCGAAGGCACGGTAGCCGAAGCGCGCGGCACCTTGCCGCTCCAGTTGCGCTATAGCCCCTCGGGCAAGGCCAGCGATGCCGAGATCGAAGCGTTGCTGCCAGCCGGTGCGACCCGCAACGGCGCATTATGGCAAGTCGGCGTATCCGAAAGCGAAGCGCAGGCCGTGGTCGCGCGCATCGTTGCAGGCGGGCATGGCATCGCCCAATTGAATGTCGACCGCCCGGGTCTCCACGAGGCCTTTGTCGACATTGTACGCAGAGCCGATCTAGAGGCGCAGGCCAGTCGGCCGGAGGTGGTGGCATGAACCAGACCCTGCGCCAGGCTTTCGTCGTTGCGCGGCGCGATTTTCTCGCGATTGTTGCGACGCCGACCTTCCTGCTTTTCCTCCTCGCGCCCTTGATGATGATCGCGTTCAGCGCCTTGGGCGGCATGGGCGCTGCCGCAGTTGCCGATAGCAGCGACGTCAAGGCGCGCATCGCGATCATCACCACGCCGGATAAAATCCCGGATTACCGCGCCGCCGATCAATCGATGCGGGCGATGATGGGCAAGGTGGCTGCGCCTCCGGCAATCGAATATGTCATGCCCGCCGCCGATATTCCGGCACAGGCGCGCGCACTGATGCTCGACAAGACGCAAACGACGCTGGCGATCCTTTATGGTGATCCGGCGCGGCCGGTGATTGTGCAATCATCCGCCGAAAGCCGCGCCGGGGCCTATCTGTCGCAGCTTTCGACCGAAATGCTGCGCAACCGCGCGCTGGGCGCGAAGGCCGGTCTCGCCGCAAGCCCCCGCGTCGTCGTCGCCAAGCAGGAAGCGAGTTCGCCGCTTGGACGCAATATGCTTGCGCTCAGCACGGTCGTCATCCTGTTCATGCTGACGCTTATCCTCGCCAGCCAATCGGTCGGCATGATGGCCGAAGAAAAAGCCAATAAGGTGATCGAGATTCTCGCAGCCGCGGCACCATTGGAATCGGTGTTTTTTGGCAAATTGCTCGGGATGCTCGGGGTTGCTTTCCTGTTTGTCGGCTTCTGGGCCACACTCGGCAGTTTTGCGGTACCGCAACTGCTTGCGCATACCGACGCCGCAATTGGCACTGCGATCCAAACCGCGTCGCCCGCCGTCGGATGGCCGATCTTTGCGCTGCTCTGCTTCGTCTATTTCGTGATGGCGTTCCTCATCCTCGGCGCGCTGTTCCTGGGTATCGGTGCGCAAGCGGCGACCATCCGGGAAATCCAGATGTTGTCGTTGCCCATCACTATCGTCCAGATGGCGATGTTCGGGCTTGCCTCGGCAGCGGCTGGTGCGCCGCGAGCAGTCGTCGCGCGCATTGCCGAGATCATCCCCTTCTCCTCGCCGCTCGCCATGGCCGCGCACGCGGTGCATGATGGCGCGCTCTGGCCGCATCTTGTCGCGCTAGCGTGGCAAGTCGCCTGGGTCGCACTCGTCATCTGGATGGCAGTGCGGATGTTCCGCAAGGGCGTGCTCAAATCCGGTGGCGGCTGGTGGTCGAAAATGATGGGACGCGGCAAGTTTCGCATGGACGAACTCGACTGATTCACGGGTTAGCGGGCAACGCCCCGCCACTTCGCCATTGACATTGTTGTCAATAAGCGCACTCTTGTCTCCAAAGCCCCGAAAAAGACGGGCAAAATAGATAGAGAGAGGCGCCAGATGGACAATTTCGACGCAGCTGTCACGCATGATGCCGCTACGGCGGACTGGACTCCAGCGCGGATGGATATGCCGCGCCGTGACGATCCGCCGCCCAGCCCGGCCAATGATATGAGTCGCCCCGACCTTTATCGCGAGGACCGCTGGCAGGAACCGTTCCGTGCGATGCGCCACTCGGATCCCGTCAATTTCTGCGAAGCGAGCGCATTCGGGCCTTATTGGAATGTCGTGAGCCATGATGCGATCCAGCATGTCGAATCGCTGCCCGAACTTTATTCCTCGTCGTGGGAATATAGCGGCATCACCATCGCCGACCGCGCGAAAGACGACCGGTTGCAACTCCCGATGTTCATCGCGATGGACCGCCCGCAACATACCGGGCAGCGGCGCACCGTGGCTCCGGCCTTCACGCCCGCCGAAATGCAGCGCATGGCCGGCGATATCCGGCGTCGCACAGCTGAAATCCTTGATGCCCTGCCAGTCGGAGAACAGTTTGACTGGGTCGACCGCGTGTCGATTGAACTGACCACGCAGATGCTCGCCATCCTGTTCGACTTTCCGTGGGAGCAGCGTCGCAAGCTCACCTTCTGGTCCGATTGGGCGGGCGATATCGAGATTGCAACCAATCCCGATTTGAAGGAGCAGCGCCTCGCCGTGCTGTTCGAAATGGCGGCAAGCTTCAAGCAATTATGGGACAGCAAGGCCAATGCCGATCCCACCCCCGACCTCATTTCGATGATGATCCATAGCGAGGCGATGAGCCATATGTCGGACGAGGAATTTATGGGGAACCTCATCCTCCTCATCGTCGGCGGCAATGATACGACGCGCAATTCGATGTCGGCCTATGCCTATGGGCTCGACAAGTTCCCGGACCAGCGCGCCAGGCTTGAGGCGGATCCTTCGCTCATTGCCAACGCGACCTCGGAAATCATCCGCTGGCAAACGCCGCTCGCGCATATGCGGCGCACCGCAACCGCGGACACGGACTTGTTCGGCCATCAGATCAAGGCGATGGACAAGATTGTGCTATGGTATATCTCGGCCAATCGCGATGAAAGCGTGTTCGAACGGCCCGACGAAATCATCGTCGACCGCGCCAATGCCCGCCGCCACCTCGCCTTTGGCCACGGCATCCACCGCTGCGTCGGCGCGCGGCTTGCCGAATTGCAAATCTCCATCCTGATGGAAGAAATGGTGAAACGCCGTCTGCGCGTCCATGTCACCGGCGCGGTTGAACGCACCAATGCCTGTTTCGTCCATGGTTACCGCAAGATGGGCGTCGAACTCGAACGCTATTGAGCGGGCGCTGCGACTGGCCGGACGATGCGGTAAAGTTGAAGGGTCGCCCCTTTGGGCATCGGCACGGGGGTGAGCCATCGGGGCTGATGACCCGCAACAAGTTCGCTCGCAAGTGTATGGCGTCCGGCAGTAATATAGGTATCACCTTCGGTCGATGTCGGGCAAAAGGCCAAATAGGAGGCTGCCGTCGACTGGACAATGGCTTGGGCTTGGTCGGGCTTTGCGAGGAAAGCCTTGATGACTTTCGCGATGGCCTCGTCATTGCGGTGATGGCCCGTCGCTATGACGCTGTGTCGGCTTTCGACAAGCACCATAGGGCCGATATCGATCGCGGCAAATAACAAGCTGGGCTCGATACGGTTCAAGCCGGCAATGTCGGCACCGGAGCTGCAAATCGTAGAGGCCTGTGTCCCGCTGGTAATCGGTTGATCCGTCGTTTGCGGGGCAAGGCGCAAGCCCGGGAGGAGCACTGGCAGCAATGCTGCAACAAGGATGGGGTTCGCCGCTGTTGCCAAAATTCTGGGTAATGTTCGCGGTATGGAACGGGCGTATGCCCAGCTCTTCCAGCCCACCCACGCAATACCGGCCAACCCGTAAAGATGGGCCAGACCGTTGGTACGCATCACCATCACGCCGACGCACATCGCCCAGCCGAACAGAAAGCCGGTTACCAACCAACGGTGTCGCTGCTCTGTCTCCGTGCTGTTTCGCCATCCGAGGTAGATTCCGATGATTGAAAAAATATGCAGCGCGACGACATTCAAAGCCAGCGTGCCCTGCTTCCACAGCGGCAAACCCTCAAGTACGGACTCGTACCAGTATTTGCGCGAATAAGGGTTAAGTTCGGCGAATGGTCCGCCCAGGCATTGCGCATCAGCGAGGGCGAGGCAAGCGACCGCAGCCAAAGCCGCGATGCCGGCGATAGCCCATCGTGCGACCGCCGGCATGGGTAGGCGTGTACCCGCTAACAAAATCAGTGCAGCAGCAGCGGTCGCTGCGAGATAGGGACGCGACATCGCGTCGCAATAGGATTGGAGCGGCGCTTGCGGCCCGCGCGTGACAAGCATGACCCCTACCGATGTGAGGACGAAGCTCAGGCAAAAACGGGCCAGCTGATCGCGCGCCTGGTCTCGTCTCAGCCATGGCCACGCAAAAACAAGGCCGAATGCCGGGACATAAATGATTGCCTCGAGCGAAATGCTGACCGCTATAGCTAAAAGAGCGCCCACAGCGATGCCGGTCCAGCGGCGCCAGGCGGCGATGGTAAAGCCGAATGCCGCAGCGCCCAGTAGCATCTGTGCGGAATGATGGTCGATCCGCATCAACCGGAATTGCGCTCCGACCAGCGACATCAGGAACGGAGCAACCAGACCAGCGATGACCAGTTCGGAGCGGCCATAGAGCCGCAATATTCTCGCCATCAAAAAGGTCAGTGCGGCGAGCATTGTGACCGAATAGATCAATATCGCGACATATTCCGCAGCACCCTGACCCAGCAGCGGCGTTAATCCCCCTATCATGATCGCCAGCGGCAGATCGATGAGGCGCGACCAGTGCATCAGACCGCCGACAGGCGGATTAACGCGATGCTGGACAACGTCAAACCACGCCTGACCGCCGAGCAGATCGCGCACCTGCTGAAGCCGCAGCGCATCGTCGGGGTCAGGAAAGGTCATCGCAAGGATGTCGTGCCGCGCGCCAATGAACGAGAGGATAATCGCCCCGGCTATGACGAGCAGGGGTAAGCGCGCGCTTTTGGCAAATTGTTCCATGACGATCGTCAGGACTGGAAAACGATGGTTTTGCGCAAGATATAGGTGACCTGGAAACTCACCGCGACCGCAATCAGCTTGGCGACCAGCGGCATAATCCCGAGTACGCCGCCAAGGCCGACAATCCCCGTGGTGATAGCAAGGCCGACCAGCGCCGACATCAGGAACAACCCCTTTTGCTTGGCGCGCTCCTGTCCAACGGTCTGCGCTTCACTCGCAAAAACAAGGCGGCTCGAAACAAACCAGTGCGCGACGATGCCGCTGCAATAGCCGATCACCGACGCGCCCACCGCATGAAAGCCCCAGTAAAGCGCGAGCAGGAACAATCCGAAATCGACGCCGAGCGCAAAGATGCTCGCGCCGACATAAAGGAGGTAGGTCCAGCCGCGCTCGGCAAACAAGCGTTCGAGTTTATTAAGCGGACCTGCTCCCCCCTTCACCGTTTCAACCTTCATGCTGCTTTGGATACGCGCGATGGTACAGCGCGTTCGGACGCGAGCGCCGCCGCTTCGCCTTCGGTGAGGCCAGCCGCGATGCTTTCCTGCGCGCCTTCGTCGCCCGCTTCATGATATTCGGCGTCTTCGTTGACGTTCCAGATATTATAAACGCGGGCACCCGCTTCGATGTTGCGCACCGTCAGCATCGAGGTCATCATCGCATGGTCCTGATTATTATAACGGTGCATGCCGTTGCGACCGACCATGTGGAGGGTCGGATAGAGGGTTTCGAGCTCGTTACGCATCGCTTCGACATTGGCCGCATAGCTGTCATCGTAAACCGGATAGGCCTTTTCCTGACGCACCACCGCGCCGCCGACCACATCTTCAGGCTTGCACAGACCGAGGATCGCCATTTCCTTCTTGGCGAGTTCGATCAGGTCATTGTCGGACGAGGACCACAGGCCGTCGCCTTCGAAACAGAAATATTCAAGGCCGACACAGGCGATATCCGGATCGGGCACCATTTCGGGCGACCAGCTGCGGAAATTCTGGACGCGCCCGACCTTGACCTTGCTGTCGTGGATATAAATCCAGTTGTCGGGGAACAAATCTTCCGACTTGATCATCAGCGCGACGGTCAAAAAGTCGCGATATTTAAGGTCCATCGCATTGTTGCTGGTCTGCGGCAGCGGATGGATGCGCGCCGAAAGTTCGCGCATTGGTGCCGAACAGATCACATGCTCCGCATCAATGATAGTGAGTTCGCCGTCTGCATTGGTCGCCGACAGTTTCCAGCGTCCGGTGCCCTGATCCTGGGTGAGTTGCTTGAAGCTGTGGCCCATCAGCACATGATTGCCCCCCGCAACGACGAAATCGCGCGCGGCATCCCACATCATACCCGGGCCAAGGCGCGGATAGCGGAAGGTTTCGAGCAAGGTTTTGGTTTCCATGCCGTCATTGGGCTTTTTGTTGAGGCCCAGGCTGCGCTTCAGGCCGTCCATCACCGCCGCGCCGAGGCTTAGCCCCTTGATGCGCTGCGCCGCCCAGTCGGCCGACATTTCATCGCACGGCATCCCCCACACCTTCTCGGTATAGGTTTTGAAAAAGATCGAATAAAGCTTGTGGCCGAACTGGTTGACGGTCCAGTCCTCAAAGCTCTTCACCTTTTTGTTGGGGAAAGCCTTGGCTTTGACATAGCTCGCCATGCACAGGGTCGAGCGCATGATACCGAGATTGAACAGGGCTTCAAACGCGCGCAGCGGGTAGCTGTAGAATTTGCCTTCATAATAGATACGGCTCATGCGCGGCCGCTGGATGAAATCGTCAGGCAGGATTTCATTCCACAGATCGACCACTTCCTTCGATTTGGAAAAGAAGCGGTGGCCGCCAATATCGAATCGGAAGCCGTTAAATTCGACCGTGCGGCTGATCCCCCCGACATAGGTCGGATCCTTTTCGATGACGGTGACCGAATAGCCCTTTTTGGTCAGCAAATAAGCGGCGGTCAGGCCAGCGGGCCCCGCTCCAATGATCGCTACATCTGCGCGCGTCGGACTCTTGTTCACTATTTTGCCCCCTGTGGCTGAATGTCTTGCATCCTGCCTAGAGGCAAAGCGGATAAGATTTGGTTAATCGGATGTTATATTTTGAAAAATCAACGCACTTGGCAGGAGTCAGGCAACCAGCAGCATCCGCCGACGAATCAGGAAGCTGGCGTGAAAGCTTGCGACCAGCGCAATCACGCGCGCGGCCAAGGGGCTGAACCCGGCACCGGTGAGCAGCGCGACCATGGCATAAGTAACGGCCAAACCGATCAGCGCCGAGGCAAAGAACATATGCTGTTGGCGTGCGCGCAGCTGGCTGATCGTGGCGGTATGTTCGACGAAAACGGTACGGTTGCATAACAAGCCATGAAGCAGAGCGCCGACTGCGTAACTCAAGGCCGCCGCCGGTGCCGCCAGGATTCCGGCCGCCAGCGCAAGCAGGAAGACCGCGATATCAAGCGCGAAGGCCGCGAGCCCTGCCTGCAAAAAACAAAAACCATTCCACCGTTTGAAGGGACGAATCATGCCAAACCCCCTGCCGCTGCGATTTTACGCGACTCGGGACTAGCAAAAGCTAGTTACAGTAAGGTTAATGACGGAAGTGGCGCATCCCGGTGAAGACCATCGCCAGCCCCGCTTCATCCGCTGCTGCAATGACGTCTTCGTCACGGATCGAGCCGCCCGGCTGGATGACCGCCGTCGCGCCCGCTTCCACCGCGGCAAGCAGGCCGTCCGCAAAGGGGAAAAAAGCGTCGGAAGCCACCGCCGAACCAATGGTGCGCGGCTCCGCCCAGCCGGCCTTGTCGGCGGCATCCTTGGCTTTCCAGGCGGCGATGCGCGCGCTTTCAAGGCGGTTCATCTGGCCTGCACCAATTCCCGCCGTGCTGCCATCCTTGGCATAGACGATGGCGTTGGATTTGACATGCTTGGCGACCGTCCAGGCGAACAGGCAGTCGTTTAGCTCCTGAGGGGTGGGTTCGCGCTTGGTGACGGTCTTCAGCATTTCGCGGCTGATCTGGCCATTGTCTCGGCTCTGGACGAGATACCCGCCCGCGATGGTCTTGACGTTGAGCCCGCCGCGCGCCGGATCGGGCAGTTCGCCGGTAATCAGCAACCGCAGATTCTTTTTCCTGGCGAAGATCGCTTTGGCTTCATCGCTCGCATCGGGCGCGGCGACGACTTCGGTGAAAATCTCGCTCATCGCCTCCGCGGTTTCGGCATCAAGCGGACGGTTGACCGCGATGATGCCGCCGAACGCGGATACGCTGTCGCTTGCAAGCGCCGCCTGATAGGCTTCGAGCAGAGTGTCGGCACTGGCGACGCCGCAGGGGTTGGCGTGCTTGACGATCACCACGGTCGGCGGGCCATCACGAAACTCGCTGACCAGCTCCAGCGCTGCATCGGCGTCATTATAATTATTATAGCTGAGCTCTTTGCCCTGAAGTTGTTCCGCTTGCGCAATCCCGCGCCCATGCGGACCAGCCGGAATATAGAGTGCGGCTTTCTGGTGCGGGTTTTCGCCATAGCGCAGCTCTTCTGCTTTGTTGGCGGTGAGCGCGAGCACATCGGGGAAAGCCTGTTGCTGGTCGGCAAAGGCGAACCATTGCGAGATCATCGCATCATAAGTCGCGGTTGCACTATAGGCTTTGGCCGCAAGCTTGCGGCGCGTCGCAAGGTCGGTCTCGCCGCCCGCGACCAGCGCATAATCCGCCGGATCGGTCACAATCGCAACGCTCGCATGGTTTTTGGCGGCGGAGCGCACCATCGACGGGCCGCCAATATCGATATTTTCGATAATCTCGTCGCGCTCGGCCCCGCGCATCACGGTTTGCGCGAACGGGTAGAGGTTGACGACGACGAGGTCGATGGCGCCGATGTCGTGCGCTTCCATGGCTGCCACATGCTCCGCATTGTCGCGCACCGCGAGGAGGCCGCCATGGACTTTGGGATGAAGCGTCTTGACCCGCCCATCCATCATTTCGGGAAAGCCGGTGAGGTCGCTAATGTCGCGCACTTGAAGCCCCGCATCGCGCAGCGCCTTGGCCGTGCCGCCGGTCGAGACCAGTTCGACACCCTTGTCAGCGAGTGCTTTGCCAAGGTCCGCAAGGCCTGTCTTGTCCGACACCGAAAGAAGCGCACGCTTGATAATCACCTTTTCCATGAACTTTACCCGATTTCCTTCATTAGAGCGGCAAGGCTTGCGCCTCACCCGATATGTTTGACCAGCCATCCGGCGCTACAGCCACCCGGCTCCGACGCGCCGGTGATCACGAGCTGTTGGCCTGCGTGCGGGCGGCCATCGCCGTCGACCCACAGGCTGTCTTCCACCCCAAGATCGCCGCCAGTGCAGCGGAATTGCCAAAGCGAGCCGCTTTCAAGACGGAGGATTGCGCCTTGCCGGTCGGCGGTGAGGCTGACATCGGTTCCCGGCGCGAGGTGAAAACGCAGCGCAAAGAGTGCACGATCCTTTGCCCGCTTGCGGCTTGCCGGAATGAGCATGTCCTCGCCGCGCAATTCATTGCCGCCGCGCGCAAGGATGACCAGACGGCGATGGACAAAACCATGATGCTTCACATAGCCATCATGACTCATTTCAAGGCGACTGCCCTGATCGCTTTCGCGGCGGTCAAGTTCTACCTCGGTTACGCCCTTGCCGAGCGTTCCGTCAGCCAGAATCGCGGTAGAATTGGTATCGGCAAGCACCAGCGTCGAATGCGCAGCGGTGGTGCGCAAACCTTGCGCGAGTTCCGGCGGAATATTTGCACCAGCGAGCGCCGCGCCGCCGCAATTGACGAAGATGCGGCTATCCCCATGCGAAAATTCAATGGCCAGCGTCGAGGCACAGCCTGCTTCGGCGAGGCGGGCGACCGGCGGCGGCGCCGCATCGACGATCAGCACGGCGGCCGCGGCCGTGACGCGCTGATAGCCCCAGTCGCGCGCCTGTTTTAGCGGCCGGGTGCGAATGCGGCTCGCCTCGACAATCGCCTGCACCTCGGCGGCACCGGTCGCGCCGCTGCCCTGCCAATTGCCAAGCCCGCCATCGCCATGCGTTATACCGAGGAGCGCCGGCACCGCCTGTGCCAAGACCTCGCCGATAAAGGCCGGCGGCGTTTCCCTCACCGCTTCATAAGCGCGCTCAAGCATCGCGAGCGCCATGATCGCATCAAGCTGTGCGGCGGGCGAGCGCGAGATGGTGCCACCATCCGCATAAAAGGCGATAGCCAGCGCCTTTTTAAGCCCGCTTTCGCCATATATCCGGCGTCGTTCGCCGCCCGGCAACAGAAGCGATGCCGCGATCAGCCCGCACCAGCTCACCAATTGCGGCACGCCCGGCTGTACTTTGCCCGCAGTACGGTCGAGGTGACGGGCGGTGCGGGCCAAGCCGTTAAGGACGCTCGACCGTAATACCAGATCATTATGCGACAGAAGAAGCGGCGCGTGCGCCGTCCAATAGAGGATGCGCCATCCCGCAATATCCGCGCGCCAAGCGGGCTCGGTCACATTTTCCGCATGGACGGAAAGCCATTTGCGCAGCACGCGTTCGGCTATTGGCGCGGCGCTGGCCCGCGGGGCTGCGGCCGCAAGATCGCGCAGCCAGGCAAAGCTGTGCAGATAATCGGCAAAGGCGGGGGGCGCATCGAGCGCCGCGAAATCAAGCGATTGTAGCGGTTGTTTGAGCCCGCGAAAGCGGAAATGGCCCGCGCGGATTGCTTGTCCGGCAACGCTATTGCCCGGCACCGGATCGTGCGGTACGGCCAAGAGCTTCAGCGGGTACCGCCCCTTGAGGTGCAGCTTATGCAGCGGCGTGCGCCAGGTCAGGCGCGTGAAATGGTGGGCGATGCGCTCGCCAAGGCTCAGCCCCTTGTCCGGAGACAGGCGGATCAGGCGCTTGCCTTCCTCAACTGCGCCCTCGGGCCCTTCGCCCGGCGTCTGATAATCCTTATATGAGGGGCCGTCGCTCATCCCGCTTGCCGTCACACTCCCCGAAGCGTGCGGATATTGGCGGCATAGGCATCAGGCCCGCCGCGAAAGGTTGCGGTTCCGGCGACCAATGCGGTCGCGCCTGCTGCAATCGCGCGCGGTGCCGTGGTCGCATCAACCCCGCCATCAACTTCAAGCTCGATGGGGCGGCCGGTCCGGTCAATCAGCGCACGGATGGCTTCGATTTTACGCAACTGGCTGTCGATGAAATGTTGCCCGCCAAAACCCGGGTTGACGCTCATCACCAGGATGAGGTCGAGATCATCGATCAGATAATCGAGCACATCAACCGGCGTTCCCGGGTTGAGCACCAGCCCCGCTTGTTTGCCGAGCGCCTTGATGCGCTGGATGGTGCGGTGGGGATGGGGTCCCGCTTCGGGGTGGAAGCTGATAATGTCCGCGCCCGCTTCGGCAAAGGCGTCAAGAAACGGATCGACCGGCTCGATCATCAGATGGACATCGAACGGCTTTTGCGAATGGGGGCGAAGCGCCTTCACCACGCCGGGGCCGATGGTGATATTTGGCACAAAATGCCCGTCCATCACATCGACATGGATCCAATCGCAACCGGCTTCATCAATGGCTCTTATTTCCTCTCCCAAGCGCGCGAAATCGGCGCTCAGGATCGAGGGTGCAATCTTGACGGAAGCTGGAAAAGCGCGGGGTTCAACCATGTTCAGGCCCTTAGCGATGAAGCGCTTGGGGGGCAAGCGGGAGGGGCGCGCTTTTGCAATCTATCCACAGCTAAATCCGGCTCAACCCGACTCAGTCCTGTTCGGGTTCGATAGTCCTCGCTGTCCCAAAACGACTCATCGACGAAAAAAAACGATTCAGCGACGCAACGAAGTGGGATATATATCCGTTTAACAGGGAAGAGGTCGCATGGCCGGGTTGCTGATGAATGTCAGGGAGGTAGCTTATGTCGTCTTTCTATCGCAAGGATGCGAATGTGCGTCAGGAACGTGATTTCGCCTTTTCACCGCTTTATTATCCGCAGGAAGTGAACCATTGCCCAGGTTGTTCGGGGACGAGCTGGTATCTGGGCCGGTTTTCGGCCGAATGCGCAAAATGCCACACCGCGCTGCCTTTCGCACAATCGATGCAGCAGTCGATGCGGCCCATCTTCGTGCGCGGCCATGACCGCAAAGCGCCGAAATGGGGCGGTGATTGGGGCGACGCTGCTTTCGCCTGAAGGTTAATTAAGCCTGCCCGGGGGCGGCGGGCTTGCTATCGCTGCGCAGCTGGCGGCTGTAGAGCCAACCGATCCCGATCAGGCTGAAGCCCAGCGCCACGAAGGAGGCGATGCGGATAAGGCCGGTGAGCCCCGACGCATCGAACAGAAACACTTTGCCGACCGCAACCAGCATCAGCAGCAGCGAGGCAATCCGCCAGTCGCGCGCCTGTTTGCGGATTCCCCACAGGAGGAAACCGATCGCCAGCGCAATCGCGATGATCGAACGCAGGATATTTTCCGCTTCGCCGACGGGTGCATAAGCAAACTCGCTGCCGTGGAACGCTTGGGCCAGCGTTGCATAGCTGAACAGGATGATCGCCACGGCGCGGACCATATCAAGCCCCCGCGCCACACGCGCATCCCACGGCGCGCGCAGCATTGGCATCGCGAGCCGTTCGGTCAGCCATAGCCCTCCAAAAAGCAATGCCCATGTCGGGATCAGCATATTGGTGAGCGGAATGGCGCCCACGGCTTGCTGGTCCACCATCGGATTATGGAGCAGCAGCGAATAATAGACGAGATAAAGCGTCGCGGTGGCGGCGAGACCCAAGGCGATGCGGGCGGCGGCCCGATTGAAGCCTTGGCCGAAACGCCACAAGGCAACGGCAGCGCCAAGCAACAGCGCCGCCCAGAGCGCGCGCTCGGCCATACCCGTCGCGATGAAATCATCGCCTGCAAGCGCCGCAAATCCATGGCGGTACAGGATGTGGAGTGCGATCACGCCAACCACGGCAAGCGTGACCGTGGCGATGGTCGCCACCATCGGCTTGATCCGGTAACGTAGCAGCCACAGGCTGACGTTGATCAGCGTCGCGGGCAGCGCGAGTTGGCGCAGCGTGACGCCGGTCGATGGGAGAGATGCCGCCTCGACAGGCCGACCAACAAGGCTGATTGTCGCGGCTTCAAGCCATGCTGTGAACGGGGCAATCGCCCACAGACCCGCGATCAATCCACCCATGCCGAACGCTGGCATGGTGCCGGCAACCAGGCCGCTGCCATCGCGCCGGAGGACCAAGGCAGCGAGCGCGAGCATCAATAGCGGCGCAATCAGCGGCAGAAGGGTCGGCGGGACGGCTTGGGCCAGCGTCCCGTACACAAGGGCCATCGCAATCGCTGCCGCGCTATGACGCACGGCGATAAGACGATGGCGCAGCGCGAAGAAAACCGTCATCGCCGCGAGCGCACCCCAGCGCAGCAGGGCTGTGGCAGGAACGGCGGCATTTTCTCCGGAAAGTCGCGCAAATTCCTCGCCAGCCTGAAGGTCGAACGACAGGAGCAAAAGCGCGGCGATGGCATAACCGACCGCCACCCATGCGGCACTGCCATCATCGGTGCGGTTGGCCAGTTCAAGCAGCGCAACCGCGATTACTGCGGCGGCGACGGGCACTGCCCACAAGGGCCATGCGCAATAAGCGGCGATCAGCGCGCTCCATCCGGCCACCGCAGCGAGCAGCGCCAATCGCGCACCGGACTGCTTAGCATTACTGGCCGCGCGCAATCCCGCCCATCCTGTGAGGACGGGAATCAGGGTAAAGAGCATCACCGCCAGACTGGTCAAAGCCAGCGGGAAATTGGGATGCTCGAACGAAAAGCCCGTTGCCTTCCAGCCCACCGCCCCGATGGCGAGACCCATTCCCGCCCATTGTGCGGCGGGCCAGTCGGGCTCATCGCTCCACACGCGCGGGAATAGCGGGACGGCATGGATGAGCAGCAGCAAGCTCCCGACAATGAAAAGGCCGACCGGCGTTGCTCCCGGCCATACCAGCAACAGCAGCACGGACAATATCAGGCTCGTCGCCTGCGCGAGCGCAAAGGCGCGGCGGTCTTGCGGGAAATGCCGCGCGAGCCACTGGATCGCGAGCGCAATCATGATGAACAGCGACCAGTGGAGCGGGGTAAAACCGCCCGATGCGACCAGTAACGCGAGTTGGGCCGCACCGACTGCGGCGGCCGCGACGCGCATGATCGCCTGACGCGGACCATCAAATCCGAGCAGCGGGAGGGCAATCGCCAGGATCATCACCAATCCGCCCAGCGCGACCGAATTAAGCGGGTCAAGCTCGGACGTGGCGATCAGGATCAGGCTCCACACCCCGCCGCCGACCAGGGCGGTCAAGCCCATCCACATCCATTTCTGGCGGCGCGATATGGCGGCGAGCCCGCCAATCGTCAGCGCAAGATAGGCCGCGAGAAGCGGCACATTGGGCTGCATCGATCCGACCAGCGCGGGCGTGGCAAGCCCGCCAGTCAGCCCCAGCAAGGCACTCGGCGCGCCGAAACGCAGCGAGAGACCGAGCGCGGCTGCGGTAATCACGGCCATCGCAAGGAAAGCGGCTATCGGCCCGATCAGTCCATAGCCATTATGCGCCATCAATATGGTGGCATAGAGCGTCGCGATCCCAGCACCGGAAAGCGCCTGACGCACGCGCGGATCTTTGACCAGCTCTTCCTTGCGATAAATGGCTTCCGCGCCTGCGATAAGGCCGGTGCCAAAGAGCAGCCCACCCATAATCCGCGCCGATGGGGTCAACAGCCCGGCATCAATCGCATATTTGACGATGAGGACGCCCGCCACCGCGAGCGTGATCCCGCCCGCCCAGATCGGGAGCTGACGCCCGAATATATCTTCGAAACTGAAGGAGAAGCCACGCTTTTCCGGTGTCTGCGTGTCGGGGGCCGGCGCGACCGGCGGTGATTGGGTGATAGCCCCCGCGCTGGCAGCGGCAGCGGCGACGGCGACAGCAGGTGCGCGCTGCGTCTGCGCGGTCATTCGGCCATAAGCAGTGCGGAGGCCATCGAGCACGCTATCATCGGGCAGGCCAAGCGGCGCAGCATCGACCCGCTTGGGTTCGGACAAAGGTTCCGCGACGCCGACCGCTTGCGCATCATCCGCAGCCGCCTTACCCCCGGCCTCGCGCTCCGGCGGATGGGTGAGAGAAGACAGCGCGCCAAGACGCTGTTCAAGGCGGCGAAGCTTCTGGCGCTGGTCGATAACCATCACGAACAGCACAGCGATCGCAAGCGTCAGAAGAAATTCCATCGTGGCTCCCTTACGCCCGCGCTATCACGGGGCAGCGGGCGTGGCAAATCAGGCGCGGCCCGTTCGATTGACAGACGCTTGGGACCGATGCAGTTTGTGAGAGGCTAACAGGGAGGATTTAGGGCATGGGCATTTTCCGTTTGCGGTTGCGTTCGGGCACCGCGCTCGCCTTGGCGCTTGCTTTGTGCACAGCGCCTGCCGTTGCACAGACAACGGGGCAGGCAACGCCTGCAACCGCAAGCAAACAAGCAACCGCGCCGCTTTCCAATCCGCTGATCATTTCCAACATTAACGGCATCCGCGATGACGGCGAAAAGCCGGATGAAACCATGCTGCGGCTGGCCTTGCTCGACGTCAAGGTCGCGATGGATGGGCGGCTTGCGGCGGTCGAACTGACTGCGCGCATCGCCAATCCGAGCGAAGACACCCAGGAAGCGCGCTTTACCTTGGCGCTTCCCGACAATGCGGTGGTGACCGGCTATGCGCTCGATATTGACGGCAAGATGATCGAAGGCGTGCTGGTCGACCAGCCCAAGGCCAAGGCCATCTATGAAGACGAGGTGCGTAAAAATATCGATCCCGGTTTTGCCGAGGTCAAAGGCAATAAGTTTGAAACGCGGATCTATCCGATTGCCCCCGAAGGGAGCCGCACCATCACGCTGCGCTTTGTCGCGCCTGCGGATGACACCGACGGGTTTCTGCTCCCCATCCGTACCGCAGCGGCGGTCGGCCAGTATAATGTGCGCGTCACGACGAGCGGCTTCAACAGCGCGCCGACGACGATGATTTCGGGGCAAAAGACGACATCGTTGGAAACCAGCGGCCAGCCGGTTCAGGGCGATATCTGGATCGCAGGTGGCAACCTTGCCGACAAGGCGAGCGTTTCGCGCCACAGCAATGGCGAAGCCTTTTTCCAGATTAATGATGCGGACTTGCCCGCCAATCTGCCGCCGGAGCAGAAAATTGACCGGTTGCGGCTCTATTGGGATCGCTCGCTATCGCGCCGCGATGATGCACTCGGCGAGGAATTGGCGCTGGTTGAAAAGCTCGCGGCCAAAGCGCGGCCGACCACCATCGAGGTGGTCGCGTTCGCCGATGGCGAGACGCAGCGGCGCAGTTTCGCCAAAGCGAGAGAGGCGGTCGCTTTCCTGCGCGATCTACTCGCACGCGGCGGCACCAGCTTCCGGGGCCTCGACCGCGAACCCACCTATGACACGCCCGACCTCTGCCTGTTGTTCAGCGATGGCGCGCCTTCGGTTGACGTTGCGGCGGATTTCGAGCCCGAATGTCGCTTGAGCGCAATCACCAGCGCAGCGGACGCCAATCTCGTCCGGCTGGGGCGCTGGGCGGGGGCAACGCGCGGGCAGGTGTTCCGCCTCGCAGCGGGCGAGCAGGATCGTATCATCACTCAATTGCTGCGACCCGCCGTCGCGGTGGTCGATGTGCGCAACAGCGCCGGGCAGAAATTGCCCTTCCGCGCGCTGCCTGCCGAAAAGGGCTGGCGCGTGGTCGGTCCGATGCCCGATAGCGGGCCCCTCACCGTGAGCGTTGCAGGGTTGGGCAAAGGGTTGGTGCGGCGCAGCTATTCTCCGGGGACGCCATCGTTGACCAACAATGATGCTGCCGGAGCCTTATGGGCGGTCGAGAAACTGGAACGGCTGGCCGATGACCCGCGCGCCCGCGACGATATGCGGCGTATGGCGGTGCGCTACAAGGTCGCAAGTCCCGGCATGGCGTTTCTCGTGCTCGAACGGCCCGACCAATATCTGAAGGCTGAAATTGAACCGCCCAACGGCTTTTCAAGCGAATGGCTCGCCGAGTATCGTGAAATGCGCGATGAGCAAGCCAAGGACAAGGCCGACGCGCGGTCCGAGCGGTTTGACCAGGTGTTGGAGGAATGGAACAAGCGCAAGACGTGGTGGGCGCGCCGGTTTGATCCGCCAAAGACGATTCCCGACAGTCGCAAGACGGCGGATAGCCGCAGCGATGCCGCTCCACCGCCGGTGATGGCCGAACCAGCACCTCCGCCTCCGCCGCCAGCACCCGAGCCCATTGCCGCGCCCCCTCCAAATCAGATGGAACGCGCCGTTTCCACGCCTGCTCCGGCGGCGGCTACGGTGAATGCCACAGCCGATGCTCCGGCCGGCCAGGGCTACGCCGATGATCTTAGTGCCGACATTATCGTGACATCCACGCGCATCGATGGCACGCCAAGCCAATCAACCGCGCTTACTGCCGTCACAACCATCGATGAGGACGGCGAACAGGTGGAAATGGATGTCGAAGATGTCCTCTCCGACCTTCCCTATCTCACTGCACTCGACAAGGCGAAGGCGGGCGAGCGGATGAAAATCTTTGCCGAGCAGGAAAAGACATTCGGCCATTTGCCGGCCTTTTATCTCGATACCTCCGAATGGTTCCGCTTGAAGGGTGGTGACAAGGCGCTCGCCGATACGCTGATGCTGTCGGCGCTTGATCTACCGACCGCCGACGATGAAACGCGCCAGATCGTCGCGTTCCGCCTGCTGCGCGACGGCAAGATCGATCTTGCGATCCCGCTGCTGGAGCAAATCGCCGCCAGCACCGAGTTTCGCCCGCAACCCAAGCGCCAGCTTGCGCTCGCGCTCGCGCAGCGCGGGCAGGCGAGGGGCAAGGCGGGGCTCGCCGATCTCGAACGCGCGTTTAAATTGCTGACCGAGGTGGCGCTTGATCCGGCGGACAGCGACTTTGACGGGATCGAGGTGATTTCGCTGATGGAAGCGAATGCGCTGATCCCGACAATCAACGCACTAGGCGGCAAGTGGACGCTCGATCCGCGCCTCGTCGGCCTCCTCGATACCGATGTGCGTATCCTCATCGAATGGACCAATGATGATGCCGATCTTGATCTCCACGTCATCGAGCCATCAAAGGAAGAGGTTTATTATGGCAATAAGGAAAGCCTCTCCGGCGGGTTGATTTCCAACGATATGACCGATGGTTATGGGCCGGAGGAATATACGATGCGCCGCGCGGTCAAGGGCAATTATACGGTGCGCATCCACGGCTATTCGCCGGATCGCCTCAATCCCAATGGCATGGGGCGGGTGATGGTCCGCCTCATCCGTAATTTCGGCCGCCCCAATCAGCAGGAACAGCTGATCGATGCGGACATCAGCTTTGATCGCGGCGCGGATCGTGACGGGGACGGCAAAACGGTCTCAACGATGAAGGTGGGGCAATAGCGGGCGCGCAGGATGCAAAAAAGGGCGGGAGCATTGCTGCCCCCGCCCCTTTGTGTCTCGCCTGATTGCGCGGTTTATTTCTTGATCTCGCTCCCGACCTCGCCATATTTTTTGGCAAAACCGGCAAGGTCACCCTTGGCGAGATAGCCCGCCTGATCGACCCAATTGTCGCGCGCGATGCGCCCCGTAAAGTTGCCGAGATATTGGTCGACCTCACCGACATCGGCCGCACTCCATGACGCGATCTGCGCAAAGCGGGTAACACCAAGGCTGATGAGCAATGTGTTGAGCTTGGGTCCGACGCCCTTGATCAGCTCAAGATCATCCGCCTTGCCCGCGCCTGCGCCCCGGATTTTGGGCTTGCCCGCCTCGTTCATCACCGCGCCGAGCGCCGCAACGCCGGTAGCGGCTGCCTTGGTCGCAGCGGGTTTTTTCGCAGCAGGCTTCTTTGCGGGTTCGGCCTTGGGCTTCGCCGGAGCCGCCGCTTTAACCGGAGCCGCTTTGACAGCGGTTTTGGGCGCTGGTTTGGCCGCCGCCTTGGCTGCTGGTTTTGCCGCAGCTTTGGTCGCTGGTTTCGCGGTCGCCGCCGTTTTCAGGGGCGCGGCCTTCTCCGCAACCGCCGCCTTGCTCGCCGTTTTGACTGCGGGGGGCTTGGGGGTTGCAGCCTTGGTTTTGGCAGTCGCAGATTTGGCCACGGCTTCGGTCTTGGCTGCAGACTTTTTCGCCGGTGCCTTCGCGGCGGGCGCGGCCTTCACCGCTGCCGCCTTGACCGGCTCGGCCTTCACCGCCTTGGTCTTGACTGCCTTTGCCGCCGGCTTTTCCGCAGGCTTGGGCGTAGGGGTCGCTTTGGGAGGAGGCGCGGGCTCCGGCGCCGGAGGCGGTTCCACCGGATCGGACGCTTTTGCGACTGCCGCCGCAGCCAGCCCGGCCGCACCAGCCGCCGCCGCCGTGGTCGCGGCCTTGCCCGTATCAAAGCCCGGCGCGTCCTTGAAATTCATCGGCTTGGCGGCTGTAATTTCCGGCTTTTTGGGTTCCAGCGGCTTGGCCGGTTCAACCTTGGTATCGGTGCGCTGGTCAAGATCGGCATCGCGCCCGCGCTCGTCACCGGGGCATGGAACGCACCAGATCCAATAAGCTGTCGCAAGCCCGATCAGCAGCGCGATCAGGCTCAGCCACCAATATTCACTCATCCAATCCATCATGACGGATTCCCCTCAAAAAATTTTCGCAGCGCAGCGGCGTGTCAGGCGTTGCCGCGATTGCCCCACAGCACCCAGCCGATGGCGATACCGACAAGGAAGCAAAGGAGCAGGCTAAACAAGGCAGTCCAGAACATGAGCTTTCCTCCTATTGACCCGGGGTGGCCGGTTGCGGAGCGGGTGCGGGTGCGGCTCCGGCGGCACCCACGGCAAATTCGATGCGGCGATTGGCGGCAAGATCCGCAGGACTATTCCCCGTCTTCAACGGCTTGGTTTCGCCATAGCCCTTGGCGGTGAGGCGGCTTGCGGGCACATTTTTGGCGGTCAGCGCCGCTACCACCGCATTGGCGCGATCCTGCGACAATTTCATATTCGCCGCATCATCGCCGCGGCTATCGGTATGGCCTTGCACCTCGACGAGCGTGCCTTCGCACGGGGCAAGCGCGGTCGCGAGCGCATCGACCAGCGGTTGCGATTCCGGCTTGATCGTCGCCGCGCTGGTATCGAACTGGATGACCTTGCCCTTGATGACGCCATCGACGGTGGTCTGGCAGCTGGCGATTTCTTCCTTGGTCGCAGGCGCTTCGGCGACGGGTGCAGGCACGGTCGTTTCTACCGGCGCGGGGGGCGCGGCGTTGGTGGTTGCCCCGCCATAGCCGCCGGTCAGAAAATATCCGAGGCCCGCAAGCGCCGCAGTCGCGCCCGCTCCCACCAGAAAGCGCAATGGTCCACAACTCATACGACCCTCCCGAAGTCCTGCTGTTTATGAGTGGCGCAGCCTAACGGAAAATGCGCGGCTGTCCAGAAGCGATTTTGACGTCGTGGCCTCGTGCTAACGGCTTTCTGCCTCGCGCGCGGCCTCGCGCCAGCCAATATCACGGCGACAGAATCCCGACGCAAAATCAAGCGTATCAATCGCTGCATAGGCCTTTTCGCGAGCAACCGTAACGCTGGGCGCGCTCGCCGTGACATTCAGCACGCGCCCGCCATTGGCAATCAGCTCCCCGTCCTTAACTGCGGTTCCGGCGTGGAAGATTTTGACGTCATGGCCTGCGGTCTGGGCCGCCTCGATCCCGGATATGACCCCGCCCCTTTCGGGGGTTCCGGGATAGCCCCTGGCCGCCATAACCACGGTGAGCGCGGTGTCGGCGCTGAAGTCGGGCGCTGCCGCCCCGACCAGCCCCTGCGTCGCGACCGCGTGGAGCAAAGCGGCAAGATCGCCTTCGAACCGCGTCATCAGCACCTGACATTCGGGGTCACCAAAGCGGCAATTATATTCGATCAGCTTGGGGCCTTCATCGGTAAGCATCAGCCCGGCATAGAGCACGCCGACATAGGGCGTCCCGTCCGCCAGCATGGTGCGCACCGTGGGTTCAACGATGCGTTCCATCACCAGCGCTTCCAGTTCATCGGTGAGGACGGGGGCGGGGGAATAGGCCCCCATGCCTCCGGTATTGGGGCCGGTATCGCCGTCGCCGACGCGCTTATGATCCTGCGCCGAGCCGAACGGCACGACATTCATGCCGTCAGACAGCGCAAAGAAGCTCGCCTCTTCGCCGGTCATAAATTCTTCGAGCACGATATGCGCGCCTGCATCGCCGAAGCTACCGGCGAACATATCTTCGACGGCCGCCCGCGCTTCTTCGGCGGTTTCGGCGATGATCACGCCCTTCCCCGCCGCAAGGCCATCGGCCTTGACCACCACGGGGAGACCGAAGCGTTCCAGGTCGGCGAGCGCGGCCTCTTTATTGCTATGCCGCGCATAAGCGGCGGTGGGAATCTCGGCCCGCGCGCACAGATCCTTGGTAAAGCCTTTCGAGCCTTCCAGTTGCGCCGCCGCTTTGTCGGGTCCGAACACGGCAAAGCCTTCGGCGCGCAAGTCATCGCCCAGCCCCGCGACCAGCGGCGCTTCGGGGCCGATCACGACGAGGCCGATCTGCTTATTGCGGCAAAAGTCGATCACCGCGAGATGATCGGTGACGTCAAGCGCAACAATCTCGGCTTCTTCCGCAATGCCGGGGTTGCCGGGCGCGGCATAAAGTGATGTAAGGCTGTCCGACCGTTTGAGCCGCCAGGCCAGCGCATGTTCGCGTCCACCCGATCCGATGAGCAACACATTCATGGCCGACCCTTCCTTTCCTGATAGCAATGATTTTGGCCCGCAATTTTCGCCTTCGGGACGGCTGTTAGCGGAAGCAAAGGCTGGCGACAATGCGGCCCCGCTGTCGGTCAGCGAAATTTCCAATTTGCTGAAGCGCACGGTCGAGGATCGCTTTGGCTTCGTGCGCATCAGGGGTGAGATTTCCGGCTTCAAACGCGCAGCATCGGGGCATCTTTATTGTTCCTTGAAGGACGAAAATGCCAAGATCGACGCGGTGATGTGGAAGGGGCAAGCGGGTCGCCTCGCGTTCCGTCCCGAAGACGGTGTCGAGGTCATCGCGACCGGACGGCTCACCACTTATGCGGGCCGCTCCTCCTACCAGATCGTGATGGAATCGATGGAGATTGCGGGCGAAGGCGCGCTCCTCGCCCTTCTCGAAAAATTGAAGGCCAAGCTCGGTGCTGAAGGCTTGTTCGATGCGGAGCGCAAGCAACGCCTGCCTTTTCTGCCGCGCGTGATCGGCGTCGTGACGTCACCGACGGGTGCGGTGATCCGCGATATCCTCCACCGCCTCGAAGACCGCTGCCCGACCCATGTGCTGGTCTGGCCGGTGTTGGTCCAGGGCGAGGGCGCGGCGGCGCAGGTGGCGAATGCCGTGCGCGGTTTTGATGCGATCCAGCCCGGTGGCCCGATCCCGCGCCCCGACCTGGTGATCGTCGCGCGCGGCGGCGGCTCGATCGAGGACCTCTGGGCGTTCAACGAGGAAGTGGTCGTGCGCGCGGTCGCCGACTGTTCGATCCCGACCATCTCGGCGGTGGGGCATGAAACCGACACGACGCTTTGCGACTATGCCGCCGACCGCCGCGCGCCAACGCCGACCGCTGCGGCGGAAATGGCAGTGCCGGTGCGCGCCGAATTGCTGGCAGGCGTGCGCGACCTTGGCCTTCGGGCACAGCGGGCGAGCCTTGGTCGCAAGGAGCGCGCCGAGGAACGGTTGATCGCGACGTCGCGGCGCTTCCCGAGCCTTGATCGCCTGCTCGAACCCTTCGGCCAGCGCACCGATTATTGGGGCGAGAAGCTCGATGGAGCGCTCAAACAATTTGTCGCGCTGGAAAAACAACGCTTTGCCGCCCCCGCGAGCGCACTCCAGCCCGCTTTGCTCGCCCGCCGCGTGGACCGGGAACGCGAGCGCCTGGGCCATATCTGGGCGCGGGCGGTCTCGCCGCAACGCCGCCTTGATCTCCAAAAAACCCGGCTCGCCGAGGTCAGCGAATGGCTTGGTGACGCGCGTGAGGTGCGTATGACCACGGCCACCGAAAAGCTCGACCGCTGGGCCTTGCGCCTGCGCCCCGCGCTGGTCAGCGACCGCATCACCACCGCCCGCCACCGTCTCGATGGCGTCGCCCGCGTGATGGCCAGCCTCAACCCCGACAATCTGCTCGCCAAAGGCTATGCAATGGTCCTCAAACGCGCCGCGCCGGGCGAACGCATCGACGTCGTGACCAGCGCGGCGGAAGCGCGGGACAAGGTAGCCCTGACCTTGCGCTTTGCGGATGGTGAGGTGGATGTGGGGGTTGGAGACGGCGCAACACCAACAGCGCCGCGTAAACCAACTCGTTCTTCGACAGGCTCAGGACGAACGGATGTGGGTAAACAAGATGGTGGCCGACAAGACGGGTTGTTTGATTGAAACCCTCCTCGCCCGCTTGCGGGAGAGGATAAGAAGCCTTGTGAGCGAAGCGAACTAGGCGAAGTTGGTGAGGGCCAGATGGCGGTTCTTCCCTCACCCGGCTCACTGCGTTCACCGCCCTCTCCCGCAAGCGGGAGAGGTGTTTTAAGCTATCATCCCCTTCAAAGTCGCAATCAAATCGGCTTCTTCGGCGGGCTTATCCGTCCTGATCCGGCTGATGCGGGGAAAGCGCATCGCGAGCCCCGATTTGTGGCGTTTGCTTTCGTGGATGCTGTCGAACGCGACTTCGAACACCAGGGTCTTTTCGACCTCGCGCACCGGGCCGAAGCGGTTGAGGGTGTTGCGCCGGACGAAGCTGTCGAGTCCCTTCAACTCCTCGTCAGTAAAGCCCGAATAGGCTTTGCCCACCGGCAATAGCTCCCCGCCCTCCTCCGGCGGCGCGGTCCAGCAGCCGAACGTGTAATCGGAATAGAAGCTTGAGCGTTTGCCGCTCCCGCGCTGCGCATACATCAGCACGCAATCGGCGGTGAGCGGGTCACGCTTCCATTTATACCATAAGCCGACGCGGCGACCCGCGACATAAGGGCTGTCGCGGCGCTTCAGCATCATGCCCTCAATCGCCGCATCGCGCGCGCCATCGCGGATCGCGCCCAGCGCGGCAAAGTCGGGCGCTTCGAGGATTTGCGACAGATCGAAGCGTTCGGGGTCAAGGGTGGGCATTAACGCTTCCAACCGCTGGCGGCGCTCGCTCCATGGCAGCGCGCGCACATCCTCCTCGCCATCGAACAGCACATCATAGAGCCGCACGAACGCCGGATATTCGCCTTGCATCTTGGCCGATACCTGCTTGCGCCCCAGCCGTTGCTGCAGCGCATTGAAGCTCGCCGCCCCGCCCTCTTCGCCCCCCTGATGCGTGCCCCGCACGAGCAGTTCGCCGTCCAGCACCGCGCGCGCGCTAAACGCCGCCGCGACATCGGGAAAACTTGCGGTAATATCATCGCCGCCGCGCGAATAGAGCCGGGTCTCGCCATTGCCGCCGCGCACCAGTTGCACCCGGATGCCGTCCCATTTCCACTCGGCGACATAATCGGCGAGGTCGACCGCACCATCCTCCAACGGGTGCGCCAGCATGAACGGGCGGAACACCGGCAAGTCCGCAGCATGGGGCTTTTCCCCGCCCCGCGCGGCCCAATCGAACAGCGGCGCATAGGGCGGCGCAAGGCCGTGCCAGAGTTCCTCGACATCTTCGACATCAACGTCAAAGGCCTGCGCGAATGCGGTTTTGGCGAGCCGCGCCGACACGCCAATGCGCATCGCCCCGGTCGCCATTTTGAGGAGCGCAAACCGCCCATTGGCATCGAGGCGATCCAGCAATTTGGGAAGTTCAGTGTGGACCGATGCGCGCGTCATTGCCTGCATCGCCGCGACCGCTTCGCTGACCGTGGGCGGCGGGGCCGGGTCACCCAAGGGTTCGGGCCAGAGCAGGCTCACCGTTTCCGCGCTGTCGCCGACATAGTCGCGGCTGAGCGCAAACAGCACCGGATCGACACGCTCGGAAATGATCGCGCGGATGGTTGCCGATTTGACCGCGGGAAAATCGAGCGCTCCGGTCAGCGCCGCCAGCGCCCAGCCGCGATCCGGGTCCGGCGTTGCGCGGAGATAATCGGCGATAAGCTTGAGCTTGCCGTTGCGCGAACGGGTGTAGATGAGGGCGTCGAGGAGGTTGGAGAAGGACTTCATACTACAAAACCCACTTGACACGAAATCTCTAATCTCCTATTTTCTCTAAATATTCTAAAAATAGGAGATTTAAGGTGCGCATGATCGAGATATCGACGGATGTCTTTGCTGCGATTTGGGCAGCAAGAGAAAACGATGAAAGCGATGAGAACGTTATTTTGAGCCGCATTTTGGGGGTGTCTTATAGGGATGACACAATTCTCCCGACAGGGAGTGCAAGTGCAGTCGGCCATTTTGATAGGCGAAACGACGTTCGTTTCTCGGAAGGCTTCATCATCTACAGAGAATATAAGGGGAAGACTTATAAAGCTGTTGCGACAGGTGGGGTATGGAAGCGCCCCGATACTGGCGTCAGTTTTACGTCTCTGAATAAGCTCAATGGTTCGATCGTGCCAGGGCAAGAGAATGTATGGTCTACGTGGAAATACAGAACGGAGGACGGACGCGAAAATTCGATTGATGCGTTGAGGAAATAAAATTCTCACCCCTCATCCTCCTCTTCGCGGTCGATCAACGCTAGCGCCCGGGCTTTGCGTTGATGCAAAGCGCACCAGTGGATCAGCGCTTCTTCGCGCCCGTGGGTAATCCAGTTTTCCGTAGCGTTCACCTCTTGGATCGTCGCGGTAAGTTCATTCCAATCGGCATGGTCGGAGATGATCAGCGGCAGTTCGACATTCCTCTGCACCGCGCGCTGGCGCACCCGCATCCAGCCCGAGGCCATGGCGGTGATCGGATCGGGCAAGCGCCGACTCCAACGGTCGTTGAGCGCAGAGGGCGGGGCGAGGATGATTGCGCCTTTGAGCGCCTCCTTGGGCGTATCGGCGACCAGCTGCAAAATGCCCAGATCAATGCTGTGGCGCTGATACAGCGCGCACATTTTTTCGAGCGCACCGTGGAGATAGATGGGGGCGTCATAGCCCGCCCGCCGCAATTCCGCGATCACCCGCTGCGCTTTTCCCAGCGCATAGGCACCCACCAGAATGCAGCGCTCCGGATTGGCGGCGCGGGCCGTCAGCAGCTTGCCGATTTCTTCCTCAATCGGCGGATGGACGAACACCGGCAAACCAAAGGTCGCCTCGGTGATGAAAATATCGCACGGGATCAGCTCGAACGGCGGACAGGTCGGATCGGGGCGGCGCTTGTAATCGCCCGTCACCACCACGCGCTCGCCCTGGCGTTCGAGGCAGATTTGCGCCGACCCCAGCACATGGCCCGCCGGATGAAAGGTCGCGTTGACCCCGCCGCCGCAATCGAACGCCTCGCCATAGCTTACCGGCGTCGCGCCTTCGGGCACCACGCCATAGCGCAGGGCCATAATGTCGAGCGTTGCGGGCGTCGCGATGCTCATCCCATGCCCGCCGCGCGCATGATCGCTATGGCCATGGGTGATGAGCGCGCGCGCCACGGGTCGGCCAGGATCCACCCAGATATCCGCATCAGGCAGATAAATGCCTTGGGGGTGGGCCTCGACCCAAAATTTCCGGCGCGGGGGCATGGACGGGATGTAGGGATGCGATGGGCGCGGTGCAATTGATCGGTGTTGGGGGGCGGTGACCACCTCGCAAGCGCGGATGGTTAAAGCGCAGCCGTCAGCTTGCGTAATTCCTCGCGCACCGCATCGCCCTGTTCGTCGGTGCTGATGCCGAGCCGCACGACAGTCAGGCGCTGGCCCGGCGAGACGATCACATATTGTCCCTGATGCCCGAGCAAGGCGAACAGATCGGCCGGACCCTGCTCCGGCCATAACGAAACGCCGCTACCTTTGGGACGCGGCTTATTGAGCCAGATATGCCCGCCATAGCCTTTATCCGCAGGCGAACTGGTCAGCATGAAATCGATCCAGCTTTCGGGGAGCAGCCGCTGTCCGTTGGCTACCCCGCGATTGCGCAAAAATTCACCGAACCTAGCATAATCGCGTGCGGTTGCGTGCATGAAGCTGCCACCGATGAAGGTGCCGTGCGCATCAAATTCGGGGGTGAGGCTGGTGAGACCTAAGGGTTCTGACAGGCGCCCGTGAATGAAATCGAGCATCGCCTGCCGCCGCGTCGCCGGATCATTGCTGTCGGTGAGCGCCCGCGTCAGTACATCGGCGATGATAATGCTGGTCGCGCTCGAATAATTATAAACCTCGTCGGGCTTGGCGACGGCGGGTTGGGTTTCGGCATAGGCCGCCATGTCGCCTGCCCCTTGTCCGAACAGCATCCGCACCGTGTCGCTATCATAGACTGGATCGCCATTTTCGATGTGTTTGAGGCCAGATGACATATGCAGGAGATGCCGCAAGGTAATATTGCCGCGCGGATCGCCCGCACGCCGCCAGGCGGGAACCGCAACCGGCTCGTCGAGCGCAATCTTGCCATCGGCGACCATCAATCCAGCGAGCACAGCGGTAAAGCTTTTCGCCATCGACCAGCTGATGAGCTTGCTATCAGGGCCGAAGCCTTCGGCATAGCGTTCATAGATTGGCTTGCCGTCTTTGAGCACCAGGAGCGCGCGGGTTTCGCCAATCTGATCGACACCAACCACGTCGCCTTCGCCGAACAAGGTTGCCGCGGCGGCCTTGGCAGCAGCAGGGAGCGTTGCAGCGCTGGTTGAGACGGGAGCCGATTGCGCACCGGCAGGCCCCGCGCGGAGCCAAACTCCGCTCACGCCCATCAGCGCCAATGCCCCACTTGCCAAAAGCATTATTTTCCGGTTCATGGACGCGATGACTAGCAGCGAGCCCCCACCTCCCGCAACGGACAATATTGACCCGTCCCGGATCGATCCGGCCCAGCCGCCTGCAATTCACCCGGTCGGCTATTCGGGGCCGGAGCCGCGCCATCGCCTCAGATGGTGGATGGCGCTCGCCATGGCGCTGATCCTTGGCTTTGGCGCATGGCAATATCCCGAATGGAAGGCGATGGCGGAAGCTGGCACCGCATATGGCGCGCGGGTCGGTTGTTCGTGCCGCTTTGTAGAGGGGCGCGACCTTAAAAGCTGCGAGACCGATTTCGAACCCGGCATGGGGATGGTGTCCTTGAGCGAAGATCTAGCCGCCAAGCGCGTCACCGCCTCAACGCCTTTCCTCGCCAGCCATAGCGCTGTCTATGCGGGCGATAGCGGCTGTTTGCTTGAGGCGAAGTGATGGAAGGGCGTAGGCTTGCTCTGCCCTATACATTGTCATAGCATGACCGTCTCGCTTCCTTGTTGGCCCGCTTGTTCGTTAAACTGGCCACCTATCAGGAGAGTGTCATGACCGTGCCCCCCGGATTCGCCACTGTTACGCCTTATATCTTCGTCGATAATGCGGAGCATTTTTGCCATTTTCTGGTGCAGGGGCTGGGGGCCATCGAAACCGGGCGGTCTTTGCGCGAGGACGGCAAGATCGCCAATGCGCAGCTCAAAATGGGCAATTGCACGATCATGGTGAGCGAAGCCGGGCGGGGTTATCCGGCCATGCCCGCCTCTTATTATCTCTATGTCACCGACGCCAAGGCCGCGATGAAGCGCGCGGTGGCGGCGGGCGCTCAGGAAATCATGCCGGTGCAGGACATGCCCTATGGTGACCGGCAAGGCGGCATCCGCGATGCGCATGGCAATTTCTGGTGGGTGTCGCAGCGGCTCGCGCCCGGCGGCTATCATGACGAGGGTCAGAAGCCCGCAAAGACCAATTAGCAGCGCGCTCATAGCTTTGGTCTAATTGTTGTCTTCGTGGAAACAATGCGTTCGCTTTATGTCGCTTGTTGCGGACAGCGATTGTGCGGAAAACTGGAGCCTATAAAAATCCAACCAACCATAGGGGGAGGGGTCATGCCGAAATCTCGGTTCATCTATCACACTTTATCTGTTCTGGCGGTTCTTGGGGCGGGCGGGATCGCCGCGCCAGCGCTCGCACAAAGCGATGCGCAACAAGCGACTCCGCAAGACAGCGAGAGCGATGCGGACATTGTGGTTACCGCGCAGCGGCGCGAGGAACGGCTGATCGACGTGCCGATTTCCGTGTCGGCCATTGGCGATGAAAAGCTGCAAACCGCTGGCGTGACCAATGTCGGCAGCATCGGTACAGTGGTTCCCAACATCCAGGTCAACCAGACTGTGGGTGCGAGCTGGAGCCCGCTCATCTCGATCCGCGGACTTGCCCCTTCGGCCGATACCAGCCTTGGCCGCGACCAACCCGTCGGCATTTATCTGGATGGCGTTCCGATCTCCAAATCGACCGGCGCAGCGTTTGACACGGTTGATCTTCAGCGCATCGAGGTGCTGCGCGGGCCGCAGGGCACGCTTTATGGCAAGAATACCATCGGCGGCGCGGTCAATATGGTGACCAAGAAGCCGACCGGTCAGCTGGGCGGGCAGATTGCACTCGGCATCGGCAATTATGGCCTGACCCATGAACGCATCGTGGTTGATCTTCCCGAACTGCCGGGCGGCTTCAAGATCAAGCTCGGCGGCACCGCGCGCCAGTTTGGCGGCTATTTCGACCAGCTTGGCCCCAGCCGCAAATTCGGGCGCTACAATATGGCCTCGGGCCGCGCCGATGTGCTGTGGGAACCGGTCGACGGGCTGTCCATCGGCTATGCCTATGATATCACCGATCATAACGGCAACGGCACGATGATGGCGATCAGCGCGCCGGGGACGATTACCAACGCGCCCTTGCGCCCGGGACAGACGCTAACCCCGACCGAAATCTATCTGCGCAGCCAGTATCGGCATATTGATGGCCGCATTCACACCTCGCGGCCCGATGGTATTGCGACCGATTATACCGGCAAGAGCGGGTTCAAGGTGCATGGCCATGCGATCACCGCCGCTTATGATGTGAGCGACAATCTGACGCTCAAATCGATTACCGCCTGGCGCAGCCTTAAAACCCGCAGCCTTTCGGATTTTGACGGGACGCCCACGGACCTCCTGCACTTTGTCCTCAACAATAATTACAAGCAATTCACGCAGGAAGTACAGGCAATCGGCACCTTCACCGATTTCCGCTTCACGCTGGGCGGCTTTATGATGAAGGACGAATATGACGTCTATAATCCGCGCTGGAATCTGCGGTTCGGCAATGAGCGTAAATATGATTTGTCCGATCGCAGCGGGGACAATAAATCGCTTGCCGCTTATGGCCAGCTGACCTGGAGCCCGTCCTTCCTCGACCATAATCTTGATATTACGGTCGGCGGACGCTGGACCAAGGATACCAAGAAGACGACGAACCTGTTCCTGTCCTATAATACCTATGCGGGCACCGCCGCCGGGGGGCTGCCGGGCGGGCCGCAAAATCCGCTTTCGGGTGTGTTTGTGCGGGATCCGGTGACGGGTATGCCCATTCTCTCGAACGGAGCCCCGCCGCTGACGGCGCTCACCGATGGCACCTCCGGCCCCTATGCGTTGCAGCCGCTAAGCGCAAAAAAGAGCTGGACGAAATTCACGCCTGAAGTGAATATCGGCTATAAGATTGATCCCAACTGGTCGATCTATGCGCGCTATGCGACCGGCTTCAAGAGCGGCGGTTACAATGATGTTGCCGCCAGCAACAGCGCATTCCTGACGCCTTTCGAGCCGGAAAATCTCAAATCCTGGGAAATCGGCACCAAGGGCGTGTGGATGGACGGCTTGCTCGCGGCCAATCTGGCACTCTATCGCAGCACCTATACCGATTTCCAGGCGGGGGTGTTTGTGCCGTCGCTGATCACCACCAACATCATCAACGCCGACAAGGCGACCTTCAAGGGGATTGAGCTTGAAGGCCGCTTGCGCCCGGTGCGCGGGCTGACGCTGAGCTTTGGCTATGGTTATCTCGACGCCAAATATAATAAGTTCATCCTTCCCAATGGCACTGATGTAACCAACAGCTATTTTGTCCCGCTCGCGCCCAAGCATAATTATCAGCTGGGCCTCAACTGGAAGGCGGATGTCGGTGAAAAGGCGACGCTCACCACGGACCTCAACTGGAGCTGGCGCGGCAAGCAATATAGCAGCATCAACCCGGACCCGACGACCGACCGCATTCCTTATGGGCTGCTCGACGGGCGCATCACGCTCGGCGACATTCCCTTTGGCTCGAGCACGGTTGAATTTTCGGTGTGGGGCAAAAATCTGCTCGATAAGGAATATTGGAACAGCGCGATCAATCTCGGCCTGTTCACCATTCGCCAATGGGGTGACCCACGCACCTTTGGCTTTGAAACGCGGGTGAAGTTCTAGGCGTTCGTCGGCTGATTGTGCGCGAGCGGGATTGTTTCCTGTTCGCGCACAATCTGTCACCCTTTGTCATCTTTATAGCAACGCCAACTTGCGTCACTATTCTTTCAGTGTCGCGCAAGGTCGCGGCTTGTCTGTCAATGAGGAAATGAATCATGGACCGCTATCTTGTGATTTCGTCGGATGGCCATGCGGGGCTCCCGCCGGAGGAGTATCGCAAATATCTGGAAAGCAAATATCACGACGAATTTGACCGGGTGGTATTGGAAGAAATCCAGCGCCGCGAAGAGCATGAAAAAGCATTCCTGCTTGATGATTTCAACACCAAGTGGCGGGCCAAGGTCGGTGATGGCCTCGAAGGGGCGTGGGATCCCGCGATCCGCAACCGTGTGCTTGATGGCGATGGCGTCGTTGCGGAAGTCCTGTTCCCGGACGGGATTACCGAACGCAACGCCCCGCCCTTTGGTGCGGACGTTGGCCTTAAAACCTATGGGGTTGATCCTGAACTGCAATGGGCGGGCGCACGCGCGCATAACCGCTGGCTGGCTGATTTCTGCAAGGATGATCCGGTGCGCCGCATCGGCCTTGCGGTGGTGCCGTGCGTTTATGATATTGATGCGGCGATCGCAGAAATCAAATGGGCGCATCAGGCCGGATTGAAGGGCGTGTTTATCCCGTCGCTGACCGATGGCTATAAAGCTTATAATCACCGCGATTACTGGCCGATGTGGCATTTGCTCGAAGATCTGAAGATGCCGGTCAATTTCCACTCCGGCGCAACCCCGCTGATGGATACGACCCAGCCGGGCTGGATCGGCAGCTATTTGTGCGAATATGCCTTCTGGCTGACGCGCCCGATGTGGCAGATGATTTTCGGCGGCGTGTTTGAAGAATGTCCCACGTTGAAGGTTGCCTTCACCGAAGCGGGCGGGGAGTTCTGGTTCCCTTGGGTGCTCGAACTCATGGATATCCGCGCGTCGGTCAAACATACCAGCGGCAAGCTGGGCGATTATAACAGCAACCTCACGATGAAGCCGAGCGACTATTTTGCGCGCAATATGTTCGTCGGCTGCTCGGCGCTTCCGGATGAGGAAACGACCAAAAGCTATTATGATATCGGCATCAACAGCATCCTGTGGGGAACCGACTATCCGCACCCCGAAGGGACCTGGCCCAATACGCTGGAGAAAATGATCGCGAGCCTTGGCGGGCTGCCGGAAACCGATATCCAGAAAATGCTGGCGGGCAACCTCCTCACCTGTTTCGATCTCGACGAAGCACCGCTGTGGGAGATGGCCGCGAAAATCGGGCCGAAGAAGCAGAGCTTCATCAAAGCGGCCGCATAGCCGCAACTTGTAAAAGCTCTGCCATGGTGCGCCGGCCCATCTCGACAATCTCCCGCAATTGATGCATCAAGAGGGATCAAACTTGCGGGGATTGTTGACTACGATGCACGACTGGAGAGGTCTCGAAGAATTTGTCGCGGTGGTGGAGCATGGCAGCTTCACCAAAGCGGCCTATGCGCTTGGGCTTTCCAAATCCTATGTCAGCAAAACCGTAAGCGAACTCGAAGCCCGGCTGGGTGTGCAGCTTCTGTTTCGCAGCACACGGCGGGTTTCGCTCACCAGTGCAGGCGAGATTTTCTACGAACGCTGCAATGAAATGCGGCACATCTACGCCGATGTAGAACGCCAGCTCGGCGCCTTTCAGGAGCGCCCCACCGGACGGCTGCGCATCGGACTTTGCGATGTCTATGGCGTCTCCTTCATGGCCGCGATCGTGGCCGAATTTGGTGGACGCTATCCTGAAGTGTCGCTTGAGGTCATCGCCTATCTCAACGAAAAGGAACTGGTCCACGGCGATTATGATGTCGTGATCCGCTATGGCCAATTGCCCGACAGTGAAATGAAGATCAGCCGTATCGGCTATTTATCCTACGGTCTGGTTGCAAGCCATGATTATATCGCCGCGCATGGCTGGCCGAAAAATGTCGACGAACTCGCCCAGCATAGCTGTCTTTCCGATCCGAGCGGCTTTTTCTATTTCAACAATAGCGACGATGTGCGCCCGTTAAAGGTCCGCGTTTCGGGGCAATGGGTGAGCAACAGCGCGATTGCGCTCGGTGCAGCAAGCTTGCGCGGCCTTGGCATTGCACAAGTGCCGATCAGTACGGTGCTCGATCCTTTACGCGATGGCAGCATGGCAATCCTCGAACAGGAATGGGCCTTTTACGATCAAGAGGTGTGGATCAGCTTCCAGCCCGGCATCACCGCAGCGGCGACCCGCGCTTTTGTCGATTTCATGACCAATCGTTTTTCCAAAATCCGGCAAAATTACCGCCGCCCCGCTTCTTATCAGGCGCTTGATCGTCTCCGGAGCGGTATTGCTGCATAAGGGTCGGTCCCGACCCTACCATTGTTTCCTGCCAACTACGGATTGTTGCCTTCAGGGGGCTTTTCAGCCGGGGCAGGCTGGGCGATGCTGCAAGCCTAGCACAGGAACTGCGCGGACGGGCCACGGCCCGCTACGTGGTCTCATGGAGAGAAATAATGTCGCAGCGTTTTCCGATGCCGATCCCTTTTGGCTGGTTTTTCGTTCATTATAGTGACGAATTGAAGCCGGGCGATGTCAAGTCTCTGCATTATTTCGGCGAAGACCTCGTCCTTTTCCGCAATGCGGAAGGAAAGGTTGGCCTCACCGAAGCCTATTGCCCGCACCTTGGCGCGCATCTTGGCGATGGCGAGGTGGTTGGTGAAACGCTCCGCTGTCCCTTCCATGCGTGGGAATTCAGGCCCGACGGCTTCTGCACCAAAATCCCCTATGCGAAAGCGATGCCTCCCATCGCCAAGCGCGAACCCTTGCTGCGCAGCTATCCGATCCAGGAAAAGGACGGCGTCGTCTGGGCCTGGTATCATCCCGAACAGAAAGAGCCGTGGTTCGATGTGATCGACCATGCCGAATTTACCGATGATGGCTGGGACCAGCTGCGCCGCGAATGGCGCTTTGCCAGCAATCCTCAGGAAATAGCGGAAAATGGCGTCGACCTCGCTCATTTCGAATATGTCCACAAGATGGATGCGGTCCCTGAAGGCAAGACCGACTATCAGGATCATATCCGCACCAGCCGTGCCGATGGCTATCGTACGGTTCCCAACGGCGATGGGGGTTCGCGCCAGGTCCCTTATTCGGTCATGACCGTGCAAAATGGCGCGGGGCAAAAGAATACGCGGCTCAAGGGCCTGGTCGAATTGTCGTTGCAGGTGCTCGCCACGCCGGTTGAAACCGACGATGTTGAACTGCGCTTCTGCTTTGCTTGGCCCAAAGTGCCCGAAGGCTCGCCCGAGCATAAGGCGGTGATGGCGGCGATTGCCAATACCTGCGGTCAGGCCGGGGTCGAAGGCGATATTCCGATCTGGCACAAGAAAATCCACCGCGTCCGTCCGCTGCTCTGCGACGGCGATGGTCCGATCCTCAGATACCGCAAATATTTCGAGCAATTTTATCTCGACTATAAATCGCCGAGCCACATGGCGAGGGCGAGCTGACCATCCCTTAACCCCCGGGCTTCCTGCCCCCACCATAATGAGTCTGCGCGCGCGATGATGCCGGACCGATTAGAGGAGACTGTAAATGGCAAATCTGCGTTTTGTTCAGGGTAATGTACCGCCGCGTACCGGGAGCCTCGACAATACGGTGTGCACCGTGCGTGCGCTGTATGAAACCGATCCTGCGGTTATTCGCGCGATGCTGCCCAAGCCGCTGGTCCCTGCCGCACGGCCCGAAATTTTCCTCCAGTTCGCCCATGTCGCGATGCACGTCTCGCCGGGCAATACGGTTGAAATCGGCGCGCTCACCTGTGCGATCATGTGCGAACATGACGGCGTGCCGGGTGGTTATGTCTATGTCATGGCGATGGAGGGGGAGAGCGTCGTTACCTCGGGCCGTGAGCGTTTTGGTGAACCCAAGAAGATTGCCGCGACCACCTTTGAAAAGAACGGCAACCATGTCCGCGCGACCGTGACGCGTCAGGGCATCACCTTCTTTGAAGTCGAAGGCGATATTGGCGAAGACCTCGGCAAGCCCGAACCGTTCGAGGAATATTTCTATTGCTATAAGGGCCTGCCCTCGATCACTACGCCGGGCGAATTTGACGGCGACGTCTATCTCACCCGCCTCAACTGGAAGCGCAATTATAACAGTCGCCACAAATTCGACGGTGAGATCAAATTCCATGAATCGGCCTATGACCCGCTGGTCGACGTGCCGATCCGCAAGATCATCTCGATGGATTATGTCGAAGGCGCGACCAATACGAGCGGGCAGATTTTGCAGACGGTGCCGGGCGAATTTATCCGGGACTTCTGGTACCAGCGCGACGATACGCCGCTTAATCCCGGCATAGAATTGGTGGCGGAACCGGCCTGATGGACGATTTTTCGGGGAAAGTTGCGGTTGTAACAGGGGGCGCGAGCGGGGTCGGGCGTGCGCTCGGCCACCGTCTCGCCGAAGCAGGCGCCAAGGTTGCCCTCGCCGATATCGACCAGGGGCGGCTCGATGAAGCGGCGGCGGAAATTATCGGCGAACATGGCGGCCCCGATAAAATCACCGTCAAAACCTATGTCGTCGATGTCACCAAAGACGATCATGTTCGCGCCTTTGCCGAACAGGTATTCGCCGATTTCGGCGCGGTGCATCTGCTCTTCAACAATGCCGGGGTCGGCCTTGGCGAAGCGCAGCGTAAATTATGGGATTTGCCCGCCAATGACTGGCATTGGGGGATCGACGTCAATCTGATGGGCGTGGTCCACGGCATCGCCGCCTTCGTGCCGCTGATGCTCGCCAGCGGCGAGGAAGGCGTCGTGATCAATACCTCGTCGGGCAATGGCGGGCTCGCCTCGCTTCCCAACACGCCCATCTATGCCGCGACCAAGGCGGCCGTCACCAGCGTCAGCGAAGTGCTCTACCAGCAATTGCTGCGCGAAGGGGGCAAGGTGCGCGCGGCGATCCTGTTTCCCGGCCCGCATGTGGTAAATTCGTCGATCATGGCGTCCAAACGTAACCGTCCGGACAGCTATGGCGGCGCTGATGCGGCCAATGTCGCTTATGAAAAGATGGAGGATCTGGTCCGCACCACGGGACTTAAGATGCAGCTTACGGAGCCGGACGAAGTGGCCACCTTCGCGCTTGACGGCATCCGCTCAGGCCACTTCTGGTTGATCCCGGCCAGCGAGGATGCCGATGCGCGGATCCGCAACCGGGCCGATTCCATGCTTGCCCGCGCCAACCCCGCTGCGGCATGAGGCTACAGGACCAACCGGATATAAGAGAGTAAATATCATTCAACCGACCCAACATGCCGAGCCATCGTTTTCTCCTCCTGCGATGCCGGCAGTTCAGGAGGGCGGCGCATACCGCTGGTATGTCGTCGCCCTCCTGTTTATCGCCTATGTGCTGAGCGCGGTCGATGCGGGCGTGATCAAGCTGCTCGCCGAACCGATCAAACATGATCTCGGGCTGAGTGATACCCAGCTGGGCCTGCTTCAGGGCTTTGCCTTTGCCATGACCTATGCGATTGCGGCGATCCCGTTGGGCTTGATTGTGGACCGCACCAAGCGGCGCAACTGGGTGATTGCCGGCGGGATCGTCTTTTGGTCGGCGATGACCATGATGTGCGGGGTTGCGCGCAGTTTCGGGCAGCTATTCGCCGCGCGCATCGGCGTCGGCATGGGGGAGGCGGCTTTGTCGCCGACCGCTTATTCGCTCATCGGCGATTATTTCAACGCGCAGAAACGCCCGCTGGCTAACGCCTTTTACGCGATCGGCTATTCGGTCGGGGCGGCGCTCGCGGTGATTATCGGCGGTATGTTGCTGAGTTATTTCATGAAAACCGGCGGCGGGCATTTCCCGATCCTCGGCCTCGTCAAGCCGTGGCAGGCGGTATTCGTCTGTGTCGCGCTTCCGGGCCTCGTCGTCGCGCTATTGATGCTGACCATCCGGGAGCCGGTGCGCCGCGAAGATCGCCGCCATGAGGTAGTTGCCGGGGCCAAAGTCTCGTTCGGCGAAGCCTTTACCTATCTCATGCAAAATTGGCGGCTGTACCTGATGCTGATCGGCACGATCTCGCTGGTCGGCGCGCTCGCCATCGGCGCGAGCGCCTGGTATCCGGCCTTTCTGATGCGGACCTATAGCTGGTCGATCGGACAGGTGACCAAAATCTATGGCTTTGCGCTCCTCATCTTCGGCGTCATGGGCACGCTCACCGGCGGCTGGCTGTCGAGCCGCCTCATCGCCCGCGGTCGCCGGGATGCCAATATGATGATCGTGCTCGCAACGATCCTGTTGAAAGCCATTCCGTTGCTCGCCGCGCCGCTCATGCCCACCGGCGAGTTGGCGGTGGCAATGATCGCGCTGTCGACGCTCATCGGCCAAGGCGCGCAAGGGGTAATGATCGCGGCGATCCAGGAGGTCACGCCCAACCGTCTGCGCGGCCAGATCATCGCCATTGCCCTGTTGTTCGTCAATCTGGTTGGGGTCGGCGGCGGCGCATTGCTGTTCGGCGTGTTGAGCGAACATGCCTTCACCGGCACCGATTCCCTGCGCTGGGCTTTGCTCACCGGCACCGCCATCATGCTGCCGATCATCGTGATCAACCTGCTGACCGGCATGCGCCACTACCGCGCCGCGCTCGAGCGCAACGCAGGCTAAAACGCCTCACCCGGCGTTTGCCTTTTCAAATCCGTTCATTTTTTCAGGATTTCGTCTCAGGGATTGGTGCGGTCGAGAAGACTCGAACTTCCACGGGATTTCTCCCACAACGACCTCAACGTTGCGCGTCTACCAGTTCCGCCACGACCGCACTTCAATCCGCTTTTGCCAGCCGGATTCTGCATCCGGCAGGTGGTAGGCGAGGGCGCTTAGCATCGCCTGCCCGGCTATGCAAGCGCCAGAGCGATATTATATTTCACCTTCTATGTACCCGACATCGCCCAGCCGATGGTGAGTTCCTGCGCGGTCGCGGGAATGTCGATCTTGGCTTCGTTGAAATTGGCCTTTTCGCCCGGTGCCAGCGAGCGCACCGGCGGCTTGATCACCCAGCTATAAACGACGCTCCCCTTGGCATCGCGCAGTTCGGCGAGCATTGGTGGCACGCTCTGTTCGCGGTCGGTCGGGTTGATCACGGTCCCGCTCGCGGCAAAGTAAATCGTGCCATCGGGAAGCTCGCGATGCTCCTGATTCTTGGCGAGCTCAATCACCAGATCGGGCTCTGCGGCGCTTTGGGTGAGGCCGCTCGCCCAGCGCGGCACGCCCCACATCGATAAGGACGCCGCAATGCCCGAGAGCAGCAGCGCGGTGATGACTGCAAGCGCCGTCCACATTCGCGCCGGGTTGCGGCGCGCGCGCCGACGCGGATCATAGCCGAGATCCTCATCATCAGCCTGATAGCGCATCGATGCCGGCGGATCGGAGGAGAAGGGGGTGGGCTCGGCGCTTACGCTTGCATAATCGCCCCAGCCTTCATCGTCATGATGCGTGCTGGAGACCGGTGCCATGATCGGCGGCGGTACGGTATCATCAAACTGTTCAGATGGACGCGGTGCATGCTCTACCGGCGCGCGCTCGGCTGGTGGTGGGCTTGGCGCAGGATCGGGCTCGAAGCGGCGCTGCTCGGGCAAGGGCGGCTCATAGCGCGGGGCTGGCGGCGGGGTCGAGGGAGCTTGCGGGCGCGGGATCGGCGGGGCAGCACGCGGCGGGGTGGTCGGCTCGGCTGTCGTGCCTTGAGGGCTCGTCGCCAAAGGGGCAGCGCCCTCGACCGGACCGGGGCGATCAGATGGTGCTGGTCTGGTAAAGCGCGGACCGGGCGGCGGCGGTGCCGGTGTCGAGCCCGGGGTCGGTCCCGGTGCCGGTTCGCCCGGATTTGCGGTCGAACTTGCCGGAGAAAATCTAGGCTGCGGCGGCAACGGCGCAGAGGTCGCAGGCCGGGGCGCGGCTGGTGTTATCGTCGGCGCAGGCGTCGGCGAGGCTTCCAGCGTGGCGGCGCTGCCGTCCCCCGGCTGGAACCAGTTATGACGGCAATTGGCGCACCGCACTGACCGGCCATTGGGGCCAATCGCTGCGTCGGGCACAACATAGCGCGTGTTGCAGGCGGGGCAGGACAAGATCATGCGCTCTTCTAAACACTCTCTTCTGCCAAGAAACAAGAGTCTGTCGCATGCAGGCTTATATGACCTGTCCGTAAAATGAATGATTGCGCGTTAACCGCCTTATTTTTCGTGCATTGTCGCGGGCTTTGCGGCAAGAGACGCCGCGATGAGCGATGACAGACTGCGGACCAGCGGCGGGGCGCCTTCCGGGAGCTCCGACCAGAATGGAGCGAGTATCGGCCGGGGCATGTCTGCCGAAGGGCCGGGGATGCGGCTCGGGCGCAACTTGCGTGCGACGACCGAAAGCATAAACCCGCCGGGTGATGCTGGCATGGTCCAGTTTGATAATGTGGGCCTGCGCTATGGCGCGGACGCGGAAACCCTTTCGGATTTGAGCTTCACCCTGCAGCCCGGCGGCTTTTATTTCATGACCGGCGCATCGGGTGCGGGCAAGACCTCGCTGCTCAAATTGCTTTACCTCGCCCAGCGCCCGAGCCGCGGACTCATCAGACTGTTCGGCGAAGATGTGGTGACGCTATCGCGCGAGCGCCTGCCCAGCTTGCGCCGCCGCATCGGCGTGGTTTTTCAGGATTTCCGGCTGGTGCCGCATTTGAACGTGTTCGACAATGTCGCGCTGCCGTTGCGGGTGGCAGGGGTGAAAGAACGCGACCTGTTCAATCCGGTGAGCGAAATGCTCGACTGGGTCGGATTGGCCTCGCGCTCGGATGCCCGACCGCCGACGCTATCAGGCGGCGAACAACAACGGGTCGCGATTGCGCGTGCGGTGATTGGCCGCCCCGAATTACTGGTCGCGGATGAACCGACCGGCAATGTCGATCCGGAAATGGCGCTGCGCTTGCTCAGCCTGTTTGAAGCCCTCAACAAGCTTGGCACCACTGTGGTGGTTGCAACCCACGACATTCACTTGATGAGCCGCGTACCGGGCGCGCAGATGATGCGGATCGACAAAGGGCGATTGGCGGACCCGACCGGCGCTTTGCGCTATCCTCCCAAAAATATGTCGGCCAAAAAGGCAGGCGAGACATGAGGCTGCCCTTCCTCTCCGGCAGCCGGACCGACCATATGCTGCTCCCCGAAGGCCGCCTGTCCGGGCCGATGCCGTGGGTTATCGCGATCATGATGTTCCTGACCATCCTCGCCGCCGCGACCGGCCTGTCGCTGACGCGCGCGGCTGGATCGATCAGTAGCGCGATTGCGGGGCGCGTCACGGTGCAAGTGGTTGATGCCAATGCAGACCGGCGCGCGGCGCAGGCGCAAGCGGTTCAGCGCACGCTCGAACGCCATCCGCTGGTGCGCCACGTCCAGCCGGTCGATGACGCGGAGATTGCGCGGACCATGGAGCAATGGCTGGGCAAGGATGCAGCGGCGCTCGGCCTTCCGATGCCCGCCATGGTCGATGTCGATTTGAACGGCAGCGCCGATGCAGCGACCATCGCGCAGTTACGCGGAGCCATCCGCGCGGCGGCACCAACCGCGCGGCTCGAGCCGCACGCCAACTGGCTCGGCCCCGCGGCGCAGCTCATTCGTTCGTTCGCCTGGATTGCAGCCGCCTTGGTCTTGCTGCTCGGCTTTGCCGCAGGTGCGGTGGTGATGCTGACCGCCAGAAGCGCGCTCAACGTCCATCGCGCGACGATTGAAGTGCTCCACCTCATTGGCGCGACAGACATCCAGATTGCGCGACTGTTCCAGCGCCGCATTGCGCTTGATGCGCTGTTCGGCAGTCTGATCGGCTTCGCGGCGGCGGCGGCGGTGCTGCTGTTGATTGGCGGCCAGTTCAACGCGCTTGGCGCTGCGTTGCTCGCCGATGCGAGCCTAGGCTGGCGCTGGCTCTTGTTGCCCTTCATTCCGGCGGCACTCGTCCTGCTCGCAAGCCTCACGGCGCGCTACACCATCACCGGAGCCTTGCGCCGTGCATTATGACCTGATCGCGACACGATGTTACCGCCAAGGCCGCGCCTTATCGGGCATCGAAGCAATAGTTTGTAACGATTTTGCCGCTATAGACTCGATACGATGATTCGCCGCATCCTTGCCTTCCTCCTGCTCTTGTGGCTGCTCGGTTTTGCCTGGTTCGCGCTGTTGTTGCCGCAACCCTTGGGGCCGCAGCGCAGTGATGCCATCGTTGTGCTCACCGGCGGCAACAAGCGGATTGATCGCGGGCTCGAGCTGATGGACAAGGGCGAAGCGCAGCGGATGCTGATTTCCGGCGTCGGCCGCAATGTGAAACCGGAGGAATTGGCTGCCCGCTATCCCGGCTTTGCCAAACAATTTGATTGCTGCGTCGCCCTGGGTTTTGAAGCGGTGGATACGCGCTCCAATGCGCTGGAAGTCGCGCGCTGGATGGCGCGGCGCGGGTATAAATCGCTGCGGCTCGTGACCTCCGATTGGCATATGCGCCGGGCTGAATTTGAAATCGAGCGTGCGCTTCCCGCCAATGTTGCGGTGTATCCGGATGCGGTCCGCACCCAACCGTCCTTTGGCCAATTGTGGGTCGAATATCATAAATATCTGCTGCGGCGCCTGGGCGCGCTGGTCGGGGCATGATGGCGCTGCTGCGCTCGCTCCTGTTCACGCCGATATTCTATGTGGGCTCGGCGCTGTTCGTCCTGCTTGCCATGCTCGTCTCCCCCTTTTCTATCGAAGGGGTGAAAAAGATCAGCGCGGCTTGGGGCCGGTTCCATCGGCTGTGCTGTCAATATATTTTGGGGCAGAAGGTAAAAATCATCGGCGAAATGCCCGACGGTCCCTATCTCTATTGTTTCAAGCATGAATCCGCGTTCGAGACGATGGAACAGCTCACCCTGTTCCACCGCCCGGCGGTGATTGCCAAGAAGGAACTCACCGATATTCCGTTATGGGGTAGGGTCGCAAAGATGCAGGGCTTGATCCCGGTCGAACGCGAGGCGGGGCCGAAAGCGATGCGCGAGATGATGACGGCGGCCAAAGCAGCGCTGGGCGAGGGTCGGCCGATCTGCTTGTTTCCTGAAGGCACCCGCGTTGCGCGCGGCCAGCGGCCACCCTTGCAGGCGGGCTTTGCCGGGCTCTACAAAATCCTCAACGTGCCGGTGATTCCGGTCGCGATTGACAGCGGACGCGTATCGCCGCGCCGCAGCTTCATTAAGAAATCGGGCACGATCACTTATCTGGTCGGCGAAACCATCCCGCCCGGCCTTCCCCGCGAGGAAGCCGAAGCGCGCGTCCATGCCGCGATCAATGCGCTCAACGATTAGAAGGGTTTAGAGTCCTGACCCTAGTCCGCCTGCAGCGCGTAAATTTCCTCGTCGCTATAGCCGAAATGATGCGCGACTTCATGGATCACCACATGGCTGATGAGTTCCGCCAGCGGAATGCCGCGTCCGCGCGCTTCGGCGAGGATCGGCTGGCGGTAGAGATGGATGGTCGCGGGCATCGTACCCGATTCCCACACCGATTCTTCGGTCATCGGCCGACCGGTATAGAGACCCGATAATCCCCACGGGTTGCCGATCCCGAGCGCCTGCAGCGTTTCCCCGTCAGCAAATTCTTCGACCCTAAGCACCACATCGCCCAGGTGGCGGCGGAAGGCGTCGGGCAGCGCAGCAATCGCCGCTTCGGCCATTTGTTCGAACGCAGCCGTATCAACGAGGTCAGGAGGAGAATTGCTCATCCGGCTGATATAGGCATGGAGCCTCGAGTTAAAAGGGTAGTCCGTGCGTCGAGGTCAGGCGACCGAGCGGACGCCATGTTGCCATCCGCCCAGCGCTTCGGGCGCACGGGCGTCGCTGAAATAAAAGCCCTGCACTTCAATGCAGCCTTCTTCCTTCAATCGGGCGAGCTGGCTCAGATTTTCTACCCCTTCGGCGGTTGTATCCATACCCAGCGAGGTTGCCAGCGCGGTTACCGCCCGCACGATGGCGCGGCAGTCTTCACTGGTGTCGATGTCCTTCACGAAGCAACGGTCGATCTTGATCTTGTCGAAGGGGAAGCTGCGCAGATAATTGAGCGAAGAATAGCCGGTGCCGAAATCATCCAACGCAATCCGGACCCCCATGGCGCGCAGGCGGTGCAGCGTGGACAGCACTGTTTCATTCTCCAGCATGAGCACGCTTTCGGTGATTTCAAGCTCCAGCCGGTTCGGGACGACGCCCGTGGTTGCAAGCGCCTGCATCACCGTCGACACCAGCGCGGAGGTGCGCAATTGGGTTGGCGACAGATTGACTGCGACGCGCACATGCGAAGGCCAGGTCGCCAGTTCGCTCAAGGCTTTGCGGATTACCCATTCGCCCAGCTGGACGATATAGCCATTTTCTTCGGCTATCGGGATGAACTGGTCGGGCATGATGAGCCCGCGCACCGGATGCTGCCAGCGGAGCAGCGCTTCATAACCGCTAATCCGGCCGCTGTGGATATTGACGACCGGCTGATAATGGAGGCGCATTTCGCCATTGCCGAGCGCGACCATCAGGTCGATTTCGAGCGCGCGCCGCTCTTCAATGGCATCGCGCATCGACGGTTCGAAACAGGCAACCCGCGCGCGGCCTTCGCCCTTGGCACGGTACAAGGCAAGGTCGGCATTTTTGAGGAGCTCATTGGCAGACGCGCCATCTTGCGGGGCAAAGGCAATGCCGATGCTGGTCCCGGTAATGATCCGGTGTCCGTCGATGAGCGCTGGTCCGCTGAGATGCTGGACGATCATGTTGGCCGCAGCGATGACGGTCTCACGCGGCGTTCCGCGGGCAAACAATACCGCAAATTCGTCGCCGCCCAGCCGTGCGACCATGTCCCCTGCGTGCAAATTCTGTTCAATCAGCCGCGACACATGCTTCAAGACATTGTCGCCTACCGCATGGCCAAGCGTGTCGTTGATCAGCTTGAAATGGTCGAGGTCGATATAAAGAAGGCCGATCACCTCATCCCCGGTGCGCTGCGACAGCATCCATTCGATGGTCTCGTTGAGCATGAAGCGGTTGGGAAGATCGGTCAGCGCATCATGATGTGCCATATGCGTGACGCGGGCTTCGGCTTGCTTGGCCTCGGTAATATCGGTTGCAACGCCGCGCATTTCCAACAGCTGGCCGCGCCGGTTGAATTCGGGGCGACCGGTAATGCGCCACCAGCGCGTTCCCCGCGCGGTCGAGCGGGTCAGTACAATATCGCGGAATGGCTGGCCGCTGATCAGGGCGTGAGCCAGCATGTCGGTTTCCGGCCGGTCGTCGAACAGGCTGGCAAGGCGGCGTCCGGCGAGGCTGGCACTTTCCGCGGCCTCGCTGAACCGGGAAGAAGGGCTGACGATGCAGCCGTTGGCGTCGGTCTGCCACAGCCAGTCACTGCCTTGTTCTTCATAATCATTGAGCAGCATCCGCACCGTTTCCGAACTGTCGGCGAGTTCGAGCTGACCGAGCACGCGTCCGACATGGCTGCGGAAATTGATCATGATTCCCTGGTTGAGCACGCCCAGATAAGCAACCAGCATCCCTTGGGTGGCCCAGCCATTCCAGCCGTCAAAACGGGATGCAAAGATGATGGCCCCAAGCGCAATCGGCAGGATGAACCCGCGTGCGGCCCAAGGCACGGTCACGCAGGTAATCGTCGCCGCCGACATCATTCCCGCCGCCAGCAACCCCAGCATCATCAATTGCGACTGGTTGCTATGCCACATCAGCGTGAAGATGGCCGCAGCCCAGCAGGTCCCAACGCCGAATGCGAGCCAGGCCGCGTGCCGCAGGGCCCGTCGTGCCTGTTCGGGGCGGGTTTGTTTGTGGGAGCGGTAGAAGGTGACCACCGCCGCGCTGCCCAACAGGACCAAGCCAACGCACAGCATCAGCATCAATGGCGACAGGTTACCCAGAAACGGCAGCACCATCATCACGGCGTTGAAAATATTGCCCGCCGCGGCGGTCGGCATCATTTCGAGGTGCGACGACAGCAGGGCGTGATCCAGCGTTTGCCGGTCCCCTTCGCTGAGACGCGTTACCGCACTTTGTGTTCCCGCCGCCATGGTGCTGGTCGAATCTCGTCCTGAAGCCGATGCAAAATTACCGAATGACCCTTTAACCAGTTCATGCTTAATAAGGTGTAAGCTTTTGCAAATTTACACGACTATACCTTATGTGACATAAGTCTAACTGCAGGAAAGGGCAAAAGAAAAGGGGAGCCGAAGCTCCCCAAAGGTTGGACATATTTTGCCGGTGCACGCCTCAGGCGTCCTTGCCACCGGGGGTATGCGCGCCGGGCAACGGCGGAACCGGTTGGGGCGGGATATCCGGATCATCTTCATGAACATCGATAATCCCGCGTCCGACATAGCTGCGCGGACGGCTGTAAAGGAAATACACCACCAATCCGATCGAGGCCCAGATGAGGAACAGATAAATGCTCTTCATATCAAGCTTGAAGAACAGATAGAGACAGCCCGCAATCGCGAGCGGCGCGACCAGTCCGACCAAAGGTGTGCGGAACGGACGCTTGCGGTCCGGATCGCTCCGACGCAGCATCAACACCGCAATCGAGACCGCCGCAAAGGCGAACAAGGTTCCCGAGTTGGAGATGTTGGCGAGCTGTCCCACGGGGAAGAATCCGGCAAACAACACAACCGCGATCCCCGTCAGGATGGTGATGAAATGCGGCGTATTATATTTGGGGTGGATGCGCGAGAAGGCTTCTGGAAGAAGCCCGTCACGGCTCATCACGAAGAAGATGCGGGTCTGGCCGAACATCATCATCAAGATGACCGAGGGGAGCGCAAGGATCGCCGCAAGGCCGACAAGGTTGCCGATCTGCGGCCAGCCGATTTCGCGCAAGGTCCAGGCGAGGGCTTCTTTCGAGCAGACCACCGCCTGATTGCCGATTGCCGCGCACTGTGCGGTCAATTCCTTGCTGCCCGGCTCCAACGCCATCCCTGCCGCGTCGGTCACGGGCTGGGCACCCACGCTGCCGATCACGCCGGCTGCGACCAGCATGTAGAAGATGGTGCAGATGCCGAGCGAACCGATCAGCCCGATCGGCATGTTGCGTTGCGGATTTTTGGTTTCTTCGGCCGCGGTTGAGACCGCGTCAAAGCCGACATAAGCAAAGAAAATGGAGGCGGCTGCCGCCCCGATCCCGCTGAAGCCCAAGGGCGCGAACGGTTCGAACTTATCCATGTTCATGACCGGAATGGCGAGCACGATAAACGCAACGAGCGCCGTAATCTTGATCGCGACGAGGAACGAGTTGACCGTGGCGCTTTCCTTGGTGCCGATGATGAGGAGGCAGGTGACAACCGCCGCAATGATCATCGCGGGCAAATTGATCATTCCGCCATCAAACGGCCCGAGCGTCCAGGCATCGGATATGTTGACGCTGAATGCATGCTCGATTGCGCCGATGAGATAGCCGGACCAGCCGACCGATACGGCGCCGGCCGCGACAGCATATTCCAGGATGAGGGCCCAGCCTACCATCCACGCGATCAATTCGCCCATGACCGCATAGCTATAGGTGTAAGCGGAACCGGACACCGGAACCATGGAGGCCATTTCGGCATAGCAAAGTGCCGCCACCGCGCAGACGAGTCCGGCGATAACGAAGCTGATCATCATGCCGGGTCCGGCCTTTTGTGCAGCTTCTGCGGTCAGAACGAAGATACCGGTACCAATGACGGCACCGATGCCGAGCATGGTGAGCTGGAAGGCTCCCAGCGAGCGATGTAGAGATTTTTTCTCGGCGGTTGCGAGAATAGCGTCCAAGGATTTGACGCGATCAAATAACATAAGCTTTCCCCTAATGAAGCGCCCGGTTTTCAGGGTCGCCGGATGGCATGCCATCCCGTGGTAGCGGGGAACCTAAACCCTTTGACGCATCACGCAACATTATTATGCGCGAGGCGGGCGGACCTGGTCGCTTTTTTACACCCTCGCGCGCGCCGTTATCGCACCAGCATCGGGCCGAGCGGCCGTCCGGCCAGGATATGAACGTGGAGATGGGGCACTTCCTGATGGCTGTGGGGTCCAGTATTGGCGAGCAAACGATAGCCGGGTTCGACCAGTCCGGCTTCGCGCGCGACATGGCCGACGGCCCGCACAAATCCTGCAATTTCTGCATCGCTCGCGCGGGCTGAAAAATCATCCCAGCTGACATAGGCACCCTTGGGGATCACCAGAATATGCGTCGGTGCCCATGGTGCGATGTCGGGAAAGGCATAGGCCCATTCATCATCATAGACGGGCGTCGAGGGAATTTCGCCGCGCAGGATCTTGGCGAAGATATTCTGATCATCATAAGGAAGCGTAGCATCGACGGGCATGGAATTCCTCCTCCTGTAAGGCAGGCCTGTGTAAGTCAGGCTTGTTTTGGGCGCGCCGCCTTTTCGGCGTGGCCCGAGGTGCCTTCGCGGCGTTCGAGTTCATCAAGCACATCGCCAAAGCTCGCTTCGGCATCGGCGAGGAGGCAGGCGAGGTGAAAGATCAGGTCGGCGCTTTCGGCAATCAGTGCGGCCTTGTCGCCGCTCACTGCGGCGATCACCGTCTCGGTCGCCTCTTCGCCAACCTTTTGCGCCATTTTTGCGCGACCCTTGGCGGCAAGGCTCGCGACATAGCTGGTCGCCGGGTCGGCGTTGCGACGCGCGGCGATGGTGGCTTCGAGGCGGGTGAGACGATCATCCATGGCCGAAATCAGGGCTTCAGATGGCCGCCATCGCCATTGGGATAATAAGCCTGGATAATCTCCCAGGCCTCTTCCGCGGTTTCGACGAACTGGAATAGTTTGAGGTCATCAATCCCGATCACCCCTTCTTCGGCGAGCGCGTGGAAATCAACCACCCGCTCCCAAAACTCGCGGCCAAAGAACAAGACCGGCATCGGCTTGATCTTGCCCGTCTGGATGAGGGTCAAAAGCTCGAACGATTCATCAAACGTGCCAAACCCGCCGGGGAAGACCGCGACGGCGCGGGCGCGCAACAGGAAGTGCATCTTCCTCAGCGCAAAATAGTGGAACTGGAACGACAAAGATGGCGTCACATATTGGTTCGGTGCCTGTTCGTGCGGCAGGACGATATTGAGACCGATGGATTCGCGTCCGACATCGGTCGCGCCGCGATTGGCCGCTTCCATGATCGAGGGACCACCGCCCGAGCATACGACGAAATGGCGGTCGCCATCTTCATCGACCGGATATTGGCTGGCAATCTGGGCGAGCTTGCGGGCTTCGTCATAATATTTGGCCTTGGCGACCAGACTTTGCGCGACCTTCTTTTCCCAATCCGTTTTCGCTTGGGCGAGCCGTTCGGCGGCATGGGCGGGTTCGGGTATGCGCGCCGAGCCGTAAACCACCATGGTCGAGGCGACCTTGGCTTCGTCGAGCAACAGTTCCGGCTTCAACAGCTCAAGCTGGAAGCGAACGGGGCGCAAATCTTCGCGCAGGAGGAAGTCGGTATCCTGAAACGCCAGCTTATAGGCGGCGCTTTCGGTCTGCGGGGTGGAGAGATTTTGTTTGGCGAAGCTTGCATCTTCGCGTGCGCGCGGAAAGCGCGACTTGTGCTTATCATGTGTCATTGGCGGGTGATTAGCGGTTTTTTATGACAATGAAAAGGCGGGGCGTAGGGCGATACTGCTACCGGCAAAAATTCTTGCCGCTCATGTCGAAGTGGAGATGATCGGCGTGGGCGGCGTTATATTCGGGGCTGAGAACGGTGCCGAACCGCTTGCAGGCCGAGCCGTGGATCAGTTTGAAAAAATGGCGCGCTTGCGCATCGCCATTCCAGTCGCCGAGCACCGTCACCCGCCGCCCGTCGGCCAGCACAAACCCGGACACGTCCACGGCATTGGCAAAGGCGTGCTGCGATAGACGCCCCGAGCGACCGCCATAAATATTGCGGCAGCTATAGGTCCCCATCGTCTCGATCTTGACGAGCTTCTGGCCAAAGGCGATCTCGGCGGCGGGCTGCACCGCATAGCGCGTCCAGCCGGCAAAGGTCTTGGCGAGCGGGCAGGTCATCGCGGCGAGATTGGTGGTCGGCATGCCGAAATCGAGCACCCGGATGCTATCAATTACACTGCATCCGCCCGCTTCATATTTATTGGGAAGCGGTGTAAACTTGGCTCCGGCGGCGGCGAGGTCGCTCAGACACTGGCGCGATTCGACGCTGGAGAAAGGGGCGGCTCCAATCGCGGCTCCGGGTTCGGGGCGGCTCACCGTGCGGTTCGGCGTTTTGCCTTGGGCGCGCGGCTTTTCACGGTCGGGAACGACCGATCCGCCAGCACAGCCGACCAACAGCAGCGGCGCGACGAGCGTCAAAAATTTCGAGACCTGTTTCATGGCCATCACAATATCGTCACCGATACTCCCAAACGTGCGGCTTTCGCGTCACTATATCAACTCTGACGTCATTATCTACGCAATTGCGACCAAAGCATGGCCGTATCGCCTGATACTATCTTTCGTTTGACATATTGCAGCGCAACATTATTGCAGCCGACGGGCCACGCGGTCCCAACGCCGCGCGTGCTCTCTGTAAGGAGACGCATTACATGACGAATATCCCCAAGCCGCAGGAACGTCCTGCGCGCCCGTTTTTTTCTTCCGGACCCTGCGCCAAGCCGCCGGGCTGGGATGCTTCCAAATTAGCCACCGCCTCGCTCGGCCGTTCGCACCGTGCCAAGATCGGCAAATCGCGCCTTGAACTGGCGATCGACCTGACGCGCGAGGTGCTGCAGGTGCCCGACACCCACCGCATCGGCATCGTTCCGGGTTCGGATACCGGCGCGGTTGAAATGGCGCTCTGGTCGATGCTCGGCGCGCGCGGCGTGACCACGCTTGCTTGGGAAAGCTTTGGTGAAGGTTGGGTCACCGATGTCGTCAAGCAATTGAAACTCGATGCGACCGTGGTGAAAGCCGATTATGGCCAGCTCCCCGATTTGAACGCGGTCAATTGGGACGATGATATTGTCTTTACGTGGAATGGCACCACGTCGGGCGTGCGCGTGCCGAACGGCGATTGGATTGCGGATGACCGCCAAGGCCTCGCCATCTGCGATGCGACCAGCGCGGTGTTCGCTTATGATCTGCCGTGGGACAAGCTCGATGTGGTGACCTTCAGCTGGCAAAAAGTGCTGGGCGGCGAGGGCGCGCATGGCGTGCTCATTCTCGGCCCCCGCGCGGTCGAACGGCTCGAAAGCTACACCCCGGCCTGGCCGCTCCCCAAAATCTTCCGCATGACGAAAGGCGGCAAGCTCATCGAAGGCATCTTCAAGGGCGAGACGATCAACACGCCCTCGATGCTCGCGGTTGAAGATGTGATCTTTGCGCTTGAATGGGCAAAGGATTTGGGCGGCCTCAAAGGGTTGATGGCGCGCTCGGATGCCAATGCGGCCGCGCTCGACAAGATCGTCGAGGGCCGCAATTGGCTCGGCCATCTGGCGCAGGACGCGGCGACGCGCTCGCGCACCAGCGTGTGCCTCACCGTCGATGGCGCGGACGCGGATTTCATCAAAGCCTTTGCGGGCCTCCTCGACAAGGAATCCGCGGCTTATGACATTGCGGGCTACCGCGACGCCCCGCCGGGGCTCCGCATCTGGTGCGGCGCTACCGTCGACACCGCCGACATAGAGGCGCTTGGCCCCTGGCTCGATTGGGCCTGGGCGGAGATGAAGGCCTAACCAGCTCTCTCCCGCTTGCGGGAGAGGAGCGAGACTTATGAGCGAAGCGAATTAGTCGCAGCGGTGAGGGTCCCTCACCAACTACGCTTAAGCGCTTCTTCGCTTCGCTTCAGAACCGCCAAAGCTTCATATCCTCTCCCGCCAGCGGGAGAGGAAAAAGGAAACCAAAATGACCAAACCCAAAGTTCTTATTTCCGACAAAATGGACCCCAAGGCCGCCGAAATTTTCCGGGAGCGTGGCTGTGAGGTCGATGAAATTACCGGCAAAACGCCCGAGGAATTGAAAGCCATCATCGGCAACTATGATGGCCTTGCGATCCGGTCTTCGACCAAGGCGACCAAGGAGATTTTGGACGCCGCCACCAACCTCAAAGTGATTGGCCGCGCTGGCATTGGTGTCGACAATGTCGATATTCCTGCGGCATCGGCCAAGGGTGTCGTCGTGATGAACACGCCGTTCGGCAATTCGATCACCACGGCGGAACACGCCATTGCGCTCATGTTCGCGCTCGCGCGTCAGCTTCCCGAAGCCGATGCTTCGACACAGGCGGGAAAATGGGAAAAGAACCGTTTCATGGGCGTCGAAGTCACCGGCAAGACGCTCGGCCTCATCGGCGCGGGCAATATCGGCAGCATTGTTGCCTCCCGCGCACTGGGTTTGCGGATGAAGGTCATCGCGTTCGATCCCTTCTTGTCGCCGGAACGCGCGATTGAACTTGGCGTGGAAAAGGTCGAGCTTGATGACCTCCTTGCTCGCGCGGATTTCATTACGTTGCACACGCCGCTGACCGACCAGACACGCAATATTCTTTCCAAGGAAAATCTCGCCAAGACCAAAAAGGGCGTGCGCATTATCAACTGCGCGCGCGGCGGGTTGATCGACGAAGCAGCGCTGAAGGAAGGCCTCGATTCAGGCCATATCGCCGGCGCGGCGCTCGATGTGTTCCAGACCGAACCCGCGCATGAAAGCCCGCTGTTCGGCACGCCGGGTTTCATCTCGACCCCGCACCTCGGCGCCTCGACCAATGAAGCGCAGGTCAATGTCGCGATCCAGGTCGCCGAGCAAATGGCCGATTATCTTGTCCATGGCGGCGTCACCAACGCGCTTAATATGCCGAGCCTGTCGGCGGAAGAGGCGCCGAAGCTCAAACCCTATATGGCGCTCGCCGAAGAATTGGGCAGCCTCATCGGCCAGCTTGCGCATGGCCCGCTCACGCAAATTTCGGTCGAGGTCGAAGGTGCGGCGGCGAGCCTTAACCCCAAGCCGATCACCGGCGCGGTGTTGGCGGGGTTGATGCGCGTCCATTCCGACACCGTCAACATGGTCAACGCGCCGTTCCTCGCCAAGGAACGCGGCATTGACGTGCGCGAGGTGCGCCACGACCGTGAGGGCGATTATCACACCCTCCTGCGCGTAACGGTCAAGACCGACGAAGGCGACCGCTCGGTGGCGGGCACCTTGTTCGGCAATGCCGCGCCGCGTCTGGTTGAGCTGTTCGGCATCAAGGTTGAAGCCGATCTTGACGGGCATATGCTCTATATCGTCAACGAAGACGCGCCGGGGTTCATTGGCCGCTTGGGTTCGACATTGGGCGAGGCCGGCGTCAATATCGGCACCTTCCACCTCGGCCGTCGCGCCGCTGGCGGCGAGGCCGTGCTCTTGCTCTCGGTTGACCAGCCGGTGCCGCAGGATGTGCTCGATGCCGTCTGCAAGCTTCCGGGCGTCAAGCGGGTGAAGCCGCTCAAGTTCAAGTAGGAAAGGCGCACCATCCATGACCTCGCCGCTGCTCCCTGAAGGTTTGCGCGACCGCCTGCCGCCCGAAGCGGAAGCGGCGAGCCATGTTACCCGCGCCTTGCTCGATGAAATGAAGCGTTACGGCTATGCGCGCGTTGCGCCGCCACTCGCCGAATTTCGCGAGACGCTCGATCTTGATGGGGGCGGGCGCGATCTCCTCCGGATCACCGATCCGGTGTCACAGCGGACGCTCGCCATCCGCCCTGACATCACGACCCAGGTTGGCCGCATTGCCACCAGCCGGTTGGCCCATGCCGAGCGGCCGTTGCGGCTATGCTATGCGGGGCAGGTGGTGAAATTGCGCGCAGGGCAATTGCGTCCCGAACGCGAAATGCTGCAAGTCGGGGCCGAACTCATCGGCAATGATGGAGTCGCGGCGGCGCGCGAGAGTGTCCGCGTCGCGCTCGCGTCACTCAAGGCGGCGGGCGCAACCGGGCTTACCATCGATTTCACCCTGCCGGATCTGGTCGAGACGCTAGCCAAAAGCGCGCTGCCCATTGAGGCCGATAAGGTCACCGCCGTGCGCGCCGAACTGGATGCCAAAAATGCAGGTACGATCAGTGCGCTCGGGGCCGATGCCTATCTCCCCTTGATTGCGGCGGCAGGGCCGTTCGATCAGGCGATTGCCCGGCTGAAGGGGCTTGAGGGCGGCGACGACCTTGCGCGCCGCATCACCGCGCTCGAAGCGATTGCCGGGGTCATCGACGATGACGTCATGGTAACGCTCGATCCCACCGAACGGCATGGCTTTGAATATCAAAGCTGGTTCGGCTTTTCGCTGTTTGCACGCGGCGCGCCCGGGGCAATCGGACGCGGCGGCAGCTATCGCATCACCCACGAAGATGGCCGCGAAGAACCCGCGATCGGCTTTTCGCTTTATCCGGACCCGCTGATTGATCTGGGGTTGGGGCGCCATGCGCAGCCGGACCGGCGACTGTTCGTGCCGCTTGGCACGGATGCGGATGTCGCGGAAAAACTGAGGAGCGAAGGCTGGGTGACGATCTGTGCGCTCAGCGAAGCGGATGATGCGGCAGCCTTGGGCTGCACGCACCGCTTGGGTGCGGGCGGACCTGAGGGCGTATAAGCCTTCGTGCCCCGGCACAGCGATGGGCGCGGACGACTGAAGAACCCAACGCTTGCCTCTCGTCCAAATTGCTTTAAGGGGCGGGAACGTCCCCTGACAGACAAACAAAAGGACGTTTTCATATCATGGCCAATGTAGCAGTAATCGGCGCCCAATGGGGTGACGAGGGCAAGGGCAAGATTGTCGACTGGCTCGCCGAGCGCGCCGATGTCGTGGTCCGCTTTCAAGGCGGGCATAATGCCGGACATACGCTGGTCATTGGCAATAATGTTTACAAACTTTCGCTGCTTCCCTCGGGCATTGTGCGCGGCACCCCGAGCGTGATCGGCAATGGTGTGGTGCTTGATCCATGGCATCTCAGGGACGAGGTTGAAAAGCTGCGCGGCCAGGGCGTCGCGATTACGCCGGAAACGCTGCACATTGCGGATAATTGCCCGCTGATCCTGCCCTTCCATCGCGATCTTGATGCCTTGCGCGAAACCGCTGCGGGCGCGGGCAAGATCGGCACCACCGGGCGCGGTATTGGCCCGGCTTATGAAGATAAAGTCGGCCGCCGCGCGATCCGTGTGTGCGACCTTGCGCATCTTGATGCCCTGGACCCCCAGATTGACCGTCTGTGCGCGCATCATGATGCGCTGCGTGCCGGTTTTGGTGAACCGCCGGTCGACCGTGCCCGGCTGCTCAATGATCTGCGGAAAATAGCGGATTTCGTGCTGCAATTTGCAAGCCCGGTGTGGAAAATGCTCGGCGAAGCGCGCAAAAATGGCAAGCGCATCCTGTTTGAAGGCGCGCAAGGCACGTTGCTCGATATCGATCATGGCACCTATCCGTTCGTGACGAGCTCCAACACCATTGCCGGAACCGCAGCGGGCGGATCGGGCCTCGGTCCTTCGGCGGTCGGCTTCGTGCTCGGCATTACCAAGGCCTATACGACGCGCGTCGGATCGGGCCCCTTTCCCACCGAACAGGAAAATGAGATCGGGCAGCGCCTCGGCGAACGCGGGCATGAATTCGGCACCGTCACGGGGCGCAAGCGCCGTTGTGGCTGGTTCGATGCGGTGCTGGTGCGCCAATCGGTCGCGGTTTCGGGCGTTACCGGCATCGCGCTCACCAAGATCGACGTGCTGGACGGGTTCGATACGGTTAAAATCTGTATCGGCTACCGGCTGAACGGTGAAACGCTCGACCATTTCCCGGCCCATGCCGCCGATCAGGCCGCCGTCGAGCCGGTTTACGAAGAGATGGAAGGCTGGCAGGAAACGACCGCAGGTGCGCGCAGCTGGGCTGATTTGCCCGCGCAGGCGATCAAATATGTGCGCCGTATCGAAGAATTGATCGGCTGTCCGGTGGCGCTGGTTTCAACCAGCCCGGAACGCAACGATACGATTTTGGTGCGGGATCCTTTTGCGGACTAAGCCTACCCTCGGCGTTCTGCTGGCGTTGCTGGTGGCGGGCTGCGGGACAGCAACCCGGACCGGCAGCATGGAGGTGCCCGCAACACCCACGCTCGCCAACGCCAAGGGCGATTTTGTCTTTGTCGATAAATCCGACCGACTGCTCATCGTGCGTAAAAAGGGCAAGGAGGTGGCCCGCTTTACCGACATCCGTTTCGGGGACGCGCCACAGGGGCATAAACAATTTGAGGGCGATGAAAAAACCCCCGAGGGGGATTATGTGATCGACGCGCGCAACCCCGCGAGTCGCTATTACCTGTCGCTCCACATCAACTACCCCAATGCCGCCGACCGCGCCTTTGCGGAAAGGGAGGGCAAATCGCCCGGAGGGGACATCTTCATCCACGGCCAGCCCAACGGTAGCCCTGCAACCCGCCTTCCCGGCGACTGGACGGACGGCTGCATCGCGCTCGGCAATGCCGAAATCCGCAAGCTATGGGGCATGCTTGCCGACGGTACGCCGATCCATATCCAGCCGTGAACTGATGAGGTACGCACTTGCGTTGAAGATCACACCGGTCCTCCCTGTGCCGCAGGCATGGGGAGGGGGACCACTCGCATCTGCGAGTGGTGGAGGGGTCGCGAGGCGTAGCCGAGCGGAACAAGCTCATGGTCAACCCAGTCGTTAGCGGGTTCAGATCATCAGAGCGCCGCATAAACAATTCCGTCCGCTTGTCGCGGACGACCCCTCCGTCAGCCCTTCGGGCTGCCACCTCCCCATCGCTCGATGAGCGACAGGGAGGATTGCGGTTGGTAAACCCCAATTCGCTCTTCCCCCGCCCCGCCAATCCCACTAATAGCCGCATCCATGAAACGCCCCTGGATCGTGATTGCCTGCGCGGCCACTATTGTTACGCTCGCTATGGGTGTGCGGCAGGCGTTCGGGCTGTTTTTGCCGCAGATGAGCGCCGATCTCGGGATCAGCCGCGCAAGTTTTGGCCTGGCACTCGCACTCCAGAATCTGCTGTTCGGGCTGATCCAGCCGTTCGTCGGCGCGATTGCCGACAAACATGGGTCAGGCCGCGTGGTTGCCGTCGGCACGCTGGTTTATATCGCCGGACTGGTCGGTGCCGGTATGGCCTCGAGCGCATTGGGTCTGCATCTATCCTTGGGCGTGCTGGTCGGGATGGCGCTTTCCGGAACCACCTTTGTCGTTGTGCTGGGCGCGGTCGGGCGGGTGGTAAGCCCGGAAAAACGCAGTTTGGCTTTCGGGATCGTGACGGCGGGCGGTTCGCTCGGTCAGTTTCTTGTCGTGCCGATAGCGCAGAAATTGCTCGCCGCGTTCGGCTATCATCAGGCGCTTTATATTCTGGCGGCGGGCGTTTCGCTCTGTATCCTTCTGTCCCTCGGCGTTGCGGGCAAGCCTGTCGCGAAGAGCGCGGTCGATCACGGTCCCGAACAAAGCCTGGGCGAAGCGCTCTCCGAAGCATCGTCGCATAGCGGCTATCGCTGGCTCAATACCGGCTTTTTCGTCTGCGGCTTCCACGTCGCCTTTATCGCGACGCATTTCCCAGCCTATCTTGATGATAAAGGGCTGGGCCTCGGCATCGGCGCAACCGCGCTCGCGCTCATTGGCCTGTTCAATATTCTCGGCAGCTATGTGTTCGGCGTCGGCGGCGATAAACATAGCAAGAAGCATCTCCTCTCGGCCATTTATGGGGGCCGCGCGCTGTTGATTGCGGTGTTCCTCATTTTGCCGCTAACCAAATTCACGGCGCTCGGTTTTGCGGCAATCATGGGCTTCCTGTGGCTCGGCACGGTGCCGTTGACCAGCGGGCTGATCGGCCAGATGTTCGGCGTACGCTACATGTCAACGCTTTACGGCATCGTCTTTTTGAGCCACCAGATCGGGAGCTTCTTCGGCTCTTGGGCGGCGGGTTATATGTTCGACAAGTTCGGCAATTATGACAGCGCGTGGATCGCCTCGATTGCGCTGGGCGTGCTTGGCATGCTGGTAAACCTTCCCATCAACGACAAGCCGGTGCCGCGCATCCGGCAGGTGGCATGAGCACCGCCGCCGCATTCTTCCGCCGCAACGCGGTGCATTTCCTGATGGGCGCGATCTTCATCATTGCGGCGATTCTCGGGCTCTATCTATGGGACGATGAGGCGCTGCCGATCTGGCTCAGCCGGACAATTGCTTATTGCTTGTGAGTTCGTCATTGCTTCGCTCCCGGCTCATAATGACGGCGACAAGCGCAACGCGTCCCCCCTGTGCAACCCCGGCCCGCCTGCTATAGCCTCGTCCCATGCCGCAAAAGAATCACCTCTACCTCGTCGATGGCTCCTCTTATATTTTCCGGGCTTACCACCGCCTGCCGCCGCTCACCAATATCCGGGGCGAGCCCGTGGGCGCGGTCTATGGCTATACGACGATGCTGTGGAAGCTCGTCGATGCGCTCGACAAGGCGGACGGGCCAACCCATTTGGCGGTGATACTGGATGCGAGTTCGCAAAGCTTCCGCAACGAGCTTTACGACCAATATAAGGCCCACCGTCCCGAGCCGCCCGAGGATTTGAAACCGCAGTTCCCGATGATCCGCGATGCGACACGCGCTTTTTCCGTGCCGTGTATCGAGATGGAGCGCTATGAGGCGGATGACCTCATAGCCTGCTATACCAAGACCGCGCTTAAGGCCGGGTTTGATGTGACCATCGTCAGTTCCGACAAGGACCTGATGCAGCTCATTGAACCCGGCGTCGATATGCTCGACACGATGAAGAATGTTCGCATGGGGCGCGAGGCGGTGATCGAGAAATTCGGCGTTGGCCCGGAGCAGTTGGGCGACGTGCTTGCGCTGATGGGTGACAGCGTTGACAATGTCCCCGGCGTTCCCGGCATCGGACCCAAGACCGCCGCCAAGCTAATGCAGGAATATGGGAGCCTTCAGGCGGTGCTTGATGCCGCGCCATCGATGAAGCCTTCCAAGATGCGCGACAATTTGATCGAGCATCGCGGCATGGCGGAACTGTCGCGCCAGCTGGTTGAACTGGAATGCAATATCGACCCGTTGCCGATGACGCTCGACGAGCTGGATTTGGACGGGATTCCGCCCGAGCCGTTGCAGGCGTTTTTGGAGCATCATGGTTTCAAGTCGCTGCTGTCCAAACTGGGGGCGCCGCAAAGCAACAGCTCGATGGGCAGCCGCGAATTTCAGGCCGCGATTGCTGGCGGCTCGGCGGTGCAGCAACCGGTCACGCGCACCGATGCGCCGCCTGCAACCTTGCCCGAGTTGCCGCCAATCAACCGCGACCTTTACGAACTGGTGACCCAAGACGCGCAGTTGGCAGCTTGGGTTGCCGAGGCCAAGAAACGGGGCGTGGTCGCGTTTGACACCGAAACCACCGGGCGGGATGCGACCATCGCGAGCCTGTGCGGCATTTCGCTCTCCACCGGACCGGGCCGCGCCTGCTATATTCCGCTCGACCATAAGAGCAGCGATGACATGTTCGCCGAACGGCCCGAACAGTTGAGCTTCGCCGATGCGCAAGCGATGCTGAAGCCGCTGTTCGAGGACGACACCGTCCTCAAGGTCGCGCATAATGGCAAATATGATCTGACGATTTTGCAGCGCCACGGTTTTGGTACGCCCGCCCCGCTCGACGACAGCATCGTGATGAGCTTCAACCTCGACAGCGGCCAGCATAATCATGGCATGGACGATCTCGCCAAGCTGCATCTGGGGCATGAGTGCATTGCCTATTCTGATGTGTGCGGCGCAGGCAAAAAGCAGATCCAGTTCGGCATGGTGCCGCTCGACCGCGCGCTTGCTTATGCCGCCGAGGATGCCGAGGTGACCTATCGCTTGTGGCGTTTGTTCAAACATCGCCTGCCGCAGGAAGGCGCAACGCGGGTTTATGAAATGGTCGACCGCCCGCTGGTCCCGGTGATCGCCGGGATGGAGCAGACCGGCATTCTTGTCGATGTGGCCTATTTGAAGAAACTTTCCGGCGAATTTGCCGAGGAGGCGCTGAAGCTGGAGGGCGAAATTCACGGGTTAGCGGGTCAGCCCTTCACCATCGGCAGCCCCAAGCAATTGGGCGAAATCCTGTTCGACAAGATGGGCCTCAAAGGCGGGCGCAAGGGCAAGTCCGGGGTTTATTCCACTGACGTCACCGAACTGGAACGGCTGGCCAAGGATGATGTGCCGATTGCCAAGAAGATCCTCGATTGGCGGCAGCTGACCAAGTTGAAATCCACCTATACCGACGCGTTGCAGGGGCAGGTCAACCCGGAGACGGGGCGCGTGCATACAAGCTATAGCCTCACCGGCGCGCAGACCGGGCGGCTTTCGTCAAACGATCCGAACTTGCAGAATATCCCGATCCGCACCGAGGTCGGACGGCAGTTGCGCGATGCCTTTGTCGCCGCGCCCGGCAATGTGCTGCTCGCTGCGGACTATAGTCAGATCGAACTGCGGCTGGCAGCGCACATGGCCGACGTCCCAGCGCTCAGGCAGGCCTTCCTCGACGGCGAGGATATTCACGCCGCGACTGCCGAGGAATTGTTCGGCGAGGTCAATCGCGACACGCGCGGGCGGGCCAAGACGATCAACTTCTCGATCCTCTATGGCATTTCGCGCTGGGGTCTGGCGCAACGGCTGGAAATCACGCCCGACGAAGCGCAGGATATGATCAACCGCTATTTTGAACGCTTCCCGGGGATCAGCAATTACATCGCCATGACGCTCGAAAATGCGCGCGAGCGCGGCTACACCGAGACGCTATTCGGCCGCAAAACCCATTTCCCCAGACTCAACGCGTCGAACCAGAATGAACGGGCCGGCTCCGAACGCGCGGCGATCAATGCGCCGATACAGGGGACGAGCGCCGACATCATCAAGCGCGCCATGGTCCGCATGGGTCCTGCGCTAAAAGCGGCGGGCTTGGGCGACGTCAAGATGCTGCTCCAGGTGCATGACGAACTGGTGTTCGAATTGCCGGAGGCGCAGGTCGAGGCGGCCAGCAAGGTCATCCGCGAGGTCATGGAAAATGCCGCCGCACCGGCGGTGGAGTTAACCGTGCCGTTGGGCGTCG
>JAEXAW010000017.1 GCA_023458055.1 Pseudomonadota bacterium
ACTTCAAATTTTTGAAGAAGATTTTTACGATACGTGTCCACTGTAAATGGACTTAAATGAAGCTCGTGCGCGATCATCGCAGTGGTTTTGCCTTCGGCTAAAAGTTTTAAAAGTTGACCTTCGCGCTTGGTTATTGAGGGTAGTTTTGAGGAGTTTGCGGGCGTTGCGAATATCTTTCGAACTTCCTTGCTCATAAAGATACTTCCTTCCAAAGTAGCCTCTATTCCCGAAATAATTTCTTCGGAGGGCGCATTTTTAAGTATGAAGCCAGATGCACCGTTTTGCAGCATTTCCGTAATTGTGCTTTGTTCTGCTTGATTGGTAAGTCCAATAATGATGGTTTCGTGATGATGATTTTTAATTTTTTTACATAAATCCAAACCACTGATATCCGGAAGTCCGATATCCAATAAAATGATGTCAACGCTATTTTTTTCAAGATAATCAAGCAGCGTTTGACCATTGAGAAAGCTGACTATGTGAAATTGCGAATACGTGTTTGCTAATAACGATTTTAAACCATCAATAATAATCGGGTGGTCATCAACTATGGCTAAAGTTTTTTGCATGCTAGACATTGATTTCTATATTTATGGTTGTTCCTTGCTCGGAAATACTGTCAATATCGAGAGTTCCGCTCATAAAGTCAACCCGGTTTTTAATGTTTTTAAATCCGCTTCCTTCAAATTTTTGTAGAGAATCGCTTTCAAATCCAATTCCGTTATCTTCAACCGTGATGAGTATTTTGTTTTGATTTTGCAGACACTGAATGATGATGTGGGAGGCTTTTCCGTGCTTCACCGCATTATTGAGCAGTTCCTGAATAATTCGGTAAATGTTGATTTGGTATTTTAAAGGCAATTTTTTTTGTAAACCATCCATTTGCAATTCGATATCAATTCCAATGGAAGAATAATCGGCACGTAAATCTTTCAAAGCGGTTTCAAGGCCTGAACGCAGAAGTGTTTCTGGCATCATGTTTTGTGAAATTTTGCGTAATCCCACCAACGATTTTTCTAATTTTTGAATAATTTCAGAAATGAAATGAGCGTTTTCCTGAGTTTGGTAACTCGATAGTTTCATTTTAATCCCCGTAAGTTCACCTCCTAATCCGTCGTGTAAATCTCGTGCAATGCGTTGTCGTTCTTTTTCTTCGCCTTCGATTAATGCTTGTCCGATTTCAATATTTTTCTGTTGCTGAATTTCATGAATTTTCTGAGCATTTTGCTTTTTCGAATTTCGATAAATCTGTATGCCAAGCAAAAATACAATCAACAAGGACGCAAGGCCTAGTCCCAAAAGCCAATTAATGAGTACTTGATTTTTTTGCTTCAAAGCGTTCTCCTGCTTTTCTGCTTCAAGTTTTGAGATTTGTTTTTCTTTAAGGCTCGATTGGTACTGAATTTCCATTTCAGCCATTTTAGATTTTAATTGATCTGCGGCCATGCTGTCTTGTAGCCCCGCAAATTTTTTCATCCATACATAACCATTTTTGTAGTCTTGAAGATTTTCATAGGTCGTTGCTATCTCGTAATAGTACATGGCTTTCTCATTCAGATAGGACGTTTCACTCTCTTCGATAACGGTTTTTAGCGTCTTTAATGCGTTTTCGTATTGCTTGAGATCATTGTACACTTTATACAGTTGAAATTCTAAACTTGATTTTTGGATTTGATTATGTAGCTGTTCTGATAACGAAATTCCTTCCTTTAAAACTTGAATTGCTTGTGTATTTTGATTGGTTTTACGGTAATAAATGCTCTTATTTACATAGTTATCAAGATTAAATTCCGAAACAGGAAAACCTTGTAGCAAGTGGTCGATTTCATCAATCAGTTTTTTGGATTTCGAAGTTTCACCTAAATAAGCAAAATTTCGGGCTCTGTAGATCTTCGCAACCAGTATCTTGTCCAATTTACCCTTATTTTTGGCGAGAATATCTTCAGCTTTACCTAAATAATCCTCAGCTTGTTGATACAATAGCTGATTCATCATATTCAAGCCAATATCTGTATAATAGCCACCCAATAAATTGTAGTCTTTGGCTTTTTCTGCTAATGGAATAGCCTTTTCAAGTACAATTTTGAGCATTTCTTTCTCCTTGTTTTTCCGCTGTAGCAACGCACCATAGTTTCTCCAGGCGCGAGCTCGGAAGGTAAATGCTTCCTGATTTGTAAATTGAGCGAAAATTTTTTCTGAGGTAAGGTATTCTTGGGAAGCTTGATCTGGATTTTTATCAAACAAATATCCACCAGTGTAAAAATGCGAAACTGCCTTTAAATAGGTATTTTTCTTTGTTAAATTATTGCCTAAATGGAGATACTGTTTTGATTTTGTGCTGTCTTGATAACTCCAAAAATCAGATAACAAAAACGCAATCCGAGCTTTTGTGCTGTCGCTCTTTGAAGTTTTTAAAATATTAGCTAAACTATCAATCTCTTTTTTACTCGAAAATTGTTGAGAATGAATGAACATTCCCAACAATAATAGAAAAAAGCTAAGACATTTCGTCTTCATAAAAATGAAGGTATTAAGTCTTCAAATATCCTGAAATATTTATAAAACAAAAATACCTAAAAATAGGAGGTCTGTAGCGTGTGTTCTATTGATGCCGGACGAGACTATCAATCATCCAACGAATTGATTAAGACATAGTATTTGTAGCCCAATACTAGCTTTTCAAATTTGCTGAGTTTGAGTGGATCTTTTTTACCGAATTTGGGTAGAACAGTCTGATTGAACTTATTCAATGCCTTAAAAAATGATTTTTTCATAGTCGGACTTTGATAGAGAAGTGCAAAAATTGTACAACTTCAATTGGATGTAGTCGGATTTTCAAAATCTTAAATTCCATTGTGTAAAAACAAAACTTTTCAGAAATTTGCACGATGCATCCAAAAGATTTAAAAATCGAAGATTTTACCTACGATTTGCCCAACGAAAAAATAGCCTATACACCTACTAATCCAAGAGATGCCTCAAAATTGTTGGTGTATAAAAATGGTGAAATTTCTCAAGATACGTATCAGCATATATCCCATTATTTACCTGAAAATGCCGTTTTGGTTTTTAATGACACCAAAGTCATCAAATCCAGAATTTTTTTTCAAAATGAAACGGGGGCTACAATTGAAGTTTTTTGTTTGGAACCCTATGGAGTGCATGTGAATTATGAAGAAATCTTTCAGAAAAAGGGTAGTGCGCTATGGACTTGTCTTATAGGTAAAGTCGCAAAATGGAGAACACCAAAATTGTCTAAAACACTGTCTATTGATGGTCGCAGCGTCGAATTATCCGTTGAAATTGTTGAAAAATTGGCGGACTCCTATGCAGTTCAATTCTCATGGACACCCGAAGAAATTTCTTTTGCAGATGTTATTACCAGCGCAGGAGTAACGCCGCTCCCTCCCTATATCAAACGGATTGCGGATAAAACGGATGAAGAAACCTATCAGACGGTCTATTCGGAACATGAGGGTTCAGTTGCCGCTCCTACAGCAGGTTTGCACTTTACAAAAAATGTTTTGGACGATTTACATTCAAAAGGTTTTTCTACATTTTTTACTACTTTGCATGTCGGTGCTGGAACTTTCAAACCAGTGAAGTCTGAGAAAATGGAAGATCACATCATGCATTCCGAGTGCATGAATATCACGTTGGAATTTCTAGAAAATTTGCTTTCCAAAATTGATCAACCTATCATTCCTGTTGGTACAACATCCATGAGAACGGTGGAAAGTATCTATTGGATGGGAAATAAAATTGCTCATGATCCTTCAATTTCTGTTGAAAAATTAAAAGTAACGCAATGGGAACCTTATGAAACTAAAGATTTAGTTTCGGCTGAAGATGCTCTTAAAGCCTTTATCAATTGGCTAAAAACCAATAATCAAACCCATGTTTCTGTGGAAACGGAAATTATTATTGCGCCTTCTTATCAATTTAAAATAGCAAAAGGTTTGGTGACAAATTTCCATCAGCCACAATCGACTTTATTACTGTTGGTTTCGGCTTTGATAGGCGATAAGTGGAAAGAAATTTACGAATACGCTTTCCAAAATGATTTCCGATTTTTAAGTTACGGCGACGGAAGTTTATTATTACCGAGTTAAATTGCGTATTTTTAAAAGATGAATCAACAATTTAAAGATCAAGTTTTTGAAATTATCAATATGATTCCAGAAGGTCGCGTGACGACGTATGGAGCTATTGCAAAAGCCGTTGGTTTTCCAAATCATTCTCGACACGTGGGAAATGCGCTCCGAAATTACGATGCCAATTTTCCTGCGCACCGCGTTTGCGGAGCATGTGGTTATATTACGGCTTCCTGTTTGGATGAATTTGCAGCAAAGCTCAAAAAAGAGGGCTTAGATGTTAAAGGAACAAAAATTCAAGATTTTAAGGCTGTTTTTTGGGATCCAACAATCGAAATTGAGTTCTAACAGGCAATTTTTACCATTCGGTATAGAAAATTTACAAGTCGGTTACGTTTTTTAGTAGCCGATTTTCTTTTGCTCTACATTTGTCTCAACAAAATCAAAACAATGAAAACGATTAAACTTTTAAGCCTTTTATTTTTATTCACCATCGGATTTGCTAAAGCTCAAATGGATGATAAATTCTATCAAACAAGCAAAGAGATGAAACCTTTTGAATTTTCAACTAAACCAGAGGAAATTAAATTCCCTGTTGATTCGGATATCATCACTGCGTTTATTGCAAAACCCAATCAAAAAGATAGTAAAAAAACGATTTTCTTTTTTCACGGTGCAGCAGGAAATGTGACCACTTATCAACAAGTAACTAAACCTTTAGTTGAAGCGGGATATCAAGTAGTGATGGTTGATTTCAGAGGTTATGGAAATTCTACTGGAGTTCCAACGCACCTGAATATTCAGTCGGATGCACATAAATTTTTTGATGCACTTATTTTGAGAAACGATATTAAAAACACAAAAAAATATATTTACGGTGCTTCTTTGGGTACTCAAATCGCCGCAAATTTAGCCAAGAATAATGCTTCCAAGATTTCGGGATTGATTTTAGATTCGCCGATGTCATCTTTTACCGATATCGCCATGGCCTACGCACCCGATTATAAAGAAATGATTGCTCAAATGTTGGTTTCGCCCTATTCTGCAAAAACTGATTTGTCGGATTTGAAATCACTCCCAAAACTAATTATCCGCAGCGATAAAGATGCACCTTTCTTTTTCGAACAAGCTAAAGTAGTTTTTGATAATGCCGCTGAGCCGAAAAAGATGCTGGAGGTAAGTGGCGGTCATATTGGTGGAATGACAAGCAACAAAGCGGAAATTCTGAAAGCGATTGAAGGAATGTAAGAAGTAAACATCCAACGGCGGCGAAGCCGCCGCCGAAATTATGTAAAAAAAAACGGTTTCAACTTACTTTTTCAATTGCTCGTAGCTTTTTGCTATAAACTCGTTTAAGTCTTTTCCTTTCAACAAATTCTGGGAAAGTTTTGCCAAATCAAGTGCATATTTAATTTTAGCATTCTTAGATTCAGAATCTTCAGACTTCAACAATTCAGAGGCAAATTCAGAGTTTGAATTTACCACTAAATTGTACATTTCTGGGAAGTTGCCCATGCCGAACATTCCGCCACAGCCAGTTGCCTGCATGTCTTTCATACGACGCATAAATTCGGGTTGTGTAATAACAAAAGGAGCATCGTCGCTTGCCAAATCTTCCAACTGCACCGTGAATTTTTGATCATTTACAGCCGTTTCAATTTCTTTTTTGAGCGTCTCTTTTTCGGTATCGTTCAACTTCGATAGGATAGGCTCGTCTTTTTTAATCAAATTATTCAAATGATCGGCATCTACTCGTGCAAATGTGATTTTATCTTTTGAAGTTTCCAATTTTTGAATCAAATGCGGAACAATTGGAGAATCTAACAAAAGAACTTCATAACCTTTATCTTTCGCTGCCTGAATGTAGCTGTATTGCTCATCGATATTGGTTGCGTACAGAATCACCAAGTTTCCGTCTTTATCAGTTTGCTGAGGTTTGATTTTCTCTTCCA
>JAEXAW010000010.1 GCA_023458055.1 Pseudomonadota bacterium
TCCGTCAGTTCGAGTAGCTTGCGTAGCGTAGCGAACAAAGCGTATCGAGAACCTCCTGTCAGTTCAAGTAGCTTACGTAGCGTAGCAAAGAAAACGTATCGATAACTATTGTTACTTTCCGATACAATATCTATAAAAGTAGTACAATCACCCATTGATATTAGGATTGCTATATAAGTACCAACAGTTTAGCAACAAAATCTATCTATTATAGGATAATATTAGCTAAAAAAGAACAGTTTCGGTAGGTGTGAAAATAAGAAAACCTCTCCATTTCTGAAGAGGTTTAAGATATAAAAATTCAATCACTTTACGCAATCGATACAGAGCCTAAATAAACACTATTAGAAACCTTAGTACCATCTGCTGATACAAATCCTAAAAACACTTCTAAATTCTCTCCTGAGTAGTCAGATGGCAAAACCAAGTTTGCTACTCCAATAGATCTTTCGGGTCCAGCAGTTGTAAAAACAGCCTCTCCTCTTGTTGAATTTAAAGCAACAATTAACGCTTTATCTGTTGCTAATGCACTACCATTTGCGGAATTATCGCTCCAGGTGATGTCTAGTTCTGCCGCAGTTGTTGATACGGCAGCACCATTTGCTGGGGTAGTTAGATTTCCTCTTGAAACCAATGCATTTGGATAATCTACCGAGAAGTTTGGAAGTGTTCCAATAACCGCATTGTTTAGATTATATGACATTGCAGCATTAAACTGAGTCATCCCACTAGCATACTGCTTAAAACCTACTCTAAGAAAATCAGTCATTGGTTGTAAGAAGCTTAACACTGTAGAGAATTTCGTTCTCTGGTTCACTTGTCCTTCGGTTCTTGGATTCGCTACGCTGGTAGGTTTGATTCTTAAATAATCAACACCTTTCCAATTTGCACCAATAACATTTCCCACTTGGCCTGAAAGGCCGCCTAAAATACCTTGTTTAATTTTTCCCATTGTTCTATACTTTTAATTAGATTCGGACTTTGTACGGAGTTCATACGAATTTTGTATTTCCTCGCCATTGTACATCAAAGATAAGGCGACAAATGAGTGAATTAGCGTTTGCTAAATTGATTACATTACTCTGCGTTTCGTTGCATAATTAAGGCGTGTTTTTGAACATATTTTTACAAAAAAAATCCTCTTTTTGGGAGGATTTAAATTTTTAGATTTTAAAATAATATTTTCGGATTAAAACGGAACGAAGATCGTTAAGCAGCTTGAGTTGCTGGGTAAATTTTTGCTCCAACTGATAAACGGCTTTAATGTCGGAAAGGATTTTGGCGTTTTCTTGCATCTTGGCAAGGCTTGGAATGATGAAATTTTGTAAAATTTTCTTGAATTCAAACAAGCGAAGCATTTCGATAACGCTTCCACACAAATACGGATGAAAAAAACCGTTTTTCCAAAGTGTGAAAAATGTCCAGTAGAGGTTTTCGCGTTCTTCTTGGTCGTTGCAGTACAAGATAAAACAGTTCGGGCAAGGTTCAAACAATGGTTTTCCTGCGTTGTGTCCTCTTGATAAGATAAATAGTGCATTTTCGGGCGTTGCTTTCTCGGAATTGTACGTGCGTACTTTAAAATTTGTCATGGCGTCGGATTTAAAATTTTATGCTGCGCCGAAAATTTTTCAAAAGAAAACGAAGAAAAAAACCGAAAAAAAAAGAAAAAAAGAAAGCCCTCTTTTTAGGGGGCGGGGCATTGTGTCAAGGTTTTTTGCAAAAAATTTTGGCGAATATTTTTTACGACAAAAGTTTTTTGCAAAAACCCGCAGGGCTTGACCTTTATACAATATAGCGGCTGGATTAGGAAGCCCCCTAACTTGCTTTTCTTTTTTTATTTTTTGTAGGAACCTAATAGTTCTAAGTATGGATTCAAAGGTGTGGGAAGATGCTTGGCAAAGAATGGTGAGCGATGGAAAAAGCAGGTGTATATGGCAGTTGGCATTCAGTGTGGCGATATACTCCTGCGTGCGGTGACGAAACAGTAGGAATATGCTTGCATAGACCTATTGTGAAGGAACTGGAGAAGTTGGGATTTAGCTGTGGGAAGACTCTGCAAAAATGGGTAGATAAGCTCGCACAAAAAAGATGCTTGGGAAAAGATTCAAGAACCGAGAACCTAGATACAAGAACTAAATGTGATGTGTGTTGGGAAAGATAGCTGTATGACTGATTGACGGAAGGAGCTTTGTAGGATGTTTTAAAGACCGATGCAAAAATGCACTGAAAATCTTTGCCTATGAAACCATTGTATTTTTGAATTGGGATTTAAACAAAGCGTTGGCATAAGCTCCTGGAGGATTGAAGGAATACTGCTATGCGCGTGAGTGGTAGTGGCTGATTGCGTGAACTATTTTTTTATTTTCTGTAAAATAGTTTCAGGCAAGAAGCGACTGTAACGATTGGCAAAAGACTACTCTATCTGCATCTTTTTTGTGCATCCTATAAAATGGGTGGGTTGGGTGAAAAGCGTTGGCAAAGCGTAGGCGCAAAAGGGCTATGCCCGTTGCTAGGGAAGCATTTAACATAATCTCAAATTATAGGCGTACCCTATTGGCAGTTGCAGTAACGAAGTGGAAGCAATCCCCGATGCGTTGGCGTATGCGTATAATTTCGATTATGTTATTTGCTGGGGGAAGGCGTTGCTCAACTATCTTTAATTCTTCTCTCGTATTCTTATAGGATTCGTGATTAATTCAAAAGATGGTATTTGTGATAAAATTAAAATAATTCCAGATGAAGCTCTTCCTACATAATTTTGATTAATATAATCTCTTGTAATCTCCCCGTTTTCTTTGATATGAAAATATGCTTCTCTAAATATTTCCATAGAAATTTTGGATATTTTACCATTTTCAGTTTCCCGTATGATTTCAGCATTCGTTACTGAGATTATTTTATTAGGTTTATTTTGTGTATTGAATAAAGTTTTCCCTACTAAAGGTTTAATATATGTATTCCAATCTATGTAGAAGCAAGCAGCATAACTTTCATTATTTTCTTCAACATGAATAAAATCTGAATTGGGTTCTAATTGAATAATTTCTATATTTAGTTTGTCCGCAACTTTCTTTGCATCTTCAAGTAAAACACCATCAGTTACTATTTTTGCAGAAGTACAGTCGAAATACACTTTCGCCCCATATAATTCCATAATTGCTTTACGGTTTATTCTTCTTGAATTACCATACATTTTTACTTGAACTCCTATTTTTTCGCTATTTTTTGTTGCGAATATATCCACTCCATAATCATTGCTTTGTGAAGTTACTTCTACTTTATAGTTTTGTTTTTTAAAATGTTCTGCAGCATAGAATTCGTATTCTCTTGTTGTCATCTAATATTATTTTTTTATAAAAACCAAAGTTTATCTTTTCCAAAATTGGGGATTTCTGAATCTTGAAAGTGTGGTAGCATTTCTGCCACCATTTCTGAATATTTTAATGTAACCGGAAGGTTTTGTTGTCTTACTGATTTCCAATACATACGACTAAATTGATATACTTGATCTATTAATTCTTTTACAATTTTTGTGTCTGCTATTTGCTTTTCATCTGAACAGAATATTTGAAATTTAATTGGAAACGGATAACCATCACTAGATTTCATTGTTCCTACTTTATATCGAGTGTTATTAAACAAAATGTATTTGCGATAGCCAACATTAATGTAAGTACCACTAATTGGGATAAGTTCAGAATAATTATCATCAAAAGCGGTTATATCTGTTGATGATGTTTTGTTAATCGAAATAATGATAACAGGAATTGCTAGTCCTAGGTTTCTTAATCCCTTTTCGATTGGCTCTAATTCTTTTCTACTTAGAGTTTTGTAGAAATGTATTACTAACCTTTTTAGATTAGGATCTATGCTGGTGTATTCTCTTACCTTATGGATTATAGAACCTGCCAATTCTGTTGTTTGATTTTCAAAGAAATGGTCGAAACAATTGAACTTACCATTGTTATGAAAACTGAAAGCACTCGCAATATACTTAACGCCCGTTTCAGGATTTTTAAATGCTCCAACACCTACAATTAGTTCTTTTTTTAAGGTGGTGTCTAGTTGCCATGGAATACCATCTAATTTCGCTAAAATAGCAATCGCCATATTAAGAGCACTATACTCAAACATTCTATTATTGATTGTTTTCTTTGCATCAATAACTTGTGATAAAATCCCTAGATGTAATAATTTTTCTTTCAGTAAATAATACACTTTCTTCTGTTGGGGTGTTGCTTCATCTTTACTAAATGGACTCACATAAATAGCAACATAACTCACCTCTTTTTTGGTTTGAAGATTGTGTAAACCTGCATTAATTTCAGGCCATGGATCCTCAATATTTGTGAAGTTAATTTTTAGATTTTTATCAGGATGATATGGTGTTAAAATAAATTTTGAAAGACCTTTGAAAGTATCATGTTTGCCTTTAAAATATTCATGAAGCTTAATTACCGCTGCTTCGTCTTTGGAGTGGAAAATATAAAAGAATTCAACTACCGAAGCATCCGATACATCATAAGGACCATAATTCCTCATGCCCTTCATAGGTGAAATGTCGGTGTTATTTTTTCCGAATATCATTCTGTTACTTCCTACTGATACTTCACCAATTTTGCGTTCAGGAACCTTGTAAAAACCATTTGCGGAAAGGTTTATTAGCTTTAAAAATCCTTCTTGGTTTAGAAAATTTGAATAAAACTCTTGAATTTCTTTTTTGAAACCTACATATCTATTGCTTCTATCAGGTGCTGCTGTAGGTTCTCCCAATGCTTTCCTAATATTAAAATTCCAAATTGGATAGGTTTGGTCTAAATTAAGTCGTACTTCTTTAGGAAGATCTTTGAAACGATAAAAATTGTTGTTATATATTACCCAATTAAAGGCAGAATTTGGAATTGTATCTTCCAAATCTGAAATCGCTTTTTTGAAAATTTTGGATTGTCCTTCGTAAATCACCACGATTTCCCAATCATTGGAAACAACTGCTTTTTGTACTCTTAAAGTAATCTTTTTGTAAAAATTATATTGTTGTTGGCTACCACTAATATTTGTAGGTATCCAAATTTCTACTGCATTGATAAAATTAGGCATTACCAAACACCCAATTGATTTGAAATAATTACCAATTATCTTGTTATAGAACTTTTTAAGAATGGAAATTGAAAATGCAGTATTGGGTATATTTTTAGCAATTTCTTCTCCATCCTCGGTTACAGAATATTCTTTGTCAGGAGTTGTTTTTTTTGTGACCTTTAGAAAACCCGCATGCTCTTCTGTAAAAGAGGTGTAGTAAAAATCTAGTTCACCAAAATGTTGCACTACCTCAACAGGTACTGCACTCGCATGAAATCGAACTAAATTAGTGTCGTCTTTATCTGTAAACCAAAAGCTGAACCTTTCTTTATCTTCTTGAAAAGTAAGAATGTTAACGTGTAAATTTTGAGCCATTAGTGTTTTTATATCTTACACTAATTTACCTATTTTTTGAAAATTTTGCAATAGATGATTTATATTGTTATCAACAATTGACTTCGCGATAATTAATTCGTTTTTATTAGTTAAAAAGCATTTGCCATTAAGTTGTCTGAAATTAGCATTAACAAAAGTTGTAACATCAGCTTCTGGCAAATTACATTTATAGAATGAGTATTTACATTCCGTTTCATTGTTAAAGTAGTTTAAGAAATTATTTCTAAAGGTTTCCTTTATTTCATTTCTAAATTTTTCAATATCTGAGTTGTTAAACGTAGTGTATGATTTTAGTACATAAAGAAAATTTATTTGGTACTGATGTACAAACAACGTATCTCTATCAAATAATCGATCTTCAAAATGATATGAAGTTATCGGTTCGCCTTTTTTAACAATTGAATGTTGATCGTAGTTATCAACATCGTCTATATACCCATAAATAAAGAAATTTGGTGAAATATTGTAGCCCTCTGTCAATTTATCTCTATAGCGCAAAGGTTTAATATGTTCTTCTCCTTTTTTATTTAGTAGGTCTATATTGAATTGGATTACATTTTTGGCATAAGTAAACTGCTTATACTTTGATACTTTACCCGCTTGGCTATTAGATTTATAATATTTAGAATCTCCAATGTAAAATATATCGCTGGTGTCAATTAATGATTGGTAATCGTAGATATGGTCAATTATTTTACCATCATCATGGTGTTTCAATTTATCTATCGTAATCCCATCCACTTCGTATTTTTTTAGTTCATCTGAAAATAGCTTATCTACCATATCTTCAAAAACTAAGTTGTAGTTGGTAATTGCCATATAATCCTCTCTTTTTCGTTTGATGCTACTAGAATCATATTGAGAGAAGTACATTTCACAAAGACCATACATACGTCTTAGCACATCACTAAAATAGCGGTACTTAATTTTCCTTAATTTTGATAAACCCGTTGCACAAAGATTCTGAAAAGCTGTACCTGATATGATTTGGTAGGATTTATCAATTTTTAGGTTAAGGTGGTGCTCGTGGTTAAGATGGTTGAGAATACTAAAGAAATACGTAATTAATTCTTCTTCGGTATTTATGACTTTCTTTCTATTTGCAATCTCCGTATAAATTGGCGTTTTACCCCCTATAAGAATGGGTAATGATTTTCTTATTGTTTTCTCCCACTTTGGTTTTTTAGCTTGGTTGGAAGTGAATTCGATATGTTTAAATAAGATTTGCTGCTTGTTTTTCTTAAAGAAATTGACAAAACTTAAAAGTATATCCAGAAATGAATAATCCTTTGCTCCTAAATTTGTATTCAGTTCAAAGGTTTCTGTTTCATGGATAATTGAAGTATCATTATATCTTTTGCGGTATTCAATTAAACTATTGTAAAAGTACACAGAAAGCTGTCTTACCCAGTTGTATTCTGTTTTATGCTTTATTGATTGCTCTTTAATTAAATTAAGCAACTCCTCCTTCGATGTGCCCAAAACGGTTTCTTCACCATCTTTCATAAACACTTTTGGCAGCATGAATACCAATTTGTTTTTCTCAAAAGAATGGTAATAACCTACGGACGTAAGAGTTCCTTCGAGTCCGTTAAGTTTATAAAACTTGGGATCCTCGAATAAATCTCTTAAAAGATTTTCGGAGTAATTTTCGCCTTCAATCAGAATATGCATTTCTTATTCTGCTAATTGTTGATTTTCTTCTGCAACTTGACCTAAATCTTGTTCTTCCTCTCTAGAAGGATATGCTGGAATTGGTGTTAACTCTATTCTTTCGAAAAGTTCTTTAACTTTGGTTAAACCGTTGGTAAGAATGGGAAAGAAATCTTCGTAAGAACCATTTGATTCAAACACTTTGTTATCTTCATCTTTGAAAACATCATTCCATAGGTAAAAAATAACTTTATTAATAAATGGTTTTAGCGTTATGTTATTACCCTCATCAGGCTTAATAAAGTAGTTCCCAATACATTTATCCATTCCTAATGCTTGGTTATTTTTGATGTGATTGTTATTGATTTTTGCAATAAACTCTATCCATTTGTACTTTAATCCTCCTCCTAAATCAATTTCAAAATTGAAAGATTCGTTATTTTTTCCTTCTTCATTTTGTACCTCATAACAAATTGGGACATATTCCCATTCCCATCTTCTTTTAAAAGCAGAATCCATCGGGAAAAGCGATTGGTCAGAAGTATTCATTGTTGCCAAAATATGCAAATTGGAAGGTAATTTTAAACCTTTAGCAATGCCTTCATGTTCTTTATTATCATCAAATTCCTCAATTAAATGATCGTTAAGTTCTTTTGAAGGTGAAACCGTATAATTAGAATTACGGTCTAGCAATTGGAAAATTTCACCGAAAATTTCAGCACAATTACCTCTGTTGATTTCTTCAATTACCAAGTAATAATCATTATCCGAATCTTTCCAAGCATCTGCATAAATTTTAGCAAAAGCTTGTGGTACAAACTTGTAGCTAATTACATCTTCTCCATCATCATTTTTTTCTGATGAAGGTTTATAACCCCCAACAAATGAAGCATTGTCAAATTCAGGATGAAAAGTTACTCGCTGGTAAAATTTAGGATCTAAATCTTTTATTAATTGGTCAACTTTATATGATTTACCTGTGCCTGGAGCACCGTAGTAGATTATGTTAAAACCACTAATTAAAGGAACAGATTCTCTTTCAACTTCTTCAGCTTGGTTTGGAAGGATTATAGGAGGATCTAATTGAAGCAAATCTGAAAGTAGTAATGCTAAAAGTTCATTGTATTCTTCATCTGTGATTTCCTTAAAAGGGTTTGTTATTGAAGTTAGACTTGTTTCTTTTTCAATCTCTAACACCTTTTTAAAAGTAATTTCTATTTGGTTTAAACTTTCAAAAGTTAATACCAACGATCTCTTTTCAGAAATTACAATAAATCGATCATTGTGATTAAATGCTAATAAATCTTCATCTGACAATATGTTTTCAAATGAAAATTTAATTTGAGCTAATGGACTTAAACTAGTTAATGAACCCAAGTCATTAATATACAAAAGATAATTTTTTACCATTTTACAGTGTATTTATTCCAAGTTTTTAGTTTTTTGAAAATTTTGCGATCTTGTTCTATAGTCAATTCACACATTTCTTTATCGCCTATATTGTATGGGCTACCATCAATAACTATATCATAAAAATCTGTTGGCTCTGGTGAATCAGAACGTTTTCGAACAGATTGTTTAAACCGAATTTCAATATTTTGGTTTACATCATTCAGTAAACATGAACTTACAATCAAAGGATATGTTACCGCTAAATTTTGTGTTAAAATTTCATAGCCTTTATTTCCAACTTTTTGTAGTACTAAATTGTTTGTTTTTTTAATATTACTTAAATAAAAAGAAATAGATTGATCAGTATTTTTAATTCTTTCTAAAACCAGCAAATCACCTGCATTCAAATCATACTTTCTATAATAAGGGCCAAATCCAACAATTCTTGTTTCTCGTCCTGTTTGCTTTCTAATATTATCAATATTAGTATTATCAATTTTATCAACAAAAACAGAGCTACCGTTAATAAATGAATCAAAAACATTATCAACATTATAACCTCCTGTAACTAAAACGTAATATTCGTGGGTTGTACCTTTACCTAGTTCAGTATTATTAAGAATTTTTATATACTTATCTATTCTCATTATTACTTATTATTGTTTTTAACTCTTCTAATGATAACATTGGATTCCTTCTATGAACCATACTATGGCAATTTGGACAAATAGGAGCTAAGTCATCAATAGGGTTTATTTGATATTCTATACCGATATCAGCAATTTTCTTTAAATGATGAACATGGATATATTCATTGCCTAGTTCTCCATATTTGTCGCTTAATAGTTCATCACAAACTTTGCAAACATACCCATGCTCCTCTAAACATATCTTTCGGGCTTGCTTACTTCGCTCATATTTATTAACTATAACTATTTTCTTTGCACCTTCATATAATTTTTCATTCTCAGCATCTTCATTTTCAAAGTAAAAGTCGTTGTTCGTAATTGACATGAAATATTTCGATTTCTTTCTACCATTTTTAATCTCAATAACTTTTTCAAAATGCAAAACATCTCCAACTTGAGCCTTAACTAACCTAAAATAAGTTAAAAAACTTGATAATCTATGTTCGTTATTTTTTTCACTTTGGTTCTGGCTATAAGTAAATTCAAAGGGAACGTTTGTAAATTTGTCAATTATCGTTCTTTTCTTGCCATCAGGCTTACCAAAAAAAATATCAGGATCTATTTGCTTTTTAGGTACAGTAATGTAACAATAATGCATATCCGCTTCACCTAAATTAGATTTTGTTAATTTTTTAGTAAACTTTAAATTCATTATAGATATTTTTTAATCTCTTTTGCAATATATGATGCCATCACTGGAGGTACGGCATTACCTATTTGCATATATGTTTTTAGATAAGCTCCCATAAAAACATAATCATCTGGAAAGGATTGAACTCTCGCTGCTTCCCTTGGAGTTAAACTTCTTACTGCATAAGGATGAATGTGTGAATGGCAATCCATTCTCATATGAGCAGTGATAGTTCTACAAGGCTTATCTGCAACTAATTTATAATATTTATCTTTAAAAACATTATTACGATGAGAATAAGGCATTAAATGAGAAATTTTTTCATTTGTAGCATCATCACCTTGGTCCAATAATCTATAAATATCATAATTTAAATCACTTACAAAACGAGATTTATGATTAAAAATTAATGGAATATTTCTTTCGTTGTTAATCAATTTTAAATACGAATTTTCATTACCAGTAAATTGATTAACATCTACTTTTTTACCAGATTCATCGCTATCAATTTCATTCGAATTTTTAACTCTATTTGGTTCAAGTGGTTTAATATATTCTAAAGCATCGTTTAATACATACCTTTTCATTGAATCTGAATTAGAAACTATTTGTTCGAAAATTGTATCAGGAGTAATATTTTTATCTTTAGCTACGTCATTTCTAATAGCAATAAAAATAAGACGCTGTCTTTTTTGAGCTACCCCGAAATCATCAGATATTAAAATTCTACAATTTACATTGTAAGTATATTTAATACCATCTTTTTCACTTTCGATATCTTTATAATCATCAATAACTTGTTGTGCATAAGGAAGCATTCCTCTAACATTCTCCATCACAACAAATTTTGGTGATAAATGAGTAATTGCTTTAATGAAATATTTATATAATTCATTTCTCGGATCATCAATAATACGTTGCTGATTTGCAGAACTAAATCCTTGACAAGGAGGACCACCAACAATAATATCTACATCCTGATCTATATAATCTTTTATGTTGTCAACAATTTGACGAATATCACCATTAATGATTTTATCCTCTTTTACTTCTGGATGATTGTAAGAATATGTATCTATACAAACATCTTCGTGATCATTAGCTAAAATGACTTTGAAACCTTCTTTTACAAACCCTAAACTTAAACCACCTGCGCCACAAAAGAAATCAACTAATGTAGGTTTACCTAAAGCTTGTTCTTTTTGTTGATATTTTAAACGAATTGAATTATTCAGTTTATCTAAATGATTACCAATAATCTTTTTATTCTGTACTGTAAAATTTACACTCTTTATGAATGAGTGAAATTTTGTTGATAATAATTTTTTTAATAACGTTATCTCTGTATCATCATCAATAACACCTAATTCAATTAAATACGTTACGGTATTACTATCAACTAAATCATTATAGTTTTCAATATCAAAATTATTAAGCTCAGCTAAAGAATTTACGATTTTAATATGTAAATCTATCTTCTCTAAAAATGTTGCCTTTAATTTTTTATCGTTTATTTCTTTAATATTCTTAAATATCATATTTCTTTAAAACATTTTTACATCCTTTAGCAATAGCTTGAGCTAAAAGTACAGGAACTGCATTACCTATTTGTTTATAAATTTCTGTTCTTGACCCTTCAAATACAAAATCATCAGGGAAAGATTGCAATCTTGCTGCTTCTCTTGGAGTAATAGAACGCCCTTGTTTATAATCTGGATGTATAAATTGGTTACCATCCTTATATAAATGAGCAATAATAGTACGCGCTGGTTTATCCCAAAATTGAACACAATAACTATTATTAAAAACTCTTTGCTTTGGATGTCTCAAATCTTCTCTATTTTCCAATAATTGAGTAAAAGTCCAATTATTTTTACTCATTACTGAATATCTTTCAACATCTAACTCATTTAATTTTCTAGCTACATGATGTCTTAAAATATTAGATTTTTTATCTACCATTTTATCTAGAAATTCATTTGAGTTATCGGTCTTAAAATTAATAATGTCATCACCTTCTCCTGCTTTTAGCGATGGTAAATCACTAATTGCATCAGCTACAGTAATATATGGCTTTAAATTAGAATCTTCTGAATCCGAATTTGTTTTAATAATATTTTTATAAACTTCATCTGCATCAAACGGTAAATCCTTTCTAACACCTATGATGATAACACGTTTTCTAATTTGGGGTACGCCGTAATCAGCAGAGTTTAATACCATTTCTTTAGGTGATTTGATTAGCTTGTAATTCTCACCTAACTTTTTAAGAATAGTATCTAAAATTAATTTATTATTCAGTTTAGCTGTTAAGAGTCCAGTAACATTTTCAAAAACAAAAATCTTAGGATTTAAATGATGTAAAACTTTAATATAGCTTTCAAATAAAAAATTACGTGGATCATCTTGCATCGCGTTTCCATCTTTGGCTCTACCTAAAGTTGAATATGCTTGACAAGGAGGCCCCCCTACAATTAAATCTACCGTTCTATCTTTAACTGCACTATCAATTATTTCATTTATATTTTCACTGGTGATATCTACATTTAAAACTTCTTCTTCTACATTTTCATAACCATAGAATTTCATTCTAGTTTTTAAAGTTTCACAAGCGTATTTATTAATTTCTACATGTGCAAGAGCTTTAAAACCTTCTTTGTAAAATCCTTCACTTAATCCACCACATCCTGCAAATAAATCGACAAAACTATATTTACTCATACTCTTTCTCTTCTAAAATAATATTAAAGCATAATGCTTTTGAGAACTTCAAAATATAATCATAGCTGCAGTTGAATTTACCACCTTCAATTTTAGAAATGGTACTTCTACTTACGGACATTAATTCTGCAAGTTCTTCTTGTTTTAATTTTCTTTTTTCTCTGATTTCTTTCAAACGTATGCCTAATTCTTCTCTTTTTTTAAGAAGATCAGTGTCAGTAACTACCATAAAGTCATTATTGTGCTTTCACCAAAAGATTTCCAGAATGTTGTTTTCCCTCTGCATCAGCTATTGTTAGCCATACATTGGTAAAAACTACACCGTCTTTCTCTTCCATATCTAGAAGTATTTTTTCCTCTTTTGCTGAAATTACCTCACCTTGAAATTGTTGATTATCGTCATTAATTACAGTTACTATACTTCCTAGCAAATCGGCTGTTGCCACTTGTTCCACAATTACATCCTCCAATTTTACTTTAGAAATAGGGGGAAAAGATAAACCAGTACCTAATGCTTGAATTGATACTAAAGGAATTTCTTTGTCTAAAAAAATTTCTGACACTACATAGAGTTGATTAGGATTTTCATCCTCTAACGGTGTATGAAATTTCACAATTTGCCCTTGTTTTGTAGGTATCATAGTTGTATTTTTTGAATAAGTAAAAGTACATTATTATTATTTCGTGTGCAATATAATGAACTCAGATTGCTACTATATGTATCAATTTAGAATTTTAAGGAATCTAAGGAAACCGAGGATTATATTTCCTCGATTTCCTGAATATCCTCATTATCCTTATTGGCGGTATTGATATAGTTATCATGCGCTTCTCTATGTAGAATACCTGCTTTCACAAATGCTGTGATATATCCCTCTGCGGTTTTATCGTTTATAGAAAACTCTTTTGCTATCTCTAAATACTTTTGTCTGTTGAAGTTTTTGGGTAAGCCTTCTAAGAATTTTTCTTTTTTGTTTTTACTTTTTTTAACGATTGTTTCTCTCGGAAGGCTTTCGAAAACCGCTGCTGAGTGCTTGACCAATGTTTTTGTGATTGCCATTAAAGAATCAAAATCTTCATCTTCACAAATTAAGTTATTGGTAATTTCGCCAGTTTCTAATAATCTAAATACTGAAATAAGCATTCCTAATCTAAAGGTAATAATGCCTAATCTGCGTACTGTTGCCATATAGTCTAAACCTTTGATATTGATATAGATATTCTGTGCTTCTGCAAAAAACTGATTAAATGCTTGTTTTTGGTCTTTTGTAAATGAGAATTGGATTTCGGGCTGTTTTAGGAGCATTCCATAAAAGTTGTAGAAATCATAACCTAGATTTTGAAAGTAATCGTCTAAACCATCTTCTACTGCTAAACCGAATACATCTTTCCAAATGGTATTGACATTCATTTGATAAAAAATAAATCTACTGAAAAGTCCATTTTCGGCATCAGGAATGAGTGCCGTAATCTGTTTGGGTGTTCCCGAAAGGACTGTAGATAGACAAGGTTTTTCTATATCGACGTATTCGCGATCTGTTCTACGATAATAGGAAATGGTTTCGTGATGGAAAGCTTTACGGAATCCATCGCTGTAATTACCGTAATCGCTTTTAAAGGCTTGTGCTAATGTGTCACCTTCGGTTTCGAATATTAGACCTCTGCCATCACTATCCCCTAAAAGTTGGTAAGCTCCCGTAGATGAATTGTTGGCTGGGATAAATAGCATCTTTTCAGGTGGTCTTGTTGGTTTCTCTATATTTTCTGATTTACCTTTCTCTGCATTGTATTGTGCTAATTCAATTTCATATTGTTGTTTCAAGGTTTTTGCATCTTCACGAAGTTTTTTGTGGACCTGATTTACCAATTGGCGACAATGTACCAATTTGCCTTTACCAGCAGATGCTTGAGCAGTAATGAAAAGAAAAAGATTAGGATAAATTTTTCGGCTGTCGTATATGCCATAGAGTTTGGGAAAACACGCACTCATAGCCACTAAAGCACCCAACAAAAGAATATCTTTTTCCTCATTGGAGGTTGCTACTTCTGTAATCTTTTTGAGGAATTCAGGAAGTTTAGGATATACCTCTTTGGGAATGGTTGGCAACCTATCGTTTGTTTGTACATCGAAAACCTCATCATCGACTTTAGTATTTACGATTTCTTTTTTGACGATATTTTTGGAAATATCTATTTTAGATTCTTGCAAAGAAGTTATCAACCCTGCATTTTTAGCATTATAAAAAAAGCTTTTTATTGTTACGCCATTCCCTTTAGATTTAAGACATTGGTTGTATTGCTTATCACATTCTTCATATTTGTATTGGGAATGAAATCTGCTGCATCGGTGAAAGTAATCCCTTCCCATTTCTTCAAATTCTTCAGCGAATGCAAAACCTATGTTTATCCAGGATTCGTAGGTAGAAGTTATGTCTAATTGCTGCTTTTCTATTTGTTCTAGCACTGCTTCAACTTCATCTGCTTTTGTATTTGTATTTTTAATTGCATTTGCTGTATCGTATTGCAAATCAGCTTTATCATTTAGCCAATTTTGCGGATTAAATTTAGTTTTCATTTCTTATATCTTGTATAAAGGGTTGATATATGCTTCTTTGTCATAAGGCAGGAAACATGCTCTGCAAACATCTTTTCCTGATGGATCTACATCTACACTATAGGTTTCTTTGATGTAGTTTTTTACCGCTCTGTAATACTCCTGATGTGCCGCTTCTTGAATATCAATAGGAATTACCCATTTTAGTCCATCACCCGAAGGCGAAATAAAAAGCAATTCTGTTTCGAAATATTCGTCTTGAAGTAGCTTTAGCTTTAAATCTTCCAAATCTTCGACATGATCAAAGTCCAATACCAATAAGTTTGAATGTTGAATAATATTTGCTTCATTTCTTTTAGAGAATATTCCGGAAAATGTTACATAATCAAAATTGGTTGCTTTATACTTTTTAGCTGCAGCTTGATCTTCTATACTTCGTAGCTTTTCGGTTTTCGGTTTGAAAGCGTCACTTGTCATCTTATTGAAAATCTCCAATAGCGATACCACCGCTAAAGGTTTTGTATTGTGAATTGGTTTTGAAAAGTAACTGCACTTAGGAATAATAATTTCTTTTGCTTCTTCTATTGGTTTAGCTTTAGAGCATGAATTATTCTTGTAAAAGCTTTTTTCTTTATCTAAAGCCAAAAACATTACCTCATTAATTTCATTTAATAATTCTTGTCCATTTTTCTGAAAATATAATTCTGCGAAAGAAAATACATCGCCTGAAAAATCTTTTAACTCTGCATCTGTATGACAAGCAATATTCTCTTTGATGCTTACCAATAATGTTTCTTTATCCTTATTGAATGGGTTTTGGGTGGGTTTGCAAGTCCTCCCAGCAAGTGAGAGGACTGTTGCACCCTGATAGTATTTTCTAAGGATAAATGCATAGATATTAATCCCATAGTGGGTTTTATCTAGTATTCTTTTCTTAGTAACTTCCATCTTTCCTAATTTTATTGTGTGAATAATTTTTGGAAAGCAGCGTATCTATATCTGATACTTTATAGTAAAATTTACCATTTATTCTGCTGTAAGGAAGTGTTCCTGAATCTCGCAAAGATTGCAAGGTTCTTTGGCTGATATGCAATGTTTGCATTACATCTTGACCATCTACCCACTCTTTTTTAATTCTATTAACCGAAGTTTTTGTAATAAAATTAAGGGCCGCTTTAATCTCCTGAACATCCTGAGTTAGCGCTGCAATCTGATTTAGGTATTCTTTCATAGCTTTACTCTTCCTTTTCTGATTAAATAATCTGCTGCTCTTCTATCAATCTCATCTTGTGAGTCTGTACGATTTCGTAATAACCACGCATCCAGCTCTGATCTACGGAAATAGATTTTTTTTCCGTTCGGTTTGTAGTGTGGTACTCCGTTATTACTCGTTAGCTTATATAGATGGGACTGCGAGAGTTCCAAATATTTACAAGCATCATTGAAGTTTAAAACTTCTTTCACATAAAGCCCTTGAGTTTCTATCATATTTTGAATCTCATTAAGGCGGTTTAAAATTTCGTCCATCTGACTTATTTTTAATTTTGGAAAAATGGACTTCTGGCCAAAAGTCATCCTTGAGTATCAAAGACGTTTCAAAGGTATTGTGTAAGCAAAAGCAAAATTGTGACGCAAAACTTAGTAAGGTGTAGAGTGTAGAGCGTAGAGTGTGAAACAAAAGAAAAATTCCTTATTTGAGGCAAATAAGGAATAAACAAAAGAAAAAAGTTTTTTTGAAAACGGAGTGTAGAGTATGCTATTTCATACCCGAAACAAGCATTTCTAAAAACTCTGCAGTTGTAGCAGGTTTTTTTAATGTCTTAATCTTAGACATATCAAATAAATTACCTTCAGAATTTACAAAGCATTTTTCCGCAACTTTCCACTGCTTTTGCTTTAAGTCTTTTACTAATTTTTCTTTTGAATATAGCAGTTTTATAAAGTAGTATAAATCCGAATTATTAGCAATCCATTTGATAGGTGTACTAATTTCTCTACCTGAAAAGATTCTTTTGAAATTTGGTAGTGTAGTGCTTTCATCAATAAACTTCTTAGATTTCAATCTGTCAAACGCATCTCTAAGTTTATCTTCTGAATCTTGCTTTACCAAATATGTAAAAGAATTCGGTTCTTCTATTGGTCTTTTAATTTTAGTTGTTGGCTGCTGAATAGGAACTTCTACAGCTTCTACAATTTGCGTTTTTCTGAAAGGTAGAATACTAGGAATTGGTTCTAACAAAATTTGTGTGTAGAAATCTTCGGGTTCAAGAAAATCATTTATATAAGACTTGTATTTCTCTTGAATATTGAGATAAAGACTTATTAGGGTATTTTTAAGCAATTGCGTGATGAAAATGTTATCTTTTACTTCTTGCTCAAGATGTGCAGAAGTTGTTGCAGGATTAATATAAGCAAGATTGTAGTCGTGCTCTCTAATTATTACACCAATTTGGTTGATTTTAGTTTTTAATTTTTTATTCAGAATTTTATCTAAAATGTATTTTATCACACGTTCATCGTCATCTTGTTCAAGTGTATAACTTATATTGTTATAATCCTCAATAAAAGCATTATGAATTAATCTCTGAAAGTATTTTGTTTTCTCGCTTATAGGTCTTTGAAAATCGAAATTGTAAACAAGGGAATCAGGTATATCCGCTTCGATAATATTTCCCAATTTAGAACGAAAAACAACTTCATTGGTTTGATTTTCTAACCAAGGACGATTATCACCAACCACAAAAGATTCTAACTGTAAAATATCTAAATTCATAAGTCTAGTTTTATTTTGTTAGCGGCTTCAATTTTCTTTTCATCAATTACTTTTGCATAGATTTGAGTAGTCTTTAACTCTCTATGTCCTAATAATTTCGAAACGGTATATATATCGGTACCAGCAGAAAGCTGTAGTGTTGCATACGTATGTCTTGCGCAATGGAAAGTAATAGTTCTATGTATTCCTGCCGCCATCATCCACTGTTGTAATTTTAGATTGTGCCAAGCGGAATATTTAAGCCCAACAAATACTCTATCATCCATTTCTCCACGTTCTCCAAGCATATTGTATGCTTGTTCTGAAATAGGAAGTGTTTCTGCGCCTTTGGTTTTTTTCTGACGAAAGCGAATATGGTAACCCAACTCTTTTGAATATTGAACTTCTGACCATACTAATTTATGAATATCAGACCACCTTAATCCACTTAGGCAAGAAAAAAGAAAAGCAGTTTTCATTAAAGGAATTTCACATTCTACTTTTGCTGCTTTTTGAAGTTCTTCTAATGATAGGAATTCTCGTTGAGGTTCACCTTGTTTGAAGCCATCAATACTGTCCGCAGGATTAGTAGCTAGAATTTTATCCCTTACTGCTTGTTTTGCGGCGGCTCTTAGTTTATTAAAGTAAGAATATTTTGAATTTTGAGATAATGGTTGTCCACCTGGGGTTCTCGCAGTTTTATCAAGATATTCGCGAAAATCATCCAAAAAATCACGATGAAAATCGGCGAAAATTAGATTGCTATTGGTAAAGTCTTTAAGATGCTTTAGCATACTTTTCCAATTTCCATGATTTCCTGAACTATCCAGCTTCTTCTCGGTTAGCATTTCTATATAAGAAATAACACTTCCTTTAAGTTTTTCTTGATCTCGAAAACCATAAACGCCATTTTGAATTTCAATTTGTCGTTGTGCTCTTATCGTTTCAGCAAGTTGTAGAGTTTTTCTATTAACCTCTTTTTCTTCTTTCGTTTTAGCATCTGGTTGAAGATAAAGTTTTAAGTATTCCGTTTTTCTTTTTCCTCGATGATAGTAGTCAAGATAGAGGCTAGTTTTACCTCCTTGGTTTCTTTCTCTTAAAGTTACTTTCATGGCTCTGTATTTTTAAATTATTTGATGCTAAATCAGGTATTGTTTCTAGCAACAAAAACTTGTTTCTAAGAAACGTTATAGAAACAAATATAAGATAAAAAGAGCAAATTAGCAACAAAAAAGAGAAAGTAAATTTTTGTAACTACTTAATTATAGGTAATTTAATGTGGCTTTAGGAGTTTAATTACTTTCCGATACAAAACTTAGAAAAGATATTCCCCAACACCTCGTCGTTGGTAAACTCACCCGATATTTCTCCCAACTGTTCCAAGGCGTTGCGCAGTTCATACGCCAATAACTCGGTAGTAATGTCATGCG
>JAEXAW010000043.1 GCA_023458055.1 Pseudomonadota bacterium
GCAGCGCTTGACGAAAAAGCTCCACGCTGGCCCTGCCACAATCAGCCGACTGGAACGCGTGCGCAACGCCATTATGATGAATCACTCTCTATCGTGCGACAGAGTCAATTTCACTGGAATCACTAGCTTCATGCCGCCGCGCAGCCCGGCCGAGCCTCGGCTCAACTATGCCTATCATTTCGATGCGGGCCTCTATGCGCGATTTCTGAAACGCTATAGCGAGGCACTCGGTGTCGAGCATATCGCGGGCAAGGTCGCATCGGTCGAGCAGCATCCCGAAACCGGTGACGTTACCAGCTTGACCCTGGACGATGGCAGAAATGTTGAGGGCGATTTCTTCTTCGATTGTTCTGGCTTTCGCGGGTTACTGATCGAACAGACGCTCAAAACGGGGTATGAAGATTGGAGCGAATGGCTTCCGTGCAACCGGGCCTGGGCGGTGCAGACCGAAAAATACGGCCCGCCAACGCCCTTCACCCGCTCGACCGCGCAGGAGGCGGGGTGGCAATGGCGCATCCCGCTCCAGCGTCGCACCGGCAACGGTTATGTGTTCTGCAATGATTTTTTGTCCGAACAGGATGCGGTCGACAAGCTGATGACCCGGCTGGATGCGCCCACGCGGACGGACCCGCGGATGCTCTCCTTCACCACTGGCAAGCGGCGGAAAATATGGAACAAGAATGTCCTCGCGCTCGGATTGGCGTCGGGCTTTCTTGAACCGCTCGAATCCACCTCGATCCATCTGGTCCAGTCGGCGCTCGCCAAATTCGCCGTCATGATGCCGCGTGACCGCATCGATCCCGCTATGGTGGAGCAATATAATGCGATGACGGCGACGGAATATGAACGCATCCGCGACTTCATCATCGCGCATTACAAAGTCACCGAACGCAGCGGCAGCGACTTTTGGGACCGGTGCCGCACCATGTCTATCCCCGACAGCTTGCAAGAGCGCATCGACCTCTTCCGCGAAGGCGCGCTTTATATCGAACAGCCGCACGATCTGTTCAAACAAGCAAATTGGCAGGCGATCCTGCTGGGGCAGGGGCTGAAGCCGCGGAGCTATCACCCTGCTGCAGATAGGGATAACCTCTCCACGCTCGAACAGCAGATTGCCGGCGTGCGCGCGGTGGTCGAGCGACGTGCGGCAGCTCTCCCCACCCATGAGGCATTTCTGACATCGATGAAGGAGGCACGATGAAACCCCCTTTCCACATTCGCGCCGCAGCATTGGCGATCGCGCTTGGAGGCATCGGTTGCGGCTCCGGCCTTTCGGCACAGACTGCCGCCGCACCGCCGAGCGCTGCGGTTGCGGAGCCCGCGCCGGTCACTTTCCTCGTTCCGGCTTATTTTTATCCGGGTGGCCCCAAAAATGAATGGATCCGGCTAATCAAAGCCGCGCGCAAGGGGGCAAAGGTGGTTGCGATCCTCAACCCCAAAAGCGGGGCCGGAGATGCAGCCAATGCTGATTATGCGGCGACCATCGCCGATTTCCGCAAGGCGGGTGGCAAGATAATCGGCTATGTCCCGACCGCTTATGTCGGGCGCATGGTCCAATCCGAAAGCAGCTGCAAACCTGCCCAGGGGAAAGCCTATCAGGTGGCGGATATCGTCGCGTGCGCGGCCCAATATGAAAAATTTTATGGCCGCATCGACGGTATTTTCCTCGACGAAATGGGGCCGGCCGATACCGGGGTTGAAACGGCCGAGATGCTCCGTTTCTATCAGGACATTTATGACGGCCTTAAGGCTATCAACCCCGCTTGGCTGATCGTCGGTAACCCCGGAACCCATGCCGATGAAGCTTTGCTGCGGGTCGGGAACAAAGGCGGGGCCGACATATTGGTCAATTTCGAAAGCCCGGGCAGCCAATATCAGGAGTATCGCCCCGCAGCCTATGTTCCGCGCCACGCGGCGTCGCGCTTTGCCCATATGCTGCTCGAGACCGGCCCGGTGGCGGATTTTTCGGCGGTGATAAAGATTATCCGCAGCCGCCACGCCGCCTATATTTTCGTGACCGATGATACGCTCCCCAACCCTTATGACCGCCTGCCGACCGATTGGGAGGCACAGGTCGCGGCGGCGTTGAAGGAGAAGGGATGACAGGCTGCGGCGACAAAAAGGAGTGCAGGAACGGCGCTTTTCCCTGACCTGCGCGCCTTCATTCGGCGGAACCCGCAAATTTTGCTTGATAGCGGCGCAAGCCTGACCTAAAGGCAGCGCCTTCCCGAGACGCCACCACCAGCCGCGTCTCCCGATGGGGCCTTAGCTCAGCTGGTAGAGCGCTACACTGGCAGTGTAGAGGTCAGGGGTTCGACTCCCCTAGGCTCCACCATTATATCATTGATAATAAAAGATAATTTTAGGCCGACCCAGTGCGATTGTCGACTGTGACCAAATCGTGACCAAAACGTGCCCAACATCGTTTTTTGATGCTGACTGATTTTGATCCCTACACTGGATCATTTTCACTGTCCGAAACATGCTCCGCGAAGTCTGATAAGGGTACGCGGAAGAAAGTGCAGAGCTTGTCGAGAACTTCCGTCGTGGTGTTGTAGCCGCGATGGTTGGCGATCTTGGACAGGGTCGTTCGATGTACACCCGTCGCCTCAGCAATCTCTTCCAATGTCACCCGCCTGGATTCGTTGAAGCCCTTGTCCGCCATTAGTTCTTTCAATCTGAACCTAATCATCGCGCATACCCGTTAAATGATGCTCGTACGCATCAAAAGTTGTTGACAATCATCATTAAGAGCGTCATATGTAGTGTGAAAGCAACATTTGAAGCTCGAAAGGATTGAATGATGAGCACTACCTACCTCACTACAGATGAATTGGCTAGCCGCATTAAGTATGACGCGCGCACAATCCGTGACAGGATGATTGACTCCGTTCTTCTCGAAGGGGTGCATTATTTTCGTCCGTTCGGCGGCCGCAAAATTCTCTACATGTGGGAGCGGATTGAGGCTGATATGTTGGCCACCAGCGCACCTTTCGTGTTCGGTGGCGATTGAAAATGGGTGTCGTCACATCCCGCAATGGGATTCTCCAACTCGATTTCCGGTTCAAGGGCCAGCGCTGCAGGGAAAACACTGGTCTTCGCGATGAGCCTGCCCATCGGAAACGGTGCACTTTGGCTATGCGGCGCATTGAAGCCGAGATTGCCATTGGCACTTTTGATTATGGCGCGTACTTTCCGAACAGCCCCAAAGCTGAGTATTTCCGGCAATTGGCGCGTCGGGTCTCCTCCGCCAAATCAGGCATTCCAACGTTCGGAGAATTCTCTCAGGTCTGGTTTGGGGAACGCAAGCCCGAATGGCGTGCAAGCTACCAGACGTCGATTGAAGCGGCGCTCAATATCTACCTGCGGCCAACATTCGGCTCGAAGGCGTGCGATCTAATTATGAAGGCCGACATTTTAGGCTTTCGCGGAAAACTGATCGCCGAGTGCGGTGATGGCGAGCGCCAGCCCTTGTCCCCGTCCCGCATCAATCAGGTGATGATGGTGCTGCGTTCAATTCTCATCGAGGCGTCAGAACGGTATGCGTTCGATCACCCATGGAAGGGCATCAAGCGGCTCAAGGAGCCCAAGTCAGAGGTCGATCCGTTCACCCTTGCTGAAGTAAAGCGCATTCTGGATAAAGTTCGCCCCGATATGCGGGACTATTACGTGGTCCGTTTCTTCACGGGGATGCGCTCCAGCGAGGTCGATGGTCTGCGTTGGCACAATGTCGGCATCGATCGCCGCGAAATTCTCGTGCGGGAAGCCTTGGTTCAGGGAAAGCTTGGTCCCACAAAGACGCCAGAATCCAATCGCAGCATCGAAATGAACGCTTATGTGGTGGCAGCGTTCGAGCGTTTGGCGGCGCGCAAGCATCCAGACTCGGACTTCGTATTCGCGACGCGAGCCGGAACGCCTCTCCTCAATCGCAATGTAACCAAACGTGTCTGGTACCCGACCTTGCGCCATTTGGGGCTGCGAGAGCGCAAACCCTATCAGACGCGCCATACGGCAGCGACCTTGTGGCTTGCCTCGGGCGAGAACCCGGAATGGATCGCGCGGCAGATGGGCCATGTCGACACCACCATGCTGTTCACCGTCTACTCGCGCTTCGTCCCCAACCTCACGCGGCGCGATGGATCCGCCTTCGAACAGCTGCTCGAGAATAGCTTCGCTGCCGATCAGCCTTAACGCGCTGCATTGTTCCTGCAGCGCAGGGCGCTGCACCAATCAGAAAAAGGAAAGGGGGAAGAGAGGGGCTGAACGCAGGTTCGTTCAGAAAGGAATATTTTCATGTTCGGTATAAAATTATATGATGGTCGGGTTGAAATCCTGATGTCTCACCTCGAAGCCGATGGCAGCACCATCTTCAAGGTCAATGGTCGGATATGCCGTTACTGGGGGAGCGCCCTCCCCTTTAAGAATGGGGACAGAGTTGTCCTTGGAGGTCATTGGCACCCCAGCGGCGTGCTCCTCGTTCGTGCCATTTGCTTACCCCAAACCGGTCTCTTCTTCAGCTGGCCTGCATGGAGCCAGATAAGTGATGGCGCCGGGGTCATCGCGACAGGCGTGTTCTTGTTTGTTATCGCAACAGGTGATGCGCCGCTGCAAACGAGCAAAGACCTGCTCTACGAAGCGATCCGGGCTTTACCCGGTTTCGCCTTCTTCACGTGGGGAGCGCTTGGCGCTCTGGATGGCTGGATCACGCATCTGGCGCGGAGCAAAGTGAAAGCTAGGCTGACAGCCACGGGCTTTTATCGTCCGCGTAAACCGGTCCGGTAGAGGCTAATCGACGTCTTCTGCAAACCGTCCTGCAGCAATTTCATCCGCTGTGGCATAGGAGTCAGCCAGTATCTCGCTGATCTCTTCCTGATTGTCTGCGGTTGTCAATATTCGAAGATCGAGCTCCCGCATTGCACGTGCTCGCATCGAATCGTAATGCCTGGATTGGATTACGGCATAGGACTGATCATCCTCGGTGGTAATGGTGATGCCTTGGTCGCCCACTCTCTGCAAATATGTTAGCGGGTCCGCCAGAAAATCGGCGAGAGCAATGCTACGGTTTGTTGGGGCAGCCATGATAATTATCCTCTTGATTTCGTCGCAGCAGGACAGGTTGGCCCGCCGCGATCTATACCATTGATCACGATCCGAGTTTGCACCCTGTTGGCGGCGGCGCATCCGTCACATCGTCGCGCTTATCCAAAATTGCCCCTCACCCTCATCACGATTTAGCTCTACGAAGTCGACCGGATCGATTACACTCGAATAGCAATGCACCTATTCTACAGACCGTAGCTGCATAGGCCATAGCCGGGCGGGAAGAGGCGATCTTTACGCGACCAGAATGATTGCTGGCCGTTCGGTGCTTGAACAGTCACGGGTACCGCGACCTCGGCCAGTGGCTCCCTAATCTGAATAACGGTACCGCAACTGGTTTCATCGCCTATCGAAAGTTTATTCCGGAACTCATTAATCTTGGCTTGCCCTGCTGCTAACCTTGCCGTTTCGTTAGCTTTCGCTTGCAATAACGCGGCTTTCGTGGGGAGCTTGTCAGGTCGGAACAAATAAATGGCGGTGGTATTCGATAAACGCCCAAAAATAGCACCTAGCATTTTGCTTCCGCTATCACCCGTGCGAAAAATTTCAGTGTTATCCAATATTAAAGATACAAACCCTGCGAGAGGCACACCCTTCGGCCCGTCACAAATTGCAACGCGCCCGCGCCACTGATGACGCATACCCGTTGGAGCGATTAGATCAGCTATAACTCTTTTCGCGAAAATTATTGTCCGCTCATCATCTTTCGCGAGCACTGATCCGCCCAAAGAACCGCATGTCGTCGTGAAAATCTGAAGGCTATGCGAGGTGACAACCCATGGGTCGGATGCCCCCTTATCCTTAAAAAACTTGGCACCCCAAATTTCATCAGCGTTACTCTGCAAAGGACGTGCCTCGACCGAGGTCCGCATCAGCATGGATGGCCGTGGGCGGTGGATGGACAATGTCTTCATCGAGCGGCTCTGGCGCTCCCTGAAGTACGAGTGCGTCTATCTCCATGCCTTCGAGACGGGATCGGAACTGCGGGCTGGCCTTGGCCGGTGGATCACCTATTACAACACCCAGCGTCCGCACTCAGGCCTAGCCGGGAGAACCCCGGTCGAGGCCTATCGGCGGATCGGACAATCAGATCATGGGGGGCATGCCCCCCATGATCTGATGATCAAACAGGCGGCATGAACGACAACCGGGATTAGCTTAACTTAGCCGCCAAACTGTCCAAGAAGGCGGCACCACCTCACCTCCTTCAGGATACGGTTCTCAACGCGCAAACGTTCATTTTCCAAAGCAAGGTCGGCTTGCGGCGCCAACATCGGGTCAGCAGGACGGTATTGGGCCAACCACTTCGCCAGCATCGACTTGCCAACCCCCAAATCCGCCGCAACCCGCGCACGCGGCAACCCGCTGGTCAGCGCAATCCGAACCGCCTCCCGTTTGAACTCTTCACTATGCTTCATCATCTCACCAGTCTCCTTGGGCGAGTGTTTAACTCTCAAGTGACCGGCACAAAACCGTTACAAGTCCAATCTGCTGGATAGACGAACGAATGCATGAAGCTGCGCACCCGGTCACGCCATGCGGTTTGTCTCTCTGATAAAGTGAAATCCATCTGTGCATCTCGCTGGTCGAGGTCGTTCTTCGACATCGATTTCACGTGAATGCTACTTTGCCATTCCGCAGTTCGCCTTGATACAGATCATAGCTCGCCGCGTCCGTCGAACGTGCGCGATATCGCGAGCGGCAATGATCTGCCGCAAACCCATCAGGAAGCGGACAGGCTAGGCAGTCGGTTCTTCACCATTAGGACAAATCCGATGCCTCGCTTCGCTATTGCTCTTGCCAGCTGCGCCGCTCTTGCGTTCTCTCATGAAATAACGTTCGCGCAGGCGGTGGAGGCCGATGTTCCACCTCCATCGCCCGAAGTTGCGGTCCAGGACGACAGCTGGATCGATCCGGTCGCGGACGTGCGGTATCGCTACGAGTTCGTCGATCAAGAAGATTTCGCGCTCGACGCCTACGCATCGACTGTGCGCGCGCGACTGGGGGTGCTGGCTAAGCCGCTGAAGACCTTGAGCTTTTACGCGGAAGGCGAGGCGGTCCTCCACGTGGGGCCGGACAAGTTCAACGACACTACTAATGGAGTGATCGACCGTCCCGTAGTCACCGATCCGGAAGATATATTGCTCAATCAGCTATACGCTCGGTTTCGCCCCCATCCGGGGGCGTCGATGACTGCAGGACGCCAGACCGTCAATTACGACTGGCGCTCAAGCTTGCACGGACATTCCGCCGTCCGGTCGAAGATATTTTCTCTATCGCGACCGAACCAGATTGGGAAACCCAGCCATGAGCTTGTTGCCCCCTCCCATCATCCTCGCCCATCTGGCCCCTGTGATTGCGATGCTGCTGATCCTCGACCAATGGATAAAACCATGAGCAAAACCATTATATCAGCTGGCAAGATCGTGACGACACCCCGCTGCTTCCGTCTAATAACGAGAGATGGGTGGGAAACGGGTATCAGCATTGATCACGGCGACGAACAACTTCTATGGTTCCGGCCAAAACCTTTGGAAGTTGCCTATGAACCGAAATTTGATAACGACCAAAGAATTGCCGACGTTATCGACTTCACCAAATGTCACCGCGGAACACGAACATGATCCTCGACACAGCACGTTGTCCCTCCTGTACGGCCTATCTCAGACCCTGCGGTCCGGACATATATCTGGACTATTGCACCACCTGTTTAAGGCCATTTGTGATTGCGCCGATGCCTTTCCGTAGCCCCGGGCCACGTACCTATATGCTCCTGCGCTTGCAACAGGTCATGGTCGCAGCCGTAGGGCTCAGCCTTGTCATTTTCTTGCTGATATTGGCCTATTCGCAAGATCTGAGTGCAATTCGCTATCTCGCTGTTGCGAACCTCTTCATCATTGCCCTAATCGATCTCACTGACCTTTTCCTGACCCTGCGGCTGAAAAACAAATATCGCAGTGTGATGCCGCCCCAGGCGCAGCCTTCGAAAATCTATTGGAAAGCTTTCAACGGTATCATGTGCATGATGCTAGCCATCGTCGGCCTCATCTATTGAAATGCTGCGTTGGTAACGGACAAAGCCGATGCGAATGAAGCAAAAATTACTCAATATTCGCAAGAACTTTGTCCAGGCCTAAGTAGAAAATATTCTGTATAATCAGAAAGGTATTTCTATACTCCAACATTTTTTCGATTTCCGTTTCCAATTAGGCCGTGGACTCATAATGGCGCAGTCTTAGCCTGATGCAAGCGAGTTTGACCATGGCGAGGAAGGATGAGCCGAGCTTGTCGTATCGTGTTGCTATCCTGCGGTAATATTTGAGTTTGTTGA